>NZ_JAQQBT010000009.1:0-129357 GCF_028570825.1 Vibrio sp. CCUG 15886 | reverse complement strand
GGAGGCGCGTCCCGGAGTCGAACCGAGGTCCACGGATTTGCAATCCGCTGCATAGCCCCTCTGCCAACGCGCCTTACATCGCCCTTAAGAAGTTAGTCTCTCTTGGGTACGGGATGCATTCTACCCATTCATTAAAACGAGTCAACACTATTTTTTTGTTTTTTAAATCGTTTGAGCACAAAATGTGCTAAAAGCTGCAAATTGCTTATTTTAAAGGCAGATTTTTTCTAAATATAGTCAAGATTATCTAGAATAATCCTTGTCTTACACAATTTATACTTACGCCTTGCTCGCGAACTTCACGCATAAAAAAACGGGCTTGCGCCCGCTTTCTCAACATTAGTGATGTTCTTCATTCAACAAGTCATCTTTCGCAGCCATCAAGTACTGCACCATCGACCAGTAAGTAAGGAATGTGGCAATGTACAATGCGCCGAAACCTAACCAAACCATCCAATCGTCATAACGCCAAATTAATACCCATAGCGCAAACATTTGAGTCATGGTTTTTACTTTACCGACCCAAGAGACAGCAACGCTCGCTCGTTTGCCGATCTCTGCCATCCACTCACGCAGTGCTGAAATAATGATTTCCCTTGCGATCATGGTCACGGCTGGAATCGTTACCCAAATGGAATGGTAATGTTCTGTAATCAAAATCAAGGCGGTTGCCACTAGTACTTTATCCGCCACTGGATCGATAAACGCACCGAAACGAGACGTTTGACCCAGTTTTCTTGCTAACATCCCATCGAGCCAATCGGTAAAACCGGCAACCCAAAACACCATTGCCGCAGCAAAAGGAGCCCATGAATAGGGAAGATAAAACGCAACGACAAACACTGGGATGAGAAATAATCTCATTAGCGACAATATGTTGGGGATGTTCAAACGCATATTATTATTCTCTTACACTTTGCGCGCTAATGGTGCTGGATTTTCACTATTGTTTCAATGCTTGATAGATAATTTCTGCCAAAGAGTGACTGATGCCCGGCACTTTGGCGATTTCTTCAACACTTGCACGCTTGAGCTCTTGTAAGCCTCCCGTGTATTTCAACAGCGCCTGACGGCGTTTGGGCCCTACGCCTTCAATGCCCTCTAACGCACTCGTTTTACGCGTTTTTCCGCGCTTCGCTCTGTGCCCTGCGATGGCATGATTGTGGCTTTCATCACGGATGTGCTGGATTAAATGTAGAGCCGGATCATCACTTGGCAAATGAAACTCATCGCCATCAACCGTAATCAAAGTTTCCAAACCTGGTTTACGAGTGACCCCTTTTGCGATACCGATCATCACGGGTCGCTTCGGCCAATCTCCCCAGTATTGCACGATGATTTCGTGTGCTCGATTAAGTTGCCCTTTACCACCATCAATAAAAATAATGTCTGGAATTTTCTCGACATCCAGTTGTTTGGCGTAACGACGCTCTAAAGCTTGCCCCATGGCTGCATAATCGTCACCACCTGTGATTCCGGTAATATTGTAGCGACGATACTCTTGCTTAACCGGGCCTTCACTGTTGAACACCACACAAGAGGCAATCGTACTTTCGCCCATGGTATGAGAAATATCAAAGCACTCCATACGAGCAATCGAGTCCATCGCAAGAACGTCACGCAATGCCTTAAAGCGTTGATTGATCGTCATCTTATGATTGATTTTGGTCGTCATTGCCGTCAGCGCATTGGTATTGGACAATTTGAGGTAACGACCACGTGACCCTGATGGCGAGGTATGAAATTGTACTTTCCGCCCAGCGACATCACTGAGAGCCAGCTGAATCGCCTCAACATCCGCAGCCAGTTCCTGATTTAGAATGATGCGCGATGGAATCGTCCGAGCTTCGTTGTGGCTCAAATAGTATTGCGTCAAAAAGCTATCAAACACTTCTTGCGCATTGGTGTTTTGAGGAATCTTGGGAAAATGACTGCGACTTCCCAGTACCTTACCTTGGCGAATCATCAAGATATGGATGCATGCAATGCCATTTTCTTGTGCAAAACCGAGCACATCCATATCTTCTTGGCTATCTTCCGAAACATATTGTTGTTCCTGAACACGACGAATCGCTTGGATCTGATCACGAAATTTTGCCGCATCCTCAAACTTAAGTTGCTGGCTCGCAATCTCCATTTTTTGCACTAGGAGCTCTAGAACTTGGTTATCTTTACCTTGTAAAAATAGACGTAAGTAACCCACTAGCTCTGCATAGTCGACATCAGAAATGACACTCCTGACACAAGGGCCCGCACAGCGACCAATCTGGTACATCAAACAAGGACGCGTTCGGTTAGCATAAACGGTGTCTTCACACTGTCTCACCGGGAAAATTTTCTGGATCAAGTGCAAGGTTTCACGTACTGCACCTGAGTCCGGATAAGGTCCGAAATACTCGCCTTTTCTCTTCTTAGCACCACGATGCAGAGAGACCCTAGGATGGCGATGGGCACTAAGGAAAATATAGGGATAAGACTTATCGTCTCGCAGCAGGACATTATACTTCGGCAAATATTGCTTAATGTAATTATGCTCAAGAATCAGCGCTTCCGTTTCGGTGTGCGTCACGGTCACATCAATTTTGGCAATATTACTCACCAGTGCTTTGGTTTTTTCGCTGTCAACTTTTTTGCGGAAATAGCTTGAGAGGCGTTTTTTGAGATCTTTGGCTTTACCGACATAAATAACAACAGCCTCGGCGTTATACATACGATAAACGCCAGGCTGATGAGTGACTGTCTTGAGGAAAGATACCGAATCAAAAATTTGAGTCACACTAGAGAGTCTCGGTATCTAACATTCCGTGACGAATCGCCAAATGGGTCAACTCTACGTCACCATTAATCGATAGCTTGCTAAACAAACGATAACGATAGCTGTTGACAGTTTTAGGACTGAGATTTAACTGCTCAGAAATATCTGTCACTTTCTGACCTTTCGTGATCATCATCATGATCTGAAGCTCACGCTCAGACAGATCCTTGAAAGGGTTTTCGGACGCAGGCGAAAACTGGCTTAACGCCATTTGCTGCGCAATTTCTGGTGAAATATAACGTTGCCCACTGTGGACAATACGAATTGCATTCACCATTTCATCTGGGCCAGCGCCTTTGGTCAAATAACCAGAAGCCCCCGCTTGCATCACTTTAGTTGGAAACGGATTTTCCGTATGAACAGTTAAGACGATGATTTTTACATCTGGATTAACACGCAAAATTTTCTTGGTAGCTTCCAAGCCGCCAATACCAGGCATGTTCATATCCATTAAAACGACGTCTGCATGATTGCTACGACACCATTTTACCGCATTTTCACCGCTATCAGCTTCTCCTGCTACGTTCATTCCACGGACGTCTTCAATAATACGTCGTATCCCTGTGCGAACCAGCTCGTGATCATCTACAAGGAAAACATTGATCAAACTTGTATCTCCACACTATTAATTGGCTCTGTTCCACATCAAGTGTGGATATCAGTACAGTTGCCTATATTACCGCATTTACTCTGAAAATGCCTTCTATGAATATGTGCCGAAACGCAAACTTTAGCAAGGACTTATTGGATGCGAGAGCAAATATCAAAGGTCACTCTAACAATTTTGTTTTTAAAAGGAGACACTTACTTCGGAGCAATCGTCAGGAATTTTATCTCCATCATATTTATCACGCTCTAGGCGTACAAACTTTAAGCAAACGTGCAAGAAAAACCACTTAATTTCACGCGTTTGAGTGACAATTTGCTAACATCAGGGCAGTTGTTCTTAATTGGAATTCGGATTTGACCATCACTCACGGTTTTGTCTTAACTCGACATGCACGCGATCGCTTTTCAAGCACTCAAATTGAACTGTGGCTCTCAACAGAAGATGGGCCGCACCAATTGCTTATTGATGGTGAAAAACCGGTTTTTTTCATCGATGATACTCAGCGTGAAGATGCCCAACGCTTAGCAAGTGAACACCACCCCGATGTTAAAGTGGAATTCAAGCCTCTTCCATTGAAAGACTTCTCACACACCCCTATGGCAGCGTGTTACTGTGAAACCAATCGAGATGCTTATACCCTCTCATCATTACTTACTCAACACGACATTACGGTGTTGGAGTCAGACATTCGCCTTGCCGATCGCTACTTAATGGAACGCTTTATCCGCGGATCTTTGGCGTTTACTGGTACTTTTAAAACGCAAAATACCCATGTTCAAGTCACCAATGCCAAGTGTCGGCAAGGGGATTACACGCCAACGCTTAAAGTGGTTTCACTCGATTTAGAGTGCTCAGAAAAAGGGATTCTTTATTCCATCGGTTTAGATAGCCCGATGGATAGCCGAGTGATCATGATTGGTGAGCCCGAAGCGGCCGACACACCCATTCAGTGGGTCCAAGATGAAAAACAATTACTGCTTGCTTTGATTGCTTGGTTTGAGCAATTTGATCCAGATGTTATCGTCGGCTGGAATGTCATTGACTTTGACTTTCGATTACTGCAAAAGCGCGCAGAGTGGCATCAGTTGATACTGACTCTCGGCCGAGGCAACCAAACTAGCTATTTCCGCTCATCGAGCCAAAGCCAACAGGCATTTATTACCATTCCCGGCCGCGTCGTCCTAGATGGCATTGATACGCTTAAAACCGCAACGTATCACTTCCGCTCTTGGTCACTCGAATCGGTCTCAAGAGAGCTATTGGGAGAGGGTAAAGCGATTCACAATGTGCACGATCGCATGGCCGAAATTAATCACATGTTTCGCCACGACAAGCCTTCCCTCGCGAAATACAACTTACAAGATTGCGTCTTGGTCAATCGTATTTTCGCTCACACTCATTTGCTCGAGTACGTGATTGAACGGTCTAAATTAACGGGCGTCGAACTGGATCGTGTCGGGGGCTCTGTGGCGGCCTTTACCAACCTCTACCTACCGCAATTGCATCGCGCAGGTTACATTGCGCCCAATTTACAGCCTGAGAATTGGGTTGCGAGCCCTGGTGGTTACGTTATGGACTCGCTGCCCGGACTTTACGATTCCGTTTTAGTGCTCGATTTTAAGAGTCTTTATCCATCGATTATTCGATCGTTTCTGATCGACCCACTTGGGTTAGTTGAAGGGCTTAAATTAGAAAGTGGCAAAGCGCCACACCAAGCCGTTCCGGGCTTTCGTGGTGGCCAATTTCATCGCACTAAGCACTTTCTGCCCGAGATGATCGAGACATTGTGGCATGCTCGAGATGTCGCGAAACGCAACAACGACAAAGCCTTCTCTCAAGCAATTAAGATCATCATGAACTCATTTTATGGGGTACTTGGCTCATCGGGCTGCCGTTTTTTTGATACTCGGTTGGCCTCAAGCATCACGATGCGCGGGCATGAGATCATGAAGCAGACAAAATTGCTGATTGAACAGCAGGGCTATCAAGTCATTTATGGCGACACGGACTCAACCTTTGTTTCGCTCAATGGTCGTTTCGAGCAGCCAGAAGCCGATACGATTGGTCGCCAATTGGTTAACCTGATTAACCAATGGTGGAAGCATCATCTTGAGCAAGAGTTCAATTTAAACTCCATCCTTGAACTTGAGTACGAAACCCACTATCGCAAATTTTTGATGCCAACCATCCGTGGTGCCGAAACCGGCTCGAAGAAGCGTTATGCAGGGCTGATTCAGCAAGGCAGCGAGGAGCGAATCGTGTTTAAAGGCTTAGAAAGTGCGAGAACGGACTGGACGCCATTAGCACAACGTTTCCAGCACCAACTCTATATGATGATCTTTCACGACCAAGATCCAACTGACTATGTGCGTGAGATGGTTGAGCAAACTCGCGCGGGGGCATTTGATGATGAGCTGGTCTATCAAAAACGCTTACGCAGAAAACTCAGTGACTATCAGAAAAACGTTCCGCCTCAAGTTCGGGCGGCAAGAATGGCCGACGAAATCAATGCGCGCTTAGGGCGACCACTTCAATATCAAAATCGAGCACGTATTGAGTATCTCATTACGCTCAATGGGCCAGAACCCAAGGAATATCAATCCAGCGCGATCGATTACCAACATTATGTCGATAAACAGCTCAAACCGGTTGCCGATGCCATTCTACCTTTTATTGGTAAAGACTTTAGCCAGTTAGCCGATGCGCAATTAGGTCTTTTCTAATCCACCTCCACAACTGGAGTGAGTCGGTTGGCATTGATGCAGTATTGGATAAATGAGTTGTGTTGCAATGAACGGCTGTAATACCAGCCCTGTATCGAGATATGCTCTTTGGCAGGAATATGGTTCAATTGCTGTTGCGATTCAACCCCTTCAATAACCACTTCTAGTCCCAGTTGCTCGGCCACAGAAAGAAGGCTCATGAACACTTTTTTTCCTTTCTCATTATCGAGCGCCAAAACAAAGGAACGATCGACTTTAATCGCGTCGACTTCAAATCGATTGAGGTAAGACAACGAGGAGAAACCCGTCCCAAAGTCATCAATATACACTGCTACGCCCAATTGATGCAGCAGGTTAAAAGAACGCGCCAGTACCTGCTCATCCACCAGCAACGTCTCTTCGGTGATTTCAATGTGTACTTGCGACGCGACAGGAGCCAAAATGTACTCCAGTTTATCCATACACTCTTGGTCAGCAAGAAAAGCAGGGGTAAGGTTGATGCTAACAGGCACATACAAGCCAATGCGGTTCCACTCTTGAATGTCTTTTGCGACCGTTTTCAGCACCCAAAGATCCACATCTTTCATCAAGCCCGCTTCTTCGAGCCATGGCAAGAACGTACCGGGATACACCAGCGTGCCATCGGGTTCGATAGCTCGAATCAACGCTTCACAACCAACCACACGACCGGTTTGATGAGAAACTTGCGGTTGATATTCCAGGCAAAACTCTTTGCTACCAATGTGCTCTAATCGTTGTTCAACTTCCTGAGCACGGCGAGCGCGATCATTTGCAGTCGCAATGGGGTCATCTTTTAATGTGTCCGCTTCTTCTCTGCGTCTCACGTACACCGTATCAAGAAAATCAATTTTGATTTCGCGATTGCTGTACAACCGATTGAGGTTTCTCACCGATGGATAGTAGATCACCACACCAACGGCAATGTTAAAGAGTTGCAGCAGCACCCCACCCCAGTCACCAGATGTTGCTAACCACGCGTTAATAATAATTGGCGCATTAAAAGGCACACTTGCGCTTGGCACGTCGATAACACCGATTTCAATCGCAAGCAAGGTCGTCACCACGTGCACCGCCGGTGTTAAAAAAAACGGTAAAAACATACGTGGATTCAAAATAATGGGCAGACCAAACAGCAAAATTTCATTGACGTTAATTAAGCCAATAGGGATAGAGGCGATCGCTATTAATTTGAGACTTTTCTGCTTCGCAAACAATAACATGGCGACGACTAATGACAGTGTTGCTCCGCTCCCTCCAATGAAGACAAAGGTCCCCATCATGGAAAGGTTCATCGCATAATGTCCTTCACCTCCGGCGACAAAGGTTGAATAGTTCAACGAACTTGCTTGCTGTAACAGCTCAACCAGTGGCAACAGTGCGTAGTAACCGTGAACACCGAGGAACCATAACAACGAGTTCATCGCGGCAAAGGTGATACCAAACTCATACGGCTCATTGGCATAATCGAGTTGTACTAATTTCAACCCATCACCAAAGCTGATCATGCTGAATATTAAGTAATTAATCACCACGACAATAAACGCAGTTAGCAGTGCGGGTAAAACAAGATTCAACGATTCTTTGACCAGCTTACCTCCACTGTCGGAGTTGGTGATGCGCAATTGAGGCACGTGCAGCAAATGCGCCAAGATAGGAATCGCGTACAGCGGCGTCACAATCGCAATGACGATGTGAAACATTTTCAACGTGTCATCAGCGGGTACGACATGACCAACAATAAGGAGAAAAATAATCGAAAGTAGGGCCATCGGTGGGCGAGCTAATTTCCATTGCATCGCCAGCACATAAGAGATGGTCGCCGTCATAAGATAGGGAAAAAATGACGCAATCGCGTTATGCACATCATACAGTGCATTGATCCAGCCACTTCGACCACCGCCAACAAACTCGCCCATACTGGCGAAGAACAGCGCAAAAGCCGATAACATCAAACAGGGAATCAGCCAAATCATCCCTTCGCGAATTGCCTGCAATGATGGGGCGAGTCGTTTGCTCACCTTCTTCAAATTGATGCCAACGACCGTCCACGATAAGCTTGCCTGCTTTTCCATGTGCTGATCCTGTAATCGCCTTCACCTTTTAAAGTTAGCACAGAACAGCAGATAGACTACATTAGCAATCGCTAAATCATCAATTGAGAACGGTATGATTAGCCGATTTTAAATTCCGTTTTTTGATATTGCTTCACTAGCCACTCACCAAACCCATCCAATAGCCCTATAACCGAACGTTTGGGAATGGCTTGACCCGCCAACAATATCGTTAGACGACGAATCTCGACTTCTTTTTCTGGATGGTATTGAAGGAATTGGCGGCCACACTCTAATGGGTCGTCGTACCAACGCTGATCTTTGTACATCACCAATGAATAGCTTGCCCGCAAAAGTTTTTTAGCGATGACCTTTTGCGGTTCAATTTGTTGCTCAACGGAAGTTGCGCGAGCAATTTTGTTGCGATATACCGCAAGCCAATCCTCGACATCCATATTCCAATGCTTAGCGATTTCCCAACTAGGAACATATTCACCAAAACACTCCGCAAGATCACTACCATACACACAGACACAGCAGTGTTTGAGCATAAAGCCCCAAGTAAAAAGACTGTCTAAAGAAGCAATGTCTCGAACTTCCGCCGTTTTTACCGCCACGCCAGTCACTTGGGGAAAACTTTTTTGCACGCGCCATTTCAACGTGTTAAGTACCGTGGCTCTTTGCTCGGTAAATGGACGATGGGTAACCACAACAATATCGAGATTCGACTTGCCTTCCTGCGCCGTTTTCCTTGCGACACTGCCATAAACATAGACACTGTGGAGGTTGTCTCCCAAGCCACTTTTTAGGCACATCAATACATCTTTGATAACGGGCTCAAATTTCGCTTGGAAAGGTTGTTTGGGATCGATAACAGGTAGAGTCATTAATCGGATACGAAGTTGATAATTCTAAGAAACGCCCAATCTTCGCTTAGCTTACACGAGGAATCAAGCCTTGGGTGCGCAACTGATCTCGGTCGTCGCGACATTCAGATACAAGAGTAAGACTTTGGTACGCAAATAGACAAGTTATTCGATTCCAGTACTCGCAAGTTACGCAGAGTTGAGTATATAATTCGGCGATTTTGATCAACCCTAAAACGCGATAGGAACTGATATGCCAAAGGCAAGTGAAATTAAAAAAGGTTTTGCAATTGAATCTAACGGCAAAACCCTTCTGGTTAAAGACATCGAAGTAACAACTCCAGGTGGCCGTGGTGGTTCTAAGATCTACAAAATGCGTTGTACCGATCTAGCAACTGGCGCTCGCGTCGAAGAGCGTTACAAATCTGATGACGTGGTAGAAACGGTGGAAATGAACAAAAAAGCTGTGTCATTTTCTTACGTCGACGGCGATGACTACATCTTCATGGATAACGCAGACTACTCTCAATACGTTTTCAAACACGCTGACGTTGAAGATGATCTGTTGTTCATCAACGAAGATACTCAAGGTATCCACGTTATCCTAGTTAACGGTGAATCCGTAGGCCTAGAGCTTCCTTCATCTGTTGAACTTGTGATTGAAGAGACCGATCCATCAATCAAAGGCGCTTCTGCATCTGCTCGTACTAAACCTGCTCGCCTATCAACTGGCTTAGTAGTACAAGTACCTGAGTACATTGCAACAGGTGATCGCGTGATCATCAACACGGCAGAACGTAAGTACATGAGCCGAGCGTAAGCATGGCAGATTTAATCTCTTACGATGATGCGATAGACGCGGCTTACGACATTTTTCTCGAAATGGCGCCTGATAACCTAGAGCCAGTCGATGTCATTCTGTTTACTGCACAATTTGATGATCGTGGCGCTGCTGAGCTGGTTGATATCAGCGATGATTGGGCTGGTCACGTTGGCTTTGACGTTGACAAAGAGATCTACGCAGAAGTACGCATTGGTCTCGTTAATGAAGAAAATGATGTCCTAGACGATGTGTTTGCTCGCATGCTGATTAGCCGCGATCCAGACCAAAAGTTCTGTCACATTCTCTGGAAACGAGATTAAGAAGCAAAAAAGGCTTGCCAATGGCAAGCCTTTTTATTTCTGCTCGTTCTCTTAGCGCTGTGGCTTAGAGCGGCTACCCGCTTGGTTGCGGCTATTGGTTTTGTTTGTTTGACCATCGGCCTTACTTGGCTTGCGTCGTGCCGCATTGTTGCTGCGACCTTTTGGCGTACTCACGCGCTCTTCATGACGTTTTACCGCGCGGCGAATCTTCTGACTACGGGCACGGTCACGCTTACGTGATGAGTTATTCAACTCAATCATGGTCTCTTTCTCTGGACGAAGCTCTACCAACTCGCGTAGGTAGTTCACGTCTTTCAGCTCAAGCTCCATCCAACCGCCACGTGGCAGTTTCTTATCAAGATAAATGTCACCATAACGTACACGTTTTAAGCGGCTTACTGTGCAATCCTGAGATTCCCAAAGACGACGAACCTCACGGTTACGACCTTCATTGATCACCACGTAAAACGTATGGTTCATACCTTCACCACCAGTATAAACCACGTCTTCAAAGCGAGCTAAACCATCATCGAGCTCAACGCCGTTCACGAGGTTACGTACCTTGTGCTCATTCACTTCGCCAAACACGCGAACTAGGTATTCACGTTCAACTTGACGACTTGGGTGCATGAGGCGGTTTGCCAACTCACCATCAGTGGTAAAAAGCAACAAACCAGAGGTATTCGCATCAAGACGACCAACAGAGATCCAGCGAGAGCCACGGATTTTTGGTAGACGATCAAAAACAGTACGGCGACCTTCTGGGTCGTGACGCGTACAGAGCTCACCTTCAGGTTTGTAGTATGCCAACACTCGGCAAATCACCTCTTCCTGAGCTTTCACGGACACAACGTGACCATCGATGCGCACTACTGCTTGCTCATCTTCTAGTCGTTCGCCCAGTTTCGCGACGATACCGTTCACACTCACACGTCCTGATTTGATTAATGCTTCCAATTCACGACGTGAGCCATGACCAGCTCGTGCCAAAACTTTCTGTAATTTTTCGTTCATTTATCTACCTAAATTGTCGTCTTCTCAGACGTCTTAGTCTTACCAAGCTAGACCCGTTTACAATGTCTACCCGATGCTCGGAATCGGGGCGCCGATTATACGGGAAAATTTCATTCAATGTAAGATCTCCCCTTCGACGAGCTGTGGAAAACTGCGCATATCCATCCGTGATATCGAATCCGTTAACCATCTAAGAGTATTAGAAATACCATACTCCACCACCACCAATTTCCTACTTTGGTTCATGGGTCTACTTTTCGGAAACTGATAAAATTATCAAGCAATTTTATGTAACGCTTGCAGTCAATATCATCACAAAACAAAAGGAATAATCTATGTCTGGAACAACGGTTGATTTGAACTGGATATTTGGTACCGCACAAGACGACGATCTGAAAGGCACCGTAGGATCGGAAACCACTGATATATTCTTTGGCTTTGGAGGTGACGATAAGTTCGTCGGCTTCGGGGGAAACGACTATATTTTTGGCGGATGGGGCAATGACACCCTGCTAGGCGGTCGTGGTAATGATTTCATTTCCGGCGGCTCAGGAAATGACTTTATCTCCGGTGGTTTAGGTAATGACACCCTCTTTGGCGGAAGCGGTGACGACATCATTTATGACTACGAGGGGAATAACTTTCTCAGCGGCGGTTGGGGTAATGACACGCTGGTCGTAGGACACGGCGATTCAATGCTCAGCGGTGGTTGCGGAAAGGACACCTTTGTTCTCACCAACCATTTACCGATCAACGTACACGATCAACAAGTGCCAGTGAATGACATTGAAGTCAAAGCCGAGATCCTCGACTTTAATCTGTGCTACGACAAAATTTCGTTCAATATCGGCAAAGATACCGATGGAGATGGTATTCGCGACACCTTCCTTCAGTCACGAGATGAGCTTGATCTCTCGTTCAATCAATGGGGAGACGCTGTATTCTCCAGCGAAGAATGGGGAGTCGAACTCACCCTCACAGGCATTTCTCAATACGATATGAATTGGATTGATCATTACGGTATTGAGTTGTTTGATTTTGCTTGATAAGTGCGAGTATCGTCGCTTAAAAACAAAGGGAAGCTAAGCTTCCCTTTGAACAATACGTCATCGTTAACATCATTACTCAAATGGTGCTGGGTCACCAGAGCCAATACGTGCAACAACCGCATCACCTTCACTAAAGTCAATCACCGTCGTTGGTTGCTCGCCCAAGTAACCCCCGTTAAGAATCACATCAACCGCGTGTTCAAGTTTATCGCGGATCTCTTCTGGATCGGCTTCCGTTACCTCTTTGCCTGGCAAAATCAGTGATGTCGACATCAATGGCTCACCTAACGCATCAAGCAGGTCTAGGGCGATACGGTTATCGGGTACACGAATACCAATGGTCTTACGCTTAGCGTTCATCAAACGACGCGGCACTTCTTTGGTCCCTTTAAAAATAAAGGTGTAAGGACCAGGAGTGTTGTTCTTTAACAAACGAAACGCCGTGTTATCCACACGTGCGTAGATGGACAACTCTGAAAGGTCACGGCACAGCAGTGTGAAGTTGTGTTTTTCGTCTAAGCGACGGATCTGGCAAATTCTGTCTAATGCTTGCTTGTTTTCTAATTGACAGCCCAACGCGTATCCTGAATCGGTTGGATACACCACCACTCCGCCATTTCGAATGATTGCTACGGCTTGATTAATCAAGCGAGCCTGTGGGTTTTCTGGATGAACGTAAAAAAACTGGCTCATGGTAATTCCTCATTATCGAACCTCTCGGCTCTATAGCTCAGGGGCATTCATAGACACGGTTTGAATTTTGTCTACCGGTTCTAAACCCCAATCTTTCCACACTGGTTCAACCCCCGCGGGTAACCAGAGGTTTCTTCCCAATTCCATCCACGGAGACGGATAATGAAAATCACTGCCTTGGGAAGCTAATAGTTTGTATTGTATTGCATAATCAGCCAAATTGCGCCTTTCTTGCTGCGATTGTTGTGGCTGCGCTACTTCCATCGCATCGCCACCGGCCTCGACAAACGCTTGTAACAAGCGTTTCAACCATTTCGCCGTCAAGTTGTATCGCGCTGGGTGTGCAAGCACCGCTTGGCCCCCTGCGGCATGAATGACTTTCACTGCGTCATCGATTGAACACCAGTTTGGCGGGACATAACCCGGGTTGTTACGCGTTAAGTATTTTTTAAACACCTGCTGCATCGTTTTGGCATAACCATTATCCACCAGCCATTTGGCAAAGTGAGCACGGGTAATCGGCGCTCCATCAGCGATTTGTCGCACCTCTTCGAGCACACCTTCCCGTGTCGCTTTTTGCAAACGTTGTGCAATCAGCTCAGCGCGGTTAACACGATGTTCTTGTTGCTGCTCAATCAGTTGATTCAGTGTCATGTTGTTAGGATCAACATTTAATCCCACGACATGGATGTCTTTATTCTGCCAAACCGTGGATATTTCAATGCCATTAATGATTTTAATTGGCAATTGCTTCTCATCGACATAACGATGTATTTCCGCCAACGCTTCTACCGTATCGTGATCGGTCACCGCGAGCACATCCAAGTCAAACGTAAGGGCTCGCTCGATGAGTTCTTGCGGTGAAAAACGACCATCCGAGGCCGTCGTGTGGCTATGTAAATCTATTCTCATATATTTGCTACTAGGGGGTTGACTTTTTACCCTTGCACTAGTTAACTAGTACACAAATACAAAGTACCTGACTATAGGGCCGACCATGTTACAAGAATTTAACCACAACCAGAAAGCGAAACTTGCTCTGCATAACGAGAATGTCAATGCAGCAGAGCTCGCTTGGTGGCGCACTTGGACAAGTTCTTGGTGGGCTAACGTGTACTTTTAATAAAGAAAATGAATCACACAAAGCCCGCTAACCATGCGGGCTTTTTATTTTGTTGCACATCTCACAATCAACTGATTAAACATTCATCAAAACGAACAAATTCTGCGTTGGGTGAACGTTTGCTTTGTGCGAGTATGTACAGCAGGAAGACAAAGAATTGAATAATAAGGAGGTCTTGTGAACAAGGCCATTAACATCACCACACTAGGACAGCTAGAGCTTCTGTCAACGACGGTTCCTTACCATTCGGATCCTACGCGCCTTTTTCACACTTTGTGTGAAAACAAGCGCGATAGCTTATTGCTCGAATCAGCTGAAATCGATTCAAAACAAGATCTTAAAAGCTTACTGATTGTCGATTCCGCGGTACGTATGGTTTGCCATGGCCATGTCGTGACCATGACGGCACTCAGTGACAACGGCAAGAATCTGTTAACCCATTTGACCAAGAATGTCGCGCAAGAGGTTGAACATCAGTTTGATGGACAACAACTTACCCTCACCTTCTCAAGCCCAGATGACCGCCTAGATGAAGACTCTCGCTTACGTGAAGCCTCTAGTTTCGACGCGTTGAGACTGGTTCAACACAGTTTTGATTTGGCGGGAAAAGACAAGCACGCGATCTTTATCGGCGGTCTGTTTGCCTATGACTTGGTGGCCAACTTTGAACCACTGGGTGAAGCCCACGCAATAAATCAATGTCCTGACTATGTCTTCTACGTGGCAGAAACGCTGATGGTGGTCGACCACCAGACCGAGAGTTGCCATTTACAAGCAACGCTTTTTGCAGACGACTCACAAAAAGAAGCACTAAATCAGCGTATTGAACAAATCCGCACTCTGTGTGCTACCCCGAAAGCGCTACCTAAAGCCATTCATCTCGATAAGGTTGAGGTCGATACCAATATCAGCGATGACGCCTTTTGCCAAGTGGTACGCGACCTAAAGCAATACGTAGTCAAAGGCGACATTTTCCAAGTCGTACCATCACGCCGCTTTACCCTGCCCTGCCCGTCACCATTGGCGGCGTATAAAGAGCTCAAAGTCAGCAACCCAAGCCCTTACATGTTTTACATGCAAGATGAACTCTTTACGTTGTTTGGCGCATCACCGGAAAGCGCGTTGAAATATGAAACGCAAACCAATCAGGTGGAGATCTACCCCATTGCTGGTACTCGACGCCGTGGCAAGCGAGCCAATGGTGAGATCGATTTCGACCTCGATAGTCGAATTGAACTCGAACTTCGCACTGACAAGAAAGAAAACGCCGAGCACATGATGTTGGTGGATCTCGCTCGAAATGATGTCGCACGCATTTCTCGCGCAGGGACACGCCACGTCGCCGATTTACTTAAAGTGGACCGCTACAGCCATGTGATGCACTTGGTCTCACGCGTTGTTGGACAATTACGTGACGATCTTGACGCACTACACGCCTACCAAGCGTGTATGAATATGGGCACATTAACGGGCGCTCCGAAAATTCGTGCCATGCAATTGATTCGTGATGTTGAAGGGGCTCGCCGTGGCAGTTACGGTGGGGCTGTCGGTTACCTCACTGGCGAAGGGACACTGGATACCTGTATCGTGATTCGTTCGGCTTACGTTGAAAACGGCATTGCACAGGTGCAAGCCGGTGCCGGAGTGGTCTTTGATTCCGACCCCCAAGCCGAAGCCGATGAGACGCGCGGCAAAGCTCAGGCAGTCATCTCTGCCATTCAGAAAGCCCACAAGGAGTCGTAAAGATGGCGGACATTGTATTTATCGATAACTTCGATTCGTTTACTTACAACTTGGTTGATCAGTTCCGCTCTTTGGGCCACCAAGTCACGATTTACCGCAATAGTATTGCCACAGACACCATTATCGACGCAATTGAACAACTCGAACGCCCAGTGGTGCTGCTCTCTCCAGGACCCGGTGCACCATCAGAGGCGGGCTGTATGCCAGAGTTAATTACTCGCGTCAAAGGCAAAGTTCCAGTGATTGGCATTTGTCTCGGCCATCAAGCTATTGTGGAAGCCTACGGCGGTACTGTGGCAGGCGCAGGCGAGATCATCCATGGCAAAGTCTCGATGATGGAGCACCAAAGCCATGCGATTTATCAAGGGTTGCCATCCCCACTGGCTATTGCGCGCTACCACTCTTTGGTGGCAACACACGTACCGCAAACGCTGACCGTAACCGCCGAAGTGAATGGCCTTGTTATGTCGGTGGTTAACGAAGAAGACAAAGTGTGCGGTTTTCAATTTCACCCAGAGTCCATCATGACGACACAAGGTGCAACGTTGTTAGCCAACGCGATTAACTGGGCATTAGCATAAGGATTGGGAGAAAAGATTATGGAAGCCATCATCAACAAACTGTATCAGCAAGTATCTCTGACAGAGCAAGAGAGCCAACAACTTTTCGACACCATTATTCGCGGCGAGCTAGACCCTATTCTTATGGCTTCAGCCCTAACCGCACTGAAAATCAAAGGGGAAACACCCGATGAAATTGCCGGTGCAGCCAAAGCATTGCTTGCCAATGCGCAACCTTTTCCGCGTCCTGATTACGATTTTGCCGACATCGTGGGCACGGGTGGCGATGGCCACAACACCATCAATATCTCGACAACCGCAGCCTTTGTGGCCGCAGCCTGTGGGTTGAAAGTCGCTAAGCATGGCAATCGCAGCGTTTCAAGTAAATCTGGCTCTTCCGATCTACTTGATTCATTTGGCATCAACCTCGCGATGAGCGCAGAAGATACTCGGTCAGCCGTCGATGATATTGGCGTCGCCTTTTTGTTTGCGCCTCAATACCATAGCGGAGTGAAGCATGCGATGCCTGTGCGCCAAACCATGAAAACGCGCACTATCTTCAATATCTTAGGCCCCTTGATTAACCCTGCGCGTCCTAACATCGAACTGATGGGTGTATATAGCCAAGAACTGGTTCGCCCAATCGCAGAAACCATGTTGAAAATGGGCATGAAACGTGCCGCGGTCGTGCATGGCAGCGGCTTGGATGAAGTCGCTATTCATGGCAACACCTTGGTCGCAGAAATCAAAGATGGCGTAATTCACGAATACACTCTCACCCCAGCGGACTTTGGCGTCAATACACATCCATTGGAAGCGATTAAGGGTGGTGATCCTGAGGAAAACAAAGCCATCATCACTCACTTACTCACCGGAAAAGGAACGGAAGCTCAATTGAGTGCCGTTGCCGTCAACGTCGCCCTGCTCATGCGTCTTTTTGGTCATGAGGATCTTAAAGCCAATACGCAACAAGCGATCGACGTAATGAACTCTGGTAAAGCGTATCAACTGGTCGAAAAATTGGCTCAACACGCCTGAGGTTTATGATGACAAACAGCAACGAAAAACTGTCAGAACACGTTTCTCTGCAGGAAGCACAAATGGCGGAAGTCCTAGCCAAGATAGTTCGCGATAAATACCAGTGGGTGGCCGAGCGTAAACACGCGCAACCATTGGCCAGTTTTCAAGCCACATTGACACCATCGGATCGCAGTTTTTACCAAGCCTTGCAGGGCCAACGCACGGTATTCATTACCGAATGTAAGAAAGCCTCCCCATCGAAGGGATTGATCCGTGAAGATTTCGACTTGGATTACATCGCGTCGGTGTACAACCACCACGCAGATGCGATTTCGGTACTCACCGATGAGAAATACTTCCAAGGCAGCTTCGACTTTCTGCCCCGAGTGCGTCAGCAAGTGCGCCAGCCTGTGTTGTGTAAAGATTTTATGGTTGATAGCTATCAAGTCTATCTCGCTCGTCACTATCAAGCCGACGCCATTTTATTGATGTTGTCCGTCCTCAATGACGAGCAGTATCAAGCACTGGCGGATGTTGCCCACCAGTTGCAAATGGGTGTGCTGACAGAAATCAGTAATGACGAAGAGCTTGAGCGTGCTGTGAAGCTGGGGGCGAAAGTGATTGGCATTAACAACCGCAACTTACGAGACCTCACCACCGATTTGAATCGCACCAAAGTACTCGCGCCAACTTTGCGTCGCCTAGCACCAGAAGCGATTGTGATCTCGGAATCGGGCATTTACACCCACCAGCAAGTGCGCGATCTCGCCCAATACGCTGATGGCTTTTTGATCGGTAGCTCACTGATGGCAGAAAAAAACCTCGAGCTCGCGGTACGTAAAGTGACACTGGGTGAAAACAAAGTCTGTGGTCTCACTCATCCGGAGGAAGCCGCCAAAGCCTATCAAGCTGGCGCTGTCTTTGGTGGTTTGATTTTTGTAGAGCAATCCAAACGTGCTGTAAATATAGAGCAGGCAAGACTGACGATGAGTGGCGCTCCGCTCAATTATGTTGGCGTGTTCCAAAATCACCCCGTTACCTTGGTGGCCGAAACCGCAAACCAGCTGCAACTGCATGCGGTGCAATTACATGGCAACGAAGAAGCCGATTACATCGCACAACTGCGCAAGCAACTCAACGAATCGATTGAGATTTGGAAAGCCTATGGCGTGACCGACCAAGCACCGACTCTACTTACTCAAGATGTTGATCGTCATCTTTTCGATGCGCAAGTCGGCCAACAAAGCGGTGGAACAGGGACCACGTTTGATTGGGCTCTATTGGATGATCCAAGCCATATCATGTTGGCAGGCGGTCTCAATCCAGACAACGCGCAAAAGGCAGCAAGCCTTGGATGTTTAGGGCTGGATTTAAACTCTGGTGTTGAAGAAAGCCCAGGGAAAAAAGATCTGACGAAGCTGCAGCAAGCGTTTGCAGCCATACGAAATTATTGATATTGATGATCTGAACCTGAGGTTCAGTGAAGAACAAATTCTGGCACATAGCCAAACACAATTAAGGAAGCAAACATGACTAAGTTAAATGCCTACTTTGGCGAATACGGCGGTCAGTACGTACCTCAGATTCTGGTACCCGCATTAGAGCAGCTCGAGCAAGCGTTCATTGACGCCCAAGAAGACCCTGACTTCCGCAGTGAGTTTATGGGGTTACTCCAAGAATACGCAGGCCGCCCAACCGCACTGACGCTGACGCGCAATCTGACCAAAGGCACCAAAACCAAACTGTACCTAAAACGTGAAGATCTGCTGCACGGTGGCGCGCACAAAACCAACCAAGTACTTGGCCAAGCACTGCTGGCTAAGCGCATGGGCAAAAACGAGATCATTGCTGAAACGGGTGCAGGCCAACATGGTGTTGCCACCGCACTTGCCTGTGCACTACTGGGCTTGAAATGCCGTGTGTACATGGGAGCAAAAGACGTTGAGCGCCAAAGTCCAAACGTGTTTCGTATGAAGTTGATGGGCGCGACGGTGATTCCGGTGCACTCAGGTTCTGCCACACTAAAAGACGCGTGTAACGAAGCATTGCGTGATTGGTCGGGTAGCTATGAAACCGCCCACTACTTATTGGGCACTGCCGCGGGTCCCCACCCTTTCCCAACCATCGTACGTGAGTTCCAACGTATGATTGGTGAAGAGACGAAGAATCAGATCCTCGCACGTGAAGGTCGCCTACCTGATGCAGTGATTGCTTGTGTTGGTGGCGGCTCAAACGCCATCGGTATGTTCGCCGATTTTATCGAAGAAGAAACAGTTCGCCTAATTGGTGTTGAGCCTGCGGGCAAAGGCATTGATACCGACCAACATGGTGCCCCCTTAAAACATGGCAAAACTGGCATTTTCTTTGGTATGAAAGCGCCACTCATGCAAGATGAAAACGGCCAAGTCGAAGAATCGTACTCCGTTTCCGCAGGTCTCGATTTCCCATCAGTGGGTCCTCAACACGCTCACCTTAATGCCATTGGTCGCGCTGAATACGACAGCATCACCGATGATGAAGCACTTGATACTTTCCAAGAGTTGGCAAGAAGTGAGGGTATTATACCTGCGTTAGAATCGTCTCACGCTTTGGCACATGCGCTGAAAATGGCCCGCAACAACCCAGAGAAAGAGCAGTTGTTGGTCGTTAACCTATCTGGTCGAGGTGACAAAGACATCTTTACCGTTCATGCCATTTTAGAAGAAAAAGGAGCAATCTAATGGACCGTTATCAAGCGACATTTGAGCGCCTCGCCGCGCAAAAACAAGGTGCCTTTGTTCCTTTTGTTACCGTGTGTGACCCTAACCCTGAACTCTCACTCAAGATCATGGATACCTTAGTTCAAGCGGGTGCCGATGCTCTTGAACTTGGCATTCCATTTTCTGATCCATTGGCCGACGGCCCAACGATCCAAGGCGCAAATATTCGCGCGCTGGATTCAGGCGCAACACCTGATATCTGTTTTGATTTGATCGGACAAATCCGAGCTAAATACCCAGATCTACCGATTGGCCTGTTGATGTACGCCAACTTGGTCTATTCACGTGGTATCGAGAATTTCTACCAACGTTGCGCTCAAGCAGGCATTGATTCTGTGTTGATCGCCGATGTCCCAACGAACGAGAGTGCAGAGTTTGTCGCGGCAGCCGAAAAGTTTGGTGTACATCCAATCTTTATCGCACCACCAACGGCCAGTGATGAAACACTAAAACAGGTTTCACAACTGGGTGGCGGTTATACCTATCTTCTCTCTCGAGCGGGGGTCACAGGAGCTGAAACAAAAGCCAACATGCCTGTGGGTGATATGCTTGCGAAGCTAGAACAATTTAATGCGCCACCTGCACTGTTGGGCTTTGGTATATCAGAGCCTGAACAAGTCAAACAGGCTATCGATGCGGGTGCGGCAGGTGCCATTTCAGGCTCTGCAGTGGTCAAAATCATCGAAAGTCACCTCAATGAACCTGACGCGATGTTAACGGCACTGGCAAACTTTGTTTCCAGCATGAAGTCTGCAACACAAAAGTAACGTGGTAGACATCTAAACATCTATGAGATCGATTTCTTATTCACCACTAGAAATCGATCTTTTTTTTAACATTCCAACTCACTTCCATCTCGGCTTATAAACGAACAATCACTCAATAAAACGCCAACGTTATATAAGGCCAAGCTATAGCAAACGTTTGCCTTCTGCTTAAAAAATTGTCAATCGTCAATAAAACGCCTGATATTCACACCCTCGCTTCTTATTCCATATTGCTAAATGTGAAATAAACGTGTAAAAATCCGATCGAATATTTATCCAAAGAACACTTTTTGTTCAGTGGGTAATTCTGGATTTTTAATATTTATTAGCACAGAGGTTATGGAAGTGTTAAAAGAAAAGAGTTTGTTACGCAACATTGGTGTGCAGGTTGTCATCGCCATGATCGTGGGTACTGCCGTTGGTGCCTTGATGGGTGATAGCGCCTCTATGTTTGCTCCACTGGGGGCCATCTTCATCAACCTGATCAAGATGCTGGTTATCCCTCTTGTCGCTGTTGCCCTAATTTCTGGTGCAGCGGGCCTAGGCAATAGTCAATCTGCTGGCAAGGTAGGTTTCGTGACACTAGGTTACTTCGGTCTAACATCTGCACTTGCCGTTGCACTTGCCCTGTTCATGGGTGAAGTCTTCAAGCCGGGCATGGGTATCGATGTTTCCGGTGTCGAAGGCATGTTCTCTGCTGAGTACGCTTCTAAAGGTGAACTTCCTACTTTTTGGGCTACCATCACAGGTATGATCCCAACCAACGTTTTCCAGTCACTTAATGAAGCCAACATCCTACAGATCCTCGTCTTCTGTCTATTTTTAGGTATCGCCATCTCTAAACAAGAGAAAGAGAAGCGTGAGCCAATCATGAATGGCGTAAACTGCATTGTTGATTCCATGGTTTGGATGATCAACAAAGTGATGGTCATCGCGCCTCTAGGTGTATTTGGCCTGATGGCAGAAGCCGTAGGTACGTTTGGTTTTGGCGCCCTGATGGTGGTGTTTAAACTGTTTGTGGTTTACGTTGCGGCGATTCTTATTTTTGGTTTCGTAGCTTACCCACTGATGATTCAGCTGTTTACTAAAACCTCTGCGAAGAAATTCATCAGTGCGATGAAAAAGCCACAAGCTGTTGCTCTGTCAACCGCTTCTTCAATGGCAACCCTGCCAGTCACCATGGATACCGTTGAGAAAGAACTGGGTGTCCGCAACTCCACCGCATCTTTCGTTTTACCTCTGGGCGCAACGATCAACATGTCTGGTAACGCCATTTACTACGGCCTAGTCGCGATCTTCTTTGCTCAGCTATTCAACATCGATTTGAGCATGGGTGCTTACATTGCCATCATTGTGACCGCAACGCTCGGCGCAGTAGGTCAAGCAGGTGTTCCTGGTCCTTCTTTCCTCGTTGTTGCCGTCTTGCTCGCAGCGGGCATTCCAATCGAAGGTCTACCACTGTTGTTCGCTCTTGACCGTATCTTCGATATGATTCGTACCGCGCTCAACATCACTGGTGATGCAGCGTGTGCCGTCATTGTCGATGCACTGCTTGATGAAGAAAATGAAAAACAAGCTGAGATGAATAAGCAAGAAGCGTAATCGCAGTTTTTGCAAATTGATTCTCAAAACGGGGTGACCAATGCGTTGCCCCTTTTTTATGCCTGCAGAAAGCGCCAAAGGCGGAAAACTGAAAGTGGCACTCATATTGCTTCTTGCTCATAACCATCAGAAGCGTCAAATTCATCACGCAGTTTGTGCTTCGACGCAGAATGAGGACAGCATTATGACGTTACATCGACGCACCTATTATGGCCTTATCCATCATGGCATGAAGGCACTACTGTTAGACCGCATTGGCCATTTTACCGAAGATGAGTATCACCACTACCTTGGCATAACCACCGGCAAAACGACGTGCTTTTCAATGACCGACGACGAACTTGAGGTGACCGTTGAGAATCTTCGCACCGAAGGCTATTTGGAAGACATGAAACGTGTCATCGCCCAATTTCAGGGGGCAGCTTAAGCGCGGCGAATCTTAGGAAGCCGGCGGGCTTCCTAAGCCTCCAATAACCCACCATTTACTTTCAAGGCTTCACATTAAGCCAGTTTTGTTTAGACTGTGGGCAATTCAATCGACAGGAACATTTTTGCCACATGAAGCAAATACTTGATTTTATTCCTCTAATCATCTTTTTCGCCCTCTACAAGATGTATGATATCTATGTTGCAACAGGCGCTCTGATTGCAGCGACAGCCATTCAGATCGTTGTCACCTACGCCTTGTACAAGAAAGTTGAGAAGATGCAGTTAATCACCTTCTTAATGGTGGCCATTTTTGGTGGCATGACCATTTTCCTGCATGACGACAACTTTATTAAGTGGAAAGTGACCATCGTCTACGCCGTATTTGCCATTGGTTTGACGGTCAGCCATGTTATGGGCAAATCGGCCATCAAAGGCATGTTGGGGAAAGAGATCACCTTGCCTGAGTCAGTATGGGCAAACATTAACTGGGCGTGGGTTGGCTTTTTCACCTTTTGTGCAGGGCTGAATATCTATGTGGCCTACCAGCTTCCTTTAGATGTTTGGGTGAATTTTAAAGTCTTTGGTTTATTAGCGGCGACGTTGGTTTTTACCGTCCTCACTGGCGGCTATATTTATAAACATCTCCCTAAAGAACAAAATGGCCAGTCATCGGACGTGCCAACGGATGAATAAACTGCATTTTTTGCTATAATCCTGTTCTTATTTTTCGCAGCGACCCTTTGGTCGCTGTTTTGTTTGTTGTGGATGTCAAAATGAGTCAGGAATTTCACTCTCCAAAGGGTCAGTTACTGTTAAGAACCCTCGCCATGCCAGCCGATACCAATGCCAATGGGGATGTATTTGGTGGTTGGATCATGTCTCAGCTCGATCTCGCCGGTGGTATTTTGGCGAAAGAGATCTCGCACGGACGAATCGTCACTGTATCCGTGTCCGGAATTACCTTTAAAAAACCAGTCAGCGTGGGCGATGTCGTGTGTGTTTACGGTGAATGCACCAAAATTGGTCGCACTTCAATGTCGATTAATCTCGAGGTTTGGGTGAAGCCCGTACGCGACCACGGAATCGAAGATCGCTTTATGGTTTGCGATGCCACGTTTAACTATGTCGCCATTGATGCAGACGGCAAACCACGGCCTATCGTTACGGCATAAATTCCGTAGAGTTTCACAGTTTCTCGAATTTAGCTGTTCTAACTCCCTGTAATTGAGATAGATTAAGCCAAGTTAGTATCACCATTAGAAAGGAAAAGAGAATGTGGTATGTCATTTTTTCTCAGGACGTTGAGAATTCGTTGGAAAAACGCCTTAGTGTACGCCCACAACACCTAGAGAGATTGCAAGCATTGCAAGACGAAGGACGTCTATTAACTGCAGGCCCGATGCCAGCCATCGACTCTGACAACCCTGGTGAAGCAGGTTTCACAGGTTCTACCGTGATCGCTGAGTTTTCTTCTTTGCAAGAAGCTCAATCGTGGGCGGATGCCGATCCTTATATCGCAGCGGGTGTTTATGCCAATGTGATCGTTAAACCTTTCAAGAAAGTGTTCTAATGTTTAAAAAAGTACTCTCTGCATCGTTAGTGTTGTTGGCATTAGCGGGCTGTTCTTCAAATGGTGAGAAAGAGCGCCAATTAGAGCTCATGGCGTCTAACCGCGCTGGTGTACTCTCGGCGGGATTACCGATTGAATACGGTCCACTTAAAGTCATGCGTATTTCATCATCGAAAAACATTGTTGAGATCATGATGATCTACAACACCGACGCGACTGGTGCAAAACCGACACAAGAGCTGCTTTCCACCAGCGTAAGTAAATACTGTGAAGACGCAACCGTGCGAAACCAACTCGATATGGGGCTGATGTACCGCATCAAAATTCGCAACTCTCGTGGGCAACTGATCATCGATGAGATGGTGACGGCGGCTAGCTGTCAGCCACAATAGCGGCTTGCTTCGAAAGCAGCGCTCAATAATAGCAAAAACGGAGGTCATGACCTCCGTTTTATTTAAGTTCACTTCACGACATCTGATCGCAAATTCCCTAACGTCCAATGCCCTCACGACCGTGGTCACTGTCCAAATCCAAATTGGGGCCTAATGGCACGACTTGCGTTGGATTAATCCCAATGTGACTAAAATAGTAATGCCGTTTAATGTGGTAGAAATCTGTCGTTTCAGCAATCCCTTCGATCTGATACAGCTCTTTCATGTAGCCATTAAGATGGGGGTAATCCGCAATACGCTTTTGATTACACTTAAAATGACCAACGTACACCGCATCAAAGCGGATCAGTGTGGTGAACAGGCGCCAATCGGCTTCCGTCATTTGGCTGCCCGCTAAGTAACGATGCGTCGCAAGATGATGATCCACACGATCGAGTGCAGAAAAAAGAGCGTAATACGCTTCTTCATAAGCCTCTTGCGTCGTGGCAAACCCACAACGATAAACGCCGTTGTTGATATTGGGGTAAATGAAGGCGTTCCACTCTTCGATCACCTCACGTAATGAATCTGGATAGTAATCATCTTGATTCCCCGTCAGTTGATTAAACTCCGAGTTAAACATGCGAATGATTTCCGATGATTCGTTGCTCACGATTGTATTGGTTTTCTTATCCCAAAGAACGGGAACCGTCACTCGCCCAGTATAATCAGGTTTTGCTTGGGTATAGATTTGATGCAATTTGGTATGACCAAACAAGGGCTCTGGCAACCCCATCTTCCATCCATCACTGAGCATGTCAGGGCAAACCACGGTGACATCAATATGCTCTTCCAGCCCCTTTAATTTGCGGAAAATCAGCGTTCGGTGTGCCCAAGGGCAAGCTAACGAAACATAAAGGTGATAGCGACCCGATTCCGGCTGAAAGGGTGCTTGTGGTTTATTTTCAATCCAGTCACGAAATCCTGCATCTTCACGCACGAACTTTCCTTTGGTCTGCTTTGTATCGTACCAAACGTCGTGCCATACCCCTTCAATTAATTTGCCCATGAACCCTCCTCACTTTTTTCTCAGTATAGGAAAAGGACGTGATTTATTAAGCGCTAATATTTGCAAGTGATATTCGAAAAATTTGAACGTATCACCGACAAGGCAAGATTGAACTCAAATAATAGAGATAAAAAAAGCGCGGCTCATAAAGAAACCGCGCTTAAGCCCGTCACAGGCTGAATTACGTTACATCTCTACATGTAAACAAGACACTGCGTGTGTGTCATTACCTTGAATCGTTGGTTTGGTTTGCGCACACGCCTCTGTTGCCTGTGGGCAACGAGTGCGGAACACACAACCAGACGGCGGATTCATCGGTGAAGGCAGGTCGCCTTCAAGCATTTGAATGGTTTTCGCGCGCTCCAACTTTGGATCTGGAATGGGCACAGCCGACATCAGTGCGCGTGTGTATGGGTGCTTAGGGTCCGCAAACAAGGCTTCAGAAGTGCCCAGCTCAACCGCATTACCCAAGTACATCACCAAAACGCGATCAGAAATGTGTTTTACCACCGAAAGGTCATGCGCAATGAACACCAAAGAAAGACCCAGTTCTTTTTGCAGTTCTTTCAATAAGTTAACCACCTGAGCTTGGATCGATACGTCAAGTGCTGAAACCGGTTCATCACAGATGATCATTTTCGGATTGAGGATCAGCGCACGTGCAATACCAATACGCTGACACTGACCACCAGAAAACTCGTGTGGGTAGCGGTTAATCACGTTGGGTAGCAGACCCACTTTGGCCATCATCTCTTTCACGCGAGACTTCACTTCCTGCTTACCAAGTTCAGGGTAGAAGGTTTCTAGTGGCTCAGCGATGATGTCACCGATGGTCATACGTGGGTTAAGCGAGGCAAGCGGATCTTGGAAAATCATCTGCATGTCTTTGCGTGTTTCGCGACGTTGCACTTCTTTCATCTTAGTGAGGTCTTGACCTAGCCATACCACCTCACCTTCAGTCGCATTCACCAGACCAATGATGGCACGCGCGAAAGTAGACTTACCACAACCGGACTCGCCCACTACGCCAAGGGTTTCACCTTCATAAAGACGAATATTCACACCGTCAACCGCTTTAAGACTCGACGGTTTGCTCCATGGCCATGCCGACTTGGATGCAATGCTAAAGTGAACTTTAAGGTCTTTTACATCCAGTAGGATTTTTTTCTCTTGTGCACTCATTTTGTCCAAGCCTCCCATTCAGAAAAACACGCACGTTGACGACCATCGGCAAATGGGGTCAAGATTGGCGCTTCACGTTTACAACGATCCATTACGCGATGACAACGCTCTTGGTAAGGGCAGCCAGGCGGTAGGCGCAGTAGGTTTGGTGGGTTACCAGGAATGGTTGGTAGAATCTCACCTTCGGTATCCAAACGTGGGATCGCCTTAAGCAGACCTTCCGCATATGGGTGGCTTGGGTTGTAGAAAATTTCGTCAACATTGCCATATTCCATGGTACGACCGGCGTACATAACCAGCACTTTGTCACAAGAGCCAGCCACGACACCAAGGTCATGAGTGATCATGATGATGGCAGTGTTGAACTCTTGTTTCAGCTCGTTGAGCAGATCCATAATCTGTGCTTGAACCGTTACGTCAAGCGCAGTCGTCGGCTCATCGGCGATCAACAATTTAGGACGGCACAAAAGCGCCATCACAATCATCACTCGCTGACGCATACCGCCAGAAAACTCATGCGGGTACATGGTAATACGCTTGCGAGCTTCTGGAATCTTAACCGCTTCTAACATGCGCACAGACTCTTCAAACGCCTCTGCTTTGCCCATGCCTTTGTGCAGCATCAACACTTCCATGAGCTGATCGCTCACCTTCATGTATGGGTTCAGAGAGGTCATCGGATCTTGGAAGATCATCGCAATCTGTTCAGCACGAACTTTATTCAGTTCTTTCTCTGGCAAGTTCAGAATTTCTTTACCTTCGAACTTTGCGCTGCCTGAGATAATACCGTTTTTGGCCAGCAGACCCATGATCGCAAATACGGTTTGCGATTTGCCTGAACCTGACTCACCTACGATCCCGAGTGTTTCACCCTGATTGAGTGAGAAATTTAAATCGTTTACTGCGGTCACGATACCATCTTGCGTGGTAAATTCGACGCGCAGATCTTTGACATCTAATAAGCTCATCATTGCTTCCTTAATCTTATCGTTCTAATTATCTGTCTTTTGGATCCAGCGCATCGCGCAAGCCATCACCGACGTAGTTGAAACAGAATAGAGTGACAACCATGAACAGGGCTGGGAAAGCCAACTGCCAAATAGCCACTTCCATTGTTTGAGAGCCTTCTTGTAGAAGTGCGCCCCAACTTGTCATTGGCTCTTGAACCCCAAGACCAAGGAATGAAAGGAAAGATTCAGTCAGAATCATGCTCGGAATCAATAGTGTTGAGTAAACCGCAACAATGCCAAGTACGTTTGGCACAATGTGGCGAGTGATGATCTTCCACTTGCTCACACCACAAACGTGGGCGGCTTCGATAAACTCTTTGCTACGTAAGCTCAGTGTTTGACCACGCACAATACGTGCCATATCCAACCAAGCAATAGCACCGATAGCCACGAAGATAAGCACAATGTTACGGCCGAAGAATGTCACCAGTACGATAACAAGGAACATGAAAGGCACTGCGTAAAGGATTTCAAGAATACGCATCATAATACGGTCAGTACGGCCACCAATAAAACCTGAGGCCGCGCCGTAGAGCGTACCGATCGTAACCGCGACCAATGCGCCGAGCACACCCACCATTAGTGAGATACGACCACCAATCAAGGTACGGACGTACAAATCTCGGCCTAAACTATCCGTACCAAACCAATGCTCAGCATTTGGTCCAACGTGCATGGCATACCAGTCAGTATCATCAAAAGTGAAAGGTGCTAGCATTGGTAGGAAAATGACAGCAAGTGTCATCACCATAAGGATAAACAAACTCACCATCGCAGCTTTGTTGCGCATAAAGCGAATGCGGGCATCTTGCCATAAGCTGCGGCCTTCAATTTCTAGGTTTTCTGAAAACTTCTCAAGCGCTTCCAGATTCTCTTTTTTCGTCAACATAACCATATACGTCCCTGTTAGTAGCGAATTTTCGGATCAATCATCGCCAACAGAATATCTACAATGGCGTTGAACAGAATAAACAAGAAACCGATCAGAATCGTTACGCCCATAACCAGCGAATAGTCACGGTTAAATGCGGCGTTAACAAATAGCTTACCAATACCTGGTAGACCAAAGATGGTTTCGATAACAACAGAGCCGGTAATAATGCCGACAAACGCAGGACCCATGTAAGAAACCACAGGCAACATAGCAGGTTTGAGTGCGTGCTTTACGATGATGTAAGGGTAGCTCAACCCTTTCGCCCGAGCTGTACGAATAAAGTTACTGTTGAGCGTTTCGATCATCGAACCACGAGTGATACGTGCGAAGGTCGCAACATAAAGCAGCGACATACCGATAACCGGTAGGACAAGATACTTCAGACCTCCATCATACCAACCGCCTGCCGGGAACAGATCCCAATGCAGCGCAAAGAGATAGATCAGCGCGGGAGCTAACACAAACGATGGCATAACCACACCAATCATGGCCGTAGACATAATGGTGTAATCCACCCAAGTATTATGTTTGAGCGCGGCAATGGTCCCGACTGTGACCCCGAGAATAACGGTAAAGATAAACGCAATGAAACCAACTTTCGCCGATACCGGCAACGCAACGGAAATCAATTCGTTTACTGAATAGTCAAGGTATTTAAACGACGGGCCAAAATCGCCCTGAATAACGTTAAATAAGTAAGTGGTGTATTGTTCGATCACCGGCTTATCTAGGCCATATTTGGCTTCGATATTGGCCATAACTTCAGGTGGAAGTGGCTTCTCACTTGAAAATGGGTTACCTGGTGCGAAACGCATAAGAAAGAAAGATACGGTGATCAAAACCAACATGGTTGGAATCGCCTCAAAGATCCTTTTAATGATGAATTTAAGCATAAACTCACTCTTTCAGTCTGTGACAGTTTAAATGAAATTAGACGCTGCATGCGGCTATACCACATGCAGTGTCTCTATTTTTATAGTTATCAGCTTAGGTGATTACTTCGCGATGATGTAGAGATCTTTTGAGTAGATCTTCTCTTCCGCGTTGTTTGATGGGAAACCACCAACACGTGGATTTAGTAGACGCGAACGTACATATTGGTAGATTGGTGCGATAGGCATATCTTTTGCCATCAGATTTTCAGCATCCAAGTACAGCGCAGTACGCTCTGCTTCAGATGTTGACTTCAGCGCTTTGTCGATCAGAGCATCATACTCTGCATTACCCCAGTGCTGACCACCCGTTGTATTCGCGCTCACCATCAGAGTTAGGAACGAAGATGCTTCGTTGTAGTCGCCACACCAACCGGCGCGTGCCACTTCGAAATCACCTTGATCTTTAGTAGATAGGTAAGTTTTCCACTCTTGGTTTTCAAGATTAACATCTAGACCAAGTGTTTTCTTCCACATAGAACCGAGCGCAACGGCGATCTTCTTGTGGTTTTCGTTGGTGTTGTAAAGCAAAGTAAACTTCAGAGGGTTGCCTTTGCCGTAACCCGCTTCTTCAAGTAGGCGAGCCGCTTCTGCGTTACGCTCTTTCTGAGACATTTTACCGTACTCAGGAAGTTCTGGGTTGAAGTTTGCAGTGATCTCTGGCGTTAGGAAATACGCAGGCTTCTGACCCTGACCTAAGATCGCGTTTGCTACGATGTCACGGTCAATCGCGTAAGAGATCGCTTTACGTACACGTACGTCATCAAACGGCTTTTTCTTCGTGTTGAAAGAATAGTAGTAAGTACATAGGCTGCCTTCAACAGAAACCGATTCTGGGTGTTCTTTTTTCAGACGCTTGAAGTGTTCAGTTGGTAGAGTTGATGTAAAGTCAATTTCACCCGAAAGGAAACGGTTCATTTCTGCAACCGCGTTTTCGATTGGTAGGAAAGTGACTTTGTTGATCACTGTCTTAGAGTCATCCCAGTACTTGGTGTTACGAACCATTTCTAAACGTTCGTTAACAACCCATTTGTCTACAACAAACGCACCGTTACCGACGAAGTTTTCTGGCTTAGTCCATTGATCACCAAACTTCTCTACCGTTGCTTTGTGTACTGGTTTCATGGTGGTGTGGCCAGTCATCATCACAAAGTAAGGAACCGCCGTTTCAAGCTCAATCACTAGCGTGTAATCGTCAGCCGCTTTTACACCAAGCTCAGACTTGTCTTTCTTCCCTGCAACGATGTCTTTCGCGTTTTTCATCTTGGTGTATTCCATGTACCAAGAGTATGGCGATGCTGTTGCTGGATCGACAGCACGTTGCCAGCTGTATACGAAATCTTGCGCGGTAACAGGGTCGCCGTTAGACCATTTTGCATCTTTACGTAGGTGGAAAGTAAAGGTCTTGTTGTCCGTCGTTTCCCAGCTCGTTGCGACACCAGGAATGGTGTTGCCGTCTGCATCTTGGTTTACTAGACCTTCCAATAGGTCACGAATCACATGTGACTCTGGCACGCCTTGAGATTTGTGCGGGTCGATGGTAGCAACCTCAGTACCGTTACCACGAACGAGTTCTTGTTTTGCTGCTAATTTAGTTCCAGCTGGTACGTCTGCGGCAAGAGCAGAAAGAGAGGTAGTTGCGAGTGTTAGACCAGCACCAAGAAGAAGTGCTTGGGTGATTTTGTTCTTATACATGCATAAACTCCAAGTTTTATATTTGCATCCATGACTTCTTTGCCAAAACACCAGAACGGCAGTGTTTTAGAACTTTTTAGCTGCGTTTTAGAAAACAAAACAACTAAAAGCATTGCAAAGATTGCGGCACACATTAGCAATCATTGAAGTAATTTGCCATAAAAATGTAGCAAAAAACTCAATAATCCTGACTGAACGCCACGAAAATAGCACCTTATGCCAGTATATTAATTTCTTATGGTTATTTTCATTTACCAGACCAATCAGCCATAGCTATAAGTGCCAATAAATCTAAAAAATAACCACATACCAGCATCTTGTGCTAGATAATTAGCCAAAAATTAACATTTACGACACATGACGTCTAACGAATTGTGGGAATTGTATTGTCAGAAAATTGAAGAGTGTGAAGAGACTCACCGAACGGAAATTGAAGAAGGAAAAATTGTTAGAGCGTTTGTTCGGTCACAACAAACTGCTTTGTCACAGCAAAATAACAAAAGCGATGGGTCGAACCATCGCTTTGAATCACAAATTTAGCGTATAGCGGAAACCGCTATGATTGCCAACGCTCAGCCGCTTGGGCATCAGACTCTCTAGACTCAACCCATCGAGTCGTTTCAGTTGTACGTTCTTTTTTCCAGAAAGGCGCTTTGGTCTTGAGATAATCCATAATGAACTCACAAGCCTCAAACGCCGCACCGCGATGTGCACTCGACACCCCAACATACACGATTTGATCACCGATATTGAGGTCGCCAACTCGATGGATAACACGGACATTCAGCAACGGCCATCTCTGCTCGGCTTGATCACAAATCTCACCCAGCGCTTTTTCCGTCATACCTGGATAATGCTCCAAACTTAGGCCCGTGACATTATCGCCCAAGTTCATGTCTCTCACCTTGCCAACAAAAGTCACGACAGCGCCTGCCGCGCTCCCCTGTGACAACCACGCATATTCTGCTGCGATGTCGAAATCTTCGACTTGAACTGAGATACGATTATCCACGCTACCCCCCTGTCACAGGAGGGAAAAAGGCCACTTCGTCACCATCTTGCAGTGTTGTTTCCAGTGGAACAATCGACTGATTGACTGCAGCAAGCAATTTCCCCGCCTCTAAAGCAAGTGACCACTTACCATCTTGCTCTGCTAAATGTGCTCGAAGCGATTCAACGGTGTCGAAGTTTGCCTCAACATCGACTGAATCCACACCCACCAGCTCACGGGTTTGAGCAAAGAATAAAACCTTAATCATGCTTCCACCTTAAAGTGTCCAGACTTACCACCCGTTTTCTCTAGCAAACGCACGGGGCCTATCACCATGTCTTTCTGCACTGCTTTACACATATCGTAAATTGTCAGTGCCGCGACCGACGCTGCCGTCAAGGCTTCCATCTCTACACCCGTTTTGCCTGCCAGCTTACAAACCGATTCGATACGCACTTTATTCTCCGCTTCGATCGCTTCTAGCTGCACTTCAACTTTTGAAAGCAATAACGGATGACACAATGGGATCAAATCCCAAGTTTTCTTCGCCGCTTGTATGCCTGCGATTCTCGCCGTGGCAAACACATCCCCTTTGTGATGCTGACCAGAAACAATAAGCTGTAATGTCTCTGGTGCCATATGCACAAACGCTTCCGCACGTGCTTCGCGTACCGTTTCAGCTTTGGCAGATACATCCACCATGTTTGCTTCGCCAGAGGCGTTGATGTGAGTAAACTGGCTCATGGGCTCTCCTTTATACGCTCAGGTGAGGCATAAAGTTGCAAGGACGATGGCTCGCATCCAATTGTTGCTTGATGATTTTAGTCCAACCCGTACGACAAGCCCCCGTTGAGCCAGGCATAGCAAAAATCACTGTATGATTTGCAAAACCGGCAATCGCGCGAGATTGAATCGTCGAAGTGCCAATTTCTTCATAAGAAACCAAACGGAACAACTCACCAAAACCTTCAACCTCTTTATCAAAAAGCGGTTTTAGAGCTTCAGGAGTACTGTCGCGAGAAGTGAATCCGGTACCACCAGTGATCATAATCGCTTGCACGTTTTCATCTGCGATCCATTGAGAGACGATCGCGCGAATCTTGTACATGTCATCGATGACAATTTGTTTGTCGACCACGTTGTGGCCTGCTTCTTTTGCATTTTCAACGAGGTACGCACCAGATGTATCATTTTCTTCCGTGCGCGTATCAGAAACAGTTAGAACAGCGATATTCGCTGGTTGGAATTTACTTTCAGCGTGACCCATATGTTCACCTTTTCTCTTGAGTTAATAGCGTTATCGGTGGTCATCATCGTGACCGCCTGAGAGGTATTCTTTGTTCTGTATTAGCCGCCAATAGATGCTAAGTGCGGCGTCATGCCCGTCTGACCTTCGTTTAAGAAATGGCTGACAGATTTAGTCTGTAACTCCGACTGAATTCGGGCAATGAGATCAGACTCTTGATCGTCTTGTTGCAGCAGGTCGCGAAGCTCGACGCCTCGGTCACCAAATAGACACAAATGCAATTTGCCTTTTGCAGAAACTCGTAAGCGGTTACAGCTCGCACAAAAGTCTTTTTCGTAAGGCATGATCAAACCAATCTCACCTTGATAATCAGGGTGAACGAACACTTGCGCAGGGCCATCATTAGCCGCCTTCACTTTCAGTAACCAGCCATTTGCGATCAGATGATTGCGAATCGCCACACCGGAGACATGATGTTGTTGGAATAAAGTATCCATCTCACCCGTTTGCATCAGTTCGATAAAACGCAATTGGATGGAGCGATGCTTAATCCAGTGCAAAAAAGCAGGTAACTCGTTGTGGTTGAGATCTTTCATCAACACAACGTTGACTTTCACTTGTTCAAAACCCACTTCGAACGCGCGATCAATCCCCGACATCACTTGGTGAAATTTATTCTCACCAGTAATTTGATGGAACATACGTGGTTCAAGGCTATCCACGCTGACATTAATTTGGTTTAAACCTGCTTCTTTCCATTCTCCAATATGCTTTTCCATTCGATAGCCATTGGTGGTAGTGGCAACTCGCTTAATGCCTTGAGTTGACGCGACCGTGTGGATAATGTCAGTAAAATCTTTACGCAGACTTGGCTCTCCGCCAGTAATACGCACTTTACTTGTGCCACAGTCAGCAAAAGCCTTAACGACTCGACGGATTTCAGAGAGGTTTAAAAAAGACGAGTTTTTCTGCCCCGAAGGTTGGTAACCATCAGGCAGACAATAGGTACATTTGAAATTACACACGTCCGTCACAGACAAACGCAAGTAATAGAATTTGCGGTGGAATCTATCTTCGAATTGTTGCGCCACGGAACACCTTTCCAAACACGGGAGGCGTAGTCATTTCCAATTACGCCCTTGTGACATCATGTCACTGGCTTAAGCTGCTTATCATTCCATCATTGAAATAAAATAACTTAGCAAGTTAAGCTCGGAGTTATGGCAACCCTTGAACTTGTTCGTTCAAGTGGTAGCTTTGCTCGATAAAATACTTAATATTTGTAGCGGAATCTAGCTCTAAACGAGAAAAACCTCACTAAAGCCACAATTTACCACCTTGTGAGTACCTGATATTAACGGGATACTCTAAATTGTAGTTGGTTATGAAAAAATAAGAAGAAGAGAATGAACATATACGCTTCCAAAAAAGTTGTTGCCGTTGGCGGAGGTCACGGTCTAGGAAGGATGTTGGCTGCACTCAAGGATTTTGGCAGTAACGCGACAGGCATCGTCGCCACTACCGATAATGGTGGTTCAACTGGTCGCATCCGCCACTGCCAAGGGGGCATTGCGTGGGGGGACACACGCAACTGCATCAATCAGTTGATCACCGAACCTTCAATCAGCTCGATGATGTTCGAATACCGTTTTAAAGGAAGCGGTGAATTGGATGGACACAACCTTGGTAACCTAATGTTGACGGCCCTAGATAACCTTTCTGTCCGCCCTTTAGATGCCATCAATCTGGTTCGAGATTTATTGAAAGTCGAAGTCAATATTTTACCAATGTCCGAACATCCCTCCGATCTCACCGCCCTTTCGACAGATGGACGCTGGGTAACCGGTGAGACAAATGTGGATGAAATGGAAACGGATTTGCGCCGCTTAGATCTCTCCCCAGAAGTGCCGGCCACCAAAGAAGCTGTTACCGCCCTTGAAGAGGCCGATGCCATCATCCTTGGCCCCGGCAGTTTTCTAACCAGCATTATGCCGCCATTGTTGCTGCCTGAACTTGGCAAAGCGATTGCCAAAAACACCAAAGCCAAATTGATCTTTGTCGCAAACCTAAGCCCAGAGTTTGGCCCAGCAGGCAGAATGAGCTTTGAGCAGAAATTGGAATGGTGCGAGCGCGCCTGCCAAGGCAGAAAAATTGATGTGGTGCTCGGAGATACCGAACACCCAGAATTGAAAGATCAATGGCACTTCGTCACCCAATCCTTGGCTTCCGCCAATCGCGATTGGCGTCATGACCGTAAAAAATTACGCCTCGCCATAGAACAGCAGCTCACCGAATAGCGATTGAGCATACGAAGCATTACTTAGAACTCAGCAAGTAGGACTCAGTAAGTCCCTTGTATTTTGATAGTAAAACGGCTCGTATCTACGAGCCGTTATTTCAGAAGCCGTTTGCCTGCCAGGAGAGGTAAGCCTGCTGGGTTTGATGCAGGCGGTCAATCATTGCTACCACATCTTGCGTTTCATCCAAGGCATCCCCTTCTTTTGCTCGCGTGTCGATCTCGACGGCAAAATGACACAGTGCATCCGCACCAAAACTGGCAGCACTGCTTTTTAAGGCATGACTGATGTCTTTGAGATAGACGAGCTTGTCACTGTAGGTAGCATCGCACAGAACCTTTAAATAGCTCTCAAGCTCGCTCAAAAATATCTCCAACAACACGGGGACATTGTCGGCGCCTATTTCCTCTGTCAACGAGGCAATTTTCTTCTGATTTAGTAATTCCATTATGCTTTCTGTTTTTCTTCTTTTTCGTTCCACGCCTGTAACTTGCGATAAATCGTTGACGGGCTGACATCCAGATAGCCGGCGGCTCTCGGAATGTTACCATCACACGCTTTGATCGCTTGTTCAATCGCCAGTTTCTCTGTCAACCACAATGGACAAATATCCCTGACGGAAATCAACTCACTCAGATCAGGCTGCACACTTTCTTTGCGTTCAAAGGGCTGGTTCAAAGGAGGCGGCAGCATCTCCATGGTAATCTCTTTACCGTTGTTAAGAACCACGACATTACGCAGCACATTTTGTAACTGACGCACATTACCTGGCCACTCATATTCGTTAAATCTATCTATCACAGGTTGAGAGAAACGAACAAAGTTTTTCCCTTCCTCATGTGACATGTAACCCAGTAACGAGTAAGCGATCTCGATGACATCCTCTCCACGTTCACGAAGTGGTGGCAAGTGCAGTGGAATCACATAAAGTCGGTAGTACAAATCTTCACGAAAGCGCCCTTCTTGTACCTCTTTCCAGGGATCTCGGTTTGTCGCGCACACAAAACGCACGTCAACACTCTTCATTTTTGAAGAGCCTACTTTTTGGAAAGTACCCGTTTGGATAAAACGCAGCAATTTTGTTTGCAGATCCAAGTCCATTTCACACAGCTCATCCAGGAAAAGTGTGCCCCCATCAGCGAGCTCTGCCGCCCCTTGGCGATCGGTCGCAGCGCCGGTAAACGCACCTTTGACATGACCAAATAGCTCGCTTTCAATCAAATCCTTGGGGATCGCTGCACAGTTAATCGCGATAAATGGCTTGTCTCCACGTCGACTGGCCGCATGAATGGCTTCTGCGCACACCTCTTTACCTGTACCACTTTCACCTGTGATAAAGATGCTTGCTTTACTGCTCGCCGCGGAGTCAATAGTGCGATAAACCTGCTGCATTTTTTGGCTACTGCCGATAAAGCCTTGATAATTTTGGCTGCCTGCACTGTCCGCATCATTCTTCAATTTGCTCGCTTTGCGGATAGCGTTGTTTACCGTGACCCTCAAGCGATCCGCTTCGCATGGCTTGATAAGAAAATCCTGAGACCCATGTCGCATAGCTTCAACGGCAGTATCGATCGAGCCGTGTGCGGTCATGAAAATGATAGGAACATCAGGGTGACTTGCTTTCACTGCATGCAATACGTCCATTCCCGTCATGTCCGGTAGACGTAAATCCAGCAGAATAAGATCTGGAATGCGATGTTTTAGACTGTCTATCGCGTCACGCCCAGTCCCCACGATATTGATATCGATACCCAATGGCATGAGATAGGAGCGATAGAGGGCTGCGACAGAAGCGGTGTCTTCTACCATCAGCAAGTAGCGCTGTTTCGTTGTCGTTATTTGTTGCATAATCTAGCCAATTATCATTTGTGTTTTGGATAATAATCGCATTGCGCGATGCATTTTGCAAATAACAATGGCAAATATTCACTTTTAACGGTAAATAATCATCACTTAGCGGCGTTAAAACTGGCACAAACAATGCAAAAACGAAAGTGACCCCTCGGGTCACCTAGCCAACTGACGTTGTTAGTGAACCTAGTGTTCACAATTGATAGCCAATAGTGAAATGACTGTTGGCTTTTTTTTGTTCATTTCAAGCGCTAATTCACCACACTCTGGTTAGCTGTTAGCAATAAACTGCTGACGCAACTTTTCAATTTCATCACGTTTCTGCGCGGCTAACTCAAATTCCAAATCCTGAGCGTGTTTGTACATTTGCGCTTCCAGTTTTGTGATTTCTTTTTCCAGTTGTTGTGGCGTCAACACATTATAGGACAGTGATGGTTCAGCCACTTTCGACAATGGCACTGTTTTGCTCACTTTCTGCTTGCGAGATTTCGTAATATCGCCCAGCTCCATAATATCTTTGATATTACGCTTCAAGGCTTGAGGCTGAATGCCCATCTTTTCATTGTACGCTTGCTGTTTCTCACGGCGTCGTTCCGTTTCATCCATCGCTTTCTTCATCGATTTGGTGATGGAGTCTGCATACAAGATCGCTTTACCATGGAGGTTACGGGCTGCACGGCCAATGGTCTGAATCAATGAGCGCTCTGAACGTAAAAAGCCTTCTTTATCAGCATCGAGAATCGCAACCAAAGACACTTCGGGCATGTCGAGGCCCTCGCGTAACAAGTTAATCCCCACCAACACATCGAACTCCCCTAGCCTCAAGTCACGAATGATCTCCACTCGTTCAACCGTGTCGATATCAGAGTGTAGGTAACGCACTTTCACATCGTGCTCATGCAAGTATTCAGTTAGATCTTCCGCCATACGTTTGGTCAGTGTTGTCACTAACACGCGTTCATCTTTCACTGCGCGAATGCGGATCTCAGAAAGCAGATCATCCACTTGAGTCGCCACTGGTCGCACTTCCAGTACGGGATCGAGCAATCCGGTCGGACGTACCACTTGGTCAGCAATTTCGCCCGCACTTTTCTCTAGTTCGTAATTACCCGGAGTGGCTGAAACGAAAATAGTTTGTGGCGCAAGCGCTTCGAACTCTTCAAATTTCAATGGTCGATTGTCCAATGCTGAAGGCAAACGGAAACCATATTCAACCAAGGTCTCTTTCCGTGAGCGGTCACCTTTATACATTGCGCCAATTTGTGGCACTGTCACGTGAGATTCATCAATGATCAACAAACCGTCGTGTGGTAAGTAGTCAAATAACGTTGGAGGCGGCTCACCTTCCGCTCGACCGCTGAGGTAACGCGAGTAGTTTTCGATGCCAGAGCAGAATCCCAGCTCATTCATCATTTCAATATCGAATTGGGTACGCTGACTAATACGTTGCTCTTCCAACAATTTATTGTTGTCACGCAAGTAAGTTTGTCGCTCACGCAGCTCTTGTTTGATGTTTTCAATCGCCTGCAGAATACGCTCTCGAGGTGTGACGTAGTGAGTCTTAGGGTAAATAGTAAAGCGGGGTAAATCGCGTTGTTTGACCACTCCGGTCAGTGGATCAAACACACTGATGCAGTCGATCTCATCATCAAACATCTCGATGCGCACCGCATCTTGGTCCGATTCAGCCGGAAAAACGTCGATCACCTCTCCGCGCACGCGAAATTGGCCTCGTTCAAAAGCAATATCGTTACGGCTATATTGCAGCTCAGCCAAACGGCGCAGTATGTCGCGTTGATCCATCACATCACCACGGCGTATATGCAACATCATTTGCAGGTAGGCCTCGGGATCACCCAAACCATAAATAGCCGAAACAGAGGCGACGATAATAGCGTCTTTTCGCTCCAATAACGCTTTGGTGGCCGATAAACGCATTTGTTCAATATGAGCGTTGACCGATGAGTCCTTCTCTATAAAGGTGTCGGTGGTTGGCACATAGGCTTCAGGTTGGTAATAATCGTAGTAAGAGACAAAATATTCGACCGCGTTATTGGGGAAAAACGCTTTCATCTCGCCGTAAAGTTGGGCGGCAAGAGTTTTGTTTGGCGCGAGCAGAATTGCAGGACGTTGTGCTTGAGCAATCACATTCGCCAAAGTAAATGTTTTACCGGATCCCGTCACCCCAAGTAAGGTTTGGTGAGCCAAGCCAGCATCTAACCCTTCTGTCAGTTGTTTGATCGCCGTTGGTTGATCTCCCGATGGCGCATAGTCAGAAACCAGATCGTAAAGTTTGCTCATTTTCCCTCTCACTACAGCACAACGTAAAAACTGTATAAATATACACTCCCAACCTTCATAAGAACAGTTGCAATTTAGGCATACACCACACCTTTTAGTCAGCCAAGCGAATCAGGCGACAGTGACCACTTTTTATTGTTGAAGAGAGTTAACCATTTCATGACATTTTTCTGGCTTATCAATTTCAACTCTGATATCCTCCTCCGCCCAATCATTGCTCCATCTGCAAAAATGACGTTTTTGTCATCCACATCTTTTCCCCACTTTTTGTTTTTTTCTTTCATTCCAGCCTAAATCAAGAAAATTATCCACAAGCTCTAGAAATACCAATTCCTAATAAAAACCTTTCAAATTCAAAATTTAAAAAGAAACACCATACTTTAAAGCAATTGGGTACTTGCTCTAATTCGTATCTGTTTTTATTTTGCTCAAGTTTCACTAACACACTTATCCACAAATTTGGTGGATAAGTAAAGGCAGGCCAATAAAGAAAAGGGGTGCAGAAAAGTAAAGCACTTTTTTTACAGTTTCTTGGCAATTTGTCTCATTATTATTATTGACACACCCAAACCTGCTGAGTAACATGCGTCACGCTTTTAAGTGAAGCAATTCCTCCTTAGCTCAGTCGGTAGAGCGACGGACTGTTAATCCGCAGGTCGCTGGTTCGAGCCCAGCAGGAGGAGCCAAATTCTAAAAAACGCCACACCTTCGGATGTGGCGTTTTTTTATATTTCCCAGCCTAAACATCTCGCACGACCTTAAGTCAATCGTTTACCACGTATAAAATTCCGTCAGCTACTCAAAACCTTACCTTTCATTGGTTGTTATTACCCGGACAAAGCACGATAATATCGGGATCGGATTTGCAGAACGTAATAATTATGACCGAATATATTTTGTTGTTGATTGGCACCGTCCTCGTAAACAACTTTGTACTGGTGAAGTTTCTCGGATTGTGTCCCTTCATGGGCGTGTCAAAAAAATTGGAAACCGCAATTGGTATGGGCTTGGCAACGACCTTTGTCCTTACTATGGCTTCCGTGTGCGCTTATCTTGTTGAAAGCTACATTCTTGAGCCATTGCACATCGAATACCTACGAACCATGAGCTTTATTTTGGTGATTGCGGTGGTGGTCCAGTTTACGGAAATGGTGGTTCACAAGACCAGCCCAACCCTCTATCGTCTGCTGGGTATTTTTCTACCTTTGATTACCACCAACTGTGCCGTGTTGGGGGTTGCTCTACTGAATATCAATGAAAACCACTCGTTTGTTGAATCCATCATCTATGGTTTTGGTGCAGCGGTTGGTTTTTCTTTGGTACTGATTCTGTTTGCTTCGATGCGTGAGCGCATTTCTGCAGCGGATGTGCCTGCGCCTTTTAAAGGGGCTTCCATTGCGATGATTACAGCAGGATTAATGTCTCTAGCGTTTATGGGCTTTACAGGGTTGGTGAAATAAGATGACAACCATCATGATTGCCGTGCTAGCCATTGCACTGCTGGCTACGCTATTTGGCGCTATCCTTGGTTTTGCCTCAATTCGCTTTAAAGTCGAAGCGGATCCAATCGTGGATCAAATCGATGCCATATTGCCACAAACGCAATGTGGTCAGTGTGGCTATCCTGGTTGCCGTCCTTACGCAGAAGCCATCGCGAATGGAGACAGCATCAATAAGTGCCCACCAGGAGGCCAAGCGACCATTGAGAAACTGGCCGATCTTATGGGCGTTGAAGCGGAAGAATCCGCCCATGATCTCGAAGGCAAAGTTAAAAAAGTCGCGTTTATCCACGAAGACATGTGTATTGGTTGCACCAAGTGCATCCAAGCCTGTCCGGTCGATGCTATTGTTGGTGGAACCAAAGCTCTACATACGGTCATTAAAGATGAATGTACGGGCTGCGATTTATGCGTGGCTCCTTGCCCGACAGACTGTATTGAAATGATTCCTCTGGAGACAACCACGGAAACATGGAAGTGGCAGCTTAATGCTATACCTGTGGTCAATATTTCCGAAGCTAACCCTAACTCTGCCACCAGCAGAGATCAGAATAACTAAAGGGCAAAGAAGATGTTGTCTTTAATTGAACAAATTCGTACAGGCGCGCTTTGGGATTTTCCAGGTGGTGTTCATCCTGCGGAAAACAAACGCCAGTCAAACCAGCAGCCTTTGGTGCACGCAGCGCTAGCCAATGAGATTGTGTTACCGCTCAAACAACACATCGGCAAACCGGGAAACATCTTGGTCAACGTAGGCGATCACGTCTTAAAAGGGCAATTGCTCACCCAATCGAATGCCGGTTTTACACTTCCAATTCACGCCTCGACTTCCGGAACCATAACAGCTATTGAAACACGCACAGTGGCGCACCCTTCTGGTTTGAGCGAAATGTGTGTGGTCATCACGCCAGATGGCCAAGATACTTGGTGTGAAAAACAACCTGTCATCGATTATTCACAACAAAGCAGTGACTATCTTTTGGATGTGATTCGCATGGCGGGCATTTCCGGAATGGGAGGCGCAGGCTTTCCGACCGCGAAAAAAATCCAATCTGGCTTAGGCCGAACAGAAATTTTGATTGTCAACGCGGCAGAATGTGAACCGTACATCACCGCAGACGACAAGCTTTTGCAAGAACACGCGGAAGAGGTTCTACAAGGTATCGAAATTGTAGAACACATTTTGCAGCCTAAACTAACCATCATCGGAATTGAAGATAACAAACCCGAAGCAATTAAAGCCCTTGAATCCGCCGCACAAAATAGAGACATCGTTATTCGCGTTATCCCCACCAAGTACCCCTCTGGTGGCGAAAAGCAGCTGATTAAGGTTCTGACAAATAAAGAAGTTCCCGCGGGCGGTATTCCTGCGGATATTGGTATCCTTGTTCAAAATGTCGGATCGCTGTACGCGATTAAGCGCGCGGTAATGGACGGCGAACCAATGGTCAATCGAGTCGTCACCTTAACGGGCAACACCTTCGAGACACCATGTAACGTTTGGGTACCGCTGGGCACACCAGTCCATGCTTTATTAGAACAATTTGGCTACCAAGCAGACAAAAAGTTGCCACGTTTGATCATGGGCGGTCCGATGATGGGCTTTAGCCTGCCTCATGCAAACGTTCCGATCACCAAAACGTCCAACTGTATTTTGGCTCCAACCCGCAAAGAGATTTCTCCTGCGGGTTACGAAATGGAATGTATTCGCTGCGGCGCATGCGCTGAAGCTTGTCCTGCTTCACTGCTTCCTCAGCAGCTACAATGGCACGCTAAAGCCGAAGAGTTCGACAAGTGTGAAGAGCTAAACTTAAAAGATTGTATCGAATGTGGCGCTTGTGCCTTTGTGTGCCCAAGTGAAATCCCACTTGTCGGCTATTATCGTCAAGCCAAAGCCGAAATTCGGACGCGCGCTCAAGAAGCTGACGCAGCAGAACGTGCCAAACTGCGCTTTGAAGAGAAAAAAGCGCGCATGGAGCGCGAGAAAGAAGAACGCGAGAATCGCTTTAAGAAAGCCGCGGAAGATCGCCGTAAGGAAATGAAATCCACGGGAGGCGACGACGCCATTGCCGCCGCTATCGCTCGTGTTAAAGCGCAAAAAACTCAAGATAGCGAGCAAACACCAAGCGTTAAACCGGCAGTTGCTGCAGCCATTGCCAAAGCAAAAGCCAAACAAGCCGCTGCAGCTGACTCCGGTTCGTCTGAACCAGACAATTCAGAAATGGTGAAGCTCCGCGAAGAACGTAAGCGTCTTGCTCGCGAGCGCAAAGCAGAGAAAGAGCAATCTAAAACCCCAGACTCTGAAGAGCAAGGGGATAAAAAATCTGCCGTTGCCGCCGCCATTGCAAGAGCAAAAGCGAAAAAAGCGCAGCAACCACCACTTGCTTCATCCGAATCATCGGCGGATGAACCTGAAGATAAGAAAGCCGCTGTTGCTGCAGCGATTGCCCGTGCCAAAGCACGAAAAGCGCAGCAAACAGACGAGTCGGCACCTGAGCAAAACCGCGAAGAATCGCAACCAGCAGAAGACGATCCTAAGAAAGCGGCCGTCGCCGCGGCGATTGCCCGTGCCAAAGCACGAAAAGTGCAGCAAACAGACGAGTCGGCACCTGAGCAAAACCGCGAAGAATCGCAAGCAGCAGAAGACGATCCTAAGAAAGCGGCCGTCGCCGCGGCGATTGCCCGTGCCAAAGCACGAAAAGCGCAGCAAACAGACGAACCTGCACCTGAGCAAAACCGCGAAGAATCGCAAGCAGCAGAAAACGATCCTAAGAAAGCGGCCGTCGCCGCGGCGATTGCCCGTGCCAAAGCACGAAAAGCGCAGCAAACAGACGAATCTACACCTGAGCAAAACCGCGAAGAATCGCAAGCAGCAGAAGACGATCCTAAGAAAGCGGCAGTCGCTGCGGCGATTGCTCGTGCCAAAGCACGAAAAGCGCAGCAAACAAGCGAGCCTGCACCTGAGCAAAACCGCGAAGAATCGCAACCAGCAGAGGACGATCCTAAGAAAGCGGCAGTCGCTGCGGCGATTGCTCGTGCCAAAGCACGAAAAGCGCAGCAAACAGACGAACCTGCACCTGAGCAAAACCGCGAAGAATCGCAACCAGCAGAAGACGATCCGAAGAAAGCGGCCGTCGCTGCGGCGATTGCTCGTGCCAAAGCGCGTAAAGCTCAACAAGCAGAACAAAAACAAAATACTGAGGAGAACGAGTAATGTCGTTTTTTATTGCGAGCTCACCACACGCCCACAGTCGCAAAAGCACCCCAGATTTAATGAAATGGGTAGCACTATGTGCATTACCCGGATTGTTGGCACAAACCTACTTTTTTGGTTGGGGCACATTAGTTCAACTCATTTTGGCAATCACCATCGCGTTATCTTTAGAAGCACTCGTGATGCTATTCAGAAAACGTCCACCAATGCGAGCGCTACGCGATCATAGTGCTCTGGTCACCGCTTGGTTACTGGCCGTCGCCATCCCCCCAATGGCACCTTGGTGGATCATCACGATTGGCCTTTTGTTTGCGATCGTGATTGCAAAGCATCTCTATGGTGGCCTAGGGCAAAACCCGTTCAACCCTGCCATGATTGCTTATGTGGTACTGCTGATTTCCTTCCCAGTGCAAATGACCAGTTGGAGTGCTCCTCTACCTCTGATTGAAGCCGGACACGAAGTGGCCAAAGATCCAGTGACATTCGGGGATCTTCTTTCCCTGATCTTTACCGGACTCACTATCGATGGTTCTTCTCTGCAACAAGTTCGTGCAGGCATCGATGGCATTACCACAGCAACGCCGCTTGATGCTTTCAAAACTGGTCTGCACAGCGGAGCGACATCGTCAGAAATTCTCAGCCAACCTATTTTTGAAGGTTTTGCCGGTGTGGGCTGGCAATGGGTTAACCTTGCCTACTTGGCGGGTGGTCTGATTTTGCTCAAGCAACGCGTTATCCAATGGCATATTCCTGTCGGATTTTTAGGTGCGTTGCTTGTGATGAGCAGCTTTTTCTCCCTGTTCTTCCCTGGTGAAACGGCATCACCACTGTTTCATCTCCTTTCCGGTGCGACGATGCTTGGCGCATTCTTTATTGCAACGGATCCCGTATCCGCTTCAACAACAATAAAGGGGCGTATCCTCTTTGGGGCGATCATCGGTACTCTCGTCTTTATCATACGTAGCTGGGGAGGCTTCCCAGACGGTGTGGCATTTGCAGTGTTATTGGCCAACATGTGTGTACCTTTGATCGATTACTACACCAAACCAAGAACGTACGGGCACTAAAAGGCAGGAAATGAAATGTTAAACGCAATACGAAAAAACGGTTTAACACTAGCAATATTTGCCTGTGCTACCACAGGGCTAGTGGCCATGACGCAATATTTAACTAAGGACCAAATCACACTTCAGGAGCAAAAGCAGCTCTCTTCGGTCCTTAATCAAGTTATCCCGCAAAGTGCACATGACAACTTATTGTTTGAATCTTGTACATTGGTGAGCGATTCCGCGCTAGGCTCCGATAAGGCGATGCCAGCCTATATTGCTACACGTAATGGCCAAGCCACCGCCATTGCTATTGAGTCCATAGCACCAGATGGCTACAACGGTGCCATTAAGATCATTACGGGTATCGATACCAGCGGTACCGTGCTTGGCACGCGCGTACTTAGCCATCAAGAAACTCCAGGGTTAGGCGACAAGATCGACCTTAGAGTGACAGATTGGATCACCAGTTTCACCGGAAAACAGTTAAACGATGGCAACTATAACAGTTGGAAAGTGCGTAAAGATGGTGGAGAATTTGACCAGTTTACCGGCGCGACCATTACACCTCGTGCGGTTGTTAAAGCGGTGCGCAACACCGTTGAGTTCGTCAATACCCATCGTGAACAGATTCTGAATCAACCACTTAACTGTGGAGGCCACTATGAGTGAGCATAAAAAATTACTTAAAAATGGCATGTGGGACAACAACCCTGCACTGGTCCAGCTACTTGGTCTGTGTCCGCTACTGGCGGTATCGTCAACCGTCACCAACGCACTTGGTCTCGGCATAGCAACATTATTGGTTCTCGTTGGCTCCAACGTCACTGTTTCTCTGATTCGTAACTACGTACCAAAAGAAATTCGTATTCCGGTATTCGTTATGATCATTGCCTCACTGGTCACGTGCGTTCAATTACTGATGAACGCCTACGCCTATGGCTTGTACCTATCATTGGGCATTTTCATTCCTTTGATTGTGACCAACTGCATCATCATCGGCCGTGCTGAAGCGTACGCATCAAAAAATGATCCTTTGCCTGCGGCATTAGATGGCTTTTGGATGGGCATGGGTATGACCACCGTGCTCGTCGTTCTCGGCGCAATGCGCGAAATCATCGGCAACGGTACCCTTTTCGATGGCGCGGATCTTCTGCTGGGTGAATGGGCGAGCGCACTGCGGATTCAGGTATTCCAATTTGACAGTAGCTTCCTACTGGCACTGTTACCGCCTGGGGCATTTATTGGTGTCGGCTTGCTTATCGCGTTGAAAAATGTCATCGATACACAGTTGAAAGCTCGCCAACCTAAACAAGAAAAACCCGCGATTGAACGCGCTCGCGTGACTAACGCGTAAGTCACTGTCTAGGCTCATCAAAATATGCACCGCTAGAGTGCCCATGAGCCTAGAACAACAGGAAGTCAGCAATGAATAAAGACAAACGCATACAAATTCTCGAACGATTACGAGAAAACAACCCCAACCCACAAACCGAACTCAATTGGAACTCCCCTTTTGAGCTGCTGATAGCGGTTTTGTTATCAGCACAAGCAACGGATGTCAGTGTCAATAAAGCCACAGACAAACTGTTCCCAGTCGCCAACACCCCTCAAGCGATGTTGGATCTTGGGGTGGAAGGTCTGAAAGAGTACATTAAGACCATTGGCCTGTTTAATTCCAAAGCGGAAAACACCATCAAAACGTGTCGCATTCTGCTCGAAAAACACAACGGTGAAGTCCCTGAAGACCGAGACGCTCTTGAAGCACTGCCCGGGGTTGGGCGCAAAACCGCCAATGTGGTGCTCAACACCGCCTTTGGCTGGCCAACCATCGCTGTCGATACCCATATTTACCGCGTTTCCAATCGCACAAAGTTTGCCCCAGGCAAAAACGTGGATGAAGTCGAGCAGAAGTTACTTAAAGTGGTACCAAAAGAGTTTAAACTCGATGTCCACCACTGGTTGATTTTGCATGGACGCTACACCTGTATTGCACGCAAGCCTCGCTGTGGCAGTTGCATCATTGAAGACCTGTGCGAATTTAAAGAAAAAGTCTACCCAGAGAATTAATCTCTATCTGTAAGGAGCATAACAATGTCAAATGGTCGCATTCTTCACACTATGTTGCGTGTGGGTAATTTAGATAAATCGATTCAGTTCTACACCGAAGTTATGGGCATGCAATTGCTTCGTACCAATGAAAACAAAGAGTATGAATATACTTTGGCGTTTCTAGGTTACGGTGACGAATCACAAGGCGCAGTCATCGAGTTAACTTACAACTGGGGTAAAACGGAGTACGACCTTGGCAGTGCATTTGGTCACATCGCGATTGGCGTCGACGACATTTATGTTACTTGCGATGCCATCAAAGCCGCTGGCGGTAATGTGACTCGCGAACCTGGCCCAGTAAAAGGCGGCACAACCCACATCGCCTTTGTGAAAGATCCTGATGGCTATATGATTGAGCTGATCCAAAACAAACAAGCATCAGCAGGTTTAGAAGGCTAATCGCCACGTCAATATGGCGGAATAGCAACGAGGAGGCTAAAGCCTCCTCTTTTGATCTTAATCATGAAACTTTACATGATAATAATTTTCATTTAGATTAATCCCAATTTTGCTAACTGGGATAAGCACATGATCAGTGAATGGGAAAAACACACGTTGCTCGCCGATACCGCGCTGCAACTTGACGATCCAATTCGTAGTATTTTGCACTATCAACAAGCCTACAATTTGAGCGAAGACATCATTGCTTCCTCAACGGTAGAAGCTGACGACAAATTACTGATATCCGTGATCTCGTGCCACAACTTGGCACAATTTTGGCGCTGGGCGGGTGACACCGACTATGAGCTAAAATATCTGCAACTGGCCTCGGAAAAGGTGCTGACCTTAATTCCTCAGTGCCCTCACCACCAATGTGAAAGTTTTATCGAGTCTATTGGATGCTGCAAAAAAGCGTTGTTCGATTTTTTAAAGCGCCACCCAAACCCAAAGATCGCGCAGCTGGTGGAGAAGATTGACACGGCTACCCATTGCGAAATCATCGCAAAGTTCAAACTCAACTAAACTTCACTTCGCCCCAGTGAAATGACAACGCGGCGGTTTTTATCTTTACCAATAGGCGTTGCGTTGTCTGCAATTGGGCGGCGTTTACCATAACCTTGAACTTGGATACGATCTTCCGGCAGTCCTAGTGCTTTGAAGTAATCTCTCAACGATTCCGCTCTACGCTCCGATAAGTTTTGGCTCACGCTAGTACCATCGGTGGAATCGGTGTAAGTCGAAACCAACACCAAATCAATATCAGAGTTGTAGCGCACGTATTCAGCAATCTGCGACAAGCGCTTTTGTGATGCCTTGGTGAGTTTATCCCCATTGCGTTCATAATGCAGAATAGTGAACGAAATATCTTCAAAGCTGTAAGGCAACAGATTGGCGACACAATCGCTAAATACGTTGTATTTTTGCTGGAACAAAACGGCAGATAGCGCAACTTCAATTCTTTGGTCACGGCTTTGCCAATCTTGATAACTAAACGTCGGATAACGCCCTTTCTCTAACTCAGACAGAATGCCCCATGCCGTTTGTCCACCAACATAACCATTAAACTGTTGAAAGAACTTAATATTAGTAATGCGGTCGGCATTTTCTCCTGGTCGCCATGGAGGCGGCATCGAAATCAAACTCACATTGCGTGTTTCGCCCATAGGTCGACGCATTTTTAGCTCAAAGTCCAACACAATTTTTTTACTTGCGCGTGAAGAGAATTCCGCATCACCGTAGTTAGGGATCGGATGCACCAAACGGCATTCCAGCGGTGAATTCATCACCATTTCCCATTGTGATTGCTGCGGGGTGGCAATATAACGCTTCGTCATCGCTGCCGATGGCAATGATGCAAAGGTAGTTAGTACTAAACCACTGGTTATTAGCCACTTTTTCATTATCACTACTTCTCTTACTCGCTCACGGTTGCGTGGCAGACATTTGCCACTACCGGATGAATTCTATCTGACTTACACATTTATGCAAAAACCTCGCCAAATAGGAGCAAAACTTTTGCGGTTTTCTCCTTTTGTAACGTTTTTTTCATAAGGATAATCTGTAATAATGCAGCCTTTGTCACACAAAAATATAGAAACATGACTGTAGAAAACACAGCACTGACCCTGAAAAAACGCTTTCGCGGCTATTTTCCTGTTGTCGTCGATGTTGAAACCGCCGGGTTCAATGCCCAAACGGATGCCCTCTTAGAAATTTGCGCCGTCACACTATCCATGGATGAAAACGGTGATCTTCACCCGGCATCGACCATTCACTTTCATGTTGAGCCCTTTGAGGGGGCAAATCTCGAAAAAGAAGCACTTGAGTTCAACGGCATTCGCGACCCGTTTAGCCCATTACGCGGCGCAGTGACGGAACAAGAAGCGCTAAAAGAGATCTATAAACTCATCCGTAGAGAACAAAAAGCCGCTGATTGTAGCCGCGCCATTATGGTGGCACACAACGCAGCGTTTGACTTAAGTTTCGTTAACGCCGCTAATGAGCGTTGCAAACTTAAACGAGTCCCGTTTCATCCCTTTGCCACTTTCGATACCGCAACGCTCAGTGGCCTAGCTTATGGCCAAACTGTACTGGCGAAAGCGTGTAAAACCGCAGGGATGGAATTTGACAATCGTGAGGCCCACTCGGCGCTTTACGATACCGAAAAAACCGCAGAGCTGTTCTGTGGCATCGTCAATAAATGGAAAGCGCTTGGAGGCTGGCCATTAATTGAAGATGAAAACGAAAAATAATAAGTAAACACAACTACCTGAGAAAACTATGAATCCTGTCGTTATATCTGTTTGCGTCATGCTAATTTTAGCCTTGATGCGAGTGAACGTGGTGGTCGCCCTCACGTTCAGTGCCATCGTTGGTGGCCTTGTTGCTGGAATGGGCCTAGGCGATACCATCGCTGCTTTTGAAAGTGGCCTTGGTGGCGGTGCAACCATCGCACTGAGCTACGCCATGTTGGGCACCTTCGCGGTTGCTATTTCAAAATCGGGCATTACTGACCTACTTGCCAGAAGCGTTATTAAGCGCCTTAACGGCAAAGAAAGTGACGCTTCAACCACCGGCTTAAAATACGCTGTTTTGGTCGCGCTCGTACTGGTGACCATGTCATCCCAAAACGTCATTCCTGTCCATATCGCCTTTATTCCCATTTTAATTCCACCTCTATTGGGCGTATTTGCAAAACTCAAACTCGATCGTCGATTGGTTGCGTGTGTGCTGACATTTGGCCTGATTACGCCATACATGGTCTTGCCTGTCGGCTTTGGCGGTATTTTCCTCAATAACATCCTATTGAAGAACCTGCACGATAACGGTTTAGAAAGCGTTGTCGCCAGCCAAGTACCGACCGCAATGCTCCTACCAGGTGCAGGTATGGTGTTTGGTCTTTTGACTGCTATTTTCTTTAGCTACCGCAAACCTCGCGAATACCGTGAAACCGAGCTGACCGTGGTGCATGAAGAAAGCGAAGGCATCAACAAAAAGCACATTCTGGTTGCAGCCCTAGGTATCATCGCAGCTCTTAGTGTTCAGCTATACACGGGTTCAATGATCATTGGTGCACTGGCTGGCTTTATGGTCTTCACCTTTGGTGGTGTCATTGCTTGGAAAGAGACTCATGATGTGTTCACTAAAGGTGTTCATATGATGGCAATGATCGGCTTCATCATGATCGCCGCCGCTGGTTTTGCTGCGGTAATGAAACAAACGGGTGGCGTTGAAACACTGGTAGAATCGCTGTCAACCAGCATCGGTGACAACAAAGGCCTCGCTGCTCTTCTTATGCTTGTGGTCGGTCTGCTTGTTACGATGGGGATTGGTTCTTCTTTCTCTACCATTCCAATCTTAGCAACCATCTACGTTCCGCTTTCCATCGCTTTTGGTTTTTCACCGATGGCAACCATCGCTCTTGTGGGTACCGCTGCAGCGCTTGGAGACGCAGGTTCACCCGCTTCTGATTCAACGTTAGGCCCAACATCTGGTTTGAATGCCGACGGGCAACACGAGCACATTTGGGAAACGGTTGTTCCAACCTTTATCCACTACAATATCCCGCTCATTATTTTTGGTTGGATCGCAGCTATGGTGCTGTAAGCGCTTTAATACGTTGTACGATCGACAATCATAAAGAAGCCGCTCTGTTGAGCGGCTTTCTCTTTCAATAAAAATAGGTTGGTCTTTTTCAGCGTGTCCCGCTGACCTATTCCATCACGCTATTTTCATTACACTATTGAGCGGGCATATTCTCGACAATGCGCTCACGGATCAACTTTAACGTCGGTTCGGTGGAGAGGTAATCGATCTCGATTGGAAAATACGCGTCGTTAATTTGCAATACTAAACTTGGGTAAGCGTTGACGCCTAAGCTTCGAGCTAAACTCAGTTGATCTGCAAAGACACCTTCCAATAAACGCCCCGTCACATCGTTTTCAAACTGTTGAACATTGAGTCCAATTTCTTGCGCAAGCTGGCGATGTGTCGCTTCATCATGTGGTGGCATGGCGCGCAAATAATACGCGTGTTGGATCGCCTCTAGCATTTGCTCATAAGAATCTTGAAAACCTGCGGCAATCACCGCACGACACGCCTGATAGGTACTACGAACTGGTGTACAACGAGTCCAAAACTCATAATTAAATTGAGTCCCTAGGCGCTGTTCAATTTGATGCCAAATGCTTTCAATTTTTTGCTGCATTTCAGGTGGCATCGGCAATGTTGAATCTGGCGCTAAGCCGCCAACCACATACTCAAACTGAATGACTCCAGGTAACTGTTGCTTCAATTTTTCCAAGGTAGGTTTGTATCCCCAGCACCAGCTGCACATAGGATCATGGACGTAATATAGTTTGATTTTCATGGTAGTACTCAAAAACAAAAAGGAGCCAAACAGCTCCTTCGTATTCTATCTTCGTTTGACGATAACCACTACCGAAACTCTTTCAAGCGCCATAGTGGTTGGCCAAATTATTCCGCGTCGTTGCCCGCTGCGCGTGCTGCCGCTTCTTTGATCAATGGTTGAAGTTCGCCTTTTTGGAACATCTCAATCACGATATCGCAACCGCCAATCAACTCACCTTCAACCCATAGTTGTGGGAAAGTAGGCCACTCCGCGTATTTTGGCAACTCAGCACGAATATCTGGGTTTTGTAGAATGTCTACATAAGCAAATTTTTCGCCACATGCCATCAATGCTTGAGCTGCTTGAGAAGAAAAACCACAGCTTGGTAGCTTTGGAGAACCTTTCATGTAGAGAAGGATTGGGTTTTCTGCGATTTGTTGTTTGATTTTGTCGATAGTTTCCATTGCTTCCTCGTTCACGGAATGACTGCAAATTTTTCGCACATTCTACCTTATTAGTGCAGAATAAAAAGCACATAAAATTAAGGGCTATTGTCCGTACTAGATCCGCATTAGAATGACAAAGAAATTTCATATCAAAAAGCGGATTTTTCCTTTTAATAAAGTAAAAACTTGCTAAACTATAGCGCAAGTCAGTCATATTGACAGTCGATTCGTTGATGAATCATCAAACGGGTTGATTTAATTATAAATTCACTGGAAGCAACCGAAGGTAATCCCTTCATACAAATGGAGAATCGAGCAATGGCATTTGAACTACCAGCTCTTCCTTACGCAAAAGACGCGCTTGAGCCACACATCTCTGCAGAAACTCTTGAATTCCACCACGGCAAACACCACAACACTTACGTTGTGAAACTAAACGGCCTAATTCCTGGTACTGAATTCGAAGGTAAAACTCTAGAAGAGATCATCAAGACTTCTACTGGCGGTATCTTCAACAACGCAGCACAAGTATGGAACCACACTTTCTACTGGCACTGTCTTGCTCCAAATGCAGGCGGCGAGCCAACAGGTGCAGTTGCAGAAGCGATCAACGCAGCATTCGGTTCATTCGAAGAATTCAAAGCAAAATTCACAGATTCAGCAATCAACAACTTTGGTTCATCTTGGACTTGGTTGGTGAAGAAAGCAGACGGTTCTCTAGCAATCGTTAACACTTCAAATGCGGCAACACCAATCACTAAAGAAGGCGTAACTCCACTACTGACTGTAGACCTATGGGAACACGCTTACTACATCGATTACCGCAACCTACGTCCTGACTACATGAACGGTTTCTGGGCACTGGTTAACTGGGATTTCGTTGCAGAGAACCTAGCGAAATAATTTTCGCCCCTTAAGTTCCAATTTAGTCATACTTGAAAGCCCGCATTCGCGGGCTTTTTGTTTATTTTCCCTAAAGTTATCTGCCGACGTGCCGCTAATAAAGCATCACATGGAGAGCCGCATGCAGATACACACATTAGACAAAGCAAGCATCATTAACGAGCTGAGCTTCGGTAATGGCATTAGCCAAGCCGTTCAGCAAGGACGTCGTGCCGACTTTGCACTGCTGCTTTCGATGTTTTCTGAAGACGCTCGTCACATCACCCCCGTAGAACAAATTGAAACGCAGGAAATGACGGATGCCATGTTGCGTAAGCAATTTGGTTTGTCTGAACCTCAAAAATTGAGAAGCGATCAATCAAGTTACGCGATTTCTGCAGAACAAGCGAAACAGTTCCACAATGCAGGGCTTCCTTCTGCCAAACTGAGTCACTATCTCAGCGCAGAGCCATTGGCTTATATGCCAGAAGAGACGTTTGATCTACCAGAAGAGGTTTATCAAAACCTTTCTGGGCACGAGCGAACAAAACTCGCAACCCCAGAAGTTAAATTGCTACCAGAAGCAGGGTTGTACAACCACCTATCCACTGCACTGGTCAAAGCGAAATTTGCCGCCTACGCGTAACACGCTGTTTATCGTTGTATTTACTGGCATGGCACGGATCAACTTTGCTAGACGCTATGCGACAATTTTTCATCCCTCAGAACACCAAACTGTGACTGTTTACAAATATCTCATCATCTCTTTTGCACGATTAACCGTTGTTTGAAGTTATTCACACAGCGTACCCAATTTCTCACCCAAGATGAAAGTACGGTCTGAATGCTTGAGGGAGAGCAACGAGATGGATATCAAGAACGCTTTGATTTTAGTGACGAGTGCGGGCTCATTATTGGGCAGAACAGTGGCAGCGCACTTTGCGCGTCTCGGTGCCATTGTTATTCTCTGCGACCAAGACCAAGCTGCATTGAATGATACGCACAAAGAGCTTTATGCCATCACTCAAGATGTTTATCCGATCACCTTGCAAGACTACAGTCAATCTTCCATCCAATCCTTGTTTGACCACATTCAGGCACAGTTTAACCGAGTCCCTAATGTACTCGTAAACTGTTGGACCAGCTCTCCTCTGCCACTTTTGAATACTGAAGCAACCTCAGAAGGCTTCATAGAAAAGCTATCAAGTACCGCAGGCGCACTATACGGCTATGTGCAAGTGTGCGCGGAACGAATGCGACGCACCGAAACGAAAGGCGTGATCGTTAATGTTATTTCGCACGATGACCATCAAAATTTTACCGGTGTTGAGAGTGTGACTTCCCTAGTTTCGGGGTTTACCCACAGTTGGGCGAGAGAGCTCACCCCTTTTAATATTCGCGTTGGCGGTGTGATCCCTTCGATCTCTCATCTTCACGGACAAATAGACGCGACACATTGGGCTCAAGTGCAGGATGAACTCATTCGCAACGCTGAGTACATCGTCGCCAATGAGTATTTCAGTGGCAGAGTGGTGACCACCGAAATCTAACTGAACTCAAAAAATCAAACTGAAAAAAAGCCCCGGTCTTTCGACTGGGGCTTTGATCTTTTTCCCGATTTTTTTAGGTTTCGTGCTAGCGAAAACCTACCTCATTCCTGAGTCTTACTTCTTGCTGACACTTAGTGACTAAGTATCAGACTTATTTTTTCGCTTTTGGCGCTACTTGGTCTGCTTTCTTCTTGATTACAGTCGTACCTTCGAAAGTTTCACCTTCAACGAAAGCTTTACCGTAGTAAGAAGCCAGTAGAACTTCTTTTAGCTCAGCGATTAGTGGGTAGCGTGGGTTCGCACCAGTACACTGGTCATCGAACGCTTCTACTGCTAGTTCATCAACTTTCGCTAGGAAGTCAGCTTCAGCAACACCTGCCGCTTGGATAGACATTGGGATGTCTAGGTTACCTTTTAGCTCATCCAACCATGCTAGTAGACGTTCAATCTTCTGAGCAGTGCGGTCACCAGCTTGGCTTAGGCCTAGGTGGTCAGCAACTTCAGCGTAACGACGACGTGCTTGTGGACGGTCGTATTGAGAGAACGCAGTTTGCTTAGTTGGGTTATCGTTCGCGTTGTAACGTACCACGTTAGAGATAAGTAGAGCGTTCGCCAAACCGTGTGGTAGGTGGAACTCTGCACCGATCTTGTGTGCCATAGAGTGACATACACCTAAGAACGCGTTCGCGAATGCGATACCAGCGATGGTCGCTGCGTTGTGTACTTTCTCACGAGCGATTGGGTCTTTTGCACCGTTCGCGTAGCTTGAAGGTAGGTACTCTTTTAGCATCTTAAGTGCTTGTAGAGCCTGACCATCTGAGTATTCGTTCGCAAGAACAGATACGTAAGCTTCTAGAGCGTGAGTCACTGCATCGTAACCACCGAATGCGGTTAGAGACTTAGGCATGTTCATCACTAGGTTCGCATCTACGATTGCCATTTGAGGAGTCAATTCGTAGTCTGCTAGTGGGTATTTAGCACCAGTCTTGTCGTCAGTCACAACCGCGAATGGTGTAACTTCTGAACCTGTACCTGAAGTGGTAGTGATACATACAAGCTCAGCTTTCTTACCCATTTTAGGGAACTTGTAGATACGTTTACGGATATCCATAAAGCGCATTGCAAGTTCTTCGAAGTGAGTTTCTGGGTGCTCGTACATTACCCACATGATCTTCGCAGCATCCATTGGTGAACCACCACCTAGCGCTAGAATCACATCTGGCTGGAAGCTTTGCATTGCCGCTGCGCCTTTCTCTACAACAGATAGCGTTGGGTCAGCTTCAACATCAAAGAATGTTTGAACTTCCATGCCTTGAGCTTTAAGAAGTTGTACTACGTCATCTGCGTAACCGTTGTTGAATAGGAAACGGTCAGTTACTAGGAATGCGCGTTTCTTACCTTCTAGGTCGCTTAGTGCGATTGGAAGGCTACCACGACGGAAGTAGATTGACTTAGGTAGTTTGTGCCACAACATGTTTTCAGCTCGCTTCGCAACAGTTTTCTTGTTGATTAGGTGCTTAGGACCTACGTTCTCAGAGATAGAGTTACCACCCCATGAACCACAACCAAGAGTTAGAGATGGTGCAACGTTAAAGTTGTAAAGGTCACCGATACCACCGTGAGTAGTTGGGATGTTTACAAGGATACGTGCAGTCTTCAGTTTGTCACCGAAGTAACGGATACGGTCTGCGTTTACGTCTTGGTTAGTGTATAGACCAGATGTGTGACCGATACCGCCGATTTCAACCATGGTTACTGCTTGTGCAACTGCGTCTTCGAAGTCGTCAGCACGGAATAGACCTAGAGTTGGAGATAGCTTCTCGTGAGCAAATGCATCATCGTAAGACACTTTGCCTAGGCCTTCACCAACGAGAACTTTAGTATCAGCAGGAACTTTAACGCCTGCCATTTCAGCGATTGCTGCAGCTGGCTGGCCAACGATTTTCGCGTTTAGTGCGCCATCGATTAGCAGTACTTTACGTACTTTTTCTGCTTCAGCTTTGCTAAGTACGTATGCTTTGTGAGAAGCAAAACGCTCTTTCACTTCGTCGTATACTGCATCAACAACGATTGCAGCTTGCTCAGAAGCACATACTACGCCGTTATCGAACGTCTTAGACATTAGGATAGATGCAACTGCACGTTTGATGTCCGCTGTTTCATCGATAACAACAGGAACGTTACCTGCACCTACACCGATTGCTGGCTTACCAGAAGAGTAAGCGGCTTTAACCATGCCTGGACCACCAGTTGCAAGGATAAGTGCGATGTCATCGTGCTTCATAAGCGCGTTAGAAAGCTCTACAGATGGCTGGTCGATCCAACCGATGATGTCTTTTGGTGCGCCAGCTGCTACTGCTGCTTCTAGAACCAGTTTCGCTGCGTCGTTAGTCGAGTTTTTCGCACGTGGGTGTGGCGAGAAGATGATACCGTTACGAGTCTTCAAAGAGATCAGTGATTTGAAGATTGCAGTCGAAGTTGGGTTAGTGGTTGGAACGATACCGCAGATGATACCTACTGGTTCAGCGATAGTCATCGTACCTAGGTTGTCATCCTCTTCTAGGATGCCACACGTTTTTTCGTCCTTGTATTTGTTGTAGATAAACTCAGATGCAAAGTGGTTCTTGATTACTTTATCTTCAACAATACCCATACCAGATTCTTCAACCGCCATTTGTGCTAGCGGGATACGAGCTTGGTTAGCGGCTAGAGAAGCTGCACGGAAGATTGCATCTACTTGCTCTTGAGAGTAAGTAGCGAACTCTTCTTGCGCTTTCTTAACGCGTGCAATCATCGCATCTAGTTCAGCCATATTAGTTACAGGCATAGGGAATCTCCTAAAATTAACAAATATTAAAAACTTTTTAGTAAGGCTACTTGTCTATCGTTTTTACTGTTTATCAGTAAGTTACTGAACAACCGACTTAGTAAATTGCTTTCAGGGCTGAGTATAATATTTCAGAGTGTGAAAAAAATTGACTTGGATCAGTTCACACACTCTAAATACCCCCAAAGTGGTGCTTCAGTACAACAAAAACCGCTAACTCATTGATAAACAAGTAAATTAAAAGTTACTTTTGGTTGAGCAAAAAAGAAGCAAACGAACCAAAAGGTCAAATTAACAACAAAACCTTGTAAAAAAGTTTCATTATAAATCTACAAAATTACATAAAATTACATGTAGACGAGAAATTCTGTGCTACTGAGAGTATATCCAAATGGTTAACTCGCTAAAGAAGCGCGCTTGGTTTTTATCAAAAATGTGCGAATGTTAACGTTTATGTAAATTGATTGGATGTTCGCGAAGGATTATACACAACAAAGTGTGACAAATTATTTTACAACTCTTTCAATAATTAGTTTTTCTCAGCAATCAAACAGCTCACACGTTAGTTTTTTTCATTCGTGAAGTCGCGCAATATCGACTATATTTCGCCAACAATCTGTTCTCCTATCTTTCGTGTGGTTTCTCTAATGCAAACGTTCGAAGTCGCTATCTTTTTGCAGTTTTTCTTAGGCTTAGTGGCCGCAGTAAACCCTGTGGGCATCATGCCGGTATTTGTGTCGCTTACAGGCCACATGACACCGGAAGAAAAATACAAAACCGCACTTACCGCCAATGTGGCGGTGGCGATTATTCTGACCGTTTCATTGCTAGCTGGTCAGATGCTACTCGACATGTTTAGTATTTCTCTCGACTCCTTCCGCGTTGCCGGTGGTTTACTACTACTTAGCATCGCCTTTTCGATGATGAGCGGTAAGTTGGGTGAAGATAAACAAAACAAACAAGAGCAGTCGGAATACGTGAGTCGCGAACAAATTGGTGTTGTGCCTTTGGCAATGCCTTTAATGGCAGGCCCTGGTGCGATTAGCTCGACCATCGTTTATGGTTCTCGCTACCCAAGCATGTTCGATACCATGGGTATTGTGATCACTATAGTTGCCTTTAGCTTTTGCTCATGGCTGCTATTCCGCTCAGCGCCAATTATCGTTCGCTTTTTAGGACAAACCGGCATCAACGTGATCACCCGTATTATGGGTCTGATCTTGGGCGCACTCGGCATCGAATTTATCGCCAATGGTCTACGTAATCTCTTCCCCGGATTAGCCTGATTCCCGATTTAAAGGTATGATGTTGCAACGTTTCAACTATGTCGCAACATCATGTCACGCCAGTCACTCAAGCATCATCTTTACGTTATTATTTTCGGTACGCACACGCCCGCAGGCAGAGCCTTTGATATTGGCTTGATCATCGCGATTTTGACCTCGCTGCTGGTGCTTTTACTCGAATCTATCCCGTCGATTCGCGCTCAGTGGGCAAGCGAACTCAAATACCTTGAGTACGGTTTTACCGCCCTATTTACGCTCGAGTATTTGCTGCGTTTATATTGCTCACCAAAACCTGCCGCCTACGCACGCAGTTTTTATGGTGTGGTGGACTTACTGGCGATACTGCCGACCTATCTTGCCTTTTTATTCCCATCAGCGGCTTTTATGGGCGTAATTCGACTGCTGCGTGTGATGCGTATCTTCCGTATTCTGAAACTCGTCCGTTATTTGCAAGACTCAAATTTGCTGATGCGCTCCTTGCTGATGGCTCGAAGAAAAATACTGATATTTTTCAGTGCGGTGGCTATTTTGGTTACCATATTTGGCGCCCTGATCTACGTGATTGAAGGTCCGCACAATGGCTTTACCAGTATTCCCAAAAGTATCTACTGGGCCATTGTGACGATTACGACCGTAGGCTATGGTGACCTCGTGCCACAAACCGATCTAGGCAAAGCCATCGCGTCGCTGACAATGTTACTCGGTTACTCAATTTTGGCGGTGCCAACGGGGATCATTACCGCCGAACTCAACCAAGAGATGAACTCACACCGACAATTGGTCAAGTGCCCTAACTGCTCACGTGCTGGACATGAATCCGATGCACTCTTTTGCAAACACTGCGGCAGTGAACTGGCGGATCCCGATAAACGAGTGGTCGCCGTCCAAAACGCAGAAGCCGACAAAAAATAAGCGCTCGTGTGAGCGCTTGATTACCTTGTTGCATGAGCCGTAGCGGCTTCAACATCCGTCTGTGATGGTTTCCACGGCAAAGTCCGCCCCCGGTTCCATCGCTGCGGTATATTTGACGTAGCAACGGCTATCTTCAATGGCTTTATTGAAATCCACAATGTTGTCATCGGCCAACCATTGTGACTGCGTAATGATCCACCAATCGGGATCTGAGACTGAGCCATTATTGTGTGCAGCCCAAACCCATTCACGTTCTAAATCATGGTACCCCGTGTCAATTTGTAAGAAGCTTTCCATTCCACCACGCGAGACACTCGGATAACCATATTGCACAATCCCGTAATTCGGCACGTGGTAGGATTCAAGCTCTTCCATCCCTTCCACAGCGGCTTTTCCATACGCCATCTCCGCCGCATTCGTTACGGCGCCAGCTAAACCTTCGACGACGGAACGCCGTGCATCGGATTGTAAATTCAGGAATCTTGGCGCAGCGACCACCGCTAACACGGCAACAAGCACAATCACTACGATCAATTCTATTAGTGTAAAACCTCGAAATTTCTTATACATACAGCACACCACTCTCAAAACCCACGCTAAATTAGGTCATCAATGTCAACGAACTGTCATTGAAAAAATAAAAAAGCGCCTTTTAGGCGCTTTTTAGAATGATGTCTCATATTTGAGTTATTGCTTCTCAGCAAGGATGATTCTTAGCGTACGACGCAAAGGTTCTGCCGCGCCCCAAAGAAGTTGGTCACCCACGGTGAATGCGTTAAGGAAATCATCACCCATCGACATTTTGCGTAAACGACCAACAGGGATTGAAAGCGTTCCTGTCACTTTAGCTGGCGTTAGCTCTTGCGCGGTAATGTCACGCTCGTTTGGAATCACTTTAACCCACTCGTTGTCGCTCGCAATGATCTCTTCAATTTCATCAAGAGGGACATTTTGCTTAAGCTTGATAGTCAGCGCTTGTGAATGACAACGCATTGCACCGATACGAACACAAGTACCATCGATTGGAATTGGAGAGTTTTGTAAACCAAGGATCTTGTTCGCTTCTACGCCACCTTTCCACTCTTCTTTACTTTGACCGTTTTCGCGTTTCACGTCGATCCATGGAATCAATGAACCAGCTAGAGGCGCACCAAAGTTGTCAACTGGGAACGAGCTGCTGCGCATCGTTTCCGCAACCTTACGATCGATATCAAGAATAGAGCTTGATGGGTTGGCCAACTCTGAACTTACTGCATCATTGATCACGCCCATCTGAGAAATCAGTTCACGCATGTTCTGTGCGCCTGCACCAGAAGCCGCTTGGTAAGTCATCGCGCTCATCCACTCAACCATACCTTGTTTGTATAGTCCGCCTAACGCCATTAGCATTAGAGAAACGGTACAGTTACCACCTACAAAGGTGTTTGTGCCGCTATGGATGCCTTGCTGAATTTGAGCTAGGTTAATTGGATCAAGAGTGATAATCGAATCTGGAGCCATACGCAGCGTAGATGCCGCATCGATCCAGTAGCCTTTCCAACCCGCTTCGCGCAGCGCTGGGTAAACCTTTTCTGTATAACCACCGCCTTGACAAGTGATGACTGCGTCGAGCTGTTTCAACGCATCAATATTGAATGCATCTTGTAGTAAACCAGCATCTTTACCAAAATTTGGCGCTGGAATACCAATTTGAGAGGTACTGAAAAAGACTGGTTCAATCAGATCAAAGTCTTTTTCTTCAACCATGCGCTGCATCAGCACCGAGCCAACCATGCCACGCCAACCAACTAAACCCACTCTCATCACATTAACTCTCCGTGTATTCAAATAACAAAATAAATTTGCATTAATAGTTCTATTTTCTAGGCAAAATCTCAAGCACTAATTGACGAAAACGTCCAACTTTTTCGTTTTGATTTGTTAAGGTCGCAAAACTTCATGATTTAGCTTTGGTAAGAGCTCTGACCGAGCAGGATTTCCTACCCGGCCGCCACATTCACATATGAAGCACATTTATTTCACATTACACAACACTTAAAACTAATTATTTTAAACTTTAGTAGTTTATTATTTCACAAAATACGTATTACACCGATCCACATCAAAACAAACGACTAAATAAATCGAATTATCCACTACGTTAATGTAATGTAAGCATCCTAAACATACGGGGGCGTAATCCCTCTAACGCTCCGACATTTATCAGAGGAATATATGAAGCAGGAAATTACTCGCTTACCAAGTCTTCCCCAAGTGCTCATTTCACTGGGATTGTTTTTACTTTTGGCTTTTTCGTTTACCGCGAAATTAGATCTACCTATTCAGCTAGCACTTTATATCGGCTGGTTCATTATTATGGTGTTGGGCTTACGTCTAGGTCATCAGTATAAAGACCTGGAAAAAGCGGCATTAAACGGAATTTCGAATGGTTTAGGCGCTGTTCTTATTCTATTAGCCGTTGGCGCATTGGTTGGTACCTGGATCTCCGGCGGTATCGTACCCACTATTATTTACTATGGTCTGAAGGCAATACATCCTTCTATCTTCCTTTTAGCCACTATGATCATTTGCTCCCTAACAGCACTTGCAACAGGCACCTCTTGGGGCGCAGCAGGTACCGCAGGTATCGCAATGATGGGGATTGGCCAAGGCCTTGGCGTACCAGCACCGATCACCGCAGGTGCGGTACTATCAGGCTGTTACTTCGGTGACAAAATGTCTCCGCTTTCAGATTCAGTGATCCTTGCTTCTTCGATGTCGAACGTGGAAGTCATGGAGCACATCAAAGGCATGCTGCCTATCGCTCTGATCAGCTACATCATTACCGGCATTATGTTCACAGCATTTGGCTTCCATTACGCAGGTAATGTTGACATGAGCCAAGTGGAATCTGTGATTAAAGCGATGGATCAGCAGTTCTACATCACGCCTTACTCGTTTGTTCCTGTCATTATCGTATTGGCGCTACTTGCCATGCGCATGCCTTCATTCCCAGTCATCAGCTTTGGTTCTCTACTGGGTATTATTTGGGCCGTGATGATCCAAGATGTGGATTTCCTAACCGCGTTCAATACTGCTTGGGCACCGTTTGCGATTTCTTCAGGCGTCGATTTCATTGATTCCATCCTAAACCGTGGTGGCATGTCCTCCATGCTGGGCTCGGTGGCCGTGATCGTGTTTGGTCTTGGTTTTGGTGGTCTACTGGATAAAGTTGGCGTGCTAGAAACCATCGCGAAACTGTTTGAGCGTCGCGTGCAAAATGCAGGTTCTCTCGCAACCAGCACAATTGGTACAGCGTTTATGGGTAACGTGTTCGGTTCAGCGATGTACGTTTCACTGATTCTGACACCAAAGATTTGTGCGAAAAACTACGATCGCCTAGGTTACAAACGTAAGAATCTGTCACGAAATGCCGAGTTTGGCGGCACGCTAACATCCGGTATGGTGCCTTGGAGTGATAACGGCATTTACATGGCGAGCATCTTAGGGGTGGCGACGTTATCTTACGCACCGTTCATGTGGTTGAGCTTTGTCTGTATCGCAGTGACGATTTTCACCTCCTACATGGGTTGGTTTGTCGACAAGTGCGAGCCAACCGCGCAAGCGAGCGAAGAAGAAACACTGGCAGAGACAAGACAACAAACCGCTTAACCTCCGCCACTCAATAAAAAAGCGTAGCCCTCGAGCTACGCTTTTTTGTTTGTCGTTTCAGCAGCATTCGTTGCGCCAACGGCCAGCCCTTTGGCTAATTGCTCTTTCTTTGTGCTCTCTTTCCGAGTGCATAACCTAAGCCAAGCGGAGCAAAGAAAATTACAGCGATAAACAGAACAAAGTAAATAATCACGCTTTTGATCAGCTCAACCAACTTATCCATCGCCAGCGCGACCACATCTTGTGAGAGCGTATCCATGTCTTGAGTAAAGCTCACTCGCTCTTGCGTCACCATCTTATTCAACGCTTCTCTTTCACGCTCTATCATCGCAAACAGCTCAACCCTCTCGCGTGCAACCATGGCTTCCAACGCCGCCCTTTGTTCATCGAGTTTACTCATCTGACGCGAGGTTTTTTGGTCAATATCAGCCACCAGCGGCTGCAACTCTATGGCCATCTGCTCCGCCAAGTTCTTCATGTATTCTGGGTTATTCTTCACGAAATCTTGAAAGGCCTCAGAAGTGGCCTTCATGGAGGCCAAGGTTTGTGACAAATCTTCGCCACTGATGCTGCTATTAAGGGCAATAAGCTCCGCTTTCCAACTCATGATCTTCGGCGTTTGCTCTGAAATCAAACTGAGGCGATCGGAGACATCGCCTAAAGCTTCCGGCATGGTACCTAGCGTGGTTATCGCCTCATCTTCGTTAATATCATTGGCTTTTAGCCAAGCGCGGTAAGCTGGTGTGGGATTAAATTTGAGATCGGTAAATGGATGTTGCGTGGCAAACTCGCGAACAAATTGCTGGCTGCTCTTGTACGAACTGTTCTTCAATAGAACACTCGCCAACTGTTCCACTTGTGTCAGTAAAGCTTGTGATGCATCTGAGGCGAGAGTCGATTCAAACTGCTCGCGACCCGGCCCTTGAGAAAAATAGTCTGTCATCTGCTGAGTAAACACCCAACTGTCGATCAGCGCCGCAGTGGGTGAAACCTGATACGCAGCCCGTGCTAGACCTTCCTCTGCATTGATTTTCCACAACAAAATATAGGACTGGTGCAGAGTATCCGTCGCAGGATAGCCACTTTTAAGCGTATCCGCCGTTTGCTCGACTTGGGTAAAAAATTGCAATGCGTATTCACGCGTATGTAAACGAGTATTCAGCTCTTGCTGAGTCAACGGGGTGACTTGGCTATCCAGCTTCACCTCTAATAACGAGCATCCCGACAAACTCATTAGCACCAAAATAGGCAAACAAAAACTTTTGTAAAAAGCGACCATCGTTGAGCGAGTCATTGCTATAACCACTACAAAAAGAAAAGGATGACGAATATAACCAGTATAAGTCAGAGAAATATCAGCATCTTATGATGAGATGACAATCTCGCGATTGAGAATGCGTTGCGCGTAAGCCACGGTTTTATCAATGCACTCTTTCAGTTGCTGCAATTGTTGCTCTGTCGGTTCATGGCCATGCTTCATGCTGGATTCAATCTCCATCGCCACTTTACGTAAAGCATCTGCACCAAGGCTGGCAGCGACCCCTTTCAGGCTGTGAACAATGCGCTGTGCGGTTTCGGGATCATCGCGATAGGTTGCAACAAAATTGCTGTGCTCATCTGCATGATCTTGGACAAACACGCTCAATAACATCTGCACCGATTCTTCATCTCCAGATAAAGAGTCCATCATCAAATCGATTTTAATCGGCGGCAGTTCTTCATTCCCATGCGGTACTGTCGTGGTGGAAACGGAACGGTTTCTATCTATCTCTTTGCCCTGCTCAACCAGAGATGTGTCACTTTGACGGCTTGGTTGCTCTGGCCTTTCCGCGGTTTGCTCCGCTTCGGATGACAATCGTTCATTCAAGGTTTCTGTTGGAACGCACAACACCTCATTCTCTGCCGATTGTTGTGGCGACTTCACTAACGTATTGCCCCAGTACAGTAACCACAACAAACCCAGAAAACAGAGCCCACTCACCGCAATCACAATCACGATGGATTGCAAAACAATATGGTGATACTGCTCTTCTAACCAAGATTGCTGGGCGTACACTTCGTGGGTACTGACTTGATTGACCAGATGGTTCACTTCGGCATTTTGCCCAAGTACCACCGCCGATTGGGCCAACAACTTTTGTAACGGCACACGTTGCGCTTCTTCAAGATCATTCGATAACAACACTAAGTTATCGATATCTTTAAATACTGGGCTTAAGCGCGTGCTGTTACTTAACGTGGCCTCGGAAATATACGAGCCAAGTAAAGCAAAGGAGAGAATGGAATCCGCATGCGTTTGCTGAAGACGTTGGCGACGCACCTCAGCAACCAAGTCTGACAAGCGGCTGTCGATTTGCAAAATGGTTTTTACGCTGTCTACGTAGCGATCGGTGACGTGCAAAAACTGCGTAATATCAGGGGCAAAAAACGAGTGTACATAGGTTGCTTCGAGCTGAATACGTAACGCATAAATCAATTGCACATTCAGCGAAATTTCATCTAACTTTTGAATTCTTTGTTCACGCTTGTAAGAAAACGCCGCGTGCACTTCTTCAATTTTGTTCCCCACTTCCTCTACGGCATCGACCGCAGCACGCATGTTGGTGATTTGCATCCAAACAAACGCGACAGAGCACAACCACACCAAGGCAAGACCCAAAGAATAGCGAAATACCCATTTATTACTCAATCGAACCATGCTCCATCCTTGCACAGAGATTCCAAGTTGCTTTCATAAGCTTATAACACAATCCGCTAGGGTAATGTGAAGTCACAAAAAAAGAGAGCATCTCGCTCTCTTTCTTCATTTGTATTATCGATTTCGCGTCAGTTGGTCACGCAGATTTGGCGGCGTGCCTTTGATCGTCAGCGTATCGGTCTCTGGATCGTAGAAAATGCGCTCACCCAACAGCAAACTGTCGAAGCTCACGTTAAGACCACCACCTGCCCCAACATACTTAGTCAACTTGCGCACTAAGCCACGATCGGCAGGAAAACTCTCTTCCAAACCATAGCCTTGTTCTTGCGTAAATTCTAAGAAGCTCGCGCCAGATGGGCTTGGTGGTAACTCGCCAGAAAGCTCGCGAATTTCCACTTCTTCGCCTGCTTTGATCTGGCCATTACAGTATTCATAGACTTGCTTCTTGTACTCGTTGACTTCTTGTTTTTCCAACTTTGCATCGGTACAGAAATCATCGAGCGCTTGCATCAACACTTGGTTTTGCTGCTTGCTGTCTAGGCCCACTTCCGCTTGCAAGAAATCGAGGAAGAAATCCGCCACTTTACGGCCAACTCGGCCCTTAATGTACGAGAGATAACGGTTGGAATCTTTATCTGCTTCGTACACCGATAAATCAATACGCGCAGCGATGTCCATCTTATTGATATCCAAATAATCGGTTGCGCTGATGTCCAACCCTTCTGTCACTTTCAAACTTTGATTCAGCGGCAATATACCCACAAACAAATAATCGGTCGCTAGGCTTTGGTACTCCGCAAACACAAGAATACCTTCGTCCGCAAACGGGTATTTTGCTAACTCTTCTTTCAGTCTTACGGCGCATTTTTGTGAGAAATCATAAAAATCCAGTTCGCCACGTTGTAATTCATTGAGCCAAATCTGAAATTCGCTGTCAGATTGAAAACAACCAAAGCCTTTTCCTGCTTTGGAATGAAACACGCGGTGCAGCTCAGCGACCAGATTTTCTGTAGAAGAATCATTGACCAGGGACTCAGAACGGTAGTTTACCATTAGCTCATCCTGATCATTTTTACTAAGCTGATGCAGAATAACGTTTGAAAGATGCAGACTCATAGTATTTTATCTTGCTTCAAGGTTTTAGTTGCGAGGCATTGTAGGTTATCATAGGCCGCTTTTACTATCATTATTAGAGTTTTTATGCCGATTACATCGAAATACACAGACGAACAAGTAGAAACCATTCTTACTGAGATTGGAGCAGTGCTTGATAAGCACGGTGCAACACCAGAATTATCACTGATGATTGCCGGAAACATCGCAACAAACGTTCTGAATCAACAAGTTGCCGCTTCTCAACGTAAGCTAATTGCTGAAAAGTTTGCACAGGCACTGATCTCTTCTTTACAAGAACCAAAAACTCACTAATAACGGATAACAGAATCAGACATGGTTGACAGCGGAAACTCATACGGCGAGCGCGTATCCAGATTAGTTGGATGGGGTCACTGGTTCGCATTTTTCAATATCATTGCTGCGATGTTGATTGGTACGCGTTATATCACCCAGTCCCCTTGGCCAGAAACGCTACTCGGGCAATTTTATCTGGTTGTCTCTTGGGTTGGTCATTTTGGCTTTTTGGTGTTTGCCTTATACCTGCTGATTCTGTTTCCTTTAACTTTTTTATTGCCATCGCAACGGTTGTTCCGTTTAACCTCTGTGGTTTTTGCGACCACAGGATTGACGGTGCTGCTGATCGATACGCAAGCGTATCAAAGCATCAACCTGCACCTAACCCCCGTGGTTTGGGAGTTGCTCTTTAGTGATGACAAATCGGCTCTCAGCGCCGATCTCCAGCATCTGTTTATTGTGCTTCCACTGATTTTTTTCCTGCAACTTGGCTTGTCGGAATGGGTGTGGAAGAAACAACGTAAACTCGCACACAAACATATTGGCCGCCCGTTAGCTGCCGTCTTCTTTGTCTGCTTTATTGTTAGTCATCTGATCTACATGTGGTCCGATGCTTATTTCTATAATCCAGTGACTAGCCAAAGAGCCAACTTCCCGTTGTCTTACCCAATGACAGCGAAAAGCTTTATGGAAAAACATGGCCTACTGGATCGTGATGAATACCTAAAACGTTTGGAAGCGAACGAAAACAACGTCGAGTTGGTGCGTTACCCATTAGATCAGCTAACGTTCAACCGTCGTGGTAACAACCTCAATGTACTGATGATCAGCGTAAATAATTTACGCAGCGATCGTCTATCGGCAGAACAAATGCCAAATATGTTTGAGTTTACCTCTAACAACCAATGGTTTACCAACCACTACAGCTCAAGTAACGATGGTTACGGCATTTTTGGCCTCTTCTATGGCCTACCGACCAGCTATGCCAGCAGCATTAAAGCGCAAGGTACCGCCCCCATTTTTTTGAAAGTCCTTCAAGAGCAGGGCTATCAATTTGGTTTGTTTAGCGGCAATGGCTTTAACGAGCCTTTGTATAGTGAAGTTATCTTCCGTAATCAGAATTTAGCGACGCAGATCGAAGCAGAAAAAAACGCGGAACAAGCGGTGACTCATTCCGATGCACAAGCGGTCGATGCGTGGAACGAATGGTTATTAAACCAAGCGAAATCGCCTTGGTTCAGCTACATCGAAGTGACTGAACTCGATAATATTGAAACCGCTTCGCTGCCAACCACGGCCAACGCGAGCGACAAATTCAAGCAAGCTTATGATGTTGCAGTGCGACAAGCCGACAGCACGCTACAACGTATTTTTGCGACCCTAGATGAACAGCAGTTAAGCGATAACACCGTGGTGATCATCACCTCAAATCACGGCAGCGAGTTTAACGAAACTCAAACCAACAGCTGGGGCGCAAACAGTAACTACAGTCGTTACCAGTTACAGGTACCTATGGTGATTCATTGGCCAGGAAAACTGCCTGCGCAATTTGGCCAAAGTACCAGTCATTTGGATCTTTCCGTTACCCTACTTCAAGACCTGATGGGGGTCGCGTCGAATCCGGCTGATTTCAGCTCCGGTCGCAATTTGTTTGATGAAAGTAAACGCCGTTGGATCCTTGCAGGCGATACCCGCGAAATCGCGCTGATCACGCCAAGTCAAACCACGGTGATCGATAAATTCGGTAATTTCAAACTGTACGATAACCACTATCAGAGAGTTCGCGACGACAGCCCGAAACTGCCCGTTTTGATGCAAGGGCTCACTGAGTTACAGCGTTTTTACGCTAAAAGTAACTAAGCCGCTATTGGTTGGTGATTTTCTATTCACTTAGCATTCATAGGGCTTTACAAACGAATTCCGGGCTTATATATTTGCCCGCACTGGAGAGATGGCTGAGTGGTTGAAAGCACCGGTCTTGAAAACCGGCGTACGTTAATAGCGTACCTAGGGTTCAAATCCCTATCTCTCCGCCACTTTAGTAAAAGGGCCACTAAGACATTAGTGGCCCTTTTCGTTTCTGCCGCATCCAAGTTAGTTATCTCTCCTTTTGCCAAGTAAATTCAGACACCATTTCTCACACAAATCAGCAAAAGTATTTATTCTGTTCAATCTTAGGCATGTTGCTTCACGCATCACCCGCGCCATCATGAAACATCGCTGTTTTTATGCACAATTTCCGTTAATCTTCTGTCAAATTCTCATCAATAAATTTGCACCGCAGTGAAATTAGGCGCAGACTTTTCTGCCGAAATCCATAGATTAAGAGGCGCTCATGAGACGAGCTGAAAAACAATTTGCCGTGATTGGCTTAGGTCGTTTTGGTCTTGCGGTGTGTCAGGAATTGACCGATTCCGGTGCTCAAGTACTGGCCATCGACGTTAATGAAGAACGCGTCAAGCTAGCAGCTGGTTTTGTCACTCAAGCTCTAGTGGCCAACTGTACACATGAAGAGACCATGGCAGAGCTGAAATTGGATGACTACGACATGGTGATGGTCGCCATTGGTGCGGATATGAACTCCAGCATTTTAGCCACTCTGATTGCCAAAGAAGCGGGTGTCAAATCCGTTTGGGTTAAAGCCAACGACAAGTTCCAAGCTCGAGTTTTGCAAAAAATCGGCGCAGACCACATCATCATGCCGGAGCGCGATATGGGGATCCGCGTGGCAAGGAAGATGCTCGACAAACGCGTTCTTGAATTTCATCCACTTGGCAGCGGCTTGGCCATGACTGAATTTGTGGTTGGTTCACGCTTAATGGGCAAAACCCTCGGAGAGTTGGCTTTGTGTAAAGTCCCTGGCGTGCAGGTACTTGGGTTTAAACGTGGCCCCGAACTGGTCAAAGCTCCAGAGTTAGATGTCGAACTCGAAATTGGTGACATGATCATTCTGGTTGGCCCACAAGATGCATTGGCAAACAAACTCAGTTCACTATGAATCCATTTTCTTCTAACAACGGCTTGTTTTACCTCGCCGATAAAGCATCGAAACAGAGCAAAGGGAATGAGCCTCGCATCATTCTGCTTAGTTTTTTGGCCGTGCTATTACCCTCCGCAATCCTGCTGACATTGCCCGTTTTTTCTGTCTCAGGCTTGTCGATAACCGATGCGCTTTTTACCGCAACATCCGCCATTAGTGTGACTGGACTTGGTGTGGTGGATACCGGTCAACACTTCACCTTAGCAGGAAAAATCTTGCTGATGCTGCTGATGCAAATCGGTGGTTTGGGACAAATGACGCTTTCTGCCGTGCTACTTTATATGTTTGGTGTGAAACTGAGCCTTCGCCAGCAAGCGTTAGCCAAAGAGGCGCTAGGGCAGGATCGACAAGTGAATCTGCGTCGATTGGTGAAAAAAATCGTCATCTTCGCTTGTGTCGCAGAGTTGATCGGTTTTGTGTTATTGGCGTTTCGTTGGGTGCCGGAAATGGGCTGGCAAAGCGGGCTGTTTTATGCCCTTTTCCACGCTATTTCTGCATTTAACAATGCTGGCTTTGCGCTCTTTTCTGACAGCATGATGAGCTTTGTCGACGATCCTCTGGTCATCTTCACCCTCGCTGCGCTGTTTATTTTCGGTGGTTTGGGGTTCACTGTGGTGGGCGACGTGTGGATGAACTGGCGACGCGGTTTTCATTTCCTGCATTTGCACACCAAAATCATGTTAGTCGCCACCCCTGCACTGCTCATTATTGGTACGCTGTTGTTCTTCGTCTTAGAACAGCACAATGCCAGTACGATGGGCGAGTTAAGCACTTCTGGGCAGTGGCTTGCCGCCTTTTTCCAATCCGCCAGCGCGCGAACAGCCGGATTCAACAGTGTCGACCTCGCCCAGTTCACGCAACCAGCCCTACTGGTGATGATTGTGTTGATGCTAATTGGTGCAGGTTCAACCTCTACAGGTGGCGGGATCAAAGTCTCTACCTTCGCCGTCGCGTTTATGGCGACCTGGGCATTTTTGCGTCAAAAGAAACATGTGGTGATGTTTCAGCGCACCGTGAACTGGCCAACTGTGACCAAATCTCTCGCAATCATTGTGGTCAGCGGCGCAATTCTTACCACGGCGATGTTCTTACTCATGATCACCGAGCAAGCTCAGTTTGACAAAGTGATGTTTGAAACCATCTCTGCATTTGCCACGGTCGGTTTAACGGCAGGCTTAACCGCTGAGCTTTCGGAACCGGGCAAGTACATCATGATCGTGGTGATGATCATCGGACGAATTGGGCCACTAACGCTGGCTTACATGCTGGCGAGGCCGGAACCCACCCTGATCAAATACCCTGAAGACACCGTATTGACGGGCTAACAAAGCACGCACAATATCTCATTTTAGAAACAGCGTTTTGAAAAATGACTGGCGTTCGCTTTCGCGAGCAGTAAAATCGTCGCAAGCCAGTAAAAACTGGTTTGCGACTTTTATTTTCTTTTTGGGGGTAATCACCGTGTTTGTCGGTAAAACAACAGAGCTCGCCTTTACATCTTGTCTCTCTTCAAATCTCAAGCAAATCATTGCGCAGGTGTTAGCTAAACTGGCTGAGCCAATTGAAGATGGGCGTCATGAGTTGGACGGCGACAACGCGTTCTTTCTGGTCATGAGTGATCATACTCAGCCGCTCGCGTTAAGAAAATCAGAATGCCACCAGCGCTACCTCGACGTACAAATTCTGTTAAGCGGGAAAGAGACGTTTGGCTACAGCTTGCTACCGTTTGCAGGATTGGATGAAGACTATCTCGCAGAGCGCGACTTGGCATTTAGTCACCATGTTGTGGATGAAAAGTTTGTGACACTCGGCGAAAACGAGTTCATTATTTTCCCGCCAGGGCAGCCCCATCGTCCGCTTATCGCACCAGAAGGCGAAGGCTCACCCGTGCGTAAAGTGGTCATTAAGGTGGATGGCGCAACGCTTTAATCTCACTCAAGGTCCATATGATAAAACGATGCGCCACGCACTTGGGCCGCATCGTTTCTCCCTCCAATATCGTGAGCTTTACTGGATTTAAACCTCACGCGACTTGCATGCCTGCCGTGCCACTTCCAAAATATCTGAAGAATCCATTTTTTGGGCTTGGTCCGTTGCGAATATTTATCCATAAAGCATTAACGTATTGTTCTGTGATGTTGCTCTGCGCGTGTACATCACTCGAAAATCACTCACCGTTCGACAAGCAACCGAGCTACCAACTGGGCTACCAAGCCGACTCTCGCCTTTCGGCCTATCTTAACCATCATCCTCAAGACAAAGAAAACTTGACCGCTTTTTTCCCTCTGGACAAAGGGCATGATGCGCTTCTCGCGAGATTGGCGTTAATCGAGGCAGCCGATAAAACGCTCGATTTGCAGTACTACATCTTCCGTAATGACGAAACCGGACAATTACTGACATGGCGTTTATTTGAAGCTGCCCAACGAGGGGTTCGAGTTAGAATTCTCCTCGATGATATGCAGAAAAGAAACGATGAAGGATTGGCTCGATTAAGCGCTCATCCCAACATTCAGATTCGCTTGTTTAACCCGCATCAATATCGAACGGCACGCACGCTTGCGATGGCCAGTGATTTTTCACGACTCAATCGGCGCATGCACAATAAGTCCCTCACCGCAGACAGTGTGGTGGCCATTGTTGGTGGCCGTAACATCGGTAACGAGTATTTTTCGGTTAACTCTCCAGTCGAATTTGGGGATTTTGATTTGATGCTTTATGGCAACAGCGTTGAACAGACCGCCGAGCAATTTGATTTGTATTGGAACAGTCTCCATGTCGTACCAATTGAGTGGCTCACCGACAACCCCATTCCCGTCACCGAAGAGGAATTGCAAGCTTGGCTAAAAGAAACCCAGCTAGAACAAAAGTTTACTCAAGGGCGATACGACTTTACTCAGTTGCAACTGTACCAACAGTTTACCGACAAGAGTTTAGTTTGGTATTGGGGTAAGGGGCAGGTTTGGTATGATCTGCCTGACAAAGTCGACACACAAGAACAACAATTGGCAGACAACCTCACTTCGCTGTTAAGAACCGTGAAGGATTCCTTGGTCCTTATCTCGCCCTATTTCGTTCCAACAGAACGCGGCACACAAGCCTTGGTAGAAGCGGCCCATCGCGGCGTCGAAATCACCATTGTCACCAACAGCTTGGCCTCAAATGACGTCTTTGCTGTTCACGGCTGGTACGCCAAGTATCGACAAGATCTTGTCGAAGCGGGCATTCAGTTATGGGAAACCAAAGCCAGCGCAAGAATCGACAGCAAATGGAGTTTCACTGGCAGCAGCCGCTCAAGCCTACATGCCAAAGTGCTGTTAATCGACCACCGATTGCTGTTTGCCGGCTCCATGAACTGGGATCCTCGTTCGGCTTTGCTCAACACCGAAATGGCAGCGGTGATCGAACATCCTGATTATGTTCAATCGTCAGAAGCCAAATTGCCTATGGGTTTAGAAAACAATGCCTATCAGGTGCGAATGAAAAACGGTGAAGTGGCTTGGTTTGATCACCAATCTCAAGTTTGGTTTGATTCCGAACCGGAAGCCACGGTATGGCGGAAAATCGGCGCTTGGTTTGCTGGCATTTTACCCATTGAAGAGCAACTTTAGCCCTAACTAGCAATGCCGCATCTTTAAATTTCGCGGCTCTCCATGGCGCTGCTTGATACAACACGGTTTTTGCCACTCTTTTTGCCTTGATACATTGCGGCATCAGCTTGGCGAATGACGTGATGAAACGAGAGTGCACCTTGATTGCATGCGACTCCGAAGCTTGCGGTGAAGTGGTAAGCACCCAGCGTACCCTTCGATTCATTGAACTCATCTTGAATACAAGCGGCCAGATCGTAGGCACGTTTGGCATCAAAGTTCGGCAGTAAGATCAGGAACTCCTCCCCACCCCATCTTGCGCAGTAACCATGCTGCCCAATGACTCTGCGAGTAATCTCAGCGATTCTCACTAAAACTTCGTCTCCGACATGATGCCCATATTGGTCATTGATAGTCTTGAAATCATCGATATCAAACAAAATCAGAGCAAAGTTCCCTGACACTTTCCCCGCCATATCGGCAAGATAGCGGCGGTTGACCAATCCCGTCAGTGCATCGGTGGTCGCCATTCTTTTTAGTTGTTCATTTTGTTCGATCAATGCGCGCTGCAATGTCACCAAACCCGCATGAGTGCGAACTCTGGCCAACACTTCCATCACCTCGAAAGGCTTTTGAATATAATCGACACCACCGATCTGAAATGCGCGCACTTTATCTTGAACATGATCTAAGGCGCTGAGAAAGATCACCGGGATATCTTGTGTCGAGGGATCCTTTTTTAGCTGTCGACACAGTTCATAGCCATCCACCTCTGGCATCATGATGTCGAGCAATATCAAATCAGGTTTCTTTTTTTGGCACATGCGTAATGCACTCTTGGCACTCAAAGCGCCTTTCACCAAATAACCTTCGTTTTGCAGCAACTGACTTAAAAGCTTGACGTTATCAACGGTATCATCAACAACCAAAATTTCCGTATTCGATGGTTCTACTTTCATCTGCTTTCATTGCGACGCTTTTCCCGCAATGCCCTTTTTTATTCTTGAAATAACTCGTAAAGCTCATCAAATTGATAGTTCTCTACCAAGCTGTTTAGACGGGTGCGAACCTCACTGTTCGCTATCGTTTGTTCGAACAAGTAATAGAGCTCCTGCTGCTGCCCTTGCTCTATCGCTTCAACAATATCTTGAGTCGACTCGTGGGTTAAATCATCCAAAAAGCTCAGATCCAAGTCATCGAAGGATGTGTTCTCTGCCTCGTCTTGCCTCTGTTCATAGTCATACTCGAGATCGAGATGCTTCTTCATCATGTAAAACAAATCTTGCGGCATAAACGGCTTACGCGCAAAATCGTCCATACCTGACGCTAACATCTCTTCTATCTCGTCATTAAAGACACTGGCGGTCAAGGCAACAATTTTTACCTGGCTGTTCTCTGAGGCGGCACGGATTTCTTTCGTCGCTTGCAAGCCATCTTTTTTCGGCATACGACGATCCATCCAAATAAAATCAGGGCCCCAACTCTTATGCAGAGCAACCGCTTCTTCGCCGTCTCTGGCCAGTTTGACGGTAAAGCCCGCTTCCTGCAAAAGCGTGGCAAGCAACGTCTGGTTGTCTAGCTGGTCTTCTGCGATCAAAATCTTAGGACTGAATGAACCACTTTTTAACCCTAAGACTCTGGGCAAATTCGCAGGCTTGTTTTCAACCAAATGCTCACTGGTTTCCATCACAAGACTGAATGAGAAAGTAGAGCCTCGATGAAGCTCACTTTTGAGCACCAATTGGCCTCCCATCAATTCGACAAACTGCTTACTGATGCTCAATCCCAGCCCTGTGCCATTTTGCGTAATATCAGAATCCAGTTGCTCAAAAGGTTGGAAGACGCGTTCTTGGTTTTCTTCACTAATACCAATGCCCGAATCACTCACTTCAAACGTTACTTTGTGCTGGCCATTTTGCAAAGCCTCGCTGGCAATGTTTAAACGGACATTGCCTCGATATGTAAATTTAATCGCATTTCCCAGCAAGTTGATCAGCACTTGTCGCGTTTTCACGACATCACCTAATACAAAATGCGGTACTGAATCTTCAACGCGGCAGTGCAATGTCAGTTGCTTTTGCATTGCCTTCATCTGCATGAGGTCATTAATCTCTTCAGAAACTTCTCGGAAATTAAACCACTTGCGCTCTACTACACTATGGCCAGCGTCGATCTTTGACATGTCCAACACATCGTTGATCAGCGATAACAGGTGCTCACCAGAGCGGTTAATGATTTCGAGATATTCGTGGTGTTTTGCAGTTAAGCGTTGATCGCACTTCATCAACTGCGTATAGCCCAACACGGCATTCAACGGTGTGCGAAGCTCATGGCTCATGTTGGCTAAAAAAATCGATTTTGCACGGTTTGCCACTTCCGCTTTGTCTTTGGTTTCAGAAAGACTCTGTTGCAGGCGCTTGAGTTTATCGATATCAACATGGATGCCGTTCATGCGCACAGGGACACCATCTTGATCGCGTTCGAACACTCGCCCAAGATCTAAAATCCATTTCCACTGACCATCACCGCAACGTACGCGAAACTCGGCATGGTAGAGCTCCGTCTCACCGTCTAAATGGGCTTGAATCTTATCTGTGGTTTCAGCCACGTCATCAGGGTGAACGATTTCAGACCATTTTACGATGCCATTGATGATCTCAGAAAACAGGGCATCATCAGCAAACAAATGATTAGGATCGAGTTTTTTCTGTGTCGCCCACGTTTTATTGCCAATGATACAGCCCGTTGACGGATTGAAATCCCAAATGCCCAAATTCGCGCCTTGAGCCGCAAAGTCGAGTCTTTCAATGTCACGACGTAAGCGGGCATTTTCGTCCCTGAGCGCATCATCACAAACGGCTTCTTGTAACCATAAATCGAAACCACCTTGCGCTCTTGGGCTAGCCGAGAGCGTCCAATGTGTCGCGTGGGCAGACATGATGCTGAGTGGCGGGGATTGTTCGGAAAGCTGCTTTACCCATTCATGAAAAGTTCGACTGGGGTGAGCGCACGTGAGTGCTTCCCCTACCATCAAGGGTTGATGCCAAAGCTCACAAGATTGTGCTTGCTGGTTATACGCTTCAATCCATCCTTCTTGAGTGATTGAAAGCCAACCAATGGGAAGCGTTTCGGGACAAATCGTTATCATTGCCATTCCCTTGCTCAATGCCCTTCGAAGACATTGTCCTTTGATTGCTTGCTTTTGTTAACGAGGAGTGCGAAGACCTAACGCCCACCTTCAGAGTAAGGCCATCTCCACTCGTTATTGTGCAAAACATCATCGTACTAAACATATGAGCGTACGCTTATTTAATTAATTCAAATTTATAGTGAAAGTTGATGCATAGCACACTTTGTCAAAACAACGTTTTCGAGCAAAAATCTTGGCACGAATATGCATCAATCTGGTGTAGAACGATACACATCGAACGCCGCGTTGAGCAGTTGCAAATGCAGTGGCACCAGCGCTTCATGATCCGTGCGATATCCACCACCTACCACCGCGGCAACCGGGATCGCATTGGCTTTGGCCTGCCCAAAGAGAAAAGCGTCACGTTGATACAAAGCGTCGGTGGAGACGTTGAGATATCCCAGCTCATCTTCATGATGAATGTCGACACCGGCATCGTAGATAATGAGATCCGGTTGATGGAGACGTATTGCCATCGGAACCACCTCTTTAAACGCCGCAAGAAACGCCTCATCACCACACTCTCTTGGCAAACCAATATCGAGATCAGAGTCCGGCTTACGGGCAGGAAAGTTCTTATCACAATGGAAAGAAAGCGTCACAATGTCGTCGCGCCGTTGGCATAAAGTGGCCGTCCCGTCGCCATGATGCACATCGCTATCGATGATCAACACTTTGTCGACGCTGGCGTGTTCCAGCGCGTTGTGTGCTGCCATCACGAGATCGTTGAACAAGCAAAAACCGCTGCCATAGTCGAAATGGGCATGGTGATAGCCGCCACTAAGATGAATCGCAACGCCATGTTGTAAGGCTTTTTCCGCTGTCAGCACAGTTCCGGCGGTTGAGGTTAACGTGCGTTCAATCAGTTTTTCACTCCAAGGAAAACCGATTCTGCGCATTTTCGCCGCAGGCAATAAGCCTGTCGTCAGCAGATCCACATATTCTTGTTGGTGAACTTGCTTGATGGCTTCAATCGATAACGCTTCTGGCTGATAAAAAGCAAATGCCTGCTGCCACTCGAGATGCTGTTGCTGATATCGACACACCGCTTGGTAGAGATGGTGATATTTCATGATCGGGTAACGATGCCCCTCTGGCAGGGGCAACTGAGAGTAGATTGGGTGATAGATCAGAGGAATGCTCATCATGGGGTTTAAGCCGACTTGTTGGTTCTTTTTTGGGTCGTGGCTGACGCCGTTTTCTTGCTGCTACTGGCGCGTCTCTTGCGCTTAAACGCTGGGCGCTCCACTGGTGGCAGTTGACGAAGCGAGCTCGGTACGGGTGATGTTTTGACCTGCTGCATTAATTCCGAAATACGCTGTTGCAAGGCGGCCATAAATGGCTGGTAGGCTTGGTTGCGTTCAGCCATGCCTTGCAATTGGTGCTCCCAGTGAGCCGTCATATCCGGATAAGTTGATTCTTGTGGCAACGCATGGATCAACCCTCTCCCTGCTGGAGTACTAAGAATGGCTTTGCCTTGTCGAGAGAGTAACTGACGTTTAAACAGAGTATCGAGTATGCCCGCCCTGGTCGCTTCCGTGCCTAATCCGTCGGTCTCTCTTAAGATTTTTTTCAGTTCTTTATCACTGACGTAACGTGCAATTCCCGTCATCGCCTGCAATAAGGTCGCTTCGGTAAAGTGCTTTGGCGGCTCGGTTTTACAGTCTTTAATTACCCCTTCTCGGCAGGTGAGCACCGTCCCTTTCGCAAGGGGTGGTACGGTATCCGCGCCGTCCTCTTCTTTTTCTGTTGCTCCCGTGAGTGCTTTCCAACCAGCAAATGTCAATTGGCGACCTTTCGCAGTAAAGACACCACCAGCAATCTCAAACACCAGTTTGGCTTCAGCGTATGTGGCGGCGGGATAGAACTGCATCAAATACTGTCTGGCGATCAATTGATAGATCTTCATTTCGTAACCAGACAGTGCGTTAACACTGGCTTGTTTCGGCGTGGGGATAATCGCGTGGTGAGCTTCGACTTTGCTGTCGTTCCACGCTTTAGATTTTAAAGAAAGATCAGCGCCACTCACCGCATCGGACAGCTCTTTCGCATTATTGGCAATGGCTTGGCTGACACTGGCGGCTTGCGCATAATGTTCTTTAGGCAGATAGCGGTTATCCGAGCGTGGGTAGGTGATCAGTTTGTGCTTTTCGTACAGTGACTGACACGTATCCAGCACCTGTTGTGCACTCATACCATAGCGTTTAGCCGCATCAATTTGCAGCGCCGACAGTGAATAAGGCAAAGGCGGTGCTTGCTTGGTCTGTTTGTGTTCCGATTCCGTCACGGTAGCAGGTTGATTGGCAATACGACTGGCAACGTTTTCCACCAGTTTACGACTCAAGACTCGCCCTTCTTCGTCTTGCCAAGGCTGGCAAGCGTCGCTCGGTTTCCAACGTGCTTTGATGTCAAACGGTTCACTGCCATTCTGATAAGGGATCAGCGCGTGCAGAGTGAAGAAATCACGCGGAACGAAATTCTCGATTTCCTCATCACGGCGCACCACCAGCCCCAATACCGGCGTTTGTACTCGTCCGACAGACAGCACACCTTGATAGCCTGCTTTTTGCCCCAGCAAAGTGTAAGCGCGTGACATATTCATGCCATAAAGCCAATCAGCCCGTGAGCGCGCCAGTGCAGAAACCGACAGTGGGATGAAATCACGATTGCTGCGCAGACTATTCAACGCACGCTTAACCGCAGGCAGGTTGAGATCGCTGATCAACAATCGCTGGGTTTGTGCTTTTTTGGTTTGGCTCAGTTTGCAGTAATCCAGCACTTCATCCACCAGCAATTGCCCTTCTCTGTCAGGGTCGCCTGCATGGATCACTTCACTTGCTTCTTTTAGCAGCTTGCGAATCACGGTCAATTGTTTACTGGCCGATGGACGTGGGCGCAGTTGCCATTGCTCAGGGATGATGGGCAAATCCGCCATGTTCCATTTTTTATAACGTTCGTCGTAAGCATCTGGCTCAACTTGCTCCAGCAAATGCCCAATACACCACGTCACGATGTCACCATTGCCACAGCGAATAAAGCCTTGTTCTTTCTTTTGAGGATTGGGCAATGCGGCAGCAATCGCGCGGCCTAAGCTGGGTTTTTCAGCAATAAACAGACGGGTCATAACAAATTTTTCGAGCTCAACAAACAAAGGGCCACATTAGCGGATGTGGCCCTTAAAAATCAACAAAAACTGTATGTATAGACAGTTATAGATACTCAACAAATTTAGCCAGATCACGCTCTGGTACTTTCATCGCGGAACATTCTGCGCTGCCCAAGTAGAGGAAGCCCACAATGGCATCGTCTCCCTGTAAGCCAAACGCTTGTCTCACTTCCGTATCGAACATCCATTCACCCGAACGCCAAAAACCTTGGAATCCTTGAGCCACAGCCGCCATTTGCATTGCTTGCACAGCACAACCCGCGGAAAGATGCTGTTCAAATGCCGGGACTTTTTCACTCTCGGTCACTTTCGCAATCACGGTGATCACCATCGGCGCACGAAATGGGGCATTTTTCACTTTTTCCACCACCGATTCTTCACTGCCTTTGGCCTGTGCCGCCTTCACTAGGATGTCTGACAACTTATGCAGGCCAGAACCTTGCGCGATGACAAAGCGCCAAGGCGTCAGCGCGCCGTGATCTGGTGCTCTTAATCCCGCACGAATGATATTTTCAAGTGCTTTGCCTTCTGGGGCTGGAGCGGCCAATTTACCAATAGAACGACGATTAAGTAGAAGATCGAGAGCGTCCATCCAAGAATCCTTATAGTGGTATCGATTTGCGTTTACACTTTAGCATAGTTCACTACGCCATATAACCGCCTGTTTATTGTGGAAATTCACGATTTACGCAAGAACTGCTCAAACAAAAATACCGCGAATCACTTCGCGGCATTTTTTATGTTCAAACCTTCAACCTTCACCGATTAAAGTTTTGTCGCAAGCGTGACCCCTTGCTTAATCGCGCGAACCGCATCCAGTTCTCCTGCGTAATCGGCCCCACCGATCACATGCAGTTTATCGCCAAGCTCATGCCATTTGTCTTCAAATGGGCGAACCGATTCTTGCCCTGCACAAATGATGATGGTGTCGGCATCAAGCAACTGCTTCTTGCCATTGACGGTAATTTCCAATCCTTCAGGCTTGATACTGTCGTAGCTCACGCCTCCGAGCAGATTCACGCCACGTTTTTCCAATGTACGCTTGTGAATCCAACCTGTGGTTTTCCCCGGACCTTTGCCTACCGCGCCTTTACGACGTTGCAGCAACCACACCGTTTTGTCACTCATCGCATCCGGGAATGGGTACAAGCCACCCGGTTGCGTCATTTCTTTATCGATGCCCCACTCTTGTAGCCAGTCGTCTAGGTTGTGCTGAGCGGGTTCTGTGACCATGCTCGCGACATCGACACCAATTCCCCCTGCACCGACAATCGCTATCTTGTTGCCGACTGGGGTTTTCTCTCGGATCAATGTTTGATAATCGATCACTTTACTGCTTTCGGTTAAGCCGTCAATTTTCACTTTGCGCGGTTCAACCCCAGTGGCAAGCACCACTTCATCGTACTCTTTGAGCAGTTCTAACGTAGCGTCGGTATCGAGGCGTAAGTTCACCCCTGTTTCGTCAATCATATTGGCGAAGTAGCGAATGGTTTCACGAAATTCTTCTTTGCCAGGGATCTGCATCGCAAGGCGGAACTGACCACCAATGCGATCATTTCGTTCAATCAAATCAACACTATGGCCACGTTGCGCCAAGGTGGTTGAACACGCTAACCCAGTAGGACCTGCGCCCACCACCGCAATGCGTTTTTTCTCACTCGCAGGCGTCACCACCAACTCGGTTTCATGACACGCCAGTGGGTTAACCAAGCAGCTGGCTCGTTTGCCTTTGAATACGTTGTCCAAACACGCCTGATTACAGCCAATACAGGTATTGATAAGGTGAGATTTCGCTTGCTCAGCTTTGGCAATGAAATGCGGATCGGCGAGGAAAGGTCGCGCCATCGACACCATGTCCGCTTGCCCAGAAGCGAGAATACGCTCTGCTTCTTCTGGGGTGTTGATTCGGTTGCAGGTCACAATCGGCACAGAGACATGCGGCTTCACTTTCTCAGTAACCCAAGTGAAGGCGCCACGAGGCACTTGCGTTGCGATTGTCGGTACTCGCGCTTCATGCCAGCCGATGCCAGTGTTAATGATCGTCACCCCTGCGTCTTCAAGCGCTTTAGCAAGCATAATCACATCTTCAAACGTGCTGCCTTGCTCCACCAAGTCCAACATAGAAAGGCGGAAAATAATGATGAAGTCACTGCCTACCGCTTTGCGCACCGCTTTGACGATTTCCACAGCAAAGCGCATGCGTTTTTTGTAGGTACCGCCCCACTCGTCATAACGCATATTGGTACGCTTACACAGGAATTGGTTGATCAGGTAACCTTCGGAACCCATGATCTCTACCCCATCGTATCCTGCCAGTTGTGCGAGACCTGCACTGTTGGCGAACGCTTCGATGGTTTTGCGAATCTGTCTTGGGCTCATTTCGCTGGGTGCAAACTTCGCGATAGGGGCTTTGATGCCAGAGGCACTTTGCGCAAAAGGATGCATCGCGTAGCGGCCAGCATGCAGGATCTGCAGCGCGATTTTTCCACCATGTTTGTGCACGGCTTCCGTCACCACTTTATGCGCTTGAGCGTGTTTGGGTTTACTAAATTCTGCACTCAGCGGGTGCAGACGACCGCGTAAATTCGGTGAAAAACCGCCCGTCACGATCAGACCGACGCCACCTTTGGCACGCTCTTCGTAAAACGCAGCGAGTTTTTGTAAGCCTTCCTTATGCTCCTCAAGGCCTGTATGCATCGAACCCATGAGCACTCGATTTCGCAGTTGAGTGAATCCGAGATCCAAAGGCTGTAACAAATGTGGGTACATGGCAGACATGACAAACTTCCATTTTTATTATCGTGGTCAGACCAGAGTATGAGCTCTTATCTAAAAAATCAAACATGCGTTTACATTTTTGTAACACCGATCAATCTTAAGTGAGCTATGCCATTTGGATTATTTGCGTGTTAAGCTTTGATAACTGTTATCTTTTGCATGACTTATTGATGGCGTTGGTGCCAGTTTGGCGATCATATCGATCTTTCATGTGAATGGTTGAGGCATCTCGTTACGGAGAAACAATGAAATCATTATTCAAACTCATCGGTTTGGTTTTTAAAGGAATATGGAAAGCCATTACCTTTGTGCGTCTCGCACTCACCAACCTGATTTTTCTACTGTCTGTTGCGCTCGTTTACTTTGTCTATTTCTACGGCCATGACACTCAGCCTCAGGTTGAGCAGCCTTCCGCATTGGTGCTGAACCTATCCGGACCTATCGTCGAACAAAGCCTTTATATCAATCCGATGGATTCTTTCACCAGCTCATTGTTTGGTGAAGAAATTCCTAAAGAGAACGTGTTGTTTGATGTGGTGGACACCATTCGCTACGCCAAAGACGACGAGAAGATCACTGGCTTAGTGTTGTCGTTGCGTGATATGCCAGAGACCAACCTCACCAAGCTGCGTTACATCGCCAAAGCACTCAATGAATTTAAGGCCTCTGGCAAGCCCATTTACGCCATCGGTGCTTTCTATAATCAAAGCCAATACTACCTCGCCAGCTACGCCGATAAAATTTATCTCGCGCCTGATGGCGGGGTAATGCTGAAGGGCTATAGCGCTTTTAATCTCTATTACAAAACGCTCCTCGAAAAGCTCGATGTGACAACGCATGTTTTCCGTGTTGGCACTTATAAATCTGCGATTGAGCCGTTTGTACGTGATGATATGTCACCAGCCGCTAAGGAATCTGCGACACGTTGGTTAACGCAACTGTGGGGCGCTTTCGTGGACGATGTGGCGAATAATCGCAACATCGACCCAAAAACACTCAATCCTTCGATGGAAGAGTTTTTGTCTCAGTTGAAATCCGTCAACGGCGATCTCGCGGCCCTTTCCATCAAACTTGGTTTGGTCGATGAGCTCGCAACTCGCCAACAACTGAGAGCGCAACTAGCCGAGAAGTTTGGCGCGAGCGGGGATGACAGCTACAAAGCCATCAGCTACTACGACTACCGAGCAACCATGCGCGATAACTTTGATGTGAATGCCGATGATATTGCCATTGTCGTCGCCAGCGGCACCATCATGGATGGTCAACAACCGCGTGGCACTGTGGGCGGCGATACCGTTGCCGGATTACTGCGTCAAGCTCGTAACGATGACAAAGTGAAAGCGGTGGTATTGCGTGTGGATAGCCCCGGAGGTAGCGCATTCGCTTCGGAAGTGATTCGTAACGAGGTCCAAGCACTAAAAGACGCGGGCAAACCAATTGTGGTGTCCATGTCTAGCCTAGCTGCATCCGGCGGATATTGGATTTCCATGAGCGCGGATAAGATTATTGCTCAACCCACCACGCTCACTGGCTCGATTGGTATTTTTAGCGTCATTACTACCTTTGAAAAAGGCTTCAATAAACTCGGTATCTACACTGATGGTGTCGGTACATCGCCATTCTCTGGTGAAGGCATCTCGACAGGCCTTTCAAAAGGGGCGTCACAAGCCTTCCAAATGGGCATTGAACACGGTTACCAACGTTTTATCAGCCTAGTCGGTGATAATCGCGATCTGTCATTGGACGCAGTGGATAAAGTGGCTCAAGGCCGAGTGTGGACCGGCTACGATGCACTGCAACACGGTCTGGTTGACCAAATCGGCGACTTCGATGACGCCGTTGCTGAAGCGGCAAAAATGGCTCAGCTAGAGAACTACAACCTCTACTGGGTCGAAGAGCCGCTCTCACCGACAGAGCAGTTTATCCAAGAGTTTATGAAGCAAGTGAAAATCTCTATGGGCGTTGATATTCAAAGCATCCTACCATCGAGCTTACAGCCTGTCGCCCAACAAATGGAACAGCACGCTTCGCTGCTGCAAAATTTCAACGATCCGAAAGGCTATTACGCCTTCTGTTTGAACTGCGAAGTACAGTAGAAGTAAGAAGTGAGAGGCATCTGTGTAGCAGATGCCTCTTTTTCTTAGCCAAGTTTTCGCTATAATCGCCGCTCTGTTCCCCTACACCTAAGTGATCACTCACTATGACAAGAAAACACATCTATATTGCCTACACTGGCGGCACTATCGGCATGAAGAAATCCGATCATGGCTACATTCCTGACGCAGGCTTCATGGAAAAGCAGTTAGCAAACATGCCGGAATTCCATCGTCCAGAAATGCCTCAGTACACTATTCACGAGTACGAACCATTGATGGACTCTTCAGATATGACCCCTGAAGATTGGCAACACATTGCCAACGACATTCGTGACAACTATGACAAATACGATGGTTTCGTTATCCTACACGGCACCGATACCATGGCGTATACCGCCTCGGCGCTCTCCTTCATGTTGGAAAACCTTGGTAAGCCAGTCATTGTCACAGGTTCTCAAATTCCATTGGCGGAACTGCGCTCTGACGGCCAAGCGAATCTGCTTAACGCACTGCATATTGCAGCCAATTACCCAATCAACGAAGTCACGTTGTTCTTCAATAATCAGTTGATGCGCGGCAACCGCAGTGTGAAATCGCACGCGGATGGTTTTAATGCGTTTACATCACCAAACTTACCACCGTTGCTTGAAGCGGGGATCAACATCCAGATCAGCAACAGCATCAAAGTCGGCGCGCAACCAGAAGGCGAATTCAAAGTTCATAACATCACCCCGCAACCTATCGGTGTGATCACCATGTACCCAGGCATCTCACACGAAGTGATTCGCAACACCTTACTGCAGCCAGTGAATGCGATGATTCTGTTGACCTTTGGTGTGGGCAACGCGCCACAAAATCCAGAGCTATTGGCCCATCTTAAAGAAGCGTCTGAACGCGGCGTGATTGTGGTTAACTTAACTCAATGTTTAGCGGGTAAAGTGAACATGGGTGGCTATGCAACTGGCTGTGCCCTTGCAGAAGCAGGCGTGATCAGCGGTTACGATATGACGCCTGAAGCAGCCTTAGCAAAACTTCACTACCTATTGAGTCAAAATCTGTCTTATGAAGAAGTGAAAGCACAAATGCAGCAAGTGCTGCGTGGTGAGATGAGCTTATAAAGTAAAAACCTAGAACCTGGATCTATTCTAGGTTCTAGGTTCTAGGTTCTAGGTTCTAGGTTCTTTAACGACTAATCTCTATTTGGATTAACGCGGACAATATCTTCCTGACCCGATTGAAACTGTTTTTTCAGCTCTGCTTTCGACTTAAAGCAGATTTCCCCACCTGCAGCCACTGACATATGCTCAGCATCAATATTGTGCTTAGATTGATACAACATCACAGCTTGCATACAGGAATCTCGCTGTGTTTGTGAAAGTGGTGTACCCTCTGGCCAACGTCCTGTTTCTACTGCATACGTCAGACGTTGGTAAACTTCTGGTGTCATTGCGCTGAGTAGCTGCTCTGTGTTCATAACATACCTTTACACTAACATTTTGTTCACAGAACATATCTGGATACTAAACTGAGTCAAGAAACAGTAAATAAATTGTTGTAATGGATCACAAGCAAATCACCATGAGTAAAAAAACTTGGCTATTCGCCCTTAGTATACCGCTGCTACTCAGTGGCTGCTTAGAAGGCAACAAAACCACGGAAGAACTGTGTCAATCACAACCAGGGCTACGCTGTGAAAAACTGAATATGGATGACGGGCAGTGCCGTGTTGCACGTACTGACCTTATTTGGCACCGCTTTGAGGTGCTGAAAAACCCATCCGACAGTAACAAGATTAAGGAATACAAGCTAACCGCAGAGTATCGCAAGTGCTTGGAGTTGGCTTCGCAAATTACACCCATCGATCAAAGTGCGTTAAAACAAAAACGTTTTAATGCGCTGGTGCATAGCATCTCTGAGCTTGAACGTATTGTGCAAGAACTTAGCTCTTCACGTGAACCTGAAAGCCTCTATTTCCTCTGGAGCCAGACCGGCAATACCAATGCACGTCGCCAGTTTTTACAGATGGAAGGTACACCTGCGCTAGAAACTGCTGAAATGCAATACGCCTTGGCAACGTTTTATACCACACGTGATCAAACGAAAACCATCCAACTGCTTAATCATTCTCTCGAGCTGACTAAAGATGGTAAAGTGAATACCGAAGCGTTAAAGTCATTGGCAAGTACCCATCAAGGGTTACGTCAAATGAAGCAAGCTTACGTTTGGGCAATGGTCGCAAAAGAGTTTGATGTGCCCTTAGCCACAGAGCGAGAAATGCAACTGATGTTTGGCTTTAGTGCACAGGAATACAAACAGTTGGATGCTTTAGCTGAGCAAGTGGCATCCGCACTCGAAAAAGGGCAATACCGCTCTATGATGATCCCGAGTGACTTGTAGCCTGATACCTTCGTAGCCACACGCTGATGACAATGCTGCTTTAGTTCAGCGCTTCTTTCAAAGAACGACGCACTCAAACAAAAACCTTCCACATGGAAGGTTTTTGTCTCTTGGTTACTAACGCCATTTTGACTCTTTCAGTATGATAGCAAGACACGATATGACTGAAAGCGGGGAACAGCGTTCGGTGAAAAATCACTCATTAGTTTCAATTTTGTTGAAAATTAACGACACTGAATTGACACAAAAACGTTCTCCGGTTGTTTTAGGTCCATCAGGAAAAACGTGCCCTAAGTGGCTATCGCATCGTGCACAGCGGATCTCTACTCGCTTCATTCCGTGACTAAAATCATCTAAATACAGGACAGCCGTCTCATTAATCGGCGCATCAAAACTTGGCCAACCACAGCCTGAGTCGTATTTGTTAACAGAAGAAAACAGCGGCGCATGACAGCAAGTGCATGCATATTCTCCGTTGTCTTTATTGTGCAGTAGCTTGCCACTAAAAGGAGGTTCGGTTCCTTGCTCACGACACACATGATATTCCTGTCCAGACAACTGCTCACGCCATTGCTGGTCTGACTTGAGCACAACTTTACTTTCTTTTGTCACGTCACTAATTTCCCTTTTTCTTATTAATGTTGACGACTTTTTGTGCAAAAAACTTGCGGAGCATCATGGTTGTAGCACATACTTTCTCACCATCATGTCCTATGTTTTAAAATTGCTTAGAGCACCTGCTCTTGAGTTATTTTACGCCAATTGGTGAGTAGAATAACCGGTTCAAAGTTTAAAAAACGAGCATTTGCAAAGAATTGTTAAAAAAAGCGTCGCTTTTTTTTGACTTTAAACAAGTTAAGTCCGATTATCACTTGCAGATGTTTACTGGATTCTGTAATTTTACTACCAGTTATCTTTAATCAGAAATTAAGTTGTGGAGCAACTATAATGACTATCAAAGTAGGTATTAACGGTTTTGGCCGTATCGGTCGTTTCGTTTTCCGTGCAGCGCAAGAGCGTGCTGACATCGAAGTTGTAGGTATCAACGACCTTATCGACGTAGATTACATGGCTTACATGTTGAAATACGACTCAACTCACGGCCGTTTCAACGGTACTGTTGAAGTTGAAGGCGGTAACCTAATCGTTAACGGTAAAACTGTACGTGTAACTGCTGAGCGTAACCCAGAAGATCTAAAATGGGATGCAATCGGTGTTGACGTAGTAGCTGAAGCAACTGGTCTATTCCTAGACGACGCAACAGCTCGTAAACACATCACAGCTGGTGCTAAGAAAGTTGTTCTAACTGGTCCTTCTAAAGATGCGACTCCAATGTTCGTAATGGGTGTTAACCACACTTCTTACGCTGGTCAAGACATCGTTTCTAACGCTTCTTGTACTACTAACTGTCTAGCTCCTATCGCTAAAGTTCTTAACGACAAGTTCGGTATCGAATCTGGTCTTATGACTACAGTTCACGCTACTACAGCAACTCAAAAAACTGTAGACGGTCCTTCTGCTAAAGACTGGCGCGGTGGTCGTGGTGCTTCTCAGAACATCATCCCATCTTCAACTGGTGCAGCTAAAGCAGTAGGCGTTGTTCTTCCAGAACTAAACGGCAAACTAACTGGTATGGCTTTCCGCGTACCAACTGCTAACGTTTCTGTAGTTGACCTAACTGTTAACCTTAAGAACGGTGCATCTTACGAAGCTATCTGTGCAGCAATGAAAGAAGCTTCTGAAGGCGAACTAAAAGGCGTTCTAGGTTACACTGAAGATGCAGTAGTTTCTCAAGACTTCATCGGTGAAGTTCAAACTTCTGTATTCGATGCTAAAGCTGGTATCGCTCTAACCGATAACTTCGTTAAAGTTGTATCTTGGTACGACAACGAAATCGGTTACTCAAACAAAGTTCTAGACCTAATTGCTCACATCTCTAAGTAATTTCTACTTAGTAAAATAAGCACTTAGCGAAGAATTTCGTTAGACAAAAAGGCGACCTTAGGTCGCCTTTTTAGTATCACGGATTTGAGGTTAGCAATGGAGCTTTAGACTCTCTGCAGTGTCTGACTTCACGGTCCGTTTCTAAAACGAATCTTTTGAAACTGATTGTTAAGGAAATTCAGATGGATCTTAATTCACTTCCGGCGCTGACTGTCCTGTCTGATTGCGTCACCATTGTTGAAAAAGACAATGTCAAAATTGTTCGTGTGATTCACGAGAAAGCAACCGCAGGTATCTCTTTGTTTGGCGGCCATGTTGTCTCCTATCAGCCGACGGGTAAAGCTGACGTCATTTGGATGAGTGACAAGGCAGTATTTGATGGTAAAACTGCGCTGCGCGGCGGCATTCCGGTTTGTTGGCCTTGGTTTGGCCGCATTGCAGCACCTGCACACGGCTTTGCTCGCACTTCAGAGTGGGAACTGGTTGAACACCGCGAAAACGACAACGGTGTGATCGTTGAACTCGCCTTATTCCCGACAGAAGAATCGCACAATCTCTGGCCTCATATGTTTGATGTTCGCCTAATCGTCGAGATCGGTGATGAACTGAAAGTGTCACTCAACATTCTTAATATTGATGACGACGCATTCACTTTCTCGGGCGCTCTGCATACCTATTTGAACGTCGGTGATATTGAACAAACTCAAACTATGGGCATGGGCTCTGAGTACATTGACAGTTTGAAAGCGGGCGAACTATGCCATGGTGGTGAAGTTTTACAATTGACCGACACGATCGATCGCGTCTACACGCAACCTGAGAAAGAGATTGTGGTTAAAGACCCAGTCATTGAACGTACTCTGTGCATTGAAAACCAAGGTCACAACAGCGCCGTGCTCTGGAACCCTTGGGCTCAAGGTGCCGCTGGCATGGCGGACATGAGCGATGACGGTTACAAAACCATGCTGTGTGTAGAATCCACTCTGCATGCAGACAGTATTACTCAGGGCAAAACGCTCAACCCTGGCGAAAGTCACCAGTTAATCACTGTGCTTTCTGCGCGCTAAAACTGACCATCGTTCAAAACGCAGTGGGCAAATGTTCACTGCGTTGTTTATCCCATCAATATTCGTGGTCATTCCATCACCACAAATGAGCAATTACTTAATAAATATCAATTAATTCTATCAATCTTCGGCTATTATCCCTTCCATTATTACAATCTATTCTTTCAAACATACATCGTGTAGAGGCTGCTGATTTCAGCAGGAATAACAGTGCTAGAAAAATATAAAAATCAAAGCGTCGGTTTTCAGTTAAAACTGGTGATTACGCTATGCCTTATCATCGCCTTTGGCGGAACCGCCACTCTTGTCTATCGTAATGCGTCTGACGTGCTACTCGAAAACACGCTTCGGGAACACCAATCAAAAGTGGAATCCATGGCAGCAACCATTGCTGGCCAATTTGATGCCTATTTACAAACCGCGAAGGTACTTGAATCCACTTTCCGCAATGGTTACTTAGCCGGTATCTATGTGGAAGATTACCAAGTGGATTTTAATGGCAAATCGCTGCGTAATATCACGCAATACGGTGAAAGCCTGATTAATGACACCAAACTTGTCGACAGTTTCACGCGAGATACTGGCGCAGTAGCGACTATTTTTGCTCCGTTTGGCGATGATTTTATTCGTGTTTCAACCTCGCTAAAAAATCCTTCCGGACAACGAGTTGTTGGTACCACTTTAGGCTACAACCACCCAGCCTATCAGAAGCTCCGAGCAGGACAGGCCTATTACGCGCAAGTGAAGTTGTTTGGTGAAAGCTACATTACCTATTACTCGCCCATTCTTGACGCACAGAACAAAGTCACTGGTGTTTCTTTCATTGGCTTACCCGTGCAAAAAGCAACAGAAGATCTCTTCAGTGCGTTGAATCAGGTGAAATGGGGTGACACAGGTTACACCATCGTCGTTGATAACGAGCAAAGCAACCTTGGTAAGTACTTGCTGCATCCAACCCGAACCCAACATGACCCTTCTATTATCGATACCGCAGATTACGACGGCAACAAACCCTATGTCGCGATTTTTGAAAACAAAAGCGGTTTGATTCGCTACCGCCATGAATATCAAGGTACTGTTGGGGAGAAATACCTCGTCTATACTGAAATTCCTGGCTGGAACTGGAAGCTTCTTGGCGGCACCTTCATTTCAGAAGTGACGAAAGGAAGTCAAACGCTGCTTAAATTGATTATCGCCATTGCCACCGCCGTGGCCGTTGCTACATTTGCAATCTTGACGTTTGCCATCAATCGCAATCTTCACCCTTTGACGACCTTAAATGCTCTGATGGCAAGGCTTGCTAAAGGTGAAGTGAGCATTCAAATTGCGAGCACGGGTCAGCCTTCAAAAAATGAGATCACCAACCTAACCAACGGCGTTGCCAACATGGCAAATCAGCTCAACATGCTGGTCGGTGAAATTCGTCAAACGGCTGAAACCGTGTATATCGCGTCACACAGTGTTTCTGAAGATGCAGGGAATAACCTGACTCAGGCAGATCGCCAACAAGAACAGGTGGAGCAGGTGGTAACGGCCATTGAAGAGATGGCCACCTCAGCTCAGTCGGTCGCTCAACAAGTGGAGAACATTGCGGATAACGTTCGCAGTGCAAATGAGGATAGTCAATCTGGATTGAGCCTAGTGGAAGGTGTCTGCATTGATGTGGCAGAACTGAATGATCAACTTGATCGCTCTGCCCATGCCATCAAACAAGTCAACACCGACAGCGAAAGCATTCAAACCGTGACGAAAATGATCGATGAAATTGCAGAGCAAACCAATTTACTGGCACTCAATGCCGCCATCGAAGCAGCGCGAGCCGGCGAACAAGGCCGTGGCTTCGCAGTGGTTGCTGATGAAGTAAGAACGCTTGCTCACCGTACTCAAACTTCGGTCAAGGATGTGGTTCAGATTATCGAGAAACTTAAAGCTTCCACAGGTAATGCGGTGGGGCTAATGAGCCAAAGCCAGCAAAGTGCCAATCAAGTGCTTGATAAGGCGCAAGAAGCAGGTAGCGCCCTAGAAGCCATTGCGAGCCAAGTTCACGCCATTGCGGCACAAGCCGAAACCATTGCCGCCACCTCAGAGCAACAAGCTCAAGTGTCGCAAGAAATCGCAGCCAATGCTCACTCGATCAGTGATCTTAACCGACAGAGCCGAGCCACCAGCGCGCAAACGTCTGAAAGTGCTGAAGAGCTGCAAAAACAGGCGAATTCACTTAAATCGCAAGTCGACTTTTTTCACTAATTCGAAGAGCGAGCAAAAACAAAGGGCGAGTTTTCGCCCTTTGTTGTCTTTGACTTTGAGTGTTAATTACACTTCCAGCACTTCCCTTTTACCCAAGTGTTAAACCACGTTGTAGAACTCACGCCTCCCGACTCAGCCCAATCCACCACCTGCGGATAAGCCAAGGTGCTATCGATGTTTTCATACGGGTGTTTCCAAGCGGTTGGAATCGAAAGTGCCCAAGGTAATCCTTCAGCCGTTAAATAGAACTCGCCTGCCTGTGCGTCTGTGACGTCTACCCCTTGGCCAAACGAGTTGCTATTGGCGAGATCACTGCTTGGGTAATTCATCAAGTGCACTTCCCGGCCTCTTTGTGCTGCTCGGAAGATAAAGGGATTCAGCGTATGGCTGGCAAGTGGTGGCATCGAGCTCTTGAGTATGAGAGAGACACTGTAATCGACGACAGGTCTGTCATCACCCATCTCTGTATTATAAAAATCACTGTTGGCATCGCCAGGTAACAAAGTACTGATGCTTTCTAAAACCACGAAGACCAATTCGCCACTGTGTCCATTTTCAGCCGCCACGCTGGCACTGACGCCATCGACGACACGTGTCAAACTGCTCACATTGGTAGATTCTATGCCCGCGATCGACAAGGCAAAGCGATTATCCACAGACGCCCCTCTGGCTACCGCCTGACCAGTAAAATCTAGACGAGTAATCTGATTGTTCGCGTTGGTGTACACCTCGTACGCGTAATGTGAGACAAAATCGTTGAGATCATAATCGCCAGCAAATGGCCACATGTCTTCATAAGTGAGAGTATACCAACCCGAAGTAGGGGTACGTGCGTAAAAGGCAATGGTCGGGTCGTTAGGTGCATAATCGTTGGCATCCGCCACACCATCTCCATCTGAATCCCCTATTTCAGGCCATTCTATTTCGGTGATATCGCTGATTAAACCATTGGCATCTTCGGCTTGCACTTGCACTTTCCAGCGCTCACCATTGTTGGTTTGAGAGGCTGATACACTTGCGCCGGTATGATTATTTTTCCCCGCAAACTCATCATCGACAAAGAATCCCTGCCCAACATCAACAAACCAACGATAGTTGTAACTGACGGAATCACCATCGGGATCGGCGGGAGTCGGGCCAATAATCGACACGACTAAGTCATCATTGGTCGATAGCCCTTGGCTTCGGCTTAGCTCAGGAACAGAAGGCGGTGTATTGCTCGTGACCAAATAGGTCACCGTCATTAAGCTGTAGTCTAACGTCGTTAGCCAGCCGCCATTGTTCATATCAATATCCAAAAAGACATTCACTAAACCATCATGAAGCGACGCTATCGGCAGAGCAAACTCAGTAATCGACCATGTATTGTTGGTCCCTTGTAAAAATCCAGGATTCAGTTGAACACCGTCGACGGAAACGCCGTCATATTCACCGTTTTCACCGCGAAAGGCTTCTGAATCGACGTCGTATGCATAGATGGTCAATTTTGCTTCAAGAATCTGAGCGCCATCAGGGATCGCTACTGTATGCTGCCAGCCATAATCTTGATTGGCATTACTATAGATGCCAAAACCATAGGCACCTGGCGAGACATAGTGTGGCGCACTACTGCTTTCATCAACCGTTTGAGTAATCGTGACAGAACCATCAGCGTTGACGACTTGGGTGTTGTTCGTTGCGGCCGCCCAAGCCACTGGGCTCAGCAAACAGAGAGAAACGGCAAATGGGCTAAAATGCTTAGTTGATGTCATGGTCGTTCTCCTAATCCGAGTCCAGCGCGATATCGCAGCCAACCGTAATTTCATCGACAATCACAGCGATATCAGTATGAGATACGCATTCAATGCCACGCACGCTCGACATTGCTTTGATGGCTTGCCAATGCCCAGCCAACTCAATTTGATAGGTCAGTTCCCCCGAGACATCGGTGAGGCCAGTAAACATGGCGACTGAATCTTCTACGTCGCCAACCACGCTAAACAAATGCACCACATGTTGGCCGCGGATAGGCATTGACTCCCCGCCCTGCTGACTAAAATTGCTCACCAGCTTAATCGTGACCTGCCGATGTTCGCTCCCTTTCCATTCGAAGCCAGTCGGCGCGGCAATATCGCTAAACTGGGTTTGAACTTCAGGCGTAGGGGCAGAACCAGATCCGCCTCCGTCTCCACCACCGCAACCCGTCAAAAGCCCTAAACTGACGGCCCCCCAAGCCACTGCTTTCGTGAAATCGTTCATCGTCGCTCTCCCTTCATGTTTTTAGAACACTTAGCGAAAGGTGTGCCAAATCACATCTAACTGATTTTTAATAAAAATATTACTTTCCTCAGTGAGACTTACTGAGATTTCTTTGAATGATTCTCAAATTAGGAAGACCGCAAAGACAAGGAAAACAGCGCTAACCAAGCGGATTAGCCTTTGGCGTCACAGCCAAACAACGGGATAAGGAGAACACTTAACCAACCCTTTTAAACAATAAGATAGATATACCAATCATCATTTTTGATACTGGACCAACATCCTTTGATAGCCATAATTGCAAACCGTCTTCGACTCAGTAATATGAGCCTGAATGATTACCTTTCCTCCAACGGGAGTAAAAAATGAAAGCACCTTGGATCCCTGTCGCCCTTTCTGGGCTCGCCTTAACGGGCTGTTTTTCTGATAAAGATGACACAACCTTAGCCAGCGCTCAGCCACTAAAAGTAACCGCGGCAGACGCCATCTATTTCGGCGGAGAGATCTTAACAATGGCAGGCGACACACCAGAATATGTGGAAGCCGTGGCCACAAAAGACGAAAAGATCATTTATGTCGGCTCAAAAGCGGGCGCCTTAGAGCATCAATTTGCTCAGACCCAACTTGTCGATCTGCAAGGCAAAACACTGTTACCCGGTTTTGTTGACCCCCATAGCCATGTCTACGGCGTTGGCTTACAAGCCATGGTGGCTAACGTGTTGCCACCACCAGATGGCGACGCCAATACCGTTGCAAAAATCGTAGAGATTTTAAAAACCTCCCATCAAGACGAAACCAAACGCCTATTCATTGAAAAAACAGGATGGATTCTTGGCTTTGGTTACGACGACTCACTGCTGGACTACTATCCAACCAAAGCAGACCTCGATAAGGTCAGCCGTGATAAACCTGTGCTGATCATTCACACCTCTGGTCATTTAAGTGTGGCCAACAGCAAAGCCCTCGAAATGGTGGGAATTACGGCAAAAACCAAGAACCCAGAAGGTGGCGTCATACGTCGCATGCCTGGCAGTCAGGAACCGAATGGGGTGCTTGAAGAAAACGCGCATTTTGCCATGTTATTTCGACTCACCGCTCTGATTGATCAAGAGCTGCAAGATATGATGCTGGCTGCATCACAAAAAATGTACGCACAATATGGCTATACCACTGCGCAAGAAGGACGAGCGACAAAAGAAGGCTATGAAGCTCTGAAACGTGCCGCAACAGGAGGCCATTTACTCATTGACGTTGTCGCCTATGCCGATATGCCCACCAGCAGCGACTTTATGAACTCAGAATACCACGCTCCTGAATACACCAATCATTTCCGCATCGGTGGCGTAAAACTCAACTTCGATGGCTCACCGCAAGGGAAAACCGCTTGGTTAACGCAACCGTATTTCCATCCGCCTCACGGGCTTGCGAAAGATTACGCGGGCTACCCAACCTTTACTGACGCACAAGCATTTGAGTACGTTGAAACCGCGTTCAAAAATGGTTGGCAAGTACTCACCCACAGCAATGGCGACGCTGCGATTGAGCAATTTATCGACGCGGTGACCGCGGCCAATAATAAACTCGGAAAACAAGATAGACGGCCAGTGCTGATTCATGGCCAAACCATTCGTGAAGACCAAATCCAGCGCCTCGCAGAGCAAGGAATCTTCCCTTCCCTCTTCCCAATGCATACCTTCTATTGGGGAGATTGGCACCGTGATTCAGTGCTTGGCCATCCTCGAGCCGATTTTATTTCACCGACCAAAGCCGTGCGTGATGCAGGATTGATGTTTAGTACACATCATGATGCTCCCGTTGCCCTGCCAGATGCGTTTCGGGTGCTTGATGCAACAGTCAACCGCACCACCCGCACAAATAAAGTGCTCGGTCCCGATCAGCGTGTCGATGCCTACACCGCATTGAGAGCGATGACCATTTGGCCTGCTTACCAACATTTTGAAGAAGCGATGAAAGGCAGTATCGAAGTGGGGAAAAACGCCGATTTCATTCTGCTAGATAAGAATCCTCTCAAAGTGGAGAGTGCGACGTTAAAAGACTTACAAGTCCAACAAACCATCAGCCGTGGGCAAGTGGTCTTTACCAATACTGCCCGCTAAGGCAATTTCGCCCTCTAATTTCTCTATTGCAGGGAGTTGGGGGGCGAAAAATAAGAACGAGGGACTAGGGACTAGCAAACTAGCAAACTAGCAAACTAGCAAACTAGCAAACTAGCAAACTAGCAAACTAGCAAACTAGCAAACTAGCAAGAGCTTCCCAGAAATCGAATGAGACCAAAAAGCAAAAAGCCGCCCTAAAGGCGGCTTTTTTAATGGGTGGGACCCCAGCCACATCCCGGCACACAAGTCATTCGCTGCGGCTGCTTCCTTCCGGACCTGACCGAGTTCACGAACTATTGTTGCGAGAGGACCAGAGCCCCATAGATTCGTTTATCAAGCATTTCGCTCAATGTGGGCACGATTATTAAGCATCCCCCTCAAGATTGCAACCCCAATTCGGCAATAATCCATGATGAGGCGAGCGACTGCTTAACTCTTGTGCAAAACACCACTTTTCAAGTGAGGGAGGTTAAGAATACCCCATCTCACGCTGTTCATTCTTGCTCTGATACATGTCGACATCAGCCAGATGCAGCGCTTTTTGCAAGCTCATGGCCCGCTCCCTCCTCGCGGACAAGCCAATCGAAGAACTGATGATCAAGGGTTTTCCGGCAATATGCTGTTCAAGTCGAATTCGGCTAAAACGATCAAACGCTTCTTCAACTTCTTGCTGAGACGCTTTGCCAATTAAAATAAACTCATCGCCGCCCACGCGGAAACCTTTGCCACGCCAATGGCTTTTGATTTCTTGGGCGATGGCTTTGAGCACCATGTCGCCACAGTGATGACCATATGTGTCGTTAATCGGTTTAAAATTGTTAACGTCGATATACAAAATCGCAAGGTCGCCCGCGATGCCATTACCATATTTTCTCTGTAGTTGGCGTCGATTACCTAACCCAGTTAAATTATCTGTATTCGATAAACGATGCAGATAATACGAGAGTGCAAACGCTAGCAATAACATCGCCGCAAATAGCGTTTGTGTTTTTGCAGCAAACTTTTGCTCCATTTCTAACGAGCTTCGCCAGTCAGGACGAACATCGTAACGTTCGATAATGCTATTGAGATCGAGCATTTCTATCGCCCGACTAAAATACGGAGCCAGCACTCTGCCCTTTTCCGTGTTAGCCAAACCGATAGAAATTTTCGACGTATCAAATACGCCAATCGCATCATCTTGCTCAATAGCCAGCTTCAACTCATTTCGCAGTAAGTAGTTGAGTGTTGCCGTGTCCATCGTGATGTAATCCACTCGGTTGGCAAGTAAGGCACTGACCATCGCATCGTGATCGGAAAAACGACTCAGATCTTTCAATGGCAACATTTGCGTCAACAACGCATCAAAGTAGTCATCCTCAACCACCCCGACTCTCTCTGCAATTAACTGGGAGACATGAGAATAGACATTGGGCTTATACCCCAAACGTTTGACGATAACCGACTGAGGCGCATAGTGTGGGCTTGTGTAATAGGTAAACTGCTCTCTCGCTTTGGTCATCGCCAGCGGAGCCAGTAGGTCAAACTCTTGCTGTATGAAGCCTTGTAACATTTCTCCCCAACGTTCATCTGAACGGCTCACCAGTTGACAGTTAAGGGCAAGAATATCGCAACTTTGCTGCAGAACTTCGGCAGTAATCCCACTCACGTGGCCATCAGGATGGTAAATCACATAAGGGTAAATCGGCTCAAGTTTGATGGTTAATGGTTCATCTAGCTCGAGGGGTGCCTGAACAATAGCCTGTTGTAGCGCCTGTTTTCGAATAGCAAATTGGTATTGCGTAATTTCTTCACGAAGCCTTTTTTGCATCTGCTCGCTGTGAATGAACTGAGCAAATTGAGTCAACTCTTCTAAGTGTTGCCCTTTTTGACTGACGATAGAGACGGGTTTTATCGATATTTCATCGTTGAGAAGATGGGCATTGGTTCCTTTAAGCAACATAGGCTTAAGTTGATTGATGGCATCCACAATGCCATCGACTTGACCGTGACTGATCAGCGCATAAGCTTCTTCATGGCCTTGGTACGAAACAAGCTGAATGTCTGGATGATTTACCGCAATCAGCTCCCCATAAATGGTATCTTGAGGTACGCCAATACGTGTCGCATCACGCAACGAATTGGTCGTATTAGAATAGAGATAGGTATATTCAATGTTGGTTGGGTGTGAATAACTAAATCTTTTTTCACGTTCATGCGTAAACGTAATGTTCGCTGCGAAGTCTGTTTCACCACGCGCAACTGAATCGAGAATAGCATCAAAACTCGGCATATTCACATAGGTGACGTCCAGCGCAAACTGCTCTGCAATGGCATCAAACAGAACCCGCGTCACCACATCATCCGCTTCCGTTGCTACTGTGATCTCTTTACTCTTTGCCCAACAGTTGAACGATACCCAAACGAATACGCAGGAAAGCAGCCAACCAAATTTTTTTATCATGTCACTGACTTAATCTAGGTTTCACACAAGCGTCAAAATATGAAGCAGAAACCTTATATCAACTCATTGTCACGTGCATAAATATTTTTATTGATATGCAATACCGGTCACTGTTCTAGGCAACTCAATCCTGCTCTTTCATCTCTTCTTCTGCATTTAAGATGTAGTCTGTCATCCAAGCGGTACCCAACAAGCAGATCCACACCACAAACACGGAATTCGGCACATCGACATTCGGCGTCACCACTAATGCGGCGAACCCCACGGTCGGTAATGTCCAACACAGCAGTTTGTTCCATGAAAAAGTTTTAAGTGAGTTAAGACTTTCCATGCACGCCATAATGCCGGTAATTGAAAGCGCCACTAACACCGCATAAGGCAAACCTGCCATCCACAGAGGAATCAATAGCAGCAATGGCCACCAGCTATGTTTGCTCGAAGGTCGCCAGTGATTTGCCGCCCACCAAATGACCGTCACCGATAGCACTTGTACCACGGTTACCCATGGAGAACCGGTCAACTTACCGGCCATTTGCGTCACCATGATGCCGACCATCAGAGCCAATACGATCATCCCTGCGGTGAGCAAGACTCCTAGGCTGCTTTTCTTGGAAAACACCACCATAAGGAGTGGAAACAAAATCCACACGCACACAGAGAGAGCTATCGGCTGCATGGGTAACGTGAGGCCATACACCGTCATCGCAGCGAGCAAGACGAGACCAGCAATACCACCTTGAGGTAGAATCCACAAAGCAGGAATCACTAAAGCGAGGACAGGGATGTCACCAGCACTCATGCTGATCGCTTTGGCACAGACCACCGCTAAAAGGCTTGTGATTGTGAATTGAAGAATTGAAAATATCATAGCGCCTCCTTTAAGACCCGATTCTGTTTTTAATCAGACTCAGCGCAACGCAGAAACTTAAAACACAAAAGGTTGTACGCTAAGTGGGTTCATTTCCAGCACACCTGGCTTACCAATCCTTGGTAAACGACGAACTAGGACAATTTGAGTATGGACCATTTTTTGCCCCAAATCTTTGCTGTAATTCAACAAATTCCCTTTGGTAAAGTGACCACGTACGGAGAAATCGCACGCATGGCTGGATTTCCTGGTTATGCCAGGCATGTCGGTAAAGCGTTAGGAAACTTGCCAGAAGGCACAAAACTACCTTGGCATCGGGTGATCAACAGCCAAGGCAGAATTTCGTTGCAGGGTTCGGATCTCAATCGTCAACGCCAATTGTTGCTGGCTGAACAGATTGAAGTGAGTGAGATAGGAAAAATAAGTTTAAAAAAATACCGATGGCAACCATAGTCGCCATCGGTATCAAAATTGGGGCATCAAAATTCGATTGTTGTGGTGTTGAGCACCTTGTCGTGATTAACGAACGCCCACAACCATAATTTCAACATTATGTGTGTTCGCCTCGTCAGTGATGACAGGAACGATGGTGTCACTGATAAAACGTAAACGTCCATTGACTTCGATACGCGCACGTACGTTGTAACGGTGATTAGCAATGATCTTTTTGCTGTCATAAGCAAGATCGAACGACAGCGGGACTTGTTTACCATTGGTAATAAACTTGTGCTTTGCGATCACTTTGGCAGGCGCATCAGCCAGTGAGACATCTTCCAAAACCAGGGTGACAGCCGCGTCTTCTGGTAAGGCAATACGCTCACGATAAAAAACCGTCCCACTGATGGTTTGGATACCTTGGTCTTTCACTAATGGCTCCGAAGTCTGGCAACCCGCTAACAAAGCACCAAAGAACACTGACATCATCACTAAGATTATTTTTTTCATAGAGCCTCACTCATTAATAAATTCGCGACGATTATAGTTTGAGCACGTCACTCTGTCTTGTGGATCAAATGTTTATTGACAATAGTTTGACTAAGTTAAAAATATTCACCGTTGTTAATTGCGTTATACTCAACGCAGTTACTTGAATCAAAGTGACAAACCCATGTGTTAAAGAGAGGAATCAACCAACATGAGTAAACCCTTAAACGAGTTACTAAGTTTGCTGCAACTTGAAAAACTGGAAGAAGGACTGTTCAGGGGTCAAAGTGAGAATCTTGGTTTACCACAAGTGTATGGGGGCCAAGTGTTGGGGCAGGCCTTATCGGCGGCTCGCTATACGGTGTCTGACGACCGCACGGTGCATTCGTTTCACAGCTATTTTCTCTATCCTGGCGATCCTGAAAAAGCCATCATCTACGATGTTGAGAATTTAAGAGACGGTAAAAGTTTCAGCACTCGCCGTGTTAAAGCGATCCAAAATGGACGCCCAATATTCTATCTCACCGCTTCCTACCATGGTGAAGCACCGGGGTTTGAACACCAAAATACCATGCCCGATATTCCAGGGCCGGAAAATTTCATGTCTGAATCGGAGCTCGCCAGTCATATTGCTGAGTTTCTTCCCGCGAAACTGAGACAAACCTTTTGTGGTGAGAAACCGATTGAGACCAGACCTGTCACCGTCATCAACCCGCTTAATCCTAAAAAGGCCGAGCCAAAACAGTATCTCTGGATACGCGCCAACGGCGAGATGCCAGACAGTCAATTGATCCATCAGTATCTATTAGCCTACGCGTCCGATTGGGGCTTTTTAGTCACGGCATTACATCCACACGAAGTTTCGCTCATGACACCGAAATTCCAAGTGGCAACCATCGATCATTCGATCTGGTTCCACCGCCCATTTAAGATGGATGAGTGGCTGCTCTATGCCATCGAAAGCCCAACTGCCTCGAATACCAGAGGACTTGTCCGCGGCGAGATCTACAATCAGCAAGGTCACTTAGTGGCCACCGCGGTGCAAGAAGGGGTGATGCGCTTTATCGATAAAAAATAACAGCGCAGGTTATTTGACCCTTGAACAAAGAAGGAGCGCATCGGCGCTCCTTCTAATTATTGTCGTTGGTAGTTTAACTGCAATATTCCCCACTCATACAAGGTTCTTGGGTCACCATAGGTGAGGCTAGATACCACCTCTCCCTCTCTTGGGTAACGGCCACCATCTCGCTCTGGTAAAAATCGGCGCTCGCCTTTACGGTAATAGATCATTGGACGGACAAACTCATATGGGCCTTCCAGCAACGGGGAATCATCCACCACCGTAACTCGCGTCATTCGCAACGTACGAGACCCATCTTCGCAGTATCCTGGTGCATCAAATGCAACCGCTTTGAATGGTTCAATATTGTCAGGGTCTAACTTAGTGGCGCAATCATCAAAACGGGCAATATGCAGCATCAATTGACGTCGTTCAGTGAGTATATCGGAGCCAATAGGTTTCACTCTCACGATGGCAATCATACCTTCGCCGTACTCTTTGAACTGTTCATCGGTTGGTCGCAACAAGCGATCAACACCCATCAACCCAAATTGAGATTCTTGCAGACTAGCAAATTCAGAACCACTCAGTTTACTGATAATGACCGTCTGCTTCTCGGTAAGAGTATGGTTAGAATCCGCTTGCTCCGCTTTCGGTGCGTTCAAGGTAAAGTTCAGAGACGTTTGGCTCAGAGCAAGATAGTCTCTCGTCTCATCTTCACTCACGACGATAGACGCCACTTGATCTTGGCTGTCCCCCAAATAGTCCTTGAGCGTTATCACGCCGCTGATAGGATCCACGGAGATGGTGCTATCAGACAGCATCGTTTTGTAGCTGCGCGTACCTATCGGTGAGCGCATCGCCAAACTAACCTGCTTGAAGGGCACAAAATCAACGCTCTGCGGCTTGTAATCAAGCGCTTTGGCCGCGGCCTTGCTAATCGTCCCCGTTACACGTTTGGTCACTGTTTTATAGTTGCGAGCAGAAACCGTCGCTTCAATCTCGAAGCTCCCTGCATGCAGCATACTTAAAGATCCCTCAGTACTGGAAGTCAGTTTTACTGTTGGATCGGCTTGATTGATCAAGCGGTAGCTGCGTTTATCCATCACAAGTGAAAGAGACGGCACAATCGTTTTGTTCTCTTCAAAGATCGTATTTGGATAATGAATCTCAACCGGGTTATCGGCGGGTAAGACGCGAGCGGTAAAACTGGTTTCACCTGCATTCACACCACTACTGCCCGTGTCTTTAACGATGACTCGAACAGAGCCCGCATTGAGCATCTTCATCAAACCAGAGTCTTTATCCAATGCGACAACGTCGTTTGGTTCCCCCTCGGCGAGATAATAGCTCAGTTTTCCCACAGCCCCCGTGATTAAAGGAGCGCCAATCGAGCCGATTGCAGAAGTCCAGGTGCCCTCGACAAGCGGTTGCGCCGCTTTTAGCTGACTATCAGCACTATTGATACGAACATTGACGTACTGTACCGGACCTGCCAAATAGTTGTTTGTTTCTGCTCTTCGAATGGTCAAACGGGTTTCACCCGCTTTTAAGACGTGCAGAATGCCTCCGTCTAGCACTTTGACTACGCTAGGATCGCTGTTATTAAGTACCAACAAATCATTGGTACGGGGATTGAGATCTTGTTGAAGGTTGATCTGAAGATCTTTGTAGTAGGTTTCTTGATAATCTTGCGTTTGATAAGGCTGTGCGGCCGCCTTTGCCACATCAATAGAGAGCGTAAACTGCGTTGATTGATACAACTCGCCACCATCATCCTCAATTTGCAACGAGTATTGCCCCGCTTGCTTAATGAATAACGTTTTCTCCACAAGGGCCAGTTGAGGGGATGAACCACTCACTAATGTTAAACGACCTTTTTGGCCCGCAAATTCAAACGGAATACGTAGATCTTGTTGATAGGTTAAAGAGATAGGATCTTGCTTGATGCCTTGGTGTGGCGCTTTATCAATTTGGATGGTAAAACGTGCACTAGAGGCTTGATAGTTGCGCAGGTTTTGCTCTGTCACTTCCACTTCCGCCTGCCCTACACCATCAATAACGGGCAAGTTAGCAACGGTATCAATGTGGAGCACATCAGCACCACTCAATAGGCGATACTGAACCTCGCCTTTGGCATTACTCACAACGGGTTGTAGACGGGCATTGGCTTGATATTCCGTCACCATATTGGCAACCGACAGCGGCTGGCGCGCAGCCTTATCAATCGTCACTTCGTATTCACTGGTTTGCTGAGCCGTTTTGTAAGTCTCCGGATAATATGCCGTGGCTCGCACCGTCACTTTGCCGCTGTTTTTGATCGCCAGCATGCCTTGGCTTTGCTGCGAAAACTCCGCGACTTCCCAATCCGGTTCGCTTTTAACAATCTGATATACGATGCGTTCTGTTGGCGTCGTATCTAAGCGTTTTGGCGCTAACACCAACCCAGGTTGATATGCGCGAGAAAGTGCCGCAAAGCTAAGAGAATCCGCGTCTACCGCTCTCACAATAACATCGGCTTCCACGCTTCGTTCAGAATAAAACTCATCACCCAAATCGATCACTTGGATACGTGCAATACCAGGGCGACCTCGACTTTGTACTTCTCCTTGTGCAGAGAGATCAATGATAGCGTTAGGATCGGAGAGAACGCGATAACTCAACTCACCTTTTGCACCACGGACAGTAAGTGAACTTGGCGTGGATTGCGTGGTGGTTAAGTAAAGCGGACTGATGGAGAGAGCATCATTCCAGCCCTTTTGAATGGTAATCGTAAAATTCGACTCCGAGGTTTGAAAGGTGTCGCTGGTATCAATCGCCTTCACATGGGCAACACCTGGCTTTAATACTTTGATGCGGCCTTGGCTGTCGAGTAACACCACTTGTGCACTTTCGTCACCAATTAACTCAAACGCGACATCACCTTTCACTTCGAAAAGTTGCGGTTGAACAATCTCGCCACTTTGTACATAGGTGGTGGTAAGGTCCAAAGATTCAAGAGGCGCACGATATTGCTTGCTTGGTTTCACAACCGCAGGGGCCGAACTACCGCCACCTCCGCCGCCACACCCCACCAACACATTGGCAGTGAGCAATAAAATTAACCCATGTTCTATTCGCATTATTACGCCTCAACTGAATATTTACTCAACAGGCGCGGACCTTATCACAAGGCAGAAAATTAAATCAGGCAAAGAAATCGGCAGATTTTGCGCGATTTCTTACATGCAAATAGGAATGAATCACATTGCTAAAAAATGCGTTACCAAACTCATAAATAAACAATATAAAACATACAGTTATAGAAATTCACCTTTAGCTTACACTGTTATAAAAAATTAGAGAAAGCTGATATTGTGAACATTGTTCATTTGAAATTCTTATCTTTGATACAGATAGATTCAATTGGTAACACCAATTTATCTACCATTGAAACTTATGCATCTCTTCCATCATTGACCAAGTGGTAGCGCGGTGGTGTATTTGAGTGGTTCCATAGCAAATGTCGAGGTGACGTTGGATATCCCCTCAACACTATTGACTAACTTCTTATAAAAAGTATCGAAGTTTTTCATATCTTTAACCAGCACTTTCATCATGTAGTCGTACTCACCCGCCATGCGATAGAACTCCATCACTTCCGGGAAATCGTTTACCGTCGCAACGAAACGGTCATACCACGCATAAGAGTGATCACAGGTTTTAATTTGCACAAATGCGATAAATGAGAGATCCAATTTCTCTGCATTCAGCAAAGCGACTTTCTTTTCAATGAAGCCTTCATCTTCTAAACGCTTCAGACGCTTCCAGCAAGGTGTCGTGGTGAGATTCACTTGCTCAGCCAAGTCACTCAGCGACAAGGTGCCATCCTGCTGCAATAGCGAAAGTAGCTTTAGATCAACTTTATCTAGCATACAATTATCAATCCACTCAATTATAGAAAATTTTTCTACAATATAGAGACATCACCACATAAAAAGCAAAGCTTTTCTCTGCAAAGGTAGGTACTTTGTTACCGTCAATAAGAATTAAGAGAGGCTCCCATGTGTACGGACCACAACTGGATTAATAACGCGATTCGCAAGATTGAAGCTGACTTCCAACGCTCTGCTGATACCCACTTATTTAAGCTTGATCTTCCGTCTCTCGAAGGCATTGATATTTATCTCAAAGACGAAAGCACCCATCCAACCGGTTCGTTAAAACACCGCTTAGCGCGTTCGTTGTTTCTCTACGCAATTTGTAATGGCTGGATTGGTCCGGAAACCACCGTCATTGAATCATCTTCCGGCAGTACTGCCGTTTCAGAGGCATACTTCGCACGCTTACTGGGCTTGCCTTTTATCGCGGTAATGCCGAAATGCACCGCAAGAAAGAAAATCGAGCAAATTGAGTTTTATGGCGGTAAAGCCCATTTGGTGGATCGCTCCGATCAAATTTACGCAGAATCTCACCGCTTAGCCAAAGAGTTAAATGGTCACTATATGGATCAGTTCACGTACGCGGAGCGCGCAACGGACTGGCGTGGCAACAACAACATCGCGAACTCTATCTTCAGCCAAATGACGCTCGAAGAGCACCCAGAACCAAGCTGGATCGTGATGAGCCCGGGCACAGGTGGCACTTCGGCTACCATCGGTCGCTTTATCCGTTACCAAAAGCTGGACACCAAGCTGTGCGTGGTTGACCCAGAAAACTCGGTGTTCTTTGACTACTTCCAAAACGGTGATAACACGATAACTGGTAATACGGGCAGTAAGATCGAGGGCATCGGTCGTCCACGTGTTGAACCAAGCTTTATTGCTGGCGTTGTGGATGAAATGCGAAAAATCCCTGATGCCGCTTCTGTTGCGTGTACCCACTGGGTATCTAAGCTGATTGGCCGTAAAGTTGGCGCCTCAACGGGCACAAACCTGTATGGTGTATTGCAATTGGCATGCGAAATGAAACAGCGTGGCGAGCGTGGCTCTATCGTGACTCTACTGTGTGACAGCGGAGATCGCTACTTAGACACCTACTTTAATGAAGAGTGGGTAAAAACCAACATTGGTGACATTCAACCCTACTTAGAGCAGCTTGAAATCATTGAGCGCGATGGCTGCGTTGCGCCCATCTGCTGCCCTGCGTAACGCAGAGAATTCAACAACTGGCGATAAAAATGCCCACGTGATTCCGTGGGCATTTTGTTTTAGGCAGTGCGATAGTCGTGCTTATATAAACAACACAACTGACACCCAGATAACAACCACCGGAGTGATCGGAATAGAGCCTTACTTTTTATTTATTAACGTCATTTGTATAAATTTTTTAGGCATAAGATTTTTACAATAAGCAGGATCCTGTAATCACTTACCTAAGATGCGTCGCTCTAAGTCTCATTAGAGAACATTTAGCCTCTAGGAAGAGTTCTGTAAAAAAGTGTGAGATAAGGAATCATAGTTAAATCCAAACGTAGTTTCAGCGATATAAGAAACTGACATAAGCCGTGATTATCTAAACATAAAATCAATTAATTTCAATTAATTAATATTGATGCATAAGATACAGGTAACTTACCCTATGACTAAGTGATGCCAGTGTCCCTACTCAACATCTTAAAAAAGCTGTGTATACTTTTTTTCCTTCTCTCTTGTCCTAATACAAAAGCGAATCAAGTATCCTATCAATATAACCTCCGCGGTCAGTTAGTCAGTGAACAACATGGGGATCAGGACCGCTACCATTCTTTGGATGCTTTAGGGAATCGCATCAGCATCTCCCAACGAGGCTTCACCTCTCCACTAGAAGCGGTTGTAATCGTTGAGCCCGTAAACAACGCCAAACTTAATCTTTCTCAAGAAATCAAATTACAATGGCAGCCTGTTGATGGCGCGCAATCCTACGATATTTGGCTGGGTAAGGCCCCGGAACAATTACATCAACTAAAAACAGGAATTCGAAGTGCGTCTGTCTATGCAGATTTCGCATCGGTTTCTGACATTCAACCTAGATATTGGAAAGTAGTTGCCAATGATGGCAAAGGGATGAGTTCAAGTAGTCCCCTTTATATTTTCTCAGCATTAGATAGCGATAGCGATCAACTTCCCGATCACATTGAAGAAAAACTATGTACATCTGCTCTGGATTCCGATACCGATAACGACGGCTTAACGGATAGTCAAGAAATACGTTTTGGTGAATCAGCCATAACAAGCTCTTTCCCTTGCCTTCAAGACAGTGATTTCGACGGAATCGAAGATGCTTATGAAGTCAAAGTAGGGAGCGATCCTATGGTTGTCGACAGCTATCGCGGAGACAGTTGGGCTCGCTATGTCAATTGGATAGCAGAAAAACATCAGCAGAAACAAGTCGAAATCGTTTCAAACCCAAGGGTACTGGATATACGTAATAACGATGGCTACGCAATTTCAGGTTTTGCTCCGAATGGAGAAGCATTAAGTCTAACCTATTGGATTAAGCATTCCCAAAGTGATGCCAAGCAAACCATGGGTAGCCATGATGATAGTGACCGACGATTTTATGTAGGAATTGATGAAAATAACCAAGTGACCTATGGCGTTGGTGATGAGTACAGGACGTTGAAAGGAGAAAAAATCGAAGACGAGCATTGGACTCATGTGGCGATGAGTTATGCCAATGGTACTGCTCATCTATACATTAATGGTCAACTGAAACACACAGCTGTTGGAGTGAACTTTAAAAAAGCAAGCCAGTATGCGCTATGGTTTGGTTCTCGTCATCATAAACGAGCTTGGCAGCCTGAGAGTATCGAAGGTGTCATCGACAACCTCAGTGTTTGGAATGTTGCCTTATCTCATCAAGATGTCGCTAGAAGTATGTTTAGCCTCGACACCATCACTAGTAGCCATTTGGTTGCCTATTACGATTTTAATCAAAGCCGTGGTGAGTGGGTTCAAAATCGAGTGACGAGCAAGTTTGATTTGAAACTCGCGGCTGGTGCGAAGCTATCAAAAGAGGATGACTATCTAGATACAGACGGTGATGGTATTCCCGATACCTTTGAACTTGCGTTGTGCAGCGACAGCAGCAACTCTGATAGTGATGGGGACGGAGTATCCGACGGAGAAGAGTTCGGTCTCGACTCTCGGTTAAATGTGGTATCCAACGCCTGTCAAATGGATAGTGATAATGATGGGGTACCTGACAGCTATGAATATCAGCTTGGTATGAACCCTGTACTCAATGACGCTCTTGCGCTTGACCCAGCAACAGGCGAAACATATTGGCATGGCTACGTTTTGTATCATGAAAGTGCTGACAGCAATCTCGATGTTGTCGAGCAAGACCGACACTTTGATGTAACGGACAGTAAGGCTTATGCCATCACGGGTTATACAAATAAGGGGGGAGACTTCTCTTTAATGTATTGGTTTAAACCTAAAACATTGTCAGAGCAATATTCAGGTTTTTCAGAATCTGGCTTACATAAGCTCACTCTTGGGATAAGTAGAGATTCCAGGGTAAAGGGATTGTTTAATGTCTTAGGAGTCAGCGATCACAGTAAAAGTATCCTCACTAATGAGTGGCAACATTTTGCTCTTACTTGGAATGAAAAATCTAGCCAACTCTGCGTCTATTTAAATGGAGAGTTAGCTTACGAAACCAAATGGAGACTTTGGTATACCCCAAAAGAGGCTCTTGCGTTTTGGATAGGGGCGCAAAATAGAGATAGCTCTCCCGAACATCATATGAATGGAACCATCGACAATGTTCAAATTTGGAATCATTCGTTAGCACAGCATCAAGTGCGCCGCTACATGACGGAGCCCCCAAAAGATAAAAAACCGGGTTTAGTTGCTTACTACGACTTTTCTAAGTCCCGTGGCGAATGGGTATACAACAAAGCCACTGAGAAATTTGACCTCAAGCTGACAGATAAAAGCCGTTTACAGCCTGCCGAACCAGATCAAGACAGCGATGGCGATGGCCTTTCGGATGCTTTTGAAGCAGGATTGTGTCTTGACCCTAACAAACGGGATAGTGATGGAGATGGCATTCCAGATAAACAGGAGTTAGTTCCTAGTATCACTTTAAAATCAACCGATCCTTGTTCGGCAGATACCGACAACGACGGTATCGATGATAAGTTTGAGCTAGAGAATAGCATGGACCCAACCAGCCATGACCTCAACCACCTTGAATCAGGCCGTGATACCACTAACTGGCAATTCTATGCGAAGCAAAGTGTTGAACGACTATTGGCACTGGGAAATAAAGCTCAAAGCTTGGCTGGCGAGCTTAATCTGTCGGGTAACCTAGGCTATGCCATCTCGGACATTCTCCCTGAAAAGTTAAGCGAACAAGTGACTTTTATGTATTGGTTTAAATCGGATAAATCAGGTTTAACACAATTTAGTGGTGTGCAGTACACCGAATATAGTGGTCATTTCATCGGTATAGACACAGCCAATAAACCGTTTGCGCGGTCTTGGGCTCAGGGACTAAATGCTGAAGGTGCCATTGAGAACAATGAGTGGAATCATTTCGCTCTCGTTATCTCAAAAAACACGAAAAAACTTTATGTTAATGGTCAGTTAGAGGAAGTGATTGATCTCAACCTATATGGTCGTAACGACATGAGTTCTGTCTACTCCATGTGGTTTGGCGCGGTTAACTACTTAGGAAAAGAAACACACCACCAAAGTGGTCAAATTGATGATATTCAAGTCTGGAATAGGCCACTAACGCAAGGGGATATCATCAATTACATGCGTAAAAGCCCCGATGTTAATGATCAAGATCTTGTGGCTTGGTATGACTTTTCTCAGTACTTAGGGAACTGGGTAAGAAATGCAGTAACTGGCAACTATGATCTCAAGCTAGTCAAGGGTGCACATATTGTTGAATCGGCTCAATCCAACGACAGTGATAGAGATGGATTAAGCGATGAGTTCGAAGCGACTTATTGCACCGATCCTCAAAACGTTGATAGCGATGGTGATGGCTTGAGCGATGGACAAGAAATCAATGTCGGTTTTGTGATCAATGGGAAAAAAGTAACGACGGATCCGTGTTCTTCAGATACCGACAATGATGGTATCGATGACGCTTTTGAAGTTGACAATAATATGAATCCGACGTTAGCCGACGGTCATATTGTTGATTCAAATGAGCAGCAGACACACTGGCAGCGCTATGTAGAACACCTTAACAATAGCAATGCGTTCAAATCGGCGAGCGAGCAGGCAATGCCTGGTGTTCTAGACGTCGAAGACACAAAGGGGTATGCCATTTCGGGCTATTACCCGACAACGGGCCCTATTACTATTATGTTTTGGTATAAACCAAATGAAGAAATCTCTGTTTATAATCAATCACTTTCAGGCGTGACGGATGTGAACAGTAGCTCATCACTAGCGTTAGGCCAAAGTATATACGGTGCTATGTATAGGGTCGAGAAGTATGGTGAACACGCTTATGACCACGATTTAGTCAATAATCAGTGGAATCATCTGGCGCTGACACTCAGTCAAAAGCAAACAACGCTATATGTCAATGGCCAACGTGCCAAGGACAGTAAAGCTACTCTAAAAGCGATCGGCTATCCATTTTTCTTAGGGGCAGCAAACGTTGAAGGGCTGGCTAGCCAGCACATGAATGGCCAAATAGATAATGTTATGAAGTGGCGGCGTGAACTCACACGCGAAGAAATCCGCCGTTTTATGATCACGCCACCAAACCCTGCATCAGATAACGCCATGGAATGGTTGTACCGTTTTAACCACATAAAGAATGGTTGGGTTAAAAATGAAGTAACGAACCTTTATGATCTAAAACTAGTTAATGGGGCCAAGATTTCGGCAGAGAGCCCAGTTGTTGACTTAGATAAGGATGGGTTGGACGACAAGCTAGAAGTGGCGAGTTGTTTAGATGAGACGGTATCTGACACAGATGGCGATGGTTTGCTAGATGGCCAAGAATATGGGGTAAACTCTAACTACTCAGTGATTACCGATCCTTGTTTAGCGGACACCGACAGGGATAATGTACCGGACAGCTTTGAACTTGAGCATTACAGCAACCCTCTATTTGCGGATGCAGGAAGTAAAGCAAACTCGACAAGCCAGTTAAACAATTGGCAAGTTTATGCCCACAACCACGTCAATAAGTTGCCTCAAGAATCACATGTGGAAGCTAAACGCGCCTTGCAGCTTACGCAAAACAAAGGGTATGCAATTACTAATCATTTTTCTGCATCGCACGATATGACCTTAATGTTCTGGACGCCATATCAGGAAAGAAGTTGGCAGCGATTGGGGAATATGGGTTCTCACGAATTAGGCTTTGCGTCTAGTAATATTATTTATGGTGACAAATACACAACTCGCTTTAAGCCTAGTAACCTTTCTCCAAATGGGTGGGTTCACTTAGCCCTAGTGTTATCCAGTGAAGCTCCGACTCAACTTTACATCAATGGGATGATGGTCGACGAGAAAAGCCCATACAGAGCAGATCTGCCCAACCTTTGGGCGACTTATATCGGAGCAGTGAACGATAATGGAGTAGCCAAAGAGCATATGGAGGGGCTGATTGACAACGTTGGTATATGGACGCGGGCACTCGCGCCAGCGGAAATCTATCAATATATGTTTACCGCTCCAACACCGAAGAATTCGGGACTAAGCGCATGGTACGATTTTACCCAATCCAAAGGGGATTGGGTGATGAATATGGCTACGGGTGAGTACGATCTTCTGTTAGTCAATGGCGCTCATTTGGTGGCAGAACCAACAGATGATGACAGTGATGGCGATGGCTTAATTGATCGGTTAGAGCTTGCATTTTGTACCGATGGTTTAACAGCCGACAGTGATGGAGATGGTATTAGTGATGGCGATGAACTTTCAGTGGGTAAACCGTTTATTCTTATAACCAACCCTTGCGATCCTGACAGTGATAATGATGGTCTACCAGACGATTTTGAACGAACTCACGGCAGTGATGGTTTGATTGCAGACGCCAACTTTGACAGCAATGGTAACGGTATCTCTAACTGGGACGAGTATCGCAAACAGCAAACCATGCATATACCTGAAACCACCGTCGAGTTTGGTGCTCTATCACTTAGTCAAGGTTATGCGATTACCCCCTACTTCCCAAAAAATAACCGTTCAACCTTTATGTACTGGTTTAAATCTGACAGTTTGGATTCGCAGTTATCTGGTGTCAGTAATGCGAACACCCAGCACTATTATGCTGGCGTTCAGTATGCTCAGAAGAAGTTTGCGTTGGGGGGATCTGGATGGAAAGGCTATTCGTTTAAACCTGCGCAGTATTCAATTGATAGCTGGAATCACATAGCAATGGTGGTTGAGGATGAATATGTCAAATTTTACCTCAATGGGCAGCTCATAGAAAAGGCGTCACGCAGTTATGCCAAGATTAGCGAACCATTTAACCACGCACTCTGGCTAGGCGCTTTGAATAATGCATCAGTGGCTTCTGATTTTTTCACAGGGCTGATTGACAATGTGCAGATATGGGATCGTGCGCTCTCTGAGAGAGAACTATATCGTTCTATGGCTCTACCTCCTACAGAGAATCTTGAAGGTTTAGTGGCCTCTTATGACTTCTCGTCTGTAAAAGGCAAATGGGTAAAAAATCTCGCGAACGGCCAGTTTGATCTCAAATTAGTCGATGACATTGAGATTGAGACTCATCAAGTCAACGACACGGATCGCGATACGATTCCAGATTACGTTGAAGCACAGCTGTGTATTGATGCGAACCAAAGTGATACCGACCAAGATGGTTTGTCCGATCGTCAAGAATTAGAGCAGTTGAACTCTGCATGCAACGCCGATGTTGATGGTGATGGCATGCTAGACGGTTTTGAAATGTTGGAAGGCAGTAACATGCATGTTGGTGATGGTGACAAAGACAGCAACGGTGATGGCATCACAAATTGGTATTCATTTATCCACTGGTATCAGCAGCATAAGTTATCGCACGGAGAGCAAGTCGTTGCTCTATCTAACGGTATGCTAAACCTAATGGGTCAAGCCGATAGCCGACTGATCACTGGGTTATATCCAGATGCAACCGACAAAACACTCATGTTTGACATCAATTATCACCAGCTTAAGGGATTAAACCAACGTCTAGGAGCGGATGATAATAACAACCATCGCTTTTACATTGGCTTAGACAAGGATGGCGACTTCTCATATGGCGTTGGTGATGAAAGGGCGTATAGGAAGGTCACAATAAATACCGGTCAGTGGTACCACTTTACACTGAGATATCAACACCCTAACGCTCAAGCCTATATTGATGGAGAGCAAATAGGCACGCTTTCGAATATTCGCTTTAAAGGCAAAAGTTCACTGCCCTTGAGTTTAGGAGGTACTTCGACTGTGAACGCGCTCATCGATAACGTGCAGTTTTGGAACCGCGCCTTGAGCGATGAAGAACTATCCAATTATCAAACTAAGGCCCCGAATGGCGATGAGCATGGGCTGCAAGCCTATTATGACTTTGAGTCTCGGTTAGGCTCCATGATTATGAATCGCGCCACCAATAAATTTGATGCGTTACTTTCGGCAGAAGATCTTGTCGTAGAAAAACAATTAGAACAATAAGGAAAATAAGATGCTTTTGGCTATTTTTGTCGCGCTGGCCTTAGTTTTACTCGCGTTACTACAATCGTGTTCGCCAGCAGTTGAACCACCAACAGGTCCCTTAGGGCCCAATGGCTCTTATCAAACAGGAGGACAAGGCGATGGCTCCCGAGATGGAGACTGCAACTCTTCCCGAGGCGCTCCTATTTGGCACTTTGATTTCAATAACCTCAATATTGTTGTTCAAGATACGCCAATATGGATAGATTCAGCCTATGGACCAAGTATTGAGTTTACACTTACCTACAACGCATTAGGTAAAGAGAACAAACAAAGCTCGGTAGGATCTCGTTGGACACACAATTACGCTGACTACGTTTCCAAACCAAAAGATTCCAGTTCGTTAGTGCTAGTATCAGGTACCGGACGTGTGGATGAATACCAGCAAGTCGGTACCAACTATATTTTGAACTCGCAGTCACTTCTTTCTGGAGAAGCGACACTGCTACCACGCTTGAGTGTGGAAGAAGGCGTGATCAAAGCGACTTATGTTGATGGTAGCTACAAAACTTTCACTCAAGTGGAAAGTGGCGACTACCGATTAAGCTCTGCGGTCGATCAAAGTGGTAACGCGCTTAAATTTACCTACCAAGACAACCAGTTACTGAAAGTGACCAACGCACTAGAACAGTCTCTCACTTTTAGTTACAACCAGGCCAAACAAATTGTCTCAGTCACAGGTTCAACAGGCTATCAAGCTCATTTCGATTATAACCAGAAAGGCGAATTAGTCTCGCTTGAAGACATGCAAGGGTATTCGGCACAGATTACCTATGATGATATGGGGATTATCTCGTCGTTAACAGATGCTAAGGGAACAACAAAGTTCATTGTTGAACTCGGAGACCCAGACTCGACTCGAATTGATGAGTATCCAGCATTTGGTGATCCGATGGGGATGAGCAGCCGAATGACGGTCGTTAACCCATTAGGCTATAAAGAGGAATATTTTTATAACTCTCAAACGGGTAAGGCATGGTATATCTCGCCAGAGCACTACGTTGATTATGTGGATGTTAACGTCAACAACGGTCAGGCTGATGTCCCCAAAACCGTCTACGATTATCAACGATACTCCAAAGGCTACTCTCGTGTTCAACAGATCACAAACCCTGATGGTACATGGACTCGATTCGAATACGACAAAAATCGCAACCTATCCAAAACGATTTACTCAGATGGTAATTCAGTAAAGTATCGCAATAACTCGTTCGGTAAAGTGGTGGAGTTTACTGATACGCTCAACAACAGCACGATCTACGTTTACGACGATCGTCAAAACTTAATTAAAGCCGTTACGCCTGCTGGTGAACAACACTATGAGTACAGTAAAAACAACCTACTAATTGGTACCACTGATTTAAACGGGGCGAAAACTAGCTATAAATACAACAAAAACGGACAGTTATTACAAGTAATATCTGCTGATGATAATGTCGTCGACTTTCATTATGCATCCGGAAGACTCGAATCGATTGTTAGCCAAGGTAAGGCTCTGGCTTCATATCAATATGATGAGCTAGGACGAGTAACACAAGCTACGGATATACATGGCAAAGCCACACAGTATCGTTATGACCGAATTAACCAACTCACTCATGTCAGCAGAGAGGGAAATCGTGAGACCGAGGTGGTTTATGGAAGTTGCCCTCGCCTTTTAGAGAGCGAAACCCTTCCGGGAGGTCGAACCTACCAATATCAATATAATTCAGCCAAGCAATTGGTCGCCATCGTTGATCCTATGTTGGGTGTTACACGCATAGAGCGAAATGCGTCAGGACGCACTACGGCTCTAATCGACGCGAACCAAAACAAAACAGAATTTGAATACAATTCGGTTGGACAACTGACCACCAAACACTATGCCGACGGCAGTGAAATTAAACACGACTATCAGCAAGGTTACATTCACACTACAACCAACGCCCGTGGTATCACCAAGTCGTTTCAATACAACGATAAAAATCAGCTAACCCGCGTCAGCTACAGTGACGCAACGCCAGAGGTTTCCTACCAATACGATACACTAGGCCGATTTAGCTCTGTGTCTGATGCTCAAGGTACGACGCGTTATCACTATTACGCAGATGGCCAACTTAAGCGTATCGATGGCCCATGGCAGGACGATAACATTGAGCTTGAGTTTGACAAGCTTAATCGTTTTTCAGCATTAACGTTAAATGGACTTAACTTTGGTAAGTACCAATACGATGCCTTCGGGCGTCTAACCAGCATTTCAGCGTTAGAACAAGTCTTTGAAATCACTTACGATGATACACCTCAAAATGTAGCCAGTCGCTTGAAATACCCCAACGGTATTGAACAGGTATTAAGCTTTGACGACATTGGCGATCTCTCCAAATTGGAATATCAAAAAAGCGAAAATAAAGTTGGCGAGTTTACTTTTGGTTTTGACGTGGCGGGTAAGCTCACCCAACTAGAGTCTAATGAGTTACTTCCTCTAGAGAGCCCACAAAAACAAGCTACGTACAATTCGCTTAACCAAATTTCCTCGTGGAATGGTGACAGCAAGGCTTTTGTTTATGATGCTGACGGAAACTTAACTCGAGGCTTACTGCCGGGCGAGACTCCATTTGAAGCAGATTATGACGCTGAAAACAGACTAACCGCGATTCGTTTTGAGAAAAATAGCACTCAGGTTGAGGAACGGTTTGAGTATGGGCACGATCATTTTCTAAGAGTGTATCAACGCTTTGAAAATAATATTAAAGTCGAAGAGAAACGCTTTGTTCGCCTAGGTCTTATAGAGCTTCAAGAGCGCGACAGCGAGAACAACGTATTAGCAAACAATATATGGAGACCAGATAGAAAAGGCGGTGTCGCTGGCTTGTTAATGCGGCAGCAGAGTAAGCAAAACATCTATTATATGACTAACCATCTTGGTCATGTCTATGGTGTGTTTGACCAGGCCGGAGAAAGACTCAGTCAGCGAGGTTATTCACCTTACGGGCAAGTAAGTGGCGATGACTTCGTTCTACAGCCGTTTGGCATGTCGACCAAACGCAGCGATTTTACCAGTGGGTTGGTTTACTTTGGTTATCGCTTCTATATGCCCAACTTGGGCCGCTGGCTTAATCGCGATCCATTGCAAGAGCAAGGCGGGATAAACCTTTATGCGTATGTAAATGGCGACCCGCTGGGGTATGTGGATCCGGATGGGAGATTCGCAGTAGTGATGTTCCACCCTGCAGTTGCTATCCCGGTTAGTTACGCGGTATGCAGGGCTCTTGGCGGTTGTGAAATACCTAACTTACCTGATTGGCCGAGTTGGCAAAATAGCGAAAATTGGAAAAACAGTGATCACGATGATGATGGGTGTTGGGGAAGCGCTGGTGGAAACAGAGGTAAAAAAGGTAAAGAATTTAGAGGCGGAAAAAAGAAACAGCGTGATAATTGGTATGGCAATAAAGATCGAGATTTTCAAAAATGGTTTGAGAAAGAAGGTAAAAAAGATTTTAATGACGGATTTGACTTAGAGTCAAGAGCCAATGTTGAAGAGTTGTATGATATCTGGAAAGGTTTAGGAAAACCGCGTGGATACTAATTACTAGGTTGTATTGTTATGAGTTTAGTTTCAAATTTTAAGAGAAGTTTATGTAGTGAAGAAGCTCGTTATATAGATCTGAAAAAAAAACTAGATGAATTGGAGTGTGTTGATAGAAATGAAATAGGGACATTTATTAAGGAAAATATAATTTTAATTAGCTCACATCTTGTAAAAAACAACATGGCTTTGATAGTGAGGGATATTGGTGATGATAGTTTTCTAGAGTGTCTCTTTGCCTGTATAAGGTCAGAGGATAATTATAGAAGAAGAGGAACAGTTCTCTACGCCATTTCAAAGTTTAATGCTAAAGAATATTTGTATGAGCTGACTCACTATGTAGTAACTGATACATTAGAGTCAAGAAATAATGCCTTGGATGCAATAGAGAATATAAATGGATTTATAGATTATGAAACAATATTAAAATGTAAGAACATTGTGGAAGATGCATATTATTTACGAAAAAATAAGAAAAATTTAAATGAAGATGATGATTTGTTTATTTCAGATTTAGAGTATCTTTTAGATTTACTAGAAGATTAAGTATTGTTGTGCTTATAAGATATAGATTCTTTTATAAAAGGAGTGGATGTGACAGAATTTCGAATATGTAGTGGATTATTCATATTTATAGTTAAATTTTTCTATTTTAGAAAGTAAAAAACACACATGCAAAATATATCTCCTAATATAGGATTAATAATAAATTGAATATTCTTAACGTTTTTCACTTTATATTGCCGATAACTTTTGTTGCTTGTGGAGTGGCATTTTTTCTTTCCCCACTTATTTTAAGCAGGTTTAGAACTGACAATGGCAAAGTAGGACCTAGAGATTTCACATTGCTGTTTAGTAAAAAAGAGTTTTTGAATGAACAAGGGATTTTGATTAGGGAAAGGTTGCGACTCATCATTAACTGGTCATTTCTTATTTCACTGCTGTCTTTTGGGGTTATTATTTATGAACAATATGTGGTTTTTGTTTAGATTTTTTTGTCTGATCAATTCTGTTTTTCACTTAACAGTCTTTATGGGGTATAAGAATGATTATATCGTTGATAAAATAGGTAGTTTACTAATATATTTAGTATGCGCACTTGTTTTTTTTCTTCTTTTAATAGAAGATATAGGAAGTACTCTTTAGCGCTAGTCTTTGTGTCCTTTATATTGGCAAATTACTACTATTAAAAATAACAAGCTAAAATCTCTTCTTTTACATTATAAATATGCCTATATATTGATATATAACACTATTATACTTTCACACGATAACGACTTACAATGATAGGAATTTTCTAAAGATGAAATTGATAAACTAAAAGACCAAGGAATAGAACCACGCGAGTTAAGATTTAAATATTTACAACTTGTGAGGAAAATATGAGAGTTTATGCAAGATTAAGTATTATGAGTGAGAGTGTTTCTTCTAAAGACATTTCAGGGCAGGTTGGAATGAGCTTTGATGAGCTATGGGATGTTGGTGATAGAAGGAAATTAGGTTCAATAGTTGAGAAAGACAATGGCTGTACAATAAAGTCCGAAGTCGATTCTTCTTCAACAATTGAAGATCACCTTGAAAGCTTATTCATGAGAACTGTAGATAAAGAACATTCGATTAGATTGTTGTCTGATAGAGGGGACGTGTATATTCAAGTGTCACTTTCGATTTACAGCGAAGATGCACCGCCATTAACCTTTGAAAGAAAATATATTAATTGGATCAGTAACATTGGTGCTAGTTTAGATGTGGATCTATACCCGTTTGAGTAATAGATATAGTCAGGGTAAATAAAGAGTCAATGTTGGACGCATGAATATTCATGTATTTACTTGTTATTATAAAATGAAGATATTTACTTTAAAGATTGTTAATTATATAATTTTTGTTTTAGTGTCTAGTTCGTCATTGTTGTCATTAGATATACTATCGAAAGAAAGAGAATTGGCTATGGATATCGTAGATGATGATCAAAGTAAATTATTACTTGCGCGCTCATATATGCACAATCCTGGCCGAAGTTGGTATTATTTTTAACTAAAAGATCACTACAATTTTTAGTTTTATGTTTGCACTTAATATTTTCATTCTTTAGCTTAAATGTCGAGTAGGTTGTATCTCTTAATGCTAAGGCCAAGATTTAATTGTTATGAGTTTAGTTTCAAATTTTAAGAGAAGTTTATGTAGTGAAGAAGCTCGTTATATAGATCTGAAAAAAACTAGATGAATTGGAGTGTGTTGATATAAATGAAATAGGGATATTTATTAAGGAAAATATATTTTTAATTAGCTCGAATCTTGTAAAAAACAACATGGCTTTGATAGTGAGGGATATTGGTGATGATAGTTTTCTAGAGTGTCTTTTTGCCTGTATAAGGTCAGAGGAGAATTATAGAAGAAGAGGAACAGTTCTCTACGCCATTTCAAAGTTTAATGCTAAAGAATACTTGTATGAGCTGACTCACTATGTAGTAACTGATACATTAGAGTCAAGAAATAATGCTTTGGATGCAATAGAGAATATAAATGGATTTATAGATTATGAAACAATTTTAAAATGTAAGAACATTGTGGAAGATGCATATTATTTACGTAAAAATAAGAAACATTTAAATGAAGATGATGAGTTGTTTATTTCAGATTTAGAGTATCTTTTAGATTTACTAGAAGGTTAAGTATTGCTGTGCTTATAAGATATAGATTATTTTATAAAAGGAGTGGATGTGACAGAATTTCTAATGTGTAGTAGATTATTCATATTTATAGTTAAACACTTCTATTTTAGAAAGTAAAAAACTCACATATCAAATCTATCTCATAATATAGGATAACTAATAAATTGAATATTCTTGACGTTTTTCGATTTATATTGCCGATAACTTTTTTTGCTTGTGGAGTGGCATTTTTTCTTTCCCCACTTATTTTAAGAAGGTTTAGAGCTGACAATGGCAAAGTAGGACCTAGAGACTTCACATTGCTGTTTAGTAAAAAAGAGTTTTTGAATGAACAAGGGATTTTGATTAGGGAAAGGTTGCGACTCATCATTAACTGGTCATTTCTTATTTCACTGCTATCTTTTCTGGTTATTATTTATGAACAATATGTGGTTTTTGTTTAGATTTTTTTGTCTGATAAATTCTGTTTTTCACTTAACAGTCTTTATGGGGTATAACAATGATTATATCGTTGATAAAATAGGTAGTTTACTAATATCTTTAGCATGCGCACTTGGTTTTTTTTCTTCTTTTAATAGAAGATATAGGAAGTACTCTTTAGTGCTAGTCTTTGTGTCCTTTATATTGGCAAATTACTACTATTAAAAATAACAAGCCACGATAAACTTGTTAATAACCAAGACGCTCGTTAATTTTTACATTCAAGACTATTTCAACGATCACCTTGGTTATTTATCAGGTTTAAATACTGTTTTATCGATTTGACAATCTAATAATCAAAGGCTTTAAGTGCTCTCGCACCAAAATGGTTTTTCTTTAGCCTTTACAACTTAAACCGAAATAATTACATAGAACACAAAACTGCCTCACTTGTTCTGTTTTGCCTCAAAAGCCGCCAATTGCTCTGGCGTGGCTTCAGGTTGATGATTGGTTTTCCACTCGTCATAAGTCATGCCGTAAACACGCTCACGAGCATCATCTAAATCAAGATCTAGCCCTAAAACATCCGCTTCGGCTTTATACCATTTGCTAAAGCAGTTACGACAAAAGCCAGCCAAAATCATCAAATCAATATTTTGCACCTCTTTGTTGGCATCAAGGTGAGCCAGCAAACGGCGAAATGCAGCAGCATCGAGTTTGTCTTGCTGCTCTTGAGTCAACTCTTGGTATTTAAACTGTGTCACTTTACTTTCCTTTATTCTCATTTTTCCGTCTTAATCACGGGCGGATGACCAGCATAGTACAAAATCCACTAATAAAACCAAGCTCTTCGCCGAGGAATTGTGTACTATCTCAGCCAACACTCTCTTATGCATCTTATTGAAACACTCTTAGGTGGCGAACAATTATGAAAAAAATTATGCTGGCGTGTTCAACATTATTACTTTCCCAACCGGTTTTCGCGGAGAAAATGGGCGAGTTGCCGAACTACTTTTACCTTGGTGCAGGCACCATCGCTTTTGACGTTTCTGCTTACGGCGACAACAGTGGCAGCGAGCTTTCCACCCCAAACTTTACGATCGGCTTTGGTAAAAACTTCAATGAACATGTTGCTGTGGAAGGCCTGTTTCGCTACACGCAAAATGAAGTCACTAACAGCACGGCAGGAACCAGCCTTAACCTAGACTATTATCAAGCGGGCGTTTCCGCTCTGCTCTCCACGGGCAACTTAGGGGATACCCCGATTTCACTTTTCGGTCGCTTGTCGGGTTTGATCACCCAAGCAAACATGTATGACGTGACAAACAACGCAGTGAAAATCTCTGAAGAAGCGGGAATGATTTTCAACGTCGGGGGTGGATTAGGCTGGGATATGGGGCAAAATTTCTGGCTGAAAGCCGAATATGTCTATAGCTTTGCTGACGCAGGCTTTGACGATTTCTACGATAAGTATTCTGGTTTCCAACTCTCCATCGGTAAGCAGTTCTAGCATCGTAGCACTCTATACCAGCCGAGATAAAAGAGCCGAGGTTTTGTTCCTCGGCTCTTTGGGTTTTAGGATTGGTTTAACCGTGGCTTACTCGGCCTTTCGTATCATGGCTGAGGGCTTGATTTAGTTCCGCTTCCACATGCCCTGGCGCTTCTGTGTATCGAGATATCAAACGATACATCGCAGGGATAACGAACAAAGTGACGAGGGTGGCAAAACCCATACCGAAGAAAATAACGGTACCAACGGCCACGCGGCTTTCGTAGCCCGCCCCATCCGACAGGATAAGTGGAATCGCGCCCGCTAAGGTCGTGAAGGCGGTCATTAAAATCGGGCGCAACCGTCGTGCCGAGGCATCAATAATGGCTTGTTCAAACTCAAAGCCACGGTCACGCAGTTGGTTAGCAAACTCCACAATCAAGATACCGTTTTTGGTCACCATACCGATCAGCATGATCATGCCGATCTGACTGTAGATGTTCATACCTTGCTGCATGATGAGCAAGCCTAAGAAACCCCCAAACACCCCCATCGGCACGGTAAACATCACCACCAGAGGGTTGATGAAGCTTTCAAACTGCGCAGCAAGAACGAGGTAGGCCACCAGCAAGGCCAACGCAAACACAATGGCAACGCTAGACTGGTTTTCTTTGAAGTCCTTCGATTCACCAGAGTAGCTGATGGTAATATCGCCCGGCAGCGTCTCGATCGCTTGCTGATCAAGAAAATCCAACGCATCACCCAGCGTGTAACCATCCGATAAGTTGGCGGTGATCGTAATCGCCTTTTGCTTGTTGTAGTGCGATAAGCGAATCGACGACGCAATTTCTTCAACGTTGGTCACTGTATCTAAGGTAACCAGATCGCCACTTTTTGTTCGTAGATAGATTTGGCTCAGATCTGCTGCGTTATTAAAGCGATTTTCATCACCACGAAGATAAACATCGTACTCTTCACCACGTTCCACGAAGGTGGTTTCTTTACGCCCACCCAACATGATTTCTAAGGTATCGGAAATCTCTTTGATGCTGATGCCCAGTTCTGCGGCACGACGTTTGTCCACCGACACCACCAGTTCCGGCGTTTTCTCAGAATAGTTGATCTCCGCCCCTTCCATCATTGGGGATTCTTCCGCTTTGTTCTTCAACACCTCGGCCCAATCGCGCAGTTCGTTGTAATCCGAACCGCCAAGCACAAACTGCACAGGCTCGCTCGAACCACCACGGAATCCGGGCATAAACGGGAATACACGGACATCAGGAATGCCCGCCAGCGCCTTACGCACTTCGCCTAAGGCTTGTTGCGCTGTCACTGAACGTTCATTCCAATCATCCAAGATCATAATAACGAATCCGGTTTGGTCACCCGCTTGGCCCCCAAACGCCGGCGACTGGATGCTGAATGATTTGAGGAACCCTTGCCCTAACAGCGGCATTAAACGCTCTTCCACTAAGTCCATATTGGCAGACATGCGGTTGTAACTGGTGGCATCGGCGCCACGGACAAAGGCAAAAATGACCCCTCGGTCTTCTTGTGGTGTTAATTGTGCTGGCACTTGATTCATTAGCGCGTAGCTGCCGCCCATACAAGCAAGGATGATCACGGGCGCAAGCCATCGCCATGCGAGGGCTCGCTTTAGCAACGCGCGATAACCGGACTCTAACTTGCCGAACAACACGTCCACGACGTCATTGAAGCGGTTTTTCTTAACATTGGCTTTGAGAATTTTGCTGCCTAAGACGGGGGTGAGCGTCAGCGCAATCAATGATGAAAAAATCACGGACATCGCCAGCAACACCGAAAACTCGGTAAAGAGCAGGCCCACCATGCCATCCATGAAGGAGATCGGTAAAAACACCATCACCAACACTAAGGTGGTGGCAATAACCGCAAAACCCACCTCTCGCGTGCCTTTATAGGCCGCAAGCAGAGGTGATTCACCTTTCTCGATATGATGGAAAATGTTCTCAACCACAACAATCGCATCGTCGACCACCAAACCGATAGAGAGGATCAAGGCCATTAAGGTGATGAGGTTAATCGAGAAACCAAAGTAGTACGCGGCAATAAACGAGGAAATCAGCGACACAGGCACGGTCACCGCAGGGATCAAAGTCGCGCGAGCTTGACCGATGAAGATATACAGCACGAGAATCACGAGCCCGCCAGTGATGAACAAGGTGCTATAAACTTCAGAAATAGAGCGCTCAATAAACACGGTTGAATCGTAGTCGATAGCGAGACGTGTCCCTTCTGGCAAAAACTTCTGCACTTTATCGACTTCTTCATGTACTCTTTTTGCCACCTCAAGCGGGTTGGCGTCCGACTGAGGGACAATCCCCATGCTGACGTTGACTACCCCGTCACTTTTAAACGTCGAGTTCTCATTCTCAGCACCGATAAAGACATCCGCCACGTCTTTGAGATAAATCGGCGTGTTGTCACTGGCACGCTTGACCACCAGATATTGGAAGTCTTCTACTGAGTTATAGCTGCGCGCGGTACGAACAGACATCACCGTTTGATCGTTACGCACTTCGCCCCCCGGGCTTTCAAGGTTCTCGCTGCGTAGCGCGGCGGTAATGTCCGTGGCAGTCACACCTCGTCCGGCCATCAGCTCAGGACTTAGCTTCACGTACATAACTTTGTACAAGCCACCCGAGATATCAACGGAACTCACTCCGGTGATAAGACTAAAGCGATCCATGAGTACACGCTCGATGTAATCGGTGAGCTGAGTACGATCCATCTCTGACGAACTGAGATTTATGTAAACGGATGCCTCACCGCTACCGTTGTTTTTAAACACGATAGGATCGTCGGCTTCCTCGGGTAGCGAACGCTGCGCACGCGCAACCGCATCACGAACATCACTCACCCCAGTATTGAGGTCATAACCCAGTTCAAAGGTAATGGTGATACGAGACATGCTGTTACGCGTGGTCGACGAAATCTCATCAATACCACTGATGCCTGAGAGTTGATCTTCAAGCACTGAGGTGATCTGGCTTTCGATGATCGTCGCCGACGCCCCATCGTAACGCGTACTAATGGAGACAACCGGGCTTTCGATGTCCGGCATCTCGCGCACCGCCAATTTGCTGAACGAGACAAAACCAAACACACACAGCAACAAACTCAATACCAGCGCAGCAACTGGCCTTTTCACCGAAACATCAGAGAGTAACATTATTGCTCATCCTTCTTCGCTACGGTCTTTTGCCCTGCTGCTGCGCCGCCAATTTCTTTGACTAACACACCATCACGCATGTTCACGATACCTTGCACGACGATTTTATCGCCGATGTTGACACCCGACTCGATCACCACTTGGTTCTCTACTCGCGCGCCAAGCAGAACTTCTGTGCGTTTCGCTTTGTTGTCGCTGCCGATGACATAAACGTAACGTTTGGTCCCGGAATACTCTAATGCCTGCACCGGAATGATCGGCGCTTCAATCGCCGGGAACGCTAAGGCAGTATTGAGTAACATCCCTGGTTTCAACTGATTTTCTGGATTTTCAAATTGAATGCGCACGCGTAGGTTCAACGTTTCAGCATTAATCCGTGAGTCAATGCCCACCACCTTGCCAGTGAACACTTGTTTGCCCCAAGCGCTGGATGTTGCTGTCACAGGCATGCCTATCGACAACATCGACAGATAACGTTCCGGAATTCTCAGATCCAGTTGCATCAACGACAGATCGTCGAGCGTCAGTAATTCAGTGCCTGAGTTCACCAACTTGCCGCGGCTAAAATCGACGAAACCCACCGTTCCGGCAAAAGGCGCGGTGATATGAAGATCATTCAAGTTGGCATTGGCCGCGGTCAAACGCGCTTGTGCAATCTCGACACTGGCTTTTTGCGCGTCAATTTCTGTTTGCGTAATCGCATTGCGGCTGACCAGTCGCTCAAACTCTTTCAGCTTTCTCTGCTCATCTTTTAGATAAGCTTTTGCTTCAGATACCGCTGCTAAGGCTTTATCGTCCTCAAGCTTGACCAACAGTTGCCCTTTAGTGACATTCTGGTTGGCTTTCACTTGAATGCTTTCGACTTTGCCGGACACTTCGGACGCAATCACCACTGACTGCACCGCTTCCAATTTGCCGACCAGCGCTAAAGATTGGCTAATTTGGTGTGTTTGCACTTCTTCTGCAACCACAGTAACAGCAGATGGCCCTCTTGGAGCAGCATGGGATAGAGAGGAAGTCCCCATAAGAGCCAGAGTAATAAATGAGATAAGAATGCGTTTTTTCATGTTCCGTCAATCAATAAAGCCATAGTTGAGATTATAAGTTTATCAGCTCTAGCGTACTGTAACGTCAAGTTGTGTAAATTATGGTGAGAAGTGAAGGATTTAGCGGCCTAAGTTGTCACCAAAATGTGTACTTTCTGGCATCTTTGCCCAAAAAGGCAGCATTCAACATGTAAAGCACAGAAAAAGGCTTTACACACTGAACTGGTTTGCTATGATGCGCTCCGCACTTGAGCGATGCGTTGGGAAAACACCGCTTAAGCCTAATCCAGATGAGATTAGGAAAACACCCTGGAGGGGTTCCCGAGTGGCCAAAGGGAGCAGACTGTAAATCTGCCGGCTCCGCCTTCGATGGTTCGAATCCG
>NZ_JAQQBT010000008.1:0-176126 GCF_028570825.1 Vibrio sp. CCUG 15886 | reverse complement strand
AGTCCCTAGTCCCTAGTCCCTAGTCCCTAGTCCCTAGTCCCTAGTCCCTAGTCCCTAGTCCCTAGTCCCTAGTCCCTTAGCTCTTCTGTCATTTTCCTTCGAGCTCTCTGGTTCACTTCCACGAAACGGGCGTCTTCAGATTGTTTGGGTGTATAATTTTAAAACCTGTCATGTTGGTGAAGCTTTATGACATTCCCTTCACTGACATGGCTTAGTTATTGCTATTCCAATATCGGTTAAAACAAATTTTGTTGGTTTTGTCTTTTGGCACACTAATTGCTTTTGTTTAACCAATAACGGTCAGTTCTATTTGTAGAGGCAAGTTATGACTATCTCTTTTGACAAGGCACTAGGCATCCACCAACACACGGTGGGCGTGCGTGAACGCAATGCAGAGGTTATCTCTACTAACATTGCGCAAGCAAACACACCTGGCTACAAGGCAAGAGGGCTAGATTTTTCTAAGGAACTGCAGGCGGCAAGTTCGGGGGCAAGCATTGGTCTTAGCCGTACGGATGGTCGGCACATTCCTGCCACTACAACGGTAATGGGTGAAAAACTTTATCGTTTACCGACTCAACCAGATACCGGAGATGGCAATACGGTGGATTTGGATCTCGAGCGTAATTTGTTTATGCAGAATCAAATTCGTCATCAAGCGTCTCTCGATTTTTTGGGCGGGAAATTTAAGAACTTAACGAAAGCGATCAAAGGGGAATAATTAGATGAGCTTATTTAATGTGTTCAATGTGACTGGTTCTGCAATGAGTGCTGAATCTGTTCGTCTAAATACGACCTCAAGTAACCTAGCCAACGCGGATAGTGTCAGTAGTTCTGCTAAAGATACTTACAAAGCTCGTCACGCGGTGTTTGGTGCTGAGTTAAGTAATGCGATGTACAACCGCGGGGACACGGTTCCTGTGAAAGTACTTGGCATTGTGGAAAGCGATAAACCGCTGAGCGCGGAATACAACCCAGAGCACCCACTCGCAAACGATGAAGGCTATATCTACAAGCCTAATGTCAATGTGATGGAAGAAATGGCCAACATGATTTCTGCTTCACGAGCGTACCAAACAAACGTTCAAGTTGCAGATGCAAGTAAACAAATGCTGCTGCGTACGCTGCAGATGGGTCAATAGGGATAAGGAGGTAGCGTATGGCCGGAATCAATAACGTTGGTCAAAGCGGCTTGTCCTATATCGACCAGCTTAAGAGTTTGCAAGAGAGCAAGAAGCCAACAGAAACAACAGGTAAACAAGAGCTTAAACAAGAAGACTTTTTATCGTTGTTGACCAAGCAGCTTGCTCAACAGGATCCTTTTAAGCCGGTGAGTAACGACCAGATGATTGCGCAAATGGCGTCATTTGCGACCGTCGATGGCATCGGAAAGATGAACTCTCAGTTCGAGAGCCTCAACTCATCGATGACGTCAAACCAAGCATTACAGGCTTCTTCTTTAGTGGGTCGTGATGTTTTGGTTCCAGGAGCGGCGGGGCTGAAGCAAGAAAATACGGGTATGCCTGCCATGGTCAAACTTCCACAAGCAATGGATAACGTGATTGTCCGTGTGGAAAATGAAATTGGCCAACTGGTTCGTTCTTTTGAGGTAGGAGCGAAACCTGCGGGAGATAACCGTGTTGAATGGGACGGCAACGACGAAAACGGTAATCCATTGCCGGCTGGCAAATACAAAGTGAAGGCATCAGGTTTATTGGATGGTCAGTCAAGTGACTTCCCAGTATCCACTTATGCCAACGTAAACAGTGTATTGCTAGGTAAAGGTGATGGTAACGTACTGCTCAATCTGGCTGGCTTTGATTCGCCAGTTCGACTTGCTGAAGTACTAGAAGTTGGCAAAGCGTAATTACGCTGGCTAGATTCAGGAGATTTTGGAATGTCATATGTATCTTTAAGCGGTTTGTCCGCAGCTCAGTTAGATCTGAATACCACGAGTAACAACATTGCTAACGCCAATACCTACGGCTTTAAAGAGTCGCGTGCGGAGTTTGGTGATGTTTACTCTAACTCACTCTTTACCAATGCGAAAACCACTCCAGGTGGTGGTGTACAAGCAAACCAAGTGGCACAACAGTTCCACGAAGGTTCAAGTATTTACACTAACAACCCTATGGATTTGCGCATTAGCGGCACCGGTTTTTTTGCCGTAGCGAAAGACCGCATGGTACCCAACCAGAACGAACTAACACGTAATGGTGCATTTCATCTAAGCAAAGACAACTACATGGTGACGGCGAATGATGAATACTTACTGGGTTATCAAGTGGACCCGTTGAGTGGCGATGTGGCTTCTTATGAACCCCAGCCTCTGAACATCCCTGCGGAGTTTGGTAAGCCAAAGCAGACCTCGAATGTCACTGTGGGTGTTAACCTACCTGCCAGTGGTGCGCTTAAAGATCCACAGGCATTTGATTTCGAAGATCCAGATACGTATAACCGTTCTACTTCTTCGACGATCTATGACTCAATGGGTCAATCTTACAAATTAACCACCTACTATTTGAAAGATCAGACTCAGCCCAATACTTGGCAGACGTACTACACGGTAACAGACAGCCAAGGTGAAAAACCTCTCAATATTGCTGGCGGTGATGCGACCAACGCGACAGGTCATATTGGCCACACCGTTAAGTTCAATAATGATGGTACATTGGCAAGTCTCAACAATGGTCAGCCAATCATTTCAGATCCGCTTGGTGCTGGTGCTGTGCCGATTGATATGAACGGTGGCGATCCAACGCAAACCATCGCGTTTGATTTAAACTCATCAACCCAGTTTGCCGCGCCATTTGAGCTGACAAAGTTCGATGAAGATGGTGCCACCACGGGTTTCTTGACCAAAGTTGATATCGACGAAAACGGCAGTGTTTACGGTACATACTCTAACGGTGAAAACGTGACTCTAGGCCGAGTTGCCTTGGTACGTGTTCCAAATGAGCAAGGCTTGGATAAGAAAGGTGGTACGCAGTGGAATTCAACCAATAACTCAGGCGATAAAATCTGGGGTGAATCAAACAAAGGTTCATTTGGTACGGTTTCCAGCGGTGCGCTTGAGCAGTCGAATATCGATATGACTCAAGAGCTGGTGGATCTGATTTCTGCTCAGCGAAACTTCCAAGCAAACTCACGTGCGCTAGAAGTTCACAACCAGCTACAACAGAACATCCTGCAGATTCGTTAATCGTTTTTACATGACATTCATCTGGTGCTTAGCCTGAACGACCTCACTCAGGCTAAGCATTATTCACATCTATCATACTTTGCCTCTCTGATTGCCGATCGGCATCTTTTCTACCGATGGTTTGCCTCTCTCTGATTGCCTCTTTCGTAGTTATTCTTCTATATGTTTGAATTTATTGAGTAAAATTAATTGGCATGATGATTGCTTTTAAGGTCTTAGATTAAGATTTTTGGAGCGGATTATGGATCGTGCACTCTTTCTTGCTATGAGTGGTGCCAAGCAGAATATGCAGGCTCTGCAACTACGAGCGAACAACCTAGCCAACGTGAGCACAACAGGGTTTCGTGCAGATTTAGCACAAGCTCGTTCAATGCAAGCGTACGGTGAGGGGCTACCTACTCGAGTTTTCAGCATGACAGAGCGCCCAGGACATAATTTTGCTCAAGGCAGTGTGATCACCACAGGCCGTGACCTCGATATTACGATTGAGGGAAATGGTTGGATTGGGGTGATGGATAAACTAGGCAAAGAAGGGTTAACCCGTAACGGTAATCTGAAAGTCGATCAAAATGGACTACTGAGCAATGCCAGTGGACATTTGGTCCTTGGGGAAGGTGGTGCACCCATTACCATTCCTCTTCCTGTGAGCAAAATTGAAATCGGCCGCGATGGCACGATCTCGGTCTTACCTCAAGGAGCGCCAGCGGAAGAGATGGAAGAAATCGATCGTATTAAGCTGGTCAAGACCAATGACAGTGCCTTGTTTAAAGACACCAATGGCCTGTTCCGCCACAAGGAACCCAATCAGCCGTACGAAGCGGATCCAACCGTGCAAATCATGACAGGTGCCATTGAGGGCAGCAACGTGAATGCTGTTGGTGAAATGACGGCTCTGATTGACCTGCAACGTCAATTTGAGATGCAGGTAAAAATGATGAGCACAGCAGAAGAGATGGACAAGTCGTCTGATTCTCTGCTTCGTATGAGCTAACAGAATTAGAGGTCACAGATTATGCATCCGGCACTATGGGTAAGTAAAACGGGCTTAGACGCTCAACAAACCAATATCGCGACAATTTCAAACAACCTAGCGAACGCCTCAACCATCGGTTTTAAAAAGGGTCGTGCGGTATTTGAAGATCTGTTCTACCAAAATATTAACCAACCTGGCGGTCAATCTTCTCAGAATACGCAACTACCCAGTGGTTTGATGTTAGGTGCGGGCTCAAAAGTGGTCGCAACACAAAAAGTGCATACACATGGTAACGCCCAAACCACCACCAATGCGTTGGATCTGATGGTTGAAGGGGATGGCTTTTTCCAAATCACCATGCCCGACGGCAATATTGGTTACTCCCGCAATGGCCAGTTCACACTGAACGGTGAAGGTGTCGTGGTCACATCCGGTTCGGGTTATCCATTAGAACCTGAAATTGTGATCCCTGAAGACGCTATTTCCATTACTGTCGGTACGGACGGTGAAGTTTCTGTGCGTATTCGTGGCCAGCAGAATAACCAAGTGGTTGGGCAAATCACCATTACCGACTTTGTTAACCCAGGTGGTCTAGAGCCCATTGGTCAAAACCTCTACTTGCCGACAGGGGCGAGTGGTGACCCACAAGAAGGGGTACCTGGCCTTGATGGCTTGGGCGAAGTGCGCCAATCCATGCTAGAAACATCCAACGTGAACGTAACGGAAGAATTGGTCAACATGATCGAAGCGCAACGTGTTTACGAAATGAATTCAAAAGTCATCTCATCGGTCGATAAGATGATGAGTTTTGTTAACCAGCAGCTTTAAGCGCTGGTTAGCTAAACGAGTAGGAGAGAATATCGCCATGAAACGCATCAGTCTGATTGCTTTAGTCACCCTCATGAGTGGCTGTACCATGCTTGAGCCGATCGAAACCCCTGAAGTGGTCAATGCGACGACAGTGGTAGATGCGGTTGAAGGGGATAAGTCGAAGGACGAGAGCTCGGGTATCGTCGATACCTTGCGTGGACGTAGCGATCCCGTGGCAGGCGATCCTGCATGGGCTCCCATTCATCCGAAACAGCAGCCAGAGCACTACGCTGCGGAAACGGGCTCTCTATTTAGCGTGAATCATTTGTCGAATCTTTATGATGACTCGAAGCCTCGCGGCGTCGGTGACATCATTACCGTCACTCTGGATGAAAAAACCAATGCTTCCAAAAGTGCCAATGCGGACCTGTCGAAAAGCAACGATTCAAGCATGGATCCCCTTGAAGTGGGTGGGCAAGAGCTCAAAATCGACGGTAAGTATAATTTCTCTTACAACCTGACCAACTCAAACAACTTCACTGGCGATGCGTCGGCAAAACAGAGCAACAGCATCAGCGGTTACATCACCGTGGAAGTGATCGAAGTACTGGCCAATGGCAACCTCGTGATTCGTGGTGAGAAGTGGCTGACGCTGAATACGGGTGATGAGTACATTCGCCTCAGTGGCACAATTCGTCCTGATGATATTAGTTTTGACAACACTATTGCGTCAAATCGCGTTTCTAACGCAAGAATTCAATATTCTGGTACCGGGACACAACAAGATATGCAAGAGCCTGGATTCTTGGCACGATTCTTTAATGTCTCTCTATAAGCGGCAAAGCCGATGGCAATTTGACGGCTTGATCCTGCACTAGAGAAAGGTAAGTTAAGATGAAAAAGTTCACCCTACTGTTGTTATGTTTTGTATTGCCGATGACCTCGGCCTATGCGGCGCGTATTAAAGATGTTGCTCAGGTGGCAGGGGTAAGAAGCAACCAATTAGTAGGTTATGGTCTTGTCTCTGGTTTGCCTGGAACGGGTGAATCCACACCGTTTACCGAGCAGAGTTTTGCCGCAATGCTACAAAACTTCGGCATTCAGTTGCCTGCGGGAACCAAACCAAAAATCAAAAACGTTGCCGCTGTAATGGTAACGGCAGAACTTCCTCCTTTTTCTAAACCCGGTCAACAGATTGATGTGACGGTCTCCTCTATTGGTAGTGCCAAGAGCTTACGTGGCGGTACCTTGCTGCAAACCTTCTTGAAAGGTTTGGATGGGCAAGTTTATGCCGTGGCACAAGGCAACTTAGTGGTGAGCGGTTTTAGCGCAGAAGGGGCGGATGGCTCTAAAATCGTCGGCAATAACCCAACCGTCGGTATTATCTCTAGCGGTGCCATGGTTGAGCGTGAAGTGCCAACCCCATTTGGCCGTGGCGACTTCATTACATTCAACTTACTTGAATCTGATTTCACCACCGCACAACGCATGGCCGATGCCGTCAATAATTTCCTTGGTCCTCAAATGGCCTCTGCGGTCGATGCGACTTCGGTACGTGTGCGAGCACCCCGCGACATCAGTCAGCGTGTCGCCTTTCTTTCTGCCATTGAAAATCTCGAGTTTGATCCAGCAGACGGCGCAGCCAAAATCATTGTTAACTCACGTACGGGTACCATTGTGGTGGGTAAACATGTTCGATTAAAACCTGCGGCCGTGACTCACGGTGGTATGACGGTTGCGATTAAAGAAAACTTGAGTGTGAGTCAGCCGAATGGTTTCTCGGGTGGCGAAACCGTTGTTGTTCCCAATTCAGATATTTCAGTGACCGAAGAACAAGGTAAGATGTTCAAATTTGAGCCGGGCTTAACCTTGGATGATCTTGTTCGCGCGGTTAACCAAGTCGGTGCTGCACCGTCAGATTTGATGGCCATTCTACAAGCGCTTAAACAAGCGGGTGCTATCGAGGGACAACTGATCATCATCTGATCGGTTTGGAGGCAATATGATTAACAATCCAAACGACATCGGCTTTATTCACGACATTAGCAATCTTGATAAGCTACGTCAGCAAGCCGTGAACGATAAAGATGGCGGTGAACAAAAAGCACTAGAAGCGGCGGCAAAACAGTTTGAATCGATTTTTACTTCCATGTTGTTTAAATCGATGCGCGAAGCCAATAGTGGTTTTGAATCGGATTTGATGAACAGCCAAAACCAGCTGTTCTATCGCCAAATGTTGGATGAACAGATGGCCAGTGAGCTCAGCTCTTCCGGTTCGCTTGGCTTAGCGGACATGATTGTGGCGCAGTTAAGCAGTGGAAAAGGCATCGACAAAAATGAGTTGGCAATGCGTGAAGCGGGACAAGAAGCGCCACAACGTATGCCAATCAATCGCTCGAAAGCACGAGAAACCGAGCAGCGCCTGATTGAGTCAGGCCAGCTTGCTCGCAGTGATAAGGCAAGGTTTGATTCACCAGAGTCGTTCATTACTTCGATGAGACCTTACGCGGAAAGGGCGGCAAAATCCTTAGGGGTTGAACCCTCTCTATTGCTCGCACAAGCGGCCTTGGAAACAGGCTGGGGGCAGAAAGTGGTGAAAAATGCTCGTGGCAGCAGCAATAACCTCTTCAACATCAAAGCGGATCGCAGTTGGGCGGGTGATAAAGTCACCACGCAAACTTTAGAGTTCCACGACAATACGCCAGTGAAGGAAACGGCAGCGTTTCGTTCATACGATTCGTTTGCCGATAGCTTTAATGATTACGTAGCGTTTTTAAATAACAATCCGCGTTATCAGACCGCACTTCAGCACAATGGCGATTCTGAAAGCTTTATTCGCGGTATTCATCGTGCAGGTTATGCGACGGATCCTGAGTACGCCGACAAAGTGCTCAAAGTGCAGCAACGTATCGACAACATGTAATCTCCCAACGGCCTACTAAAAGTAGGCCGTTTTTTTACCCTTCCTTAACCCTTAAATCCTTTCTATATCAGTCATGTGTTTTTGTTGGCATATCTTTTGCATTTTTACCGTCAGGTGATCAGTTTTTACTGATTTGATTGAGTTTTTGGGGGCATTATGGCGTCGGATCTTCTGAATGTAGGTACTCAGAGCGTACTGACAGCTCAGAGACAATTAAATACTACCGGTCATAACATTTCTAACGTAAATACAGAAGGTTATAGCCGTCAGTCGGTCATTCAAGCGACCAATGATCCCCGTCAGTTTGGTGGTTCTACCTACGGTATGGGCGTGCATGTGGAAAATGTTCGCCGCTCTTGGGACCAATTTGCCGTTAATGAGCTTAATCTTTCCACCACCAACTTTGCCAACAAAGGGGATGTCGAAGCGAACTTAGAAATGCTTTCAAGCATGCTTTCTTCTGTTGCGTCGAAAAAAATTCCTGAAAATCTTAATGAATGGTTCGATGCGCTAAAAACCTTGGCGGACAGCCCAAACGATATTGGCGCGCGAAAAGTTCTACTGGAAAAAGCGCGAATCATCAGTGAAACCGTTAATGGCTTTCATGAAACCATTCGTCAGCAATACGATGTCACCAATAAAAAACTCGATATGGGTATCGAGCGTATCAACCAGATTGCGGTTGAAATCCGTGATATTCACCGCTTGATGATGCGCACGCCTGGTCCTCATAACGATTTGATGGACCAACACGAAAAGCTGGTCAAAGAGCTTTCTGAATACACTAAAGTGACCGTGACTCCGCGGAAAAACGCGGAAGGTTTTAACGTGCATATCGGCAATGGCCATACGCTCGTCTCAGGCACGGAAGCAAGCCAACTTAAGATGATTGATGGCTACCCAGACGTTCATCAACGTCGCCTAGCGATCTACGAAGGAAAGTCATTAAAACCGATTAAAAGCGTTGGTCTAGACGGCAAACTCGGCGCCATGCTTGACATGCGTGACAAGCAAATCCCCTATGTGATGGATGAACTTGGCCGCATGGCAGCCGGATTTTCTGATGAAGTGAACAAGCTGCAAAAACAAGGTCTGGATTTACGCGGCAATATTGGTGGTGTGATTTTTACCGATGTAAATGCCGAGGTGATCGCCAAATCAAGAGCCGTGACGGCGCCAGATTCGCAAGCCGAAGTGGCCGTTTTTATTAACGATTTAGCGTCGCTCAAAGGTGGTGAATATGCGCTTCGTTATGACGGCAGTAACTATACAGTGACCAAGCCATCGGGCGAAACGGTCTCCGTCTCTTTAGATTCAGCTAAGTCTGCGTTTTACATGGATGGTATGCGTGTTGAAGTGAGAAATGAGCCCAAAGCGGGCGAAAAAATCTTATTACGCCCAACGCGTAACTCGGCCGCGCAAATGCAAGTCGCAACGAATGATGCGAGTATGATTGCCGCACAAAGCTATGAAGCCTCCACCAGTTTTGCTCAAGGAACCGCTCAATTTAACATTTTGGCCGCGGGTGATTTGCGCGAGTTTGAAGTGATTGTGTCACCCCAAGGCGATCAGTTTGCGGTGATTGATACTAAAGGCAATGTGGTACGAAGCCCGGAGCCTTATCCACCCAAAGGTCCGGTTTCAGTGACCTTGCCATCATCGCATCCCAGTTATAAAGAGGGTAAAGAGACCGTCTTTGAATTGACCGCTGGCGCGTGGGCAAACGACAAGTTTACCGCCAACCTTGTTCCGTCTGAAGGTGATAACGGTAACTTGCGTAAAATGCAGCAAATTCAATTGGATAAAAAGATGGATGGTAATCAATCCACCATCATAGATGTTTATCATAACTTGAATACCAATGTGGGATTGCGCAATTCCACCGCAACGCGATTGGCCAATATTGCTCAGCATGAGAATGAAGCTGCACAAGAACGCATCGCGTCGATTTCAGGTGTTAACCTCGATGAAGAGGCGGCAAACATGATGCGTTTCCAGCAAGCTTATATGGCTTCGTCACGCATTATGCAGGCGGCCAATGACACCTTTAACACCATTTTGCAATTAAGATAGGGGAGCAGGTAAATGATTAGCCGTATCGCCAGTTTCCACAACTATCAGTCGGTGCAAAACGATTTGCGCCGCATGGAAAACAAAATCCATCACAACCAAGCGCAGTTGGCGTCTGGCAAGAAGTTGTTATCACCGAGTGATGACCCCCTTGCAACACACTACATTCAAAATATTGGTCAGCAATCTGAGCAGTTAAAACAGTATCTTGATGCGATCGTCCTAGTACGCAACCGTCTTGAGCAGCATGAAGTGAATGTGGCTAACCAAGAGCAGTTTGCAGACGAGGCGAAACGTACCGTGATGGAAATGATTAACGGTGCCTTATCGCCGGAAGATCGCCGCGCGAAACGACGTGAAATTGAGGAACTGGCCACCAATTTCCTCTACCTTGCCAATGCACAAGATGAATCCGGCAACTATACCTTCGCTGGCACCAAGCCAAAATCGCAGCCGTTTTTCCGTGACTATGATGGCACGGTGACTTATGCAGGGGATGACTACCAACGCAAAATGCGAGTGTCGGCCAATCTTGAAATGGCGATGAATGATCCTGGCAGTAAGTTGTTTATGGATATTCCGAATCCCTTTGGCGATTACGAACCAGAATATCAGTTGCAAAATGCTTCTGAGTTGTTGCTCGAAAAAGCAGTCAACGAAGACTATTTCGATAAAGCGACTTATCGCGTCACTATGGTTGATATGAGTAATGGTCGCTGGGGATACCAATTAGAAAAAGATGGCAGTGTGGTTGCCGCTGATGAGTTCAACCCATCAACAGGCATCCAGTATGAAGATCTTACGATTCAGCTCAAAGGTCAGATCCAGAAAGGTGACGTGATTGAGCTAAAGCCAAGAGAAACATTTTCTATTTTCGATAGCTTCAAAAATGCAGAGAAATACTCTGAAGCGTCGGTGTCTGATGCCAATGCCACGGCGAAGTTGCACCAAGTAACGGAAGAATTTCATGCTGCCTTTATCCATCTCAACAAAGCGCGCACCGACATTGGTGCTCGCCTAAGTACACTGGATATCCAAGAGCAGCAACATGAAGATTTCAATCTCTCTTTAGCGAAAGCGAAGAGTAATTTTGAAGACTTGGATTACTCCAAGGCAATTATTGAATTCAATGAGAATTCACGCGCGTTGCAAGCTTCGCAGCTCGCGTTTGGTAAAACGAAAGATCTCACATTATTTAATTACTTGTAGTGAGCAAGAACGAACCGTCTCTGAATGAGATGACGGTATCGTGAGTGTGAACAACAGACTTTAGGAAACCTCTTGTTGGTTTTTCAACATTGATGCCTTATGAGCCATGCCTTAAGTGCGGATAAGCAGAAAAACCTTGCCACCTTCCGGCAGATGTCTCTAAAAGCGGCAAAGCGGCAAAGTGGCAATGCCAGTAGATAGAGAGCAAAACAAAGAGGTTGAAGAAGTTGAAGAAAAAATATCACTTTGTAAGTGTATGTTTTCTTAGAGATAAGGCGGATAACAATCTTGTTTTGAAAAGTTGGCACACAAATTGAATCTACTAAATCAGAAATGATTTACCGGTTCTAAAAACTGCCACCGGCGGTTTTAGCAAGTAATTACGGTCAGTGCTTTTCCATAAGAGAGTAAAGCTGGCCGCTTCGCACAAGCTTGCGAACTCGAAAGGAGAGCAAAATGGCTGTAACAGTAAGCACTAACGTATCCGCGATGACTGCGCAACGTTATCTAAACAAAGCGACAGATGAGTTAAACACCTCAATGGAACGTTTGTCATCTGGTCATAAAATTAATAGCGCCAAAGATGATGCGGCCGGTTTGCAAATCTCTAACCGCTTAACCGCTCAGTCTCGTGGCTTAGATGTGGCGATGCGTAATGCCAACGATGGTATCTCTATCGCTCAAACCGCCGAAGGGGCGATGAATGAAGCGACGGCAGTCTTGCAGCGTATGCGTGACTTGTCGATTCAATCCGCGAACGGTACTAACTCAACGTCTGAGCGCCAAGCGATTCATGAAGAAGCGAGTGCTCTACAAGACGAAATTAACCGTATTGCTGAAACCACATCGTTTGGTGGACGCCGTCTACTGAATGGCACCTTTGGTGATGCAGCATTCCAGATTGGTTCTAACTCTGGTGAAGCGATGATTATGGGCTTAACCAGCATCCGTGCCGATGATTTCCGTATGGGTGGCACGACCTTCCAGTCTGAAAATGGCAAAAACAAAGATTGGGAAGTGAGCGCGGATAACGCAGAGCTGAACATCGTATTGCCAGAGATGGGTGAAGATGAAGATGGCAATGTTATCGATTTGGAAATCAACATCATGGCGAAAAGCGGTGATGATATTGAAGAATTGGCAACGTACATCAATGGTCAATCGGACTACATCAACGCATCGGTAAGTGAAGATGGCAAGCTGCAAATCTTTGTTGCTCAACCAAATGTGAAAGGCGATATCTCGATTTCGGGTAGCCTTGCCTCTGAACTGGGTTTGAGTGACGAACCGATTGCGACAACAGTACAAGATTTGGATCTGCGTACCGTGCAAGGTTCTCAGAACGCAATTAGCGTTATTGACGCGGCATTGAAGTACGTTGATTCACAACGTGCGGACTTAGGTGCAAAACAGAACCGTTTAAGCCACAGTATTAATAACTTGGCGAACGTTCAAGAAAACGTTGATGCATCGAACAGCCGTATTAAAGATACTGATTTTGCGAAGGAAACGACGCAAATGACGAAAGCACAGATTTTGCAACAGGCAGGTACTTCGATTCTTGCTCAAGCAAAACAATTGCCAAACTCTGCAATGTCACTATTGCAGGGCTAATAGTAATCCTGTGTCTGCTGTGGTTCAGACGTGAGCTTATAGATGCAGGATAACTTGGCAAGCAGCTTTACCGTGAATGAAGGGCTCTCTCATCTCTCACCTGCCTGACATTATTCGTGTAAAGTTGCTCGGTGCCGGAAATGTGTTCATTTCTCTTGATCTCCACATTGGCTCTGGCTACCAACCTAGCCCCGGTTCTCTCAAAGGAATAGGGGCTTTTTCTTTTTCTGCACAAACGCGTTTTTATACCGATGTGCACCTTCCACGATTCCATCTCGCTTTTTGATCGCTTTGTCGATGACCTTTTTCTATTGTGGCAATCTCATGCCCCTCATCTGGATGAGATGGTTTCTACCTTCTGCTCCTATGGCAAAGACGCGCAAAACTTTAGCGTTATTTTCGCTTTTTTCCTCTTTTTCCTGCTTTGGTCACGAATTTCTCACCAAATGAACTTTTCTCAAAAAAATCGTCTTTTTCCTCTAAAGGATTTTCAAGCTGAGCCGTTAATAGAAGTAACTTTGAGAGAACTACTTGGTTTTCCGAGACGTCGGAAACCGTAATATCGGAAAATCAATTGGAGAATTCATCATGGCAGTGAATGTAAATACAAACGTAGCAGCAATGACAGCACAGCGTTACCTGAATAACGCAAACAGCGCACAACAAACTTCGATGGAGCGTCTGTCTTCAGGTTTCAAAATCAACAGTGCAAAAGATGACGCAGCCGGTCTGCAAATCTCTAACCGCTTGAACGTGCAAAGTCGCGGTCTAGACGTTGCGGTACGTAACGCCAACGACGGTATCTCAATCGCACAAACCGCAGAAGGTGCGATGAACGAGACCACCAATATCCTGCAACGTATGCGTGACCTATCTCTACAATCAGCGAACGGCTCAAACTCAAAATCTGAGCGCGTGGCGATTCAAGAAGAGATCACCGCATTGAACGACGAGCTAAACCGTATCGCAGAGACCACGTCTTTTGGTGGTAACAAGCTGCTAAACGGCACTTACGGCACGAAAGCAATGCAAATTGGTGCGGATAACGGTGAAGCGGTCATGCTGTCACTGAAAGACATGCGCTCTGACAACGTGATGATGGGTGGCGTGAGCTACCAAGCTGAAGAAGGCAAAGACAAGAACTGGAATGTGGCCGCAGGCGACAACGACTTGACGATTGCACTGACAGACAGCTTTGGTAACGAGCAAGAGATCGAAATCAACGCGAAAGCGGGTGATGACATCGAAGAGCTAGCGACGTACATCAACGGTCAAACTGACCTTGTAAAAGCGTCAGTGGGTGAAGGCGGCAAGCTACAGATCTTTGCTGGTAACAACAAAGTTCAAGGTGAAATTGCTTTCTCAGGTAGCCTAGCTGGTGAACTTGGCCTAGGCGAAGGCAAAAACGTCACGGTAGACACGATTGACGTGACAACCGTACAAGGTGCGCAAGAGTCGGTAGCGATTGTGGATGCGGCACTGAAATACGTAGACAGCCACCGTGCAGAGCTGGGTGCATTCCAGAACCGTTTCAACCATGCAATCAGCAACTTGGACAACATCAACGAGAACGTGAACGCGTCGAAGAGCCGAATCAAAGATACCGACTTCGCGAAAGAAACGACTCAGTTGACCAAGACACAAATTCTATCGCAAGCATCAAGTTCCATTCTTGCGCAAGCGAAACAAGCGCCAAACTCAGCGCTAAGCCTACTAGGCTAATCTCTGAGCAGCAGCGGTTAATTTCGGTAAGCAGGAGCCAGGTAGTCTTACCTGGCTCTTTGTTTAATATCCTCGACGCAAGATGTTCGCGGCATAGGTTGACGGTTTTCTCGTTATTGCCGAATGAACGGAATTGAAACAGGAGAGGGATATCGATTAAATGGTTTCACTCAATACCAACGTGTCTGCGATGGTCGCTCAGAGGCATCTGAGCACAGCGGCAAGTCAGGTAGCTGAAACCCAAAAAAATCTAAGTTCCGGATTCCGAATTAATAGTGCCAGCGATGATGCCGCTGGAATGCAGATAGCGAATACGCTTCATGTCCAAACTCGTGGTTTGGATGTGGCATTAACTAACGCTCATAGTGCTTATGCCGTTGCAGAAACAGCGGAAGGGGCGTTGGAAGAGGGCAGTGAAATACTGCAGAGATTGCGATCTCTTTCTCTTCAAGCCGCAAACGGGTCGAACTCCGATGATGATCGGCAAAGTTTGCAGTTGGAAGTGGTGGTATTGAAAGATGAAGTGGAAAGAATAGCCAGGACAACCACATTTGCGGGTAAAAATCTGTTTGATGGAAGTTATGGTTCAAAAAGTTTTCATCTTGGGGCAAATTCTAATTCCATTTCTTTGCAACTCAAAAACATGCGGACTCACATTCCTGAGATGGGCGGGTATCATTACCTTGCCTCGGAGCCAGCGGATGATGATTGGCAAGTTGACAAGGAATCAAGGCAACTTAGCTTTACTTTTCGAGATAGCGAAGGGGATGATCAATCCATTAAGATCTCGCTTAAGCCTGGAGACAGTCTCGAAGAAGTCGCTACGTATATCAATTCACAGCAAAATGTTGTGGAGTCCTCGGTGACGGATGATCGGCGATTGCAGTTTTATGTCGCTAATCGTCACGCTCCTGATGGTTTAAATATCTCAGGAAGCTTGGAGGGAGAGCTAGACTTTGAGTCGCAAGGCCAGGTTACGCTCGATGATCTCGATATCAGTAGTGTGGGTGGTGCTCAATTGGCGATTGCTGTTGTTGATACTGCAATTCAATATCTGGATTCTCACCGAAGTGAAATCGGCAGTTTTCAAAATCGGGTAGAGGGGACGATGGACAATTTGCAAAGTATCAATCGCAATGTCACTGAATCAAAAGGGCGAATATGGGATACCGATTTTGCGAAAGCATCAACCGCTTTAGTGAAGTCTCAGGTATTGCAACAGGCTACCTCTGCCTTGTTGGCTCAAGCCAAGCAAGCCCCAGGCAGTGCAATTGGATTGCTATCTTAGGTTGCTCACAAAAACAAAAAACGCTGCCAATGGCAGCGTTTTTCTGTTAACTGTTTTTCTGCTAACTAAGTAGTAATTACTTAGTTACGCGTAGAACTGGTGTTTCACCAACAACAACAGAACCAGAAAGCTTATTCAGCTCTTTGATTTCGTCCATGTTAGAGATAACAACTGGAGTTAGTGTTGACTTCGCTTTCTCTTCAAGAAGAGCAAGATCGAATTCAATTACAGTGTCGCCAGCTTTAACAGTTTGACCTTCTTCAGCGATACGAGTGAAGCCTTCGCCTTTTAGTTCAACTGTGTCGATACCGAAGTGAACAAACAGTTCAACACCATCGTCAGACTCGATAGAGAATGCGTGGTTAGTTTCAAAGATCTTACCGATAGTACCGTTTACAGGAGCTACCATTTTGTTGCCTGTTGGTTTGATAGCAATACCGTCACCAACGATCTTCTCAGCAAAAACAACATCTGGCACATCTTCGATGTTCACGATCTCACCAGACAAAGGTGCGATAATTTCGATTGCACCGGCGCTAGCGCTGTCATCAGATACAAGCTTCTTAAGTTTGTCAAACAGACCCATTGTGTCATGCTCCTAAGGTTTAGTTTTATTCTGTCGAATTATAGTATACCAATCCGAGCAGTTAGACGACTTTTTTTAGCCGCCTAACATATTATATAGGCTCGAAAATTGGTCAGCAGATTACTTAGAGTGCTCTGCGATGAACTTTTCTACACAAGCTTCGATTTCAGCTGCTGTTGGCAATGATAGCGCTTCTTCTGCCATTGCTTTCACTGCTGCAAAGTTTGCATTGCGGATCACTTTCTTCACTTTAGGAATAGAAATACCGCTCATAGAGAATTCATCTAGACCCATACCCAATAGTAGAAGGGTAGCACGCTCATCACCTGCTAGCTCACCACACATACCAGTCCATTTACCTTCTGCGTGAGAAGCATCAATCACTTGCTTGATAACCGTTAGTACAGCTGGTGACAGTGGGTTGTAAAGGTGAGAAATCATCTCGTTACCACGGTCTACGGCGAGTGTGTACTGAGTTAAGTCGTTAGTACCGATAGAGAAGAAAGAAACTTCCTTCGCTAAATGGTGAGCGATTGCTGCTGCAGCTGGAGTTTCAACCATCACACCGATTTCGATGTTTTCGTCGAATGCAAGACCTTCTGCGCGAAGTTCTGCTTTGTACTCTTCGATCGCTTCTTTCAGCGCGCGAATTTCTTCAACAGAGATGATCATTGGGAACATGATACGTAGTTTACCGTGTGCTGAAGCACGTAGGATTCCACGTAGCTGGTCACGAAGAATTTCGCGACGATCTAAGCTGATGCGAACTGCACGCCAGCCTAGGAATGGGTTCATCTCTTTTGGAAGATCCATGTATGGTAGATCTTTATCACCACCGATATCCATTGTACGGATAATGACAGCTTGACCTTCCATTGCTTCTGCAACTTCTTTATATGCTTGGTACTGTTCTTCTTCTGTTGGTAGCGCGTCGCGATCCATGAAGAGGAATTCAGTACGGTAGAGACCAACACCTTCACCACCATTACGGATGATGCCATCACAGTCTTTTACTGTACCGATGTTGCCGCATACTTCTACGCGGTGACCATCTAGTGTTTCTGCGTGTAGGTCTTTCAGCTTCGCCAACTCTTCTTTCTCTGCTAGGAACGAAGCTTTCACAGCTTTCGCTTCTTCAATTTGAGCTTCAGAAGGGTTAACGATAATTTTGTTGTTCATTGCGTCAAGAATCAGCATATCGCCATTCTTAACTTTCTTTGTGATGTCGTTTGTACCAACAATCGCAGGAAGCTCAAGTGAGCGAGCCATGATTGAAGTATGAGATGTACGACCACCGATGTCACAAGCGAAACCAAGAACGTAATCTAGGTTGATTTGCGCAGTTTCAGATGGAGTGAGGTCGTAAGCCACCAAGATAACTTGTTCGTTGATATCACTTAGTGAAACAATGTTGATACCAAGAGCATTTTTGACAAAACGAGAACCGATATCACGGATATCCGTTGCGCGTTCCTTCAGGTATTCATCATCAAGAGATTCTAGAGCGGTTGCTTGCTCTTCGATAACAGTGTAAATCGCGTTGTCTGCAGTCATCTTCTCTTTTTTGATGAGTGCTAGGATTTCTTCCTCTAGCTCTTCATCTTCAAGAAGCATGATGTGACCTTCGAAGATCGCTTCCTTCTCTTCACCGAAAGTTTCTAGCGCTTTCTGCTTGATTGTTTCTAGCTGTGCAGAAGATTTGCTGCGCGCGTCGTAGAAACGCTGAACTTCAGCTTCTACTTGAGCTTCGGTGATAGTGTTAGTGTTTAGGACAATTTCATCTTCTTGAAGTAGTAGTGCTTTACCAATTGCAATACCAGGAGATGCCAGGATGCCTGAAATCATAGCCTTACCTTAAGTTGGTCAAACGTAAACGGGAATGTGTGACTAAATCGCTAACGAAAAATTGTAGCTGACTAATCGGTTGTACTTTGAACAAAGCCATTTAGTGTGAGCTAAATGGCTTTGAGGAATACATTGATTAGTGTAGTTGATCCATTAGAGCAACTAGGTGATCAACTGCTTGCTGTGCTTGTGGGCCTTCAGCAGAGATTGTAACTACAGTGCCTTTTACAAGACCTAGAGTTTGTAGTTTGAACAGACTCTTAGCGCTTGCGCTTTTGCCGTTAGAAGTCACAGTGATATCCGCGTCAAAAGCTTTAGCTTCTTTTACGAATTGAGCAGCTGGGCGAGTGTGAAGGCCGTTTTCTGCTGTGATTTCTACTTGCTTCTCGTACATGTGATATACCCCAATTGAATGTATTTTTGTTAGTCAAGACTCGTTTTAGCTTAACCGCTTTACTTGAACCGCGCCAGAGCACGAGGGGAGCAAGCGTGTTGAAGCAGATACGAGTCAAAAGTTTATGTAATACGCTTTATGCTTTGTTGCATAAATGTCAAAAAACTTTCTTTATCGCTTCTTTATTTTGAAGCTAAAAATAAAACACCCTGATATTACCAAAGGTGAGGCAAGGATCAACAAAAAAGCCCCTGAATGGGGCTTTTTTGAACGAAAAATTGATTTGAACCCGTATTACTGCTGGTTCTCTTTCTCAGTAAAGATGCCAGCAAATAGGGCCGTACTTAGGTAACGTTCACCAGAGCTAGGTAGTACGGTAACAATGGTTTTTCCTTCGAATTCAGGGAGTTCAGCAAGGCGGTTTGCCGCCACCACGGCAGCACCTGATGAAATACCCGCCAAGATACCTTCTTCTTCCATTAGGCGACGAGCCATTTCAATGGCTTCTTCCGATGTCACTTTCTCAACACGGTCAATCAGTGACAAATCGAGGTTACCAGGAATGAAACCTGCGCCGATACCTTGGATTTTGTGTGGTGCTGGCTTGATTTCTTCACCTGCCAGCGCTTGAGAAATTACAGGAGATTCTGTTGGCTCAACAGCAACGGAAAGAATTTGTTTCCCTTTCTCACCTTTGATGTAACGGCTGGTACCAGTAATGGTACCACCAGTACCTACACCAGCAACAAAGACATCGATAGCGCCATCTGTGGCTTCCCAGATTTCTGGACCAGTGGTCTTTTCGTGGATTTCTGGGTTTGCTGGGTTATTGAATTGTTGAAGAAGTAGGTACTTTTCAGGGTTGCTAGCAACAATTTCTTCTGCTTTAGCGATCGCACCTTTCATGCCTTTCGCCGCTTCAGTAAGCTCTAGATTTGCACCAAGTGCTTTCAATAGTTTACGACGTTCTAGACTCATGGACTCAGGCATCGTCAGTGTCAGCTTGTAACCACGAGCAGCTGCAACAAATGCCAGCGCAATACCAGTATTACCACTGGTTGGCTCTACCAATTCAACACCTGGTTTCAGTTTGCCTTCTTTTTCTGCTTCCCAAATCATGTTTGCACCGATACGGCACTTAACACTGAAGCTAGGGTTGCGTGCTTCGATTTTCGCGAGCACTTTACCGTTACTCACTTTGTTCAAACGAACCAGTGGAGTATTGCCAATAGTCAGAGAGTTGTCTTCGTAGATTTTGCTCATGGTGATGTTCCTTCATTACACGTTTAGTGAATACGAATAGAAGGATATGACTGATAATTCAAAGGGAAAAGGATTAAATAGTTATATCTTATGAGAGTGATGTTTCTACTCGGAAAAAACTTGCCACCCATCATTAAGGTGGCAAGTGCTTAAACTATCCTCGCTTAAACTCATTGACCCACATGGCCGTCGCGCCACAAACGGCAACAGGCATCACGATCAAGTTAAGAATAGGGATGGAAGTACACAGGGATACCATAGCGCCGAAGGTATAGGCTTTAGATTGGTTTTGTTTCAAAGTGTTTCTCATCTCATGAAAGGACACTTTGTGGTTGTCGAATGGGTAGTCACAATACTGAATTGCTAGCATCCAAGCGGTAAAAATAAACCACAGAAGAGGCGCGACGGTTTGGCCTAAAGCGGGGATAAGTAGCAGTAAGAATAAACCTATTGCTTTAGGGAGTACGTAAAGCAGTTTTCGCCATTCGCGAGCCAAGACGCGAGGTACATCTTTAATGACATCAGAAAAGCCATCGTTGTTACTTTTTTGCCCCGTCAGTTTTTCTTCCACTTTGTCCGCAAGGAGGCCATTAAATGGCGCTGCAATGAAATTGGCCAAGGTACTGAAGAAATATGAGAAGGTCGCGATGATCGTCAGTGCCAATAGCGGCCATAACAGGTAACTCAGCCAAGAAAGAAAATCGGGTAATTGACCTATCCACCCCTCAATCCAGAGATTAAGGTTAGAGAATAAATAATAGAGTGCTCCTCCAACTAGGAGGATGTTTGCAAGCAGTGGCATGAGTATGAATCGTTTCACGCCGGGTGATAACGCCAGTTCCAATCCATAGAAAAAATAACCAAATCCGCTACGCTTTGTGTACGTTGTGTTCATCTTATTGTTCTGCTTAAGAAATGAATGAACTCATTGTACCCAACTGAGGAAAGAAAAAAAGCGTGCAAGAAATCACACCAATCTTTGAACTTCTAACATTAATTTGTTCTAACTCTTTCGATAACTTTGGTAAAGTAACCAGATATTTTAGGTTGATAGATTCACAGACCCTTGTGTGTCTCTGGGATTATGAGAGTAAATAATGCAGGAATTGCGATTCGTACTCATTGTGGTTGGCGCATTAGCCATCATGGCGCTGCTGTTTCACGGACTTTGGACGAGTAAAAAAGAAGGGAAGGCAAAATTTGGTGATAAACCATTAAGCAAGCTTGATTTGGGAGAAAGCGAACCTAAAGAGAGCGAGATGTATGTTGCCCCTGAAGATGATTACGAAATTATTCGAAAAGAGCGTAAAGAACCCGCGTTTGAAGACGAGAAGCCCTTTTCTACGAGTGGTGTTATTGGCGATCCATTGATTGATGATCTTCATAGCGGACAAGATAAAGAGAATAAGTTCTCACAACCTAAATTTGATGATGATATTACGGTCGCAGAGGCAGAAGCAGCCGCTTCGATTGAGCAGGATGCGCCTGCTTGGGTTGAGCAACCTCAGGAAATAGATGAACCTCTTACTCATCATCCTGACGAGATTGACGCGTTTTCAGGTGAAGAGACCATCGTAGAGCTCGATGAGCCGACGTCACAAACGGTAGAGCCAGAACTGCAAGTTATTGTTCTTAATGTACATTGTGCTGGTGATTCTCCCTTTGTTGGCACCAAGCTGTTTGATAGCATGCAACAAAATGGCCTAGTGTATGGCGAAATGGATATTTTCCATCGACATCTTGATATGTCGGGTACTGGTAAAGTGCTGTTTAGTGTTGCAAATATGATGCATCCAGGCACGCTAAAACATGATGATCCAGCGGAATTCTCGACTAAAGGTATCTCTTTCTTTATGACCTTGCCTTGTTATGGTGAGGCTGACCAGAACTTTAACTTGATGCTAAAAACCGCGCAGAAAATCGCGGATGATCTCGGTGGTAATGTGCTTGATGATAAGCGCAATCTTATGACTCCAGATCGCCTTGCGGGTTACAGAAGGCAAATAGTTGAGTTCAAAGCGGCAAACGCTTAAGCTTCCAATATCCCAACAGGGCTCCCAGCGGAGCCCTTTTTTATCGTGATTTAAGGGCTGGAAAATGTCTGAATCCAAGCAGCAATATTTAGAAGAATTAAAACAGCAACTGCACTATCACGCAGTTCGTTACTACGTTGAAGATAATCCTGAAATTCCGGATGCCGAGTATGACCGTATGATGCGTGAGTTAATGGCCATTGAAGCGGAGCATCCGGAGTGGATTAGTGTTGACTCTCCCAGTCAGCGAGTGGGAGGTGTCGCTCTTGATAGTTTCCGCCAAGTAACGCATGAGATCCCGATGCTTTCTTTGGACAACGCCTTTAGCGATGAAGAGCTTGAGAGTTTCCTTAAACGCGCACAAGATCGTATGCCAAGTGCTCATATTGATGCATTTTGTTGCGAGCCTAAGCTCGATGGTTTAGCTGTCAGCCTTCTCTATGAAAATGGCGTTTTGGTTCAGGCCGCGACGCGAGGCGATGGCACCACAGGCGAAAATATTACCGAAAACGTGCGTACCATTGCTTCTGTGCCACTGAAATTGCAGGGAGAAGGTTGGCCATCACGCATCGAAGTTCGTGGTGAAGTCTTCATGCCAAAAGCAGGCTTTGAAAAACTCAACGACATCGCTCGCAAGAAAGGCGAAAAAGTATTCGTTAATCCGCGCAATGCAGCGGCGGGAAGCTTACGCCAGCTTGATTCGAAGATCACCGCAACTCGTCCGTTGGCCTTTTATGCGTATAGCGTGGGCGTCGTAGAGGGCATCTCACTGTCATCAAGCCATTACCAGCGTTTCTTGCAGTTAAAGCAATGGGGCTTGCCTATGTGCCCTGAGACGAAGTTGGTTAATGGGTTGGAAAGCGTTAAGGCATTCTACGCAGACATCTTAAATCGACGCGATGCATTGCCATATGAAATCGATGGTGTCGTGATTAAGATTGACGACATTGTGATTCAAGAGAAATTAGGTTTTGTGGCACGCGCACCGCGTTGGGCTATCGCGTATAAGTTTCCTGCGCAAGAAGAACTCACCATGTTGAATGACGTTGAGTTTCAAGTTGGCAGAACGGGGGCTATTACCCCAGTCGCAAAATTAGAGCCTGTATTTGTGGGTGGTGTTACCGTCAGTAATGCAACGCTTCATAACGCTGATGAAATCGAACGCCTTGGTGTGATGGTTGGTGATACCGTCGTGATTCGACGCGCCGGGGATGTGATTCCACAAATTGTTTCTGTGGTGAAAGATCGTCGTAAAGGAGATGAAAAAAACATCATTTTCCCGACCGCTTGCCCTGTTTGTCACTCACATGTTGAACGGATTGAGGGAGAGGCGGTGACTCGCTGCTCTGGCGGTTTGGTGTGTCAAGCGCAGCGAAAAGAGGCGCTGAAACATTTTGTGTCTAGGAAGGCGCTCGATGTCGATGGGTTGGGTGACAAGGTCATAGAGCAGCTTGTAGATAAAGAAATGGTAGAGACTCCAGCGGACTTGTTTACGTTATCTGCAGGCGTTTTAACGGTACTTGAACGAATGGGACCAAAGTCAGCGCAGAACATCGTCAACGCACTGAACGTTGCGAAAGAGACTACGTTGGCTCGTTTTCTTTATTCTCTGGGGATCCGAGAAGTGGGCGAGGCAACCGCGGCAAATTTGGCTCGCCATTTTAAAACACTAGAAGCAATACAAACTGCAACGCATGAGCAGTTAATCGAAGTTCCCGATATCGGTGAAGTCGTCGCTCGTCATATCACGGCATTTTTTGCTGAAGAGAAAAATCAAAGAGTGGTGCAAGCACTTATTGAACAGGGAATTGTGTGGCCCGCTGTCGAGGAGCTTGGTAGTGAGATACCTCAGCCATTAGCAGGCAAAGTTGTGGTACTAACCGGGACCTTGACGCAACTCAGCCGTGGCGATGCAAAAGCGGCTTTGGAACGATTGGGGGCTAAAGTCACGGGCAGTGTATCCAAGAAAACAGATATCGTTTTTGCTGGTGAAGCGGCGGGGTCAAAATTAACTAAAGCGCAAGAACTTGGTGTGGAAATTCAGACAGAGCAAGATTTACTCGCACTTCTGTAATCTAAAAAAGATTAAATAAAAACTAAAACCCTCTAAATTGACGTTTAGAGGGTTATTTTTTTATGTGAAATAAATGCTGGTTAACGAATGAAAATATCGATAGAAATTATTCCGTGAGCCAGATCGTGTGCTGACTAAATGCTTTACGCAGAAACATATAATGCGATGAGGTTCAAATTGATATGCTTAATTTGTTGTTTTTAAATGATTTATTTGTCTCTTCTGATTTGGGTGGAAAATAAGATCTAGATCATGTTGATTTGAGGAAATTTGGGCTTGCTCATATTTTTTTAGAAAAAAAATAAGTTCCTATTGGATGTTTTACGCTGCGAAGTTAGTCTATGAGCCATGGATACACACGGTGTATGCAGGAAATAAAAAAACCAAAATTAGGATTAATTAGGTTTTTTTTCGTAGGAAATGATTTCTCCCTTCGGCGGCCAACTAAAGGTGAGAATGAAAAATACAGCTATATCCATTTTTAGGAGTTTTTCCATGGACAAATTTTTTAAAGTATCTGCCATAACTGCAGCAATGGTAGGCGCAATCGCAGCAGCTCCAGCTTCAGCTGCGGACCAAGTAGGTCCACAGTATGCTGGTGAGGTTTCGGAGTTTTTTGCTGAATCAACTATCAGCGGTAACTTTAACATGTGGATGCGTGCTCGTGATCGCGGCAACGTTGATGCAAACGGTAACGATACTAAGAAAGAGACAAACCTGAACCACGGCAGCTTGTTTATCAACCTAGGTTTTAATTCGGGTTACGTTAATGATGTCGTTGGTGCGGATTTCGTTATCTATAGCACTTGGGACATGTGGAATGATTCAGTTGGTGCTGGTCATGAAATGAACTTCCTTGACTGTGATGGTCCTGCGTCTGCTGGTTGTTGGAACAACCTAGAAAAAGGTGGCGTTTCTTTTGCAACAGCAGCGGCTAAGTTTAAGTTTGGTGATAATGTACGCGCTAAACTAGGCTACTTCCAGCCATCAGTTGCAAGCGGTTTAGGTGTAAACTGGTCGTTTGCTCCTGGTACTTACCGTGGTGGTGAAATTGGTGGTACATTCGGCAAGCTTGATTTAGGTTTCGTGGTTGCTGATGAATACAAAGCGCCTTGGTACAAAGAAACTGACGCTTTCAAAGGTGTTGACGGCGATGATGAGATTTTGTTCTCTCTAGGTGCTCGTTATACTTTAGATAACGGCATTAGCTTAGACGGTGCTCTTTCTAAGTTGGATGAGCGTACAACGGCTCACTTTAAAGTGAAAGGCACAACTGATGGTGGCTTCTACTGGTCTCCACAACTTTATATCGTTCAAGATGAAAACCAATATACAAATGATGATCTAGGCTACCAGTTGGCGTTTTTGTCTAGCTTCTCTGCTGGTGCTTATTCTTTCCGTGCTGAAGCAACCTATACTTCTGCTGACGAAGATGGAAACTGGTTTGCATACCGTCCTACAGCAGGTTACGGTGGCTCAAATGGTGCGTATGAAATTTGGTGGAACAACCGTTCAGATTTTAACCATCATGAAGAGCTAGCTGTTTTCGGTTCCGTATCTCGTGATTTTTCTGATATTGGCGGTACAGGGTTTAGTGCTGGTGTGAGTGCCGCTCTTGGTACTGGTGCTTCAGTTGCAGGCTACGATGATCTAACAGAATACGCGTACAGTATGTTTGCTAACTACGCAATTCAAGCTGGTGCATTGAAAGATGCGACTGTAGCATTCCACTACACTCAATACTTCAATGATTCTGACGCTCCAAACTGGACTGGTTATGCAAACGCGTTCCAAGATGAGACTGATTTCAAGTTGATTCTAGCGATTCCTTTCAACGTAAAATAAGTTGAACCGAGTATAACTGCCTAATAAGCTGAGCACTAAGTGCTCGGCTTTTTTCTTTTATAGGAGGCAACATGAAAAATTATAGTTTGGCAGCACTGTGTTTCGCATCTCTTACTGGTTGTACATCCTCTACGCCAATGACTTCGGAAGAGTTTTGGTTTAATCAAGGATATCGATTTGGCGTTCATGGTTATCAACAAGAGTCAGAGTCACTAAGTGCAATTAAGGAAAAAGTTCCCTTTGAGCAGAATGCATACATTCAGGGGTATGAAAAAGGGAAGAAAGAATACTGTGATCCTTTTCATGCTTTTGAAAAAGGTATTAGAGGGATTCGCTACACGGGACAATGTAGTGAGTATGCGAATGAGGCGATGATTAAAGCGGAATGGCAAAGAGGATGGGATGCCTTCTTGGGTGCAGATTTCTATCGTTTTCGTTAGATAAAGGTACAGAGCTTTGACGTGGCGATCGTTCAGTAACAAATTGTGTTTGTTATTTGTTAGCAATACTACTTGAGTACAGAAAGAGGCTCTCTGGGAAAATAAGGCCCCAAACTGTCCACGCCATTAACAGCTAAGCGCTCACTTCTACCTTCAACACAATTCCATCTAAGGCGATAATTTTAATTTTACTGCCTGCTGGAATATCACTATCGGAATGTGCTGACCAAGTCGTGTCTGCCACTTGAATTCGATTCATGCCGGCATGGATATCCTCTTTTAGAATAATTTCTTGGCCAACCAGTTGTTTTTGCTTCTGATTAAGATCGCGTGATGAATCATCTTGCTGATCTTTTGCAAGCTGTCTGCGCCACCAAAGCCAAGTCGTTACGAGTGAGAACACTGCAAATGCGCTCCACTGCAGTTGCCAACTCATAGGGATAAGAGACAATAACAGACCAACCAGTAAAGCCGACAAACCAAGCCAAAGAAAGTAACCTGCGGTGCCCAACAGTTCCACTGCCAATAAGGCTAGCCCGAGAGCTAGCCAATGCCAGTGATTGATGCCATCTAATAACTCAATCACAGCGCCTCCTTATTTTTGTGAATCGCCGCTTTGCTTGAACATCTCAGCAATACCAGCAATTGAACCCATTAGACCTGAAGCCTCAAGTGGGAGCATGATGATTTTCCCATTTTCGGCTTGGCCAATGGTCTTCAATGCTTCAGTATAGCCTTGCGCAATGAAGTAATTTACCGCTTGCATGTCACCTTTGGCGATTGCGTCAGAAACCATTGCTGTCGCTTTTGCTTCTGCTTCAGCCGCACGTTCACGAGCTTCTGCTTGCAAAATGGCAGCTTGTTTTTCCCCTTCTGCTTTGAGGATTTCAGATTGCTTTTGACCTTCTGCGCGTAGAATCTGTGCTTGGCGAATCCCTTCGGCTTCGAGAACTTCGGCACGTTTGTTACGCTCGGCTTTCATTTGCGCGTTCATTGCCGCCGTGAGATCCGCTGGTGGCTGAACGTCTTTAATTTCGATACGTGTGACTTTAACGCCCCAAGGGTTGGTGGCTTGGTCAACAATTGACAGCAGTTTGGTGTTGATCATATCGCGCTGGCTTAACATTTCATCCAGCTCCATAGAACCTAATACCGTACGCATATTGGTGAGGGTGAGGTTGCGGATGGCATGTTGTAGCTCACTGACTTCATAAGCGGCTTTGGCTGCATCAATGACCTGGACAAAACAGACAGCATCGATCACCACGTTAGCGTTATCCTTAGAAATAACTTCTTGAGCAGGGATATCGAGAACCTGTTCCATCATATTGATTTTGTGGCCGATACGATCGATGAAAGGGACGATCAGGTTAAGGCCTGGTTTGAGTGTTTGAGTGTAGCGACCAAAGCGTTCCACCGTCCAGTTGTGTCCTTGTGGTACGGTTTTTACTGCTGAGGCAATAAAGGTAATCGCAACAAAAACGAGTACCGCGATAGTGACTAACGAGTCAATTGGCATAATTCCATCCTTCTGAATAAATAAGATATGCAATTGGTTTATTTTTGCGCAGAATGATAAGTAAAACAATGTAATAAATGCGAATTGACGCCAGTTTCTGACAGAATAAAGGCCGGATTAAACCAGCCTTAAGTAATTGATTTGATAGTAAGTTGAAGCTAATTTAGTAAAGGATAGAGTAGAGTTGTCGACGGTAGCGACTGGCTACAGCATTTCCTTGTCCTAATGCGGAAAGAATATCCATGAAGGTTTTACGTACTTCACCATCGCCAATGCTTAAATTAACTTTCAATTGTGACCAGAGTAGCGCCAGCGCTTCCTCTTCTCTACCGACTTGCTGATACTGGATCGCTAGCTCACAGGTGATAGTGTGATCTTCTGGATTCGCTTGGTGTTGCTGCTCCAGTTTTTGGATCTCCGGGCTGTTGGAGGCCTGTTTTTGTAGGTCGAGTTTCGCGATCAAGCCTTTATAGTAATTGTCCTGATATTCTAAGGGGATGCTTGACAGTAGTTGCTCTGCTAAGTCGAGTTGATGAAGCTCTAATAAGCAATTGGCGTGAGCCAACTTGACATCACCTCGTTGTGCGATGGCCTCAGACAACAACGCGATTTTCTCCAACGCCTCAGTATGGCGAGATTGCTGGATAAACTCGTTGATCTCTTTCAACAGCAACTCATCTTGTGATGGTAAGTGTTTGTCAAGCATGGCCTGAATTTTTTCCAACGGATGAGGACCACCTAAACCATCGACTGCTTGCCCATTGATGAACAATGCAGTGGTTGGCAACACTTGTACGCCAAACTGTGCGGCGATGGGGCCTTGTTGTTCACAATCGAGTAGCGCTAAGACAAACGCGCCTTGATATTGCTGGGCGAGTTGGCGGAGAGCAGGGAGATGTTCGGTGCTCTCAGGATAAGCATTTGCCCAAAAATGTACCACTATTGGTGTTTGTGTTGAGCGTTCGATGATTTCACGAAAATTTTGCTCATTGATATCAACAATGTATGGAGATTGCATTTTGGGATCCTTATCAAGACAGTCTTATCTCAACAAGATATTGGGTAGAGAGCCTGGTTTTTCAAGCACAAAAAACGCTGCATAGTGCAGCGTTTTGTCGAGTGGCAAGCGAAAGTGCCTAAATAAGTATAAATATTGTCAGCACCACACCCACACTTAGCCAGTTTAATTGATTTAATGACATGAACTAGGTGCTCGTTTTGTTAGCAGTGAAAATGACCGAGATTTTGTGGTGATGAGTAAATTATCATCCATTTGTGACGAATTGATTACATTATCAGCAATAAATTACGCCGCTCTTTTTAATATTTCATCCAGCCAGCGCGTTGGTAGAATCCGTTTGAATACAGCAAACAGCTTAGTTGGTGTGGTCACTCGGTAACGTATTTTCGGTTTCTGACTGGTTAGCGCGTGCAACACTGGCTCAATACAAGACTCGGCAGGTAAGACGAAACTGCTCTTCGAGTTGGTATTCTCTAGGCGATCTTTTTGCGCCAGATAGCTCTCTCTGTGAGGGCTGTTTTCAATATCAATCCATTGCAAAAAGGCTTGCAGCGCGTTGTAACGAAAACGGGTTTCGATCGGACCCGGTTCGAGGATGGCAATGTGAATATTCGTGCCATCGAGCTCAAGCCTAAGGGTGTCGCTCCAACCTTCAATCGCGAATTTAGAGGCGTTATAGGCACCGCGATATTTCATCGCAGCAAATCCTAACACGGAGCTATTTTGCACAATGCGCCCCTGCTTGTTCTTTCTCATGATCGGTAATATTTCACGTACCAATTGATGCCAACCAAAAAAATTGCTTTCAAACTGGGCTCTCAATGCGTCGGTGGGGAGATCCTCCAGTGCACCGGGTTGTCCATAGGCACCATTGTTAAAAAGCCCATAGAGTTGCCCGTCGCTGATCTCTAGGGCTTGTTGAACGGCAAGAGAAATACTGTTGCTATCGGCTAAATCGAGTTGAATGCACGTGAGTCCTTCGCTTTGCAAGCGCTCAACATCACGGAGATGTCGACAAGAAGCAATGACTTCAAAGCCGCTTTTTTGCAGTGCGTGCGCACAGACGTACCCAATACCACTCGAGCAGCCTGTGATTAAGACCCATTTGGTCATGATTAGTCCTTAAATAAATTCGATGTTAAATGCTTGAGAGTCAGTGTTTGGCTTTCAATAAGTGATTTAAAGCGGGTTCAATTCGAGAAAAGTGGAACGTAAAGCCAAGTTCGGTCAAGCGTTTTGGCTTGGCACGAATGCTATCAAATAGCAGGCAAGACGATTCTCCCATCATGAGTTTCATCACCCATTTGGGCGTCCAGAGAACATGAGGACGATGAAGGGATTTGGCCAAGGCGCGGCTAAACTCTTTATTGCTTACCGGATGCGGTGCACAGACGTTGTATTCACCTTGAGCGTGAGGTGTTTCGAGAAGAAAAACAATCGCTCTCACCATATCTTGCAGGTGTATCCAAGGTAGGTATTGCTTGCCACTGCCAATAGGGCCGCCTAAGCCAAATTGGTAGGGCATTAACATTCTTTTGAGTGCACCCCCGTGAGGAGCCAGAACCACGCCAGTGCGCAATAAGCAAACACGCGTCAGGTCTGATTGCGCCCGCTTCGCAATTTGCTCCCAATGAGCGCAAACCGTATGAGTAAATCCGGCGCTGTGAACGTGCAAACACTCATCAAATGGATGTGCTTGTTGATCGCCATAGTAACCTACCGCAGATCCGCTGATAAAAACGGCTGGGGGTTTAGCACTGGCATGAATCAGCTCGACCAAAGCTTCGGTCATTTGCCATCGACTGTCGCAGATGGCTTTTTTCTGCGCTGCACTCCAGCGTTTGTCGGCGATAGGTTCGCCTGCCAAATTAATCACGGCATCGATATCGTTCAAATCTTGCAGAGAAGAGAGGTCATCAAGATATTGAATGTTGCCTAAGTCTGCAAAACTCAGATTATTCTTTGCCGCTTCGATGTTACGAGTGAGCAGTAGGATCTGATGAGAAGACAAAGTTTTCAGCAGTTCCGAACCGATAAAACCTGTTCCACCAGTCAATAGTATTTTCATGCACGCCTCCATACCTGCATTTAGTATATGGCACAGATAAGTACGCAGCCAACCCTATGATAGTTCAATGGTTCATCTTGCCCTTGTTTCTGAGTAAGGTCACATTCCTGTCAAAATGTAACCAATTATTACTGTGCTTTTCACACGAATCACATCGCAACGAAAAAAACTCTGCAATGATTACAACAAGGACAATCACACTAAGGACAGCGGATGAATGCAATCATAGCGTTACTTAAAGCGTTTGCGGCAAGTGCGAGAGATTTGTTGCCCATTGTTGTGGTGATTGTTTTCTTTCAAATCGTTGTACTCAAAGAGCCATTACCCAATATTTTGTCCATCGGCTTTGGTCTTGTTCTTGTGATCCTCGGTTTGACCTTTTTTATCTTTGGGTTAGAAATGGGGCTCTTTCCCATTGGCGAATCGATGGCGCAAGCTTTTGCGAGAAAAGGCAGTGTGTTTTGGTTGATGGTTTTTGCGTTTTGTCTTGGTTTTGGTACGACGATCGCAGAGCCCGCCTTGACCGCGGTCGCCAATGAAGCGGCAGAAGTGGCGGCGGAAGGCGGCATGATCGCCCATACAGAAGACTCTATGGATGAGTATGCCAACGGCTTGCGTTTAACCGTAGCGTTGTCAGTTGGGGCTGCGATAGTACTTGGCGTACTGCGCATCTTAAAAGGTTGGCCAATTCACTATTTGATTATTGGTGGCTACATTGGCGTGGTAGTGCTGACGGGGTTTGCTCCGGAAACCATTATCGGCATCGCATACGATTCGGGAGGCGTCACGACGTCAACCATCACGGTTCCCCTTGTGACGGCGTTGGGGGTGGGGCTCGCTTCATCCATTAAGGGGCGAAACCCGATGATTGATGGTTTTGGCTTAATTGCGTTTGCCTCCTTATTGCCCATGATGTTCGTCATGATCTACGGTATGGTGGTGGCATGATTGAGTTCGAACGCTTTACCGACACTTTAACCACCACCGTATTGGATGTTGTCCCCATAGCGGTGATCATTTTTGGCTTTCAATTTGCCATTTTACGCAAGCCAATTACCAATCCATTGAAAGTGTTGCTTGGCTTTGGTTACGTGATCATTGGTTTAGCTTTATTTTTGATTGGCTTGGATCTCGCTCTTTTTCCATTGGGTGAGACGATGGCGATACAACTGACGGAGCCCGCGTTTCTGCAAGCCGTGCGAATCAGTTTAGGTCAGCAGTTGCAATGGGTGGATTACTACTGGGTGTATCTGTTTGCGTTTTTTATCGGCTTTAGCACTACCATTGCAGAGCCTTCTCTTATTGCTGTCGCCATCAAAGCTAACCAAGTTTCAGGCGGCAGTATCGGCGTAACGGGGCTGCGCGTGGCTGTTGCCATTGGGGTGGCCGTGGGAATCGCCCTTGGCAGCTACCGAATTGTCGTCGGTGATCCGATTCATTATTACATCATTGCTGGCTATATCATTGTGGTCATTCAAACCTACTTTGCCCCAAGAATGATTATTCCCCTAGCTTATGATTCCGGTGGCGTGACGACATCCACCGTGACAGTGCCGTTGGTTGCCGCACTAGGGCTGGGGCTTGCTTCAACCGTACCTGGCAGAAGCCCATTAATTGATGGGTTTGGCTTAATTGCTTTTGCCAGCCTTTTTCCGATGATATCTGTGATGGGCTACGCGCAAATAACGCAGTGGTTCAATCGCCGCTATTCGTCACAGGAGGATGATGATGCGATTTAAATTGATTCTAGCATTCGTGGAAGACAGTAAAACGGATGTGGTGTTGGATGCTGCGCGAGAAGCGGGGGCTACTGGAGCGACCGTGATTAACAACGCGCGCGGTCAAGGTTTGAATCAAAAACGCACTTTTTTTGGCCTCACGCTGGAAGTGCAGAAAGATGTCGTACTGTTCGTGGTTGAGGAGCACTTATCGCGACATATATTGGAAACCATCAGTGAAGTAGGGGAGTTTGATACCGAATCTGGGCAAGGAATCGCCATTCAAATCGACATAGAAGATGCCGTAGGTGTGGCGCATCAAGTCGCCAAGTTGACCAAAGTGGTTGAGGATGAAATATGAATAGCCATGATAAAATTCGAGTGAGAGACGTAATGGCCAACACCTTTGTCGTGGTGGATGGCCTTACGACGGTGCACCAAGGGATCACACTGGCACGCGCACATCAGGTGAAAGCGCTGGTGGTGAATAAGCGTCACGAGGATGATGAATTCGGTATCGTTTTGATGAACGATATCGCCAAAAAAGTTCTGGCAAAAAATCGCTCGCCCAATCGCACCAATATTTATGAAATCATGACCAAGCCTGCGTTGTGTGTTTCGCCGGATATGAACGTAAAATACTGCGCACGTTTGTTTGAGCGTTTTGGCATTAGCCGAGCACCAGTGATTGAGAATGGTGAAGTGATTGGTATGGTCAGCTACAACAATATTGTGATCAATGCCATGGCTCGGGATGACGAGTAGTCTTTGCAGCGTTAGAATACCCTAGTATTTTTAGGGGGAAGTGCTTGTGAAATTATTTTTTGCTTCGGATTTGCATGGCAGCCTAGAGGCGACAGAGCAAACATTGGCGTTATTTGAACAATCAGGAGCGGATCACCTCATTTTACTGGGGGACATACTCAATCATGGACCAAGGAACCCTGTTCCTTCGTCTTATAATCCACCTCAAGTGGCTGAGAAATTAAATCAGTACGCCAACCAAATTATCGCGGTCAGAGGCAATTGCGATAGTGAAGTGGATCAGATGTTGCTCTCTTTTCCAATGATGATGGATTACAGTTGGGTATTGCTTGAATCAGGCGCTCGACTCTTTCTCACTCATGGTCATCTGTACAATGCCAAACAACAACCTGCGTTGAAAGCCGGGGATATTTTGGCGCATGGGCATAGCCATGTAGCGCTAGCGGAGCCGCAAGGGGAGATCGTCGTTTTTAATCCGGGTTCTGTGACTTTTCCTCGGGAAAATCAACCGGCTAGCTATGGCCTCTTTGAAAATGGCACCTTGTCCGTCATTTCATTACAAGGTGAGCTGTTACACTCCTGCCAAATTGGTGGCTAAAATCCAGCACGTCAAATAAGGCAGTCACCACTGCCTTATTTTTTGTCAACGTGACCAAGATCCCTTTCGGGGGCGATGATATCGCGGACTCTTTGTTTGAGCTCTTTTGCTTCAGGAAAACCACCATCTCGCTTTCTCTCCCAAATCAGCTCATCGTTGCAGTGGATCTCAAAACGCCCACCAGTATCGGGATAGAGGGTAATAGAGGCAATCTCCTCACTGAATGTATGCAATAACTCTTGGCTCAACCAAGTCGAGCGAAGCATCCAGTTACACTGGCGGCAGTAATAGATCTCAATTTTCGCTTTGAGCATCGTCAATCCTTAAAATAACAATTTGAGCCCAACGGCAAAAGTCAGCAATTCAAAGGCAATTTTTACCGTTCGATTACTGTAGCGATTCGTCATCCATGCGCCAAGTGCGCCACCCAAAAAAGAGCTTGCGAGAAGAATGGGTAGCCAAGGCCAATGAACAGGTGCGCCAGCTTGCACTACTGCAATACCACCAATACCGTTCCAAAAGAAACCGACGCATATTAGCGTAAGAGCAACGGCTTGCTTGTAATCGTAACCAAACCAACGGACCAAAAACAAGGTCACTAATAAGCCAGAGCCCGCAGTGAGAGAACCGTTAATGATACCGATCAATAGTAGCCCAACACCACCCAGCAACCAGCCAGAAAGATCCCTGTTTCGAGGTTTTTCTTCTTGGCCGAGTTGTTTTTTGAATCGTGAGTAAACGCCAAGCAGTAATATCATTATCCCGAGCATAAATTCCGCGATGTCACTTGGGATCATCAAAACGATATTTGCCCCAATAATCACGCCAATACTGCCAGTCAGAATAAGATAGAAAGCGGTGGTAAGTTTGATTTTTCCCGATTTTAAATGCGTGTATGCGGCACCAAGACCGAGAGCCACACTGGCCAGTTTGTGAGTTGCCAGTGCCACACCAAAAGGCAAGCCAAGAAAAATGAGCAGGGGAAATTGCAGCAACCCTGCACCTCCGCCAGCAAGAGAGGCGAGTGTGTTGGCAATTAGAGAGCCGAAGAAGAGAAACAGTGTTGAAATCCAATCCATATATACACCAAAGGGAGCATCCCGCTCCCTTATTTGATGACTAAACGAGCATCAGTTAGAAAACAGTACTGATGAGCCGTGGTTCAGGCTGGTCAGCAATAGTGTTTGGTCATTGACGATGTCGATGCGACGGCTTTGTTGTGCATCCATTTTGAACACTTTCGTGATGAGTTTGAGTTGGGCATCACTGAAATCTTTTGATTGCGAAGAAGAGATGTCTTTAAACTCTTTTGCCGTCACCAGCAGATAATTGTCGCTGACGTCCCAAGTGCCTGATTCAGAAATGTTGATCACCACCTCTTGAGAAGACTCATTTGAGTAGAGCTTCAACACCGAAACGCGCACGTAATTGCTATTGGGCAGATACTTAACGTTCGACGTTAAGGTGACTTTGCGCAGTGGTCCGACGGAACCTTCATTTTGCAGATCATCCGTGATGACTGTCACCATATAGGACTGCCACTCTTTGGAAGTCAAAACCTGCTCAACTTTGAGGTCGCTACCCCAATAAAGCCACCCACTAAACACAGCCGATGCAGCCAAAACAACAGAAGCAATTCGAAGTTTCATTGTGCACCTCATTTATTTACAGATAGAGCCAAGATCGTTTTGCTCTGAGAAAATTCTCAGCGTCACGTTCTCGTTTGAATGTGGAAGTGTGTGGATGTAATTGAGGATCAACTGATTACCCTGACCACCTGTCGCGATCACTTTTACTGGAGCAGAATCGCCAGTATGCGTTTCTGCATACTTATTAACACACTGCCTAATAGAAGGCATCCAAGCTTGTAATGGTGGATGATTCAGTGGAGTGAGCGCTTCCACACCATTGACATTTTCCAGTAAACGGAACTTAGACTCCGACGGATTGGTGAGCAAGACAACGCAAAGTGGCAGCAGTGCGGCTAACAAGAATAGCCCTTTAATTAGCCAATTTTTTTGTGACGCGGCCATCTTTGTTGACGTGCCAGCATTATGCGCGACATCTCTACCAATTTCTGACGAGGATGTTTGAACCGCGTCAGTACTGATTTCGTTTTCTAATTCTTCTTGATCTAAGGCTTCAGAAGCTGCGTCATTCACGTTGTTGGTTGAATCTGACAGGAGCGGGTTAATGCGCTCAACCGAACAGATCAACTGATAACCACGTTTTGGCACCGTTTTCACAAACTCAGGGGATTTTGTGGAATCTTTGAGCATTTTGCGTAAGGTAGAAATCGCTTGAGTTAGACTGGAATCATCGACTTCGAAACCTTGTTCACGCCAAACAAACTCATGCAGTTCGTTACGAGTTAACACCTCGTTAGGTTTTTCTGATAACAGAAGTAAAATTCGACTTTCATTGCTACCTAATCGAGTCACTTCATTGTTGACTGCCTGATCAAGTAATGTGTTGCTGTTAGGATCGAAAATAAATCGCTGTGCGATTACAAACTTAGTGCCGATATTACTCATGAGGTTCTTCTTTATATCGATGATTCAGCGTTTTTTGGTGCTTATTCGCGCAATATGCGCTTAGACCAACATCTCTTATGCTTCTTTAGATGTATTTAGCTCAATAGGATAATTAAATTTATCTAAAAAAACAGCGTTTTTACCACAATTGACCTTGAATTTACATTTGTCAGCCATATGTTACGTAACAAGCGATTGATTTCCCACCCAATTAGAGAACTTTGGAGTGAAAATGAACGAGACCGTAGCAAATAATAAAGAAACTCGTGGCTTTCAGTCAGAGGTAAAACAACTTCTCCATCTGATGATCCACTCACTGTATTCCAATAAAGAAATCTTCCTACGCGAGTTGATCTCCAACGCGTCTGACGCAGCCGATAAACTGCGTTTCCAAGCGTTGTCCAATCCTGCACTTTATGAAAATGATGCAGAATTGGGCGTGAAGCTTTCTTTTAACGAAGAACATAACACGCTGACGATTTCCGATAACGGGATTGGTATGAGCCGCGAAGAGGTGATTTCGCATCTGGGCACCATTGCCAAATCTGGTACGGCGGAGTTTTTCTCTAAACTATCTCAAGAGCAATCAAAAGATTCTCAGTTGATTGGTCAGTTTGGTGTTGGTTTCTATTCGGCCTTCATTGTGGCCGACGCAGTGACGGTACGTACGCGAGCGGCGGGCCTGAATGCAGACCAAGCGGTACTTTGGCATTCTGCAGGTGAAGGTGAGTACACCGTTGAAGACATTACCAAAGAATCACGTGGTACCGATATTATTCTGCACATGCGTGAAGACGGCAAAGAGTTCCTCAACGAATGGCGTTTACGTGATGTGATTGGTAAGTATTCCGATCACATTGGCATTCCTGTTTCTATTCAAACCCGTGTTCGCGATGAAGAAGGCAAAGAAACAGAAGAAGTGAAGTGGGAGCAAATCAATAAAGCCCAAGCACTTTGGACGCGCAATAAATCCGATATCTCAGACGAAGAGTATCAAGAGTTTTACAAGCATGTCTCTCACGATTTTGCTGACCCATTACTTTGGAGTCACAACCGAGTAGAAGGCAAAAACGACTATACCAGCCTCCTTTATATTCCATCGAAAGCGCCTTGGGATATGATGAACCGTGACCATAAATCTGGTCTTAAACTCTATGTTCAGCGCGTTTTCATCATGGATGATGCTGAGCAATTTATGCCATCTTACTTGCGTTTTGTCCGCGGTTTGATTGACTCCAACGATCTGCCGCTCAACGTCTCTCGCGAGATCTTGCAAGACAACAAGGTGACTCAATCGCTACGCGGTGCGTGCACTAAACGTGTTTTAACCATGCTCGAGCGCTTGGCGAAAAATGACACAGAAAAATACCAAACCTTTTGGAAAGAATTTGGTTTGGTGATGAAGGAAGGCCCCGCTGAAGATTACGCCAACCGCGAGAAAGTGGCGGCGTTGTTACGCTTTGCCTCAACAGAAGTGGACTCTGCAGAGCAGACCGTTTCTCTTGAGTCTTATGTTGAGCGCATGAAAGAAGGCCAAGACAAGATCTACTACCTTACAGCAGACAGCTATGCAGCAGCGAAAAACAGCCCTCACTTAGAGCAGTTTAAAGCCAAAGGTCTTGAAGTTATCTTAATGTTTGACCGTATTGACGAATGGTTGATGAACTACCTAACAGAGTTTGATGGTAAGCAGTTCCAGTCAATCACGAAAGCGGGCCTTGATCTTAGCCAATTTGAAGATGAGCAAGAGAAAGAGAAGCAGAAAGAAACGGAACAAGAGTTCCAGTCCGTGGTTGAGCGCACCAAGAGCTACTTGGGTGATCGTGTGAAAGAGGTGCGTACCACCTTTAAGCTAGCGAATACCCCAGCGGTGGTGGTGACCGATGATTTCGAAATGGGCACACAGATGGCGAAGCTACTGGCGGCTGCGGGGCAGGCTGTTCCTGAAGTGAAGTACATTTTTGAGATCAACCCAAATCATACGCTTGTTAAGCAAATGGCGGATGAGACGGATGAAGAAGCGTTTGGCCGCTGGGTAGAGGTATTGCTGGGTCAAGCAATGCTTGCAGAGCGTGGCTCAATGGAAGATCCTAGCCAGTTCTTAACGGCCATTAACTCGCTTTTGACTAAGGGCTAATAAGACTAAAATCACCAAAAAGCTCGCATTTGCGGGCTTTTTGTATGTATCGGCATTCAACATGCAAAAAAATGATGGTTTCCAAAGCGATTTGTGAGAGCTTGAACATTCTTTAGTCTTAACTGACTCTAGAACGAGAAATAGTGTGTTAGAATGCCGACTTGAAACAAAATCATCGGGCGTGTAATGTGCACGCCTGTTTTATTGTCAATTTGAAGAACACTTATACCGAAACTTACCGTGGGGCATAGCCCAGTAGGCAGTGAGCTTCGGTATAAATCATCATAATCGAAAGAGGATTCAACATGCGCATCATTCTTCTAGGTGCTCCAGGTGCAGGTAAAGGCACACAGGCTCAATTCATCATGGAGAAGTATGGTATTCCACAAATCTCTACTGGTGACATGCTACGTGCTGCTATCAAAGCAGGTACTGAGCTTGGTAAACAAGCAAAAGCTGTTATCGACGCTGGTCAGCTAGTTTCTGATGAAATCATTCTTGGTCTAATCAAAGAGCGTATTGCTCAAGAAGATTGTGCGAAAGGTTTCCTATTGGATGGTTTCCCACGTACGATCCCACAAGCTGACGGTCTTAAAGAGATGGGTGTGGCAGTTGATTACGTTATCGAGTTTGACGTTGCTGACGATGTGATCGTTGAGCGTATGGCTGGCCGTCGTGCGCACCTGCCTTCAGGTCGTACTTACCATGTTGTTTACAACCCACCTAAAGTGGAAGGTAAAGACGACGTAACAGGTGAAGATCTTGTTGTTCGTGACGACGACAAAGAAGAAACCGTACGCGCTCGTCTAGGTGTTTACCACTCACAAACAGCACCACTTATCGAGTACTACGGTAAAGAAGCGGCAGAAGGCAACACGAAGTACCTAAAATTTGATGGTACTAAGCAAGTTGCAGAAGTGAGTGCTGATATCGAGAAGGCATTAGCATAATAGGTAATACCTATTATCAACCGTTTTCAGAATTTTGTTATAGTGAAGCGACCTTAAGGTCGCTTTTTTATTATAACCATCAGCAGTTTAGTTTTGTCATTATTCGCAATGACTCAAATGACGTTGCACAACTGATCGATGTCGTCACCTTTTCGTAAAACCACCTTCAGCCACTATCGTAGAGAAAGTATGAACAACACAAAAAAACGCGGAGTGCTTTTAGTCAATCTCGGAACTCCCGAAGAAGCAACGGCCCCAGCCGTAAAACGATTTTTAAGCCAGTTTTTGCATGATCAGCGTGTAGTGGATATGACGCGTTGGCTATGGTGCCCTATTTTACATGGCATCATTTTACCTATTCGTTCGCCTAAGGTTGCCAAGCTTTATCAAACCGTTTGGATGAAAGAAGGCTCACCGTTAATGGTGTACAGCAAGCGACAGCAAGTTGAGTTGCAGGCAAAACTCAATTGCCCTGTGGAAATTGGTATGACCTATGGCACACCCAGCGTACTTGATGGCGTGAACAAGCTTCAAGCTCAAGGTGTGGATGAGATTTGCGTTTTACCTCTGTACCCCCAGTATTCAGGCACCACAACGGGAGCGGCGTACGATGCACTGGCGCACGCGTTGCGTAAGGTTGCTGTCGTACCCAGTATTCAGTTTATTCGTGACTATCATGATCACCCTTTGTATATCAAAGCATTGGCTGAATCGGTACGTCAATCATGGCAGGCGCAAGGCAAAGGGGATTACCTTCTTTGTTCCTATCACGGTATTCCACAACGCTACGCCGATAATGGCGATATCTATCCTCTGCATTGCGAAATGACAACCGAGTTACTGCGTCTCGAATTAGGGTTGGACAAATCCCAAATTGGCACCACCTATCAATCTCGCTTTGGTCGAGAAGAGTGGCTGCAACCCTATACGGATAAAACGTTGGAGTCGTTGCCCGCGAAGGGCATCAAGTCTCTCGATGTGATAACCCCTGCGTTTTCGGTTGATTGTTTAGAGACGTTAGAAGAAATCTCAGAGCAAGGCCAAGAAAGCTTTCTGCATGCGGGTGGTGAGCAGTATCGTTTTATTCCTTGTTTAAACGACGCCCCAAGTCACATTGAAATGATGGCAAGGCTCGTTACAGAGCGGTAATGCGTTCTCATTGCAAGATTCTTATCCTCAACGCCGTTAATCTCACGGCGTTTTTTATGCCGACTATCGGTGTTTCTCCAAGCCAAATAGCGTAAAGCTTCTGACTTTATTGTTATTATTTTTGCTGGCTTTTGTGACTTTTTTCGCTTCTCTGCTAATTTTTAAGAGTGCCATTTGTGGTTATTAACCAAAAGGGAGTCAACAATGGGACTCGATAATATTTCAATTAGCAAGAAGCTCTATTTTTCACCGCTGATTCTTATTCTAATTTTATTGGTGATAGTGCTGGTCAGTGCCAACTTGCTGAATTCACTGACGAAAGATATGAACAGGATCGCCTTCGATCTTGCGCCGGACACCGAACTGGCAGCAGAAATGACCGATAGCGTTTATGGACTAAGATTAACGGTCAAAAACTTTATTAAAACTGGGGACCAACAATTTGTTTCTCGTTTCCAAGAGAATGCGTCTCGCTGGACGCAGTTTATGGATCGCGCCTACAACGAAATACAAAATCCTCAACGTGTACAGATTCTGAAAGAGATTGATGGCTTAAAGGCACAGTATCTCACCACGTTTACTCAAGTGGTGGTGAACAATATGAATATGCGAAATGAGCAGGTTAATGGTGTGCTCAATGTCGACGGTCCGCAAATAGAGAAAAGACTCACCAGCGTCATGGAAAGCGCGAAAACCGATGGTGATGTTGTTGCCGCCTATCATGCCGGACGAGCACTCAGATCGCTTTTGCTCGCGCGACTTTATGTCGCCAAGTTCTTGGTTGAAAACCAGCAGGCACAAGTAGAACGATTTAATCAGGAATTTAAAGCGGTACACAGTGAGATTGGCAGCTTACTTGCAACGTTGGAAAATGCGCAACGTCGCCAATTGACCAACGAAGCAGAATCGCTGTTTACGCAGTATGAAAAAGCGGCCAATGCAGTAACCAGTATGATTTTTGCTCGCAACGAAGGGATAAAAACGCTGGATACGATCGGGCCGCAAGTCGCGCAACGAATCGCATCGCTTCGTGAGTCGATAGCTAGCTCAATGGAGCAGGCGGCAGAACAAGCTAATGAGAATGCAGAACAGTCGATCACCTTTCTTTATGGTATCGCGGCGATTGCTATTGTCATTGGTTTGTTGTTCTCCTTTGTCATCACGCGCTCGTTAATTGTTAAAGTACAAAGAACGACCAATGTGCTACAAGATATTGCTCAGGGAGAAGGAGACCTTACCATACGCGTGCCCACCAGTGGTAATGATGAACTTGATGTGTTAGCCGGGCATTACAACACCTTCGCTGGCAAACTTCAGCACACCATTCGTCAAATGAGCGAAGCGGCCGAACAGATGTTGCAAGCGGCCGAGATTTTGGCATTAAAAGCGCGAGACACACAAAGTGAGGTGCGAGAGCAGCAATCTCAGGCACAGGTTGCTGCGTCAGCGATGACGGAAATGTCAGCCAGTGCACAAGAGGTGAGTGCCAGTGCTCAACAGGCGGCGGATCTTTCTCAATCGACGGCCGATTCTGCGACGCAAGGTTCAAAAGTGGTGATGGAAGCTACACAGTCGATGCAGAAACTTAATGAGCAAATTGCCAGTGCTGGCGATACAGTCGAACAACTTCGAGCAGACAGTGAGCAAATTGGCACGGTGCTGGATGTTATTCGCAGTATTGCTGAACAAACCAACTTGCTCGCGCTGAATGCGGCGATTGAAGCGGCAAGGGCAGGGGAGCAGGGAAGAGGATTTGCTGTTGTTGCTGATGAAGTCCGTTCTCTAGCATCGCGCACTCAAGAGTCGACCGAAGAAATCCAAACCATCATCGGTAGTTTGCAACAGCGAGCCGAGTTGGCTAACAAGGCGATGCACCAGAGCCGTCAAAGTGCTGAGCAAACTGCAGAGCAGGTGCACTCGGCAGAATCAGCGTTGACCTCAATCACAGGCTTTATCACCCAGATCAACGATTCCATCGGGCAAATATCCACAGCGGCGAATCAGCAGGCAATTGCGTCGGATGAGGTCAGTGTCAATGTGAACAATATGTCCGATATCTCGGAGAAGACACTCGTACAATCGTCTGAAACCACAGAATCCGCTCAGGCGATGAAGCGATTAGGTGAACAAGTAAACCAGCTACTGAAACAGTTCAAAGTGTAAACGACCCCAGTCCATTCAACATAAAAAAGCGCGCCAATTGTCGGCGCGCTTTTATGCTTTTGCACTTTAGACACAAATTAAGAAACTAAGGCTTGTTGTTCTTCAATTTGTTCTGCGGTTGAACTTCCACTTTCTGCTCCGTGCATCCAATGAACAAGCTGGTTTGAGAACAGCAGCAGAATCACACCCGATACGGTTGCGGTGACGGCGATACCGCTAAAGATGGCGAATGCACCTAACTCGCCTACGTGAGAGCCAACGTATCCCGCCACGTAGTTTGCGATTGCATTACAACCGAACCAAGCGCCCATCATCAAAGATGCGAGACGCAAAGGCGCCAATTTGGTGACAAGAGATAAGCCAATTGGCGATAGACATAGTTCACCCAGAGTATGGAAGAAAAAGGCACCAACAAGCCATAGCATGGATGTTTTTACCGATGTATCACCGCTTTGTTCAACAACGGCACCAACCATACATAAGAAACCAAGTGCGAGGAAAAACATCGCTAAAGCAAATTTAACGGGTGAATTCGGCTCACGTTTACCCAGTTTTACCCACAATACAGCAAGTACTGGCGCAAGAGTGATGATGAAAAATGGGTTCAATGATTGAAACCATGCCGCAGGAATCTCAAAACTGCCGATCATGCGGTCAGTATACTGTTGGGTGTAGATGTTCATTAGGCCGCCCGCTTGTTCGAAACCAGCCCAGAATACGATGGTGAACAAGCTCATCACGAGGATCACTTTAATGCGATCCACTTCTTCTTTGGTTAAGGCTTGTTTTTGGGCTGACTTCTTAATAGCGAGATCGCGCTTTGCTGCTGGCTCACGGCCAATATCTCCTAGCCATGATTGTGCGAGGGCCATTTGCATCACTAAGCTAATAAGCATGCCGATACCGGCAGCAACAAACCCTGCTTTCCAGCCGAATTCCGTGGTCACAGAACCTGACACGACACCCGCGATCAACGCACCGAGGTTGATACCCATGTAGAAAATCGTGAACGCACCATCTCGGCGGTTATCACCTTCTTGGTATAAATCTCCCACCATGGTTGAGATATTTGGTTTAAACAGACCGTTACCCGCAATCAATAAAGCAAGGCCTAGATAGAAGGTGTGAAGTGAACCTAAACCAAGCGCATCCGCAGGCAGGGCAAGAGTAAATTGACCAATGGCCATTAGAGCGCCACCAATCAGGATCGAACGACGCTGACCTAAGTAGTTGTCAGCAAGGTAGCCACCAATAAGGGGGGTAATGTACACCAAACCTGTGTAGGTGCCATAGAGGTCGAGGGCATCTTTGGTAGACCAGCCCAAACCGCCATTGATGGTGGTGTCGGTGAGGTATAAGACTAAAATTGCACGCATTGCGTAATAGGAAAAACGTTCCCAAAGTTCAGTACCGAACAAAAGGAAAAGGCCACGAGGATGACCAAAATATTGATGTTGGTTTGGCATAAGTTTGACTAATTCTAGTTATGAAATTTTTTATAGGCGAATACGTATACTCCTCGTTGTTTAAATACTCAAACATTTTTAAATGGCAGTGGATTGTTCGGTTTGTATTTAACCTTTTGTTATAAAAGGTTTTCCAATGTTTTGCTTGGGTGCTTTCTACGTGTTAGAAACTAATATTCCATTTTTGGTTCTGCGAATTAACGTTTAGCAAACAAAGTGTATTGGTTTGTATGATTGCAACTCACGCGATTTCCTATAGTCTGGCGAAATGCTAGGATAAACAAAAAATAGATGGCTAGTGATAAATGAAAAAATGGTATTTGCTGTATTGTAAGCGCGGAGAGCAGATCCGAGCGAAGCAACATTTAGAAAACCAAGGTGTTGAGTGTTTCTATCCCACCATAGAAGTTGAAAAAATTCTGCGTGGGAAACGGCAAACAAAGAGTGAGCCCTTATTTCCTTCCTACATTTTTGTTCGCTTCGATTTTGAAATAGGCCCGACGTTTACCACTGTTCGTTCAACCAGAGGTGTGGTGGATTTTGTGAAGTTTGGCGCGCAGCCCAAAGAGCTTCAAGGGGATTTGATTTATGAACTCAAGCTTCTTGAACAAGAGGGGCATCAAAGTGCGTTGCAGGGGAGTAATTTGCCGAAACCGGGTGATTCGATCAAAGTGAAAAGCGGGCAGTTCGCGGGTATCGAGGCCATTTTCCAAGAGCAAGATGGCGAAACACGTTCAATCATGCTGGTTAAAATGATTTCCCAGACCGTGCCAGTGAGCATTGAAAATAGCGACCTAGAACTGAAAGGATGAAGTGAGCGGTCAACAAACCTTAGTAAAGAAGGCACCTTGTGGGTGCCTTCTTTCGTTGTTGTTATCGTGAACGACGTATGGATTAATACGCTTCGTTATGTACCGCTTTCACTGCTCGACCTGATGGGTCAATACAGTTTTTAAAGGATTCGTCCCATTCAATCGCTTTAGCGGACGAACAAGCCACTGATGGACCGCCAGGGACACATTCTGCAGCCGATGGCAGTGGGAACAACTCTTCGAAAATTTCGCGGTATACATAGCCTTCTTTTGTTGTTGGCGTGTTGTATGGGAAGCGGAATTTTGCGGCTTCCATCTGTTGATCGGTTACTTTCTCTTCTGCCACTGCTTTGAGTGTGTCGATCCAGCCATAACCCACGCCATCAGAGAACTGCTCTTTTTGACGCCAAGCAATAGAGTCTGGTAGGTAGTGCTCAAAGCACTCACGAAGAATGTGTTTCTCCATTTTGCCGTTGCCACACATTTTGTCCGCAGGGTTCAAGCGCATTGCAACATCGATAAACTCTTTATCCAAGAATGGCACTCGGCCTTCAACCCCCCAAGCCGCCAGCGATTTGTTTGCGCGAGCACAGTCAAACATGTTGAGCGCAAGCAGTTTACGTACTGTCTCTTCGTGGAACTCTTGTGCGTTAGGTGCTTTGTGGAAGTAGAGGTAGCCACCAAAAATCTCGTCAGCCCCTTCACCAGAAAGTACCATCTTGATGCCCATGGCTTTGATCTTACGTCCCATCAAGTACATTGGTGTTGACGCGCGGATGGTCGTGACATCGTATGTTTCGATGTGGTAAATCACATCACGAATTGCGTCCAAGCCTTCTTGAATGGTGTACGTCATTTCATGGTGCACTGTGCCAATTTTCGCCGCCACTTCACGGGCTGCTTTCAGATCAGGAGCGCCGTCAAGACCAATAGCAAATGAGTGAAGCTGTGGCCACCAGGCTTCAGTTTGTTCGTCGTCTTCAATACGCATTGCGGCATAACGTTTAGCAACCGCAGAGGTAATAGAAGAATCAAGTCCACCCGACAGTAATACACCGTAAGGCACATCTGTCATCAACTGACGTTTCACCGCCGCTTCAAGCGCTGCTGTTAGTTCCTCTTTGCTGCTGGTGTTGCCCTGTACCGCTGCGTATTCATTCCAGTCGCGAATGTAGTAACGTTGAGGACCTGCATCGGTTGAGCTGTAGTAGCTACCTGGAGGAAATTCACTGATGGTTTTGCAAACGGGAACCAACGCTTTCATTTCTGAAGCGACATAGTAGTTGCCGTGCTCATCATAACCTTGGTAAAGCGGGATGATACCAATGTGGTCACGTCCAACTAGGTACTGATCTTTCTCTTCATCGTAAAGAACAAAAGCGAAGATACCGTTTAATTCTTCTAGGAGATCGGCACCCATTTCTTGGTAGAGAGCGAGAATAACTTCACAATCAGAATCTGTTTGGAAATCATATTTGCCTTCGTAACGAGCACGAATTTCTTTGTGGTTGTAGATTTCACCGTTAACGGCAAGGATGAGTTTTTTATCTGGGCTGTAAAGAGGCTGTGCGCCGCTGTTAAGACCTACGATCGCAAGACGCTCATGAGCAAGAATTGCTCGATCTGATGCGTAGATCCCGGACCAGTCTGGGCCACGGTGACGAAGTTTTTTCGACATCTCTAAAGCGATAGGGCGAAGCGCCGCTGCGTCGCTTTTAATGTCTAAAATGCCAAATACTGAACACATACAACATCCTTTTTAATTAAATCATTTCTAAACGGTATGGCTTCAATTTGCCAGTCTGAACAAAAAAAGCAACACTCTTCGATAAAAAAAGTAAACAAAGGAGCTAATGATTAAAAATTATTTAATATAAACCCTCAATTGGTAAATGCAAGTAAGGTTTTGGTGAAAAAGAAAGCAAAAAGGCCCAATTTTGTGAGCCTTTAATGGGGATAGTGCTTAGTTTGAGGGGGGAGCAAACTGAGGTTGAAGTTGTTCGCACACATGGCGCGCAAAGCCACTTCCCGCTTCGTTATAAATATTAAAGGCAGCGTGTACACCACTGTTAGTGAGCATCTCTAATTGGTCAGTGTATTCGGCAATCGCGGCAATTTGTCCTTGGTAGTTGCGACGTTTGAGCTGCTCAAGCGCGGTTTGATTACCTTGGTGATGAGGCATGGCTAGTAAAACCAGCTTCACATTCGCTGTATCAAGAATGCGCTCCCAAAAGTCAGGGTCAGTGGCATCTCCTGCAATAACGTTTCTACCTTCTTCTCGATGATGTTGCGCGGCTTCTTCTCTCACTTCTACGCCTAAGCTGATTTTGCCGTAACGAGCGCGAAGTTCATCATAAGCCCCCGTTCCGATACGGCCCATGCCAAGGATCAAGACTTGCGCGTTGCCTGGGTTGATCAACTGATCACGCTGATTGAGCTTTTCTGCGGCGGTTTCTTGTAGCCACTTTCCTGAATGTTGATAGATTTGGTGGCCCATTTTGCTCAATGGCGCCGCAAGAATAAAAGAAAGCGAGACCGCAACCGCAAGGGCAACCAAAATATCACTCGGCATCCATCCCATTTTATAAGCTAAGCCACCAACAATGAGGCCAAACTCACTGTAGTTAAAAAGGGTCAATGACGCGAGCAAGGACGTGCGCACACGAAACTTAAAGTGATTGATGGTTAGGAAGTAAAGAAGACCTTTCAGTGGCAGTAAGAGCAGAATGAGCAGTGCCAAAGAGACGCCAGTTAAACTGAGCGAGGCCGATAAACCGATATTGAGGAAGAAGCAGACGAGGAAAAGCTCCTTCATGTTAAATAGGGATTTGGCGAGTTCCGATGACTTGCGGTGACCAGCTAATAACATACCCAGCACGAGTGCACCAAGGTCTGGTTTCATACCAACAAGTTCAAACAACCCTGCTCCCGCGACAAGTGCGAAGAAAATACCGAACAGTACCAGCATTTCCCCGTGGCCAACCCAGTCAAGAATCTTGTAGAAAAGAGGGCGTAACAAGGGCAAGGCGAACAGAGCAATAGCGTACCAATGGGGCAATTTCCCAGTTGAGGCGGTGAGGAATACCACGGCGAAGATATCTTGCATGATCAAAATACCAATCGCCAACGTGCCGTAAGTGGCGTTCATTTCGCCTTTTTCTTGTAATGATTTCACGGCAAAAACGGTACTGGAGAAGGAGAGTGCGAAGGCAAGCAAGACTAGATGGCCAGTTTCCATCTCTGCCAGAGAAGAAATTCCGAGAAATTTTAGTCCAATAAACGCCGCGGTAAACAGCAATGTCGACAGAAGGTTATGAGCGGTCGCACCTGCCCATATCTCTTTAGAGAGTAAGGTTTTGATTTCCAGTTTTAAACCAATGGTAAAGAGCAGTAGTGTTACCCCAAGATCGGCGAGTGTGGTGATCGTCAGGTTACTTTCAAAACCAAAAGCATGCAGTGCAAAACCCGCAAGCAGAAAACCGACAAGTGGGGGTAAGTTGCACTTTAGTGCTAAAAAGCCCGCCACAAAAGCGGTGGTTATCAAAATTATTTCCATGGTGCGCGCGTGACTTCCTTCAGATGTAAAAAGGGCTGTGTAAACACAGCCCAATTGTAACCTATGTAACTGGTTGATTGACAGGTGCTTTATTCACCCAACAACTTTTGTAACAAAACGCCATTAAGCATAGCGCGTTTAATCATGGCAAACGCGCCCATCGTTGGTTGTTTATCGATCTGCGATGCGACAATAGGCAGTTGATTATGGAAGGTTTTTAGTGATTGGTTTTCGACATTACGTTGAATCGCAGGGAAAACAATGTCTTTCGCGGCAGTAATATCACCAGCGATGACAATTTTTTGTGGGTTAAACAAGTTAATGGTGATCGCAATCGCTTTGCCTAACTGATTGCCCACTCGAACTAAGCTTTGTTGCGCCAGTTCATCGCCTTCTAGAGCGTGGTTACAGACGTCCTGAATGGTAATGTGGTCCAGTTTTGCTAGTGATGACTCATAACCTTGCGCGATCAGTTTTTTCACACGCTGAATAATTGCTGGGTTTGCTGCAACGGTCTCAAGGCAGCCGAAGTTACCACATTGGCATTGTTCACCAAGAGGGTCGATTTGAATATGGCCAATCTCACCAACGTTGCGGTTGAAGCCAAGGAAAACTTGTCCGTTAACGATGATACCAGCACCGGTACCGCGGTGAACACTGACGAGAATCGAGTCTTGGCAGTCCTGACTGGCTCCAAAATAGTGTTCAGCTAATGCCATGCCACGCACGTCGTTGCCAACGAAGCATTCAATGCCAAATTTTTCACGAATGATTTCGCCTAAAGCGAGTTTATCGATATCCGTGTTAGGCATGTACTCAACTACACCGGTTGTCGGGTTAACGAGACCTGGGAGCGTAATGCCGATAGCGATAAGTTGATCAATTTTATCTTGGCTACGGCTAATAAAGTCTTTCAGCAAAGCAGTAAGACCTTGCTGCAGATCGGATTGATTGGTGTAACGAAAATCGTGCTGATCTTGTGCTAGTGCCGTGCCACCTAAATCGTAGAGGCAAAATTGCACGTAGTCGCGACCAAGACGCACAGCAACAGAGTGGAAGGGTTTGACCTCTGTTGTTAATGAGATTGCACGTCGACCGCCTGTGGAGGCTTGTTGTGCAACCTCTTTGATCAATCCCCGCTCAAGGAGTTGGCGAGTGATTTTTGTGACACTGGCAGGTGCCAGTTGACTGACATCTGCCACTTGTATGCGGGAGATAGGTCCTTGTTGATCAATCAATCTGTAGACAGCTGCGCTGTTCAGTTGTTTTACTAAGTCTACGTTACCTATCTGTCCGCCATTCATTCTTAATTTTGCTCGTATTGTCCGTTAACAACCGTCGCTTTAACATTGAAGTCTCGATCGAATATCGTCAGGTTTGCAATGTAACCTTTCTTAATTCGGCCTAGCTGCGCGTCTACACCAATTGCTTTTGCTGGGTAGAGAGTCGCCATTCGTAGAGCTTCATCTAAAGCGATTCCGACATGTTCAACCGTATTCTGGACCGCTTCGATCATCGTCAACGCTGAACCGCCTAATGTGCCATTTTCATCAACACATTTGCCATCTCGGTAATATACTTTCTTACCAACAAAAATAAAGTAATCCATGTTAGCGCCTGCAGGAGCTGTGGCATCGGTCACTAATACAAGCTTCTCGCCTTTGATCTTGTGCGCAATTCTGATGTTTGCATAGTCAACGTGGAAACCGTCTGCAATGATGCCAGCATACACATCAGGTGTATCGTAAATGGCACCAACCACGCCGGGCTCACGGCCAACCATCGGTGTCATGGCATTGAACAAGTGCGTGGCGAAGGTGATGCCAGCTTCAAAGCCTTTACGCGCCTCTGCGTAAGTGGCGTTAGTGTGGCCGATAGAAACAACGATGCCCGCGTTGCGCAGTTTTTCAATGTGTTCAGGATCGTTTAGCTCAGGAGCAAGAGTCACTTTGGCTACGACATCCGCGTTTTCGCAAATAAAGTCCACCATGCTGGTGTCAGAAGGACGAATGTAATCCACGCTGTGAATGCCTTTTTTCATCACATTAAGGTAAGGACCTTCAAGGTGTAAACCAAGTGATTGGTTTTGATATTGGGCATGGTAATCACGTGCGGCAGAAATGGCAGAGCGCATGTCTTCATCTGATGAAGTGATTAGCGTTGGCAGAAAGCTGGTACAGCCGGACTTTAAGTTCGCCTTGTGCATGATTTGCATCGTTTCTGCTGTGATTTCGTCATTCAGCATCACACCGCCGCAGCCATTCAACTGTAGATCGATGAAACCTGGACTAACGTTAGCGCCTGCGAGGTCTTTGACTTCAATTCCAGAGGGTAGATCCGCTGCTGGTACGATCGATTGGATCAAATCATTTTCGATGATGAGAGCGTGTTCAGAGAGAACATCACTTCCTGTATAGATTTTACAGTTAGTTAGCGCGTACATATTCAGCTAATCCTTATCAAATGAGATTTAAATTCGTTTCATTTACGGTTCCTTAGACAGCGATTCATCCAATATATTGGACACTTAGTTTGTGTCGCTGAATTAGGCCGTAAAGGCGGTACAGCAAGCATTGGCAAGATAAACTCTAAGCAACGTAAGATGCTGAAAATTCGTTATTTTGATAGTATTTTAAGCGATTCTTTATGCCAGTCTATGGTTTTATTCCATTGTGGCTAGGCAAAAAACGAGATTCGTTTATCACTAAAAGTCTGAGAATTTTATCGCCAATTCACCATTTTTTTGAATGATAAAATAAGTTTTATGATCTCGCTAGCAAAAACCTTTGGGAAGGGCAAAATCTGGTGATTATGATCACAAACAAAGAGGTTTTAATTTGCGGAGCAAAATTAATGTCATAAACTGGAAAAGACTAAATTGGACGACTAAAAAAAGTCTTCCAAAAAATGAAAATCCTATAGGGGGAACTTAAGGTGAATATTCTTGGATACGCGCAAAAGTTAGGTAAAGCTCTTATGCTACCTATCGCAACGCTACCAGTTGCGGCGCTCTTACTACGTTTGGGTCAAGGCGACCTGTTAGATATCCCATTCATGGCGCAAGCTGGTGGTGCTATCTTTGGTCAACTTCCTCTTCTATTCGGTCTTGGTATCGCGATTGGTCTTTCTAAAGACGGTCAAGGTGCTGCAGGTCTAGCAGGTGCAGTGGCGTACTTTGTACTAACTGCAACAGCAACAACAATCGATGCTTCTATCAACATGTCGTTCTTTGGCGGTATCATTGGTGGTATCATCGCTGGTCACTCATACAACGCTTTCCATGCTACACGTCTTCCTGAGTGGTTGGCATTCTTCTCTGGCAAACGTCTAGTGCCTATTATGGCAGGTCTATTCTCACTGGTTGCTGGTGCAGTTGCTGGTGTGGTTTGGCCTTCAATCCAAGGCGGTCTTGATGCTCTAGCACACGCGGTATCGACTTCTGGTGCTGTAGGTCAATTCGTTTACGGTACTCTAAACCGTGCACTAATTCCTGTTGGTCTTCACCACGTTCTTAACTCATACTTCTGGTTCGGTATGGGTACGTGTCAAGAGATCCTAGTAACAGGTGCTCAAGCAGCTGGTCAAGCTCTACCTGCTCTACAACAGCTTTGTGTAGACCCAGCACTAGCGAAAACTCTTGTTGCTGGCCAAACTCACACATTTGAGTTTGCTAACGCTGTAACTCCTGAAATCACTGCAACAGTGAAAGAAGTAACTGAAACAGTGAAATCTGGTGACCTACACCGCTTCTTCGGTGGTGACAAAGGCGCTGGCGTATTCATGAACGGCTTCTTCCCTGTGATGATGTTTGGTCTACCAGGTGCTGCGCTAGCGATGTACCTAGCAGCTCCAGCAGAAAAACGTAGCCAAGTTGGTGGTGCACTGTTCTCTGTAGCGTTCTGTTCATTCCTAACCGGTATCACAGAGCCACTAGAATTCATGTTCGTGTTCCTAGCTCCAGCACTATACGCTCTACACGCTGTGTTCACTGGTCTAGCGCTAGTTGTAGCAAACATGTTCGGCACGCTACATGGCTTTGGTTTCTCAGCAGGTCTAATCGACTTCCTATTGAACTGGGGTCTAGCAACTAAGCCATTCGTACTGCTACTAATCGGTCTAGCTTTCGGTGCTCTATACTTCTTCACTTTCTTCTTCGCAATCCGCGCATTCAATCTGAAATCGCCAGGTCGTGAAGATGATGATTCTGAAACAAGTGCGGCTTCTGGTGATGCAAAGAGTGGTGACCTAGCTCGTCAATACCTAAAAGCACTAGGTGGTCACGAGAACCTTACATCAATCGATGCATGTATCACTCGTCTACGTCTAACGCTTAAAGACCGCTCTGTCGCTGACGAAGCAGTACTTAAGAAACTGGGTGCTAAAGGTGTGGTTAAGCTTGGCGAAAACAACCTACAAGTTATCCTTGGTCCTCTAGCTGAAATCGTTGCGGGTGAAATGAAAGCAATCGGTGTCAACGAAGACCTATCAGAAGTGAAACTGCCTTAATAGCAATCACTCTGAATGATATGAAAAGCCTCCTTCGGGAGGCTTTTTCTGTTTTGGCACTCTATCTTGGTCTTTTCAGACAAATAATCCCATTTAAACGCGAGATCTTATTGTCTAATGGCACAGAATTGTGGATCATTAACGGCAGTTTGCTCTGAAGTTGCGTTGACGCTTCAGAGCTAAGTTTTCTCTGAACAATACTAAAACAAACTTGAGGTGCTTTAGATGAGTGAAGCTGATGCTCGTCCATCAAACTTTATTCGTCAGATCATTGATAAAGATCTGGCGGATGGCAAACACACGAGTGTGCATACACGATTCCCACCGGAGCCAAATGGCTACCTACACATCGGCCATGCAAAATCGATCTGTTTGAACTTTGGTATTGCTCAGGACTATCAGGGTAAGTGTAATCTTCGTTTCGACGATACCAACCCTGAGAAAGAAGACATCGAATACGTTGAGTCGATCAAAAATGATGTGAGCTGGTTAGGCTTTGAATGGGATGATGAGATCTGTTACTCATCGAACTATTTCGACAAGCTTTACGAGTATGCAGTGGAACTGATTAACAAAGGCTTAGCGTACGTTGATGAGCTAAGTCCAGAGCAGATCCGTGAATACCGTGGTACGTTGACTGCGCCAGGTAAGCCTAGCCCTTATCGCGATCGTTCTGTGGAAGAAAACCTTGCGCTGTTTGAAAAAATGCGCGATGGCGGTTTTGAAGAAGGTAAAGCGTGTCTTCGTGCGAAGATTGACATGGCATCGTCGTTCATGGTTATGCGCGATCCTGTTCTTTACCGCGTGCGTTTTGCGTCTCACCACCAGACAGGTGACAAATGGTGCATTTACCCAATGTACGACTTTACGCACTGTATTTCAGATGCGTTAGAAGGCATTACGCACTCAATTTGTACTCTTGAGTTTATGGACAACCGTCGTTTGTACGACTGGGTTCTCGACAACATCACCATTGATTGCCGTCCTCATCAGTACGAGTTCAGCCGTCTGAACCTTGAATACACAGTAATGTCTAAGCGTAAGCTCAACCAGTTGGTGACTGAGAAGTTGGTTAATGGCTGGGATGACCCACGTATGCCGACGATCTCTGGTTTACGCCGTCGCGGTTTCACACCTGCGTCAATTCGCGAGTTTTGTAAGCGTATTGGTGTGACGAAGCAAGAAAACATGATCGAGTTTAGTTCATTGGAATCTTGCATCCGTGATGATTTGAATGAAAATGCCCCTCGTGCAATGGCGGTGTTGGATCCTGTTAAGCTAGTGATTGAAAACTTCCCTGCAGGCGAAGTAGAAAATCTGACGGTTGCTAACCATCCAAATAAGCCAGAAATGGGTGAGCGTGAAGTTCCGTTTAGCCGTGAAATTTGGATCGAGCGTGAAGATTTCCGCGAAGAAGCAAACAAGAAGTACAAACGTTTGGTTCTTGGCAGTGAAGTACGTCTGCGTGGCGCGTACGTGATTAAAGCTGAGCGTGTTGAGAAAGACGACGAAGGTAATATCACGACTATCTTCTGTACTTACGATTCAGAGACTTTGGGTGTTAACCCTGCGGATGGCCGTAAAGTACGTGGTGTAATTCACTGGGTATCGGCGGATAAAGGTGTTCCTGCTGAAATTCGTCTATACGATCGTCTATTCACGGTACCAAATCCAGCAGCCGCAGATGACTTTGCTTCAACCATCAATCCGGAATCTTTAACGGTGATGAATGGCTTTGTTGAGCCAAGCTTAGTGGAAGCAGAAGCTGAAAAAGGCTATCAGTTTGAGCGTATGGGTTACTTCTGTGCGGATTCTAAAGACTCCTCTAAAGAGCATTTAGTTTTCAACCGTACTGTAGGTCTACGTGATACTTGGGCGAAGATTGAAGCGAAATAAGCGCTATTAAGCTAAGAAAAACCCAACTCATTGAGTTGGGTTTTTTGTAGGCGCAACAAAAAGCCAGCAATATGCTGGCTTTTAAGATCTATCGAGCGTCGATATTAGTTCTTACGTTTATGTGCGTCTGGATTACCCTTGCATGAGCCATCGCCACACTTGCCGTAAAGGTAGAGGCTGTGGTTTGTCAGTTGAACATTATAAGCGGCGGCGATTTCTTTTTGGCGCTCTTCAATAATGTCATCTGAGAACTCAATAACTTCACCGCAGTCGAGACAAACTAGGTGATCATGGTGATGTTGAGTCGAAAGTTCAAATACCGATTTACCGCCTTCAAAGTGGTGGCGAGTAACAATACCGGCATCATCAAACTGGTTCAACACTCGATATACTGTCGCAAGGCCAATCTCTTCGCCAAGATCAATCAGCTTCTTATAAAGGTCTTCAGCACTGATGTGTTGGCAATCCGGTTGCTGTAGTACTTCTAAAATTTTCAGCCTTGGAAGGGTAACTTTAAGACCAGCATCCTTTAGCGCTTGGTTATTGTCTGACATATACTTTCCCGTTGATGATCTGCCGCGATTAACAGAATTCAATATTCTGAACATTATAGGTTAACCAGAGATAACAATAAACCACGAACTTCAAAGGGTTACTATATTCTTTTTGTAAATTCGCGTTAGGTCGCTTATATTGCTCATCTGACCAGTTACAATTTAATAACAATTTGCAAAGAGAGCAAGGAAGGCATGAACAAGCAACTCGCGAAGATCTACAAACCGGGAATGGTTAAGTTTGCTTTAAACATTTGGCCGCCATTTTGGGGGGCAGGAATTCGCATTTTACGCATAAGTGATGATTTCCGTACGGTTGAAATGAGACTGAAATTGCGCTGGTGGAACAAAAACGCCAATCGTACCCAGTATGGCGGCAGTATTTTCTCTTTAACGGATCCAGTTTACTCATTAATGCTGATGGGGATCTTGGGGGAGGAGTACTATGTCTGGGACAAGGAAGCGAGCATTAACTTTATTCAACCTGGGAAAAGTGATCTCTTTGCTAAGTTTGAGATCTGCCAATCGGTGTTAGATGAGATTTACTCCGTGACCAAGAGAGGGGAGAAGTGCTTTCCTGAATTTGTCATCCATGTCAAAGATGCACAAGGGAACGTAGTTTCGGAAGTTCAGCGTAAGTTGTATGTACGCAAAAAGCCGCAATATCGAGAAGAAGTCATCGTGACAAACTAAAAAAACCTCCCGAAGGAGGTTTTTCATCATTAGTCTTCAAGCTCTGCGAGGCACATTTCTTCGTAGATCTGTTCAACCCAGTTTTTCACACGTTCTTCGGTGAGTTCTGGTTGGCGATCTTCATCAATGCATAAACCGACGAATAGGCTGTCATCACCAGCAACTAAGGCTTTTGACGCTTCGAACTCATAGCTCTCAGTTGAAGTGTGGCCTAGGATAGTGCCGCCTTTTGCTTCTACGATATCGCGAACGGTGCCCATTGCGTCACAGAAATATTCTGCGTAGTCCTCTTGGTCGCCACAACCAAAAATGGCCACTAGTTTCGTCGAGAAATCGATTTTCTCTAACTCTGGGAAAAAGTCATCCCAATCACACTGAGCTTCACCGTAGTACCAAGTTGGGATGCCTAAAAGCAGTAGGTCGAAGTTGTCGATATCTTCTTTACTACTTTTTGCGATGTCTTGTACGTGAACGAGTTTTTTACCTAGTTGCTTTTGAATCATCTTAGCAACGGCTTCGGTGTTGCCTGTGTCGCTGCCGAAGAAGATACCTACACTTGCCATAGAGTTTATACCTTTAATAATGTCTGTTGTTGGCACGGATGCTGTGATTTAACCCAGCCCTGTGCCTTCCCAGCTAAGCTGAATAATACCTTTTGCGATAAAACCGGCACAGCCAAGGAAGAGCACTAGCCACACAATACGACGACCAAATACCGGAACATTTCCCTGGTTTAATACGTCTTTTATCGCCATACCAATAAGAAAGAAGATAGACGCAAAAAGAAGATCGAGTCCAATCGATTCCAGCATGTTCATGTAGTCGTAGAGCATAGTGTTCCTTTAATGCCAATTTAGCTTGCGCGCACTATATCACTCTTACGCCATAAAGTTAATGCACACAAAGTGGGGATATCCCAATAAAACTTGGCGATTTTTCGTATTTGTTAACTAGAAATAAATTTTCTGATCGCACGAAGGACTTCTGCTGGTTTTTCCGCGTGCAGCCAATGCCCAGTACCAGCGATAACGTGCGCTTTTGCTCGACTAAACTGCTGCTGAACCAAGCTTTGATGCTCTGTCGTCAAATAGTCAGAATCGCCTCCTTTGACAAATAAGGTGGGAATGTTGGTTTGCTCTATCGGTGTCCAACCTAATATTGAATCGTAGTTAGCGATAAGGGCGTCGACATTGAAGCGCCATGCCAAATGATTGCCTTCTTTGTACAATGACTTGGCAAGAAACTGTCGAACGCCATCGAGTTCAATGTGTTGCGCGAGTAATTGCAACGCCTCATGGCGTGATGTTGGCTTCTGTTCCATGACCGCGTGCAGTCCGTTAAAAACATTATCATGACGCCTTTGTTGGTACGCGACGGGGGCCATGTCTAACACGATCAACTGAGTGACGAGATTGGGCGCGAGATTGGCCATTTCCATCGCGACTTTGCCACCCATTGAATGGCCGATAACAATCGCTTTATCGATACCTATTGCGCTTAGCGTGTCGATAACATCTTGAGCCATGAGCGTGTAATCGTGTTGTTGAGACTTAAAAGATAAGCCATGGTTACGTAGGTCTAAGCTGATGACACGATGATCTTGTGAGAGATCTCGCGCGAGTAGACCTAAGTTACTTAAACTGCCGAACAAGCCGTGTAGCAAAACAATGGCTTGACCGTCACCTTCGAGTTTGTAATTGAGCAATGCTGACATTTTATCTTGTTCGTGATGGGTTTAACGTGGAGTATCCGCGAGGATCTCGTTATAATCCCCCAGAGTTTAAACATTGAGATTGTGAAAAGCGAATGAAAACAATTGAGGTTGATGAGGATCTATACCGTTACATTGCGAGTCAAACCCAACATATTGGCGAAAGTGCATCGGATATTTTGCGCCGCTTATTGAATGTGGATGGACGTCAGACTGTTGCCCCTATTACGATAGAACCGAAAGGCATCGTAGTAAGCAAAGATGCAGGCAAAGACACTCAACTTGATGGCGTAAAAGAGATGCGCTCACTATTAATTTCGGATGAGTTTGCCTCATTAAAGAAAGCCATCGATCGATTTATGCTTGTGCTGAGCACGCTACATCGAATCAACCCTGAGTCGTTTGCTCAAGCGACAAAAGTGAAAGGTCGTAAGCGTGTTTATTTCGCCGACAATGAGGCGACATTGCTAGAAAATGGCAATACGACGAAACCAAAATCCATTCCAGGCACGGGTTTTTGGGTCATCACCAATAACAACACCAGCCGTAAGAGACAAATGGTGGAGCAAGTGATGGTGCATATGGAATTCCAGCCTGATTTAATTGAAAAAGTAACAGGTTCAATTTAAGAAACCTGATAGAAGCCTCATAATGCGCAAGATTATGCCGATATTATGAGGCTTTTTTGTTTGAGTATATTTTAAGAAAGGATGTCATTAATGGCTATGCACCCTCGTGCAGGGCAGAAAGCTCTGCAAGAAGATCTTCACAATATCCCAGCACTCGTTGCTAATTATTTCCTCCTTCAACCCGATCCAACAAACCCAGCACACAAAGTCGAGTTTGGTACGTCAGGGCATCGTGGTTGTGCGGATAAATCCACTTTTAACGAACATCATATTTTAGCGATTGCTCAAGCGGTGGCTGAAGTACGTGCAGAGCAAGGGACAACGGGTCCTCTTTTTGTGGGTAAAGATACGCATGCGTTGTCTGAGCCAGCGTTTTCTACCGTTGTTGAAGTGCTGATTGCCAATGGCGTGACCGTGATTGTACAAGAACAAAATGGCTATACCCCAACTCCGGGTATTTCTCATGCGATCCTGACATACAACTTACAACACGAAGAAAAAGCAGACGGTATTGTGATCACTCCGTCTCATAACCCACCACAAGATGGCGGTATCAAATACAATCCGACTCATGGTGGCCCCGCTGAAGGCGAGCTAACACAGCGAATTGAGAATCGTGCAAACGTACTCATCGCAGAGGGGTTGCAAGGTGTTAAGCGTATGCCTTTGGCGCAAGCAAAAGCGTCATCGCTGTTTGTAGAGCAAGATCTGGTCAAACCTTATGTCGATGACTTGGTGAATGTGATCGATATGGCTGCCATCCAAAAAGCAGGCCTGAAACTGGGTGTCGATCCTCTTGGCGGCAGTGGCATTGATTATTGGCGTCAGATTGGTAAAGCATACAATTTAGATCTTACTTTAGTGAGTGAAGCCATTGACCCTTCTTTCCAGTTTATGTCATTGGATAAAGATGGTGTGGTGCGTATGGACTGCTCTTCTCCCTACGCAATGGCTGGATTGCTGGCGCTAAAAGATCAGTATGATCTCGCGTTTGGTAATGACCCAGATTACGATCGCCATGGTATTGTCACGCCAACAAAAGGCTTGATGAATCCGAACCACTTCTTAGCTGTTTGTATTGATTATCTATACCGTCATCGTCAAGGTTGGGCTGCGGATGTGGCAGTGGGTAAAACCCTAGTTTCTAGCGCCATGATTGACCGAGTGGTGGCCGATCTTGGCCGTGAGCTATGTGAAGTACCGGTTGGCTTTAAATGGTTTGTGGATGGGTTGTACAACGGTAAGTTTGGCTTTGGTGGCGAAGAGAGTGCGGGAGCCTCATTCTTGCGCCAAGATGGTACACCATGGTCGACAGACAAAGATGGCATCATTCTTTGTTTACTGGCTGCGGAAATCACCGCAGTGACTGGTAAAAACCCGCAGCAATATTATGACGAGCTGGCGGCTAAACACGGTGAGTCTCAGTACAGCCGAATCCAAGCCGTTGCCAATGGTCCTCAGAAAGAGGTACTGAAGAAGCTCTCTGCTGAAATGGTGAAGGCGGAAACTTTAGCTGGTGATGAGATTACCGCGAGACTGACCCATGCACCTGGTAATGGCGCAGCGATTGGTGGTCTAAAAGTGACAACTGCGAACGGTTGGTTTGCTGCGCGTCCATCGGGTACTGAAGATATCTATAAGATCTATTGTGAGAGCTTCAAAGGCGCAGAGCACCTCAAACAAATTGAGTTGGAAGCGCAAGAGATTGTCAATCAAGTCTTTGCCGAAGCAGGTCTATAATTCTTTACGGCTGATAATGGCTTTCCGATGATAATAAAAATCCCAAACACAGTGTTTGGGATTTTTATTGTCGGAATAAAATTAAATTCATATGTCGAATGTATCTGTTTGATTCATTCTTGCTGTTTATTTTAATGATTTTTTTCGAAATTGAGTTAGATCATTAAATAATGAAACTCTGCTCTGTTTCGATTAAAATTTTTAAACCATGATTAAGTTTAAAAAATTAAACAACTATTGGTTTGAATTGGTGATTTTGCTCGAAAATAACTCACGTTAATTCAGGTTAAATTTGATTCAGATCGCTTTTAGTTTGTTCAATTTAAGTTTAAAAATGTTTACTCATACTTGTTGAAGTAACTCTAAAGGAGTATTTTTTTGTCATTGAGTTTAAATATGTAAACTGACTATGATGAGTGTAAAACAAGTACGATTTACTAACGAAGACAGAGAAGCGCTGAAAAGCTACTACCGTCTTGCGGACACCATTGCGGATCTCATAGGTCCTCACTGTGAAGTGGTGATTCATTCTTTTGAAAGTCTTGAAAACTCAGTGGTTAAAATCGTCAATGGTCATCATACAGGACGAAAAATCGGCTCACCAATTACCGACCTTGGGCTTCGTATGTGGAGTCGTTTTGAAAAAACGGGAGAAGTGTCACCGAAGAGTTATTTCACCAACTCGGCGGATGGCTCGTTACTAAAATCGACAACATGTGTGCTTGATGGACCCAATAAAAAACCTATTGGTATGTTATGTATCAATATGAATCTCTCTTTTCCGTTTCCTGAGATCATCAAAACCTTACTTCCTCAATGTACGTCGACCAATTCCTTGGTTCATGAAAATTTCAGTAATAACGCGAATGACGTTATTCAACAAGCACTCGCGTCAGCAATAAGTGAAATAGAGAACAACACATCAATTACGACAAAAGGTCGTAATAAAGCCATTGTTCGCAATCTTTTTGAAAATGGTATTTTTGAATTAAAAGAGACGACGACACAGATATCAGAAAGCTTGGGGATCAGTCGCCAAGCTATTTATAAATTTATTCGAGAATTTAAATCAGAATAGTTCGTTAATTAAGGAGTTTAACGTGAAAGAAATTATATCCACACCAGCAGCCCCTGCGGCCATTGGCCCATATTCGCAAGGAACCATTTATGGAGAGGTGGTTTACACCTCAGGCCAGCTTCCATTAGTTCCAGAAACAATGCAATTTGTTGAAGGTGGGATTAAGGAACAAGCAAAACAGTCGTTGGATAACCTGAAAGCGGTATTGGAAGCTAGTGGTGCTGGGCTCGATAGCGTACTGAAAACCACTTGCTTTCTTTCCGATATGGAAAACTTCGCTGCATTTAATGAGGTGTACACGGAGGTGTTTGGTACTGAGAATGCACCAGCGCGCTCGTGCGTCGAAGCGGCACGACTGCCAAAAGACGCGTTAGTTGAAATTGAAGCCATTGCCTACAAAAAGTAACGGCCATCCGGAAACCATGAGCATCAATAGGAGACTCTCATGAGCTTATCATTTATCGCATTAAGCGTATTGTTCTTCGGGTTCTACGCGTTACTTGCGAACTTTAAAAAACAGAAGAAAAGCTTTAACTTCCGCGTACTGAGTGCGCTTGCTGCTGGTCTGTTATTTGGCGGCGCGATTCAACTCGTATTCGGTGTTGGCAACGTTGCTACCGCAGGATTTGCCGAGCTGATTTCTGTGTTTGGCAAAGGCTACATCAAGCTACTGCAAATGATCGTGATTCCACTGGTCTTCGTTGCCATGATTTCGTCAATCATGAACGTAGAGGGCGGTGGCGCTCTATCTCGTATCGCGCCCAAAATCATCGGTATTCTACTTTTCACTTGTGCTATCTCCGCCGCTGTGGGCATCGCAAGTATTTACCTATTCGGTATCGATGCCAATGCGCTTGTGAGTACAATTGGTACCAACAGCGCCATTGAAGCGCGTGGCAATGCTTTGGTTGCAACCCAGAGTGCAATGGCCAGCAGTGGCTTATCTGGCATGGCGTTATCCATTATCCCAACCAATATTTTCGACATGCTAACGGGCTCTCAGCGCACTTCAACGCTATCGACGGTACTGTTCGGTATGTTCCTTGGCTACTGTATCCTGCAAGTGAAAAACCGTAAGCCGGAGAAAGTGCAAAACTTCGTTGATTTCATCAATGCTGCCAAAGAAGTGGTGCTTTCAATGGTACGTGAGATTCTCAAGCTGACGCCTTACGGTGTGTTTGCTCTGATGACCACGTTCATGATGACCAACGATTTGTTCGCACTGGCAGAAATGGGGCGCTTCCTACTTGCAAGTTACGTGGCCATTGGTGTGATGTTTGCTATCCACTTCGTGATGGTGTCTATGTTTGGTCTATCGCCTGCGAAGTTCATGAAGAAGACTTGGCCTGTACTCGTCTTTGGTTTTGGGTCTCGCTCAAGTATGGCTGCTATTCCACTCAACGTAGAAACGCAAACTCAGCGTTTGGGTGTGGATGAAGAAACGGCAAATATGTCAGCAACATTTGGTACCAGTATCGGCCAGAATGGGTGTGCGGGTATCTACCCTGCAATGCTTGCAATCATGGCGTCTCAAGTGATGGGCATTCCAGTTGATTTAAGTTTTGTACTACAGCTGATCGCCGTTATCGCTATTGCGTCATTCGGCATTGCCGGTGTGGGTGGCGGTGCAACGTTCGCAGCAGTGGCGGTACTAACCATTATGGGCCTTGATATCACGGTGGTAGCGATTCTAGTTTCGATCGAAGCATTAATCGATATGGCTCGTACTGCGCTTAACATCTCTGGTTCAATGCTGTCTGGTGTGCTTACCGCGAAGAAGAATGGCTCGTTAAATCTTGAGCAATACAACGCAGAGAATGGCGCAACAGCGACCAAAGAAGCGGCGGTGTAATGTGTAAACGAAATGGAGAGCACCCATAAGGGTGCTCTTCGGTTTTCCTAAGTTCAGTTTATTTAGGTAGTAAATATGAAAGTTGTTGTCGTAGGCGGTAGCGCCGCTGGGATGAGTTTTGCTGCAAAGTACAAGCGTAATCAGCCGTCGGATGAAGTGATTGTGCTGGATAAGCGAGATTACATCTCATTTGGTGCGTGTGGCTTACCTTACTTTGCTGGTGGCATGTTTGATGACACCGAGCGTATGATTTCTCGTACGCCAGAACAGGCGATTAAATCTGGCTTGGATGTGCGCATTGAAACCGAAATGGTGGCTTTAGATCGAATTGAAAAGCAGATCACGGTTCGCCATCAAGGTGAAGAAACCATTTTAGATTACGATATGCTGGTGATTGCCACTGGTGCTCGTCCAATCATCCCTTCCTTTGGTGAGTTCAACCCAGAGCACGTATACACGTTAACCAGCATGGAAGATGGCTTGGCAGTAAAACAAGCGCTTAAGGACAGCAACAAACAACGCGTTTGCGTGATTGGCGGTGGTTTTATCGGTCTTGAAGTGTTTGATGCCGCGCACTTACTAGGTAAGCATGTCACCATCATTGAACGCGAGCAACATGTCATGAGTCGTCAATTCAGCCCTGAAATGATCGACGTTGTGGAAGGCGCGATTCGTGAATCTGGCGCTGAGCTTAAAACCAGTTGCAGCGTATCGGCCATTCGCGATGCAGAGCAGGGCGGTTATCTTGTCGAAACCGACAACGGCAGCGTCGCGGCAGACGTGGTGATTATGTCCCTGGGCTTCAAACCAAACACAGAAGCGTTCGAGTTACCAAAAGCGGCTAACGGCGCATTGCTTGTCGACGAGTTTGGTGCAACAGAAGATGAGCATATCTACGCGGTTGGTGACTGTGCGGTGGTTCATCATATGGCGCTAGGCAAAACGGTTTATGTTCCTCTAGCGACGACAGCCAACAAACAAGCGCGCATGATGGCGGATAAGCTTGCAGGCAAAGACACTTACATGAATGGTTTCCTAGGCTCATCTTGTTTAAAAGTGTTGGACTACGAACTCGCATGCACTGGCGTATCTGAACTGCTCGCCAAAGAGCATGGCTTAGATGTGAGGGTTTCCACCATTTCAGATAAGAACCAAACCGATTACTACCCAGGCCAAGAAGATATCAAAGTGAAGTTGGTTTACCACCCAGAGACTAAGGTTCTACTTGGCGGTGAGATTGTTGGTAAAAAAGGTGCTGTGGGTCGAATCAACGCGCTAGCGGTTGCGATTACGGCCAAAATGACCACACAACAGCTAGGTTACATGGACTTTTGCTACGCGCCGCCATTTGCACGCACATGGGATGCATTAAATGTGGCTGGCAACGTCGCGAAATAATGGCACAGTACGAAGGGAAGCGATGCTTCCCTTTTTTATATTCCATTATGTGGCCAGTTATCCGGCACGATAAACCAGAACTGGCCACTTTTACTTTGTGCGTGAACAAACCTATCCTGTGGTTCCTGGATTGGCGTGCCAAACTCGCTGGTTCCCACGGCCCAATGGTGTTTTTCCAACGCATAGAGTGGTTCGGGTATCTGAGACCATTGATGGGCAAAACACCAATATCCTTTGATTACCTGCGCATTGAGGGAATATCCCAAGCACTCTTGAGGGATGACTTGATCTAAAAAGGGATTAATGTAGAGCCGCCCTTGCATGAGAAGGTGTTCGCTGCAATTGCGGTATTGGGGATGCGTTGCTAAGAATGCCTCGTTTGAGCTCATCTTCAACTGGTGATTGAGCATATGGCTTAACTTTTTGTCGAGGCGATCTTTCGCATTAGGGCCATACCACAACCCGTCGCACAATAAGTAGAACTTGATCGCCACCTCCCAATGCTGGTAACTCGACTCAGCGGTATTACGCAACATAAAATCGATGGCGCCGAGTGTGCGCTGGTGATCTTTTAGCTGCAATTCTTCTTCAATGAAATCAATCGTCTTGGTGTTTTGAAATAGGGTGCTACATAGGTGTTGATATAAGAAGCCCAATCTCTTGTTACCTTGATAGGGTGGTAAGGCTGATGGCAGGGAGACATCGAGAGGCTGTAACTGAGCAAAAGGTGGTTTCAGTTCAAACAGAGAGGGAGAATGTAATATCCAGTGTAGAAAGCGCAGTTGTGATTCCATCATTGTGCTCGAGGTTGGATCCGATATTGTATTGCCGACAAGCTTGAGTATACACTTTGCGTGTAACTTAAGTCTGGAATCTAAGATGAACAACCTCGAACTAGAAAAAATCTTAAATGAGAAACTGACCCCCCAGTTGATTAAAGATTACTGCCCAAATGGCCTGCAAATCGAAGGCAGTGAGACGATAAAAAAAATCATCACCGGTGTGACCGCTTCTCAAGCGTTAATCGATAAAGCGGTTGAGCTCAATGCCGATGCGCTGCTTGTGCACCACGGCTATTTTTGGAAAGGTGAAGCTGAGCCTATCCGTGGCATGAAAGGAAAACGCGTCCGCACTCTGATTAAAAATGATCTCAACTTATTTGCCTATCACTTGCCTCTCGACATTCACCCGGAGCTCGGTAACAACGCTGAGCTGGCACGTTTGCTTGAGATAAAGGTTGAGGGTGGTTTAGAAGGGCATCCTCAATCCGTGGCCATGTTTGGGCGCCTCAAACAACCGCTTACAGGGGCTGAATTTGCCCAAAAAATAGCATCTGCGCTTAACCGCGAACCTTTGCACATTGCCCCAGAAAATCGCCATAAAATGATTGAAACGGTAGGTTGGTGTACTGGTGGTGGACAAGATTACATTGAGCTTGCTGCACAACATGGCCTAGATGCTTTTATCTCTGGCGAGATTTCAGAGCGAACCACTTACAGTGCCCGAGAGCTAGATATCCATTACTATGCCGCTGGCCATCATGCTACTGAGCGTTACGGAATTAAGGCGCTTGGTGAATGGTTGGTACAACAACACCAATTGGATGTTGAATTTATTGATATCGATAATCCGGTATAGGCCCAATACCATAAAGCCACAAACAAAAAGGGTTGAGACCATGTCTCAACCCTTTTTAGTTTTAACACTGTGCGTATTACTCGCGTTCGTGCATAGGTTGGAAATCGCGTTGGACTTCCCCTGTGTACAACTGGCGAGGGCGACCGATACGGTTCAGTGGGTCACTGTGCATTTCGTTCCAGTGTGCAATCCAACCGATGGTGCGTGAAATTGCGAAGATAACGGTAAACATTGAAACTGGAATGCCAATCGCTTTCAGAATGATGCCTGAGTAGAAATCAACGTTCGGGTACAGTTTCTTCGATACAAAGTACTCGTCTGAAAGAGCAATACGCTCAAGTTCCATTGCAACATCAAGCAGTGGATCTTGAATGTTGAGCTCTTTAAGCACTTCATGACAGGTTTCACGCATGACGGTTGCGCGTGGATCGTAGTTCTTGTAAACACGGTGACCAAAGCCCATCAAACGGAATGGGTCATCTTTGTCTTTCGCTCGATCCACGTACTCAGGAATGTTGTCGACTGAAGCAATCTCTTCCAACATCTTCAAACACGCTTCATTTGCGCCGCCATGAGCTGGACCCCAAAGCGATGCAATACCTGCCGCAATACAAGCAAACGGGTTTGCACCAGAAGAACCCGCCAAACGTACCGTTGACGTTGACGCATTTTGTTCGTGGTCTGCGTGCAGAGTGAAGATTTTGTCCATCGCACGTGCAACGACAGGGTTTACTTCATATTCTTCACATGGTGTAGCAAACATCATGTGTAGGAAGTTTTCTGCGTAGCTCAAATCATTGCGAGGGTAGATGAACGGCTGGCCTGTAGAGTACTTGTAACACATCGCAGCCAAAGTCGGCATCTTAGACAACAGACGATACGCTGTGATCTCACGGTGCAGGTCATTATTGATGTCTAGAGAATCGTGGTAGAACGCAGCAAGTGCGCCAACAACACCACACATTACTGCCATAGGGTGTGCATCACGACGGAAGCCATGGAAGAAGCTGGCAATTTGTTCGTGCACCATAGTGTGGCGAGTAACAGTTGTTTTGAATTTCTCGTATTGCTCACGAGTAGGGGCTTCACCGTAAAGTAGAATATAACAAACCTCTAGGTAATCAGCGTTGTTTGCAAGCTGATCAATAGGGTATCCACGGTGAAGCAGGATGCCTTTTCCGCCGTCGATGTATGTTATTTGCGATTCACAAGATGCAGTGGCAAGAAAACCCGGGTCGAAAGTGAAGTAGCCGTTCGCTCCTAGCTTACGAACATCAATTACAGGCGTTCCCAAAGAACCTTCCATAATTGGCAATTCGATCGGCGCTTTACCTTCAACATGAAGGGTCGCTTTCTTATCCGCCATAACAATCTCCTTTGTTTATTATTTAATCCGTCCAGGATGTTTATGTGCCTTTTTTGTACTGGTGTTAAAGATTAAAGTCAATTCTTCTCCCTTTTTGTGTGCACTTGTTATTATTTTTTGCATTAAAATCGTTAAAAATCTGTTCTGTGTAGCATAATTTGTTACATCAATTGTATTAGAATGTTGCCAGCCGTATAGTGGCGCAGAAATTTTTGGTTAACTCCTTATAAATTCGGGGCTAGAAACAATTGTGAGGTGTTTCTTTTAGCTTTTTTGTTAACAAGTTTTTTACAATTTAATGGAATCATTTGCCGGAATGTTGTTAATTAAATGTTAACTTTTGTGGGGTTGGGAGCCAAAATTCGTTCATAACAATAAATGCTCAATGGAGCTGAGTGAGCAAGCCCGTGAAAGAAAGAAAGTCAAGACCTGTTAATTTAGATTTACAGACCATTCGCTTTCCTATCACAGCAATCGCGTCCATCCTGCACCGTGTGTCAGGTGTGATTACGTTTGTTGCGGTGGGAATTTTGCTTTGGTTACTATCCATTTCTCTGTCATCCCCAGTAGGCTTTATGGAAGCAAGCGACATCGTCGATAGCTTCTTTGTGAAGTTTATTCTATGGGGCATTTTAACTGCGTTGGCATACCACATCGCTGGTGGTATTCGTCACTTGATGATGGACTTAGGCCATTTTGAAGAGCTTGAGTCTGGCGCAATGAGTGCCAAAGTTGCATTTGCTGCCACCGCTGTCTTATCACTGTTGGCGGGGATTTTGGTATGGTAAAACACGTTTCCTCTGTTGGCCGTAACGGTGTGCACGATTTCTTGTTGATTCGTGCAACGGCCATCATCATGACTCTTTACACCATTTATCTTGTTAGCTTCTGTGCGTTCACAGATATCAATTATGCATCCTGGACTCAGTTTTTTGGTGGCACTTTTACTAAAGTCTTCACCATGCTTGCTCTCGCTTCTGTCCTGATTCATGCCTGGATTGGATTATGGCAAGTGCTGACTGACTACATCAAGTGCGCCAAATTGCGTGGTGGTTTACAACTTGGTGTGATCGCACTGCTGTTCGGGTATTTCTTCTCTGGTCTGTTTGTATTGTGGGGTGCATAAGTGTCTATTCCAGTTCGCGAATTTGATGCCGTAGTAATCGGCGCTGGTGGTGCAGGTATGCGTGCTGCACTACAAATTTCTGAGCAAGGCCTTTCTTGTGCATTGCTATCTAAAGTATTTCCAACACGCTCACACACTGTATCGGCTCAAGGTGGTATTACCGTTGCTCTAGGTAACTCGCACAAAGACGATTGGCAGTGGCATATGTATGACACCGTAAAAGGTTCTGACTACATTGGTGACCAAAATGCCATTGAGTACATGTGTAAGAATGGTCCTGAGTCAGTGATCGAGCTTGAGAAAATGGGTCTGCCTTTCTCTCGTTTTGATAACGGCAGTATCTACCAGCGTCCATTTGGTGGTCAGTCAAAAGAGTTTGGTGGCGAGCAAGCGGCGCGTACCGCTGCAGCGGCTGACCGTACTGGTCACGCATTGCTCCACACTCTGTATCAGCAAAACGTAAAACACAAAACCATGATCTTCTCTGAGTGGTATGCACTTGACCTGGTGAAAAACCAAGATGGTGCGGTTGTGGGTTGTACAGCGGTATGCATGGAAACGGGTGAAATTTGCTACTTCAAGTCGAAAGCGACCATTTTAGCAACTGGTGGTGCTGGCCGTATTTACGCCTCAACAACGAACGCACACATCAATACTGGTGATGGTGTTGGTATGGCACTGCGCGCTGGCGTCCCAATGCAAGACATGGAAATGTGGCAGTTCCACCCAACGGGTATCGCTGGTGCAGGTGTTCTTGTGACGGAAGGTTGTCGTGGTGAAGGCGGTTACCTTCTCAACAAAGATGGTGAGCGTTTCATGGAGCGTTATGCTCCTAATGCGAAAGATTTGGCTGGTCGCGACGTTGTTGCACGTTCAATGATGATCGAAATCCGTGAAGGTCGTGGTTGTGATGGCCCTTGGGGTCCACACATTAAACTCAAGTTGGATCATCTAGGCAAAGATGTGCTTGAATCGCGTCTACCAGGTATCTGTGAGTTATCGCGTACCTTCGCTCACGTTGACCCAGTGAAAGAGCCAATCCCAGTTATCCCAACTTGTCACTACATGATGGGTGGTGTACCAACGCAAGTTTCTGGTCAAGCGATCAAACAAACTGCCGATGGCAAAGACGTCGAAGTTCAAGGTCTATTCGCGTGTGGTGAAATTGCTTCTGTATCAGTACATGGCGCAAACCGTCTAGGTGGTAACTCACTGCTTGACCTCGTGGTATTCGGTCGTGCAACGGGTCTTCACCTTGGTGAAACACTCGCTGCGCAGGCAGAAGCGCGTGATGCATCAGCATCGGACATTGAAGCCTCACTTTCTCGCTACATGCGCTGGGAAAACAGCAAAGGTGGTGAGGATCCTGTTCAGATTCGTAAAGATCTACAACGTTGTATGCAGAACAGCTTCTCGGTATTCCGTGAAGGTGACGCTATGGCGACAGGTCTGGAAGAGCTGAAAGTGATTCGTGAGCGCCTGAAAGATGCACATCTTTCTGACAAATCAACTGAGTTCAATACTCAGCGTATCGAGTGTCTAGAGCTAGACAACTTGATGGAAACGGCATTCTCAACAGCGGTTGCGGCCAACTATCGCACAGAAAGTCGCGGTGCTCACGCCCGCTTTGACTTCCCAGATCGTGACGATGAAAACTGGCTATGCCACTCTATCTACAACCCGGAAACGGAGCAAATGAGCAAGCGTGATGTCAATATGACGCCTGTTCATCGTGATGCGTTCCCACCAAAAGTACGTACATACTAAGGGAGGACTGAACATGAAACTGAACTTCTCTGTATATCGTTACAATCCGGATGTAGATACCAAACCATACATGAAAGACTATGTGCTGGAAGTGGAAGACGGCTCTGACATGATGGTGTTGGATGCACTGATTCTACTGAAAGAACAAGACGCTACGATCTCTTTCCGTCGTTCTTGTCGTGAAGGCGTGTGTGGATCGGATGGTCTTAACATGAATGGTAAGAACGGTTTGGCGTGTATCACACCGCTGTCTGCGTTGAAAGCGGACAAAATTGTGATTCGTCCATTGCCTGGGTTACCTGTGATTCGCGATCTTATCGTTGACATGACACAGTTCTACGATAACTATGCGAAAGTTAAGCCTTTCTTGATTTCAGATGGTGCTCTTCCGCCTTCTCGAGAAAACTTACAATCACCAGACGAGCGTGCGCATTTGGATGGTTTGTACGAATGTATTATGTGTGCATGTTGTACAACCTCGTGCCCATCATTCTGGTGGAACCCGGACAAGTTTATCGGACCAGCGGGTCTTCTGGCAGCGTATCGTTGGCTGATTGACAGTCGTGATACTGCAACAGATGAACGTTTGTCTAATCTTGATGACGCATTTAGCGTTTTTCGTTGCCACGGCATTATGAATTGTGTAAGTGTTTGTCCTAAGGGGCTAAATCCTACAAAAGCTATTGGCCATATCAAGAGTATGCTGGTCAATCGTTCGGTGTAATAAACAACAAAATTGCCGACAGTGTTCTAACCAACCTGTCGGCTCTATAGTAGCTCGGCGAAGACCGCAGCAAACGTGAAAACTACTGGTTAAGGGAAAATATGCACAACGGCGTGATGAAGGCATGGCTCGAGTCTTCACACTTGGCTGGCGCCAATGCAACTTACGTAGAGGATCTCTACGAACTGTATCTAAGTGACCCCGATCTGGTAAGTGAGGAGTGGAAACGTGTTTTTGAAGGCTTGCCTAAGCCAACAAAAGAAGTGGCCGAACAGCCGCATTCACGGGTCCGTGACTACTTCCGACGACTAGCTCAAGAAACAAAGCATTATAGTGTCCAGGTAAGTGATCCTGATGTCGATGCTAAGCAAGTTAAGGTACTACAGCTGATTAATGCTTACCGCTTCCGCGGACATGAAGCAGCAGAATTGGATCCACTCGGTTTATGGCAACGCCCAACAGTGGCTGAGCTAGACCCTGCATTCCACAATCTCACCGAAGATGACTTCGAAGAAACATTCAACGTAGGTTCTTTTGCTGTTGGTCAAGAGACCATGCCGCTGAAAGATATCTACACCGCACTTAAGAAAACCTACTGTGGTTCGATTGGTGCAGAATACATGCACATGACAGACACAGAGCAAAAGCGTTGGATCCAACAACGTTTAGAATCTGTGGTAGGTCAACCTTCCTTTGATAAAGATGAAAAACGTACATTCCTTGCTGAGCTAACGGCAGCAGAAGGTCTTGAGCGCTATCTTGGTGCAAAATTCCCAGGAGCGAAGCGTTTCTCTCTCGAAGGTGGCGACGCAATGATTCCGATGATGAAAGAGTTAATTCGTCATGCGGGTCGTAGCGGAATGCGCGAAGTGGTTATCGGCATGGCTCACCGTGGCCGTCTCAATATGCTTGTTAACGTCTTGGGCAAAAAGCCACAGGACCTATTTGACGAGTTTGCTGGTAAACATGGCGAGAGTTGGGGTACGGGCGATGTAAAATATCACCAAGGTTTCTCAGCGGACTTCGCAACACCAGGTGGCGACGTTCACTTAGCCCTTGCGTTTAACCCATCTCACTTAGAGATCGTTAACCCAGTAGTTATGGGTTCTGTGCGTGCGCGTCAAGATCGCTTGGGCGACGATGACGGTAGCAAAGTGTTGCCGATTACCATCCATGGTGACTCTGCGATCGCGGGTCAAGGGGTTGTTGCTGAAACATTCAACATGTCTCAAGCGCGTGGCTTCTGCGTTGGTGGCACGGTACGTGTTGTCGTCAATAACCAAGTTGGTTTTACGACGTCTAACCCACGCGACACCCGCTCAACGATGTACTGTACTGATATTGCGAAGATGGTACAGGCACCGATTTTCCACGTAAACGCAGATGACCCTGAAGCAGTAGCTTTCGTGACTCGTATTGCGTTGGATTACCGTAACGAGTTTAAACGCGATGTGGTGATTGACTTGGTTTGTTACCGCCGTCATGGCCACAATGAAGCGGACGAGCCGAATGCTACTCAGCCTTTGATGTACCAAAAGATCAAAAAACATCCTACGCCTCGTAAGTTGTATGCTGATGTTTTGATTGATCGTAACGAGTGCGACATTGAAACCGCAACGCAAATGGTCAACGAGTATCGTGATGCACTCGATCACGGCGAAGTGGTTGTTAAAGAATGGCGCCCAATGGCATTACATTCTGTCGATTGGTCTCCATATCTGGGCCATGACTGGGATACGCCTTGGAGCAATACCTACGATAAACAACGCCTAGTCGAGCTAGGTAAGCGTTTATGCCAATACCCAGAAAGTCACACGCTTCACAGCCGAGTGAGCAAGCTTTACAACGACCGTACGGCAATGACCAATGGTGAAAAAGAGCTAGATTGGGGGATGGCAGAAACTTTGGCCTACGCCACACTAGTGGATGATGGCAAGCGCATTCGTATTTCAGGTCAGGATTCTGGTCGTGGTACCTTCTTCCATCGTCATGCTGTACTGCACAACCAAAACGATGCCAGTACGTATGTTCCTCTTGCCAATATTCATGATAAGCAAGGTCCTTTTGAAGTATTCGATTCGGTTCTTTCTGAAGAAGCGGTACTTGCCTTTGAATATGGTTACGCAACGGCAGAGCCAAGTGGCTTGACGCTTTGGGAAGCGCAATTTGGTGACTTTGCTAACGGCGCACAAGTGGTTATTGACCAGTTCATCTCTTCGGGTGAACAGAAGTGGGCTCGACTATGTGGGTTAACCATGTTGTTGCCTCACGGCTATGAAGGTCAAGGTCCAGAGCACTCATCTGCGCGTCTTGAGCGTTACCTACAACTGTGTGCTGAACAAAACATGCAAGTGGTTGTGCCATCAACCCCTGCGCAGGTTTATCACATGATCCGTCGTCAAGTTGTGCGTCCAATGCGTCGTCCACTGATTGTGATGTCTCCTAAATCATTGCTACGCCACCCATTATGCACATCGTCACTCGATGACTTGGCAAATGGTACCTTTATGCCCGCGATTCCAGAAATCGATGAACTGGATCCGGCAAAAGTGAAACGTGTTGTGTTCTGTTCAGGTAAGGTCTACTTCGACCTTCTAGAGCAGCGTCGCAATAACGAGCAAGATGATGTCGCGATTGTACGTATTGAACAGCTGTACCCATTCCCAATGGATGACGTGAAAGCGGCAATAGCACCTTATGTGAATGTTGAAGATTTTGTTTGGTGTCAGGAAGAACCGCAAAACCAAGGGGCTTGGTACTGTAGCCAACATAACTTCCGTGCAGCTATCCCGGCAGGAACTGAGTTGAAATACGCTGGTCGTCCAGCGTCAGCTTCTCCAGCCGTTGGCTATATGTCGGTGCACTTGAAACAGCAGAAAGCGCTGATTGATGACGCGCTAAACGTGAACGAAAAGACTTCGGATTAAGAACTAGAAGTAAAAGGAAGAAACAGATATGACTATTGAAATTCTGGTTCCAGATTTACCTGAATCAGTGGCCGATGCAACAGTTGCAACTTGGCACAAGAAACCAGGCGACAGAGTTGAGCGCGATGAAGTACTGGTTGATATTGAAACAGACAAAGTAGTGTTAGAAGTACCGGCTTCAGAAGCGGGTATTCTAGAAGCGATCGTTGAAGAAGAAGGTGCGACAGTGCTTTCGAAGCAACTGATTGGTCGCATTAAATTGGCGGCTGTCGCGGGTGAACCTACGGCTGATACGACGGAAGAGTCAGAGCCATCTCCAGATAAGCGTCATACAGCAAGCTTATCAGAAGAGAGCAATGATGCCCTTAGTCCAGCGGTGCGTCGCCTTCTCGCAGAGCATAGCTTGGAAGCAAGCCAAGTAAAAGGTACGGGTGTTGGTGGCCGTATTACACGTGAAGATATCGAAGCGCACCTTGCCGCGGCAAAACAAGCTCCTGCAGTTGCAGAAGCTCCTGCTGCAGTTGCATCGGTTGCTGCTCGCAGTGAAAAACGTGTTCCAATGACACGTCTACGCAAAACAGTGGCTAACCGTTTGCTAGAAGCGAAAAACAGCACGGCGATGTTGACGACGTTTAACGAAGTTAACATGAAGCCAATCATGGATCTTCGTAAGCAGTATGGTGATCAGTTTGAAGCGCGTCATGGTATTCGTCTTGGCTTCATGTCTTTCTACGTGAAAGCGGTGACTGAAGCACTGAAGCGTTATCCTGAAATCAACGCATCGATCGATGGTGATGACATTGTTTACCACAACTATTTTGACATCAGTATGGCGGTTTCTACGCCACGTGGTCTAGTGACTCCAGTCCTAAAAGACTGCGACACGCTAGGTTTTGCGGATGTTGAAAAGGGTATCAAAGAGCTCGCCATCAAAGGTCGTGACGGAAAACTAACCGTTGACGAGCTAATTGGCGGCAACTTTACCATCACGAATGGTGGTGTGTTTGGTTCATTGATGTCGACTCCAATCATCAACCCACCACAATCTGCGATTTTGGGTATGCATAAGATTCAAGATCGTCCGATGGCGGTAGATGGCAAAGTTGAAATTCTGCCAATGATGTACCTAGCACTGTCTTATGACCACCGCTTGATTGATGGTCGCGAGTCGGTTGGCTTCCTAGTGACCGTGAAAGAGTTACTGGAAGATCCAGCACGTCTGTTGTTAGACGTTTAATATCGCTAAAACGTCTAGTTGTCGTTGATGGCTAGACGTTAAAAATCCCTAAGGCTAGACTGGCTCAGCGTCTGGCCTTCACTTGAACTGTTAGCAGTTTATTTGAGAAGACCCTACAGGCGTCGCACTGTTAATCGTGACGTTATGGAAATAATAAATCCCTTAAGGGAAGAACAAACGGAATATCAAAATGAATTTGCATGAATACCAAGCCAAACAGCTGTTTGCAGAATTCGGTTTGCCGGTACCAGAAGGTTATGCTTGTGATACACCTCAAGAAGCATTTGAAGCTGCTGGCCGCATTAGCACCGCGAAGAAAGTTGTAAAATGTCAGGTTCACGCAGGTGGCCGCGGTAAAGCGGGTGGCGTAGAGCTTCACGATACGAAAGAAGGCGTGAAAGAATTTGCACAAAAATGGCTTGGCAAAAACCTGGTAACTTATCAGACAGATGCGAATGGTCAGCCAGTAACAAAAATTTTGGTTGAAGAAGCGTCCAATATTGCCAACGAGCTATACTTGGGTGCTGTCGTTGACCGTGCAACACGTAAAGTCGTTTTCATGGCCTCAACTGAAGGCGGTGTGGAAATCGAAAAAGTTGCAGAAGAAACACCTGAACTGATTCACAAAGCGGCTATTGATCCACTGGTAGGCCCTCAGGCTTATCAAGGTCGTGAGCTTGCATTTAAACTTGGTCTTCAAGGCGATCAAATTAAGCAGTTTGTGAAAATCTTCATGGGTTTGGGTGAAATGTTCACTCAATACGATCTCGCTCTTCTTGAAATCAACCCACTTGTGATTACTGGTGAAGGCAACCTACTTTGTCTAGATGGTAAGATCAACATCGACTCAAATGCGCTTTACCGCCAACCTAAACTGCGTGAAATGCACGATCCTTCTCAAGAAGATAAGCGTGAAGCTCATGCGGCGCAGTGGGAACTGAACTACGTAGCACTTGATGGTAACGTCGGCTGTATGGTGAACGGTGCAGGCCTTGCAATGGGTACTATGGACATCGTAAACCTACACGGTGGCAAACCAGCCAACTTCTTGGATGTAGGTGGCGGCGCGACAAAAGAGCGTGTAGCAGAGGCATTCAAGATCATCCTTTCTGATGACAATGTAAAAGCCGTTTTGGTGAACATCTTTGGTGGTATTGTTCGTTGTGACATGATCGCAGAAGGTATCATCGGCGCGGTAAAAGAAGTTGGTGTAAGCGTACCCGTTGTTGTACGCCTTGAAGGTACTAACGCGGATCTTGGCCGCAAAGTACTGGCAGAGTCAGGTTTGGATATCATTGCAGCAGAATCACTAACAGATGCTGCTCAGAAAGTAGTTGCTGCGGCGGAGGGCAAATAATGTCTGTATTAATTAACAAAGACACCAAAGTAATCTGTCAGGGTTTCACAGGCGGTCAAGGTACTTTCCACTCAGAGCAAGCGCTAGCTTATGGCACGCAAATGGTTGGTGGTGTTTCTCCTGGTAAAGGTGGTCAAACACATTTAGGCCTACCTGTGTTCAACACTGTTCGCGAAGCGGTAGAAGCAACGGGCGCAACAGCAACAGTTATCTACGTTCCAGCTCCTTTCTGTAAAGATGCCATCTTGGAAGCAATCGATGCGGGTATCGAACTTATTGTAACCATCACAGAGGGCATTCCTACGACGGATATGATCGATGTGAAAGTGAAACTTGAGCAGACTGGCGTTCGTATGATTGGGCCAAACTGTCCAGGCGTTATCACTCCTGATGAGTGTAAGATCGGCATCATGCCAGGTCATATCCATAAGAAGGGTAAAGTGGGTATCGTTTCACGCTCAGGTACTTTAACGTACGAAGCCGTTAAACAAACCACGGATGAAGGTTTCGGTCAGTCTACGTGTGTTGGTATCGGTGGCGACCCAATCCCAGGTTCTAACTTCATCGATATTCTAAAATTGTTCCAAGAAGACCCAGAAACGGAAGCGATCGTGATGATCGGTGAAATTGGCGGTACGGCAGAAGAAGAAGCGGCAGCGTTCATTAAAGAGAACGTTACTAAGCCAGTGGTCTCTTACATCGCTGGTGTAACTGCGCCTCCGGGTAAACGTATGGGCCATGCTGGTGCTATCATTTCTGGTGGTAAAGGGACTGCGGATGAGAAGTTTGCAGCACTTGAATCTGCTGGTGTGAAAACCGTTAAGTCTTTGGCTGACATTGGTCAAGCACTTCGCGAAGTGACGGGTTGGTAATAGACAACAGCGTCAACCGTTTAAGTAAAAGCCGAGCAATCAATGCTCGGCTTTTTCATTGTAGTTTACTTGTTCTGTCACTTTAGCTTGTTTGCGGCTTTAGTTGAGCCAGCATAAAGATAGCGGTTGCGCTAATGACCACTGAGGGGCCTGCCGGGGTATCGAAATGCCAAGAGAGCGTTAATCCACCGAGGACGGCAAGAACACCGATCAGAGAAGCAAACCCAGCCATTTGCTCTGGTGACTGAGCAAAGCGCCTTGCCGCTGCTGCAGGGATGATCAGCAGAGAGGTCATAATCAGTGCGCCGACAAATTTCATTCCCACTGCGATAACGATACCGACCATCAGCATCAAAATTAGGCGAATCAAATCGATATTGGTGCCTTCCACTGCAGCCAACTCTTCATTAACTGTGGTGGACAAAAGCGGTCGCCAAAAAAGATACAACGTTGCGCCAACCGCAGCGACTCCTGCGTATATGAACAGCAAATCTTGTGGGGAGACAGCCAAAAGATCACCAAATAAGTAGCTCATCAGATCCACACGGACATTATCGAGAAAACTTACCGCGACCAAACCGATGGACAATGCGCTGTGAGCTAAGATGCCGAGCAGTGTATCCGACGCAACGAGCTGCTGTTTTTGCAGTGTCACGAGTATCACCGCTAAAGCGAGGCAACATACAATGAGCGCAAGGTACAAGTTCACATCGAGCAGAAAGCCAAGCGCTAGCCCCATTAGTGACGCATGAGCTAGGGTATCGCCGAAGTAAGCCATTCTGCGCCAAACAACAAATGATCCCAAAGGCCCGGCGATCAGTGCAATTCCTAAGCCGGCTAAAAGAGAAGGAAGAAGAAACTCAATCATGATGATGTCCATGGTGATGATGGTTACACTGAGTTGCATCACCAGAAACAGGTTGGCCTGCTAAATCGTGGTGGTGGTGGTCATGTTGGTGATGATAAATCGCTAATGAGTCTCTTGCCGCACTACCAAATAATGCAATGTAAGACGGGTGCTGAGTAATGTCTTCTGGCGCGCCAGAACAGCAAACGTGATGTTGAAGGCAAATGACTTCATCGGTTTTTGCCATAACCAGATGTAAGTCATGTGACACCATAAACACGGCACAATCGAAACGATGGCGGATGCTTTCAATTAAATCGTAGAGATCAATTTGTCCTTGAATGTCGACGCCTTGAGCGGGTTCATCAAGTACAAGTAAGTCTGGCCGTTGCAAAAGCGCGCGAGCCAACAGCACGCGTTGAGTCTCACCGCCAGAGAGTTTGTGCATGTTGGATTTATATAGGTGCTCGGCACCAACAAGTCGAAGTGCTTCCATGGTTTCTTGCTGACTATACTTTCCTGATAGATTTAAGAAACGGATAACATTAAGTGGCAATGTGTCATTTAGCTTTAGCTTTTGCGGAACATAGCCGATAGTAAGCTTTGCTTGACGTTGAACTTGACCTGAAGTGGGTTTGAGTAAACCGATGATGATTTTGACTAAGGTTGACTTGCCGGCACCATTTGGGCCGATCAGTGTCGTGATTTTACCTTTGTGCAAATCCAAGCTAATACTGTCTAAAACTTTCTTATTGTCAAAGGTGACCGAAAGCGCCTTTAGGCTAATTAACGCTGACATGAATAGAACTCATTTGCAATTGGTGAGTGTTATAATGTAACATTTTATCCTAATGAACGCTACTTACCAACTTGGATTATTATGATTCGCTTTTTATTGTGTACTTTTACACTATTTTTGCCGTTACAAGCGCTTGCCGTTGAGGTTTTAACCAGCATTAAACCAATACAGCTAATCGTCAATGAGCTTACACAAGAGGTAACGACTCCAACGTTACTCGTGGCTGCCAATGCTTCGCCTCACGACTACGCTTTGAAACCTTCTGACGTGAAAAAAGTAAGGCGAGCGGATCTGATAGTGTGGTTTGGCTCATCCTTAGAGCCTTTTATGACAAAGTTGGTGTCAGAACATTCCAATGTGCTAACGATCAGCGCGATTCCTTCTCTTAAGTTACGTGAATACCAAGAGGCTCATCAGCATGATGGCCATGATCACGGTAGCCATGACCCCCATTTTTGGATGGGCATCGACACGGTCAAACAAGTTGCTCCAGCGATAACGGCGCGTCTGATCGAAATCGACGCGCAGAACGAAGAACAGTACCAAGCTAACTTAAAGCGTTTCATGCAGGGATTGGATGAAACGGATACGCGTTTAAATAAGTTGCTACAAGGAGTGAAAGAGCGCGGCTACTATGTGTTCCATGATGCTTATGGCTACTTTGAACAGCAGTATCAACTTCGCAACCTTGGGCACTTTACGGTTAGCCCGGAGAAAAAGCCTGGAGCGAAAACGTTGATTGAAATTCGTAACCGTTTAGCAAAAGGCGATGTTGTGTGTGTGTTTGCTGAGCCACAATTTACACCAGCGGTTATCGAAAGTGTCATGAGAGGCAGCTCGGCGAAAAAAGGGGTTCTAGACCCTATTGGTACAGAAGTGACACTTGAATCCGGCGGCTACTTTAATTATCTCCTCTCAATGGGGAATGATTTCTACCAATGTTTACATGATAAGTAGATCCAACTTCTCCCTATTTACGTGATCCAATTAGTGATATTGGCAACCCTTGCTAAGTTGATATTTTTATCATGCCGCAATTTCGCTATGATATTTAGCGCCCCAAAATAATGCTCTAAAGCGTTGAAAATAATCAAGGGCGTAAGAATTGACTTTACAGGGAAATCTGACTTGCTGCGTATTCTTGCCTGGCTTCTACTTGCTGGGCTTACACTACCGTTCAAAGTGCTAGCTTTGGACGGTAACTCTGCCATATTTTACCCACTGCCTGGACAGGAGCAGGGAACCTTTGTTGCCGCTAAAAATCTCTTTGTTGGTGGTGATGGTGGTTTGTGGATTCACGACGTGCACGGCAAAGTGCAATATTTCGATGGCAATACCTTGTTGCCGAAACGTGGCAGCCTTCTAGAGTATCCTTCCGAGCAAGTGGCCTTTCATCAAGGCAGTTTTTGGACTTTTGTCGCGAATGAAGTCTTCCAAACATACCCCAATCAGAAGCGTCAGTTAGCGTTCAGCTTAAACCCAGGGGCAGAAATCAGAAAAATTGGCAGCTCAGATGGCCACATTTGGGTGAGTGATGGCATCAATTTTTATGACTACGATATTGAATCAAAAGAATTAAAAACCTATTCCTTACTCTCGTTGTATCAAAACAATCAGAGTAGTTACGTCTACATCAATGATGCAAAGCGGGTTTTAAGCAAATGGGTACTCGGTACCACATCGGGAGCTTACCTATCACAAGGTGAGCAATTTACCCATATCAAAGCGTCAGCGAAGCATTTCGTTGCCAAACTGTACTTTTCTCCGACTCGTCGTGAGTTACTGGTGGGGACGCTAAATGGCGCTGCGCTCATTGATATTTTAAAGCCGACTCAAAAAAACATCATGATTGGAGAGTCTCATGTGCTTTCGATGACAGAAACCAATCAAGAATATTGGATTGGCACGGAACATGGTCTGTACAGTTACTCGTTTTTAACTGGACAAGTGGCCAAAGTGAAAGCGGCAGGTGCGCAAGATGTCTCTCCTGATAATCGAAAAATTTACTCGTTGGTGAATGATGAACAAGGGGGTATTTGGGTTGCGACGAACAGTGGCATTCTCTACTACTCGCTGTTTGGCCGAAAATTTGAACGTCTTAATAACATCACCGAAGAAAAAGCCAGCCGTTTTAATGGCAATATCACCAAAATTGTCTATGCATCAGATGAAACGATTTGGTTTAAAGATGCAAACAATCTTTACCGGGCCATTGGGGTTAATAAACAATACAGCCGTGTGCGTTTGCCGATAAAGGTGAATGACTTTGCACTTGAAGATGGCAACATCTGGATTGCTTCCGAGCAAGGTCTGTATATATACGACACGAATCAGTACAAACTTCGATCGTTCGATTTACCAAGTTACCTTAAAGGTAAAGAGATTGATTTTGTTTCGGTCAGCCCTCAAGGCAAGGTTTGGATTAGTTCGGGTTATCGATTAGCTGCCATTGGCGTTGCCGATGGACGCTTCCAAGATTATGGCGATCGGTGGATTGCCAGCCAAAATTTGCCCGCTCGAATTTTGGGTCTAGAAGTGGATCAAAAAGTCCCGTTAATCGTAAGAACCGATCACGGGGCCTATGTGCTAGAAAACGACAAGATCCGTTTTGAGCGAAACACGCAGTCTTTTGGTGAAAGTGTCGATATTGCAGAAGCGAAAGATGGGTCGCTATGGTTTGCAGGGACTCACGGCATCTATCGTAAGGATCCCACAGAAAAAACGTTAGGAGAGCTGGCACTTCCTCAGGAAAACGTGAAGCCTATTTGCTTAGTCACCGATGCTAGCGGCATTTGGATGGTGAGTTCAATTGGCCTCAGTTTTTACAATTTTGACGGAGAGCTGCGTAAGCACTTTGGGTCTCGCTCGGGCATTATGAGTAATGAGTTCGTTGAAGGGGCATGTGCGGCTTCATTTGGAGAAGCGCAATCCGGCTCGGTGTTAGTACTGGGTTCAAAATATGGCCTGGTATTTGCGGACCGTGATGACCTAATGGTATCCAAACTACCTGAACCTAGAGTGGTCATCAGCCAAGTTCGTATTGATGATCAGGTTGCAAATATCGGGCAAAAAGAGTGGCAATTGCCCGAGTTAGCGTATGGTTCCGCGATCAGTTTTGGCCTCGGCGTGATGCCCAATGCTTACGGTGAAACGCTCTATTACCGTTTAAACCAGGAACACTGGCAAACCACAGAAGCAGGACAAGTCTCTTTTGAACACCTTGCGGCAGGTGATTACTTGTTAAGTGTTAAAACCAGCCTAGTCGCAGGGGATTCCGTGCAAGTTCGCTTTACGGTGTTACACCCGTGGTATCAAACTACGATGGCGATGGCAATTTTTGTCTTGCTTATCGTAGCGCTGGGCGGCTTAGTTGTTTTCTGGCGTTCTCGTTACGTCAGTGTTCAAAACCGTGAGTTAACTGCACTGGTGGCATTGAAGACCAATCAATTGCGTCATCAGAGTCGAGTGTTGCTCACCAGTAACCAACAACTTCGTAAACAGATCCAAGTTAGAAATTTGCTGGTTGACAATGTTGCCCGTTCATTACGTCAAAGTGTGGCTGCATTACTAAGCAAGCCATCGGTTGAACCTGCCTCAGAATATCAGGAACATCAAATGCGCATAGCAATGCTTTTGGAAGAGCTAAAAAGCTCGCCCAGCGATGGAACTGACGGGTATCTGCAAAACTTTAACGTTAGCCATATCATTCAGTCGGTCGTTGACGTTTGGGAAGATGAACTCAATAAAAGCGGTGTTCAGGTGCACATTTCTGGCGAATCGGACGACTATCGTGTCGCGGTAGGGCAATTTAATCTGGATGTCATTTTTAATAGTGTTTTTGCAAGTGTATTGAAACGCGCCTATCGTGGCCAAATGCTCGATATTGTGATCAGAGAGCAAAACGATTTTGTTGAAGTGTCGTTTATTGATTTTGGCCAGCCGTTTAGTACGAGCACGGAAGCCGAGGATAGCGCTGGTGTTGAGTCGACAAAAGTCGATACTGCAATCGAGAAGCTTCCTGCTTTAGTTGAACAAAGTGGTGGACGCTTAAGCTTGTTCAGTAGCGCTGAGCGAAACAAGATCGAAATACTGTGGCCGAAAGCGGTTGAATCTCTGATAAATGATGAAGAGCCAAGCATCTTTGTTGATTCAGTCGAACCGTCTCCAGTTACGGAAGTCTTATCCGAAGCTGTTCTGTCGCCAGAGCAGCTATGGTTGGCGAAGGTCGAGGCTATGGTGGCAGAGCATTATACAAACCCAGAATTTGGCACGGCAATGGCGGCCAAAAAGCTCTATGTTTCTGAGCGCAGCTTACAGCGACGGTTTAAATCAGCGAGCTCTCGTACATTTACGGATTACCTCACGGAAGTACGTTTAGAAAAAGCATGCGAAAGTTTGTTGGCTGGTGAAAAAGTGGTCGATGTGGCTTTCGCATCGGGATTTAATGATCCTTCTTACTTTAGTCAACGTTTTAAACTGTACTTTGGTGTGCCCCCTTCAAAATTTGCCAGTGACGCTCTAGAGTCCGAATAACATCGCGGTCTACCTAGCGTGCTCGGCTTACCTCAAAGCTTGATTCGCCTTGCCTATGGCCTTTATTCATCAACGACACATTATTTCCGCCTAACTTGCGCCTAGGCTATTTCAACTCATAGCCTGATACGACATGGATGCTTTCTCTCATCCTTGTTCGTTAAGCTACTCATTGGCTGCTCTATAGCTGAGATAGTCATGTTCATGCGGAGTTATTGAACGGTGTGATCGAAAATACGTTGAGAAACGGATGAGGCTAATTTATTGCTTGCTAAGTGCACGGGTGAAAGTGAGAGTAATAAGATAAAGAGTTTAACAAGAGAGGAAAACGATAGAAAAAAAATATCGTGGTATAGCCGGGGGGACTATACCACGGGTGTCAATGACACCTTCGCTTGCTGCCGGAGTGACGCGACATCGTCACGCCACCTCTGGAATTCTTGAGAGGAGTGCCTCTCGATGTGTTCACTATAAGTTAATCGACTTATTTTCCTTATAAAAATAACGCCATTGATACCTTACAAAAACGACAATATCTTCCTGTGTGCTTAAGTTGTTGTAATTTAAGGTTTATTTATTTCATTCCTTGTTTTTGTAAACAAAACGTTAAACGCGATGTTGATTTGAAATTTGGATTTTGACGTAAATGACGTGTCTAAATTTGACAAAAGTTACGAACGCAGTTCTGCAATCTTTGATTTCAGACAATAAAAATCAGCTTGTTGAGGCGTAGAATTGCATTATTAATAAAAATATTTCTCATTTACACTTTCTTTTCGGGCAAGTATGAAATTATCAGAATTAAAACAAGGCCAGAGCGCGACGGTTGTGGCTATTCATGGACTCACTAGCGACGTGAGAAAGAAACTCATGGTGATGGGTATTTTGCCAAACACGTCTGTACGACTTATCCGTCGAGCACCAATGGGGGATCCGCTACAAATAGAAGCTCGTGGTGTATCGTTAGCGGTGCGAGAAAAAATTGCGGAAGCCATCGAAGTGGAGTGCCAATAATGCAGTATCAAATTCTGACGGTCGGTAATCCTAACAGCGGAAAAACGACGTTATTTAACGGTTTGACCGGCGCAAAACAGCAAGTGGGTAACTGGGCTGGCGTCACGGTAGAAAAGAAAACCGGCCGTTACCATCACGCTGGTGATGAATTTTTACTGACAGATCTTCCGGGTATCTACTCGCTGGATAGTGGTAATGACAGCAACAGTATTGATGAATCCATTGCTTCCCGTGCGGTATTAACTCACCCAGCCGATATGATCATCAATGTGGTGGACGCAACGAGCCTTGAGCGCAGCTTATACATGACACTGCAATTGCGCGAACTTGGCCGTCCGATGATTGTTGTGTTGAATAAAATGGATGCGCTTAAACGTGAGCGTCAGATCATCAATGTGGCTGAGTTAGAAAAAAGTCTCGGTTGCCCGGTGATCAGTTTATCCGCAACGAACAAAGCACAAGTCGCGGAGTTTAAAGAGAAACTGCACAAATCTGTGGTTCAAGGTGTGGCACTAAAAGAGATTGCTTTGAACTATGGTCCGGCGATGGAAGCGGCGATTGATAGCATTTCAACGCTATTTAACGATCAAACGGTTTCCCATCGAGCACTCGCCGTTCGTGCTCTCGAGAAAGACGCTCTGGTATTAAACAGTATGTCAGATGTGGATCGCCTTCGTGTTGAAGAAGTCGTGACGGAATTAAATCTGGATGTGGACTTACACGTTGCTGACGTCAAATATACGCATCTTCATCAGGAGTGCAAAAAGGTCCGTCGTAGCGAAGGTAAGTTAAGCCGCAGTGTCACTGAAAAGCTGGACCAATTTATTCTAAACAAATGGGTCGGTATTCCGTTCTTCTTCGTTGTGATGTACCTCATGTTCATGTTCTCTATCAACATTGGTAGTGCCTTTATTGACTTCTTTGATATCGGTGTCGGTGCTCTATTGGTTGATGGAGGCCACCACTTGTTAGACGGACACTTGCCGGTGTGGTTGGTGACGGTACTGGCCGATGGACTCGGTGGTGGTATCCAGACGGTGGCGACTTTCATTCCGGTTATCGCCTGTTTGTACCTTTTCCTCGCAGTGCTTGAAAGCTCAGGCTACATGGCTCGTGCCGCGTTTGTGCTTGATAAAGTGATGCAGAAGATCGGCCTGCCGGGTAAAGCTTTTGTACCACTGGTTTTAGGTTTCGGCTGTAACGTGCCATCCATTATGGCCACGCGTACACTAGACCAAGAGCGTGAACGTAAACTGGCAGCATCAATGGCGCCATTTATGTCTTGTGGTGCTCGCTTGCCTGTGTATGCGCTATTTGCTGCCGCCTTTTTCCCAGGTGCTGGGCAAAATATTGTGTTTGCGCTTTACCTACTTGGTATCGTCGCGGCGATTTTCACGGGTCTCTTCCTTAAGCACACACTGTACCCAGGTAGCAGTGACAACTTAGTGATGGAGATGCCCGATTACGAACTGCCAACACTGCAAAACGTGGTGATCAAAACATGGCAAAAACTGAAGCGTTTCGTTTTGGGAGCAGGCAAAACCATCGTTGTTGTGGTTGCGATCCTAAGTTTCTTAAACTCGCTTGGTACCGATGGCAGCTTCGGCAACGAAGACAGCGAAAACTCGGTTCTGTCAAAAGCCGCACAAGTGGTAACGCCCGTGTTTGCTCCGATTGGCATCGAGAAAGACAACTGGCCAGCGACAGTCGGTATCATCACAGGTATCTTCGCCAAAGAGGCGGTAGTGGGTACGCTTAATAGTCTATACACCACACCAAGTGATGGAGAAGAAGCAGAGTTTGATCTGATGGCCAGCCTAGAAGAGGCCGTGATGAGTATCCCTGAAAACTTAGCGGGTTTGAGCTATTCAGATCCATTGGGTATCGAGGTGGGAGATCTAACGGATTCAAATGCTGTGGCAGAGGAACAAGATGTCGATGCTTCTATCTTTGGTAACCTTAAAGCGCAGTTTGCGTCTGGTCATGCGGCTTTTGCCTACCTCATTTTTATTTTGTTGTACACCCCATGTGTGGCAGCGATGGGGGCATACGTTCGCGAATTCGGTCATAAGTTTGCACGCTTTATTGCCGTTTGGACGATGGCTCTGGCCTACCTTTGTGCGACCTTCTACAATCAATTGACACACTTTGCGGATAGCCCTGTCACCAGTGGTATTTGGATCGCAGCGATTGTCGCCATTTTCTTTGCCACGTATCGTGTGTTTAAGCGCGTAGGTGACAAGCAACGAGGCATATTTGAGGCGCAGGTAGCATGATATTAAAAGAGCTTTATCAATATATTGCAGACAAAGGAACTGTCTCCCAGTCAGATCTGGCTAAGCAGTTTGGGATGAGTGAAGATGGCGCTGATGCGATGTTAAGCGTGTGGATCAAAAAAGGTAAAATTAGCCGCTTAGTCGACACCAATAAAGCTCATAGTGTCACTCGCGTTCGCTACGCAGTGACCAAACAAGACGGTTTATCGCTGACCGTAACCATGTAGTCTCAGACGCCAAATGAGATAAAAACGACAAAGCCGCATCAGTAATGATGCGGCTTTTCTATTGCGCCCGAGTACTCTTTCAGCCCCGCTATCAACAAGCGATTTGATTTAGGCTTTTTGGAAGATTGAGCTCAGTGATAGGACGTTTTTGATGCGAACAAGCAGTTCGTTTTGTTCTTCTTCGGTGCGGAATTCTCCGTTGGTATTGCCCCAAACGGGTCCTGGCCACGCCACGTCGTCTTTAAAGCGTGCAATGTGGTGAATGTGCAGTTGTGGCACCATGTTACCTAATGCGCCAAGGTTGAGTTTGTCTGGGCGGAATGTCGCTTCCAGTGCTTGGCTTACTGCTTGAGACTCGAGCAAAAACTGTTGTTGCTCTTGCATTGGCAAGTGGTGTAGTTCTTTTAGGTTTGCACGTTTCGGTACCAAAATCACCCACGGCACGGCATTGTCTTTATGCAGCAATGCCACACACAGCGGGAAGTGGCCAATCACCGTCGTGTCTTTGGCCAGTTGAGGATGCAGTTCAAAACTCATTGTTGTTGTCCGGTTTGAATTGAATGACAACAGTATACGCCAGATAAAACAAAAGGTTGACGCTTTCACGTCAACCTTTCTTAATTGTCTCGAACCTCGAACCTCGAACCTCGAACCTCGAACCTCGAACCTATTACATACGTTCTAGCGTATCGATACCAAGTAGAGACAGACCTTGCTTGATGGTCTTCGCTGTTAGCGCAGCGAGTTTCAGACGGCTTTGTTTCACTGCTTCGTCTTCAGCCACTAGGATAGGGCATGCTTCGTAGAAGCTAGAGAACTGGCCTGCGAGTTCGAATAGGTAGCTACACATGATGTGTGGCTGACCTTCGCGAGCCACAGATTGAACTGCTTCTTCGAACTGCATCAGTTTAGCGATAAGTGCTTTCTCTTTCTCGTCAGTGATTTTGATTTCACCTTGCAGATCATCCATAGAAACGCCAGCTTTAGCGAATACAGAGGCTACGCGAGTGTAAGCGTATTGCATGTACGGTGCTGTGTTACCTTCGAACGCTAGCATGTTGTCCCAATCGAACACGTAGTCCGTGGTACGGTGCTTAGAAAGGTCTGCGTATTTAACCGCTGCCATGGCAACCGTGTTCGCGATCGCTTTCTTCTCGTCTTCTGCTAGTTCTGGGTTCTTAGATTCGATCAGCTGTGCTGCACGCACTTCTGCTTCATCAAGCAGATCAGCAAGACGAACCGTACCACCCGCACGAGTCTTGAATGGCTTACCGTCTTTACCTAGCATCATACCGAACGCGTGGTGCTCAAGAGATACTGACTCTGGCACGTAACCCGCTTTGCGAACGATCGTCCAAGCTTGCATTAAGTGCTGGTGCTGACGAGAGTCGATGAAGTAAAGCACACGATCTGCGCCTAGCTCTTCGTAACGGTATTTCGCACACGCGATGTCCGTTGTGGTGTAGAGGAAGCCACCGTCACGTTTTTGTACGATAACGCCCATAGGCTCGCCGTCTTTGTTCTTGAATTCGTCGAGGAAAACAACTTGTGCGCCGTCATCTTCAACCGCAAGACCTTGAGCTTTCAGGTCGGCTACGATCTTAGGTAGCATGTCGTTGTACATGCTTTCGCCCATCACGTCATCACGAGATAGAGAGACGTTGAGACGATCGTAGTTGCGTTGGTTTTGGATCATGGTGACGTCAACCAGCTTCTTCCACATTTCTGCGCAGAACTCGTCGCCGCTTTGCAGTTTCACAACGTAGTTACGTGCTTTCACTGCGAATTCTTCGTCTTCGTCGTATAGTTTCTTAGACTCACGGTAGAAGCCTTCAAGGTCAGCCAGTTCCATCGAAACTTCACCAGACTCTTGCTGTACGCGCTCAAGGTTGGCGATAAGCATACCGAACTGAGTACCCCAGTCACCGATGTGGTTCGCACGGATCACTTTGTGACCTAGGAACTCAAGGGTACGTACAACCGCATCACCAATGATGGTTGAACGTAGGTGACCAACGTGCATCTCTTTTGCCACGTTTGGCGCAGAGTAGTCAGCAACGATGGTTTGTGCTTCTTCTGACGCGACGCCAAGACGAGGATCCGCCAGTGCCGCTTCAGCTTGCTTCGCTAGGAACTCTTCGCTTAGGAAAATATTGATGAAACCAGGACCTGCGATTTCGGTTTTGCTTGCGATGCCGTCTAGGTCTAGAACATCCAATACTTTTTGCGCAAATTCTCGAGGGTTAGTACCCAACTGTTTTGCTACGCCCATTACGCCGTTTGCTTGGTAGTCACCAAATTGTGGCTTAGCGGATTGGCGAACCGCTGCAGGGCTGCCTGCAGGAGCGCCAGCAGCTTCAAGAGCCTGAGATACTTTGTCGTTAATAAGTGCTTGGATATTCACACGCGTTTCCTTCAATTCAAGGACGAAAAACCCGGAAATAGAGAGGCCGGGTTCTGTTTGAGTTCACAAAAATGGGGCTAATGATAGCAATTATATTGCCTTTCATACAGAGCCGATTTAGTGAAATTTTGACTTTTTATTTAAGTACTCGCAGGACTGCCAATTTTGCCTGAAGTTGTTACTATGACGCCCAGAAATAAAAAGTGTGAAGAGAACGAGAATGAGTAATTTGCTGGCAGAAAAACGCCTGACACCCCAACAGATGCTAGAGGATTTACCCGGTTTCATGCAGAAAATCGAGTCGCTGGCCGATTTATTGCAACTGGATTTGAGTTTTGCTCAAGCGGATCATATTGCGCTACGCGTAAACGAGAATCAAACCGCGCAGTTGTCTCAGCAAATGTGGAGTGAACAAGGCAAAGTGATCTCACAGGCGAACATCAATGGTCGTCCGATCATTGTGATCGAGTTTGATGCGCCACTGGCCAGTCGCGGTTGGAAAATCGAATGCTTAGAGCTGCCTTATCCGGCAGAAGGAAAAGCGTATCCCCAAGAAGGTTGGGAACATGTAGAGTTTGTCGTCCCATCTCATGCTCAAACGGCCGAAGACTATTTGGTGGATTTGAAACACACCTATCCAGCGTTTGGCGCTCAGTTTAGCAAACTCGAGGAATTGGGGGTTAAGGTGAAGTTGTCGAGTCCAAAGGGGGAAGGTGAGCGGTTGAACAATCCGACGGTTGCGTTCAAGTACCAAGGCATTTGCATCAAGCTGCACCCACATTCTTTAAAACGTATTGTTGAGTCTGAGCAAGCCTAGCTGCGCAGAAAAACAAAGGGTTGCAATTATTGCAACCCTTTTAGTTCGCCGTATTCCATGCTTAAAGAATGACGGTTTTGTTGCCATACACAAAAACGTGGTCATTCAGTACCTTATTAAGCGCCTTGCTCAACACATTCTTCTCAACATCTCGACCCGCTTGCGCCATGTCTTGCGCGCTGAAGTTGTGATCAACCGGAATCACGTCTTGTTTGATGATTGGGCCTTCATCTAAATCATTGGTGACGAAGTGTGCCGTAGCACCGATGATTTTTACACCGCGATCAAAAGCTTGTTGATAAGGTTTCGCGCCAATAAAGGCAGGCAAGAAGCTGTGGTGAATGTTGATGATCTTATGGTGATATTTCTCAACAAAACCTGGCGTGAGCACACGCATGTATTTCGCTAGCACCAAATAATCGGGCTGATATTGACCAATCACTTCAAGCATCTTCTGCTCGTGACTTTCACGATCGAGCCCTTCATGACAAACATGGTGATAAGGGATGTCGAATTTTTCCGTGAGGCTTTGCAGTTTGTCGTAGTTACCTACCACCGCAGCAATGTCAACATCCAAGCTACCGTCGTAATTCTTCATCAGAATATCACCTAAGCAGTGCGCTTCTTTGGTAACCAAAATCACAATGCGTTTGCGCTCAGAACTGACGAGTTTACGTTTTGCCCCTTGTGGCAGCGCTTGGTCGAGATCGGCAAGAAAAGTGTGGTCGTTAAAGTATCCCTCCAGCTCGGTTCGCATAAAAAAGTGACCGCTGGAATTATCTACAAACTCATTGTTGTGAATAATATTCAGTTGATGCTTGTAACAAATGTTGGTGATTTTAGAGATCAGACCCGGCGCGTCTGAGCAATGAGTCAGTAGTGTTTTCTTTTCCATATTAGAGATACTTCCGTGATTTATTTTTTTTATGGTACGAATAATTGTTTGGGCGTCGAACGGTGAACTAAACCGCAATACAGGCCTAATAGATAATCTATTATTAAGATGGTTTCAAACAAATTCTCCAGCAAAACGTTTGGCTGAAGACGTTGTCTGAATTGAGCCTTCATAAGAATCATAGAGGTGGTGTATATGGACAAAGATCTACTGGCTCGAAAACTGTATGTAGAGAGAGTGAGCTCTCTGCTCGGTAACCATGAAATAGATGAGGATCGCATTACTGAACTTTGGGAAAATCGAGCTTCTCCAGCCGAAGCGGCCAAGGCCATCTTAGGGGAAGAGGATCAATTCACCGGCCCAGCGTGGCTTGCACGCTATTTAAACCGCAAATAACCGACCAAATACCTGCCGAGGCGAAGACAATTCGGATTCGCCTCAAAAAGACAAACCTGACATAATCTGTGCCACTGACCCCTCAGCAGAACACAGAATGATAGCAAAAACGTTTTCTTCCAAAGGTGCTTTAGGCAAGGCCATTCCCGGCTTTCAAGCTCGTCAACCTCAGGTCGATATGGCCGAAGCGGTCGCCGAGGCGATCCAACAGCAAACACAGCTTGTGGTTGAAGCGGGGACCGGAACCGGTAAAACCTTCGCTTATCTGGTGCCAGCTCTGCTAAGTGGCAAAAAGGTCATTATTTCTACTGGTTCGAAAAACTTGCAAGAACAGCTTTTTCATCGTGATTTGCCGCTCATGACCGATGCGTTGGGCTTTTTTGGACAAGTCGCGTTATTGAAAGGCCGCTCCAACTATTTGTGTTTAGAGCGTTTAAGCCGACAAATGGTCGAAGTGCATCACAATGAATCGGATTCCACTTCATTAAGCCAATTGGTCAAAGTGCGCAGTTGGTCTTCGGAAACCAAAACGGGCGATTTGGGTGATTGTGAAGAGTTGCCAGAAGACAGCATGATCATACCCACCATTACGTCAACCAATGACAACTGCTTAGGTAAAGATTGCCCAAGTTACCAAGATTGCTTTGTGTTAAAAGCGCGAAAGAAAGCGCTGGATGCCGATGTGGTGGTGGTGAACCATCACCTTTTTCTTGCCGACCTGGCGATCAAAGAAACCGGTTTTGGTGAGCTGATCCCCGAAGCGGATGTGTTTATTTTCGATGAAGCGCACCAACTGCCTGATATTGCGAGCGAATATTTTGGTCAGTCACTCTCCAGCCGCCAGATTCTCGATTTGGCCAAAGACATTGAAATTGCCTATCGCACGGAAGTGAAAGACATGCGTCAGCTGCAAAAAGTGGGGGATAAATTAGCCCAAACCGCAATGGATATGCGCATTGTGCTGGGTGAGCCTGGCTTTCGTGGCAATTGGCGAGATGCCTTACAATCGCCATCCATCAAGCGCGAAGTGGATCGCTTGGTGGATGCGTTGGATCTGACCATCGAGGTACTCAAGCTCGCGTTAGGTCGCTGCCAATTGCTTGATGTGGCGTTTGAGCGCGCTAACCTTATCAAAGGTCGTTTAGAACGAGTGTGTGATACCAGCATAACGGGCTATTCATACTGGTTTGATACCTCGCCGCGCCATTTTACATTGCACATCACGCCGCTCTCTGTTGCCGACAAATTTCATGAGCAAATAGAGATCAAGCAGGGTGCGTGGATCTTCACCTCGGCCACGTTGGCGGTGGGGGACGATTTTAGTCATTTTACCGACCGCTTAGGCTTAAAGCCGCGAAAGCAATTCTCATTGCCAAGTCCATTTGATTATGCCGAGCAGGCGCGATTGTGCGTCCCTCGCTATCTACCAGAGCCCAATAGCCCAGGTTTGGCGCAAAAACTGGTGAGCATGTTAGCTCCGGTGATCGAATCCAACCAAGGGCGCTGTTTCTTCCTCTGTACTTCACATTCGATGATGCGTGAATTAGGCGAGCGTTTTCGCGAGGTTTTGGACTTACCCGTTTTATTGCAAGGCGAGATGAGCAAACAGCGCACGCTCGCTGAATTTATGGAGTTGGGGAATGCCTTGCTGGTGGCCACTGGCGCTTTTTGGGAAGGAATCGATGTTAGAGGTGACGCCTTAAGCTGTGTTATCATCGACAAACTTCCTTTTACATCACCAGATGACCCGCTACTTAAAGCTCGTATCGAAGATTGTCGATTACGAGGCGGAGAGCCGTTTGAGCAAGTACAACTGCCTGATGCAGTCATTACGCTCAAACAAGGGGTAGGGCGTCTGATTCGAGATCAAAAAGATCGCGGGGCTTTAATCATCTGTGACAACCGCTTGGTCACAAGAGAGTACGGCGGCATTTTTCTTGCCAGTTTACCTCCGATCCCGAGAACCCGTGATTTGGATTTGATTCAACAATTTCTAACAGAACAAACAGAGAACTGAATGAGCGCTAAAATTCTTGCTATCGACACCGCAACCGAAAACTGTTCAGTCGCCCTTTTAGTCGGCGACCAAGTCTTTTCACGTAGCGAAGTGGCCCCACGTGACCACACCAAAAAAGTGCTCCCTATGGTGGAAGAGGTGTTGCAACAAGCTGGATTGACACTGACCGATTTGGATGCGCTTGCTTTTGGTCGTGGTCCTGGCAGTTTTACTGGCGTGCGAATTGGCATCGGTATTGCACAAGGTTTAGCATTCGGTGCGGATTTGCCAATGATTGGCATTTCAACACTGGCAGCGATGGCGCAAGGTTCCTACCGTGTACACGGCGCGACCTCGGTGGTGGCTGCGATTGATGCGCGCATGGATGAAGTCTATTGGGGACGCTACCAGCGTCAGCAAGATGGCAGTTGGGTTGCCGTGGATGCAGAATGCGTCATTCCTCCGGCGCAATTAGCACAAAATATCACGGCCGATCAACAGAGCTGGACAAGCGCGGGTACAGGATGGGATGCCTACGCTGAAAGCTTAGCCAATTTGCCGTTGAACATCGAAGCGGGTGAGGTACTTTACCCTGATGCTCAAGACATTGTTGTCCTTGCTAAGTATGAGCTGGCGGCGGGCAATACGGTCGCCGTAGAAGAGTCTAGCCCAGTTTATCTGCGCGATAACGTGGCTTGGAAAAAATTACCAGGGCGTGAATAACGCCCACTCAAAGTGATGGAACGCGATGGCTTCAATTAACGGTTTACCTCCTGCGATTATTCCCGGGACGCAACGGACGAATAAAAGCAGCAACAAGCGTAAGGTGGCGAAAAACCAACAGCAACAAGCGGTTGGTCAAACGTCCAAGGTAGCCAATGCTGTTGCCCATAGCATCCAAAATGTCAAAGAATCTGACATTCATAAAGCGCAAATTCAGTATGATCTTCCCGAAGGTCAAGCTCGACGTGCAATGCAAGAATACATGGACGTAATGAATCAAGCCAAAAGAGAGGAACTCGCCCAGTTGCTCGGTGTCGATATCTACATTTGACCCTTTTGTTGCTTTGATGACTGAAGACAGGCAGGTAAATAATGAAGAAAACGGTTCGCTCTCTTTTCGCAATGATCGCTTTGCTCGGCTTGGCGGCGTGTAGCTCTCTCCCACAAGAGCTGACGGCGCAAAACCAAGAAGTGCTAACGGATTATAAAATCTTTGCAGAAAGCCAAGGCGTGGTGACGCAAGATGTTCGTTTGGGTGGCGTGATTGCTAAAGTGGACAATCTCAAAGACAAAACGCGCATTGAAATTGTTAACTTGCCGATCGATAAAAACGGCAAGCCCGACATTAGCCAAGAACCCAATGGACGTTTTGTTGCCTACCTTGATGGCTATTTAGAGCCCGTTGCGTTTAGTCAAGGACGTTTGATTACCGTAGTCGGCACTGCTGCAGGGGAAGAGCAAGGCAAAATCGGCGAGTATGATTATGTTTTTCCAGTGGTGAAGAGCTACGGTTATCGCCTTTGGACCATCGAAGAAAGAGTGAGAGTGTATGACACTTCAAGCTACCTCTACCCGTGTTATTCGATTACTTGCCGACAAATGCGCGACTTCCCGCGTGACGGTAAAATCATTCAAGATGTTAAATAATGCGTGAGACGCGTTATGTTATCGCTAGTGGAACGCTGGCAGCAATCGAGTATGGTGATGTAAAAACGGCTGATTTATCAGTCGTTTTTCTTCATGGCTGGCTGGATAACGCCGCCAGCTTTCATAGCGTCATGGCAGAGCTGCATCAGCAAAACCCTAAGCTTCACCTATGCGCCATTGATCTCCCCGGTCATGGTCTCTCTTCGCACAAGTCATTGGATAATTTTTATCCATTTCATGATTATATCGATGACGTTTATCAGTTTTTGCGTGTTTTATCGCCAAATAAACTGCTACTAGTAGGCCATTCACTTGGTGCTTTGATTGCAAGTTGTTATAGTGCGGCCTTTCCTGAACAGGTGACAGCTCTGGTTCAGATAGAAGGTTACGGGCCTTTGGCTGAAGCCCCGCAAAAGGCGGTTGAAAGGCTCAGGCAAGGGGTACTCAGCCGTAATCGTTTGCGTGCGAAACCCTCCCGTAATCTCAGTAGTTTTGATGAAGCGCTCATGCTTCGCGTCGCTGCCAATCAGCTTTCTGCGGATGCATTGCGACCCATCGTCGAACGTGGTGTTGAACATCGCCATGGCATTTGGCAATGGCGTCATGATGCAAAACTGAAATGTGATTCGTTGTATCGACTCTCGCAGAAACATGCCGAAACGATTTTAGACCAAATTTCCTGTTTTCATCTGATCATATTAGGCGAAAATGGATTTCGTGAGCTTAAGGATATCAGTCACTTAAATGCGAAAAATCCAGCCCAAATTGAGACAGTGCAAGGCGGTCATCACTGTCACTTAGAGCAATCACTCGAGGTCGCAATGCGAATTCTTGGAGTAGTTAACAAAATTTAAACAAGTGTTTGAGAGTTTCGTGCTCAAGCATGCCTGCTGTGCTGTAATAGTGAACAAATAAAAAGGACGCTATCTCGCAAGCTTCTCTTGCGTAGGCCAGCTTTAAACGAGGAGTAACATCGTGGAAAAACCATGGCTGTCACGTTATCCATCTGACGTACCGGAAACCATTAACCCAGATCAGTACGAGTCACTGGTCGAAATGTTTGAGCAATCAGTGCAGAAATACGCCGACCAACCTGCGTTTATGAACATGGGTTCGGTGATGACTTTCCGCAAGTTAGAAGAGCGCAGCCGTGCGTTTGCTGCGTATCTACAAAACGAGTTGAAACTGAAAAAAGGCGATCGCGTGGCATTAATGATGCCAAACCTACTGCAATATCCTGTGGCACTGTTTGGTGTGCTACGTGCGGGCTGTATTGCTGTGAACGTAAACCCGTTGTATACCCCACGTGAATTGGAACATCAGCTCAACGACTCTGGTGCCACCGCGATTGTGATCGTGTCGAACTTTGCCAATACACTAGAGCAGATCGTTGAGAACACGCCAGTGAAACACGTGGTGCTAACCAGCCTAGGCCAAATGCTGCCACGTGCGAAAGGCACCATCGTTGATTTTGTTGTGAAATACGTCAAAGGCATGGTACCAAAATACGATCTGCCTGGGGCCATCTCGATGCGTAAAGCCTTGCACAAAGGCCGTCGTCTGCAGTACGTCAAACCTTTTATGACTGGTGATGATATTGCGTTCTTGCAATACACCGGTGGTACTACTGGGGTGGCGAAAGGCGCAATCCTTACTCACCGCAATATGATTGCTAACGTAATGCAAGCTAAAGGCATGTATGGTCCGGTTCTGCAGCCTGGCCGTGAGCTTGTGGTGACCGCGTTGCCGTTGTATCACGTGTTTGCTTTAACGGTGAACTGCTTGCTGTTTATCGAAATGGGTGGCCGCAACCTGTTGATCACCAACCCACGCGATATTCCAGGGTTTGTTAAAGAGCTACAGAGATACCCGTTCACCGCCATTACTGGGGTAAACACGCTGTTTAACGCGCTGGTCAATAATGAAGATTTCCATGAACTGAACTTCAGCCATCTGAAACTGGCGGTTGGTGGTGGCATGGCCGTTCAGCGCGCGGTGGCGGAGAAGTGGAAGAAAACCACAGGCTGTTACCTGCTCGAAGGCTACGGTTTAACCGAGTGTTCACCACTGGTTGCCGCGTATCCGCACGATCTTGTGGATTACAACGGTTCCATTGGTCTGCCCGTTCCATCAACAGAAGTTCGCATTGTGAACGATGAAGGTGAAGCCCTCGCTAATAGTGAAACGGGTGAGTTGCAAGTGCGTGGCCCACAGGTGATGCAAGGTTACTGGCAGCGCCCAGAAGCGACCAAAGAAGTGATCAACAATGATGGTTGGCTATCGACTGGCGACATCGTCAAGTTTGATGAAGATGGCTTCTTGCACATTGTTGATCGTAAGAAAGACATGATTTTGGTGTCCGGTTTCAACGTTTATCCAAATGAAATCGAAGATGTGGTTGCGCTGCACGGTAAAGTGCTTGAAGTGGCGGCCATCGGTCAGCCGCACGAAGTCTCTGGCGAAGTGGTGAAGATTTACGTGGTTAAGCGTGATCCAAGCCTGACCAAAGAAGAGATCATCAATCACTGTCGTCAGCACCTGACAGGCTATAAAGTGCCGAAGTTGATTGAGTTCCGTGAAGATCTGCCGAAAACCAACGTCGGTAAGATTTTGCGTCGCGTATTACGCGATGAAAATGATGCTAAGCTTGCCAAAGAGAATGAGGCAGCGTAAGCCGCGCAAAGTGTCACGAAGAGTGTTAAAATGCCAGCCGAATTCCAAGGCTGGCATTTTTATTTTCAAAGCGATAGCGAGAGACGAGTGAATTACCAAATTATTACCGAAAACCAAGACCTAGTTAGGGTATGCAGTAAAGCGCGCAAAGCAGACGTTGTGATGTTGGATACCGAGTTTGTCCGCACCCGAACGTATTACCCACAATTGGGCTTAATTCAGCTTTTTGATGGTGACACCCTCTCGCTGATTGATCCAACGGTGCTGACTGATATGAGTGCGTTTACTGAGTTGCTTAACGATGCCTCGGTAATGAAAGTGCTTCACGCGTGCGGTGAGGATTTGGAAGTGTTCCACAATGCGTTTGGTGCGATACCCGTGCCGATGGTGGATACGCAAATCATGGCCGCGTTTTTGGGTCACGGTCTATCGACGGGCTTTGCCGCATTGGTCGAGCAGTACCTTAACGTGGAACTGGATAAAAGTGAGTCGCGCACGGACTGGTTGGCTCGCCCTCTGAGTGACAAACAGCTTGAGTACGCCGCGGCAGATGTTCACTACTTGTTGCCGCTGTACGAGATCTTGTTGGAAAAAGTGATGGAAGCGGGCTGGTGGCAAGCGGCTCAGCAAGAGAGCGAACTGCAAGCAAGCAAGCGTGTAAAAACGCCGAATGCCGACAATGCTTACCTCGATATCAAAGGGGCTTGGCAGCTTAAGCCAAGAGAGCTAGCGATACTCAAACCGCTTGCGACTTGGCGTATGCAAGAGGCGATTCGTCGTGACTTAGCGTTGAACTTTGTTTTCAAAGAACACGACTTACTCACGGTGGCACGTTTAGGTCTGACGAGCTTTAAGCGCATGGAAGAAGAGGGGATGGATGTCCGCTCAGTACAGCGTCATGGCAATCGTATTGCTGCGATGGTGAAGTCGGCGCGTGAGACTGATCCTGAGGATTATCCAGCACCAATTGAACGCTTGATGGATTTGCCAGGTTACAAACAACTGTTTAAAAAACTGAAAGACGAAGTCACTCGCGCGTCAAAAGCGACAGGTTTAGCGAGCGAGTTTTTAGCGTCGAAGAAGCAGACTAATCAACTGATCAGTTGGGTATGGAAACATCAGCGCGATCAAAATCGCCTGCCAGACTTGATGCAAGGTTGGCGCTTAGACATTCTGGGCGAAAAAATGAACAAGCTAATTTAGAGCACGCTTGGCGCATTTGCTTTATGGATAAATAAAAACAGACGGTCTAAGCCGTCTGTTTTTCTATCCGATGAATGAAGCGCTATTTCTCTTCATCTGGCAGTTTCACGTTCAATTCCAAGACGGAAATATCATCGTCTTTATGTTCGAATGTCAAATCCACCATGGCTGGATCAATCGCGACGTATTTACTGATCACTTTAAGAATGTCTTCTTTCAGCTGTGGCAAGTATGACGGCGCAGGATCATTTTGGCTGCGGCGTTCTGCGACGATGATCTGCAAACGCTCTTTAGCGAGGCTTGCAGAGGTCTTTTTTTGTGGGCGGAAAAACTCAAGCAGTGACATATCTAGCCTCCAAACAGTCGTTTAAACAGTCCTTTCTTCTCCTCAGTAAGGAAACGAAAATCCACTTGATTACCCAGTAGGCGATCAACGGTGTCTGAATAGGCCATGCCTGCATCGGTGTTTTCATCAAAAATCACGGGCACGCCTTTGTTCGAGGCATTCAGAACCGCTTGGCTTTCAGGAATCACACCGAGTAGTGAAATGTGCAGAATTTCCTCGACATCTTCAACGCTCAGCATTTCGCCAAGATTCACGCGAGCAGGGTTGTAACGGGTCAACAAAAGATGCTGCTTGACCGGCTCAAGCCCTTGTTCTGCGCGCAGAGATTTCGAATCCAAAATCCCCAAAATACGGTCTGAATCTCGCACAGAAGAGACTTCTGGGTTGGTGGTGACAATCGCTTCATCTGCAAAGTATAGCGCCATTAACGCACCTTGCTCGATGCCCGCAGGGGAATCACAGATGACAAAATCAAAGCCCATCTCATCGAGCTCATCCAATACACGCTTGACCCCTTCTTTGGTTAACGCATCTTTATCGCGCGTTTGAGAAGCGGGCAAAATGAATAAGTTGTCGACGCGTTTGTCTTTGATCATCGCTTGATTGAGCGTCGCTTCGCCATTAATCACGTTAACAAAGTCATAGACCACACGACGTTCACAGCCCATGATCAAATCTAGGTTACGTAGGCCGATATCAAAATCGATAACCGCTGTTTTTTTTCCTTTCAGCGCAAGGCCTGAAGCAATCGCGGCGCTGGACGTGGTTTTGCCAACCCCACCTTTACCCGAAGTTACAACAATAATGCGTGCCATTGTGTGATTTCCTTTTAATTCTTTACTGAGTGAGCGCTTCGAGATGGAGTGACTCGTCCACCAAGCTCAACATCACTTTTTGCTGCCAAAATTGGCGTTCAATTTGGTCACTGAGCCAGTAGTTGCCCGCAATTGAGATCAGCTCTGCTTGCAAGTCATGGCAAATAATTCGTGCTTCCTTTTGGCCACTTGCCCCGGCAATCGCTCGGCCACGTAAGGTGCCGTGAATATGGATCGAGCCATCGGCGATAACTTCGGCCCCCGCACTGACGTGATTAAGAATGACCAAATCACCGTCTTTGGCGTAAATTTGCTGGCCAGAACGAATCGGGGTGCGAACAATTTTGGTTGGCGCCATCTTTGCTGGGGCCTGCGTTGGCGATTTGCTGGCCGACATAATGGCAAACCCAGCGTCGGAAGCCAGATTCTGGGTTCGTTTATCTTTTGCTCCAGTGATTCCTACAGGAATAAAACCGGCTTGTGATATGCCTTGTTTTAGCGCGACAAAATCGAGGTCGCCTTCAACGTTGGCGATATTGATCACAACAGGTGCAGCCGCGAAAAAAGCGGGCGCTTGCTCAACTTTTTCTTTGACGAATTCGATAGCCGTGTCGACCGAGTTGTTGCAAAGGTGCAGAACCGATAACGTAAAGCTGCTACCTTTTAGGTCTGGAGAGTGAGACATTAGATACTTCTTGCCTTTGTTGAAAGAGCGTTGTCTTTTACTAAGGCTGTCATGTTATATTTCATCCCAATACGCAGCAAGTTCTCTTGCTGTCAAATAAGTGATTTCGTCTAAAAAATTAGGTTTAAATTAAATTTCGCGTGTCAAACGCGAAAATCAGCACAAAAGGCTTGTCATGCTTTGTTCTATCTATAAAAGTTCTAAGAAAGAAGGCACATATCTTTACATCCCAAAAAAAGATGATTTTTCACAGGTTCCTGACACATTAATGCAGATGTTCGGTAAGCCTTCTCATGTGATGACGGTGAATCTTGAAGGGCGTAGTTTGGCATTAGTGAACATTGAAAAAGTAAAAGAATCGCTCAACAACGAGGGCTTTTTCTTGCAACTGCCACCTCCGCCAGAAAATCTATTACAACAACATAAAGAGCGTAAAGCGCAGCAGAAAAACGACTAAGGCGTGATTGCCCTGAGTTAAAGTCAGCTCGATTGCTCAAGGAGGGCTATTTGAAAAAATTGGTAACCGCGATACTCAGCATTGGACTTTGTTCATCGGCGTGGGCGAACACTGAAAGTTTTGAGCAGTATCTTGAGCGTTTAAAAGCCCAAGCGGCAGAAGAAGGCATTTCGGCTCAAACCATAGAGCAAGCCTTTCGCGATGTGCAATTTAAGCCACGAGCGGTAAAAGCCGATCGCAACCAACCGGAGAAAAAACAAACGCTGGATGAATATCTTCCTCGTGCGGTGCCCGATTGGAAAGTGAAACAAGCCAAAGATCTCTATGCAAAGCATTACGCTGAATTGAGCCAGATTGCGGATCGCTATGGCGTACAAGCGCGCTTTATTGTCGCGTTGTGGGGCGTTGAGAGTAACTTTGGTAAGTTCACCGGCAATTTCCCTGTGGTCGATGCTTTATCAACCATGGCCTATGAAGGGCGTCGTGAAGCCTTCTTTCGTGCCGAAACCATGGCTGCGCTGAAAATCTTAGACCAAGGGCATATTGAGTTTGAAAACTTCAAAGGCTCTTGGGCAGGCGCGATGGGCCAGTGTCAGTTTATGCCAAGCTCTTTCCTTGCCTATGCGGCAGACGGTAACGGTGATGGCAAGAAAGACATCTGGAATACCAAAGCCGATGTGTTTGCTTCAACAGCCAGTTACCTCAGCCAATCGGGTTGGGATGATAAATACACTTGGGGTCGCCAAGTACGCGTGCCGAAAGGGTTTGAACTTGAGCTAGAAGGGCGAGAAGAGGCGAAAGGCAAATACCTGCAGGAATGGAAAAAACTGGGTATTACCAGCATCAATGGACGCCCATTACCTAAGCTAAACGAAGACATTAAAGCTTGGTTAGTGATGCCCGATGATGAAAATGGCCGCGCTTATCTGGTCTACAACAACTACAATGTGTTGATGAAGTGGAATCGCTCGCATTACTTTGCACTGGCAGTGAGCCATTTGGCTGACCGCATCAAAAATTAATTCAATTCGGCTTGTGGTGTTAGCCACAAGCCAACAGCGATAAACATGTTATCTGAACGCGCAGCACAAATGGTGGTTTTTGCCGCCCTCGTCAAACATCAAAACTTCACTTCTGCAGCTAAGAGCTTAGCGGTGTCGGTTTCTCATGTCAGTAAGCAACTGGCACAACTCGAAGCATCGTTGGGGATCAAGTTGATCCAACGCACCACGCGCAGCTTTACACCAACTGAAGCAGGATTGGCCTTCTATCACCATTGCCAGCAAGTGGTGCAGGCGGTGAATAATGCGCAGCATGAAATGGAGAGCCAGCGCGATGAAATTGCCGGTTTAGTACGAATTGGCTTGTCGCAATCCTTTGGTACTTTGCATATTCTCCCTGCCATTGATGAACTGCGCCAGAAATACCCGCTACTGCAAGTGGAAATGCATCTGTTTGATTACAAAGTCGACATGCTGCAAGAAGGGTTGGATCTCTGGATCACCAATCATGAACATTTACCAGAAGGCTACATTGCTCAGCGTTTAGCGGATTGTCAGTTCGTTGTCGCGGCGTCTCCTGACTATTTGCTGCAGCATGATGCACCGAAGGAGCCCAATGATCTCGCCAATCACAACTGCCTGATTTACCGAAGCTGGGAGCGCGACTACACCAGTTGGGCGTTTCGCCGCCAAGGGGAGCACCTTAGCGTCAAGGTATCGGGTAATTATTCGGTCGATCTGGCTGAGGCGGTTCGAGACGCGGCGATCTCAGGGTGGGGGATTGGCTATCTGGCGACCTACTTGCTTGGTGATGAGTTTAGAACTGGGAAACTGATTCAACTGTTGCCAGATTGGCGCGCGAATCAGGAAATGCCATTTTATGCGGTGTATCCTAGCCGCCAGCATATGCCGAAAAAAACCTCCGCTGTCATCGATTTCATTAAACAAAAAATCGGTACGCCGTGTCATTGGGACAAACAGCTGGAGCCCTATGTCAGCTTCCCTGATTAGAGTGATTTGAGTCACAAATATTTTCTATTTCCAGAAACATATTTTCCATATGGAAACAATAAAACAAAGCAAACGTTTATCTTGTTTTTATTCAATAAGTTAAGACTTGTGGTTTTATTGCGTTTTTCTAATGAACCACCTTGTTAACATTCTCGACTTGCATCTTACGATGCTGGTAATACAATCCGCGCCTTCCTTGTTCCCCCTCTCTGGAAATAATCACTATGAACTCACTCTTGGGTGTCGTAGCCATTTTGCTTTTTGCTTGGCTGCTTTCTACCAATAGAAAAAATATCCGTCTTAAAACGGTGGGATTGGCGTTTGCATTGCAAGTGGCCTTTGCGTTGTTGGTGCTGTATGTACCTGCGGGTAAAAATGCGCTAAATGGCGTGACGGGCGCGGTTTCAAATTTGATTAACTATGGACAGGAAGGCATCGCTTTTCTGTTCGGCGGTTTGGCAACCGGCGGTTTTACTTTCGCGATTAACGTTCTTGGTATCATCATCTTCTTCTCTGCCTTGATCTCAGGCCTTTACCATATTGGATTGATGCCGAAAGTAATCAACTTGATTGGTGGCGCCCTACAAAAGTTGTTAGGGACTGGCCGTGCTGAATCGCTTTCTGCAACCGCCAACATCTTCGTTGGCATGATTGAAGCCCCGTTGGTGGTGAAACCTTACTTAAAGCACATGAGTGACTCGCAATTCTTTGCCGTCATGACCTGTGGCCTTGCTTCAGTAGCAGGCGGTACCTTAGTCGGTTACGCCTCTTTGGGTGTGGAACTGAACTACCTGATTGCTGCGGCATTTATGTCGGCACCTGCTGGTCTTTTGATGGCCAAAATCTTGATGCCTGAAACTGAAGCTCAGGCGGAAGATGTGCAGATGGAAAACGTTGAGATGCCAAAAGCGACCAACGTGGTGGAAGCGATGGCAGACGGTGCGATGTCGGGCTTGCGTATCGCGGTAGCGGTAGGGGCAACCTTACTGGCGTTTGTCAGCGTGATTGCACTGCTGAATGGCCTGTTGGGCTGGGTCGGCAGTTGGTTTGGCATCTCTCTTAGCTTTGAGTTGATTTTGGGCTACCTATTCGCGCCAGTCGCTTGGTTGTTGGGTATTCCATGGCATGAAGCCATTACCGCGGGTTCTCTGATCGGCAATAAAATTGTGGTGAACGAATTCGTAGCGTTTATTCAGCTCATGCAAGTGAAACAAGATCTGAGTGCACACTCGCAAGCGATCGTGACCTTTGCTTTGTGTGGTTTTGCTAACATCTCCACAATGGCGATGTTGATCGGTGGTTTGGGTAGCTTGGTGCCTGAAAAACGCTCGTTCATCTCGAAATACGGCTTCCGTGCAATTACCGCAGGTGTCTTGGCGAACCTGATGAGCGCATCGATTGCGGGCGTGATTTTAAGCCTGTAAGCGATAAGAAAACAGATGACAGTCGATGCTTACGCGCCTCTGGACAAAGTGAAGCATCGTACTGTCATTATTTGTTTTTATTCGCTATCGTTTTGATAAATAAGAAAAAGGCAGAGGATTTCCTCTGCCTTTTTGCGATTGAGTGATGACGACGTCAATCACTCACCTGCTGTGCAATATCAACGCGGATTAATCGATATCGCGTTCAATTTCGCGTGCAACGTATTGTTGATTCAACATGATGCCTTCGGCTTCAATGTAGGCACCTTGCAGCTCCGACTCTTGAATGTGCTCAAAGCGCGTATTGGCATCAATATAGATAATTTTCTCGCCAAGACTAACGCCGTCATCGGAACATTCCATGGTGATAGTACGTTGCTCGTTATCGTGGAGAGTCACCAGACCATCGCACTCAAACTCATGATCGTCCCAATTGCTGTCGTGATCTTGTTCGTCAAACTCCACCACACGCGCAAGCAGCTCGTTGCTTGTACTTGATTGCGCGGTGACTTCCACTTCTGCCCCTGCGACCAATAGACCTTTGTGGCCATCTTCAAAGCGAGTGTGAGCATCGACGGTAAACATGCCACGGTAGTTCAACTCGAACTGCGATTTATCGCCTGCCACCCAAGTGACAATGCCTTCGATTTCGTTGTCGTCATCAAGATCATCGTAAGATTCGATCTCAATCTCGCTGGCGGCAAACACGTTATTGGCAAATTGGCCTTCAATTTCTACCCATTGACCGTTTTCAAGTGGTTGATGCGGTTTAATAAAGGTACCATTGTCGTAATTTACTGTAATGCCAGCGCCCAATTTAAACGTACCGTTGTTGTCATCGAGGCTGTTGATGCGACCTTCGATTTCAACATGGCCAACAAGATCGGGATCATCAAACTTTACGACCGACAGAACTTTGTATCCTGCGTCGGCGGTCGGAAGAGAAGAGACCATCACCCAGTCGCCATTTTTAATCTCTGGGCTGAGCTTAGCAAACGTCAGTGTTGCTCCATTAATGCTAAAAGTGTGGTCTGTAGGGTTGATGTTACTGATCACCCCGGTCATGGTTGGCTCTAATTGCGCCGAAAAAGTGCCTGCTTGGCCGCTGGCGGAATCGCGTTGCACACCGGTGTTTGGGGCGATGCGAATCATCATATTGGGTTGCAGTGCACTTAACTCAATGTTGGCCGAGGAATACGATACTTGCTCGACGGTATATTGGTGTCCATTGACCACAAGTGATCGGTGTTGTGGGTCGACGGAATCAATAGTACCGGTGATTGTTTTGGGAGCAACATCGGGTTGCGCTGGTGTTGAACTGTTACTTCCTCCACAAGCCGATAAAACTAAGGTTAACGCGCTTACTAAAGTCAGCTTCTTCATCTCTATCTGTACCCTATATGAATGGTGGATGTTTGGTTTTTCGCTATGTTAGGAAATGAGATGTGAAGCGATCGTGAAGAGATAAAACTGAATGAAAATTTTGTTAGTGGATGATAACCACAATGTGGCAGAAACGATTGCCGACTATCTGGAGCTCGAAGGCATCACCATCGATTGTGCGTATCATGGTGAAGCGGCGCTGCGATTGATTGAAACGAACCACTACGATGTGATTGTCATGGACATCATGATGCCTAAGCTTGACGGCATCAGTACGGTGAAGAAACTCAGAGAGGACTATCTTTGTGGGACGCCCATCCTATTTCTAACTGCAAAACAGGGCTTGGATGACAAAATCGCGGCTTTTACTGCTGGTGGCGATGATTACCTATTGAAACCTTTTGCGATGCAGGAACTGAGCTTGCGACTGCACGCATTGGCGAACCGAGGACCAAGACAAGATATTGGTGTGTTGAAATTTGCCGACATCACCTTGGATGTCAAAACCGAGCAGGTTGAACGCCAAGGTCAGCAGATCAAACTGAGCCGTATTCAGACGCGAATTCTGAAGTTATTGATGAAGCGAGCGCCGGCAATCGTGTCACGCGTTGAAGTGATTGAAAGCGTGTGGGGCGATGAACCGCCGGGGAGTGATGCTCTGCGTAGCCACATTTACGGTTTGCGCACCGCATTGGACAAAGGTTTTTCAGAATCACGATTAGAGACCATTCATGGACAAGGTTACCGACTCAAAGCATAGCGCCTATCCCAGTATTTACCGCAAGATCCGTTGGAGCTTTGGTGTTCTGACCTTTCTGATGTTTACGCTGTTTTGGAGCTTGATCTATGTGGCGGAAAACAAGCTGGAAGTATTGAGCTTGCACCACTGGTTAGACACAGAAGCCGCTCTGTACAAAGAGAATTACGCAACACTGAAGGAGCAAGCACCGTTACCCAATCCGCAAGAGTTTGATAGTTACTGGAGCGAGAAAGAGATACCGAGCTGGCTGCTGGCTTTTTCCAAACCCGGTTTCTATGAATACCTGCAAGGGGAAGAGGACAAACACTTTGTTGTTTTTGCTCATCCTTCCGGTGTTGGCAATATGTACATCGTTTTCCAAGATGATTCGGATGATTACCTGGATGAGTATGAAAGCTCGTTGCACCAAGTGACTTTTGTATTGGGCGGCATACTCTCCATTGCCATGCTGCTTTATGGTGTGTATATGGTTCGCATTCTGTCGAAACCCTTGACGGAAATTGAACATAAAATTAGTCAAATGCCACCGGATTGTCCGCCATTTAGCATCGACACTACGTTCAGCGAAACGCGCCATATTGAGCAGACTCTGTTAGACAGTAAAAATCATATTGCAGGATTTTTCCAACGTGAGCAGGAGTTTAGCCGCTTCGCTTCTCATGAGCTGCGGACACCGATTATGGTGATCCAGGGTTCCGCCGATATTCTTAGCCGAGTGGAAGGGCAACCCCAAGTCGCGCAAAAAGCGATACGTCGTCTGCATCAAGCAGGTCAGGAAATGAAGGTGTTGACGGAGACGTTTTTGTTGTTGGGTAAATCGGAGATAGAGCCACATCACTTTGGCTATTACGATCTTCAGCAGTCGTTGGAACAGCAACTGGCGTTGCTCGAGCCCTTGTTTGCTCGTCAGGGCTCGAGTTATGAGCTTGATCTGTCGCAGCCTAGCCAGGTTCGAGCTCCAGAAAGCTTTATCACCATCGTCATTAATAACCTCATCAAAAATGCTTTCAGCTATAGCGTTGGAAGTATCAACATTGCGCTACATCAGTGTTGTTTTGAAATTCAGAACCGACATGACGGCAATGAAACTTACAACGCAGGTTATGGATGTGGCTTGGTGATTGTTGAGCGAATTTGCGAGCGGATGAATTGGGCGTTTAGCATGGAAGATGACGGTACGCATTTTATCGCGAAAGTGCGCTTTCGTTCGGCAGAGACAGAGGAATAGACGGTACCTTGATAATGCCGAGCGCCAAATAGCAAAAAAGAGAGCCGAAGCTCTCTTTTTTTAGGTGTATGGTCGGACTGAGAGGATTTGAACCTCCGACCCCCGACACCCCATGACGGTGCGCTACCAAGCTGCGCTACAGTCCGATGGCAGTTACTGTAATGGTAAGGAGGTGACTCGTCAACACTTTGTTTATCAACAATAAAAGCTAGGCGACAGAATGAGCAGTTTGTATGAAAAAGCAGCAGTGGTTTTTGAGGGGAACGGAATCAAAAACGGCTGCCTAAAGCAGCCGTTGAGTACGCTAATCGCGAACGCGTTTAAAGATGAGGGAAGTATTGATGCCGCCAAACGCAAAGTTATTGCTCATCATGTAATCAATATCCATCTCGCGGCCAGCACCAGCAATGTAATCCAGATCACCGCAATCTGGGTCTAGGTTAGTGAGATTCAGTGTTGGGCTAAACCAGCCACTGTTCATCATCTCAATACTCAACCATGCCTCGATGGCACCGCATGCGCCCAATGTGTGGCCAAAATAGCTCTTTAATGAACTGATTGGCACCTTGCCAATGGCATTTTGTGTCGCGTTACTTTCGGCAATGTCACCACGGTCTGTCGCAGTGCCATGCGCAGAAACATAGCCAATGTGTTTTGGATGTAGATCCGCGTTTTGCAGGGCCATTTCCATACAGATCTGCATGGTTTCCATCTGCGGCTGAGTTACATGTGCCGCGTCACAGTTGCTGGCAAAACCGATGATCTCAGCGTAGATTGTCGCACCGCGTGCTTTGGCGTGTTCGTACTCTTCCAGCACCAGCGTGCCAGCGCCTTCACCGATCACGAGGCCATCACGATCTTTGTCGTAAGGGCTTGGCGTTGTTTTCGGCTGATCATTTTTCAAGCTGGTCGCAAACAAGGTATCGAATACCGCTGATTCGGTTGGACAAAGCTCTTCTGCTCCCCCTGCCACCATGACGGTTTGATAGCCGTGTTTGATCGCTTCATAGGCGTAACCAATAGCTTGGCTGCCAGATGTACATGCGCTGCTGGTCGGAATAACGCGGCCACGCAGGCCAAAAAAGAGCCCGACATTGACGGCGGTGGTGTGCGGCATCATTTGAACGTAGGTCGTCGCGGTGATCGCTTTGGTGGTTTTGTCGTTCAGCATCACGCCAAATGCGCCAATGGCGTCAGTTGAGCCAGTTGATGAACCGTAAGCAATGCCAGTTTGGCCATTCGTAAGTACGTCTTCACCAATTAAGCCTGCTTGGCTTAGCGCGTTTTCAGTCGCCACGGTGGCTAATTTGGAGACGCGGCCCATACCGCGAACTTGCTTGCGTTTGTAATGCGAAGGGAGCTCAAAATCGACCACGGGAGCGGCAAGTTTTGTGTTCAACCCTTCGTACTGTTGGTAATTTTCCATAAACTGAGTGGCATTTTCTAGCGCGCGTAATTTGGGCTCGACACTTTGCCAATCATTGCCAAATGCAGTGACACCAGACATACCAGTGACAACAACTCTGCGATTCATATTAGGCCTCCATTAACCGAAATCACTTGGCGAGTGACATAACCTGCGATGTCAGACATCAAATAACTGACTAAGCCAGCCACTTCTTCCGGCTCACCCATGCGGCGTAGCGGTACTTGAGGTAAAGCGTGCTCTTTGACATGCTCATCCACCATGCCTGTATCAATCAGCCCAGGGGCGACACAGTTCACGGTGATTTTGCGTTTCGCCAGCTCGAGAGCCAATGATTTGGTTGCGCCAATCACCCCCGCTTTGGCAGCGGCGTAGTTGGTTTGACCTCGATTGCCCATTAATCCGGAGACGGAGGCCAAAGTAACAATGCGTCCACCTTTGCGTTTTTGCACCATCGGCATCACGCAAGGGTGTAAGACGTTATAAAAACTGTCGAGGTTGGTGTGAATTACGCCATCCCATTCTGCTTCGGTCATCGCTGGGAAAGCGGTGTCTTTGGTGATACCCGCGTTATTGACCACTCCGTAGTATGCGCCGTGCTCTGCGATGTCGGCTTCAATACGCTCACGACATTGTTGACGATGGCTAATATCAAACTGAATTAAACGGCCACTGCCACCGTTTTGTTCAATCATGGCCAATGTTTGCTCGGCACCTTGCTTATCGCCCATGTAGTGAACGACGATGGTAAAGCCATCTTTCGCTAATTGAATGGCGATGGCTTTGCCGATGCCTTTACTGGCCCCTGTGACTAACACTTGACGGGTCATTCTTGACTCCTGATTTTCATTTCTTGTAATTTTTCTTCCGTTGGAACATAAACGTTCAACTGACATTTTGCGACTGTCTCACCTGAGATATCGATTCGACCCGTAAACACGGCCATGCCGTTGTCTTCCATCAGCTGCTCTGCGTAGATATCGAGTGTCTGTCCTTGCTGAAAGGTATCGCACATCGCTTGATAACGCCTACCACCAAGGAGAAAACCGATCGGTGGTTCTTGGCCTTTCTGCTGCGCATGATAGCCAGACCAAGCCGCGATAGACTGCGCCATAAACTCGATACCCACATAACCAGGTACGCTTTGCGTTTCAGCATGGAAGAAGGCGAGGTGAGGGCCAATGTCTACCTGACAGTGAATCGACTCCTTCGCCACGCTGATCGCCCGATCAATTAAGATCATCGGAGCGTCGTGGGGCAGCAAGGTCTCAATGCTGGGCAGCTTATTCATGAGGATATCCAAATATCAGACTGATGTTATTTCCGCCAAAGGCGAAAGAGTTGCTAAGTATTGCCTTGTGTGCCAATTTCATTGGCTGTTCGACGAGCGTGACCTCTATGTCATCCGCTTTGTTCTGACATCCTTGTTGCGGTAAATCTAAGTTGTATTTCAGTATATGCCATGCAATGGCCGCTTCAACGGCACTGGCTGCGCCCAAAGTGTGGCCTGTTAGGTGCTTGGTTGAACTGACGGGCACTGATTGGCCAAAAAGACGAAAGATGGCTTTGCTTTCCATGCTGTCGTTGAGTGGAGTTGCCGTGCCATGGGCGTTAACGTAGCCAATTTGTTCTGGTTTCAAATTGGCGTCTAGTAGCGCTTTTGCCATTGCCTCTTCAGCCCCATTACCTTCAGGGTGTGGAGCGGAAATGTGGTGTGCGTCTGAGCTGTCGCCACAACCGAGTAGGGCGATCTCTGAAGGGGCTTTGCTGAGCAGCATAAAAGCGGCGCCTTCACCAATATTAATGCCACTTCTGTCGGCACTAAATGGCTGACAATGTTGATTTGAGAGGGCCTCTAAACCATTAAAACCATTTAGGGTTAAGCGACAGAGCGTATCTGCCCCCCCCACGATCACCGCATCCGCCATGCCACTGAGTAGGAGGCGTTTTGCTGAAATGAACACACGGCCGCTGGATGAACAGGCCGTGGAAATCGCGTAACAAGGCCCCGTTAACTGAAAGTAATCGGCGATAAAGTCGCTGACGTTGCCAAGCTCTTGTTTGTGGTAGTGATAATCACTCGGGAAGTGCTCTTGTGACAGCTTCTGCTCAAATGCGTTTTCGCCGTCGGCAATACCGGAGGTGCTGGTGCCGATAACTACGGCGATGCGGTTCGCGCCATATTGGCGAATGGCCTCTTGAATTGCGGGCTCAATTTGCTGCAGCGCTGAGAGGGCTAAACGGTTGTTTCTTGAATCGTATTCACGCAGCGATGATGGCAGCTCTGGCAAAGTGTCGCTCACTCGACCAACGATGGTGGCGGTGCCCGTGTTGAGTTGATCCACGGCTTGCTGCATTTGCACACTGTGATTATGTTGCAGTGCGTGGTGGATCTGCTCTGCAGTTGCCCCCAATGCTGAGTGGAAGCCACAGCCATGAATATAAATGGGTTGAGAAAGGTGTGAATTCATTTGGCTCTACTATTTCGCGTCCGATAACTGATAATTCAGGGTTTGAATCTCGATTTTATAGTCGTTTAACAGCGAGTGAAAACGAATTGGGCCAGCAAAACTTCGGCCTTGCTCGTAATCAATCACAATGATCGTGTTGCCATGGTTATCGATGATGGTGCGCTGATTATCTCGGTCAATGAGTTGCCACTTTACCTGATTTAATGGCGCTTCCCAAGCTTGTTCAGGCCACAGCGTGATCATCAGATTAAAAAGTACCTGCTCGGGCTGAGGCAGGGTATTTTCTAAGCCATTCAATACTTGTGTTTCAATATGATTATCTTGGTAGGTGAGAGACAACAAACGTGTTCCCCACGACGAAAAACCAGCCAAAACCAGTTTGTTTTGGTCAACTTGCAGCTGGACGGGCAATTGCTGAGTTTGTGTGCCGGTGTCGGTTTGCCATGTCGCGGTGATCAATTGGCTTGCCGTCACATCCAAGCCGAGCTCACTCGGCTGTGGGAGCGTGACAAACGTTTGATCGGCAATCTCAATTTGAGTGCTTTGCGTGCGAGGTTGCATGCTGCATGCCGTGATGGAGAGCGCCAACAACAGGCAGAGGACAAGCTGTCTTATCATGGTTTTTTCTCTTGATTGGGAATGGCCATCGGTGCCAACAACCAAGCGACAAAGATACCGCTTAGCACGGTTAGCCCAAAGCTGTGAATGGCATGCGTGGCACTCAAGGCCAATAAACCAAACGACAATAAAGTGGTGATGGCCGATAAGGTGACGGCGAGGAGCGTGCTATGGCTGCCTTGTTGCTCCGCAAAGAACAAGGTGTAATCAATGCCGATACCAATAACCAGTACCAGTGCCAGTAAGCTAAACAAGTTCAAACTTGAACCGGTGACAACAGAAACCGCCAGTCCCGCGATACAGGCGATAACACAAGGCAGCATCATGGTTAGGCTGTGTCGGAAGCCATAACGCCAGCACAATAAAGCAAAAATCACCGCCATAGCTGCAACCAGTAACTCCATTACTTTGACGCGATACTGATTGAACAAGCTCGAAATTTCTTGTGCCTTATCGAGGTAAGAGACATCGCTGTGTTGCTGTGCAAATGTCATCACGACCTCGGGCTGCTGAAGATCTTTCAGTAAAATGGCTGCGGCCGTTTTGTTGTCCACTTTGCCCAAAGCAAGGAAACGTACAGGTTCGGATACGGCTGCCTTGAGGTAGTCTTGCAGCGAAATTGGCACAAATGGTTGGTCGAGCTCTGCGGTGGCGGGTAACCCAAGAGTCCGTGACAGTTGCGCCGCCTGAGTTTGGTACAGGGTTTCGACGAGTTGGTAATCGGCCCGCTGCTGCGATTCTGAACTCAGGTATTGAGACAGGCTCTGATAGCCCGCCAGCACGCCTTGCTGCTGCCAACCATCGAGTAGTTTGGTGATCTGTTCCAAGCGCTCCATCAAGGCGGAGTCGTTATCTGCGGTGACCACCAACATTTGTTGTGAGGATTGGAGCCCCGTCAGTTGGGCGATCTGCGCTTCTTGTGATTTGAGAGAGGCAGGTAGTGCCTGCAATTGGCGAATATCGTCGTCGTAATGCACTTGGGTTAAGGCGGCGACGCTGATGACGGCGATCGCCACGGGCAAGCCAATCGCCAGTTTGGGCTTTCGCCACGCGCTTAGCCAGCGTTGATAAAGTGGCAAGCCGAGAAGTGGTCTATCTGCCGAGGGTTTGACGGCCAACCAAGGATACCAAGCCACCACAGTGAGATAAGCGGCGATGAGGCCAGTGGCGGAAAACAGCGCCAATTGTTGCAATCCCGGGAATGGGGCAATAAGGAGACCCAAATAGCCAATTAAGCTTGTCACTAGGCCAAAGGTGATTGCGGTGAAGATATGCTTGAGCCCTGCTGTGGCGTTCCAACGCGAACCAGCCGCCAATCGGTCGGTCAGATAGTGAAAAGCATAGTCAATCGAGACGCCGATTAAGCTGGCACCAAACACCAAGCTAAAGAGATGTACTTTGCCAAAAATCGCAATGGTGATGGTGAGTGCCATCAAAAGTCCGATGCCAATCGAGAGTAGTGACAGAAACAATGGGGTCACACTGCGAAAAACCAGCAGGATGAGCAACACAATACCCAGCAGTGAAACAACACCGATGGTGCTGATTTCTTGCTTGGCGCTTTGGGTACCAAAATCAGCATAAAACAAGACCCCAGTGTGGGCTATCTCAGTGCCAAATGTTTGATGAATTTGCGCTTCCCACTGTAAGATTTCTGACACTGAACGCTGCGCCGCAACGCTGTATGGGGAGTCTTGAAGCTCAGCGCTGATCAGCACATACAAGCGCCCCTCTTTTTCTAAACTCAGATAGTTATGTTTAACTTTGAACTGGCCAGATAATGACGAGAGTTGGTTCAAATACTCTCGAAACAACAGAAAAGGATCGTTTTGTAGCTCGCTCCCCGTAACACCAGCAAAAGGGTTGTAGAGGGCTTGCAATACCTGCTGCACCTGCTGTTGCGGTTGTTGGCTGAGCCGTTCTCTTTGTTGCTCAGTTAAAAATTGGAAACGGTGTTCGAAGTAATATTTCGCCCATTGTTGCTGGGTATCTTGAGGGATTTGGCCCATCACTTGGGCAAAATAACCGCTTTGAGTGAGCTGCTGTGTGAGCGCATCGCTTGCTTGGTAAACTTTATCGATCTCATCGCCCGATACGATAAAAATCACCTTGTTGCCCATCGTCTCCGCAATGCGCTCAAACGCTTGTTCTGCTACTGGATTTTGCTGATTTTTAGGCAGCAGTTTTAAAATATCGGTTTCGATTGGCGCCGTTGCTTGCGCAAACCAGAGATAGCTCAGCAACAAACCGGCCGTGATCACGGCCATAAGCCAGCTAACGGATAACGTCGGGGATTTAAAACGCAAACTGCTTTTGCTCCGTCTCGCTCAACTGTTTTGGGGTGTGCGTTTGCTGTGAAAATTGAATATCGGTGCGATCGCCACGTTTTTCCACCAGTTCCAGTTGGTCAATTTCTTCGTTACCTCTGAGGGTAATCTTGCTGAATACCGCATTTAAAGGGGCTGCTGTCGGTGTCAGGTCGAGCTGCCATCCATTGTCGTCAACGTGTAACGTCAACTCGAACTCGCGCTGCAAAGCGGAGGTATCTCCATGAAACACGGAGAGAAAAATGCGGCTGAAGTAAAACGCCATCGGGTTTTGCTCTGCCGTGATCACTTGTGGTGCTTGCCCAGCAAAACTTTGTCGCAGTTTGTTTTGCGTTAAAACCAAATTCACAGGGAAGGGGGTTTGTTGTTGCCACAACAGACCATGGCTTTTGTCTAACACAAATTGCCCTTGAGAACTCAAGGGTTGGTTAAACATTTCCAAATGGCGTTGTTGGGTGAACTGGCCTCGCACCAGATCGTGTTTGGAAAGCTGCGCTTGCAATTCATCTAGGTTGTTCACTTGGGCCCAGCTCAGCGGAGAAAACAGTGTGCAAACCAGTAGCCACAAAGTGAGCGTGTGTTGTCGGCATGACATTAACATAGGTACGCTCCGTTCTGATGCCATTGATGGACGCGTTCGAGAAACACCGAGGGCGATGCTAATCGCATCTCTTGATCGTCAATGCCGACGGCGACCTGAGTGGTATGTGCTTTACACATGCGTTGCCCTGTGGCGGCATCAAAGATTTGATAATGCACTCGTAAGCGGTTTTCCCATTCGCTCAGCGTCGCTTTGACGCGAATTGCGTGATTAAAAGGAATGGCTCGGACGTACTTTACCTGAACATCAATCACTGGCCACATGAAGCCCGAAGCGCTCATTTGCTGATAGCCATAATCAATTTTTTCCATCATCACTCGTCTTGCTTCTTCAAAAAATCGGAAGTAATTACCGTGATAGATAACCCCCATAGGGTCGGCATCTTGAAACGAGGTAACCAAGGTTACCTCAGCTTCTAGTGGATAAAGTACGTCTGTCATAGAACCTCTTAATACAGTGACCAATGACGCTGTTGAATGTGAGCGATGAACTGGCGCAGATCTTTTTCCAATGGGCGATCTTCAGTGACAAATTCAAACTCATTGAGTACCGAACTGCAGATGGCTTTCAGGCGATCGCTCATGTGGTTTTCGTCCAGTTCACCACGACGGCGGCGAATTTCGATCCCTTGCGTTGCAGCAAGTAGAGACGCGGCTGCCACCTGTTCGGTCAGTTCCAATACTCGCAAACAATCGCGGGCAGCGATAGTCCCCATGCTCACTTTGTCTTGGTTGTGACACTCGGTAGAGCGTGAAAATACACTGGCGGGCATGGTGTGCTTGAGCGCTTCTGCGGTCCAGGCAGAAATACCAATTTGCACCGCTTTAAAGCCATGATTGATAGGTTTGCGTTCCCCTTCGGCACCGCTCAAGTTAAATGGTAAGCCATTGTTGAACTTGTAATCCATCAATTGTGCCATTTGACGATCGAGTAGATCTGCGAGGTTGGCAATACCGGTTTTTAGTGTGTCCATTGCCATGGCAATGTGACCACCATAGAAGTGACCGCCGTGTAAAACACGTTCGTTGTCACCATCGATGATCGGGTTATCATTGGCGCTGTTGAGCTCGTTCTCGATCATTTGGCGCAACCAAGGTAGCGAATCCTGGACAACGCCAATCACGTGCGGCGCACAGCGTAATGAGTAACGATCTTGCAGACGGTCACTGTTGCGTGGTGGCTTATCGGCTTTCAAGTCATCTCGCAACCAAGCGGCGATCTGTTGTTGGCCAGGATGAGGTTTGACTGCAAAGAGCGCTTCATCAAAATGGAAGTCATTACCGTGCATGGCCACAGAGACCATTGCGGTGATTTTGGTGCTGAGCTGCGCTAGATACTCCGCGCGTTTGTAGGCAAGGCAAGCTAACGCGGTCATCACTGACGTTCCGTTCATGAGCGCCAAGCCCTCTTTAGGACGCAGTTTAATCGGTTGGATGCCAAGTTCGGCGTAAACCTCGGCGGTTGCACGCTCTTCACCTTGGTAGATCACTTCTCGCTCACCAACCAGCGCTGCAGCAAGGTAGGAAAGGGGAGTCAGATCGCCACTGGCCCCTACCGAACCTTCTTCAGGAATGCGAGGTGAAATATCGTGATTAATCAAAGTTACGATCTGATTAAGTAAGTCATGACTTACGCCCGAAACGCCTTGTGATAAAGAACACAGACGTGTAGCAAGCACCGCGCGCGCTTGCTCATGGGTGAGAATTTTGCCTAAGCCACAGCCGTGAAAGCGCGTTAGGTGAAGGGGCAATTCTTCAACCAATTGAGGCGGTATCGCGACTGTACAAGAGTCGCCGTATCCAGTGGTGACGCCATAGATCACCCCTTCTTCTTTAAGAAGGCGTTCTAGAAAGGCGACACCGCGGTCGATTTTGGCGGTAAATTCAACTGAGTTGTTTAACGTGGCCTTTGCGCCTTGAGCGATCGCCGCAACATCCTCAATCGTCAGTCTGCCTTGGCCAAAGGTAATATTATTTTCTGCTTGCATCGTCATGTTGCTGATCTGTTAGGTTCCAAAAATCAAAAAAGTTATACCACTGCAGAGGAGCCTGCAGTGTGTAATGTTCTAAACGTTGTGCGTACTGTTGCACAACCATTTCCAAAGCGGTTTGTCTCTCTTTGCGAGGCAGAACAATTTTGTCGCTAAAATGTTCGAAGTAGACATCAAAATGGGGGGTACTGCTGGAATCGTCACGTAGGCCAAAGAGTAAATACACAGGCGCTTTGAGAATCGAAGCCAACATAAATGGCCCTTGTGGGAATGGCGCAGGCTTGCCAAGAAAATCAGCCCAAACGGCGCGTGTTTCTTTGCTGGTGGAGGTGCGATCACCCACAATGACGACCCATTCGCCTTGCTCAATTTTCTGTTGTAGCAAGATAGCGGTATCAGGCCCCAAATGGCTCACTTGAATCAGATTGAGCTCAGAATTGGGGTTAACTGCTTTCATCACCGCATTAAAACGCTCTGCGTGTTCAGTAAAGACCAAGGCATTGATTTTGACGTGGGTATGACGTCGGCTTAAGGCTCGACACAGCTCAATGTTGCCCAAATGCGAACCGAGAATAACCACACCTTGCTGGTTCTCAATCATTTTGTCGAACTGATTTTGCCCGTGGATAGTCAAATTTTGCGCTGAAAAATCGCCTTTCCAAGCCGCCAGTTTATCCAGCATGGTATGGCCAAAAGAGAGCAAATGGTTGTAACTGGTGAGATTATCCGGGAGTTCAATACGCTTTTCTCTGGCGTATTGCTCCAGTTGGTCGAGATAGCGTTGCGATGCTTGCTTGGCTTGTTTGCCCGTCGCATGATAATAAGCCATCACAACACGCAAGATCAGATTGAAGGTCGTTCGCCCTAGCAGCGAGTAGACCGCTAGCAGCAGTTTAATACCCAGTACCGTGCCTCGCTCTTGCTGCTTGGACCAATGCACATTGTTTTTCGCATCAGGATGTTTGCGCATCATCAACTTCGGGGCTCTTGGCAGCATGCCAAAAAAGAGCTTCGTATGCATCCAACTGATTTTAACGTTGTCCCAAAGCGCATCAAAATGCGAAATGCCACCTTCAGGGTAGATCACGCGAGTTTCAATGAAATCAATATCCACCCCTTCCCAGTACATGCGAACGAGGATTTCGATGTCAAAATCCATGCGTGTGCCAAGGCGATATTTGTCCAAAACCGCGATGGTTTTGTCCACTGGGTAGGCGCGAAAGCCGCACATGCTGTCTTGGATGCTCATGGAGAGTGTCTCAATCCACACCCAAACATGAGTCACGTAACGGCCATACAAGCGAGATTTAGGGACGCTCTCGTCATAAATTGGCTGTCCTGATATCAAGCGCTGAGGATGCATTTTTGAGGCGTTCAGCAACTTTGGCAGCGCTTGCAGATCATGTTGCCCATCCGAGTCGATTTGAATGGTGTGCGTAAAGCCAAGTTGTTGTGCATAGCGGATACCCGCCATGACGGCGCCGCCTTTGCCTTGGTTTTCGGCTAAGCGGATCAGGTATACCTTGTCGCGTGTTGCTTGCTGCTCGAGTTGCGTTTGTGTGGCGAAATTGCTGCCATCATCAACGATGATCACTGGCAGCGCAAACTCTTGCAGCGAGTCGATCACCTGACCAATGGTTTCACCATGGTTGTAACAAGGGATGAGAAAACAAGCTTGATAGTCAGTCACTGCTCGCCCCTAGTTTCATCTTGCCTGATGAGTGAGATATACGTTCGCCATCTCGAGAGGATGTATAGCTAAATTGCAGTTTCGCTTTGCTCTCATCCCAAACGAGCGAGAGTGTTACTTGCGCATCGGGCAGAATTGGTTCTTGGAACTTGATGACTTCCATTCCTTTAAATGCGGCAGGGCACTGCAACAGCGTTTGACCATAGAACATCGCCCAGTCGATTTGTGTGACACCCGGTAGCAAGGGAAAGTGAGTGAAATGACCAGAAAAATCCAGCAGATCATGATCAACGCGCAGCTGTAATGTGGCACTGTGTCCGTCGACCTGACTGGCAAGAACGGTTGGCTTTCTTTTTGTACTCATAGTGTTTTCGTTCTAATGAAAAAGTTGTTCTATTTGGTTGGTCAGTCTCTTCCCTTGGCTGTTCAAAGGAATTTCACTGACAACTCGGTAGCGACGTGGAATGGCGATCGGCTCTAACCATTGTCGCAATTCCCCTCTCAGCATAAGCCAAAACTTGCCTTTACCAAGCTCATTGAGTTTCGCTGTACCTGCTGAGGTTAATACTATCGCAGCCACCAAGGTTAATCTGTCAGATTCTGTCATGGGGATGACCACGCTTTCGTTAATCCAGTCGAGATGATCAAGGCGCTTTTCTACTTCGACCAGTGAAATTCGCTTCTCTTCCAGCTTGATCACGCGATCGGTACGCCCTTTCAACAAGAATTGACGTTCGCTGACCATTTCACATTCGTCGGCGGTTTGATACCAGTTCTCTCCATCAATGTGTGGAGAACGCAGGCGCAAACAGTTCTCTTGATTGAGCTCGACATCAATGCCAGGAAAAAGTTGCCATGGTGTGTTGGCTTGATGCTGCTGACGGCAAGCAATGCCCCCCGTTTCTGTACTGCCAAACACCTCCCATGGTGTCTGTGAAAACAGCGTTTGAGCGTGCATCGCCGCTTCGTAACTTAACGGGCCGCCAGATGAAAAGACAGACGCAAATGGTGAAGAGTGATGCTCGGAGGTTAATCGCTTAAGCAGTGCAGGGCTGCTGATGAGCGCGGTGTGGTCACTGGCGTGTGCGACAAGCTGCTCGGGATACTCTAAGTTGGTTTGAGCGAAGGCACGACCTGCACAAAGAGGCCAAAGTACACGGAAAAGCAAACCGTAAATATGTTGATGAGAAACGGTGCTTTCAATGCGGCAGTCTTGTAACTGCTGACCAAACAATTGCTCTAACACAGCGATTTCACTATCTAACTGTTGCAGCGTTTTGCGAATCGCCTTTGGTGTTCCACTGGAGCCCGAGGTAAATAAGGTGAGCACCACTTGTTCAAGTGACAAGTGTGGAAACAAGGCGGGTTTGCACGTGCTGTGCGTGTCCGATATTAATTGGTACGCTTGGCGCAAGTGGCTTCCCACTTCCTCATCACACAACAAGAGATCAAACTCGCAACTGAGCTCATCCAACGCCGCTGGTTGATAATTTCCAGGTAACACAATGGCTTTGCCACTAAAACACAGCGCAAAAAAACCAATGGCAAATTGGTAGCTGTTGGCGGCGCACAGGGCAACTCGTGGAGCTTCTGTTTGCTTCAATTGCTCGCAAAGTGAATGCACGTGGCACGTGAACGATGACCAATCATGGTGTTCATTCAGGGAAAACGCGACTTGGTGTCGTGGGGCTCTGCCGTGATGAAACAGCGTGGCGAGTGAATGAAATGGTAGAGGGTGACTCATCTAATGCTCAGTCCTTGCGAACAAACTGGCGAACGATCCATTCCCCAGCAAATAAACTTCCGGCGGCTAAATAGCTAATCAAGCCGTTATACAGTGTCCACACCTGCAGTGATTGAAAACAGGTGTATAAAGCGATACTTGCATTGATGAGAAAAAACCAACACCACACTTTCGTGACTGTGCGAGTATAACGAACGCCACTTTCGGGTAACTCGGGCTCTTGTAGACGAGCCAATCGCTCTATAATCGTTTGAGGCTGAGTTAAACTCGAGGCAAAAAGCGTTAACATGGCGAGGTTAACGATCACGGGATAAAACGTCAGCCAACCTTGCTGTTTGAATATCGCGCCTAGCGTAACCAGCATCACACCGATCACTCCGCTTATCACCGCAAGTTGTTTGAATTCTTTAAGCTTGGCTTGATGGCCGGAAAGGATTCTGAGCAGAAACACAATGCCTAAAAGGAGTGCGACCACTTCTAAGCCAAGCTTATCGATACCGAAATAGACGGCAAAAGGGTAGGTAAGCAATACAATTGCAGACAAAACTGTCAGCAATGTGCGCATCTCTTATTCCTTTACAAGTTCAACGACAGCGTCAACGACGTCTTGAACCGTGCGTACCGCTTTAAACTCTTCGGGTTGGATTTTCTTGCCTGTCACTTTCTGCAGATGAACAACCAGATCAACGGCATCAATGCTATCCAGGTCTAGGTCCTGATAAAGATGAGCATCCGGTTGGATGTCGTCTTCTTCTAGTTCAAATAGTTCAATCAGAGCGGCTTTCACCTGCTCAAATACGGCTTGTTGATTAACTTCTGACATATCAGGGCCTGCTTAATTAATTTCCGGTTTGTGAAGAAATGTAGTTTGCCAAATTTGCCACAGAAGCAAAGTGCTGACGAGTATTATTGTCATCTGCATCAATAACAATGTTGTATTTCTTCTTAATAGCCAAACCAAGTTCTAATGCATCGATAGAATCGAGACCTAAGCCATCACCAAACAGTGGTGCTTCAGTGTCGATATCATCAATCGAGATGTCCTCTAGATTGAGTGCATCGATGATCAGTTGTTTAATTTCATTTTGTAGTACTTCCACTGGGACCTACTTATATTTACTGATTTTGGAAAATGAAACCTGAAATAAGCAAAAACAATATTGCTTGGGCAAAATCGGAGAGACATCTTTTGGCTTACTCAGGGAAGATTGCCTCAGCCAAATGTGTATTCAGTCTTCTGGCTGCTGACGTTGGGTTATTAGTTTGCTCTATAAATGGTTTTACCTCAACCTTATGTTTCACCTCAACGTGAAAGAACGGTTTAGTTTCAGGCACTTGGTACCACATTTTTTCTTTGGTCAAGAAACTAGGGGTAACGGTGATGTGCACGATGCGTAAATCTCGTTCGGTCCTAATCGCGATCTGAGAAGCACCGCGTTGTAATTGTGACTTCACACCAGGGGTCGTTCGTGTCCCTTCGGGAAATACCAATAATACATTGCCGCGTTCGAATCGTTGTTCGCATTGGTTGAGAAGATCATCCGGTGATTTATTGGGTATGTAGCCTGCTCCTTGTACAACATATTTCATAAAAGGATTTTGCCAAATAGAGGCTTTAACTAAGCAATCGCATTGGCGTAACTGCGAGGCAATTAACACATAATCGATCAGGCTGGGATGATTGGCGACGATAAGGCAATTTTTATCGGCGGCAAGAATCTCACCACCGGTAATTTTATAGTCGATCGCGCCAGTGTATTTCATCAGTTTGCAGAACAGCGTAAAAGTGAATTTAATTGTATGTTGTACCTTATATTCTCTCGCGGTTTGCTCACGTATGAACAAATGAATCAGTGGAATAATGACCAAGCCGAGAATAAGACCACCAATGCCAAAGGTCGCAAAGCAAAAGCCTGTTGCAAACACCCGCCAATATTGATTCAGTTTTTTCACTTTTTATGCCATGTCCACGTTTGGCGAGAGCCAGTGATTGACCATTGTGTGACCTGCTCTTGGAGGAAACCGCGGAAAAATTGCAGCGCTTGCGGCAACTCATGCTCTTGTGGCTGCTGAGCGGAATGGGCCTCGATAGCAAATTGTTGTCCCGTGCTCACGATCATCGCGAGTGCAAAACCGCGATACGTTTGTGTTTCAAATTCCGCATAGTCTTGTGGCAATGGTTCGTCGAAGTCTACTAATAACACTTTGGCATCTGGGTGGATAGACAAAAATAGGTAAGCCTCTGTAAGCGCGCTCTGGAATGTATTTTTCCCCGCGGCAATCGACGTCAGTGGAATAGGCTTTTTGGTTGCAATGGTGGTTAATCCCGCCGCCGTGTTATGTACCGATTGAGAAAAAGCCATTGGTGAGGCTTCTTCACCCAGTAATATATCTTTGACTAAGGCGATGCTGCGGTGTAATTCTCCATGACGGCTTGAAAAAACCATATAGTCAACGTCGTTTTGGTTAAGCAACTCAATGGCAGCGTGCACCGCCAGTTTGCTTAACGAACTCATTCGGCGTCTCATCATCGCCGGTATATTACTTGCCGTAATATCGAAAGATTCAGGATAGCTTCCGGTATTTGCCCACTCTAGCCAGCGCTCTTTATTATCCAATCCAGGAGAGTTCGCATACCATTTTTCAATATTTACACAAAGAGATAGTGATGAATTTGACATAGATTGTTGATTTGTTTCCATTGGCGTTCATACTAAAGCCCTTATCAAAAAATAAGGACAATCTAATGAAAACCTTTAAAATTTTTATTTCTATATGTTTGACGTTGTTATTAGTTGGCTGTGGTCGAGTACAACCAATTTTGGAGATACAGGATACTCCAGTCAGTTATGATCTTCAAAGTAAACAAGTGAAAAGCGCGATCGTCTTGGCAGCAACGAAAAGGGGTTGGGCGATTACCGAAGTCGAACCTGGCGTTTTAAGCGCAAAATTGAATCTTCGCTCGCATTTTGCAGAAATAATGATCCCTTACGACGACAAATATTACTCAATTCTTTACGTTAAATCAGAGAATCTGAATGCAAGTGATGGCAATATCCATCGTAATTACAATCGCTGGATCAACAACTTAAATGTTGATATTCAACGTCAATTTGCACTAGTCGCAGCGCAATAATTTCTTTTTAACAGTTAGTTAGGTTTTTTCGTGTTAAATCATAATTTTGATCCGTATAACGCTTTCGAAGCGAAAACAGAAGCTCAGAAACTTTCATTTGCTCCTATTCTTTTTCATACCGCTCGCACTCTCAGAGATCTTGGAATCCTGGCTGCCTTAGATAAGGCCGGGGAAGAAGGGCTCTCCGCAGAACAAATTGCTGAGCAAACTCAAGTCTCAGAATATGGGGTAAAAGTACTGCTTGATATGGCACTGAGTGCTCATGTTGTGATGTGGAAAAAACCTAACTATATCTTGGCAAACTTGGGCCATTTCCTTCTTCATGATGGCATGACTCAAGCCAACATGGATTTCACTGCCGACGTCTGTTACGCCGCGATGATGCATTTGACGGAAGCGATTCAAGAAGGCAAGCCGGCGGGCCTCAAAGAGCTTGGTGACTGGGTCACCATTTACGAAGGTTTGTCTCGTCTACCTGAAAAAGCAAAAGAGAGCTGGTTTAAGTTTGATCACTACTATTCTGATCGCTCATTCCCGATTTTGCTGGAGACGGTGTTTGCGGAGAAACCAAAACACATCGTTGATATTGGTGGCAATACCGGAAAATGGGCGCTACAGTGCTGCAACTATGATCCTGATGTCAAAGTGACGATTGTGGACTTACCTCGTCAGCTTGAACTCGCGATGGCCAATGCCGATAAACAAGGTTTTTCGGGGCGTATTGCGCCTTTCCCTGCGAACATGCTTGATAAGAATGAATCCTTACCGCAAAACGCGGACGTGTGGTGGATGAGCCAGTTCTTAGACTGTTTTTCGCCGATGGAAATATTGAGCATACTTAAGCGCGTAAAGGAGAACCTTCAACAGAATTCTGTCGTGTATATTCTTGAACTGTTTTGCGATGCACAGAAATATGATGCCGCTTCATATAGCCTAAACGCAACCTCGCTTTATTTTACCTGTTTAGCGAATGGTAACAGTCGTTTCTATCGAAGCGAAGATTTCTTGCAAATCGTTGAAGAAGCCGGACTTGAGGTTGTGGAGCGTACCGACAATATCGGATTAGGCCACACTTTGCTCAAATTGGTTGCAAAACAATAAAGAAAATCAGGAATTACACTGAGTATGGAAAAGCAATCCACCCAGGTTGTCATTATTGGTGCGGGCCCTTCGGGCTCGACCGCCTCTGCGTTGCTACATCAGCGTGGTATCAAAGTCATTGTGTTAGAAAAAGCGCAATTTCCCCGCTTTTCGATTGGGGAGAGTTTGTTGCCGGCTTGTATGGAAGTGGTTGAACAGGCAGGCATGTTAGACGCCGTGAATCAGCATGGTTTTCAATTTAAAAATGGTGCTGCCTTTCGCAAGCAAGGTGTCTATACCGAGTTCGACTTTACCGATAAGTTTACGCCTGGCCCTGGCACGACCTTTCAAGTACAAAGAGCGACGTTCGACAAAGTGTTGGCAGATGATGCGCAGCGCCAAGGGGTAGAGATTCGTTACCAGCATGAAGTAACGGAAGTGACCTTTGAGGGTAGCAAGTCACGGCTTGTGGTGACGGACGAACACGGTCAAGCCTATCAAATTGAAGCCGATTATTTACTCGATGCCAGTGGGTTTGGACGAGTGTTGCCAAAATTACTGGCCTTGGAAGAGCCTTCTTGTTTACCTCCGAGGAAAGCCATTTTTACTCACATCGTCGATAATATCGATGGCGATGGCATCACTTATACCCGCGATAAGATCTTGATTTCGGTTCATCCTGAAAACGCCGGTGTCTGGTATTGGTTGATACCGTTTTCCAATGGTGTTTGCTCTTTTGGCGTGGTTGGCACTCCAGAGTTTTTCCAAAATTATCCAGACGATAAGTTAGCAGCGCTCCAGCAACTGGCGTCAGAAGAACCGGGGCTCGCTCAACTGCTGAATAAGGCGCAATATCCGAATCCTGCTGGCGAATTAGGCGGCTACTCGGCCAATGTTAAGCACTTAGCAACACCACATTATGCGTTGCTAGGCAATGCGGGTGAGTTTCTTGATCCGGTGTTCTCTTCTGGTGTTACGATTGCGATGAAATCGGCGCAGTTTGCCGTAGAGTGCGTTGAGAAACAGTTGGCTGGCGAAGTGGTCGATTGGCAAAAAGCGTATGCCGAACCTTTGATGGTCGGGGTGAATACCTTCCGCACCTATGTTGAAGGTTGGTATGACGGCACTTTGCAAGAGGTGATTTTCTTTGACGATCCTAACCCGCGCATCAAGCAGATGATCTCTTCGATTCTTGCTGGTTACGCGTGGGATGAGAGTAACCCTTATGTCAAAGAATCGAGACGCCGACTGGCAAGCTTAGCGGAGTTTGTTCGCGAGCTGCGCACTGAAACAGCGCTTTGAACGGAATCATCTGCACGCTAAGAAGAAGAAAGAGATCGTCTTTTTAGCCCAAATAGCGAGTAAATGGAAAAGGCCCATCAGGGCCTTTTTCTTTATCTTTCAACGCGGTTGTCATCAAGATTACACTTTATTACGTTTTTACTTATTCAAGATGAGTTATTTTGCCAAACGATTCGCGTATTTTATAAAACCTCATTGATTTCTCGGCTTGAGTTACTACATTGGTGTGTCTTGGATTGACCACAGAGCCGAGCGATATCTTAAAGGGAGTTAGGGTTAAGAATGAACAAATGGCTGATTTTTACGCTTGCTTTGGCACTGTCTGCCTCTGCAGCGGCAACGGTACCACCTGCGCCGATTTGGCATGATGTCGAATTAAGTGACGGCTCTGCAACGAAAGTGCGCTTAACGGGTAATGCGGATTTCCATTGGTATGAAGACGAGCAAGGCAATGCGCTGATTGAGCAGCAAGATAAATGGTTTTTCGCAGAAATAAAAAACGACGGTGCTAAGCCTTATCTGATTTCGAGTGGCGATGCCAAATTGGCCGACTCGCAGCCTCCTCTCACTGCTCAAGACCGCTCGGCGTTACAAATGACGCCATCTCACGCCAGTCAGCCGGAGCGCCCCGTCACTCAACGCTCTCGTTCGCTGCAGCAAACTCCTTTTTCAACACGTTCCGCTTTCGCTTCCCGAGCGCAGCCGTTTGAGCAACCGCTGTTGGTTGTGCAGGTGTCGTTTAGCAACATTTCGATGGATCATGATTTTACTGAGTTGGTGTTCAGTGACGTCAACCAAAGTGTGGTGGATTACTACGACAAAAACTCTTTTGGCCAGTATCGCGTTGTACCAGCTCAAGAAACCTATGGTACGGCAAATGACGGCGTGATCAGCATTCGGGTTTCACAGCAGCATCCGAATTGTCACGACAGCCAAATTTGTACCAATCGTTTGAACAGCATCTTTAGTGAAGCATACCGACTGATCGACCAATATGTGGATTTTTCGACCTACGATCTCAACCGCGACGGCTCTATCGACCCAACTGAGCTGTCGGTGATGTTTGTTTTTGCTGGTGGAGACCGCTCAACCGGTGTGCTCACGAAGCCTGCAATTTGGCCGCACATGTATTTCCACAACACGGTTTATGTCGATGGTAAGCACATTTCTGCCTACTGCTTGTTTGCCGATTATCAAGTCAACCATCAATCCACCTTGGGGGTGATTGTGCATGAGCTTGGCCATCTCATGCTCGATCTACCAGACCTTTATTCTTATAACCACAAAGGTTCAGTGGGATCTTGGGGGGTAATGGGCGCAGGTTCTTGGGCAATGAAAGAGGGCGATCTGTATGCAGGAGAGACTCCTGTGAATATGAGTGCTTGGAGCCGACATGCGGCTGGCTTCATCAATCCACAGATCCTGACCAGCTCAGACAACGACGTACAAATCGTTAATCAGCAAGCGGCCATCGTCAATCTTGACCCCTATCTACAAGAATTTGGTCCGCGTTTGTATGTCGAGAACCGCCGCAAGCAGGATTACGATCGAGCGCTGACAGCGGAAGGGGTATTGGTGACCTCTGTTAACATCAATCATGCTTTTAACCATACAGGCCCGATGCAAGTGCAGATCATGCAAGCGGATGGCTTAGCTGAGCTTGAGAATGGCGGCTGGACTGACGGCGCGGATGTGTATCCTGGTGATAGCCAAAATAGCCTTATTAGTGATAGCTCGCACCCCTCGTTAACGTCAATCACTGGCTTTGCCACTGGCGTGAGCCTAAATAATATTGCGAGTTCAGATGCGTTTGCTTCGTTCCTCTTTCGTCGCCCTGTTGAAGGGTATGATTTCGCTTGGATGACCAGTCTTCGTCGTAGCTATGTTGTCAGTGAAGCGGAGAAGAACAGTGCCGCATTTGCTGTCACGCTAAATTCAGATTCGGTATTGGAGGGGGTGCAGCTTTATTACCAAGTACTCAATGCACTTCAGCCCGTTGAGTATGTGGTGGCAAGTTACCCGGTATCAAATGCCAATTTTGCTTCTTTGGTGCTCAATCCAGCTGAGCGTATCGTGCTTGCCCAAGGCTCGACGTTTGGTAATGGTCGCCTGTTATTTGATGCCCCTGCGAAACTGGCTATGGGGTCGCATACGTTAGTCATTGAGCTGACGAACGCGCAACTGGAGCAAAACTATCAGTTTAGTGAACTCCAAAATATGGAACCGGAAGGAAGTAAAACCATCTGGTTAGGAAATTCGCAAACCAGCAGCAGTGACGGCATGAGTAAATTACTGCCGTATCATCTCATTCCTTTTGCCGCGCTGCTGGACAGAGACATCAGCGAACTATTGCTACCGGTTAATGATCGCGTTGAAGTCAGCAAAAATGGCTCACTGCAACTCATGCTGACCAGCAACGATCGCATTGACGCAACCTTGGCAGGGCAAGTGGAAGTGCACATTGTTACTCAGCCACAACATGGCCGTTTGAGTGGCTTAACGTACACTGCCTCCTCTTATTTTGTAGGTTCAGATCGTTTCAGCTATCGATTGCAAACCGCGGATGGGCGAATGATCTCTGACGTTGCAAACGTCGAGGTTGTTGTTGTCGGCGATAATGTTGCTCCTGTAGTGAACGTTGATGTGCAAGCAAGTCAACTGATTGCTGGTCAGCGTGTGCAGCTAAACGGGACGACGACGCAAGATCCAGATGGAGACCCTCTGAACTATCAATGGCGACAGACGTTTGGTCCTTCGGTTTCCCTGAGTGGAACCGATAGTGACACCGCGCAGTTTACGATTCCAGCTTCGGCTCGTATGGGAGATGTGTTTGCGTTTACGTTAGAAGCGAGCGATCCAAGTGGATTGAGTCACAGCGATCATGTGCAGATTGTTATCGTCAATACGCCACCAGTGGCGCAAGATGATCATGTGTCGGTTAAGGTCGGAGAGCGTATTGATATCACGCCACTGGCTAACGACAGCGATCACGATGGGCAAACGTTGCAAATAACCCAAGTATCACAGCCGACCTTCGGAAGCGTGTCGCTTATTGACAATCAGATTCGCTATCAAGCACCTGAAGAGATGGCATCCACCAGTGAGGTGGCTTTGCATTACACCGTCTCGGATTCCGAAGGCGCCACAGCGCAAGGACGAGTTACGATCACCGTGTCATCAACAACGGCAGTGGTAGCAAGCTCCAGTTCCAGCGGCTCCTCTGGCGGCGGTATGGGGGGAGTAATGGTTGTTATTCTTGGGTTACTAGGTGTATGGCGAACTCGTAACCAAAACCACTAGTTATCAAAGCCACTCTTTACCAGAGCCACTCTTTACCAGAGCCATCAAATGGTGGCGAACGATCTTGTTATCCAAAGCGCACTTTGAGTGCGCTTTTTTATCGCCATTTCCTTGTGTAGGGAATGTTGCAGAGAAGAGCAGCGCCTGCCTAAGCAAGCTGATGTTGGCAATGGGAGCGCTTTTCAGTTGTCGCCAAGCAACAGGCTGATTTTGCTCTATAGTTAATTCATACCCCAAGTAAGCCTTGTTCTCAAAACCTCCAGCCAAGGCGCTAGAGTGTCATTGAGAATGGGCGAACAATCAGCGATGAATAAGGCCATTTATGTTCAATCGACTCTCAATTAAACAGAAGCTGATGCTGCCGATTGGCTTACTGACATTGGTGATCGTTGCGACGACACTGATTAATGTACTGCAAGCCAATAAACAAGCTGAGCTTAATTCAATGCTCAATACTCAAGTGCAGCCGGTGATGGATAGCTTAGAAGATGGTTATCGAGACATTTACCAAGTGATCACAGCGGCTCAAGGAATATTACTGGCGCAGTCACAAAGCGAGGTGGATTATCACATTGGTGAGTTTAAAGATAATGCCTACAACGTCGAACCGAGAGTTGGCAAAGTCCGAGAGCTGTTTAATGCCGGTTTGTTGCCAGAATCGGAGCGTCAGCAACTGACGAATCTAACGAGTGCCGCAAAAGCGTGGTTAGCGCTTTATGAGCCGATGTTTGCCCAGCCCAATAATGCGAAAAGTTACGACCAAGATAACCGTCGCCAGTTTGAGCAGCAATTTGCCGTATTGCGCCAGCAACTGGTTTCCATTCGTAGCTTAATCGAGCAAGTGCAAGGGCAGTTAAGAGAAGAGGTTGAACGTTCGATTGATTACAGTGTGTATGTGATTGAAGCTGGAGCGGTTATCTCCATCGCTTTGGTGTTGCTCTCTTTCGTCATGGCCAAGCAATTAATTCTTAAACCCATAGAAGGCATTAGTCACGCCATGGCGGAAATCGCTTCAGGGGATGGCGATCTCTCAAAACGCATGGTGGCGACCAGTGACGACGAACTCGGACAACTGGCAGGCGCATTTAATCAATTTGTTTCTCGGATCCACTCCACAGTCGAGCAGGTGATTATTTCCTCCAACGCGGTGCGCGCTGAAATGGAGAACATCAAAACGCTGACGCAAACGGTGGCCGAGTTCTCAGGCCAGCAGCAACAAGAAAGTGAGATGGTGGCCACTGCGGTTAACGAAATGCAGATGACCAGTCAGTCGGTTGCCGAGAATGCCAATGAAGCGGCATCGGCCAGTCACAAAGCCAACCGCGAAGCGGACAACACCAACGCCATTTTGAAGACCACCGTCAGCTCTATTCAAAGTCTTGCTGGGGAAGTGGATAACGCCAGCCAAGTCATTCACAACCTGGACCTCGATGTAGCAAACATTGCCTCTATTCTTGATGTGATTCGAGGCATTGCCGATCAAACCAATCTACTGGCGCTAAACGCAGCGATCGAAGCTGCTCGCGCCGGTGAGCAAGGCCGTGGCTTTGCCGTGGTGGCCGATGAAGTGCGTTCGCTCGCTAGCCGTACTCAAGAAAGTACGGGTGAAATTCAATCGATGATCGAAAAACTGCAGCAAGGGGCGCGAGAAGCGGTTGCGGTGATGCAAGCGAGTAAAGAGCGGGGCCACGATACGATTGATAATGCAGGTAAAGCCAGTGATTCGCTGGCAGAAATCATCGGATCGATTTCGTTGATGAGCCAAATGAACTCACAAATTGCGACCGCCGCCAGCGAGCAAACCAGTGTCAGCGATGAGGTCAACAACAATGTGATGCACATTTTGGAAAACAGTCATCACATGGTGGAAATGGTCAGCAGTGCAGAAAATGCTTGTCTATCGTTGGCAGGGCAGTGCGAAACATTGGACGACTTGGTCGCGCAGTTCAAAGTTTAGAGCCCCTGATTTCTCTCGGTGTTTGTCGAGAGAAGTCTGTGGTAGCGTAGCGAAAAACTCATCAGGAAGGATGCGCTATGTCTCTTTGGTCGTCGGTGAAATTTGCCCAACGCTACGCTCAACTCCCCACGGTATTTTATCGTTTGGTGATCCCTCAACCGCTCGACAATAGCCGTTGGGTCATTTGGAATGGTGAACTCGCCCAAGGGTTTGCGTTACCCAAGCACGCTGACGATCCTCAATTGCTCGCTGTTTTCTCCGGTGCGGAGCCGTTTTCTTCCTTCAAGCCTTTAGCGATGAAATACGCCGGCCATCAGTTTGGGGTTTACAACCCAGACTTAGGCGATGGGAGAGGCTTACTGCTGGGCGAAATGCAAAACCAGCAAGGGCAGTGGTTCGATGTTCATCTTAAAGGCGCAGGGCTGACGCCTTTTTCTCGCATGGGAGATGGCCGAGCGGTGCTGCGCTCAACAATTCGCGAATACCTCTGCAGCGAAGCGATGGCCGCTCTTGGCATCGAGACAACGCGCGCGTTGGGCATGACGGTGAGCGACACGCCCGTCTATCGTGAGCAAGTCGAGCAGGGCGCTTGTTTGATTCGTCTTGCCCAAACGCACATCCGCTTTGGTCATTTCGAGCATTTTTTCTATACCGAACAATATGATGAGTTGCGCCTTCTCGCTGACAATGTCATCGAATGGTACATGCCTGAGTGCGCTGCACACGACAACCCGTATTTGGCGATGTTTGAACAAGTGGTGGCGCGCACAGCGACCATGATTGCCCAGTGGCAGGCGGTGGGGTTTGCTCATGGGGTGATGAACACCGACAACATGTCGATTTTGGGTCAAACCTTCGATTACGGTCCGTTTGGTTTCCTCGATGATTATGAGCCAGGTTACATCTGTAACCACTCGGATTATCAAGGCCGTTACGCGTTTGACCAACAGCCTCGTGTGGCACTGTGGAATCTCTCTGCACTGGCGCATGCCTTATCACCCTTAATTGAACGTGACGACTTGGAACTGGCCTTGGCTCAGTACGAACCGACACTCGGTAAGGTGTTTAGTCAATTGATGAGGCAAAAACTCGGTTTGCTTAGCCAGCAAGAGGGAGACAGCGAGCTATTTAACGCCATGTTTGCTTTGTTGGCGGAGAATCACACCGACTACACGCGCTTCTTTCGTACCCTTTCTCAACTCGATAGGGAGGATGAACAAACGGTGATCGATCTGTTTATTGACCGAGACGCCGCCCATGGTTGGCTAAGCCGTTACCTTGAACGGGTGGCGATGGAGCAAACCGCCTCTGGAGAGGCGAAATCTGCCCAGCAACGTTGTGAGCAAATGCGCGCCGTCAATCCCAAGTACATTTTGCGCAATTATCTCGCGCAACAGGCGATCGACAAAGCGCAGCAGGGCGATTTTTCGGAGGTGCATACCTTGGCCAAGCTGCTGAAAAATCCCTATGACGAGCAAGCCGAAATGGAAGCGTATGCTCACCTTCCTCCAGAATGGGGTAAGAAGATGGTCATCAGTTGCTCTTCTTAAGTTATGCCTGCTAAGTTGTGAGCTAGCTCCAGATCAGCTTCAAAAATTATTAAAACTTTCGTCAGTGGTTCGCGTTGAAATCGATACACTATGTAAATAAGTTGTAATTTTTTGGATGAGCTCAGATGCAGGATGTAACTCGAATTTTAGTGGTGGACGACGATAGCGAAATTCGCGAACTGCTGGATGAGTATTTGAGTCGCAACGGATACCAAGTGGCCACGGTGGCGGATGGGCATCAGTTAAAGCACTACCTCGCAGCAAACGGCTATCCAGAATTAGTCCTGCTCGACATCATGCTTCCCGGTGAAGACGGCTTCAGCCTATGCCAATTTATGCGCCGTGAATCGACAGTGCCGATCATCATGCTCACGGCGGTCTCGGAAGAGACAGACCAAATCATCGGTTTGGAGATTGGTGCCGATGATTACATTGCCAAGCCCTTTAACCCACGCCATTTGGTGGCGCGCATCAAAGCGGTTTTACGCCGCGTGCAAGTCACGCAGGAGAAGCCTAGTGACACGCTGCCAAAGCAGATTGTTTTTGGTGATTGGCGGTTGGATACGTTAGCACACCGTATTGTTCATCAAGAAAATGGTCAACAACACGAACTGTCAGGCAGTGATTTTGCTTTGCTGATGCTGTTTTTGACCCATCCCGATGAAATCCTCGATCGTGACACCATTTCTTATGCCACTAAGGGGCGTGAGTCGCTGCCTTTTGAGCGCGGTATTGATGTTCAACTGTCACGTTTACGTCAACGCCTGGGCGACAGTGCGCGCTACCCACACTACATCAAAACCATGCGCGGGAATGGCTATATTTTGTCGGTGCCTGTTAGCTACGAACATTGAGGTGATTGGAGATGAAGAGGTTTCGCCCCAACTCCTTGGTTGCCAGAACGCTGTTGCTCACCTTGCTCGCGGTGGTGATAGCTCAAGGGATCGCCACCGCTATCTGGTATAGCGAGTCCAAACAGAAAGAGCTGCAAGGTATTCGCTCGGCGTCGGAAAGCATGGCGGGCATGTTTGCCTCGACGGTGACCTTTTTCCAATCCTTACCCGTGCGTTATCGTCATATCGTGCTGGATCAGATCCGCAATATGGGCGGCACGCGCTTTTTCGTCTCTTTCAATAAACAGAAGCTGACCGTTGAGCCGATTGCCGATACACCGTTAAAACTGGCTTCGGTGCTGGCCGTTGAAAGTGTGCTGCAGCAAAAACTCACCAAGGTTGCCTCAATCTCCGTTGACTTCTCGCATCCGCAAAATTTACGTTTGCTGAAAGACGACATCTATCTGCATGACCTGCCCAAATCGTGGGCGCACCACACGCTCACTTTGGAACCGATCAATCCCCCCGTATTGGTGGTGCAGATTGAGTTAGAAAGTCACGAGTGGATCTACATTGCCGCGCTGCTTCCCGCACCTTATTTGACCTTAGATGACACCATTTTAGGGCGTGAGCAGATCTTGTTTCTCTTCTTCTCAACCACGCTATTGTTAGTGTTGACTTACACCATGATCCGCCGTCAGGTGAAGCCGCTCAAGCGCTTAGCCAAAGCGGCCAATGAAATGAGCATCAATATCGAGCAGCCACCGTTGCAAGAAGAAGGGGCGAGTGAGCTGGTGACAGCCACGCGTGCGTTTAATCGCATGCAGCAGCGTATTCGTCGTTACGTGGCAGACCGAGAGCATCTTTTTTCCGCCATTTCTCACGATCTCAAAACGCCGATCACCCGTTTGCGCATCCGAGCCGAGTTGCTCGAAGATGACACCAAACGCAGCAAGTTCAATCGCGATCTCGATGATTTAGAGATGATGGTCAAAGGGGCGCTGCAGTGTGTGCGCGATACCGATTTGCATGAGAACAACGACTACATCGATCTCAATGCGATGATCGAGCATGTGATTGATACCTATAATCAGCACGATACTAAGGTCCATTTTCGTCCCATCATCATGGAGCCTATGGTGGCCAAGCCTCTGGCGATAAAGCGAGTGCTCACCAATTTGATCGACAACGCGGTGAAATATGGTGAACAAGCGGTGGTGACACTCGAACACAGTGAGGAGTGGATTTACGTCACCATTGATGACCAAGGGACGGGAATTGCGGAAGCGCAATTAGAGGCCGTGTTTGAACCTTATTTCCGCTTAGCAAAGGACAGTGAAGGGCATGGATTAGGCTTAGGTATCTGCCGAAACATCTTACACGGACATGGTGGAGATCTCATTATTAGCAATCTGCCGCAGGGTGGTTTACGTGCGCAAGTGCTGATTCCTAAAGGGCTGGAAGTGTAATGTAACAAAGGTGTTACTTTGTGGTTACGGTTTGTTGCAATGCTTATCTCCAGTTATGGATAGACTGCTCAATATCAGGCATGACCTGATCTGTCTAATCCGATACATGGAAGATAACAATGAAAATGAAGAAAACCCTACTTACCCTCTCTCTTATTTCTGCTGCCTCTTTTGCACAAGCAGGCGAAGTAGAAGTGCTGCACTGGTGGACGGCAGGTGGCGAGGCGAAATCCGCTGCCGTGCTCAAACAAATGCTTGAACAGCAAGGTCACACTTGGAAAGATTTTGCGGTTGCCGGCGGTGGTGGCGAATCTGCCATGACGGTACTGAAAACCCGTGCGGTTTCAGGCAACCCTCCGTCTGCTGCTCAAATTAAAGGACACGATATTCAGGAATGGGGTGGGTTAGGTTTCCTCACTTCTCTCGATGCGACAGCGAAACAAGAAAACTGGGATGGCATCTTGCCTTCCGTTGTCACAAAGGTGATGAAATTTGATGGTGAATACGTGGCTGTGCCTGTCAACGTTCACCGTGTTAACTGGCTATGGGCAAACCCTGATGTATTGAAAAAATCGGGCGTGAGCTTACCAACCACCTTGGATGAGTTCTTTGTCGCTGCGGACAAAATCAAAGCGGCGGGCTTTATTCCTCTTGCTCACGGTGGCCAACCTTGGCAAGACGCGACCGTGTTTGAAGCGGTGGCACTGGATGTGTTAGGCAGCGAAGATTACAACAAAGCGTTTGTCGATCTGGACATGAACGTCTTGTCTGGTGACAAGATGGTGGAAGTGTTCACTAAGTTCAAAAAAATGCGTGATTACATCGACAGCAACGCTCCGGGACGTGATTGGAACGTGGCGACCTCCATGGTCATCAATGGTGAAGCGGCGATGCAAATCATGGGTGACTGGGCAAAAGGTGAGTTTAGCGCCGCGGGCAAAGTACCGGGCAAAGACTACATTTGTGCCCCAGCGCCGGGAACGGCTGGCCAGTTTACCTTCAACATCGACAGCTTTGCTTTCTTTGAACTGAGCGACAAAGCCAATCAAAAAGCCCAGCAAGATTTGGCTCGCACCATCTTGACCAAAGAGTTCCAAGAAGTGTTCAACCTCAACAAAGGCTCGATTCCAGTTCGCTTGGATATGGACATGAGTAAGTTTGATCAATGTGCGCTTGACTCGATGGCGACCTTCAAAGCCAGCGCGAAGTCGGGTGATCTCGTGCCAAGTATGGCGCATGGCCTCTCTACCACCAGTTACGCACAAGGTGCGATCTACGATGTGGTGACCAACTTCTTTAACGACAGCAAGGCGGATCCAAAAGAAGCTGCACAGAAACTGGCGAAAGCCGTGAAAGCAGCGATCTAACCCCCTAGGCGGGCAGGCGCTCTTTGCCTGTCTGCCTATCTCAGCTGATCTTCTCACTCTGAGCGTTTGCTCGGAAGGAAGTGTTTTTCGCTACAAGGAATCGTTATGGAGCATATTTTGAGTGGGCCAACGAGCAAAATCGCACCAAAACCTTCGCTAGCTGATCGCTTGCAACACTGGTTACCGAAACTGGTGTTAGCGCCGACCATGCTAGTGACGGTGGTGTGTATCTACGGATTTATTTTTTGGACAGCGGCGCTTTCCATGACTAACTCCCGTTTTCTACCCAGTTTTAAGTTTGTTGGTTTTGACCAATATGCCAAATTGATGGAAAACGACCGCTGGGTAACGTCGATTACTAACCTAGGTATTTTTGGCGTTCTTTTCATTGCGATTGCCATCGTTTTGGGTGTCGCTCTGGCGATTTTGTTGGATCAAAACATCCGTCAGGAAGGGGCTATTCGTACCATTTACCTCTATCCCATGGCGCTGTCGTTCATTGTGACCGGTACCGCGTGGAAATGGATTTTGAACCCAGGATTGGGGATAGAAAAACTGTTGAACGACTGGGGATGGACCACCTTTAAATTTGACTGGTTGGTGAACTCGGAGATGTCGGTTTACACCTTAGTGATTGCTGCGGTTTGGCAATCGTCCGGTTTTGTTATGGCGATGTTTCTCGCGGGTTTGCGTGGTATTGATTCCTCGATCATCAAAGCAGCGCAAATTGATGGCGCGAGCCTACCGACCATCTATTGGAAAATCATTCTGCCGTGTTTGCGTCCAGTGTTCTTTAGCGCAGTGATCATCACCTCGCACATCGCGATTAAGAGTTTCGACTTAGTCACTGCGATGACCGCTGGAGGACCGGGCTATTCATCGGATTTACCTGCGCTCTTTATGTACGCACACTCGTTTACTCGTGGGCAAATCGGCTTAGGTGCCGCCAGTGCGATGATGATGTTAGGGGGCATTCTGGCCATCTTGGTGCCGTATCTTTATTCCGAGCTTAGGGAGAAGCGCGCATGAACTCTTCAGTGAACATGGCCCGATGGTTTATTTACGGCGCATTGGTCTTTTTCTGCCTGGTCTATTTGATGCCGCTGTTTGTCATGGTGATCACCTCGTTTAAAACCTTGCCAGACATTAAGGCCGGTAACTTAATGAGCTTGCCACAAGAGTGGGTGTTTGACGCTTGGTACAAAGCGTGGAATGGCGCCTGTACTGGGGTGAAATGTGAGGGGGTAAAGGGCTACTTTTGGAATTCGTTTCAAATGGTGATCCCTGCCGTGGCCATTTCGACTTTGCTTGGGGCGTTCAATGGTTATGTCGTCACCAAATGGCAATTTCGTGGCTCTAACCTGTTTTTCAGCTTGTTGCTGTTTGGCTGCTTCATTCCTTTCCAAGTGATCTTGCTGCCGATGGCCGCGGTGCTTGGCAAGCTCGGTTTAGCCAATACCACCACTGGCTTGGTACTGGTGCATGTTATTTATGGCATGGCGTTTACCACACTGTTTTTCCGCAACTTTTACATCAGTGTGCCTGATGAGTTGATCAAAGCTGCCAAGCTAGATGGCGCAGGATTTTTTACCATCTTCTTCAAAATCCTTCTGCCTATTTCAACCCCCATCATTATGGTGACGGTGATTTGGCAGTTTACTGCGATTTGGAATGACTTCCTGTTTGGTGTGGTGTATTCCGGCTCGGAAACCCAACCGATCACGGTGGCGCTGAACAACTTGGTCAACACCAGTACTGGGGTGAAAGAGTACAACGTGGACATGGCAGCGGCGATCATTGCGGCGTTACCAACGCTGTTGGTGTATGTGTTGGCGGGTAAATATTTTGTACGCGGGTTAACTGCGGGATCAGTAAAAGGATAAGTAACATGGCAACTCTAGAACTCAAACAGATCCGCAAAACCTACCCAAAAGCGGACCAAGAAACCTTAAAAGGCATTGATATCAGCATCGAATCTGGTGAGTTTCTCATCCTGGTGGGTCCGTCAGGGTGTGGTAAGTCCACCTTGATGAACACCATTGCGGGGTTAGAAAACATTTCTTCCGGTGAAATTGTGATTGATGGTGTCGATGTGGCGCAAGTGGAACCGAAAGATCGCGACATCGCGATGGTGTTTCAGTCTTACGCGCTGTATCCCAATATGACGGTGCGCGGCAACATCGAATTTGGTTTGAAGATCCGCAAGATGGCGCAAAGCGAGATCGATGCGGAAGTGCAACGTGTGGCCGAAATGCTGCAAATTGACCACCTTTTGGATCGCAAACCGTCTCAGCTATCTGGTGGTCAGCGCCAGCGAGTGGCGATGGGGCGTGCATTAGCGCGTCGTCCTAAGCTCTATCTGTTTGATGAGCCGCTTTCAAACCTGGATGCCAAATTGCGTGTGGAAATGCGCCATCAAATCAAACGGCTGCACCAAAAGCTCAATACCACCATCGTTTACGTAACTCACGATCAGATCGAGGCGATGACGCTGGCAGACCGCATCGCGGTGATGAAAGACGGCATCCTACAACAGCTCGGCACACCACAGGAGATCTACAACCAACCGGCGAATATGTTTGTGGCGGGCTTCATGGGTTCACCGTCGATGAACTTTATTTCCACCATGGTCGATCTCAACAGTGAAGATCACCCAGTGATTAAAGTGACCGGAGAGTGTGGCCAAGAGCATCACATCAAACTGCCTGCCTCCATGCGTGAGCAAGACGGCAAACGCGTGGTGATTGGTTTGCGCCCAGAGCACATTTCCGACAAGCCAAGTGATGATCAGAGCGCGTCGACGTGTTTGGATTTGAAACTGGAAGTGTTAGAACCGACAGGGCCAGACACGATTGCGATGATTAAAGTGAATCAACAGGAAGTGGCGTGTCGCCTCTCTCCTGAACTGCAAGCGAAGGCGGGGGAAAGTGCATCGCTCTACTTCGACTTGTCCAAAGCGGTCTATTTTGATGCCGAATCACAACAACGAATAGAGTTTCACTGATGAGGTAGGGTGAAACCCACAAGGGCGAAGCGTGTAGGGCGCGTTAGCCCATTATTTGCGTGTCCTCTATCGTGGCGATGCACATTATCACGGTGTCGCTGCGGCATGATCGGGGGAGAATGATCAAACCAAGCTTGCGGTTTGATGTGAGGGCACGCCTTCCTTATGACTTCCTTTCTGCATTCATCGGTCTTGAACCGCCTTTCCTTCTGTCAGCGCCGCTTTCTTGTAATTGGTGTTCCTACTATCGGTTTCCCTACCATCAGCTTTCCAGTCATCCGTTTTTCGATAATCCATTTTTCTACAATCCGTTTATCTTGCTTGCCATTCGAGCTCTAAAGACAAGGGACACACCCAAAGCGTTTGATACGAATGTGTCACTTTCCACCCTTTTGTTCTTAATAGATGTGTCATTTCCCACCCATTTTAAACGCTGCAACGGGGTGCTGTTTATGGCTTATTGGTTTATCTCTTTGAATATTATTCAGTTTTTTTATTGGTCTGGTTATTGCTCTAACAGAAGTATCGCACCCAAAGATGGGGCGGTTTGATTAACAAGGAGAAGAATAATGTTAAAGCCTCTAACCCTACTTGCTGCTTCCGTACTTGCTGTCACCAGTTTCAATGCGGCGGCCAACTGTGACCCAGGCGAGATCGTCATCAAGTTCAGCCACGTCACCAATACCGATAAGCACCCGAAAGGGATCGCGGCATCACTACTGGAAAAACGCGTGAACGAAGAGATGAATGGCAAAGCGTGTATGCAGGTTTACCCAAACTCAACACTGTACGATGACGACAAAGTGTTAGAAGCCATGCTAAACGGCGATGTTCAATTGGCGGCCCCTTCTCTTTCCAAGTTTGAAAAATTCACCAAGAAATATCGCATCTTTGACCTGCCATTCCTGTTTGAAGACGTCGACGCGGTTGACCGTTTCCAAAACTCAGACGCGGGCGTGAAGTTGAAAAATGCCATGAATCGTCGTGGTGTGCGTGGGTTAGAGTTCTGGCACAACGGCATGAAGCAAATTTCAGCCAGCAAGCCACTGATTTCGCCAGCGGATGCCAGAGGATTGAAATTCCGCGTGCAAGCCTCTGACGTGCTCGTCGCTCAGTTTGAACAACTGGGTGCGAACCCGCAAAAAATGTCGTTTGCCGAAGTGTATGGCGGGCTGCAAACCAAGGTTATTGATGGTCAGGAAAACACTTGGTCTAACATCTACGGTAAGAAATTCTTTGAAGTACAGGATGGTATTACTGAAACCAACCACGGTATTTTGGATTACCTAGTCGTGACCTCAAGCAAGTGGTGGGATGGCCTGCCTGCGGATGTGCGTGATCAGTTCGCGACCATCCTAAAAGAAGTGACAGAGCAACGTAACGCAGAGTCCAACAAGGTTGAGTTAGCCAACAAGCAGTACGTGATTGAAGCGGGTGGTGTGGTACGCACATTGACGCCAGAGCAACGTGAAGCGTGGGTAACGGCGTTGAAACCTGTTTGGAAGAAATTTGAGAAAGACATCGGTTCAGATCTGATTGATGCAGCATTGGCGTCAAACAAGCAATAAATAAGAACGGGCTCTGACGGTCGAGTCAGAGCCCAGTTTTTAGCACAATAATGAGCGAATCGATTATGGAACAATCACTTTTGGCAAAAATTGGTCACTTCACCGATCGGGTAGAAGAAGGGCTGATTGCATTTTTCCTTGGTGCCATGACACTGCTGACTTTCGTCAATGTTGTGATGCGCTATCTCTTTAACGACAACATTCTATGGGCCCTTGAACTTACCGTATTTATGTTCGCGTGGATGGTGTTGGTCGGCGCGTCTTATGGTGTGAAGAAACACTTCCACATCGGTGTGGATGTGGTGATTGATAAAGCCCCACCACCGTTACGCAAAGTACTGGCCTTGGTGGCCGTCAGTTGTTGCTTAACCTTTTCTATTTTACTTTTGATTGGCTCTTGGAATTACTGGTACCCCTTTGCGACTGAGCGTGCTTGGTATGAAACCGACGATATCCCGATGCCTGAGATTTTTCAGTTTATGTCGGATTGGTTCAATGAAGGCGAAGCGTACGAGAAGATCCCCCGTTTTATTCCTTACATGGCACTTCCCGTTGGGATGGCGTTGCTGACGTTTCGTTTTTTGCAGGTCGCATGGCGAATTCTGACCAATCAACAAGATCGCATGATCGCGGGTCATGAGGCAGAAGAAGATCTTGAAGCATTGAAAGCGGAGATGGGTGATGCCGACGATTTGATGGGTGGTTCACGTCGTGATGGTAAGGAGCAGTAAGCGATGGATATTCTATTTTTATTTTTGTTAGTCATTGGCTTTATGCTGATTGGCGTGCCTATCGCGGTTTCTCTCGGCTTATCGAGCATTCTGTTTTTGATGTGGCACTCCGATGCGTCTTTGGCGTCGGTGGCGCAGACTTTATTTAATGCTTTTGAAGGCCATTACACCTTGTTGGCGATTCCGTTTTTTATCTTGGCATCCAGTTTTATGTCGACGGGTGGAGTAGCCAAGCGCATCATCCGCTTTGCGATTGCTATGGTGGGGTGGTTTCGCGGTGGCCTAGCCATGGCCTCGGTAGTGGCATGTATGATGTTTGCCGCGCTGTCCGGTTCTTCACCGGCTACCGTGGTGGCGATTGGTAGCATCGTCATCGCTGGGATGATCAAAAACGGTTACTCGAAAGAGTTCGCCGCTGGGGTGATTTGTAATGCTGGAACACTGGGTATTTTGATCCCGCCGTCGATTGTGATGGTCGTTTACTCTGCGGCCACCGATGTCTCGGTCGGTCGTATGTTCCTAGGCGGCGTGATCCCAGGGCTACTTGCCGGTCTTATGCTGATTGTGGCGATTTATATTGCAGCACGAATAAAAAATCTGCCTAAGCAGCCTTTTGTGGGTTGGTCAGAAGCCATCAACGCGGCAAAGGAAGCGAGTTGGGGATTGCTGTTGGTGGTGATCATCCTTGGTGGTATCTATGGGGGCATTTTTACCCCAACCGAAGCGGCTGCGGTGGCTGCCGTCTACTCATTCTTGATCGCTAACTTCGTTTATAAAGACATGGGGCCTTTTGCCGATAAGCAAAACCAACGTCCTGCGCTCGTGAAAGTGTTTGAAGCCTTCTTTCATAAAGACACCCAACATACGCTTTTTGAAGCAGGTAAGCTGACCATCATGTTGTTGTTTATCATTGCCAACGCATTGATTCTTAAACACGTGCTGACGGAAGAGCGCATTCCGCAAATGATCACAGAATCGATGTTGTCAGCGGGGCTTGGTCCCATCACCTTCTTGATTGTGGTTAACGTATTGCTGCTGATTGGCGGTCAGTTTATGGAACCATCAGGTCTACTGATCATCGTGGCTCCGTTAGTCTTCCCCATCGCCATTGCGTTAGGCATCGACCCGATTCACTTGGGTATCATCATGGTGGTGAACATGGAAATCGGCATGATCACTCCGCCTGTCGGGCTCAATTTATTCGTCACCGCAGGGGTGGCAAAAATGTCGATGATGAATGTGGTCAAAGCCGCATTGCCTTGGGTGGCGGTGATGTTCCTCTTCCTCATTATTGTCACGTACGTTCCTTGGGTATCGACTTGGCTACCAACCACACTGATGGGGCCGGAGATCATTACCAAGTAACTATGTCGCCTTACCGCAGATTCAATGCGATAAGCTCAAGTGGTAAGTCTCTGTAATAAGTACGAAATTCGTTAAACGTAACCCGCCAAAGCCCATTTGGCGGGTTTCTTTGTAAAGGGCTTACTATTTGCCGCTTAACTCGTTAGTATTCATCCGATTAATTAAATGAAATTAAAATATAGCGTTGGATAAATATGAAATTTGTATGGTCAGTCTGGCTTTTACTTGCGGCGAGCTTTTCTCTTTTTGCGGGTGAATCGCTTGTGTTAACCCCCACACCAGAATGGGTTGTGAAGCAAACTTTTGACAAAGAGAATCGACGAGATCGAGTGGATGGAAGCATTTTCCTGTTAGTGGACAAACAGTACAACTTTACGTTGCCCAAGCCGATGATGTACACCCACTATGCAACCAAATCCGTTAATTCTAAAGGGGTTGAAGACAACTCTCAGATCTCCATTTCGTTTGATCCTCATTATGAAAAAGTGCTATTTCACCACGTCGATGTATGGCGCGATGGTCAACGTATTGATAAGTCGCGAGAGGTGGAGTTAAAGCGTTTTAAGCAAGAATCCGACTTAGAAAAACTGTTGTATAACGGCACTGAAACGTATTACTTGGTTTTGAAGAATGTCCAAGTTGGCGACATTATTGACTACAGCTTTAGCATTGAAGGAGCCAACCCTGTTTTTGGTGATAAGTTTGATACATGGGTTAGATTGGGTTGGTCAGTGCCAGTGGCTAAAGTGTACGCACGCAGCTTGGTCCCTGTAGACAAAGGTTTTACCATCACACGCGTTGGGAACTCAGAGTTCGGTTCATTGACGCATCGCCAAGTTGGCGCGATGGAAGAGTTCGTTTTTGAAGATGGTAGAAGAGCGTACGATTTTGATGAAAAAGATCAGCCAAGCTGGTTTATCCCATACCCTTATATCAATGTTTCGAACTACGATAACTGGCAAGAGGTGGCTCAATGGGCGCTTCCTCTTTACCCAAATTCTACCTCTGGGCGTTTGTTCGCTAAAGAGCTAGAGCAGTTGAAAGCTTTGCCTTCAAAAGAAGCGCAAATCATGGCGGCGATTAAACTTTCGCAGCAAAAAATACGTTATTTGGGTATTGAGAACGGTATCGGCTCACACGCTCCTCGTTTGCCTGAGCAAATCTTGGAGCAAGGTTATGGTGATTGCAAAGACAAATCTTTGCTTCTGGCGGCCTTGTTAAACCAACTTGGCGTTGAAGCTTACCCCGCATTAGTGAGTACCGTTCATCGCGAGAAACTCAACGAACAACTGCCGGGTCATAGTGCATTCGACCATGTTATTGTGAATTTCTTCCATCAAGGTATTGAATATTGGGTTGATCCGACAGTTACAGAACAGGGCGATGCGTTAGATTCGATTGTACAGTCTGAGCTTGGTTACGCGCTGGTGATTAAGCCCGAATCTGTTTGGTTGAGTGAGATGAATGTCAATAACTCCAACCAGATCACCTCAAGTGTTGAATACCAGTTCAAGCACCAAAAAGAGGGTGACAGCACGATGAAGATCACGACTCTTTACGAAGGGCACCAAGCTGAGCGTATGCGTCGCTACCTAACGGCAAACTCGATGGAAACGGTGATGGGTGAGTATGAAGACTACTATAGTCGCTTCTATCAAAGCGTTTATGCGGCGGAAGAGTTTGAGTATCAAGACGACCCTCAGAGCAATGTTGTGACCATGGTGGAAACTTACGTTCTCGAGAATCCGTGGACGGAAGGTGAAGAGAATACTGTGAGAGTGGAAGTGACGGCGGATATCATCAACAACTCGCTCTATGCGCCAGAAGCTCAAAATCGTAAAACTCCGTACTACGTTGGATCGCCTTTGATGATAGAGCAGAATATCGTGGTGAACTTGCCAGATAGACTGAAGCTCGAAGAGGAAGCGTTTTCAGTTAAGAATGATACCTACTCGCTGGATGTTTCGATTAAGGGTGATGGGGAAGGGCTGTTACAGGTATTGGCGCCAGTTTATAAGAAAATCAACATGAACTACCGGTACCAAAGAAAGGCGTCCTCGGTTTCGGTTGATGAACTACCGAAGTACATCAAAGAGACAAAGCAAGCGAATGAGTTTATGACCTACTACTTCAGCTATGCCAAAGGAAAATAACAAGGAACCAAGATTCCTCATGTTTGCCCATTGAGTGCATCTGAGAGGAGTACAAGGGAAAAATGACACAAGGCCACCAATCATTTTGTGGCCTTTATTGTTTGTAGTTTTCTTTATCTAAACCATAGCGCTGCATTTTGTCATACAGGGTTTTTCTCGCCACTTGCAGTTTGTCCATCGTCTCTTTGATGCTGCCACCACATTCCATCAGCGTTTGCTCGATGACGCTTTTTTCAAATTCGGCCACTTGGTCAGAGAGCGCATAATGCACTGTTGTGCTTGCAGGTGTCTCACCGAGCTGCGCCAACTTGCCAAGCAAAATGTATCGCTCAGCCGCATTGCGCAGTTCTCGCACATTGCCTGGCCAATTGTGAGCTAACAGCTGCTGTAAATCGCTGGCAGAGAGCGCAGGGACGGTTTTTGCGTAACGAGCCGCCTCCACCAGTAAAAAGTGGTGAAAGAGGGCCGCGATGTCTTCTTTTCGTTCCCGAAGAGGCGGCAAGTTGAGGGTTACCACATTGAGACGATAGTAGAGATCCTGACGAAACTCACCGTTGGCTGCCGCTTGTTTGAGGTCAACCTTAGTGGCGGCAATAATACGCACATCCAAAGGCAGCAACTGATTTGACCCGACGCGTTCAATCACGCGCTCTTGCAACACTCGCAACAAGCGGATTTGTGCTTGCATTGGCATTGATTCAATTTCATCGAGAAACAGCGTTCCCCCCTGAGCAAATTCGAATTTCCCAATGCGTTGACTGTCTGCGCCAGTAAACGCGCCTTTTTCGTGGCCATAGAGTTCACTTTCAATCAGGTTTTCAGGGATCGCCCCACAATTGAGGGCGACAAAATTTTTCTCACGACGAGGACTTTGCTCATGAATAGAACGAGCAATCAACTCTTTGCCAGTGCCTGTTTCGCCAAACAGCAGAATATCGGCTTGGGTGTCAGCGATGTGACTGATGGTTGCTCGTAATTCTTGGATGGAGGGCGTTTCGCCAATGATTCTCGGCCCAAGGGTTTTGCTCGCTTTAAGCGATTGTCTCAAAAGCTGGTTTTCATTGGTTAATTGACGTTTTTCAATCGCTCGTTTGACGGTTTCGACCAAGTGTTCCGGGGAAAATGGCTTTTCAATAAAATCGTATGCGCCACTGTGCAGAGCTTTCACCGCCATCGAGATGTCGCCGTGACCAGTGATCATAATGACGGGCAGATCGGGGTCACGATGAATTAAGGTGTTGAGCAAGTCCATACCCGAGATACCGGGTAGGCAAATATCGGTGATGACTACCGCAGGTTGTGTTTGCGCTTTCATGGCCAATAAGGCACTTTCTGCATCAGCAAAAAAGTGTGCTTCAATCTCGGCCAACTCAAAACTCTGTTCCACGGCGAGTCTGAGATCGGATTCGTCATCAATAAAATAAACCAAGCTCATATTAAACCTCTGTATTGATAGTGGGCAGCATAATGGTGAAGCGAGCTCCGCCGAGCGGACTGTGTGACACTTGAAGCTTGCCGTTCATACCCGCCAATATCTGTTGTGAAATCGATAGGCCGAGGCCTAAGCCGTTTTTCTTTGTAGTATGGAAAGGTTCGCAAAGCTGAGCGAACTTCGCAGGGTCGATGCCTGGGCCGCTATCATCGATATGGACACGGATTTGCTGTTCAAGCGCCCGGTCCACGGTGATACGCAGTTGCTTCGCCTCTGTGTTCTCCATCGCTTCAATCGCATTGGTAATCAGATTGATCAGGACTTGTTCCAGTTGAATGGTATTGATCACCAAGTGGATATCGTGTTCTGGAAAATCGGTTTCGAGTTGCACACGCGCGGATTTGAGGGAGGGTTTCATTAGCTCGTTAGCTGAGAGTAGTACGGGCATCAAGCGCGCTTCGACAAGCTCATCACCCGCAGATTTTCGTGCGAAAGAACGCAGTTGCTGGCTGATTTTTGCCATCCGCTCCGTTAATGCGGAAATACGACTGAGATTCTCATCGACCCGAGGATACTTCTCTTTTTCTAAAAAGAGTCTGCCGTTATCGGCAAAACTGCGAATCGCAGCCAATGGGTTGTTGAGTTCGTGGCTGATACTGGCGGACATCTGTCCGATAACTGCGAGTTTGGCGGCTTGAATGAGTTCATCTTGAGTAAGTCGTAAGGCTTGTTCGGTCTTGGTGCGCTGTGCGATTTCTGCTTGCAACTCGGCGGTGCGTTCCATCACAAGGAACTCCAGCTTTTGTTTTGCTTCCTGTTGCACCCTTTCGATCTGGCGATGCTTCTGCTGTCGGTGGTAGTAGAGTTGACCAAGTAAGAAAAGAATCGCAAATACCAAGGTTTCGACCAAAAGCAGGCCAAAGGTGGTTATTACCAAGTTATGTTTCGAAGAGAGCACCCGAATCGTCAGTGCTAAGTCAGGTAAAGGCAGTGAAGAGACAATCATGGTGCCTGAACTGTATGGTTCGCCTTGCTTGATTTCACTTTGCTTAGCGTTTAAATCACCGACGAAATCCAGTGATTCAATGCTTTTATCCAAATATTGTCGTGAGTCACGAATACGTTGTAGTTCGCTCTCTGACTTTGGTGTCAGGCTTTTAAATAACCAAGCAGGGTCACTGGACATGAAAACGATCTGATTTTCATCGTCTGCCACAAACACGCTGCGCTTTTCTCGCCAATTGTCCTCTATGGAAAGAAGCTCCATCTTAACCACCACAACCCCGATGATCGACCCTGCATAGGTGACAGGGTAGGAGTAATAGTAGCCCCGTTGGCCCGAGGTGGAACCGAGCGCGAAATATTGGCTGCGTTGGCCTACGATAGCCTGTTTAAAATAAGGGCGGAATGCAAAGTTACGTCCCACAAAAGAGCGGTCAATATTCCAGTTACTCGCGGCAATAGTATTGCCGTATTCGTCAATTAAATAGGTATCTGCCGCTTGAATCACCGCGTTCACTTCTTCGAGATAGCGGTTGGTTAGATCAATCTGCGCACTGTTGTTTGGCTGCAGCAGCGCATCGATGAGAGGCTCATCTTTGGCGAGCAATTGTGGAATGTGCGCGAATTTATCCAGTTTGTTCTGGATGTGCCCGGCGAATCGCTCTAATTGAGAATGATGCTGCTGCGTTAACGCTTGGTAGCTAGTCAGCCAAATGTAGCGGCCGCTGACCAACATGCAGAGCAGATAAATAACGAAGAACATAAGCACGATACGTGTGCGTTGAGACATCCTGATTCTCCGAAAACAAAATCGCAGCAAGCAATGACAGGTAACGCATTCTGTTTAACTTGCCACAAAACAGTCCAATTAGGGTGGATAGCCAGATGTTATCGGTTTGTAGAAAAGAGTGGCGAAAAAGATCTCAACTCTGTGGAGCAAAACAAGAGCAAGATCTCTTTTTACGCTTTTCGATAAAAAAAGCAGTCGATTCTCTTGAAAAACTCGTTATTGTCCCAATCTTAGTTGCTAACCGCCAAATTGCGACATGAATTCGAGATTTTAGGACAGACATTGCGCACATAGTGGTGATTGGCTCGACAGGGTTGGATCAGATCGTTAGAATGTCGCGTCTGAAATTTTGTCCTGAGACTAATGGGAGATACCTTTGGCCCTGCTGAAGATATCACTGATTAGTTTGGTTTCATGGCGAAACCGATACTCGATTTTAAAATAGGTGTTCGTAAAGAACACAGACAAGGATGCAGCCGTATTCGTTTGCTCTGGCATTCGTTAGGCTCATATGCTCAGTCAAACTGAGCCATTTTTGAGGTTTATATATAATGCAAGTTACTGTTGAAACGCTAGAGGGCCTAGAGCGCCGTCTGAATATTACTGTTCCTGCTGCTAACATCGAAGATGCAGTTACAGCTGAACTACGCAACATCGCTAAAAACCGTCGTTTCGATGGTTTCCGTAAAGGCAAAGTGCCAATGAAGATGGTTGCGAAAATGTACGGCAAAGCAGTACGTCAAGACATCCTAGGTGAAGTAATGCAACGCCACTTCATCGAAGCGATCATCAAAGAAAAGATCAACCCAGCGGGTGCGCCAACTTTCGCTCCAGTTGAAAACAAAGAAGGCTCAGATCTAGTATTCAACGCAACTTTTGAAGTTTACCCAGAAGTTGAGCTTAAAGGTCTAGAAAACATCACTGTTGAAAAACCAGCAGTTGAAGTGAAAGACGCTGACGTTGAAGAGATGATCGAAACTCTACGTAAGCAACAAGCGACTTGGACTGAAGTTGAAGAAGCGGCTGAAGCTGGTAAGCGTGTAAGCATCGATTTCGTTGGCTCTATCGATGGTGAAGAGTTTGAAGGCGGTAAAGCTGAGAACTTCCCACTAGAAATGGGCGCTGGCCGTATGATCCCTGGCTTCGAAGATGGTATCGAAGGCAAAACTAAGGGCATGGAATTCGAAATCGACGTAACATTCCCAGAAGATTACCACGCTGAAAACCTAAAAGGTAAAGCAGCGAAATTCGCTATCAAAGTGAACAAAGTTGAAGCACGTCAACTACCAGAACTAAACGACGAGTTCGTTGCTAAATTTGGTGTAGCTGAAGGTGGCATCGACGCACTTAAAGCGGAAGTTCGTAAGAACATGGAGCGTGAGCTTAAGCAAGCGGTTAAAAACCGTATCAAAGAGCAAGCGATCGACGGTCTTGTAAAAGAGAACGAAATCGACGTGCCAGCTGCGCTTATCGACCAAGAAATCAATGTTCTACGTCAGCAAGCAGCACAACGCTTTGGTGGTAACGTTGAAGCAGCAATGCAGCTTCCTCGTGAACTGTTTGAAGAGCAAGCGAAACGCCGTGTTGTGGTGGGTCTACTACTAGGTGAAGTGATCAAAGCTCACGAGCTAAAAGTTGATGAAGAGAAAGTGAAAGCTATCATCACTGAAATGGCGACTGCTTACGAAGATCCAACTGAAGTTGTGACTTACTACGAGCAAAACGAACAGTTGATGAACAACATGCGTAACGTTGCTCTAGAAGAACAAGCTATCGACGCGATCATTGCTAAAGCTCAGGTTTCTGAAAAAGAAGTTAGCTTCAACGAGCTAATGAACCAACCAGCTTAATAAGCAATATCTTGCGTAGAAGGTTGACTAAACGTTAACTATTCTGCTAACAATGGTCCGTATGATAATTATCATCCGGGCCATTTATTTTAGGGACATAAGAATATGAGCTACCAAGAAAAAAATGCAATGTCGCCAATCATCGACGCACTAGTACCAATGGTGGTTGAACAAACTTCCCGTGGTGAACGTTCTTACGATATTTATTCGCGTTTGCTAAAAGAGCGAGTGATTTTCCTCACCGGACAGGTTGAAGACCACATGGCAAACCTTGTCGTGGCTCAGCTACTTTTCCTAGAGTCTGAGAACCCAGACAAAGATATCTTCCTTTACATTAACTCTCCAGGTGGCAGCGTGACGGCAGGTATGTCGATTTACGACACAATGCAGTTCATCAAGCCAAATGTGAGCACTGTATGTATGGGTCAAGCATGTTCAATGGGTGCATTTTTGCTTGCTGGTGGTGCACCAGGTAAGCGTTATGTACTACCTAACTCACGTGTGATGATTCACCAGCCACTTGGTGGTTTCCAAGGTCAAGCGTCAGACATCCAAATTCATGCTCAGGAAATTCTTACTATTAAGACTAAACTGAACAAGTTGTTGGCAGAACACACTGGCCAGCCATTGGAAGTGATTGAACGTGATACTGATCGCGATAATTTTATGTCGGCAGATCAGGCAGTAGAATACGGTTTGGTGGACGCAGTATTGACTCATCGCAGTGCATAATTTGCCTGCGCAAACTGATTCAAATTGTTATACACTCAAACATAAAGAGTAAAGGCTAAGAGGTTAGCGAATGACAGACAAAAGCAAAGAGAGTGGTAGTGGTAAGTTGCTTTACTGCTCTTTCTGCGGCAAAAGCCAGCACGAAGTTCGCAAGCTAATCGCTGGTCCATCCGTTTACATCTGTGACGAATGTGTCGATTTATGTAACGACATCATCCGTGAAGAGATCAAAGATGTGCTTCCAAAACGCGAATCTGAAGCGTTGCCAACGCCTCGTGAGATCCGTGCACACCTTGATGACTATGTAATCGGTCAAGACCATGCGAAAAAAGTGCTCGCGGTTGCGGTATATAACCACTACAAGCGTTTACGTAATGGTGACACAACGAGTGATGGCGTGGAGCTAGGTAAGAGTAACATCTTGCTGATCGGCCCAACAGGTAGCGGTAAGACGTTGCTTGCTGAGACGCTTGCGCGTTTCCTCGATGTACCGTTCACTATGGCAGATGCCACGACGCTAACAGAAGCGGGTTATGTGGGCGAAGATGTTGAAAACATCATTCAAAAGTTGCTTCAGAAATGTGATTACGACGTAGCGAAAGCAGAGCGTGGTATTGTGTATATCGATGAAATTGACAAGATTTCTCGTAAAGCAGAAAACCCATCTATTACTCGTGACGTTTCTGGTGAAGGCGTTCAGCAAGCGCTACTTAAACTGGTTGAAGGTACGATTGCTTCTGTACCACCTCAAGGTGGTCGTAAGCATCCTCAGCAAGAGTTTTTGCAAGTGGATACGTCAAAGATCCTCTTTATCTGTGGTGGTGCATTTGCCGGTCTAGATAAAGTGATCGAACAACGCGTTGCAACAGGTACAGGCATTGGTTTTGGTGCGGAAGTCCGCTCTAAAGACGAAAGCAAAACAGTGGGCGAATTGTTCACTCAGGTAGAGCCAGAAGATCTTGTGAAATATGGTTTGATTCCTGAGTTTATTGGTCGTCTACCAGTGACCGCTTCGTTGACCGAGTTAGACGAAGAAGCATTAATTCAGATTCTTTGCCAACCAAAAAATGCGCTAACAAAGCAATATGCAGCGCTGTTTGAACTGGAAGGTGCGGATCTTGAGTTCAGAGAAGATGCGCTAAAAGCGATCGCGAAAAAAGCGATGGAGCGTAAAACAGGCGCTCGTGGCTTGCGTTCAATTTTGGAAGGCGTGTTGCTAGAAACCATGTATGAACTGCCATCGATGGACGACGTGAGCAAAGTTGTCATTGATGAATCGGTGATTAATGGTGAATCAGAGCCGCTTTTGATTTACACCAACAGTGATAGCCAAGCCGCTGGCGCTGAGTAAATTTAATCGATGTAGAAAAAGGAGGTAAGGAATTACCTCCTTTTTTATTTTCTTTTATTGAATCCAAATAATTAGCCCCCATATACTGCTCATAATAGTAAGTGGAAGAGAGAATTATATGAACTTGGAACGTTCCGAGCGTATCGAGATCCCCGTACTACCTCTACGAGATGTGGTGGTTTATCCACACATGGTTATCCCTTTGTTTGTTGGCCGTGAAAAGTCGATCAGTTGCTTAGAGTCGGCAATGGAAGCCAATAAACAGGTTTTGCTTGTCGCACAAAAGCAAGCAGACACAGATGAACCAACCGTTGATGACTTGTTCGAGGTGGGCACGGTAGCCACGATCCTGCAATTGCTTAAACTGCCAGACGGTACGGTAAAAGTACTGGTTGAAGGCCAGCAGCGCGCTAAAATCAATCAGTTCAAGGAAAGTGATTTCTTCTTAGCAGAAGCGGAATTTATCGTCACTCCTGAATTGGATGAGCGTGAGCAAGAAGTGATTGTTCGCAGCGCCATTAGCCAATTTGAAGGCTTCATTAAACTGAATAAGAAGATTCCACCAGAAGTCTTGACTTCCCTAGGTGGCATTGATGAAGCTGCCCGCCTTGCAGACACGATTGCTGCCCATATGCCACTGAAGTTAGCGGATAAGCAGCAAGTACTAGAAACCGTAGATATTACCGAGCGTCTAGAGTTCCTGATGGGACAAATGGAATCGGAAATCGACATTCTGCAAGTTGAAAAGCGCATCCGTAACCGCGTCAAGAAACAGATGGAGAAATCCCAGCGCGAGTACTATCTGAATGAGCAAATGAAAGCGATTCAGAAAGAGCTTGGCGAATCTGAAGATGGCGTAGATGAGTTTGAAGCGCTCAAGCAAAAGATTGATTCGGCTAAAATGCCGAAAGAAGCACGCGAAAAGACCGAACAAGAACTGCAAAAGCTGAAGATGATGTCACCGATGTCAGCGGAAGCGACAGTTGTGCGCAGCTACATTGATTGGATGGTCAACGTTCCTTGGAACAAACGTTCTAAAGTGAAGAAAGACTTGGCGAAAGCGGAAGAAGTGCTCAATGAAGACCATTACGGCCTTGAGCGCGTAAAAGACCGCATTCTAGAGTATTTGGCGGTTCAAAACCGTATCAATAAGCTAAAAGGCCCGATTCTTTGCCTTGTGGGGCCTCCTGGTGTGGGTAAAACTTCGTTAGGTCGCTCAATTGCCGCAGCAACAGGTCGTCAATACGTTCGTATGGCGCTCGGTGGTGTTCGAGATGAAGCCGAGATCCGTGGCCATCGCCGCACGTATATTGGTTCGCTTCCGGGCAAACTGATTCAAAAAATGGCCAAAGTTGGTGTGAAGAATCCACTCTTCTTGTTGGATGAGATCGACAAAATGTCATCTGACATGCGTGGCGATCCCGCGTCTGCATTACTTGAAGTGCTGGACCCAGAACAGAACAACTCGTTCAATGATCACTACTTAGAAGTGGATTACGATCTGTCTGACGTGATGTTTGTTGCAACTTCGAACTCAATGAATATTCCAGGTCCTTTGCTTGACCGTATGGAAGTGATTCGTTTGTCTGGTTACACAGAAGATGAAAAACTCAACATTGCGAAGCGCCACTTGGTTGCGAAGCAGGTCGAGCGCAATGGCTTGAAGCCTCATGAAATCAATATCGAGGACTCTGCCATCATCGGTATTATCCGCTTCTATACGCGTGAAGCGGGTGTGCGTAGTTTAGAGCGTGAGATTTCGAAAATCTGTCGTAAAGCAGTGAAGAACATTCTGCTGAAGCCAGAGTTGAAGTCCGTGACAGTTAACATCGATAACTTGAAAGAGTACTTAGGTGTTCAACGCTTTGACTATGGTAAAGCGGATGACAGCAACCGAGTGGGTCAAGTGACCGGTCTTGCGTGGACAGAAGTCGGTGGCGATTTGCTGACGATTGAGACTGAGGCGATGCCGGGCAAAGGTAAACTGACCCAAACTGGCTCACTGGGTGACGTGATGCAGGAGTCGATTCAAGCGGCCATGACCGTTGTGCGCTCTCGTGCGGAGAAATTGGGTATTAACTCTGATTTCTACGAGAAGAAAGACATCCATGTGCACGTTCCAGAAGGTGCAACACCAAAAGATGGCCCAAGTGCCGGTATTGCGATGTGCACGGCGTTAGTCTCTAGCCTAACGGGTAACCCTGTCAAAGCAGAAGTCGCCATGACGGGTGAGATTACTCTGCGTGGTGAAGTGTTACCAATTGGTGGTCTAAAAGAGAAGTTGTTGGCTGCACATCGTGGTGGTATTACAACGGTACTTATTCCGAAGGATAATGAGCGTGATCTGGAAGAAATTCCAGACAACGTTATCGCTGATTTGAAAGTCATTCCAGTTCAATGGATTGATGAAGTTCTTAAAGTTGCACTAGAGCGAGACCCAACTGGGGTGGAGTTTGACGCTAAAAAATAGTGATGTGCAGCAAAAATAAGTAAAAGTTTACGCTGATAGGCTCGAAAAGGCTTGTCAGCGTTTTTTTTGGGAGCTAAGTTAGAGCTCGATGGCTGCCAGCCCTTTTAAGATAAGGCTTGGCGCTAATTTTTAGTATTAATGGAACGAAAGTCATCTAAAAAAATAATCACAGATGGCACAAAGGGGAATCACAGTGAACAAAACTCAACTAGTAGAATCAATCGCTGCAAACGCAGATATCTCTAAAGCGTCAGCAGGTCGTGCTCTAGATGTATTCATTGAAGCAGTAAGCGGTACTCTTCAGTCTGGTGATCAAGTAGCTCTAGTTGGTTTCGGTACTTTCAGCGTGCGTACTCGCGCAGCTCGTACAGGCCGTAACCCTAAGACTGGTGAAGAGATCCAAATCGCAGAAGCGAAAGTACCATCTTTCAAAGCAGGTAAAGCTCTTAAAGACGCTTGTAACTAATCGCGATAGTGTGAATTTTGTTCAATCAAACCCGTTTGAACACGATTTTGCGATGTGAAAGCCGAACTTTTTTAAATTATGCGCATCCTACTGATGCGCATTTCTTTTTTCTGGTATTATCGCGTGATTACATTTCAAGAGAAGCGTTGGCTTCGTGAGTGGAGAGCAGTTTAGTTATGATGGATCGATTGCGCGAAGGCGTGAATAGCATCGCGGTTAAAATTATCCTAGGATTGATCATCCTATCGTTTGTCTTTGCAGGTGTCGGCAGTTACCTCGTGAGTGGTAGTAGTAACTCTGCAGCAAAAGTTGGCAATGTCGAAATAGGTCGTGGTGAGTTTGAAATGGCTTACCAAAACGAGCGTAATCGTATGCAGTCGCAACTAGGAGATTACTTTTCTCAACTCCTTGCTGACCCTGCTTACGTAGAGTCTTTCCGTAAATCGGTATTAGACCGCATGATTAACGACGTTTTGCTTGATCAGCATGCAGAATCATTAGGTTTACGCATCAGTGATGCTCAAGTAAGAAGCATGATTCTAGCGATGCCAGAATTCCAGCAAGACGGTAAATTCAACCAAGACGTCTACCAAGCGACCCTACGTCGCGCGGGCTACTCACCAGATTCTTTTGCAGAGTACATGCGTCGTGAACTGATTCGTTCTCAATTGCTTGATGCACTACAAACCAGCGAATTTACCCTACCAGGTGAAGTGGATGCAGAAGGTAAACTGTTTACTCAAACACGTGATGTTCGCACGGTGACGCTAAATATTCGCGACTTTGCAGATAAAGTGACGCTGACAGAAGAAGATATCCAAAAGTACTACGATGAAAACAAATCACGCTTTACTCGCCCTGAGCAGGTGAAGGTGTCTTACATCGAGTTAGCGGCGGATTCACTCAAGCAGCAAATCACCATTTCTGATGACGAAGTGAAACAGTACTATCAAGAGCACCTTGATAAGTATTCCTCTGAGGAGCAGCGTCGAGTGGCTCATATCCTCATTGAGGGGGATGACCAAGCTAAAGCACAAGCAATTTTAGACGAATTGAACGCTGGTGCGGATTTCGCGGCACTAGCTCAAGAGAAATCAGACGATTTTGGCAGTGCTGATAACGGCGGTGAACTGGGTTGGATTGAACGTGATGTGATGGATCCAGCGTTTGAAGAAGCGGCGTTTGCGCTAAAAAATGTTGGCGATGTCACTGGCTTGGTGAAGTCTGACTTCGGCTACCACATCATCAAACTCGAAGAGCTAAAAGAACCGGTTGTGAAGCCATTTAGCGACGTTGCTGCGCAAATCAAACAAGAAATGATCGACCAGAAAGCAGTCGACCAATTCTATGAGTTGCAAAGTGAGCTAGAGAAAGTGGCATTCGAATACCCAGATTCTTTAGAAGAAGCATCAAAAGCGGTGGGTCAACAAGTGAAACACACTGACTTTATCTCTCAAGTTGATGCGCCTGAAATTCTTCGTACACCTGCGGTGACTCAAGCGATTACCAGTCCAGAAGTTAAGCTGGATGGCCTGAACTCAGAAGCGATTGAAATTGCCCCTGAACACATCATTGTTGTTCGTGTTGATGATGCTCGTGATGAGACAGTGCTACCTTTGACTGAGGTGCAAGACCAAGTAGCTGCGGAGCTTTCTCAAGTGAAAGGTGAGCAACAAGCACTTGAGCTGGGAACCGAAGTCGTGACGGCACTGAAAGCGGGTAACACAGCTATTTTACAAGAAAAAGGCTTATCGTTTGGTGAGTTAGAGAAGATTGATCGTCGTTCTCCTTTAGCTCAGACCGTGTTTGCTATGGCAAAACCAGCAGCAGGTAATGCGGTATACGGCCAAAGTAAAGATATGGAAGGCAATGTTGTTGTCGTGGCGCTTGAAAAAGTAGAAGAGAGCTTAGAGCCTGTACTAGCACAGCAAATTTCAGTGCAACTGCAACGCGTCTCTGCACAGCGTGACTTGAGTTCTATCGTCGCGATTCTTCGTGCTAACACCGATATTGAATACTTTGTTGTGAGCAACTAATCGTTCGGTGTGCAACTGATATGTAACTAAAAACAGGTCGCTTTCGCGGCCTGTTTTATTTTTGTCTCTTGTCTGTTTTGTGCTCTCGCTGGGTTAGGTATAACACCTTGCACCTAACATGAGGACACGACAATGAAACAGGTATTTACCCTTTTAGCCATGCTAATGGCATTCTCTTTTCCTTCCGTTTCTTTTGCGGACTCTGCAACGAAAGCGGCCGATAAATATGAAGGCATTGAGATTTCCGTCAATATCAACACGGCGACAGCAGAAGAAATTGCCATGATGTTAAAAGGCGTTGGTATTAAAAAAGCTCAGCAAATTGTTGACTTTAGAGAAGCTAATGGACCGTTTAAAACGGTTGATGAGTTAGCTCAAGTGAAAGGAATCGGTAAATCAACGATTGAGAAAAATCAGTCACGGATTAAGTTGTAATTGGATGATAAAGCAAGTTGGCGTGCTGTCAGCTTGCTTTATGTCTTTATTGCGCTTTGGCGTTAAGGTAACGCTGGTAAAGAGGGGGCAGCGAGGCTAAGAGGAAGCCGCTGCTCATACCAGCAAGATGTGCCTCAATGGCGACCCTTGCACCAATGAGTTCGCTTGTGCTTGCAGACGCTCCCATCCAATGCTCCCAAGCGACTTTCAACACGACACCAAGCACCAGAAGCCAACTGCTTTTTCTTCCCTCCAAGCTTTCTCTTAGCGCAAAATAGGCAAACAGGCCGTGCAACGTCCCGGAAAGGCCAACGTATATTTGCATTGAGGTTAAGAGGTTAGCGAGTCCGACCATGAAGCTGATCATCACTAGCAACAAAGCGAACGTTTTCCCATTGGGTTTGAAAAGGTGAGCAATTACCCAAAGCCCGGCCAGATTCATCAAAAGGTGAGGGTAGTTGGTGTGAGTGAAATTTCCTGATAGGATTCGCCACCATTCTCCATGATTTATCGCTTGGCGATGCCACTCCGTCCAATCAGACAATAATGGCTGCTGAAGCAATAGACAAAGCACGCTGGTTATCGTCAGAAAAATAGTAAGGTTCACAGTATGTCTCGGTATTGTTCTCAATGTGGTAAAGCGAAAAAAGCGTGTATTTGTCAGTGGATAGAATCTCTTGCCTCAGATGTGGAACTTATCATTCTACAGCATCCGAGTGAAGAGCATCGCCCACTTGGCACGGCTCGAATTCTCGATTTGTCTTTGGCTAGCTGTCGCTTGTTCATTGGAGAAGACTTTTCGCAACACGCTGAGCTCAATCAGTTGCTAAGCGATGAATCCTATCACCATTGGGTGTTGTTTCCGAATGAACAAGCCGTCACTGTGGAACAAGTTGCTCAATCTGATGGCAGTAACATGCGTCGTCTGCGCTTTATTCTCCTCGATGGTACGTGGAAGAAAGCGTTTAAAATCCGGCAACTTTCAAGCAATTTGCAAGTGCTGCCGTGTGTACAATTACCAGACAATCTCACTGGAAACTACCGTATCCGAAAATCGCCTAGTGACAATGCGCTTTCCACTGTCGAGGCCGGTTTTCACATTCTCAGTTATTTTCAGCCTGAAAACGATTTTACACCCTTAATTACGGTATTTGACAAGATGATCGAGTTTCAAATTGCGCAAATGCCACCTGGTGTGTTTGAACGAAACTATCGTTAGCGATGGCCAGATAGAGCGTTGTTAATGATGTGATGAAAACAACTGTTGGTGCAGTCGCTGCGCATGGCCATCGGTCATCGAAGAAATGTAGTCCGCTATCACTCGCATTTTGCTGGTGTCTGTTTCAGCCAGCTCCCAACGATGTCGAGTGGGCAAAGGCAGCAAGCGTTGAGGATCGGCACTGAGCGCTTCAAATAAATCCATGATGATCTGTTGTCCCTTATACTCGACAATTTGAACCTGAGGAATTTGAATCACATACTGGCTGACAAAGTGCTTCAAAATCGACAGTGCTTTCTCCATGCCGATATCGAGATAGGCATTAAAGGCCAACAGTGGACTTTCAAATTCACCGTCGACGGGCTTAACGTCGATGCTGGTGAGTAGTACGTTAACCATGCCGCCAATGGCATCTTTGCGTTGATGATGCTGGCCACTAAATAACATCTCGCCAATGGAACTAATGTGTTTTTCAAACCATGGGTCACCACAATCGGCTAACTGACTCGCTGCACCTTCTTGCCATTGGCTACGTGTGACGAGTCCAAGCACAATGGCATCTTCAAGATCATGCACGCCATAAGCAATATCATCAGCCAGCTCCATAATCGAACAATCGAGCGATTTATAACGCGTTTTTCGATGAGATAAGGCGTCGTGGGGGCAATCCCGCATTGCGTTCAACTGTTGTTTATCGGTTTCACTTAATGGTGCTAGTACCCAGTCAAATAGGGCTTTATCGCAATCATAAATGCCTTTTGCTGGACTCCACTGCTTGGCTTTGATTTGACGTTGGTGGCTCACAGGAGCAGGCTGTGAAGCCGCGCGAGTCTGGCTGATAAAAGCTGGGTATTTAATTAACCCTAGCAGTGTGCGCCGAGACAAATTCATGCCGAAGTGTTCGGTGTAGGGCTCGAGTTGAGTGACGATGCGGAAAGTTTGCGCGTTACCTTCGAAGCCGCCATGGTCTCGCATCATATAATTCAGAGCCACCTCGCCGCCGTGTCCATACGGTGGGTGTCCAATGTCGTGAGCTAAGCACAAGGCATCGATTAAGCTGTCAGTGGGCAGAAGATCTCGATACTCGGGTTGTTTCTTCTTAATTTGTGCGACAATTCCGGTGCCCAATTGCGCCGCTTCGAGCGAATGGGTTAATCGGGTGCGATGAAAATCTTCGAGGCTGTTGCCATGCACTTGGGTTTTGGCCTGCAGGCGACGAAAAGCGGCCGAATGAAGAATTCGTGCTCGATCGCGTTGAAAAGGGCTGCGATGATCATCACGACGAATTTTATGTTCATCATCATGGCGTTCCAGCCATTGTGAGCGAATAGTCAATGACAAAGTGGACTCCATATTTGTTAACTGATTTCGTCTAGGGATAGTTCAAAGCTTGGCGCAAACGTATTGAGGAAATAATCCATTTCAGGTGTTTTTCTTTCCGCTAACGTAATGTCTAAGCGCTTTTTCGCCAAAGCAAACTCGTGATTACCTGCACTGAGTTCTTCTAGACATTTGAGATAGGCACAAATGGAATCAGCTTGTTTGACGATTTGAGCTTCTTCTTCCGAAGTTTGTTGTGAGATGACAAATGGACGAAAGTCTTCCTGAAATTCTTCCGGCAGCATGGAGAGCAGTTTTTGCTCGGCCGCAGCTTCGATTTTCTTATACTCCTTCGCGATTTCAGGGTTGTAATATTTTACTGGTGTGGGCAAATCCCCCGTCAAAACCTCACTACTATCGTGATACATGGCCAACACGGCCACCCGCTCTGCATTGATGTGCCCACCAAACTTCTTGTTTTTGATCAGCGCTAAAGCATGGGCAACAAAGGCGACCTGCAAACTGTGCTCAGAGACATTCTCACTGGAGACAGAGCGCATTAATGGCCAGCGTTGAATTAGCTTCATACGAGCCAAATGAGCGAAAAAATGGCTTTCTTGCACGATAGTCACCTCAAAACGCAGTTAGAAAAAAGGTGTTCCTATGGAACACCTTTAAGCATATGAAAGTTTAACAATAATTACTACTGGCTATAGCCATGTAAGAAACGTTCAAAGCGGCCAATGGCGGTTTCGAGATCTTCGATGTGCGGTAGAGTGACAATGCGGAAGTGGTCTGGTTTTGGCCAATTGAATCCAGAACCCTGCACTAACAACACTTTTTCTTGAACGAGAAAATCAAAAACCATCTTTTGGTCATCTTTGATGCTGTATTTTTTCGTATCAATCTTAGGGAACAGATACATTGCGCCTTTTGGTTTCACACATGAAACGCCAGGGATTTGGTTGATCAACTCCCATGCGCGATCACGTTGCTCCAATAAACGACCGCCAGGTAAGATCAATTCATTGATGCTCTGATAGCCCCCCAAGGCAGTTTGAATCGCGTGTTGCATTGGCACGTTGGCGCACAGGCGCATCGAAGCCAGCATGTCCAAACCGTTAACATAGCCTTGCGCTAAATGTTTTGGTCCGGTCATAAACATCCAACCACCACGGAAACCACATACGCGATAGGCTTTTGATAGGCCGTTAAACGTCATCACCAGCACATCGTCAGTTAAGGTCGCGACTGAGGTGTGAACCGCTCCGTCGTACAACACCTTGTCGTAGATTTCATCGGCGAAAATCATCAGCTTGTGTTGACGCGCGATTTCGATCACTTCCAGTAGAAAATCGCGGCTGTAGACGGCTCCCGTCGGGTTATTTGGGTTGATGAGTACAATACCACGAGTCTTAGGCGTGATTTTTTTGCGCATATCATCCAGATCAGGGTACCAGTCTGCTTGCTCATCACAGAGGTAATGCACCGCTTTGCCGCCTGAAAGTGCCACGGCTGCGGTCCATAATGGGTAGTCTGGTGCTGGAACCAGCATTTCGTCACCGTTGTTAAGCAGTGCTTGCATGGCCATCACGATCAGCTCAGAGACGCCATTGCCCACGTAAACATCTTCCACATCGAGAGAACGAATCCCTTTGCGTTGGTAGTGCTGTACCACGGCTTTACGTGCTGAGTAGATGCCTTTTGAATCGCAGTAACCTTGCGACGTAGGCAAGTTACGAATCACATCGACCAGAATTTCATCAGGGGCGTCAAAGCCAAATGGGGCGGGGTTTCCAATATTTAGCTTAAGGATTTTATGCCCTTCTTCTTCCATGCGCTTAGCATGTTTGAGTACAGGACCCCTGATGTCATAGCAGACATTGTCGAGTTTTGACGACATCCCGATATTTTGCATTGTGTAATTCCTGAAAATTCGTAAAATTCTTTATTAAAGGATACTAAACTTACATTTTTTAGAATAAAAATCTATAGAAAAGTCGAAATTTGATCAGTGTCGCTATCTCGATGAAGGACTCGTCTTCGTTGGGAGCCGTCAGTTATCACAGGATTCTGCAAAAGATCGCACACAACCTTGATTTGATCAGGGTCTATCAATAGAGTAGCGACAGTAATTCTTTATCCTCTAATGTACGAGGTTGTTTTGTCACATTTTCATCAAGCCATTACCAATCTCATTGAACGTGTCAAAAATGCCAAGGATGACGAGACTCGTCTGGTCGAGCTTTTAACAACAAAACCTACATTGACGTTCATTGACTGGCTTGAAGCCCAGCCGGTTTTTCCAAAATTTTATTGGCAGTCACGAGATACTCGTGAAGAGGTGGTCGCGTTAGGACAATTGCACACCTTTGTCGATCCAGGCCCGGCCTATACCATACTGTCTCCCGGACAACGTGTTTGGGGAGGACGATCATTCGATGGCAGCAGCGAGAAAAATCGCCGTTGTATGCCTTCTTTTTTCTTTTTACCTCAGATTGAACTGATCCGTTTGGACGACAAGTGGTCGTTGGCGGTGAATTTAAATGGTGATAAGAGCCGAATTCTGCACACGTTGAGCAAACTCACGACTGAGGCGAAAGTGTTAGCACCTCTCACCGCACACATCCAGAGCGTGGAACACTTACCTGAGCGAGAGGGGTGGTGTGACTTGGTGAGTAAAGTGCTGAAAGGCATACAAGCTAAGGCGTTTAAGAAGGTCGTTCTGGCACGTAAAACCACAGTGCATTTAGATTCCGCATTGTGCGCGGCGCAGTTGCTTAAAGCAAGTTATCTGCAAAATCACCACAGTTTTCACTTTATGCTGAGTCTCGATAGTAAACACAGTTTCATCGGCTCAACACCAGAGAGACTTTACTTACGTCAAGGGCAAGAGTTATATACCGAAGCATTGGCGGGCACCATTGGTCGTGGCCATAACGCTACGCAAGATATGGAACTGGCCAGTTGGCTTTCACAGGATGTCAAAAATCTGAATGAAAACCAGTATGTGGTTGACGATATCGTTGATCGCCTTACACCTCATGCTGCGAGTGTAGAGGTCGAGTCTGAAGCGCGTTTAGTGCGCCTGCGTAAAGTTCAGCATCTGAAGCGCAATATTCATGCGCAGTTGAAGGCGGGAGTCAATGGAGTACAACTGCTCTCGGCTTTACAACCAACCGCGGCGGTTGCAGGATTGCCTCGTCAAGAGTCCATGCAGTTTATTGTTGAAAATGAACCTTTCGCTCGTGGCTGGTATGCGGGTTCTGTTGGCTACATTAGCCATGAACAAGCGGAGTTTTGTGTGGCAATACGCAGCGCTTTGATTGTGGATGATTCACTGCATTTGTTCGCTGGAGCTGGCATTGTTCCTGGCTCAATCGCAGAGCATGAATGGAGTGAACTGGATAAAAAAATGTCGACCTTATTGTCACTGATTTCTGAGCACCCACCGCTTGGAGTGGCATCATGAACCACGATCAAGCCGTATTGAATCGTATTTGGTGTGAAACGCTGTTTGAAGAATTGTACCGCTTTGGCGTACGAGATGTTTGTGTCGCACCTGGCTCACGTTCAACCCCGCTCGCCCTCGAAGCGAATGCCCACACCAGTTTGAAGCTGCATACGCATTTTGATGAGCGTGGATTGGGTTTTCTTGCACTTGGTTTAGCCAAAGCCAGCCAGCGGCCTGTGGCGGTGGTGGTGACATCGGGCACTGCGGTGGCCAATCTTTTGCCAGCAGTGGCAGAGGCAGGCTTAACCGGGGAGAAACTGGTATTACTGACCGCAGATCGACCGATCGAGTTGGTGGGATGCGGGGCCAATCAGGCGATCGCACAGCAGGGCATCTTCTCAAATCATGTTTGTGCTTCATTAAACTTGCCCAGTCCAAACACGCAGACGTCATTAAACTGGTTACTGACATCTGTGGATCAAGTGCTTCATCAACAGGCGGTCAGTGGCCATGCGGTGCACATCAACTGTCCCTTTCCTGAGCCGCTTTATTCCAATGCACCAAAGTCGATTTACCAGAGTTATATCGATACGGTGGCTGTGTGGCGTGCAGAGGGGGGGCATCTACAGTAACAAACAAATGCCGCTTCCCATGCCGCCTTCTATTGCAGAAATTGAACAACGTAAAGGCGTGGTGGTAATCGGCAGTGTAACACTGCAAGAAGCCAAACAGGCCCATCAATTTGCGGCGCAAATGGGATGGCCTGTGCTGTGTGACCCACAATCCGGAACCACTTCTGATTGGAGTGGTTTTGATATCTGGTTGCAAAATCCTGCAGCTCGTGCACAGCTGTCCCAATGTGATTTGATCATCCAGTTTGGCCGTCGTTTGGTCTCGAAGCGTTTACACCAATGGTTAGAGCAGCAAGTGCAAGCTGGCTGCGATTATTGGTACGTTTCACCGGATTTTGAGCGAGACAACCAGAGCCACCTACCTCAACAGCATTTTGTCTGCTCAATCGCAGCGTGGTTGAACGTAGTGACCAACCGCAAACTGCAGCCTGTAGTGTGGGCGAATGAATTGCCGCGTTTTAGTGCGGAGGTGAACAAGCAAGCCAGAGAGATCGCCCAAAGCAGCCTGTGTGAAATGATGATTGCTCTGCACTTATCCTCACTTGTGGGCGGCGCCGATCTGTTTTTAGGCAATAGCTTGTTTGTGCGTATGGTCGATATGGTTGGTCAATTGCGTGGTGTCGAAACATTTACCAATCGTGGCGCCTCGGGGATTGATGGTCTCTTTGCCACAGCAAGCGGCGTGCAAAGAGCAAGATCCAACCCAATGTTATTGATGATTGGTGACACGTCTGCGTTGTATGACTTGAATTCGCTGGCGCTGTATAGCCATCAAGAGACTCCGGTGGTGATCGTGGTGACCAACAACGACGGCGGCGCGATTTTTGATTTATTACCGGTACCACCGCAGCAAAAACAAGCGTTATACCAAATGCCTCATGGCTACCGTTTCGAATTCGCCGCCAAACAATTTGGCCTCGATTACGTGTGCCCCACATCGATGACGGAGCTAACAGAACGAATTGTTGGCCATTTTGCACACGGCTGTGGCGCTTTATTGGTTGAAGTCAACACGCCGCCAAACCAAGCGTCACAGCACATAAAACAATTGGCTGATCATGTCCGTTCTCTCGTTTAATTATCAGCAAGGCAATGGTGATAGCCGTTCGCCCGTGTTGGTGTTACTGCACGGTTTATTGGGTAGTGCAGAAGATTGGCGTGCCACGCAATGTTCACTCAAAGAATATCCAACCCTAACGATTGACCTTGCAGGGCACGGCCAAAGTGTTGGCATTGCCACAAGTAGTGCTGCGGAGAGTGCACAGCAAGTGGCGATGGTGATTGAGCAGCAATTGGCCCAACGCCCATGTATTCTCATTGGTTATTCAATGGGAGGCCGAATTGCCATGCAGGGGCTTGTTGAGCACGCCTTTGCCGCACTGAATCTACGCGGAGCTTTGATTGAAGGCGGCAATTTTGGTTTAGTCAGTGAGCAAGAAAAGCAGCAACGCTGGATCAGTGATAGCCATTGGGCGAAGCGATTTCGTGAAGAGCCCATTGAACAGGTATTAGCCGATTGGTATCAGCAAGGGGTATTTTCTTCACTAAACCATGCGCAAAAACAAACCTTGATAGCAAAACGAAGTGCTAATCTTGGTGCGTCAGTCGCGGAGATGCTATTAGCCACTTCTTTGGCGAAGCAACCGAATCTTTTGCCTCAGTTGCAACGCTCTAGCGTGCCTTTGCACTATGTATGCGGCGAAAAAGACACAAAATTTCAAGAACTAGCGAGGCAGAGTGGCTTGTCCTGCTCGATAGTTGACAATGCGGGCCACAATGTCCATCAAGAGCAGCCTAACGCTTTTGCTGACATCGTCCGTGCGTTTATTCATTCGGTTTATCAACGATAAACACATTAGAACAATGGGAACCACCATGGCTAAAACAGTAGGCATCACTGAAGCAGAACTTTACGCACCAGTTAATTGGAATGACTGTAGTGCGCCCTATGAAGATATTCAGTACCACAAGTCGGAAGACGGCATTGCAAAAATCACCATTGCACGCCCTCAAGTGCGTAATGCATTTCGCCCGCAAACCGTCAAAGAAATGATCCAAGCACTGGCGGATGCTCGCTATGACTCTAACGTGGGCGTGATCATTTTGACCGGTCTCGGTGAAGACGCGTTCTGCTCTGGCGGCGACCAGAAGATCCGCGGTGATTACGGCGGCTATAAAGATGACTCTGGTGTTCATCACCTGAATGTTCTTGATTTCCAACGTGATATTCGTACTTGTCCAAAACCTGTTATTGCGTCAGTCGCTGGTTGGGCTGTCGGTGGCGGCCACGTTCTTCATATGATGTGTGACTTAACCATCGCGGCTGAAAACGCGCAATTTGGTCAAACTGGACCAAAAGTGGGCTCGTTTGATGGCGGTTGGGGTGCGTCATACATGGCACGTATTGTCGGACAGAAAAAAGCACGTGAGATTTGGTTCCTATGTCGTTTTTATGACGCTCAAGAAGCGTTGGATATGGGGCTAGTAAACACCGTTGTGCCAATTGATGATCTAGAAAAGGAAACCGTACGTTGGTGTCGTGAAGTACTTCAGCACAGCCCGATGGCACTACGTTGCTTGAAAGCGGCATTGAACGCCGATTGCGATGGTCAAGCGGGTCTTCAAGAGTTGGCGGGCAACGCCACAATGATGTTCTATATGACGGATGAAGGGCAAGAAGGGCGCAATGCGTTCAACGAAAAACGTCGTCCAGACTTCAATAAGTTTCCACGCAACCCTTAATTTTCTTCCCAATGTGAGAACGATGCAGAGGCACAGAATCTGCATCGTTTAGGGACTTTTCTTTGCGATTGACGGTCTCATTCATAAAGAGTCTGACTTTCAGTAAAGCAATTTGTCGATGAAGTATTAAGGGACAGCTATGAAATCAGCCAAACTGTACCGCTACACCTTGCCAATGGACAGCGGTGTTGTGCTAAGAGATGAGAAACTGACGGAGCGTGTTGGCTACATTATTGAGCTGAACATGAACGGTCAAAAAGGGTATGGCGAAGTTGCACCATTACCAGGATTTAGCTTAGAGACCATAGAAGAAGCGGGCATTGAAGCGCAAGCACAGCTTGAGTTGTGGATGAACACCGATCATCCCATCGATTACGACGCCTTACTGCCTTCCGTTGCATTTGGTCTTTCCACCGCGATGTATGAGTTGGAAGGGAAGTTGCCTCGCGATGGGCACTATTTGCCCGCGCCACTTTGTACTGGCGATCCCGATGAACTCATTCCGGTATTGAATGCGATGCAAGGTGAGAAAGTCGCCAAAGTCAAAGTGGGTTTGTACGAACCAATTCGTGATGGCATGCTGGTCAACTTGTTCTTGGAAAGCATCCCAGATCTCACACTGCGACTGGATGCCAATCGTGCTTGGACGCCAGAAAAAGCGCAGCAATTTGCCAAGTACATCACCCCCTCTTTGCGTCAGCGGATCGTGTTTATCGAAGAGCCCTGCCAAAAGCCCGGAGATAGCCTCTCTTTTGCTATCAACACCGGGATTGCGATTGCATGGGATGAAACCTTACAACATGCGCTGCACCGACCTGACTTTGCGCTTGACGATCTCACGGGCGTGAAAGCGATCGTCATCAAACCAACGTTGATCGGTTCATTGCCTCGTTGTATTGCGCTGATCAAAAAAGCGCACTCTTTGGGCATCAAAGCGGTCATCAGTTCAAGTATCGAATCAAGTTTAGGGCTTACCCAGTTAGCGCGTTTTGCCAAATGGCAGTTGCCTGACGTGACGCCGGGCTTGGACACCATCGGTTTGTTCCAATCGCAGTTAATGGTGGGATGGCCGAAATGCTCGCTGCCGATCGCCTCGTTAGAAGAACAGCAATTGGTGTGGCATTCATAATGGGTGAAAAGGCATTGGTCAGTGAACAACCATTGTGGAAATATTGGGCTCAGCAGAGCCCATTTTCTATGGCGCTGAACTCATCACGTTATCAATTCAACTGGCAACAATTGAACGACGAGATTGAACGTTTAGCGGCGGTTCTTGGTGAGCAAGGAGTGACTCGTGGAGATGTCATCACTCTGCTGGGTAAAAACCATGTTGATATGGTGCTTATCTTGCTCGCTGCGCATCAACTGGGGGCTGTGGTGGCGATCACCATGCCGCAATCAATTGCAATGTTCTCAGCAAAGCTTGATACGCTGTACCGTGAGCAGCACAAGCGTTTTATTTGGCTTGATCCTAACGTTGATGGGCAGACCCGCTCGGCTTGCTCTCACGATCGTCGTAATGTGCTGCTAGAAATCTCACTCGCCTCGGATCATCTTAACTCGGTGCCTAGCAATCACGTTTGCGATTATCGCGCCGATCAACTTGCTACCATCATTTTTACCTCTGGTTCCACGGGCAATCCCAAAGCGGTGGCTCATACTCATCGGCAGCATTTCGCGTCAGCACAAGGATTGTTAGAAGAGTTCTGTTTTACTCAGCAGGATACGTGGTTGCTCTCCCTGCCGCTGTATCATGTTTCTGGCATGGCTATTGTTTATCGCTGGTTGTTGGCCGGCGGATGTTTGAAAGTGGGGCATGGCGCTTTGTCTGAGGACATTCAAGGGGTGACACACGCGTCTCTCGTCGCGACTCAATTGAAACGCCTGCTTGATGACAATACGCCTTTGCAACTGAGCCATGTTTTGCTGGGGGGGAGCCATGTGGAGCATGCCTTGGCCCGAGCGGCGCAGCGTAAAGGAATAGAGACCTGGCTAGGCTATGGCATGACAGAGGCCGCTTCAACCGTGACCGCTAAGCAGATCGACAGCGTGAGCAACGCAGGGCATCTATTGAAAAATCGAGCACTGCAACTGATTGGTCAGCGCATTTATATCGGTGGTGAAACCTTGGCAGAAGGCTATTTCTTTCAGGGTAGCTTAACGACGCTGGTGGATGAGCATGGGTGGTTTGACAGTAAAGATTTAGGCGTCTGGCAAGGTGAGGAACTTAAGATCATCGGCCGTGCGGACAATCAGTTTATCTCTGGCGGGGAAAACATCCACTGCGAAGAGATTGAAGCGGTGCTAAACGAGATTGAAGGCGTGGAACAGAGTATTGTGGTTCCCATGCCCGATGCAGAATTTGGCTATCGACCAGTTGCTGTCATCCAATCGCCATCGCTAGCAAACAGAGCGCAGTATGAGCAACACTTAAAAGAGAAACTGCAAAAGTTTAAGTGGCCAGTCGCCTATTACTTAATGCCTGAGGCGTTACTGAAGGAAGGGATTAAAGTCTCGCGGCAAGCCGTTAAAGTATGGCTGGAAAATAAACTTAGTTGATTTCGACATGAATTAGTCAAAAAGAGAATTTCTCAACCTTATAACCCTCAATCATAATTGCGCATCATATGACAAAGAAAAGGCATAAGATTGAAGATGGTAAGAGGGATCTTAATAGCAACGGCAGTTTTGCAGCTCGGTATTGCTTTGCTGAGTGATGGCCTCTATCGCTCTTTGGCCGAATTGACGGCCTTTTTGATTGTTGTCGCCATCGTTTTTGACTATCGACGCCGAGCAACCACCACTTTGCCTCATTCCCATCACTCAGCTTAATTGAGTCACTTTAACGTGTGAGTAACAACCAACTGAGCGAAGTGGTGGAGATGACCACCCATAGGCTTAAGCCAAAGATCAGAGGTTTTGCACCCGCACTTTTCAGCTTCTCAACAGAAATACTGCAACCAATCAAAAATAAACACACCACCAGTGCCTGTTTCGCTACCGAGAAAATACCCTGATAGACGCTCTCAAATTGAGGGAAGAGATCGCTAAAGGCGATGGCAGCGCAATACCAAAAAATGAAGTATGGAAGCACTAACTTGCGCTTACCTTCCTCACCATTTCCGCGAGCAAAGAGAATTGCACTGAGTAGGGCAACGGGAATAATCCATAATGCACGGGCAAGTTTTAATGTCGTCGCGGTGGTAAGTGCTTGCTCACCATACGCAGATGCAGCTCCGACGACGGAGGAGGTGTCGTGAATGGCGATCGCTGCCCAGGTTCCAAAAGTTTGTTGGTCCAACGCTAACGCATGTCCAATCACCGGAAAAATAAACAATGCAAGGGAATTAAGAACGAAGACCGTCGCCAATGCGAGGGCAATCTGCTGATCTTTGGCTTTGATTGCCGGAGCGACTGCCGCAATCGCACTCCCTCCACAAATCGCAGTACCTGCTGAGATAAGGTAGGCGGTCGTGGTTTCAAGCTTAATCACTTTGGCCACTAAAAAGCCGAGTAGCAGGGTACCAGCGATGGTGACCACAATCAGGCCGATACCATCAGAGGTGACGGCAATGGCTTGTTGAAATTGGATACCAAACCCCAAACCAATAATGGAGTAAGACAAGAGCTTTTTAGTATAAGTCGATATGGGCAGTTGTAATGGCACCAACCCCGTGCTTGCGAGCAGAAAACCCAAAACTAATGCTGTGGGGGAAGAGACCCAAGGACTCAGGCTGAGCAGTAAAGCGAAAATAAAAGGAAGATGCTTACGATTCAAAGTGATTGCGTTTTATTAAGTGAAAGCGCGAGTATAGCTGAGTCGATGAGATCAGAAAGTCTTAATGATTTGAACAAGCGTTCAGATAATCTGAACGCTTAGCGCCAATCGCCTCGTAACTCTGCCACTTTTTGCTGCATGACTTCCGCAGAGGCGTCTTTAGGCTCGACAGGCAACCCTGCTTCAATTTCTAGTCGAGACCAGAAACGGCTAGGGAGTCCTTTACAGGCTCGGCCTTTGTGGCGGCTGAAATAGCTACCCCACAAGCCTTTTAACGCCATTGGGATAACGGGCACAGGGCTGCGACGAAGGATGATGTCAATACCACGCATAAATGGATTTATGTCGCCATTTTCCGTTAATCTGCCCTCTGGGAAAATACAGACAATATGCCCTTCACTCAAAGCTTGTTCAACATCGTTAAATGCACGTCGAATAGAGGTTCTGTTGCTGGCGGAGATAGGAATTACCCCGGCAGTGCGTAAGAAGCGACGCAAAATCGGCAGCCTTGCGTATTCTTCTTCCATGACAAAACGAATCAATCGAGGGCAGATGGCACTCAGCAGCAAAGCGTCCATGTAACTCACGTGATTGCAAACAATAAGCGCACCACCTTCTTTCGGTAAGTGGTGTAGATTCTTATGTGCCACACGATAGAGTGTGTGAGTAAGCACCCACACGAGGAAACGCACGACAAACATGGGTGCTTGCAAAAAGAGATACGCAGCCACTAAAAAGTTGAGTATCGAAAGTAGCACAAAAAATTGTGGAATCGATATGCCGATCGCGGCAAGACACACGATGCCCAATACTGCACTGCCCACCATAAACAGTGAGTTGTAAATATTGAGGCCCGCAATCACCTGCGCACGTTCACTTTCCTTGGCACGATGTTGCATCAGGGCATACAGAGGGACGATAAACAATCCACCTGAAACGCCGATCATGAGTAAGTAGCTAAACAGTGGCCAAAATGGCTGATACTGCACAAACTGTGCGAAGGTATGAAAGCGAGGTAGCTCGCTGGGTATCGATGTGGCCATCAAGTAGCCAAATACCGTAATACCCAAAGCACCAATTGGGACGATACCCACATCAATGCGACCTTTAGACAGTTTGTTGCACGCCAGTGAACCGAGCGCGATGCCAACAGAAAAGAGCGCCAACAAGAAAGAGACCGCACTTTCTGTGCCATTGAGATAAATCTTGGTGAAGTTGGGAAATTGAGTGAGGTACGCAGCACCAAGGAACCAAAACCAACTGATCGCCATAATACATTGATATACCACACGGTCCGATTTCGCGATGGCAATTGTGTGTTTCGTTTGACGATACGGTTGCCAGCGAAATTTTAGCTCTGGCGCACACGCGTGCGCGACAGGAATCGCGCGGCTAGCGAGATAGCCGAATACAGCAAAGATAACGACACAAAAAGCGGCAACGTATTTTGCTTGCTCATGTGAGGCAATAATACCCGCGCCTAATGTGCCGACAAGAATAGCAATAAAAGTCCCCGCTTCAACCAAAGCGTTACCGGGAACGAGCTCTTCTTGTTTCAGTTGCTGTGGAAGTAGCGCATATTTGACCGGGCCAAAAAATGCCGACTGTGTGCCCATCAAAAACAACAGCAGCAATAAGATGGTGTAGCTTTCGGTAATAAAACCGATAGCGCCGAGCAACATAATGGCAATTTCAAACAGTTTGACCTTGCGAATAAACCAAGACTTTTCGTATTTGTCTGCCAGCACACCCGCTGACGCGGAAAAAAGGAAAAATGGCAGAATGAATAAGCCTGCGGCAAGGTTGATGAAAAGATCACTGGAGATTGACAGGGCACCAGTACCTGCAAACGCGACAAGCAGCAACAGCACATTTTTGAAGATGTTGTCGTTAAAGGCACCGAAAAATTGAGTAATGAAGTACGGCAGAAACTTACGCTGTGTTAACAGCGAGCTTTGGCTATTCGCGGCCATGAAAGTTCCTTGTATTACCAGTTAGTCAGATAGTTGGTCAAAAGACTGTCTATCAACTCTTTGCCATCAATTGGCTCACTGGAGAAAAATTTGTCATCCACACTCAGTAGCGTAATACCATGAACGCCAGACCACAACACGCGGCTCGCTTGCAACACTTCGGTCGGTGTGCGAGATGGCGCAAGTTGTTGCAATAGCGCTTCTAGCATACCGGTCATGTTGTCGATACGCTTTGCTTGCCATTCTGGTAACTCTGCACCATTCATGTTGTGCTCAAAAATCAAGCGCCAGCGGTGAGGGTGTTGCTGGGCAAAGTCATGGTAGCAATACGCAAGGTTAAATAGCGCCTGTTTTTTGTCTTGTGATGTTTTGACCACTTGCATGGCTTCTTGGGAAAGCTCATCCAAGGTTTGCGCGACGGCGTGCAACAGCAACAAGTTGTAACTGCCAAACACATTGACTAGGGTGCTTGGAACATAACCGATCATATTTGCCAGCTTACGCAAACTTAACTCGTGATACGAGTGGTCTGCCAGAAACTCTTTAACAGTTTCAAGAGTTAGGGCGATAAGTTCTTCTCTGGTGTGATCGTTTCTACGGGCCATTTTTTCGTACTACAAATTGAACAACGTTCGATATTCTAAATTTGTCAACTATATACGTCAACAAAACATCCAAAATAAGCATAGAACAGCGGCAATATTCTGATACATGTCTAACTATTGTTTCCGTTTCAATGATGAAAGGATGCTTGTATGATTCATGTTAGCTGGTTTTCTTCAAAACGGTTTGTATCAAGAAGGGGACTAGTGAGTAAAGTTTCAATCAGACTACAAAAGGATAAAGATGAAACGTTTATTATCGATTGTTGCCCTGCTGATGGTTTCTGTGATTGCTACGCCAATTGCCGAAGCGAAAAAAATGGGTGGTGGTAAGTCTTTTGGTAAAAGCTACAAAACGGCACCTGCACCAAAACAACAGCAGCAAAATACGAACAATATAGGTAAAGAGCAGACGGCAAAACAGAGCTCTAAGAAAGGCCTGATGGGCGGTATTCTTGGTGGCTTGTTGGCGGGTGGTTTGCTTGCTGCGTTCTTTGGGGGCGCGTTTGAAGGTATTCAGTTTATGGATATCCTCATCATCGGCTTAATTGCTTTCGTGATCTTTAAATTAATGCGTGGTTTGCTGGCTTCTAAGCAAGGCAGCATGAATCAGCATCACCAGCAGCCAGCATTTGGCGGCCAAGCACCTAAGTTTGAGCAATCAAATGTTCATAACTTCGAGCAGTCACCAAATACGCCAACTGGTGGTTTTGGCTTTGGCGCGCAATCTGATGTACCACACAACTACCCTCCAGGTTTCGATCAAGTCGCATTTGTAAATGGCGCGCGTGAACACTACCGTATCCTGCAAGGCGCTTGGAATCATAATCAACTGGAAACGATTGAAGAGTATGTTTCTCCAAGCTTGTTTGAAGACCTAAAAGCGGAGCGAGCGAAACTCGATGGTGAGCAGCATACGGATGTCATGTATGTGGATGCACAAATCGTTCGTGCTGATTACGACGCGTCAACTGCGCACTTGAGCTTACAGTTCAGTGGTCGTTACCGCGATGCTGTTGAAGGCATTGAAGAAGATATCACAGATATCTGGCACCTTGAGCGAGATCTGACTGCGCCAAATGCGCCGTGGATGATCGTGGGTATCCAGGGCTAAGCCTAACGTCGTTCAATTTAGTCATCATAAAGTCCCGTTCATTTCGATGAGCGGGATTTTTTTATCTGTTGGACTGACAGAGTCATTGGATAGGGCAACTGACTCTATAGGTCAAGTGCTCTCTGATGGTTTGGAATGACTTTTTCATTGAAGCCTGTTCGTAAGAGGATGCCTTTCGAGTCGCCATTGTCACGGTGATCAGAGCGAAAAGTGTTACTTGCGCCATCGTTCATACGGTGGGAGAGGCGAATGGATGAGCTGAATTCAGTACGAAAAAAGCCAGCTCAATGAGCTGGCTTTCGATTCTTACGAAGAATATGGTGGAGGGGGACGGATTCGAACCATCGAAGGCGGAGCCGGCAGATTTACAGTCTGCTCCCTTTGGCCA
>NZ_JAQQBT010000007.1:0-190555 GCF_028570825.1 Vibrio sp. CCUG 15886 | reverse complement strand
CGTGAAAGTGACGGCGCAAGTGACCGACGTTGCGGGCAACGCATCGGGTGTCGCAGAAGATACGCAAGGCGTGGATACTATCATCGCTGCCGAAATCGACATCTTAAACATAGCCGGTGACCACAAGATAAGTGCTGATGAGTCTAATGCCGATGTGACCGTTGTTGGTTATGTTAATAAGGATGCTCAGCCTAATGATAAAATCGACTTTTACGTAAATGGAGAGCTTATTGGTTCAGGTTTCGTATCTAACGAGCCTCATTTGGATGCTCATGGTAACCAGATTGGGTATAAATTTGAGTTTGTCACCAAAGGCTCTAACTTGATCCCGGATGGCGAAGTAGATGGTGGAGCAATTCTTACAGCTAAGGTGACTGTATCTGATGTTGCAGGAAACACGTTTGTTGCGACTACAACTGAACCGTATTTCTTTGATATAGATGCACCAGACGCGCCAACTATCACAAAAGTCACTGATGATTCATCTGGGTCTGACTATTCTGTCGTTACTCTTCATGGCACCGGTAGTGAACCGGGTAATGAGGTTGAAGTATTTGCTAAAGATGCTAACGGTGTATATGTCACTATTGGAACAGCAACTGTTCAACAAGACTTGGCATGGACACTGGATATTTCAAGCGAATCAGCTATTCCAGTGAACGACAACGAGTTCTTGTATGCTAAAGAGAAGGATTCTTTTGGCAACGTAAGTGAAGCATCTGATAGTGTGCATTATTTCCACGGTGAATACTCGACTGTCTCAGCAGAATCAACGGACGACTTTGTATTACTTGGTAGCGGTGATGATCTATTCAAATCAAACCAAGATGATGCCAACAACAAGTTAGTGGTTGATGGTGGTGCTGGCAATGATACAGCTGAGTTGAATTTCGCATCTATGAGCGCTTCGGTTGCACTTAATGCAGATGGCTCTGTGACAATCACTGAGGCTAATGGTGATGTGAACACTTTCATTGAGTTTGAACACTTTAAGTTTACCGATGGTACGAAAACGACTTCAGAGTTGTTTGCACCTAAAGTGATTTTGGAAAGAGATCAGGATGATGTGATCAACAGTGATCGCTCTACGGTGGGCTATACGATAACGTTGCCTGTTGGCGCTGTTGTTGGTGCAATGCTCACGATAGTTATTGAGGGTGTAACACAAAGCTTTGCGCTAGAACCTGAACATATTGCTGCAGGGACGATCTCTGGTTCTATTGACTCTGGTTCAGTCGTAGGTGACGAGCTATCAATCTCAGCTGAAATTACCTATGGCAATCAGCCAAGTCATTTGGAGTTTAAAGATAGTGACCAGCTAGCCGTCAATGAGGGGCCTCAGGGTAATGACTTCGTTGTTACATTATCTCCTGATTCTTCTGTTATCGGTTTTGACTTTGAAACTGAAAGCATAGCAGATGGCCAGCAAATTGATGTTGTTACGGATCGTGAAGATGATGCCAACTCAACGGACGCAAAAGAAACAACGATCAGTTTCGATTCTCTTCCTGTTTTGGGAACCGTTTACGTTGTCAATAGCGATGGCAGCCGTACAGAAGTCACGAAAGACACAGTTGTAAAAGTGACGGATAAGCTTGAGTACGATTTACATGATGATGTCAATGACAAGCTGAGCTTTGATGCTCAAACTGATTTCAAAGGGGTATATGCAGACGATACCGTAACGAGCTTTGTTCTTGATAGCGGCGTCATTATCTCTGGCGGACACTATACGGGTTCAAGACCAGATACAGACAGTTCATTAACCCCGGATGAACTATTTTTCGATAATGCGGATAATGAAAAAGGCCTTGGTGTTGGTAGCTCTGAACTTGATGTCAGCACGAAAGATTACATCAGTGTAGATTTCTCTCAAATTTCACAAGGAAAGACGGATGTCTTGGTAAAAGAAGCCAATGTTACTTTTGGTAGCGTTTGGGGGAATTACAACGACACAAGTTCGGCGGATGCTCAAATCCATGTGCTTGTCTTTAAAGATGGGCAAGTGGTTCAAGAGTTTATCTACGATGATGATCAACAGCCTATTTATGACGGTTCGGGTGTCTTTACAGCCAACATCAAAGTCGATGGTGGATTTGATGAAATTCGAGTCTACACCACTCATGGCACAGATAATCCAAACGACAACGGCAACTCCAATGTCACATTGCAGTCAGTTGAAGTTGTTGATGCTGCTGTGTCTGAAGAGGTTGTTTATGAAGCGACTGATAGCGATAAGGGTACCGATAAAGGAACGATTGATTTCGTTACTGACTCTACAGAAACATCGACCAACAATGCACCACATCTTGCAGACACTCGATTTAGTGAGGTAGGCACGGAAGATACTGAGATTTCGCTCAATTTGGGTGCATTGAATCCGACCGACCCTGATGGTGACGCAGTTTATATTAGTAATGTCAGTGTCGACCCAAGCTACGGAAGCTTAGTGCTAACACATGATGCAAATGGTGTAGTGACAAGTGCAGTGTTTAAACCAGCTGAAAACAAACACTTTGATGATGTGCCATTTACAGTGACGGTTTCTGATGGTCATAAAACGGATACTGCAACAGTGATGTTGGAAGTCAAAGCGGTGGCTGATGCGCCTAATGTAACGGTAGTGTTCGGGGATAGCGTTACAACTAACGTAACGATGGACTCTACCCTTCATACTAAACTGGTTAATGGTCAAGTATTGTCTGAAGCTGATAAAGCTGCATTGGGTGTTACAGGGGTAGTTGTTGAAGTAAACCGAAATGCTACCGGCACGAATGACTCAGAAGTTCTATTCGGTAGCGCTCAAGCTGACACTATGTACGGAAAGTATGGTAATGATGTCTTTGTTGGCGGGGCCGGTGATGACAAGATTGACGGTGACGACTCTTGGTCCACAACTGATCGTGATGGTGTTGACACCGTTATCTACTCAGGTCCGTTATCTAACTACACATTGGTTAACAATGGCGATTTTGGTGGGAAAGTTGATCAATGGGCCGTATTTGACGCGACAGGTAAAGACGCGTCTGCTCGAACAGGAACGTCTTGGGAGCTTACGGGTGATCATCTTTATGAAATCGAACGACTAGTGTTCTCGGATGCGATAGTGACTTTAAATCCAGATGGTACCTATCACGTAGAACAGATCACAGAGACAGCGCTGAACCTATCTGCATCAGTCGCCGATCGTGACGGCAGTGAGTATCTTGATGAAGTCCAAATTAAAGGACTTCCTGATGGAACGATGATTATCGATAAAGACACAGGCGAAACTTTAGGTGGCTTCCAAAATATAAATGGTGAGCAAGTTTGGGTCATTGATATAGAAGGTAATTCTACGCAAAGCATCAACTACGATAATTTGGTGGTTCGTACTCCTTCATCAGAAGCGCTAGACGTCGATGTTCATGTTGTGGCTAAAGAGAATTCGCTACCGCAATCAGATGCGGGTGCAAGTACGGAAGTCAATGCGGCTGCAAGCAATGATGTGCTTGCTGATCAAGGTGGTGAGGTTCCAACAACGCTTATTTCGCTTGTGATTGATTCGTCGGGCTCAATGGCTTCTAAGCCGACTGGTCTAACAGAATCAAGGATTGAGTATGTATTGGAAGCGTCTATTGAGCTGCTTAAAAACGTTAAGTCTCAACAGGGTAGCGAAAGCGTATTAGTACAAATGATTGACTTTGATACTGATGCGACTCACGCAACGAATGGCTCATCAAGTGTATGGATGACGGTCACTCAAGCTATTTCTGTGTTGAATAGTGCTTTGGCTAATGTTGACAATGATAACTACAACGGTATTTTCGATGCGGAAGGTTGGACAAATTACGACCAAGGCGTTGACGCCGTTATGGCGGGCTATCAAGATGCTACAGTTAAAGGTATTACTGGTGATACAAACGATGTGATCTATTTCTTGAGTGACGGGGCTCAAAACCAAGGAACAATAGGAAGTGATTGGGCTGCGTTCATCAAAGGGAAAGATGTAACAGCTGTTGGCGTGGGTAGTGAAGCCAATGTTCCATCATCTGGTTTGATTCAAGTATCTGGAAGTGCAGATAATATAGTTTACATACCAGACGAGAAGTTAGTTACCGATTTGCCGAAACTTCGTCCTACTATTGGTACCGCTGGTTCATTGTTGATGTCGGTTTCGGGTGATGATGCAACAGAAGTGGTTATTGATGCGACGAAAGCGCAAGTCATTCAGATGATTGACACTGACTCTTCTGTAATCAATATGCCTGATAGCTTGTCATTCAGTGTGGATAGCGTTAGCAATGAGTTACTTGTTTCCACTCTGTATGGTGACTTCCGTATTGGACAAGATGGTTCTTACTACTTCCAGCCTGATTCAAGTGCTCCGAAGATTAACACTGGTCAATCAGTGGCCTTTGAAGTGCTAATGACAGTCAAGGATGTGAGTAGTGTTGAATCAGAACAGCTAGTAACACTCAATGTGAGTCCAAATGGCGAGTCTAATGCTGCAGCAACGTCATCGTTCAACGCTTCTACTGGAGATGACCAAATCCGAGGTACAGACAACAACGACATTATCCTAGGACATGCTGGAAACGATGTCCTTGATGGTGGCCTTGGTGATGATCTCTTGTTTGGCGGTGCAGGAAGTGACCTTCTTATCGGTGGTCTTGGTAATGATATCCTAACCGGTGGCGATGGTGCTGATATCTTTAAGTGGGTTGATATGGAAACGGCGAGAGATCTCGTTACGGACTTCAACGCGTCGCAAGGCGACAAGCTGGACCTAGCGGATCTCTTTGACGATATGTCTAAAGCGGATATCGATACCTTGCTGGCCGATCTCGGTAGTGGTGACAATCAAGGGGCGGTAGGAGACGTGTCTATTCGCGTTTCCGATGATGCGAGTGCATCACACCTCACTATCGTCAAGGGAGGGCAAACCTTAACGATTGACTTTGATGGTGCGTCGGCAGCGGATATCACCAGCAGCTTGATGGATAACCTAAACCATTTAAAGGACTAAAATAACGAAAACCGGAGCTTGTATGGGCTCCGGTTTTTTGTGCTGTCTGCAATTTGGTCTAAGCAACCGGTCATATAAGCAAGCTGCAATAAAAAAGAGCCTCGATTTTTGTCGAGGCTCTTTTTTAAAGTGCGATTCAGAATTTACAACACCTTACACGCAAAGCCTTTGAGGTAGAAACCTTCTGGGTAAGCGGTGTCGGTTGGGTGATCGGCAGCTTGCTCAAAACGCTCGACAAATTTAACACTGCGGCCTGCATCTACCGCCGCATCGGCGATGATTTTTTGGAATAGCACTTGGTCCATCAAGCCTGAGCATGAGTAAGTCAGCAAAGTGCCGCCTGGCTTGAGAATTTGCATGGCCAACATGTTGATGTCTTTATAGCCACGACATGCGCCATTGAGCTGCGCTTTGCTTTCAGCAAACTTTGGTGGATCCATGATCACCACGTCAAATTTGGTGCCTTGATCTCGATATTCACGCAAAAGTTTAAAGACATCTGCGTTTAGGAAAACAGCGCGTTTCTTAGAAATATCGAATTCATTGAGCTCAGCATTAAACTTTGCCGTATCGAGTGCTGGTTGAGAGACATCAGCGTTAATCACGCGCTTTGCGCCACCTTTTAGGGCATAGAGGCCAAAACCACCAGTGTATGAGAAGCAGTTGAGAACCTCTTTGTCTTTGACGTATTTCATCGCTTGTTGGCGACTGTCACGCTGATCTAAGTAGAAACCGGTTTTGTGTCCACCGACAATATCAACGCTAATTTTGACGCCATTTTCTTCGATAACAACAGATTTTGGTGGCATTTCACCATGTAAAACGCCGATTGTTTCTTGGAGACCTTCTTTCTTACGTACGGAAACATCTGAGCGCTCGTACACATTGCAGTCAGGGAAAACTTCAATTAATGCGTCAACAATATTTTGCTTTTGATGTTCGGCGCCAGCACTGAGAAGTTGGCAGACGAAGAAATTTTGGTAACGGTCGATGGTCACACCAGGCATGCCATCAGATTCTGCTGCAATTAGGCGATAGCCTGTCAAACCATCTCGCTCAATCACATCTTCGCGAAGAAGTTGAGCGTCTTGGATACGTTTTACAAAAAACGCTCTGTTAACATCTTGCTTTTCAAAGCTCCATACGCGAGCACGAATTTGAGATTCAGGAGAATAGGCTGCTTTGGCTAACCATTTGCCATCGTGACCATAAACATCAACGGTTTCTCCTAGTTGTGGATTACCTTCGACTCTATCGATCCCACGAGAAAAGATCCAAGGGTGGCGTCTAACAACAGACTTCTCACGACCTTTGACTAAATAGATGGCAGCAGACATTGAAATTCTCTTAAGCAAAAATGAAAGTGGGGTATTTTCAAGGAATCAGAGTAGAAAAGCAAATAGCAAAAAGGCCGCATTGGCGGCCTTTGCTCAGTTTTATCGCGGTTTATGCTTTCAACCCGGTGAGTAAGCTTTCCATTGCATCACTCTGATTTCTTAGTTGCTCGACATTGCGCGAGGTCATGTTGATCATTTCGCATACGTTATTGGACTGCATCCGAATTTCCTCCACGCTTGCTGCGATATTATCGGCAACCACACCTTGCTCTTCAGCGGCGGTCGCAATCTGAGTGCTGCTGTCTGAAATGGTTTGGTTTTTATCTGCTAGAGAAGCAATCTCATGATTGACTTCCGACATCAAGGTTTGACCTTGGTTAGCATTATTTACCGTCACTTCCATTAGTTTGGTGAGTGACTGACTGTTACGTTGTAATGCTTCAATCATCGCTTGGATCTCAACCGTTGCTTGCTGAGTTCGTCCGGCTAGAGCACGAACTTCATCGGCAACCACAGCGAAACCACGACCTTGTTCGCCTGCACGGGCTGCTTCAATTGCTGCGTTTAATGCAAGTAGGTTGGTTTGCTCTGAGATACCATTGATGGTGGTGACAACTTCATCGATTTGCGCTGCGTTGGCATCCAACTCTTCTACCGCCTGAGAAGCGGATTGGATTTCAGAGGAGAGTTGAGAAATCGAATTCAAGGTATTTGCCACTTTCACCTGGCCAGATTGCGCAACACTGCGAGCATCTTCCGTTTGTGTGCTCGAATCGTGGGCAAGGTTGGCCACTTCGCGAATCGTCGAGGCCATCTGTTCAGTGGCACTCGCCAATGAGTTCAAATGTTCTTGTTGTGAGTTTGAAATATCAGAACTGCTGCAAATAGACTGATTAAGATCTGAGCTTATTTGTTGCATTAAAGCGACAGACTCTTGGATCGACAGCACCATCTTTTGCTCTCGCTCCGCAACCTTGTCTATAGTGATAGCGATGGTACTGAATTCATCCCTGACTTGGAAAAAGTTCATTCTCGCTGTGAGATCACCATTGGCAAGCGTACTCAATGCTTTGTTCATTGTGAACATCGCGCCACCAATGAACGTCATAATGTAGTAAACCGCGAGTGCAACAATGAAGAGAGAGACAGAAATAATGGTCCAGTGGACGCTGGAAAGGGCAGTCCACAGGTCTTGCTCGTGGGTGGCCACTAAGTTAAATGAGCCATTGAGAACAGAAACCGAACCTGCGCCAGAGCCCAACGCAATGGTGTTGGATGAAGCTAAAATATCCATCACTTGAGAGCGTGATAAGTTGCCGGCTTCGATAAAGTTTTTCATCAATATCAACTCATCTTGATAGAGATGATTGAGCATGGCGTCTGCCGCGTTATCAAGAACGAGCGTAAGGATAAGTAATGCAATCAGAGGAAGTAGGAAAAGCAGATAGAACTTTTCTTGAATTTTTAAATGGATGAGATATTTATCAATCCAACGAAATGGTATTTCTTTCATAATTATTATGCTCTTAGTAACCCACGGTCCTTTGTGGGGTGAATAGACTTAATAAATATATCACTCAAAAAAACGGAGAGGTATACGGATGGCAATAAGATGCGAAAAATTTGTGGTCTCTGGCATAGTTCAAGGGGTTGGATTTCGATACCACACCTCACATCAGGGTCTAAAGCTAAATTTAGTCGGTTATGCAAAGAATTTATATAACGGAGATGTCGAAGTGATAGCCTGTGGTGAACCACCGAAGATAGAAGAGTTTGCCAAATGGTTAGAACAGGGACCCAAAACGGCTCGCGTCGATGAGCTTAAAAGAGAAGAAATTACCTGTCGTGAATATCAAGGGTTTGAAATCCTGTAGCTGAGCGCTACAGGATAAAAATAGGGAGTTAGAGGCACTTTGCCGGTTTGGGTAAGCCTGCAAGTTTGGTCGCTTGTTTTGCTGGTCCTTCTTTGAAAAGCTTAAAAAGATACTTGCTGTTGCCTTTTTCAGGACCGTGCGATTTTTCCATGGCTTTCACCAGCATTCTCACCGCTGGTGAGGTATTGAATTCTTCATAAAAGTCACGCACAAAGTGGATCACTTCTAGATGAGCATCTGTGAGCTCAATGCCTTCTTGCTCGGCAAGTATCTCAATCATCCCTTCTTCCCACTGAGTGTGGTCTAGTAGGTAGCCTTGAGCATCGGTTTCAATTTGTTTGCCGTTGTAAACGAACATGCGCTATATCCATCGAGTCAATAAAGATGGGTATAGGGTAGCGTACACGTAAGGCGCTTCTCAACAAAAGAATCCGATTATCACACCGAGCGAAGCAAAAGCATCCAATCCCGGATTGATTTTTATTAACCGTTGACCACATAGCCGCAATGCGTCGTTATTCAAGGAGCTAAATAATTATGCGCTGTGTTAGAAAATTGTCGGGGCGGGTAATGAAAAATTTGCATGCCTAGTAAGATTTATTCATGTTTATTGATCTCGTTTACATGTGATGTCTCAGATAAAGAGCACTTTATTGCAGTATAGGCTGCTTACTTCGTTGTGTTTGTAATAGTGGGTCGCTATTCTTCTGTTTTTGTTATAAATTTCATTCGATATTATAAATGGAAATCATGACAAGGAGTCAGTCATGTCAAAACAGCGTTACATTGAAATTAATGACAACGAGAAATCTATTTGGTCTATTGAGCGCATTTGGGCACTTGCTGAATCACTTCCTGTAGAGGAGCTCCCCATTGATGAGATAAAAGGGCCAGATGAAGTGACTTGGTTTAGCATGGAAGGGCCTATGCCTACATGTCGAGAGATAGCAAAGCACTGCCAAAGAATTAACAACGCTGACTTGTCGTACCCTGTGATTTTAACCAGCGATTACAAAGTCTTTGATGGTATGCATCGAATTGCTAAGAAAATCATGTTGGGAGAGGAGACCATTCAAGTGAGGCGCTTTAGAGAAAACCCGCCTGCGGATGAAGTGATTGTTCTTGCGGTCGATCAAGCCTAGATTTCCTATCGCAGACCAAGAAAAAGCCCGAAGCAATGCTCCGGGCTTTGAATTGATTTAACGCTAAACAATTAGTCGTCGTTCATAATGCCGAGAATACTTAGTAGGCTTGTGAACAAGTTCAAAATGTTTAGGTACATTGAAATCGTTGCACTTACGTAGTTAGTTTCTTCACCGCGGACGATACGGCTGGTATCAAATAGGATGAAACCAGAGAAAACCAACGCAGATACACTACTGATAACAAGCTGACCTAGCGTTGAGCCAACAAAGATGTTGATGATAGCTGCAACGATGACAATAATCAGGCCTGCCATTAAGAAGTTACGCATAAAAGAGAAATCTTTTTTGCTTGTGATGGTATATGCCGAAAGACCCAGGAATACCATACCGGTTAAACCTAGAGCTTGAGCAATAATAGTAGGGCCGCTTGGGATTGAAGCGTAGTAAGTCAGCATTGGACCAAGTGCACCACCCATTAGTGTCGTAAAGACGAATGTCCAAACAATGCCCATTGATGAGTTAATGCTGCGTGGTAGTGCGAAAAATAAAATACCAATAGCAGCAACTTGCATCACAAGTGCCATCATTGGAGAAATACCGATTGCCATGGTTGCAACCGCTGCAATAGCACTGGTTACTAGTGTCATAGAAAGCAGGAAGTACGTGTTTTTCAATACCTTATTGGTTTGAAGAGTACTTTCCATGCTTGAAGTACGGGTAAACATAGGACTGTTCATAATCTTCCTCTTGAGAGTATGTCTAATTTATATGACTATATATGAGGCCGATCGTTCCAAAAATCAAGCCTGACTTTATTCGTTACTAGCCAAAATGATAGTAGAAATAATGAGTTATGCATTATCCAGTTTGTAACACTTTATTTCCACTATAGACGAAAAAAAGAGGCGTTGAAGACGCCTCTTTTCAGTCGTGCTCACATTAGTGATGCAGAATTTGTGCAAGGAAGTTTTGTGTACGATCGGATTGAGGGTTCTCAAAAAACTCTTTCGGATTGTTTTCTTCAATGATTTCACCAGCATCCATGAAGATAACGCGATCCGCTACTTCTTTGGCAAAGCCCATTTCGCGGGTAACACACAACATGGTCATGCCTTCTTCTGCCAGCTCAACCATGACATCCAATACCTCGCGTACCATCTCTGGGTCGAGTGCAGATGTTGGCTCATCGAAGAGCATGACTTTAGGGCTCATACATAGTGAGCGGGCAATGGCGACTCGCTGCTGCTGACCACCGGAAAGTTGGCCTGGGTACTTATCTGCTTGCTCTGGAATCTTAACCCGTTCAAGGTACTTCATTGCAATGGCTTCCGCTTCTTCTTTAGGCATTTTCTTTACCCAAATTGGTGCCAACGTGCAGTTTTCCAAAACCGTTAGGTGAGGGAAGAGGTTAAAGTGTTGGAAACACATGCCGACTTCTCGCCTTACTGCTTCGATGTTTTTGAGGTCTTCGGTTAGTTCAGTACCAGAGACTAGAATTTGCCCTGCTTGGTGTTCTTCCAATCGATTAATGCAGCGAATCATAGTGGATTTACCGGAACCAGATGGGCCACAGATAACAATCTTTTCGCCTTTCTTAACATTCAGATTGATGTTTTTTAGTACGTGAAACTCGCCGTACCACTTATTCATATCCTTCAGTTGGATCATGTAATCTTGTTGTTGCGTCATAATACGTCCTTGAGTTTTCTGAATTATCGTTTGTGACCGGTGTGTAGTTTATTTTCTAGCCATATCGAGTATCTCGACATGCCAAAACAAAATACCCAGAACACTAACGCGACAAATACATAACTTTCTGTAGCAAAACCAAGCCACTCGGGATCGGTGTTTGCGGCTTGTCCAATGCCCAACACATCGAACATACCGATGATCAGCACAAGACTAGTGTCTTTAAAGAGACCAATAAAGGTGTTTACGATGGACGGAATGGTAATTTTCAGCGCTTGCGGCAGAATAATTAAGCCCATTTTTTTCCAATACGTTAACCCTAGTGCGTCGGCCGCTTCGTACTGGCCCTTTGGTATGGCCTGTAAGCCACCACGAACCACCTCAGCCATGTAGGCGGCACTAAACATCACCACACCAATCAATGCGCGGATCAGCTTGTCCGTCTCTGAGCCTTCAGAGAGAAACAGAGGTAGCATCACCGATGCCATAAACAGCACGGTGATTAATGGAACACCACGCCATACTTCGATATACACCGTACATAAGCTACGAATGATTGGCATATCTGAACGACGACCCAGTGCCAAAGCGACGCCAATCGGTAGTGAAACCACAATACCCACTAATGCAATGATCAAGGTGACCAGCAAGCCGCCCCATTTATGGGTTTCTACTACTTCTAGTCCAAACACACCACCGTAAAGAAGCGCAGCAACGATAAATGGATAGATGTTGACAAAGAATAGCCAAATCCACATTCGTTTTGGTGTTTTCTCATAGGCGAGTAGCACAGTGAAAATCGCCAGCGTAATGTAGAACAGGCGAGGGCGCCACAGTTCAGCTTCCGGATAGAAGCCATACATGAATTGCTCCCAACGCACGCTGATGAATACCCAACAAGCCCCTTCTCGAGTACAGGCATCCCGTGTGGAGCCGACCCAGTCAGCACTTAAAAAAGCCCAATCGGCGACATACCATAAAGTGCTGATAGCAAAGTATGCCAACACCAGCGTCAGTACAGAATTGACCGGACTGTTGAATAGATTCTTCCTCATCCAACCGATAACACCTACGGTGTTTGCTGGCGGTGGAAGATCAGGTTGAAATTGATGTACTTTCATCTTATCTCTCCACCAACGCAACTTTCTTGTTGTAAATGTTCATCAGTGCTGATGTGACCAAACTTAGCGTCAGGTATACCCCCATCGTCATTGCAATGATTTCGATCGCTTGCCCTGTTTGGTTGAGCGTTGTACCAGCAAAAACAGAAACCAAATCTGGGTAGCCAATTGCCATGGCTAAAGACGAGTTTTTGGTCAAATTAAGGTATTGACTGGTCAGCGGTGGAATGATGATTCGTAACGCTTGAGGAATGATGATCAGTTTCAGGGTGCGAGTCCTTGGTAGGCCAAGGGACATCGCTGCCTCAGTTTGACCATGGCTTACAGCATTAATACCTGAACGAACAATTTCTGCAATAAACGCTGCAGTATAAATGCTCAGCGCCACCAACAGTGCTGCCAACTCAGGGATGATGCTGATGCCACCTTGGTAGTTGAAGCCTTTCAGTGCAGGATACTCCGCTGAGACTGGCATTCCAGAAACAAAGTAAACAAGCGCAGGTAAACCGACAATTAAGGCTAAAGCGATTCGCCCCATCGGTGTTTGTTGTCCGGTTAACTTTTGCTTATTTCTGGCCCACACGCCAATAAATATTGTCGCAATGATGCCCGCGAATAGTGCGGCAAAAATAAACGCACTTCCCGCTTCAAAAATCGGTTTTGGGAAAAACAAGCCTCGAACATTAAGAAAGATTGCTTCACCTAAACTGATACTTTGTCTTGGCGAAGGTAACGCTTGCAACACTGCGAAATACCAGAAGAAGATTTGCAGTAACAACGGGATGTTACGGAAAATTTCAATGTATATCGCCGCAAATCGACTCACCAACCAGTTTGAAGACAAACGAGCGATGCCGATAACAAAACCGAGTACGGTTGCTAATATGATGCCAAGAAATGACACTAAGGCCGTATTAAGGAGGCCGATAACGAACGTTCGACCATAAGAAAAGGTTTCATCATATTCAATCAGCGTTAAACCAATGCCGAATCCGGCTTCTTGCGAAAGAAAATCAAAGCCAGTGGCAATGCCTCGAGCATTTAGGTTTGTTAACGCGTTATTGACGATGGTGTAGAAGAAAAATACCAGCGCCAGAATGGCGATGACCTGAAAGACGACCGAGCGAAAAGTGGGATTATAAAGCAGGTTGGTGCTCGAAGACGGTTTGGCACTAACACCTGAAGACGTGTTTTTATCGGGTTTCATACAACAATAACCTCTAATCCATTTTTAGAAAAAAGGGCGGCACTGGTCCGCCCATTTCATCACAGATAACTGTTAACGGATCGGTGGCGCGTACATGAAGCCGCCAGCATTCCATAGTGCGTTAACACCACGAGAGATTTGCAGAGGAGAACCTGTACCGACAGTACGTTCAAAGCTCTCTCCGTAGTTACCAACTTGCTTAACGACTTGGTAACCCCAATCATCACGGATGCCTAGGCCTTTACCTTTCGGCCCATCAACACCTAGGATACGTTTCACGTTTGGATCATTAGACTTAAGCATCTCTTCTGCGTTTTTAGAGGTGATGCCGTACTCTTCTGCGTTGATCATCGCATTTAGTGTCCACTTCGCGATGTTGAACCATTGATCGTCACCTTGGCGAACCACAGGGCCTAGAGGCTCTTTAGAAATAATTTCAGGAAGAACGACCGCAGAGTTTGGATCTTGCAGGTTTAGACGAAGTGCATACAGGCCAGATTGGTCTGTCGTCAACACGTCACAACGACCAGCGTCGAAACCTTTTGAGGTTTGAGCTGCCGTATCAAATACAACAGGCTTGTAGCTCATACCTGAATTACGGAAGTAGTCCGCTAAGTTAAGTTCAGTGGTGGTACCGGATTGAACACAAACGGATGCGCCATCAAGCTCTTTGGCGCTCTTGATGCCGAGGTCTTTTTTCACCATAAAACCTTGGCCGTCGTAGTAGTTCACGCCAACAAAGTTCAAACCAAGCGCGGTATCACGGTGTAGCGTCCATGTCGTGTTACGCGAAAGAACATCAATCTCACCCGATTGTAGAGCGGTAAAGCGTTCTTTAGCAGTGAGGGGAACATATTTCACTTTCGTTTTGTCGCCCAACACTGCCGCCGCAATCGCTTGGCAGTATTCAACGTCAATACCTTCCCATTCACCTTTTGAGTTAGGGTTGGAGAAACCTGGTAGGCCAGTACTGACACCACAAGTTAAGAAACCTTGTTTTGTCACTTTGTCTAGAGTGCTTTCAGCAGCGAATGCATTTGACGACAACATAGCAGTAGATGCCGCTACCAATGAAGCCAGAATAGTGAGTTTATTTGCCATTTGTATCCTTCCTGTATGATCCAAGTTAAACCAGGTAACACCTGATACAACGTGCTCAATTGTTGTTGTGTGTGTCCTAACTGATTGACCTCCGTTCAAAACGGCTGTTCGGAAATCAATTATTTATAAGCGTAGGAAAGGATTTTTGATTTCTCAACTGTATAATTTAAAAAGATTTTTGAGAGGAATCACAAACCCTGTGGTAATTAGAATGACCAAATGTTAGCTGAATGTAAATAGTGCAATTGGTTACTGAAGTAGTGCAAGAGAGCTTTTGTCAATTATATTAATAGTATTATGGAATCAAGGGCTGTATGGCGGTTGTTGTTTGGAGTTATTCACTGCTTTGTGTTTAAAATTCGAACAAAAATTATTTGTTACATCGGTTTGTGATGATATTTATGCACCAAATCTGCTACGATGAGCGCTTTAGTCATAAAGAACAGACAGGGATTTAAATGCGATATTTTCCTCTTTTCATGGATCTAGAAAACAAACCCGTACTTGTTGTCGGAGGAGGGGAAGTTGCCAGTCGTAAAATTGAAGCGCTGTTAAATGTCGGGGCGAAAGTAACGATCGTCTCGCCGACATTGGTGGATGAGCTTCACCGTTGGGTGGAGGAAAACCGCTGTTACTGGGTGAAAAATTTCTATTCATCTGAGTTGATGGATGGGGCCTATGTTCAAGTCTGGGCGACAACCAACAATCCGTCTCTCAACCATCAAGTATACCGTGACGCTAAACAGCGCAATCTGTTGGTGAACGTCGTGGATGATAAACCGTATTGTGACTTCATTACGCCTTCAATGATCTCGCGTGGGCGAGTGCAAATTGCCATATCCAGTGGTGGTGCTTCCCCTGTGTTGATTCGTAATCTCAGAGAATCATTAGAAGCGGTTTTGCCACAAAATCTTAGTTTGCTGGCGGAGTTCGCCGAGTCAAAACGTGTAGCGGTTAAAGAGCGATTCCCGACAGTCGAAGAACGTCGCATGTTTTGGGAGCTGTTTTTTGACTTACCAGAGGTCAAATCGTCACAAAATCATAGAGAGCTTGAAACCTTGTTTGCACAGGCAATCAAAGGGGAGGTTCAACGAACTGCGCAATGCACATGGATTGGTTGCACAGAAGATGTTGAGCTGTTACCTATTAAAGCCCTTCGTTATATGCAAAAAGCGGAGCTTGTGCTGGCACCAGAGCATATTCATCCTGCTTTTCTAGAAATGGTGCGTCGAGATGCTCAACGATTGAGTTATGAAACTCCGGCACAACTCTCGGAAAAGATTCAACAAGCGAAGCTCGAGCCGATTAAAATCTGCGTGTTATTTGCTAAAAACAGCCAAGAATTCAGCTTTCTTCAACAAGGTGATCTGATTATCTGATCGCAATACTTTTGCTCTTGCTGGTTCCTTCCTTCAATCCACGGCGACGACACCATGACGGAATGCCTTACGGTGTTGCTCTAGTGGATTGATTGCAACATTCCTTCACATGCTTTAATGCTCGCGGCTTCCATCTTTAGCGGACAAAAATCGTGAGCTTAGTGTCAGAGTTGAATAATGACGTTTGATCTAACTCAATCAAGTGTTTGATTACCCTTTTGGGGTGATAGAAAACGAACGCCATCCAGTTACATTACGCTTATATCTTCAGCGATTTTGTGCGCGAACAACTAGTAGAAAACAAGTGCGACACATGAAGGCGATAGGTGAAGCAATGAGTGTAAGCAACAGCAAAAAAACATCCGAAAGTCGAAGACGATTTCTTCGCGATTCCGTTAGAACATTTGCCGGCGTTGGCGCAGCGGCCACCGTTCTCGGCCTGCAATCGAAGCAAAGCCAGGCTCGTGGTGGTACTGGCGTTCCACTTCGCCCGCCAGGTGCCTTACCCAAAGGGGAGTTTGAAAAAGCCTGCACTCGTTGTGGTTTGTGTGTGCAGGCATGTCCGTATGATACCCTGAAGCTGGCGACGTTGCTCTCCCCAGTGGAGTCGGGCACACCTTATTTTCATGCACGGGAGATCCCATGTGAAATGTGTGAAGACATTCCTTGCGTGGTCGCCTGCCCAAGTGGAGCACTTGATCCGAATCTCACGGATATTGATGAAGCTCGTATGGGGTTAGCAGTCTTAATTGACCATGAAAGCTGCTTGAACTGGCAGGGATTGCGCTGTGATGTCTGCTACCGAGTTTGCCCTGTTATCGACGAGGCCATTACGCTGGAGCACGTTCGAAATGAAAGAACCGGTTATCACGCGAAGTTGATCCCGACCGTGCATTCGGATAAATGCACTGGCTGCGGTAAATGTGAGCAGGCGTGCATTACCGAAGTCGCTGCGATCAAAGTCATTCCGCATGATCTCGCCCAAGGAAAAATAGGCGACCACTACCAGCTTGGATGGGAGGAGATTACCAAGCCATTGCAAAACACCGCCCCAGATACCAGTGATATGCCAACTGGCGCGTTGGAAACCTTGGGAGGATCAAAATAATGGCGAAGAATTTAGCAAAAGATGCAGGTCGTGAAGCAAGACAGAAGTTAGGTTGGTGGCATGCTCACCGTTTCCTTATCTTAAGACGTTTGGCTCAGTTCTCCATTATTGGTCTGTTTTTACTCAGCCCAACGGTAAACATACTTAAAGGCAACCTTTCATCGAGTATGTTGTTTGACACCATTCCACTGACTGACCCTCTGATTTTCTTACAAATCGTCGCTTCTGGGCATATTCCAGAATTCAATGCGTTGCTCGGCGTTCTGATTGTCGTTGTGTTTTACGCCATCATCAGCCCTAGAGCATTTTGTGCATGGGTGTGCCCACTTAATGTGGTTACAGACCTTGCAGCTTGGTTAAAGCGTAAGCTGGAAATCAAGGCGAGCTTTCGTTGGAACGCTCAACTGAGATATTGGCTCCTGGGCGCACTGCTTATTGGCAGCGCAGCTTCAGGCAGTGTGCTTTGGGCTTGGATTGATCCTGTCGCCACGCTGCATCGGGGCATTCTTTTTGGAATGGGCGCTGGCTGGGTGCTGATCCTGTTGGTATTTGTGCTTGATCTTCTGCTGGTCGATCATGGTTGGTGTGGCCATCTGTGCCCACTCGGTGCAACTTATGGCGTGATTGGACGAAAAAGTGTTCTGAGAATCTCAGCGGAAAATCGAGAAGCGTGCACCAAGTGTATGGATTGCTACAATGTTTGCCCAGAGCCAGAGGTATTACGGCAGCCACTAAAAGAAGGGGACAGCAGAGTCATGGATCAAAACTGCATCAGTTGCGGACGTTGTATTGATGTTTGCCCCGAGAACGTGCTGGTATTTACACATCGCTTCAAAGACAAAGATAAGGCGTAACGTTCGTAACGCTAAAACAATCCTGCTGTTAATAATGAGCCCATCTTAACTGATGGGCTCATTATTTTCACATTAAGCGTTGGCTTGATTTCTCGGTGATCTTTGCTCAGCTTCGAGTTTTGCCACCTCTTCATCCAGTTCGCGTATTTTTGTCTCCATGATTTGATGACAATGATCAGCCAACTGACGAGCTTGCTGGAGGGTGTAGCCCTTTGTGTCTATGGGGGGCAACATTTCAGTGATGACAACCCCATTTTTCCAGCGATTGAGCGCAATTTTGTTGTGCGTGGTGCTGACACACATTGGAATAATAGGAACGCCAGCTTCTATCGCCATACGAAAGGCTCCCGTTTTAAAAGGGAGTAACCCGCGGCCTTTACTACGAGTTCCTTCAGGATAGACCCACACAGACAAATCCCGCGTTTGAATTGCTTCTGCCACTTGCGCGATGGTATCGCGAGCTTTCGACTTATTCTCTCTATCGATCAAAATGTTACCGGTTATCCAGTACAGCTGGCCAAAGAACGGCACCCACAGTAGGCTTTTTTTGCCGATCGTCACTGTTCGAGGAGGTAACATCCCAGGCGAGGTGACAAAATCAAAAACACTTTGATGGTTGGAGACGTAGACGGCATGACCATTTTGGCGAGCATGTTCAGCGCCACGCTGAATCAAGGTCATTCCTACGATTTTATGCAGTTGATTAAACCAGCGACAAAACACATGCACGTGTTTGGGATCCCTTGGACTAAAAAGGCAGTAGATCAGTGCGGAGAGTGTTGTGACCACCACAAAGATCGCGGCAAGTAGAATGCGAATGAATGCGAGCAAGAGGCCCCCTGATATGAGAAGATTTGCTCGCAGTCTACTAAAGTAATCGCTCTAATAAAGTAATTTGTTCACATTTTTGTAACGAAGGTAAAAGAATTAGAGTAAGAAGATTATTGGTAAAATGATTAACAGAAGGATGGCAACGTAATGAAAATAATAGGTTTTGTTTGTGCATAGAACAAAGAGCAGCGATGGCTGCTCTTTGAAGGGGATCAGCTACAGATAACGAGCTTGTAAGTGTGCTTGGAAAAACTTCGCATTGAGTGTTTCTCCGGTTGCCTGCTTAACAAGTTCGTCCGTGGTCAACAAGCTGCCTTTGCTCCAAATATGGTCTGATAGCCACGTGAAGATGGGTGTCAAATCGCCAGAACGAACAACGCTGTCTACATCAACGCTTTGCTTCATCGCTGCCATGAACTGAGCCGCATACATCGCCCCTAATGTGTATGAAGGGAAATAGCCAAATGAGCCATCGGTCCAATGGATATCCTGCATACAACCATTTTTGTAGTTGCCTTCGGTTGATAGGCCGAGATAGGACTTCATTTTCTCGTTCCAAAGTTCTGGCACGTCGGTGTGCTTAATCACGCCATTCATCAAATCTCGTTCGATTTCATAACGTAAAATCACGTGCGCTGGGTACGTCAGCTCGTCGGCATCGACACGAATATAGCCTTTTTCTACGCGAGTATAGATTTTAGCAAGGTTGTCGGTTTTGAACTCGTCACCTTGGAAGTAGTTGGTGGCGAGTTGTGCTAAATGCTCAACAAATGCAGGGCTACGGCCCAATTGCATTTCAAAAAACAGTGATTGTGACTCATGAATGCCCATCGAGCGTGCTTGGCCTGCGGATGTTCCAGCGAACGCTTTGGGCAAACCTTGCTCATACCGAGCGTGACCCGTTTCATGCACAATGCCCATCAGTGATTGCACAAACTCTTTTTCGTCGTATCGAGTGGTGATACGCACGTCACTAGGCACGCCGCCACAGAAAGGATGAACGCTCTCATCGAGACGCCCGTGTTCGAAATCAAACTGAAGCAATTTCATTACATCGAGGCCAAGTGCTTTCTGTTTTTCTGCAGGGTAGTGGCCATTTGGCAATTGGATCTGACCGGATATTTGCTTTTCGATGGCTTGATCAATCATCGATGGCAACCACGTTTTTACATCACTGAATAATTGGTCAAGTGACGCTGTGGTGGTGCCAGGTTCGTAGATATCCAGCATTGCATCATAAGCCGATACGCCTTTTGCTTCAGCACGAATTTGTGCCTCTTCACGTGACAATGTCACCACTTCCGCCCAGTTTTTTTCAAAACCTTGCCAATCGTTGTTGCCACGCTGAGTGCGCCACGCGTGCTCACACTTAGAACCCGCTAGAGATTGCGCTTGCACTAAGGATTCTGGCAGCAGGTTTGCTTGTTGCCAGTCTCGTTTCATTTCACGCAATACCGCGCTTTGTTCGACAGAGAGATTTTCTTCTTCTGCCTTAGCAAAAAGATCACCAAGCTGTGGTTGGGTCATTAGAGAGTGGATGTGTACTGACAGCTCTGCCATTGCGTTTGAGCGCGCTTCAGCGCCTCCGGATGGCATGACTGCGGCTTGGTCCCATCCTACAATGGCACTTAAATGTTCAAAGTGAGAGACCTTCTGGGAGTGGTCTAGGAGTTGTTGAAATGCGCTCATGTGACGTCTCTTTATCGTTATTCTTTCCATATCTCCCTAATTACGTTGTGCGCGTTTTCGCTGAGTGATTAGGGTTCCTGTAACGCTTTAAAGCTTATAACTTAAAGCGAAAAGTGCATTTTCCATAATTCATCTCATTTATACAACACTCTGGCAACGCCGTGTTCCTTGATTTGCTTGCGTAACGAATCAATAAAGAGTATTGATCTTCACACTTCCAACATAATTCAGACAATATATGGACATTTTAAATTTTGAAGCCTTTTTAATCGCCATTACCATCTTAACGTTAACTCCGGGGCTAGATACGGCATTGGTCATTCGCAATACGACTCGTGCTGGCTTGCAAGATGGCTGCATGACGAGTTTAGGCATTTGCTGCGGTTTGTTTGTGCACGCGCTGTTTTCTGCCATTGGGATTTCAGCCATTTTGGCGCAGTCAGCGGAGCTGTTTCAATTTGTAAAAATGATCGGGGCGGCTTACCTTATTTGGCTGGGCTTTAGTAGCTTGAAGTCTTTGATGACAAGTGGTGCAGGGTTAAGCGTCGCGCAGATGGCACAGCAAAGTTACGACGCAAAACGCTCGTTGCGAGAAGGTTTTTTGTCGAATGTGCTCAATCCTAAAACGGCGGTCTTCTATTTGGCGTTTTTGCCACAGTTTGTTAATCCAGAGGGTTCACCTCTCTTACAATCAATGACGATGGCGGGAATTCATTTCGTCATAGCGATGGTGTGGCAATGTGGGTTGGCTGGTGCGTTGAACTCAGCGAAAAATCTTTTGAAAAATGCGCAGTTCATGAAATGGATGGAAGGCGCAACAGGGGCCGTTTTGGTGGCTCTTGGTATTAAACTTTTGGTTGAAAAGCCAGTCTGATGCGTTTACTCACCAGTGTTTCTTTGGTATCGGTGATCTTTCTAAGTGGCTTTGCTGCCTTTGTCGCTTTGAAAACTGTGCCTCAGTTAAATTTTGCGTCGAAAGGTATGGACTGGCAGTGGCATTGGGCGTATTTCCTGCCATTCTCGAATGGCATTCAACAGACTCGGACTCAAGACACCAAACAATTGCTATTGAGGCGAGTCTATTTGGAAGATGACATTGCGGTTTTTGTTTCAACCACGTTGGACAACAAGTTCGAAATTGACGTGTTTAAAGCGGCTAAGTGTAACGCGACTTCTAGTGAGTGGGCCTCGGTTTCGGTAAATGGTGCGCCTATGACGCACGTCCCGTTGAAGTGTGAGGCTAGTGGTGACGGTTATCTCTTTCGCCATGTTGGGAACAAGTTGAAGTCCTTGGAATTTGGCTTTGAAGATGACTTCATTATCGAAAGCTTTGCACAATGGCCCATTAACGAAATCAAAGCGGATCAATTTAAACAGCAACATCCGACGTTTTTCAAAAAGCAGGGCGTTGAGGTGGAGCAGTGGCTAAGAGATTAAACAGACAAGATTGTGCTTGAGAGCATCTATCCACAACAGCAATAAAAACGCCCGCGATCACGAAGTGACAGCGGGCTTTTTTGTGTTAGAACTTAACGATTAGGCTTTAACGGCGTCAAAGTCGTCTGACTGAGAAGAGGGATTGAAGAACAGCTTCGTTTCTTCAATCACCACATGGCGCAACGCGATCAAACCAATAAGGTTAGGAATTGCCATAAGACCATTGACGATATCGGCCAAGATCCAAATCATATCCAATTGCATAAACGCGCCTGAAGCCACCAATGCGAGAAAGATGATCTTGTAAGGCAGGATTGCTCTGGTACCAAGTAGAAATACGACGCAACGCTCACCGTAATAGTTCCAGCCCAAAATGGTGGTAAATGCAAAGAACATCAGGCCAATTGACACCAACATTGGTCCCAAGGTATCTGCTTGTAAACCCACAGCAAAGGCATGTGTTGTCATCGCGGCACCAGCAAAGTCACTTTGCCAAGCACCCGTCAAAATAAGAGCAAGACCGGTCATCGTACAAATAACGATAGTATCGAAGAAGGTGCCTGTCATTGAGATTAAACCTTGTTTCACACAAGAGTCAGTTTTGGCTGCGGCTGCTGCCATCGGCGCACTTCCTAAACCAGATTCGTTTGAGAATACACCACGAGCAATGCCCGATTGAATGGCCAACATGATACTCGCGCCCAAGAAGCCACCCGTGGCCGCCGTGGAGGTAAATGCCGAAACCAAGACTAACTCAATCGCGTTGAGCAATTGATCGGTGTTCATGATGATGACACTCAAACACGCCAACACATAAAAGAGAGCCATGGCTGGAACCACTTTGCCAGCGACGCTTGCGATAGATTTAATGCCGCCTAATGTGACAAATGCGACAAGCAGAGTCAGTACCGACGCAGAAATCTCTCGAGATACGCCCAGTGAAATCTCACTTGCGTCTAAAATCGCGTTAACTTGTGGGAAAGTACCGATACCAAAACAAGCAACGCCTAGCGCAAAAATAGCAAACATGATTGCTAATGCTTTAGAGCCGACACCGTATTGAAGGTAGTACATCGGGCCACCAACCATTTGGCCTTTATCGTCTACTTTGCGATATTTAACCGCCAGCAAGCACTCCGCGTATTTGGTCGCCATACCAAACAAAGCGGCGAGCCACATCCAAAAAAGAGCACCAGGTCCACCCAATTTAATCGCGGTGGCCACGCCAACAATATTACCTGTACCAATGGTGGCAGAAAGGGCGGTACACAACGCGGCAAAGCTAGAAACATCACCTTGCTGTTGTGTGGATTTGTCTTTACTAAACACCATCGCAAGTGCAGTCGGTAGGTGCTTAAACTGAATTAAGCCTAGGCTAAATGTGAAATAGACTCCGGTGCCGACCAGAAGAATCAGCAAAGGTGGTCCCCAGACAAAGCTATCGATAGTTTGTAGTAAAGATTGAAGGTTGTTCATGATTTCCCCTTAATAAAACAACTAATAAGGAGAAGAGGGAAAGGTAAAGATCGAGGATCTAAAATGGGCCAACAAAGCAAAACTTTGCGGCCGAAAGCTCAAGCCACAAAAGAAAAGGTGCATGTTGGGGTATAACTTTCCACTCCTCTGTCCTTTTGCCTGAGAGTTTCACCCTGCACATGGGCAGGACTTGCTCCTTCGGCGACCGATTTAACGGTTCTCTCCAGAGGTTCCTCCAACTGCAGTCCTCGCATATTCTCTTGATATAACCAATAAGAATATTGCACCTGAAAGATTTACTTCTTCGGCGGGTATGACTAACCAAATGTTAAAATATGGTTAATTACCACTCTCCTGTAGCCTTCATCGGAACAATTGCCTGAACTATTCAGGCAATCTGTAGGCGAATCCTAACCAATAACTTTTGTGATGTCATCAACAAAAATATCGTTTGAGTAATTATTACGCGAATCGAGAAAAAACTACCGGAAGTTGACGTGTTCACTGCGAGAAATAGAGTACAATGCAAAGGCTAATAGATTGGTTTTGTTCGGTAAGGATGAAGAATGATAAGACTGATAGCAATTGTGGTTCTCATTGTATTGGCTTACTTTTTGCTGAGATATCGCACCAACGAAAAAATTCAGAAAGGGATTGTTGTGACGTTGCTAGGGATATTTGCCGTCTATACGATTGTTCTGGTTGCGAGCGAGCTGATTAAGTAGCTTAGTAATTCATATTGGAGTGAAATGTGGTGACATCGTCAAATAATCATCATGACGATCAAGATGATGTGGTCGTGATTGAAGAGCGTGATAACAAAACGGTTGTCTATATAGCGGTTGCAGCCATTTTAGGCATGGCCTTTGGTGGATTACTCGGCTCACATTTTACTGCCAAGAAATGGGAAGCAAATTACCAGACGCTAGAACAGCAATATAAGTCAACCGTTGACGATCGAAGTACGCTGGTGGCGAATTTGCAAACGCGTGAAGCCGAGCTAGATAAAGAACTGGATGCGAAGTTGGAGAGTGAACTTGCAATTCGTCAGAAAGAGCATCAGGCAGAAATCGAAAAGTTGCAGAATCAACTGACGGAGATGGAAAAGCTTAACATCGCTCTGGAAGGGCAATTGAAAACACAACAGTCTCGCATTGATTCTACCCAAGTTGAGAATGAAAAACTCAACCGCCAAGCGGATATGCAGGCGAATATGTTTGAGCGATCTCGCGAGCTGTTTCGTCGTGAGATGGAGATTAGCCAAGATCTTGAGAAGTTAGAAAAAGAGCGCGAGGCTTTGGTGCCCGCTTTTGACAAGCTGAAGAGTGAATGTGAAGTCTATTTGGCTGGGAAATCTTGGGATGCTAAGTCAGATGCGTGTGACAAACAAGATGAAGCGTCGTCCCGTTTAAGCCAGATCGATCAGCTTATCGAAGTGTACAAAATGGATTTGAAACAAATTCGAACCATTACGCAAGATTTAGGATTGCAGTAATTTTCTTTTTGATACCAACAGAAACAACAAGGCCCAGCGTAACGCTGGGCCTTGTTTATTCCGCTAGCCAATGACGGTGTTATTTTTATGCTTGGCTACTTGTCTTCCATGTCACACTGATGATGGAGTAAGGCAGCAATACGAAGGTGCGGAAATTCGTCATTCACATCTATTTCATGGCAAGAAAAAAATTCAGTGGCTCTGTGCCGGAGCCACTTAGAGTAGAACCCAATATCCAGAGCGAAATGTGAGTTCTTCAAATGAGCCATCCTTGCTCAATTTCCAGCCATCTACGCTAAAAAATCAGTGAATATTTGCACTTACATTAATTCATTTTGTCAATATGAAACATCCCCCATTTAGGGGGTATGTGCTGGACTGGTCAGAATGGTGGCAATCAGATCAGATTGTTTGCCTGTGCCGGTTTTACTGTAGATAGATTTGATGTGATCTTTGATGGTGTGAGGAGAGCGGTGACTGAGTTGAGCAATTTCATCTCGGCTGTAGCCTAACGTCAACAATTGGCAAACTTCGGTTTCCGCATCGGTAAAATTGAAAATCGGCTTGAGGAGAGTCGGGTTGAGTGTCGCACTTTTTTCTCTATCGTAGAGATAAATGATGCAGCCAATGCCTTCTTCCATAAGCTGATTGGATTCCGCGGCGAGAGGATAGCCTTGTGGAATAGTTTGCGCTTCCAAGCCGATTGCGACAAACAGTAGCGTTAGCCCACCACGTTGTGAAGACAGATGCATCACCTTACACGCATCCTGGTTTTTGACTCTGACAAGATGCAGTGTTTCTTGAATATTGAGCAGAAACTCATGGCGTAATCTGGCGTCACGGAAGCTGAGCTCACTAGGTAACAACTTAACGTTTTCCTGCAACGCGATGAGATCTTTCGCTTTGTGATTAGCGGCAACGTAAGCGCCTTTGCTGTCATAAAGCAGCGCTGCGTGAGGCAACTGGCTGATGATTTGGGTAAGATTATTAGTGTATTGCTGTGAGGTTTTGAACTGCTGATAAAGCGTAAAGGCACGTTGAATGTGAGGAACCAGCTTTTCCAATAGATAAAGTTCGGTTTCATCCAGTGGTGACTCACTTTTATTTCGATGCACACTGAGGAAGGCAATGTTGCCATCTGCATGGCCAATCAAAGCGGTAGCAACATCGCAAAAACCGTGGCGGTCAAACCAGTCTTCGACTTTCTGCTCTTGCGGGGTTAAGTCGTGTTGTCTACCGATATGTTTATCTAAGGAATAAAATCGCCCGATCGGGTTTGCGGCGATGAAGTCGTTAATGATGTTGCCGCGCGCGAGGTCTTGCTCTATGTATTCAATGACGGCATCAATTTGTGGGCCGGCTATCCAGCCTGAAACCAGCTCTCCACGGTAGTTTGACTGAATATGAAAGACTGCGTCGGCCAAACGAAATTCGCCCACCATTTGCTCTAGAAACGGTTCGAATCCACGAGGATGAACAGGAGCTTGGTAGAGAGAATCAATAAGTTGGCTAAAACGACTAATCGATGAATGGATATCCTTTTCCATAAAAAATGGTCGCTCTTCTACTTATCATTATGTGTGGTTTATAACTTATAGATATTCTCAATGGATCGAAGTTTTTACTGTGAGAAGTGTTAAGTCACTCGATCTTTACCTGTCTCATAATTGATAAAGGCTCAAATTAATGAGCCTTCTTGCATATCAATAATAGGGTATTAGACCGTTAAGCCAGTCTTCTATCTGCGCGTCGTTGTTGAACGGTTTGGAAGAGACAAAGTACCAACCAAAATGCGGCCACTAACCACAAGGTGCTCCAATAGTTGGCGATTTGTTGCCAACTCGCGCCCATTTGATTGAGGGCTAAGAATCCTTTGATCGCGTTGGTGCTTGGGCTCAGTTGTGCCAGCCATAGCAGCGGTGTTGGTATCATCTCTACAGGCCAAATGAAACCTGCTAAGAAGATCAGTGGCATTGAGCTAATCAGCACCACGAGGGTGACAAGCTCTCTTCGCGGCAGTAGCTCGCCCAACCAATAACCAGCCAAACACGACGCGATGAGGAAGGGTAACAAGAGCGTCAACAACTGGGTAGCGTGGCCTAAAGTGTGGACCTGATGCATGGTAAAGCTGGCACCAAAATAGTACGCGCTTAAAAGGTAGTACACACCAACCAATACCAGAGTTCTGACAGCGAGTAGCTTCCAACGAGGTTGGCTAGTCCAATATCCGTGACCATGTTTTTGCGTGCCAACCATCAAACCCGCCGCCATGATTAAGGTCTGCTGAAGGATCAGCACAAACACAGCGGGCACAACATACTCAACGTATCCCATGGTTGGGTTAAAGGTCGGTTTTAGATTTAGCTTTACCGCACTGTATTGGTTGGCCGCCAGCGAAAGAGGTACGCCATCCATGACCAGTTTGGAGACTTTCACTTGTGCAGCTAAAGTGCCTCCGGTCTGGGCCAGACCTTCAACCACCGTGCCATAGACCAAAAAGTAAGAGGCGTCGCCTGCATAGGAGAGTGTCGGGCTTTTTCCAAGCAACAAATCACGATAAAAATGCTCTGGAATTACCAATATGCCGCTGATTTTTCCCTCTAGGAACGCTTGTTTTGCCGATTCAATCGTGTAGTCGCGACGGACAACATGCACTTGTGGTGTGGCATCGACCATCCGTTCCAGCTTGAGACTCGTGGCGCTCATGTCGAGATTCACGACGGATATGGTCTGTTCCCGAGGGGTTTGATTCGCGTACGGAAGCGGGTATAGGAATGAATAGAAAACCACACCACCAAAGACAGTGAGTGTCACCACCGGGTTGGTGAAAAGGGCTTTTATCTCCGCTTTGAACAACTCAAACAGGGACATTTGTCGCCTCCGTTTTCTTTAGATGGCGTTTTGCCAGCGCCACAGCCAAAAAGGCGGGTAGCACGTAACCGACCATAGGTAGCAAATGAGTAAGCGACGTTAACGCGCTTGCACCGTAGCTGGCTTGTGCGACTTGTACTTCGATGTAGTGACTGATCGGCAGCAAACTACGCCAAAATTGCGCCAATGAACCCATGTCTGAAACTGGGAAAGTAATGCCCATAAACGCGAAGCTCGGGGCGGTAAACGCGCCGGCGAAACTCATGGCTCGCGCCGCATCCAATGTCATGAAGAAAAAGAATGCGCCCATGATCATACAAGCGATGGTGGTGGCTAACTGGGCGATCATGATCGGAAGTAATTGGCCTTGGAATGGCCAATCAAGCACGAAATAGAACCAAAATAGGAAAGCAAAACCATGCAAGAGGAAGATGGGCAGGTAAGCCGCGAGTGTTTTGCTGATGACTTTGAATGGTTGAGTACCCAGCCATCGATCAAGATGTTCCGGTTTTCTCGCATACACACGCAAATTGGCGGCGAGAATTAGAATGGAACAGACAACGATCATGATTTGCCAAATCGCCGGTACGACAGCAGAAACCAAAAACTGTGCATAGTTGGTGTTTTGGTTAAATAAAGGGGAAATTTGCGTGGAAATAGTGACAGCATTCCCCAAAGCGCCTTGTACCGTGCTATTGCCATGACTCAAGGATTTCATGGTCTCAAGGCCTGCATTAAAGAAGCCTTGGGCTTGCACTACGGCAGAATTGATCAAACGGCCAATCAAAATGTATTGACTGTTATAAAACACCGAGACTTGTGGTGCGCGTTGCAGGTAGATATCGCGATCGAAATGGTCAGGAATGATGACATAGGCATAAACCTTTCCTTCGATCATGGCGTTTTTGGCTTGTCGTACATCGCTAAACTGATAGTCGACACTCATCGTGGATGACGCATCCAGCATTTGAGTTAGCTTTCTCGAGAGTGTGCTGTGTGCGTTATCCACCACGCCGATAGGCAAATCTCGAGCGATGCCCGCTGAGAACACGCCCCAAATCAACAGCGCTAACAGGATAGGGATCCAAGTGAGACACGACAACAACCATTTGTCGTGTCTCAACACATGCAATTGTGAGAGTTGTGGTTTCATTGGCTAACCTTTACAGCTCAACCACTAAACTCATGCCCATGCGCAGATCGTTTACCGGCGTTACTGGACGCGCTTCGACTTCAAACGTGCGCAGGTCAAAGCCTTTGGAGGCATCGGTTGCACGCCAGGTCGCGAAATCACCCATCACAGCGATGTGGCTCACCTTAAACTCGACCTTTTTATCTAGCGCGGGTAGATAAGCTGAAAAGGTTTGATCTTTTTGGAAATGTTTCAGTAGGTCTTCTCGAACATTCAGCACCGCCCAAGCGTCTTGTGTATCGATCACCGTGACGACAGGAAAGCCCTGAGGCGCAAGCTCGCCACTTTGCAATAGCACTTGTGATACTTCACCATCAAACCAACTCTCGATGCGAGTATCGTTGGCGTACGCTTCGACTTCCGCAACAGCGCCTGCTGCCATGCGCGCTTTTTCAGCTGCTGCTAGTTTGGTTTCGTCGCGGACACCTTCTTTTGCCATTTCGTACATTTGAAATGCTGCGCTTTCGGTGTACTTGGCGGCTTGCCATTGTGTCATGGCTTCATCGCGTTTTTGCTCTGCAACAACACCATCGTTATACAGATTGTTGACGCGTTGGTAGGTCTTCTCCATCAAGTCTGCAGCGGCTTTGGCTTTTAGCCATTGGTCTTTTGCTGCTTGAATCTGTTGGCTACGAGCCCCTTTTTCGGCTTCTTGAGCAAGGGCGTCAGCCGCTTTTTCACCGGCTTTCGCTTGTTCGAGCTTGGCTTCGATTTCTGGGCTATGCAGGGTAAAAACCAGTTGGCCTTTGGTGATATTTTCCCCTTTCCGTACTAAGACTTGGTCGATACGGCCTGGTACTTTAGACGAAATACTGTACTGCTGCGCTTCAATCATGCCTTGCAAGCGGACTGGCTCTGGTTGATAGGCTTGATAAAAGCTGTAACCGACCCAGCTCACGACACCGACGGCACACAGTGACAGCAAAACAGGTTTAAATGATTTCATAGCGACGCCTCTTGAGTCGGTTGGTAAGCAGAAGATTGATATTGATTGAAGCTGTTCATTTCGCTACTGAGCGCCAATAACTTGGTCAAAGAGAGTAGGTAGCGAAATCGTGCAGCAGATTGCTGGGTTTCGACGCTCGCGAAATAGAGCTGCGCATCAACCACTTCCAAAGAAGTGGATAGGCCTTGGTTGAACGCTTTTTCTCTTAAATCCAGGTTCTCTTTGGCGAGGCGAATGCTTGATTCAAGGCCAATGACTTCGTCGATGGCTTGCTGCGCTTCCAAATAGGTTTTTTGTACCAGTACCGAAAGATCTTCTTTCGCTTGTGCTTTGAGAGATTGAACTTGAGAGACCATACTGTTGGCAGCTTTCACTTTGTCGCTGCGGCCAGTGTTTTCCAATAGTGGAATATTCACGCCCACACCAACCAGCCAATCCGGCTTCATCTCACTGGCTAACGAATCATCTTCGTAAAGACTGTAATCACCGTAAAGATAGACCTCAGGGTAGTATTTCCCTTTTTCAGCCTTGATCAGCGCGCTGGCTTGTTTCTCTTTTGCACTGAGTAAATCCAAGCCTGGGTAGGTGGCGAGTGTCTGCTCAGTAAAGGCGGTGAGTGGAGGAAGATGTTGGTTGATGAAGAGCCCTTCCGCGGGTTCGACCATGTCATTTTGTGCCAAGATTTTGCTCAAGGCTGATTGTGCGATATCGAGGTCACTTTGGGCTTTTCGTGTTTCGACCTTAGCTTTATCCAGTGACGCTTCTGCTTGTAAGCGTTCAACATGGGCGATTTGGCCCTGTTTTTCGAGCTTAATAGCGAAATCTCGATGCTGTGTTAAGCCTTGTTCCACCGCTTGGCGTGTTTGTAAGACTTCCTTGGCTAACACGACCGAGAAATAGTATTTGCTTAAGTCCTCGTATCTTGCTTGCGTCTCCATCGCCAGTTGGCTTCTGGCTTCATCGGTTTTCCCTTCCGCAGCCGCTTGTGCTGCAGAAATTCTACCGCCAGTGAAAATTGGCCAAATGGCACGGATGGAAGAAGTAAAGATATCTCGCTCGGTGATAGTAGACGTCGTATTGGCCAACGCCCCAAAAATGGGTTGAAAGGCAGGTGGAACCGCAATATGTTGGCCTGTGCTGTCGAGAAGTTGTTGTCCAGATACAGTGACATCGGTGTCTAGTCGAGTGTAATTAGCACCAACACTAATAGAAGGCAGATTTAAACTGCTGGTGGCGCTTTGCATATGTTGCTGGCTTTCAACATTGGCGCGTTGCGCTGCAAGAGAGTGGTTGTTTTCTTGCAAAAGTTGCCATGCCTGCTGGAAGGTAATGGGTGCCGCCTGACAGGCGAGCGATATGGAGCTCGAGAGCAGCCCAATCATCAATAGCTTACTGTGTCGTTTCATGATGGATATCGCAAAATAGAGTAATGACTCTAATATATAGTAATTGTGATCCACTGTTAAGCTGTGGGTTTATCTTTTCGCCAAGATTGCGAAATGAGCAGTTGCCATCTTGGTAAGCAAATGTGTCTATTAAAACATGAAGCCTCACCTATGCAAATTGGAACTTATTATGGGCAAGGTACAGATAATAAAAAGCACAACCCGAAAGCTGTGCTATTTTGCGTAGAGGCGAGCTATCTTACTTCATGGAAGGGCAGAAGAATTCTGCTCTCCATTCAAGTTGTCGAGAACCTTGCATGGTCTGCAAAAGATCCCGTCCGCTCATTTGCGGGAATGATAAAAGGACTTTCAGGTCACTCGGACTCCGGCCGTCTTTTTCATAAGCCCTGACGTGTGTAAAGGTTGAATGCATATTCTTCGACAGCATTGCCTTATTCAGACAAATTCCAAAGGTATCGCGTTCCATATTGATCGTTCCTTATCAATTGACACCACCTTGTCGTTATTATTGTAATCAAGTTTGATGTTGCTTTATTGCCCAAAAAGTATACGCCCTACGCCCTAAAAAGACCTCAAATTTAGCTAAATTCGTAGTGATCTAGATCAATAACTGGTTCGATGGTTATGTAACTTGTTGTTTATTTAAAATCCACTTCTCACATTTGAGAGGTATTACTTGCAGGATAATAAATAGTCATTTCACGAGGATTTATTTCTTGCGATTCACACTTCCGGAGGGTGGTAAGAGCTTGCATGTTAAAACGGTGTTAAGTTAACTGAGTTTTCGATGTTTTTAAGTGGTGCAAAGAGGTAAGCATGACGTGGCAAAGCATCAGTTTTCGTAAAAGAATGCTGGTCATTATGACGCTCTCCGGATTAATTGAGTTGCTTATCCTCGTAGCAGCGGGCTTTGCCTACCTCAAATACTCGCAAGAGCAAGAAATGGGGCAGAAGGCACTCGGTGTCGCGCGATTTCTTGCTACCTCTACGACGGTTATCGAGTTGATCGAAAATCGTGACAATGTCACCTATCAGCAAAAATTTCGAGAGCTAACCCAAGCATTGGGCGCAGCCTTCATTGTGGTGGGTGATCGTGAAGGTATTCGGTTGATCCACCCCGTTGATGAACGTCTTGGTTTGCCGATGCGTGGTGGTGATAACGCCCGTGCGTTGGAAGAAGGCGAAGCGTATATCTCCACTGCAAGAGGTTCATTGGGTTATTCTGTGCGTGGGAAAGCAGCAGTTTTTAACTCGGCGGGTGAAGTGATCGGTGTGGTTTCTGTGGGTTATCTGCTGGATCGATTACAAGACAGAATAGAGCCATTTGCGTGGTTTTTAATTGCTATGACGTTACTGGTGGTTGCTGCGAATGCCTTGGTTTCCAATTACGCTTCTCGTAAATTTCAGCGAGCGATTTTGGGGTTTGAACCGGAAGAAATTGGTCGGTTATATGGTGAGCTTGATGTGACCATGAGCACCATTAAAGAAGGGGTGTTAAGTATTGATTCGAGTGGCGTGCTGCGTTCCATCAACCGCAGTGCAGCGCAGATTCTCGGGTTAGATCCGGCCCAAGTGCTGAACAAACCGCTCTCTGATGCGTTGCCCGCCAGTGATCTGTACCGTGTATTAGAAACGGGACAAGAAGATCACGATATTGAACTTTACCTCAACCAAAAGAGGTTGATTGTCAACCGAAGCCCGGTTTACGTAGAGGGAAAGATTGTCGGCGCGGTGTCCAGTTTTCGTTTGCGTGATGAAATTTCTGAGCTCACTGAACAGCTTTCTCAAACCAAAGAGTATGCCGATTTATTACGCTCACAAACGCATGAACATCGCAACAAACTTAATACCATCAGTGGCCTAGTTCAGATGGGCGAGCTTGATGCGGTTCAACAGCTTATCGGGCAGGAGACGGCGCACTATCAGGGGTTGATCGAGTTTCTACGCGATACCATCAAAGATCCGTTGGTCGCGGGCATGCTGCTAGGAAAAACGGAACGCGCGCGTGAGCTTGGCTTAGAGTTAGTGGTTGAAGAAGGGGCTCGTTTAGAGCCGCTAAGTGCTTGGCTGAACCCAGAAGACATCACGACAATACTCGGTAACCTGATTGATAACGCTTTTGACGCGACCATGAGCGCGATCGCGCAAGAAGGCAATTTTGCCCGTTCACGCAGAACCATTGAAGTTTCCATCAGTGACTACGGAACGGAAGTGATTCTTGAAGTGCAGGATCAAGGTTGTGGTTTGCCCAAACAATTTTCCACCGAGCAGCTGCTTGAGAAAGGGATCTCGAGCAAAGCGACCAGCACTCGGGGTGTTGGGCTCTACTTAGTCAATCAATTAGCCGCACGTTATGGCGGCTCGATAGAGATGGCTGAGAATGACAAATTTGGCACAAGAATGACGGTCTATTTACCCAAGGAAGAACAAAGATGAATGCCGATACCCGAGTGATGATAATTGAAGATGATATGGCGATTGCTCAGCTTCATCATAAGTATTTGCAGCAAATGGATGGTTTCGAGGTGATTGGCATTGCGACCACACAAGCCGAAGCCGAAATGCAGTTGTCCGTGTTCGAGCCTGATTTGGTTTTGCTCGATGTTTACCTTCCTGATGGCAGTGGGTTGGAGATCCTCAATCAAATTCGCGGCAGCAATCGTCATTGTGACGTTATTTTGATTACCGCAGCAAGAGATGTGGAAACGCTACAAACCGCAATGCGTGGCGGTGTGGTGGACTATTTGTTAAAACCCGTGATGTTTCCGCGGCTGGAAAGTGCTTTGAACAAATACCGTGCGCAACGAGTGCAGTTGGGAACCGTGTCCGACCTTAATCAAGGCTTGGTGGATAAAATGCTGCAAGCAAGCAGTACGCAGGAAAGCTTATCCAATCGGCTACCCAAAGGTATCGATGGGGTTACCCTTGATAAAATTCGAACCTTATTTCAAGGCGAGGTTTCCTATACTGCCGATGAAGCGGGGGAGCAAATTGGGGCCAGTCGCACCACGGCAAGGCGCTATCTTGAATATTTGATCAGCTCAGGTGAGCTTGCTGCAGATTTGAATTACGGTACGGTCGGTCGCCCTGAACGAACGTATCGCAAAGTTCATCGTTAATTTGCTGGTTATGCGGCAAATTTAATATGTGAGCGGTGTTTTTGTTACTTATCGTGCAATGGATTACATTTGGGCGGATATTTGCTGATTATTTGCCCACATTTCGATTAAACTGGTCTAATCAGTTTTAAATTAAATAATCTTTAAATAACAAGTGGATATGTCATTTTTGAGTCATAATTTAAACGATTGCGATTCTAACTATTGATGTATGTCAAATTGTCGTAGACAATACGCCCCCGTGTCGGGCAAATCATTCTTATTACCAACCCACACTCACTGTTTTGTCAGGTTTTGTCTATTAGTGGAATAGGCAGGGCCGATTATCAATTTTTAGGTGTCACTGATAGGGTGGGCTCATCCTTTAAGCCGTATCCAGGCACACAACAAGTACCTCGTTTTTAAGGGAAAGATGATGGTAATACCAGAAAACAGCAGCATCGTAATTTTTGGTGCTTCAGGTGATTTAACATATCGCAAGTTGATCCCTGCTTTATACCACCTCTACGCAAGTAAGCAGCTACCAGAAAACTTTGCTATTTTAGGTGTCAGCCGCACTGAATACAGCGATGAATCTTATCGCGAAAAGTTAAAGCGCTCTCTTCAGGAAATGGAGAAAACGGAACCAGCTATTCTGGATTCATTTATCGACCATCTTCACTATCAAGCCATCAACACGTCAGACACACAAGACTACGCGAAGTTGGTTGTACGTTTAGACGAATTGGCCGCTCAATACCAGTTCGAACAACGTAATACACTGTTTTATCTTGCCACACCGCCAAGCCTTTACAGTGTCATTCCTGCAAGCCTTGCTCATCACGGTCTTAATAGTGAAGAGGATGGTTGGAAACGTCTGATCATTGAAAAACCGTTTGGTTATGATTTGGCTTCGGCACGTCAGCTCGACAAAGAAATACACGATTGCTTCCAAGAGCATCAGATCTATCGCATCGACCACTACCTTGGAAAAGAGACCGTACAAAACTTACTTGTTTTCCGTTTCTCTAACGCCATGTTTGAACCTCTGTGGAACCGCAACTTCATTGATTATGTGGAAATCACAGGTGCTGAATTCCTTGGCGTGGAAGAGCGTGGCGGTTATTACGACGGCTCTGGCGCTGTGCGCGATATGTTCCAAAACCATCTACTGCAAGTGTTGGTGATGGTGGGCATGGAACCGCCGGCACAAATTAATGCCGATTCCATGCGCGATGAAGTAGTGAAAGTTCTTCAGTGTTTAAAACCACTTGAGGAAGATGATCTGCGCAACAACCTAGTTTTGGGTCAATACACCGCATCAGACGTGCGCGGACAACATCTGCTTGGCTACCGTGAAGAAAACGGCGTAGCGGACGATTCTCGTACCGAGACTTACATTGGTCTTAAAGCGTACATCAATAACTGGCGTTGGAATGGCGTACCATTCTACGTGCGCACGGGTAAGCGTCTTCCAACTCGCGTGACAGAAGTGGTTATCCACTTCAAACAAACACCGCATCCGGTATTTGGCCAAAACGCTCCAGAAAACAAACTGATCATTCGTATTCAGCCTGATGAAGGCATTCAAATGAGCTTCGGTTTGAAAGAACCCGGTGCAGGCTTTAAAGCCAAAGAAGTGAAGATGAACTTCCATTATGCTTCGTTGCAAGAGACGCAAATGCTAACCGCCTATGAGCGTCTGCTTCTTGATGCGTTAAACGGCGATGCAACGCTGTTTGCTCGCAGCGATGCGGTAGAAGCGTGTTGGAAATACGTTCAACCTATCCTCGATTTCAAGCAAGATCCACAAGCACTCTTTGGTTATGCCTGCGGTACTTGGGGGCCAAAAGAGTCAGACGATTTGCTGCAGCGTGACGATCGCGCGTGGCGTTTCCCATGCAAAAACCTAACAGATACGGACTACTGCGAACTATGATCAATCACAAGATCTACCAAACAGCAGAGCAGGTAGTAGAAAGCCTAGCAAACGACATGAAAGCGTTTAGCGAAATGGGCCGACCTGTTCATATCTCACTTTCTGGTGGAAGCACGCCTAAAATGCTGTTTAAGCTTTTGGCATCAGAAACGTACGCAACCTCCATTCAGTGGCAAAATCTTCATTTTTGGTGGGGCGATGAACGCTGCGTGGCACCAGACGATGCTGAGAGCAACTACGGTGAAGCGAATGCCCTTTTATTCTCTAAACTAAGAGAATTGAGCCAAGTGAGCATTCCTGCGGAAAACATCCACCGCATCCGTGGTGAAGAGCAACCAGAAGTGGAAGCGGCACGTTTCGCAAAAGAAATGGCAGACGTGATTCCAACCGATAACGGCACACCTGTGTTCGATTGGATTTTGCTTGGTGTTGGCGCAGATGGTCACACCGCGTCGCTTTTCCCAGGTCAAACGAATTATGACGATGAGAACCTGTCAGTATTGGCTTCTCATCCGGAGTCTGGACAAATTCGCGTTTCGAAAACGGCACGTGTACTGGAAGCGGCTAAACGCATTAGCTACTTAGTACTGGGTGCAGGTAAAGCGGACATTGTTGAAGAGATCAACAGCAATCCAGCGGAAGAACTTCCTTACCCGGCAGCAAAAATTCATGCGAAAGCAGGGCTGACGGAATGGTATTTAGATTTAGACGCAGCAGCGAAAATCGCTTAACCGTCGCAGAAAGAAATATATTGGAGAGAAACAATGAAAGGTGATATCGGTGTAATTGGCCTAGCAGTAATGGGTCAAAACCTTATCCTGAACATGAACGACCACGGCTTTAAAGTGGTGGCTCACAACCGTACTGCGGCGAAAGTAGATGAGTTCCTAGAAGGCCCAGCGAAAGGCACTAACATCATTGGCGCATACTCACTTGAGGAACTGGTTGAGAAACTGGAAACACCACGCAAAGTGATGCTGATGGTTCGTGCTGGCGCGGTAGTGGACCAGTTTATTGATGCACTTGTACCGCTTCTTGATAAAGGCGACATCATCATTGACGGTGGTAACACGAACTACCCAGATACAAACCGTCGTGTAGCGGCGCTGCGCGAAAAAGGCATCCACTTCATCGGTACTGGTGTCTCTGGTGGTGAAGAGGGCGCACGTTTCGGCCCTTCTATTATGCCAGGCGGCGCTCCTGAAGCATGGGAAGCGGTTAAGCCTATCTTCCAAGGTATCTCTGCAAAAACTGACGCTGGCGAGCCTTGCTGTGACTGGGTGGGTAACGATGGTGCAGGTCACTTTGTTAAAATGGTCCACAACGGCATCGAATACGGCGACATGCAGTTGATCACCGAAGCGTACCAATTCATGAAAGATGGCCTTGGTATGTCTGCAGACGAGATGCAAGCCGTTTTCGCAGATTGGAACAAGACTGAGCTAGACAGCTACCTAGTCGAAATCACCGCTGACATCCTTGGCTACAAAGACGAAGATGGCGAGCCACTAGTAGAAAAGATCCTCGACACGGCTGGCCAAAAAGGTACTGGTAAATGGACAGGCATCAACGCACTGGATCTTGGTATTCCTCTAACGCTTATCTCTGAGTCAGTATTCTCTCGCTGCCTATCGGCACTGAAAGATCAACGTGTTGAAGCTGAGAAGCTATTTGGCAAGACCATTACTCCAGTGGAAGGCGACAAGAAAGAGTGGGTTGACGCACTTCGTCAAGCGCTTCTAGCATCTAAGATTATCTCTTACGCTCAAGGCTTTATGCTGATGCGTGAAGCGTCTAATGAAAATGGTTGGGATCTCAACTACGGCAACGTGGCACTCATGTGGCGCGGTGGTTGTATCATCCGTTCTGCGTTCCTAGGCAATATCCGTGATGCGTACGAAGCGAACCCAGATCTTGCGTTCCTAGGTTCTGATGACTACTTCAAAGGCATCCTACAAAACAGCCTAGTGGCATGGCGTAAAGTGGCGGCGAAGTCGCTAGAAGCGGGCATTCCAATGCCATGTACAACGTCTGCACTGACGTTCCTAGACGGTTACACAACTGCGCGTCTACCTGCAAACCTACTGCAAGCACAACGTGACTACTTCGGTGCTCACACTTATGAGCGTATCGACCGTGAGCGTGGTGAGTTCTTCCACACCAACTGGACCGGTACCGGCGGTAACACAGCGTCGACGACTTACGACGTTTAATAGATCGTTAGTAAACCAATAAAACGCAAAAGGATGTCCAAGTGACATCCTTTTTTCTTGAATGACTTTTAAAGCTAATGAACAAGCTTACGCACGCTTTTCTTTGGATGTGCTGGAATGGTATTTTTCGATGAACTTGTCGCGAAGGTAGAGCAATAAGCTCACAACTAAAGCAACGATAGAAACCGTAAACAGAGCATACATACTCAATATCCACGCAAACGTTGCGGTAAGAAAAGCGACGAAAGAGAACATTCTGCTGAATGACATGACATGACCGAGTTTCTGTTGCATAAGAACCTCCAATGGTTTCTGTTTGTCTCTGCCTACAATGTCAGTTGGTGGGGATGGATACATAAAATGTCGGCTAAATAAATCTCAAAAAGTGTACATCTTTGATGAAGGTAGTGTTTTTATTCAACATGAAAGGCGGTATTTCGTAAAAATGTTGTCAAAAGTCTCACTTTGTCTATCTACGCCCCTGAACTCATCCTATAATTAGCGTGCATATGGAGGATGTTTAATATTTAAACATCCTCTATTTTTTGAAACCGCCAACATGGAGTCGATTCGTTTGTGAGTCGATGTTGTTAAATGCTTACCGGGAAGGTGATTTAAATTACAACCGAGGTTCTTAAGATGACTATTAATAAGTACTTTGTATTTGTTCCACAAGCTGTTGAACAAACTCAGGAAAAGGAAAATAAAGTGGTAACAGATAAGGAAACTCAACGTCAGGCATTAGTAAAGCAAGCTCAGCAGGAAGGCGGGCTATAACGGCTAGGTTTCATAATGAGAGAGCACCCATCGAGGTGCTCTTTTTTTGTCTTTCGCGTGCGAAGAGTGCGTTGGATCTTGCCGCTAAAAAGCAAATTTTACCGCGGTTTGCCCATTAAACTGTTCAGAATCTCGGTAGGTATTGTAGCCTGCTGATACCTCTAACGAGAAAGTCGATCCAAACATAAACTGCCCAGTGAGTTTGAAGTCATTCATTACATCTTGGTCAAGATAAGAAATTCGATATCTTGGCGTGAGGGCTAAAAAGGGCGCAAGCTGGAAACTCACGCCGAGATCGGCTGCCGGGCCAAACTCTCGGAACCTCGCAGAACCTTCACGGGAGCTGTATTCACGCTCTACGTCGTATTTACTGACACCAACTGTGTAGAAAAGCGAAGTGGTATTGAAATTGTTGTAACCGCCTAAGCCAGCAAACGAGCTGGAGATGTCGGTATTTCCTGATGTGGTACCTTCAAACTCGTATTTGACATAAGCATCCATGGTAACGGGTGAATAGCTACCAGTGAAGTTAACACCAAAAAGATCTCTTGAGCCTTTACCATCGAACTCAGAGCCTAGAAATGATCCTAGACTGTCATTCTTCTGCTCGCTGTATTGCAGACCGACACCGATGTAAGAGTATTTGCCAAAAGAGTTTGCGTGTGCAGCTGCGCTAAGGGTCAGTAGCAGTGCTACTGTGGTCAATGTTTTTCTTTTCATTGTACTTTCTATGAAGATGGTGAATCGAGAAGGCGACCTTAACAATTAATAAAACAATGTTCAATTGCAATGTTCATAGCGAGCGTAATTGTTCTAAGCAGCGCTTTGTTGATGGTTATATTAGTTTAAGTGAATGTATGAATGTAATAGGCGGGATGCTCATTATTAAGACGTAGAAAACTGGCAATTAGGTCCTCATCGACTAGTGTTATGGCGAACATAACAACGTGTAGGAGGCAAAATGGATAAGAATCCCATCGGTTGGTTTGAGATTTATGTTGATGATGTAGAGAGAGCCAAACATTTTTATCAATCGGTTTTTCAAGTCACGTTTGAACAAATGATGGATCCGACAGGAACAGATATAGAAATGTGGTTCTTCCCATCGGATATGGAAAGCTATGGCGCAAGTGGAGCATTAGTGAAAATGGACGGTATTAGCGCCGGAGCAGGCGGTACGCTGGTGTACTTTTCTTGTGAAGACTGTGCGGTTGAACAGGAGAGAGCAACGCAACATGGTGGCGTTGTCGTTCAAGCGAAAATGGCCATCGGCGAGTACGGCTTTATCTCGTTAGTGCAGGATTCGGAAGGCAATATGATCGGCTTACATTCTATGCAGTAGTGGAATTGTTTTGCGCTCTCATTAAATAGAAAAGGCATCTAACAAGATGCCTTTTTGTCTTTGTGATTCGTTTATTGACGAATAAGGCGTCGCTTAAACACCTGCACGTTTAAGTAGGCCGGCCATAAGCGCAGAGCTTGAGCGCGCTTGTTTGCCTTTGCCTTGTAGGGATTTTGCAAGTGAGACGTTATCAATGCTCTTAGCAATGTACGCCATTGAGTTGTACAAATCCGTCGCAGATTTGATCTTTGACTTGTCATTCATAGGCGCAAGCAGTTGCACCATCTGAGTACCACTCATCTGTTTCTCTGTTGCGTATTCCTCAACGGCATCTAAAAGAAGATCAAGGTCGACCATGGCTTCTGCGCTTTCGATACCTTGTTTTTTCATCTCTTTTTGGTTGCGTCGACGCATTTGCTTGATGATGAAAGCAGGCTTGTTGAGCTTTTTGAAGCCGAAATAGCCGATCAGCGCGACAACCGCGATACCGCCAATCACATAACCCCAAACTGAACCTGTAGATTCAACAACAGGTTGAACAGTTTCTACTGCGTATTCAACGGTAGTAGGTGCATCAGACATAAAATTTACCTTTGAAAATGGCTTCTAAAATGAAGCGTAATACTAAATCTGGCTAGCGAAGCACCGCATTGCGGTGAATCAAAAATCGTTGGATAAGCTACTTTTACTCAAGTAGACAAAGCATTTGTTTTATCTCGCTTGCACATGTTATTGGGGCCACATACTGAAATACAAGGCATGAGGAGACGCTATCTTTTAAAGTGCAGCCATTGATCACACTTTTATTGAGCATTGAGACACTATTTGAGCAATGGCTTAGCTCGAACTGGTGGATGAAAAAGACGTGGTGCCAAAATTGAACGATACTTTAGTGAGGTTTGCAATTGAGGTGGCGCGGATATGGAAGAGCGACGATTCGATAATCCATGCATTCGGCACTGTTGTTTGAATGAGGAAGATGTCTGTTTAGGTTGCGGTCGGCACCTAAACGAGATCTTAGGCTGGACGCAATCGAACGCAGCGCAGCAGCAGGAAATATTGGCGCGCAGCCAAGCGCGTTTAGCCACACTGAAGGCACGCGTTTATTTCCATAACCCCAAATGAACTTCACAGCGGCACGCTCTCTGTTTGTTAACGAGAATACCGCGACAAAAACTGATAATATGTCCGCCTTATGCTTTATTTCTACTCTCTGTATCTCTACTCGCTATGTCTCAACAAGCCAAATTGACACTCATTCGCGGATTACCAGGTTCTGGTAAAAGTACGCTGGCGCAACAACTTGCGAAGCAAACGCATGCCGTTCATCTCGAGACAGACATGTATTTTGTCGATCAGCAAGGCCGCTATCAATTTGACCCAACGCGCTTAGAGCAAGCCCATCGTTGGTGTTTAAACAAAGTGTGCCAATACCTCAAACAGGGCAGAGCGGTGATTGTGAGCAATACCTTTGTTCAGCACTGGGAAATGAAGTCTTACTTGCGTTTTGCAGAGCGCCATGGTTTCAGCGTGGAGATTCTTGTCTGCACAGGTGAATATGGCTCGATTCATGATGTGCCAGCACAGACGATAGAAAAGATGCGTCAGCGCTGGCAAAACTAGCTCAACGACCTCGTCCATCCACCATCACAATGATGGTTTTGACGATAATGGCTATGTCTGTCTGCAGCCAGTTAGAGAAGGAATTGAGGCTCAACGCATAGCTATGATCAAACCCCACTTTTCGGCGAACATCTTCAATACTGGTGTCGTAGCCTTGATTGATTTGTGCAAGCCCTGTTATTCCGGGTAAAACCCCATAGGTGCGATCGGCAAAATAGGGGATCTCTTGTTCAAGGCGCTGATAAAAATCGGGTCTCTCAGGTCTTGGGCCAATCAGAGACATCTCACCTTTTAAAACATTAAATAGCTGCGGCAATTCATCTAGGCGCGTTTTGCGTAAAAATCGGCCCACAGGGGTAATTCTTGGGTCGTTTTCCGTTGCCCACACTGCGCCAGAGCGTGATTCTGCATCGCAGTACATAGTGCGAAACTTCATGATCTCGAACAGTTCCATTTTCTCGGGGGTCGAGCGTCCGACACGCAACTGTTTATAGATGATGTTGCCTTTCGAGGTGGCTTTGATTGCCAGTGCAATCAGAGGAAAGAGAGGCAAGGTCACGAGCAATGCTAACGAGGCAAACACTAGGTCGAACAGACGTTTTGCTCGAAAGATGTGCGATTCAAATAAGCCGTTACGTTTCATGAGCGTTCTCCATCGTGATGAACTCGAGTCCAGTGTCCATTTTCTTTACCCAGCAGATAGCGCAAGCCGCCGAGTAAATTGGCAAGGTGGCCTGTGACGAGGTAGTGGATCAGTCTGATTGGTTTGAATTTGGCCGCAGTCGGCCAGCAGTGGCCAAGCATCGCACCGAGATAGATGGCCAACTGTAAACCCAATAACGCGGCAAAAATGACATGCTGCATCAGCCACAATGACGTGATCAAACACAGCAGCATTAAGTAAGGGGTAAGCAGTCTGAGCCCTTTGCCAGAAAAGAAGGTAAAAGCGGTTCCCCCAAATTTTGGATTGAGTAACGCCGCCAATGCGATCAATTGTTGCATGTTGCCCGCAGAAATGCGTAAACGGCGCGCATAATCTTGTTGAAGCTCGCTGCGTTCAAGCTCAAGTGCCACCATTTCCGTCTCATAGTCTGCTTTATGACCTTGTTTCACGATGCTCATTGGCAAAATGAAATCATCGTTAATGGTATTGCTGCTCAGGGGTGTAAATAACTTAGTGCGAAAAAGATAGAAGGCGCCGTGTGAACCAATACTTGAACCGATTGAAGACTCTGTCGCCTTGATGCGAGTTTGATACTGCCAATAGGCATTCTCTGCCGAATTTTCATGGCACCAAATGCGATAGCTGGCGTTGACCACGCCAGTTTCTTGCTGTTCAAAATGCGCGGCGGCCAGCAGCAATGCATCGACGGAAATCAATGCTGAGACGTCACTGAGCGCCGTAATCTCGCTACTGATTTGAGCAACTTCGTCATTAATCACCGCCACCTTACCTCGGTTGACGGGATAGTCGTGAATTTCGAACAGCATCTCGGAACAAATCGCTTCCTGGATGGTGTCTTGAGCAATATCAACGGTGTTGTCGGTGCATCCATCACATGCGATGACCACGCGTAGCTTGTCGGCTGGATAATCTAGGCTCGCAAGGTTACGTATTTTGTCGGCGATCCAATGCGCTTCGTTATAGGCAGGAATAACAATCGTAATGCTGGGTAACATCTTGTCTTTTTGCTGCACGAGATAATGGCGTTGGAGAGTGTTTGAACTCAGGTTCGACGCCTGTTTTTTTCGTCCGGCCATCCATTTAAGTAAAACCGGATAGCCGACGTGGTGGTAAACAATCAAGCTGGCTGATGTTGCAAAAATGCCCGCCATCATCCACTCAAAGAAACTCAATGTTGCCATCATAGAGATGCTCCTAATGCCAATTGGTTGTACTGCGCCACCATGTGACGAATATTATGATGACGAACGACAAAATCACGCAAAGTGTGGGCAAAAGCAGATCGGTCCATGACCAATAACGCATTGATTTCTTGCGCTAACGCAGCGGCGTCAGCAGGAGGGCAGAGCCGACTTAAATGGGGGCATAAGGTTTCGTGGGTGCCGCCTACGCTGGTGGCAACCACCGGAACGTTGCACGCTTGCGCTTCTAGCGTCGAAAGAGGAAAGCCTTCGTTGAGTGACGGTAAGCAGAAAAGATCAAGCGATTGATAAAAAGTCGGCATCGTGCAGCAAAGGCCAAGAAACGTCACGCGATCTTGCAGTTGCATGGTAAACACCAAACGCTCTAACTCTTGGCGTAAAGAACCATGACCAGCAATCGCCAAGTGTACATCGTGAGGCAGCATGGGCAGCGCTTGTATCAGCCACTGCTGACCTTTCACCGATTCCAACCTTCCTGCACAACCGACAATACGCTTGTCCAATGGCAGATCTAACTGCTTACGAGCCCAAATTTTATCCGCAGGGGCAAAGTAATCGCAATCAATGCCGTTTTTAATGGTAATGATGTTTTCACGATGCAGATGTTGTTCAATGCTCAGTTTTACTTCGGTCGCGTCAGCCACCAAGATGGGCTGAACCAGTTTTAACGCCCATGTTTGCAATAACGCGTTTTTGGTCTGGGTAAGGTGCCAACCGTCATGCTCAGTATGAATGCGGCAAGCAACGCCGCTTAAACGAGCCGCGAGCCCTCCATACAGTAACGGACCAATATGATGGGTATGAACCACATCGGGTGAGAACTGGCGAAACAGCTTAACGAGATAGTGAATGGTCTGAACGCGGATACCCGCCCCTTTGTCGAGAAAGACACATTGGCGAGCGTACTTGCGCAGCTTAGGCCAATGCAGTACCGCATCTTGCTTTGTGCCCTCTAGGCTAATGATGTAGACATCGTGATCCGTCGAGCAGACGTTCATCATGTCCAGAACGAGCGTTTCTAAGCCGCCGGGAGCGAGATGTTGAACAACATGAAAAATGGTTTTTCTCGGCTTGTCTTTGTTCATGTCCTATCCCCATTTCAACTGATTAACGTAAAGCGTCGCGTAGTGCTTAAGGGATTTAGCAGGTTGTGTGCCAATGATTTAGTTGAATTAAAACATGGAGTTATATCGATTGGCTGTAGTGTTCTCATATTGAGAATCGCTTTGACGAGCGATTAAAAAATGCCCACCAAAGCGGATGCTGTGGTGGGCGAGGCGTGATATTCAGTGGGATCAGTTACGCGGGGCGCGAATACGAGGAATCACCGTTAAAACGGGCACATTGATGAGGCTGCGTAACTGTTGTTGACTGCGTATGGTTGAATCAAAAATCTCAAAGAAGATCGCCATGCCCGCACCGAGCGCGATGCCGCCAAATAGCCCTGCCAGCACGAAGAGAATCACAGGTAAGTTGGCGGTGGAAGATGGCGTGTAGGGGACATCAATCACTTTCACACGTTTATTTTGCTCAAAGATGCCTAATGAGCCTGTCAGTTGCGCCATTTCATAACGCTGAACCAATTCTTCATACAGTTGGCGCTTCACTGTGACGTCGCGCTCCAGCCGTGTGATGTCTTTCGCGGTATTGCCGAAGTGATTGGCTTTTTGTTCCAGCTCGCCAATCATGTTTGCGAGGCTGAGGGTTTCTTCGTTCAGTGCTTCATAACGGCCTCGTATCACCTGCAACTGCTGCAACTGAGTGACCAAAAGCGGCTGGCTGTCATTGGTATCGCTGATGGTGCTACTGGCGATATCCCATAGTTGAGCGCTATTGAGCGTGACACTGCGGTTACTCAGCAGTTGATGCCGCTCTTGTTCCAAGCGCGAAAGCTCGCGCATTTTGGCTTGAACAAAGCTGTGCTGATCGGTGTACTTGGCACTTAGCAAGGCCAGTTCACTGCGGATGGTGATAATTTGTTCTTCAATTTTGCCAATCACAGGGTTGGTTTTCGACAATTGTTGGTCAAGCGAACCTAAGGTTTTTTCCACACCAGCAAGCTCGGCTTCTTTCTCTGCAAGGCTCTGTTTAAGAGAAGCCAAGCGCGTTAAGTTCTGCGCTTGCATCGCTGGTGTGTCGGCAGAATATTGGTTTTGAAAGTCAGCCAACGCTTGTTCAGCCGCGAACAGCTCTTGCTGACGTTTTTCAATATGCACGGTGAGAAATTCGCTGGAATCGCGGATGGACGAACGCTCTGGAGCCAACAGTTGGTCGATAAATTGATCGCTGACTGCCGAGAGCAGTGAGGCCATGCCTTTGGGCGAGTTGGCGACCAGTTCAATCTGGATAAAATCTTTGCCTAACTGCTGAACGTTGAGCTTTCCAGCGAGTTGATGAATGATGCGATCCTGCTCGGCGGTGGTCATGTTGTCATCAATCAGCCCCTCTTGTTTGGCCACGGAATAGAGTACATGGCGGCTTTTTAGCAAGGTGCTGAGGGCACTTAGGCGATCTTTGAGCATGGTGGAGACGGCAATATCTTCAAGAAACGGATTCATTTTGGCGGTTTCTTGGATGAGCATGCTGGTGTGCGAGCGATAAATCGGCGTCGCCGTCATTCCAATCAACGCACCGACGATCGGCAAAATCACAATGGGCGTCACAATGACGTATCGACGTCGCCATGCGGCCACCAATATGGAATAGAGGCGCAGTTTTAATCCCATCATAGCTGTTCCACCAAATGTTCAACGTAACGAGCGCGCGCTTCCCAGCTTTGCTGGCTTAGCTGCTTATCGAGTGGATGGCGTGTTTTGGGCTGACTTTGCAATGTGAGCAGTTGCGTCACCATTTCTTGTGCGTTTTCAGCCAACCAAAGATGGCTATAAAACTTCTCTACTGCGGGAAAGTTTTTACTCAGTACAGGCGTGCCTGCCGCCAAATATTCCAATAACTTTAATGGATTGCAGTATTTGATTTGCTGATTGATGACAAAGGGTAACCAACTGACATCCCAATGTTGTGAATACCGAGGCAGTGCATGGTGCGCTTTCTTCCCGAGATAAATCACATTTGGCAACTTGGGTAACGGATTACTATCAAATTCACAGGGGCCAATGAACACAAAGCCCCAGTGTGGAAGCTGAGAGGCAACGCGTTCAATTAAGGGGTAATCCAGCCATTGAGAGAGTGAGCCATAAAAACCGCATAAATGGGTAAAGCCTGTGGGCAAATCATCGGCGCGATGGGCTGGGCGAGTAAAGAGTTCAAGATCGACGCCATGAGGGAGTAAGAAGGTTTTCTGCGCCGGGAATTTTTCCAACAAACGCTGGCTGGCCACCAATATGCAGTCGCAACGCTGTGCGAGTTTTGTTTCATGCTGGCTCACCGTGTGATGATCCACGCCAGCCAGCGATGCAAAATCATCACCACAATAATAGACCGAGCGAAACAGCGGAAAACTGTCGAGTAAATCGGCGGCCGTTGGCAGTGAAGTCCAAAAGATCGGATCGTGCATTCGTAATTGTTTGAGTTTTCGTTGTAACTGTAGCGTCAGCATCCTTTTCGCCAACCAGCGAGCCCAGCGACTGGAGGGGGCAGGAATGGTCAGGAAAGAGACGATCTCGATGTTGCTTGAAACCGTATTAGGCTCATCAAACGTTTCGCTATTTTCGCCGTTTTCGCCATTCCCATCGTTTTCGACAAAGGGCTGACGTTTTTGTAACGCGATGGCAAACAGTTTGGCCAAAAGACGTTTGGCGTCTTTTAAACTCCACTTGGGTTGACGAAGGCCAATCGAATTGACCCACAAAACGCGATGGCGCTTAGCGAGCTGTCGCACGATGTGCTGCGTTGAAGAGGGCAGCCCTCCAAAGTCTTCAGCAAAAACAATCATGTCATTCATGATGCTCTCCTCAACGAGGTATGTTCAATGAACGAATCACGTGGGCGGGATTACCGCCTGCGATCACACCTTCAGGAATAGAATGTGTCACCACACTGCCTGCGGCGATCACACTGCCAGCTCCGACGGTGACGCCCGCCATGATCATCACGTTGCTGCCAATCCAGCTGCCGCGTTGTAGGGTAATTGGGCGAATCTGGCTGGGATCATCGCCTTCACCCGCGGCACGACGTTTGGGATCTAAGGGGTGGCCTGAATAACCAAAAAACATGCAGCGTCCGGCGATCGCGACGTCGTCTTCAATCGTGATCAGGTCGCCCACCGCGATGGTGGTTTGCCAGCCAATCGAGACACGATTGCCGATGTTCAATCGAGGCTCTTTGACAGAGCTGCAGCCTGTGATGGTTGCTTGACCGGAAAGGTTACAGTCATCGCCCATGGAGATACGAACATTGTTGGTGATGAGCGGTAATCCGCCATACAAGTAGAGCTGTTTGCCGCATGCCTTGACCCTGCCTTTGAATGCTGGCGTGGTGATGAAGGTGCGATACACATAGTCGCTTGATTGGCGAAGCAACACCATCAAACGGTAGAGCAAGGCATTGTAAAAATGTGGTGTGGGTAAGTTGGCACAACGGATCTGTTTGAGTGTGCGAAAAAGCGCTCGCATAAGAGGATTGGGATGATGTTTGAGCCAAGATTTTACGTCGCTTCCTTGAAAGGTTTTCGTGTTTTTCTCGCTATCTGGTTTGACTCCGAGTTGTGATTTATTCACCAACATAACGCCTCCTACCGAACATTGAATGTTATTTGTTCTCTAAGCTTTTGTATCAACAACTATGCCACTTGGAGATTATCGATAATTCAATAGCTTAGCGTTTGCTGCTGCGTTGGTGTTTAGGCATTCTCATTTTGAGAATCAATTTTAATGATGTGGCTGATGGCGATAGTGAGGGCGGTAAGAATATAAATTGGCCAAGTAAACCCTTGGGTGAGAAAAGTACCGGAGACGATCGTTCCCAAAAGCCCGGCAAAGACCGCGTTGGCGGCAATATCAATGGCGGTCGGTTTTTGGCAGTGAATTTGCCGAATAGAGTGCAAAGAGGTTTTGATTAAGCAAACAATGAGACCAAGAAACAGAGTTAGGCCAACAAACCCTGTTTCGGCAAGTACGCCAAACCAAGTGCTGTGTACGGCGTGATTGAGCCCATCCCAGTGCGGGCTGTAGAAGAAATAGTTGTAGTAAAAGTTTTGTAACCCGACGCCAAGTAAAGGATGGGCCAATGCCATTTTGAAAGCGGCCTCCCAAGCGTAGAGTCGCCCCATGGCTGAAGCATCAATGCCTTCTTCGGCTGAGCCGCCAGAAGCGCGATCGGATATCCCCGCCACCGCATAGAGAAGCAAACTGGCCACACACCCAAGGAGGATCAGCACCGTTTTATTGCGAATGGTTTTGTTGGCGAAGTAACCCAGAACCGCCATGGCACCGAGCAACCCACCACGGCTTTGTGTTTCCAGTAGTGCCAGGAAAAGGATCGCACACGTCACGCCCGCGAGAAGGCGCACCGCCACGTGGGTTCTGCGATGAAAACTTAAGCTAACGCTAAACGCAAATGGAAACATCAGCACTAACGCCAGGTCGTTTGGATCACCAAGCATAGAACCCAGATCGCGCCCGATGGTCACTCGTGAGCCTTCCACTAGGCCAATCCCTTGCATGGCGTTACTCAGTGCCACGCAACCAATCAGTAAGCCAGAGAGCGTGATGGTAATCGAAATAATGTTGAGATGTTTAGCGCTGGTGACGAGCCACATGATGGCTAAGGTCATCACCATGATTTTCCAGTAGACACTGGAAAAAGCGCCAAATGCCACTCCTCGATTGCCTGCAAAGAAAAGACCAATGACAACCACAAGCCAAAAGGCGACTAACCAGTTCATCACAGGGTGCCAGTAGGGCTTCAACTGTCGTGTAATGATAAGATGCCAGCCCAATGCCGCCAAAGCGCCAAATGAAAGCAATAAGGGAATTTTCAGAGAATAGAGCTGTGGAATGGCTTCATGGATACGAAAAAAAGAGAACACCACAAACAACAGTACCAACCAAAAGGTTTGATTGAGCACATAAAGCGTTGCGATAGGGAGTAAGCAAAGCGCTACCACCACAAGTGGGTTGGGTTGCCAAGCCCATACCAGCGCCACCACCATACAAAGTGTCAGCACAAACGCCAGATGTGGGTAGCGAGGGGTGACGGTCATAACGCCTCCTCATGGGCGTTCAATGACGGTGCTGCCTGCAAGCCTTGTTGGGTGGATTCTCGTGGGGTGGATTGAAAGTGCAGAATCGGCCATGCCAACACGATGATCACGCCCAAGCAGAGTAAGATTGAAACAGCCCCCGTTAGCCAGTCGCTTGCGAAATAGAGTGCGCCAACGCCAATTAACGCGCAGAGAAAAATCATCGCCAGACGGAAAAACTGCCATGGAAGAGCAAAGGCTCGTTGGCTTAACACCATCACGCCAATAGCTCGCACACCTTGCGTGATCGCAAGGGCAAAGCAGACACCGACCACGCCAAAGGATGACAGCCCCCAAAACAAACTCACGGCCAACAGCGCACAGACCAGATTCAGTATCAGCAACTGCCGAGTTTGATGACGATAGAGTAGGCCGAGATTCACTAGCTCATAACTTTCTTTGAACATCGCCGCTGGGATGAGCAATGCTAAAAAGGTGATCGCAGAAGCAAAGCTGCTGGGTAAGGCGTAGAGAACAAACACTTTTGCAATTGCAAATACCGCGACCGCAAGCAGTGAGATATACACCAGCCCACATTGACTGATCTTGACGGCTTTCGTCTCGCCTGAGTGGGCAAGGCATTCGAAACGTTTTGGCATCCACCACATGCCAAAAGGCTGCACCAAAATACACAAGGCGAGCGAAAATTTCGCGGCAATCGCGTAAATACCCAATTGAGCAAGAGAAGAAAACCCACCAATAAACCATCTTTCTGCCCCATTTAACGTAAAAGCCAGCAATGCGGAGAGCATCAGCGGTGCGGCGTAGTGCAACCAGCGCTTAAGCTGCGCCGATGAGATGGAAGCGATCCGATAGCGATTTAGCCAGTGCAGCGCTACGCATTGATAAAGTGCGCTGAGTAAGCTGCAAAGCAATAGTCCAGTGACACTCGGCCGATAGTGCAGCACCAGCAATACACAAGAGAGCTGGAGAACGAGCGCACTCAGCGTTATCGTGACCAGCGCTTTGGCTTTGTCATCTTGAATTCTTAACCAAGCGGTGCCGATGGCAATCAAACATTCAAGGCTGATGCAGGCGAACAGAAGTGACAGTGTGATGCTGTTGAGTTCTCCATTCCACGCGATGTTTTGGACGATGGCGAAAGCGAGTAAGAAAAACGTCAGCGCGATGATCGCTGCGAGCGAGTAGACCTGATTCACCACCTGCTTTTTCTCATTCATCGATTCACAGGGGGCTGCGAAACGGTAAAGCACTTCATGCAAGGAGAGCGAAACCATCAGCGCGGAAAAGGTGCCAATGGACGCCAATAGCTCCAACGTGCCCAACTGAGTGGTGGAAAGATAGTGCGCCATAATGGGCAGCATCAACAGTGCCGCGCCTTTTTGTAAAATCAGAGCCACGCCAAACAGTGACATATTTTGCAGTGAACGGGAGTAGCGCAGTTGTTGTAATCTCATAGCGCACCTTTTTGTCGAGTACGGCTAAGTGGGATGACATTGCGTGTGAGTTTTCCCCCTAATGAATCGATGATTGGCTGGTAACAAAGATCGGAACGATAGAGCTTGGCTAAGGTTCTGCCATTGCGTGATAAACGTTGACGGTTACAGGGTGAGGCGAGCAGCAGCTCAATTTTCTGCCGCAAATCTTTTGCACTATTGGGTTGGTATTTAATGCAGTGTTCGCCATCTGTCAGTTTTTCAGCCCAGAAAGCACCATCGTCGGGGATGATCACACACAGACCCGCAGCCAGAGCTTCGAGAATGGATAAGCCAAAAGGCTCATTTTGGCTGGTGGAAATAAAGATCGAACACTGTGAGCGGATATGATCAAGATGGCTTGGCTGTTGATACCAATGGCAGCGCGTGAGGGTGAGATCCGGTTCACTTACCGCCAGTTGAGTCTGCTGAGGTTGGATATAGCAAACGTGGCAGTCGATGTCTTGAGGATGAATTTTTAATGCCTCAACCAGCAAATCAAGCCCCTTCCATTTGAGTAATGACGCCGCCCAAAAGAGTTGATCCGATTGTGCATCGCACTCTGTTGGCCACTGCTCTGCACTTAATCCATTGGTAAAAGGGACAAAGTTGTTGCGCTCAAACACCATTCTAGCTCGGTCTGTGTTGGCCATTGAGGGGGCTGTTTTTTCGTAGTAGCGACACAGCGCCCCGAAGAGGCTTTTTTTCGCACAAGGCAGATAAAACACCTTTTCCGCTACCGAGAGGCAATGGCCAATTGAACGCGACCGCGCCACTTTGCCATGAATCACTTGAGTAATCGGTGTTTTGAACATGAGTTTGAAAAGATAAAGTGGCATATCAAGCCCTGGGCCAGAAATGCCCATGAGCCGATGGATCTTAGGCAAACGCAAAGTGATCACCAGCAAAACCAACCAATGATAGGCTTGCAGTAGCCAGTACTTTAACCCTTGTTCCGCGAGCAACATGGCTATCGTCGGGTATGAATAGACTGAACAATTGCCATGAGCCAATGCGCTTTGCCAGTTATCGCGATTAGCGGTGACGATATAGAAATGGATTGAGCGCTGTTTGGCGACGTGCAGCATCTCTTGTGTGGCGATTTTAGACCCGCCTAGATAGCTAATGGGATCAAAAATTAACACGTTCTGTTTCATGACAGCAGCTCCTTACGACGAAAGAAGTAAAGAAGGGGACGCAGCATCGCACGCCATTGAGGGGCGGGTTGGTCGCGCTTCATCAAGGCGAGATAATGCGCTTGCAACGTTTGGGTGTTGCACTGAATCGTCAGGTTTTCATGCGCATCCACGTAAGCAGTTTGTTTGAGCTTGTGACTCAGCACCGGATTCAGCATCAGCGTTTGCATGGCTTGCACCAGTGAAAATACGCCGCTGTTGTGATACAGAAGCCCATTTCGGTTATGAGAAACGAATTCGGGAATGCCTCCAGTGCGTGGGGCAATCACAGGCAACTCCGCCATCATGGCTTCTGCTATCACCAATCCAAACGCCTCTTGGTAAGCGCCGCTAACAAAGGCATCCGCATCGGATTTCAGCCATATGGCGGCGTTGGCTTTTTCGCCTAACCAGTGCACTTGCTCGCTTAATCCCAATGTCTCGCTCAAGTGTTTAAGGGTGATACGTTCAGGGCCGTCACCAATGATCACTAAATGGGCTTTCTCGCCATTTTTTTTCAGCAGATAGAGCGCCTTGAGCAAACGATCCACGCCTTTTCTCGCGATCAAGGAGCCAATCGTGATGAAGGTAAAGGCTTGGCGTGGAATCGAAAGTTGAGTTTTGAGGGAAGTGTCAAGTGATGAGGAAGGCAAACCCACGCCGTTGTGCACCACACTCAACTGAGGCTGGGTGAGCCCTTCACTTTGCATTGCTTGGCTAATGGCGTTACTTACGCAAACAATTTTATCGGCGAGATGAAAGCCCATTAAAAAGCGCTCGCGGAGTGGGTAGTCGCCATGGAGTTGAAGCAGCAGTGGGCAGTGACAAAGTCGTGCAGCAATACTCATCCATTGGCAAGGCGCGCCACTGTTGACGTGGATAAGCGCAACATGGTGGCGTTGTATTAAGGTGATCGCCCGGGCAACCAATTTCATCGTGTTGAGGGGGTTAAACTTGTTTGACCCTATGACACCCAATACCGAAAATGGGTCTTGATAGGTGGTGATATCACATTGAGTGAGATGATCGAACAGAGGCTGACAATTTGACCATACGATAGGCTCAAACTGTTGGGTGTCTAACGTTGCCAGTAGATGGATGAGCGTTGTCTCGCTGCCTCGGATCCAGTTATCCCCATAGTGGACAAATAAAATGGGTGTTCTTGTTGTCATTGTGATTCCCTATCCACGACTTATTCTCATGTTAGCTAGGGAGTGCAATGGCAGTGCCAAAGAAATACTCGATTTATCTCACTGAAAAATCGAGCATTTCTTGTTGGCTAATGGTGAGGCGTCAATTTGATTCTCAAATTGGGAAAAGCGTTGTCGATATGATAGGACGAGAGAATTTGCGGCAAAACAGCTTGAGGCGAATAGTGTTGCATTATGGTCTCGCGCGCCTGAAACAGTAGGCGTTGCTGTTCCGCGGACGGCATCTCCAACCAACGCTGCAAATGCGCCACCAAATCTGCTTCTGTTTGTGCAATAAAACCGTTTTGACCATGTTCGATAAGTTGGCCTAATTGGCCGACATTCATCGCAATGACAGCGACGCCGTTTGCCATGGCTTCTAACGCTGCCATGGGTAGGCCTTCAAAGCGAGAAGGGATGATCAACACGGAAATCTTAGGCCAAACCTTCGTCATGTCACTGACAAACCCAGAAAACTCGACGTTGTCGTTCGCTAAGGTCTCCAACGGCTCGCGTTCTGGTCCGTCACCGTACAGATGGAAGGTCAGGGAAGGAAAGTGCTCCGCCAATTCGACAAAACGATCGGCGGCTTTTTCGTAACTCAAACGGCCTACGAAGCCGATGTGTTGCGAACAATTCTGATGCGATTCTGCCAGCTCTGATACCGGGACAAAATTGTTGATTCGCTCTCCAGAAAAAGGCAAAGAGTGAAGAATAGCATCGCTGACGGCAAAGCGATGATCGCTAATGAAGCTGGTCAGGCGATCGACCCAATCGTACAACCACAGCTTACCCGTTTTACTTTCTCCTGCATGATAGGTGCTGACTAAACGCAGATGCGGAAAGCTCATCATTCGTGCTAAGCGCGCGTAGATATTGGCTTTGTAGCCATGGGTATGTACGGCGATGGGCCGATAGCGCTTTAGCGCAACGGCTAACTGCATAATGGGCATGGGGTGATTACCGGATAACTGAGAGATGTAGTTAACGCGGATCCCTCGCTGTCTGAGCTGCTGCATAATCAGAGGGCGACGGACATATTTGTTGGTTAATAAAACACGTACCGAATAATGCTGAGCCTTGAGTGCCGAAGCGAGCTCAATCACATGGCTTTCAATCCCTCCGTAAACGAGAGAGTCGAGCAGCAGCCATATCTCTTTCCCGACGCGATGACTTTTGGCTGTGCGTTTTTTGCCGAGTGCGGCTTTGTTATCGTCAGGCATTTTCTTCTGCCTCCCACGCTTGTTTTTTGCGATACACCGTCGAGGGGCTTAGCTCCAACATCACCGCTGCACTGATCACGTTGCCATCGCAAAAGGCGATGGCGTTTTGAATCGCTTCGCGTTCGATTTGCCACATTGGACGGATACTGCCGTCAGAATGGTGGAACGCATTGTGGGCGAGTGGGTTGGCCTTGGACGTTTGCGTCTCAAGCGAATGATGGTTTAACGCCTCATGTCCGTTGTGCATCTCGTGTATGACCGCTTGAGTAGGTTGAGGTGGGGTTGAGAGTTTAGCGGGTTCTTTGACGGTTTGCGGTTTGGTGGTGAGCTGAGCCGGCAAATGTTCCACATTCAGTTGGTTGTCATCGTTGAGAACGACAATGTTGCGAATGATGTTTTGCAACTGACGAACATTGCCCGGCCAGTTGTATTTTTTGAGTATTGATTGAGCTTCTTTGCTGATTGAGTTGAATTTTTTGCCGTCTTCTTTGGCGTAAGTTTTGAGGAAGTGATTGGCCAGCTCAACAATGTCATTACCTCGTTCTCTAAGTGGCGGCATTTCAATGGGAACCACATGGACACGATAGTAGAGATCTTCCCTAAAACGGCCTTCTTCGACCTCTTTGAGGGGATCGCGATTGGTGGCGCAGATGATGCGCACATCCACCTTGACTTCTTTACTGCCGCCGAGTGGGGTGAAGGTACCAGTCTGAAGAAAACGCAGCAGTTTTTTCTGCATCTCCAGTTCCATTTCGCACAATTCATCGAGAAACAACGTGCCGCCGTTGGCCAGCATTGCCGCACCTTTGCGGTCGGTTGTCGCTCCAGTAAACGCCCCTTTTAAGTGACCAAAGATTTCGCTTTCCATTAAGTCACGAGGAATCGCCCCACAGTTGATTGCGATAAAGGGCTGCTCTTTGCGTAGGCTCTGTTTGTGGATCGCTTCAGCACACACTTCTTTCCCTGTGCCACTCTCTCCGTTGATAAAAACACTGGCGGTGGTTGGTGCCACGGAATCAATGGTTTTATAAACGGCCTGCATTGGCAGGCACGCGCCGATAAAGCCATGATAACGTGGCCTGTCGAAGCGAGATTGCATGTTCTCAACCAAATGCTCTAACTTGGCGCGTTTTAGATGAACGGCAATGGATGTTTTCAAACGGTCGGCTTTGATTGGCTTTTCGAGAAAATCTTCCGCCCCTTTGTTCATTAAGCTGACGGCGATGTCAACGGAGCCATGAGCGGTGGCGATGATAACCGCGGTCGGAATATCGTTTTGGTTGATCCAGTCGAGCACATCTTCCCCGGACATATCGGGCAACTTGAGATCCAAAATCACCAGTTGAGGCGTATTGCGCTCAATAAACTGAATCGCGTCACGTCCGGTTTCTACGTGAAAAATGTCATAGGGCTCATCTTTGACGTATTGCTTATATAAAATGGCAAGTGAAGTGGAATCCTCGACTAACAGTACTTTTGCTCGCATCTCTTCTCCTTACCCATGTCACCGTCTGTTGCTCGTATATTAATAATAGTTTTAGCACATGGGTGGCGCTTTGCTGGGTTAAGCGACTATTTTTGATTGAAATTTCTTCAAATCGTTGTTGTGCGATCTCGTATTAGGACAGCAATATTCAACGCGTTAAATTGAGTTTGGCTCTACAAACCCAAGTTGTTTGCGATCGTTTAGGGCAGACAGCGAATCGTGTGCTAGCTGAGCAATACCAGACGCGTCTTCCATTACGGCGTCATACTCTTTTGCTACGCACAGCCGCTCAAGCTTTCTGGCCAGGTTGGATAAGCGTCGATTGCCCAGCGCCAGTGATGAACTGCCTAGCGTGTGTAACTCAAACTCCAGTTGTTGAAAATCGCTGTGAGCGATCGCCTGATCAATCTTCACCAAGCGCCGCTCCGATTCTTCAATGTAATGCTCAATGAGCATCGGCATCACCTCAGCACTGGTGTCACGAATCATTTGTTGAATGATCAATTCATCCACCAATGGGGCGGTGGTGTTTTTCTCTGACGTTAAGGTGATCTGCATATGATTGGTTTTCTCCGTTTCAAGGGGCTTATTAGCAGTATCGTGGTGATTGGATGCGCTTAAAATCTTGTTCAACTCCTCAATTAAATGACGGCTACGTAGCGGCTTAGAGAGGTAGCCATTCATGCCTGAGCGAAGAAACTTCTCTTTATCGCCATATAGCGCGTGTGCGGTAAGCGCAATAATGGGCGTTGCTGCTTGTTTGGCATCGGGCAATTGACGAATCTCTTTGCACGCTTGCATGCCATCTTTGCCGGGCATCGAAATATCCATAAAAATAATGTCGTAGTGGTGATTTGATGCCATGCTCACCGCTTCATAACCATCGTTGGCTAAGTCGATCGCCACGCCAAGGCGCTCAAACATGGCTTTAATCACCATCTGATTCGCGGTGTTGTCTTCCGCAACCAAGATGCGTTTGCCTTGAAGCAATGTGCAGACGCTATCATTGTCAGGCTGAGCCTGTTGCGTGACAGTGTCATGTTCTGCCAGTGGCATTTCCACACTAAACACAAAGCAAGAGCCTTTTCCCACTTCGCTTTCAACGTTGATTTCACCTTCCATCAATTGAGCAAGACGTTTACAAATCGCAAGGCCAAGCCCCGAGCCTTCGCGAGTCCGAGAATAGCCCTGATCGACCATGGTGAACTCTTCGAACAAAATGGCCATGGCATCGGGCGCAATACCGATACCGGTGTCGTTGATCTCGCAGCGGATATAGAGCTTATCGCCTTCGTTTTGTGTCGTCACATGAAGGGACACGCTTCCTTTTTGGGTAAATTTGACGGCGTTGCCGAGCAAGTTAAGCAGCACTTGGCGATAGCGGTTTGAGTCACCCACCACCACGTAGTCACACTCATCGTTGAAGGTGAGAGACAAGTACAACCCTTTGGTTTTGGCGAGGGGTTCAAAGCTGTTGACGATTTCCTCAACGCAGCTTTTTAGCTCAAACGGGCGAGGGTAAAGAATCAGCGTATTGGCTTCCATGCGAGAGAAATCAAGAATGTCGTTGATGATGGAAAGCAGCAGCTCGCCAGATTCTTTCGCCGTATGGACAAGGTTTTGCTGATGGTTGTCCAGTTTGGTTTCACCCAAAATGCCGAGTAGCCCAAGCACTCCATTCATCGGCGTGCGAATTTCATGAGACATGGAGGCCAGAAAGCGGCTTTTCGATTCATTGGCGAGCTCAGCTTGGGTCCGGGCTTGCTCAAGCTCTTGGTAGCTGGTGGCGAGATTATGCGACATGGAGTCAAACGCGGCGGCCACTTTGCCGATTTCATCTTTCGCCTTGAGTTGAAGTTGGAAGCCGGGGCCATCATTGGCAACGCGCTCTGCCGCGCGAGTGAGTTGATAGAGATTTTGGCTGAGATAACTCCCTAAAAAATAGGAAAAGAGAGCAACAAGAATGATCTCTAATACGGCGATAAGGACGATGGCTTTGCTCGCTTCATCAAGCGCGGTTTGAATCGCCGTGGTGTTAAAACCCATGCGAATTTCACCATAGGTTAGGCCATCGACGGTGATCTTTTCACTCACATCAAACACCAAATCGCCTAAGCTGACGTGGTCATCGGCTTGCCAATCGGCACTCACTTTTGGCAAAGCACCTGCAAACGCCAGTTGCTGCTCGTTGTTGCGGATATCCACATAGAGGATGTCTGGAAGAGAGAGGATTTCTTGAGTCAAATCATCCAAAGTGGCGAGATCGAGGGAAAGTAGGGCATCTTTGGATGCACGAGCAAACATCTGTGAGGTGGCATTGGCTTTTTGAATAAACTGCTCTTGATTTGATTGGCGCATGAAGTTCATGGCACTGAAAACCAGCAGCATCAACATGATGATTTCAATGCAGGCAATGCCGATGATGGTTTTAATTCGAAAAGACATAATGACCTCCTGGCGAGATACCTTTAGTCCGTCAGTAACTTAATATCGAGCTGGCGAATATCGTTCCAATCAGAATCTTGCGCCGCGACAAACGCAGAAATCTTGAGTGGGCTCAACAATGACTCTCTCCCGTTGCGCTGATTGAGATTGAGCAGGGCGTTTTGCAGCGCCAATACGGTGTTTGCATCAAGGTTCGGTTTTACGGCGATAGGGTGTGGCGTGTAGCCATCGCTGGTCCAAAGTATCTTTAATTGCTGACGAACATCGGCAGGAGCGGCGTTCAGTGTTCTGGCAATGCCACCGCCAGCAGGTAATAAGCCACGCGCTACATTGAGATAGACAGAGTCGTGGGATGAAACGTATTTGGGCTGATATTCAATACCTTGTTGGTTTAAATACCCTTGCGTCAGTATCGTCGCAGCAAAAGCGGCTGGTGACGGAAACGCCAATGTTTGTCCGTTCAACTGAGAAATGGTGTTAATGGCGTCATTGGCATTCACCACAATTAAGCCATAAATCAACGTATCTTTGGCTTTGGCGATGGCTTGGTAGCCAACTTGCTGGTGGAACACCACATAGTGATAAGGGTTCATGTAAGCGATGTCGTAATGGCCCTCATTGAGGCGTGCTTCAAACGTCGGAATGTCGGGGGCGGTGGCAAAAACAATCTCGAGCCCGATATCCTCGCTGAGTGCTTTGATCACTGGCGTCCAATTGTCGGCCAGACGGCTGGCGGATTGCTGAGGTACCACACCAAAAACCAGCGGTTTACACCAACTGATGGGTGCAAAGAGGAGCAGTGCGGTCAGTATCCATTGCTTCATCGTCAAGTCTCCAATCAATAGGGCAGATTCAAAAATTCGTTTTTATACAACCAGTTTTCTAAGCGCTTTCTTAAGCGTAGTGGAAGAAATTTGAATTTATTCAATTGTCTGACCAATTCTTCTGAAAAACTTGGCGAATCTTTCATGTTCAAAATGGTGCCAAGTAGATGAATGGATCGGGCATCGAGCAGACTTTGTGCCTGCAAAATTTGGTTTTCTGTTGTACTGCCATAGCAAGCGACAAGAATGGTGGCATCACACGCACTGGCGACGCTTTGTGCTGGCACATTTCCTTTATTGAGATTAAGTAGCGGCGAGGTATCAATAATGATGCGCTCATAGTGGCTTTGCCATTTATTGACGGCTGAGCACAAGTTGGCCGGATCTTTGTAGGAAAGCTGAACGGCCGTCTGGGTGGGCGCTGGCACGCCGACCAATACTTGATGGGTTTCATTGTGTTCGATGAGCATTCCTGGCTGCGCTTCGTGCTCGAAGCTATGCACATCGTGAAAAGCGGGCTTAAACAGATTGAGGTCGACATACAAGGTATGATGGCCCGCAAGAATGAATCGTTCAGCCAGCGCAGTCGCAATTGAGGTGACGCCGTCACCAGAGCTGCAGCCCGTGAGACAAATGGAGCGAATCTGTTCAAGCTCTGCTTTGAGATAGAGCTGTTCAATTTCGGCGTGAGTCGCGGGAATCATCATCATAATGCTCCTATTAATACCAAGGTGGTGGTGATTTGCAGCACATCGCGCAAACCTGCGCGTGCTTTTTCAATCAAGCTTTCATCGCGGCTCGGAATATAAATCGTGTCGCCTGCACGGATCACGGGAAGGTGGTAAATATTCGCGGTTTTGCTGAAACTCACGAGATCGAAGGTGCGCGCCTGCCCTTGGCAGCAAGACATATTAACCACGCTGATTTTCTCTAAATAAGCGCTTGAGCTTGGTCCACCAGCCTCCGCGAGTAAATCGAGGATCGTCATGTTGTCGTTAAAGGCGTAGCGTCCCGGTTTGTTCACCGCTCCTAGCACTCGAACGGTTGATTCTTTGCTGGTATCGAGCCAGTTTTTCTCCTTCTCTGGAATGTAGATGGTGTCTCCGGGCTTGACGTGAGGAAGAAGAGATTCATCTCCGGTTTCAAAATAGAGTGAGAGATTGAGTTTGCTGACCAGCGAGTAGCTTTTATCTCGGTGCGTGACGCGGATATTGTGAATATCAGCATCTTTGGTTGGTCCGTCAGCGGCAGACAAAATGTCAAGAAAGTGCATTTCATTGGTAAAGCGATAGCGCCCTGGCGCATTGACTTGACCAAAGACATAAATCGAGGCATCTGAGCTTTGTCTCACCCACTGTGATTTGTTGTCGGATGGGTCTTGTGGTAAATCGTGCACACGAATGATCGCGCCTGCATCAATGCGAGGCAGGGCTTTCGTTGGCGCACCTTGGCGAATAAAAGCATCGAGGTCAAACACTTGCATTTTGCCGCCGTTGACAACTTCGATCTTCGTTGTGTCAGCCCGTAATGTTGGGCCACCGACATGCGCCAGCAGATCCATCAAATCCATTTCGTCGGACCACTCGATGCGACCCGGACGAACCACTTCGCCCATGACAGCAACGGCGCGATCGGGGGCCACTTTAAGCCAGGACTTCTCGTTCATGTCGGTTTTTTCTGGGACAAAAATGGCGTCACCGGGCTGGATTTGTGGCACCTTGGTTTTGCCCAATCCTTCCGTGTGTGCGGTCAAATCAAATCGGATCACGCGCCCATCCGCTTTAAGCACACGAATTTGACGAGACTCAGCAAATCGTGTGGGGCCGCCGGCATTGGCAAGAATGTCCATAAAGGTAGCCCCAGGTTTGCCTTCATACGCGCCGGGGTGAGCCACTTCGCCCATGATATACACGGTGTTGGAGCCGGACTTAATCTCCTCTTCTTGACGAGGAACGAACACAGTGGAGCCGGGGGCGATATCGGGTAAAAGAGAAGAATCGCCGCTATCGAGGTATTTTTTTAGATTGAATACTTTGGGCTCATTGTTGGAAATCACTCGGATCTGTTCTACGCCAGCGTAACGTGTAACCCCACCTGAGCGCATCAAAATATCAACCAAGTTGGTGTCTGGTTTGTAACTGAACGAGCCCGGCGAGTTCACTTCACCGAACACTTTGATGCCTTTGGTAGAATCTGCGCTGTCGCCACTGTCTGCCAGTTTTGCAGGATCAAACGTCTGCTCAATGTTGCCTACTAAAGGAGAGGCGGGAACGAAAAGCACGTCAAGCGACATCAACTGTGGTAACAACTCATCGTTGCCAGAGTCGAGAAATTGTTTGTAGTTAAACTCGCGACGGTCACTGCCCCGTTTTAACTGCATTTTGTCGAGTTGAGCGCCAGAGCGTAATCCCCCCGCCGCATGGAAAGCCATCTCAACGCTTGCGCCTTGCGGCAAAGTGTATTCACCCGGCTGTGAGACATAGCCTTGTACGGAAATCAGCATCTGTTGTTGTTTGACAAACACGCTGAGGTTACTCACATCACGAAAAACGGTGGCTAATGACTGTTTTACCGCGTTTTCCAATTGTGCCGATTGATAACCTGCAACATAAATTGGGCCAATCTCTGGCAGAGTGATTCGGCCACGTTTATCGACTTGGAATCCGCGATTGAGGCTCTCTTCTCCAGGTAGGTTAATTTGGATTAGATCGCCCACCTGCACGCGCTCATCGGCAGCATGGCTTAGGATTGGCGCAATCATTAACAGCAAAAGAATGAGAGCGAGATAGCTTTTTGCGATGTTCATTGTACGCCTCCTGCATAGGGAGATGGCTCCGTATTCGCTGGCGATTGAATTTCGATGCTCACACGGCGATTGGTCAGGCGCACGGCGGCACTTTCACCATCAAACAAGGGCAGTTTTTCTCCCAGTGAATAGGTGGTGATGCGGTTGGGATCCAAACCGAAAATGGCTAAGTAACGTTTGACTTGCTCGGCTCTGTCCATCGCCAGTTTTTCGTTGTATGCCTCGTTACCGGTGGCATCCGCGTGGCCCGTCACGGTGAGGGTTAACGCGGTGTGCTCGCGCAATATATTGGCCGCTTTGGCAAGGTGGCCCATGTATTTGGGATTAATTTCCGCGGAATTCACCGCGAATTGATTGTCAATATTGAGGATGTCATAGAGCTCGTTGACGATATCCAACTGAAAACGGAAGGCGTCTTCATCACGTGGGGGAACGCATCGAGTGTGTGAAAGTACGTAGTCGAGCTGCTGTTCTAGTTGATGCAGACGTTTACGTTGAATGACCAAATCGTTCGCCGCATCGAGCAGCAATCCGCCTTGCAATTCACGAGCGATGCGATTTTGCAGCTCTAAGGCTTGTACCACAGAGGCAGGAAAGCACCATTTAGCGCCTTCGCGGATCAACGAATCTAAGTGCAATTTCGCCAGTTGCCAATCGAAGCGCATGCCATGTTCAGGACCGAGAGGTTCATCAGGCATGACCGGAGAAAAGTCGGCGTTTTCATAACTGATATTTTGATAACTCTCTGCCAATCCACCGCTGCCATGCTCAGGGTAGCTTGCACAACCTGAGATGAGCAGGGTGAAATAGAGCGTTGTAAACAGTAAGTGTTTTTGCATGCCAACCTCCGACGAATTTTTATTGTTATGGTTAAAACTGCTTGGAGTTAACGGGAATCGCGTGGTCAATACGCAGCAAGCTGATGATTTCGAGTGGCTGGCCGCGTACGTTTTCAATGCGCATGGTGCGTTCACGTTCAACCAATCTTTTATAGAGATAAACGATCGCCCCAATACCTGATGAATCGAGAAACTCAACACCACTCATATCGACTTCGATATCGGTATGGCGATCGTTGTTGATCAACTCATCAATGTGAATTTGGGCTTGGCGGCTACCGTGGGCATCAAAATTACCAACGATAGACAGTGTGAGTGTTTGTTGATTGAGGTCGAGTGTGCTGAGTTCCATGTGACGTTCTCCTGTTGGGTGTCTTCAACAAAGAGCAGGTTGTATGCCAAAAATTACACTATAAAAATCAATTGGATAGATTGGAGTGTTTTAGGCTTCTCAAATCGAAATGATTTTTTCTCAATTTGAGAATCAGGAAAACACGTCTGAGAGCATGGAAAAATTGTAATTAATAGAACCCTTTTTCGATTTTTACTGAGTGCTGTCGCACATCATTTATGAACCTTGATACTGGACGTGAACATGGCGGGGAAATGCGATAAAAAACGCTAGAAAGGAAAGGATTAGGGGAAGCAGGATGCGTTTGACTATATTATCGATGGCGATTCTCGTCGCCATCCCTGCGATGGCTGAGGAAGAGCCATTGCCAATACCAGAGGTGATGCTTGCACAAACTTATGGGCATGGCGTGAAGATCAACGATTATTGGTATAGCGAAAAATTGGATGGTATTCGGGGGTATTGGACTGGCACTCAATTGCTTACTCGCAATGGCAATCGAATTTATGCTCCGACGTGGTTTATTGAAGCATTACCACCGATGGCGCTCGATGGTGAGTTATGGGCCGGACGAGGTAATTTTCACATTGTGCAGCAGACAGTGCTGGACGCCACGCCCGATGAGCATGCTTGGAAGCAGATTGACTTTATGGTTTTTGACCTGCCAGAGTCAGCGGGTGATTACCAAAAGCGCTACTATACCCTGATCGATTTAGTGAAAAACATCGACGCAAGGCACATCAAATTTGTTGAGCACAAACCGATCGTCAGCGAAGCACAGCTTTTTGAAAAACTGGATGCCATTACGGGCGTCAGTGGTGAAGGGGTGATGCTTAGGAATATCACCAGCCGCTACCAAGCGGGGCGGGGCAGTGATCTACTGAAACTGAAGAAGTACAGTGATGCAGAAGCGACGGTCATTGGTTATAAGCCAGGGAGTGGCCGTTTAATGGGTATGCTAGGCGCATTGTTGGTCCGGCTCGATGATGGTACCGAGTTCTATATCGGTAGTGGTTTCACCGACGAACAACGCAAAAATCCCCCTGCTATTGGGGCGACTGTTACTTATCGACACAATGGTTTCACTAACAGCGGCAAACCCAAATTTGCCCGATATCTGCGAGAGCGTCTTCCAGAATAAAGGGCTTTATTAGCAGAACTTTTAACTGAAATGCATTGGTTGTGTGACGAATGTCTTGCGTTATAGAGTTGGAAATTATATATAACGCAATCACCATGTTTTTTGTGTGTTTATTATCCGTGTGCGCTATGAAATGATGGTTTTCATAGCTCTGCCTTATCGTTTTGCTCTGTCGTCAGCGTTTCTTTGATAACGTGGCACTGCGATAACCCCATATTCAAGGAAGAGCGAATCTGAGTCAGTAATGCCGAATGTCATCAAAAGTTAAACCGTTATTCATATCACTTTTTTCTGCTCTCATTCCAACTGTGGTTTTTGCCGAGCCTCATGCTTTACCTTGCGATCTCTACTTAGATGAGCTCATCTCCGAGCAAGATCACATTTACCTTCAGTACTACGTGGATTCGCTACGCTACCCACAAATCACGGCAAATAAAACGTTTGTTTATCCAGAAAATGGCAGTGATAACGCCAAAGCCTTGTATTTGTTTGCTAAAAACAATCTCTTTAAGTACGAAGGAAAAGAAAGCTCCAACTTACCCGAAGTGCTTGAGTTGGCAGAGCAAACGGATCAGCAATGGATTAAGGCTGAAGCGAAGTTAACGCAAGGTCGCGGGCTGATGACCCAAAATCAGTTTCGCCAAGCAGAGGCGTATTTTCTTGAAGCGCAAGAGATGGCAGATGCGCTTGGCTACCAGTCTTTAGAAGGGCGCGCGCTAAAATGGCTCGGCAATGTAGCCTATGAGTTTACCGATTTTACGGTGGCGCTGAATCAGTATCATCGTGCGTTAGAGATTTTTGAACAGAATGAAGAGCCGCTTCAGGCTTCTATGGTGCTCAATAATATCTCCACTGTGTACATGGATAGCAAAGATTGGCAACGTGCGGAGCAGTTCAATCGTCAGTCTAATCGGCTCTATGACTCCAATCATTTCAAAAACACTTTGTTTGAAGCCATCTTACTCACGAATGCCAGTGTGATTGATGGGGCCATGGGGCGTAAAGAGTCTGAGCTCAATAACATCAGATTGGCATATGAAAAGGCCGGTGTGGCAGGGGCCAGCTATCTAAAAATTAAAACCCTAGTTAACATGACGGAAGTATTGCTGAGGCAAGAGCACACGCAACTCGCCATGGAAACAGGTTTAGAATGTCTCAAATTTTCACAGCAAAACGGCACTGAGAGTCAAATTGCTCATTGCCAAGACATTCTTGCGGAAGTGTTCCTTGTCGAAAATGAACTCAAAGCTGCCACCAGCTATATCCAGTTGGCATTGAAGCAGTTTGAAGAAGATAAAGAGACCATTGCGATCATCGAAGCGCTAAAAACATTGTCGCGAATTCAACAGCACTCGGGTGATCTCAAGTCTGCACTGCAAACTTATCAAACCGCGTCGCAGTTAGAGCAAAAATACCTCACCGAATCGTTTAACTCTGACGTGGCGATTGTCAGAGGTCGGCTCGATGAAAAACTCGCTTCGCAAGAGCTGATGTTGCTTGAGGCGCAAAACGCCTTGCAATTGACCCAACTGGAAGCGCAAAAATTACGTGAATGGGCCTATATGCTGGCCGTAACTCTATTCTCGTTTCTCGCATATCTGCTTTGGCGTAAGCTCAAAGCAAGCCAACGTTTACAACAAGCATTGACGCAACAAAACGTGCAACTAGAGACGCAATCTATGATTGATCCTCTCACGCGGGTCAACAATCGCAGCTATCTGGATAAATGGTGGCAAAGCATCAGCAACAAGTCAGACACCATGAACACGCCGAAATGCTTGGCCGTAGTTGATATCGATCATTTCAAACAGATCAATGATACCTATGGACATCAAGTGGGGGATGATGTGCTGTCAAAAGTGGCCGACATGCTTAGCTGCTGTACACGCGGTGACGACTTACTGCTTCGATGGGGGGGAGAAGAGTTTGTTTTGGTATTGAATCTAACTTGCCAACAGGCCCATCAGACATTAACTAGGCTGCAAGAAGCGATTTCGCGCACTGAAATTGCCGCGTCGGATGAGGTTGTCGCCGTTACGGTTTCGATTGGTGCGGTTTGTGTCTCTTCGGCTCATGAATTGCAGCAAAATTGGGAACCCTATTTATTTCAAGCCGATGAAGCGTTATATGACATCAAACGCGGTGGCAGAAATGGCGTAAAAGTCATCTGAGTCCATTTTCTTTTTTCCTTTCTGCGTAGTGTTTATTATGTCGCAGATAAACAAAAAGCCTCATCAGAGGCTTTTTTCGTTGGATATGATCGCGATATCGCGATTAATCACGGAAGTTATTGAACTGGAACGGTTGGCCAAGTTCTGCGGCACGAATTGCTGCAATAGCTTCTTGCAAATCGTCGCGTTTTTTACCCGTTACGCGAACTTTGTCGCCTTGGATAGAAGCTTGTACTTTCAGTTTGGCATCTTTAATCAGCTTAACGATTTTTTTCGCCATTGGCGTTTCAATGCCTTGCAGGAAAACAATGTCTTGATGCCAGTTTTTACCAGTCTGTTCAGCCGTTTTCGCATCCATAGAGTTTGCGTCAACGCCACGTTTAGCAAGGTGACCACGTAAAATATCGCGCATTTGCTTTAACTGGAAGTCACCTTCAGCAGAGACTTTTACCGTTTGCTCTACTAGCTCAAAGCTAGCTTGCACGTTACGAAAATCAAAACGAGTCGAAAGCTCACGGTTTGAGTTGTCTACAGCGTTGCGTAGTTCAACGGTATCGATTTCAGAAACAATGTCAAATGACGGCATGGTTTAAGTTCCTATAGTTATTATCTTAACGGCTTTCTTTTACAGCAGTCGCAAGCATATCCAGCATTTGCGCTGTGTGTTCCCAGCTTAGGCAAGGGTCAGTGATCGATTGGCCGTAGGTCAAGTTATCAAGATCAGTCATCGGCTGATTGCCTTCGGTAATGAAGCTTTCTGCCATGATGCCTGCGATATAAGTGCTGCCCGCTTTTAGTTGGTTACAAATGTCTTGCGCGACATCGAGCTGTTTACGATGTTGCTTTTCACAGTTAGCGTGACTGAAATCAACGATCAAACGTTGTGGCAAATCGAATTCAGCCAGTGATTGACAGGCAGACTCAACCGATTTTGCGTCAAAGTTAGGGCCTGTATCACCACCACGCAGAATAATATGTCCATATGGGTTACCACTGGTGCGGTAAACGGTCATGCGGCCATTTTTATCTGGAGAGTAGAAGTAATGCGAAGCTTTTGATGCGCGAATTGCGTCAATCGCAATTTTCACGTTGCCGTTGGTGCCGTTTTTAAAGCCAACCGGGCAGGAGAGTGCAGACGCCATTTCACGGTGAATTTGCGATTCAGTGGTTCGAGCTCCAATCGCGCCCCAAGTGATCAAATCAGCAATATATTGACCGGTGATCATGTCAAGAAACTCGGTTGCGGTGGCAAGGCCAAGTTTGTTGATATCGAGCAATAGCTTACGTGCTTTATGCAGGCCTGCTTCTAGTGCGTAAGAGCCATCCAGATTTGGGTCGGTAATGAGGCCTTTCCAGCCCACCACAGTGCGTGGTTTTTCAAAGTAGGTGCGCATAACGATGAACAGCTCATCGCGATACAGCTCTTGAATCGAGCTTAAACGCGTCGCGTAATCAATCGCGGCTTCAGTATCGTGCACAGAGCAAGGACCGACAATCACCAAAAGGCGGTTGTCCTTACCCGTTAGAATATCTTCAATTTGTCTGCGAGATTTCGCAATTCGCTCGGCCACATCGTCGGTAATCGGATGGGCTTGGCTCAACTCAGCGGGAGTTGGCATTGGACCCAAAGGTTGGGTTCTCAATTCATCTGTTTTTAGTGGCATGTGATAGCTTTGTATTTTATTACGAAGCGGTAAAGATAACGGAATTAGCCACAGGAATAAACCATTTAACGGGATTCTTAGCCATCTATTTACGTGTCAAACTGTAAAGCTGGCGTGAATTAAAATGAATATAAGCGTAAGTGAAACAGTATGAGTAACTGTTAATAAATAAAAGCCTTAATGAAAAGGGAGTTAATGAACATTTTCCACTGAATTGATGATGAATCGCGGGGATAAATTCGTGATGGACTCAGCGACTTGATGATTTTTGTTAACAATTCTTTGACAACTGGTGCTGTGCGCAGGAAACTGGTCTGACTAGTTATGAGGAAACGCCACTATGCTTACGTCACTACAAAAAGCCAATCTTTATCTCAATATGTTTGGGTTTTCTAAAGTCCCACTGATATGGTTGTGTCGCCCCAAAATCATTGCCATTGATGAAAAAATGGTGGAAGTGAAAATCCCCCTAAGAAAACGAACAAAGAATCACCTGAATAGCATGTACTTCGGTGCATTAGCCGTTGGTGCGGATGTGGCAGGTGGTTTTTTGGCGATGAGCAAAGCCAAAAATCAAGGAGAGAAAATTTCCTTGGCGTTTAAGGGCGTAAAGGCGGAATTTCTAAAAAGGCCAGAGGCGGATGTGCATTTTGTTTGCCATGATGGTCCTTTGATCGACCAAATGCTGGCTCAAACCATGCAAACAGGTGAAAGGGTTAATCAAGATGTTCGAATTACCGCGCTTTGTCCCACCTTGCATGGGGATGAGCCGATGGCCGAATTTGATTTAACCCTATCGATTAAAAAAGTGACGCCTAGGGCGTAACGCTAGGTTTCAGGTTGTTCGATTTTCTCGATGGCAACAATTTTCGAGCGATTCATGACAATTTTCCAGCGGTAGTAAACGGGTTCACCTTGGTGGGTGTTTTCTTTCACAATCAGATTAAAGAGATGGCGTTTTTCCACTGATTCGCGACTGACTTGCCCATCTTGTAGCCGATAGATACGATTGCTGCCTTTGTCCATCAAACGTGTAAATGGTCTTAAACTGATGTTGAATGTTTCGCGTGTTTGCTCATAGCCACTCAAAAAGCGAGACGTCGACATTTCCGTTTTGGCGTGGTAGTGAAGAATTTGCTCTTCACGCTGAACCACACGTCGTTTGCGAATGGCTTGAATGCGATCCGGCAGTTTATTGATGACGGTGTAATCTAACCATTCCAACTTGTGGCCGACCTCTTTCCCTGTTGTGGGGTCGGTGTATTTACGACGCCACTTCGGCTTACCTTTGCGGATCCAACGCCACATCATGTCACGTAAGTCATCTTTAAAGATTTCACGTAAAGCATAAATGATCGACATGGCGACGATGAATGACGCAGAAATTTCGCCAAGATAATCTCGCGCAGAAATGACCGTGGTTGTGACAAACACCATCACAAGACCCGTTGCCAAGCCTTTGATCATGCGTTTGATGTTCTTGCCTAGTGAGGTGGTTTTTTCATTCAACACAATCGGGTGCTCAATCAAGCGGCGCAGTAAACGCATTTTGTTGGTCATGCGCGTTGCATCGTCTGCTGCGTTGGATGAGTTGTACTTATTGAGTTTTCGATGTGCTTGCTCTTTTTCACAGAGAGTGATTAAGCGATCCTTGATGGTGCTGTAATCCCCTTCACGTGGTAAGTGGGCAACTAAGGCAAGAAATTTTTGTTCTGTGTACCAAGAAAGATAGTTGTCGATGTTGACGTAATAACGCTTAAGAATCTCTTCATACGGGATAGAGCGGCGCAGTCTTTTGAGGATATCGAGAGAAATCTCAATCACCTCATCGACTTGATCTTCGGTGACGCCGTCACTGGATTGCTCATTCAGTTTAGCCACGGCTTTATCGAGTGCAATAACGTATTGATAAGCAAACAAACTCAAGCTAACACGATACTGAGTGTTGGATAAACGCCCCCGCTGTGCTAATCGGCTGTGTACTAGAGGCAGTAGTGTTTTGTCACTGTAATAAGAACGCTTTTGCACCACAGAGGTATAGTAAAACTCAGATTCAGAGAGCACTTCAGGCGTTAGCCCAAGCTCTCCTGGAACGAATAGGTAGAAGTCGAGATCGAGTTTTTTACTTGCCCCCATAATATGGCTGATCTTGAGGGTGATGGAGTCTTGTTTATCGACTGAAATCAACGAAATACCCTATTTGATAAATAATTGTATTGAGACTTGCGCAAGAATAGCAGAGATCACGTATAATCTCTGCAAATTTGCAGTGAGATATATTCAATGATTAAAGTTGGTCAAATTAACAACTTAGAAGTAACTAAACGCACAGATTTTGGTGTATTCCTAGATGGAAAAGATTACGGCAGCATTTTACTGGCAAACAAACATGTGCCAGAAGGTTGTGACGTCGGCGCTAAAATCGATGTCTTTATTTACTTTGACTCCGACAATCAATTGGCAGCTACAACTGAAACGCCAATCGCACAAGTGGGCGAATGGGGCTTGATGAAGGTTGAGGGGGTCAACAGCACGGGTGCTTTTGTTAACTGGGGCATCAAAGAGAAAGATCTGCTGGTGCCATACAGTGAGCAACGCAGTCGTTTTACCGCTGGTCAATCGATTCTCGTGTATGTATACACCGATAAAGCCTCTGGTCGCATCGTCGGCACCACCAAATTCAATAAGCTGCTTGATAAAACGCCGGCGAATTACACCCGCAACGAGCAAGTGGATCTGATCATTGCCGAGCGCAGTCAGTTGGGCTTCAAAGCGATTGTGAACGGTTCACACTGGGGCATGATTTTTCCATCGGATGTTTTTGGCAAGCTGTTTATCGGCAAGAAACTGAAGGGATACATCAAAAACGTTCGTGAAGATGGCAAAATTGACCTTGCATTACAAAAAGTGGGCGTTGCCAAAATGGACGACCTTTCTGAAAAAGTCCTCGAGTTACTTGAAAAGAAAGGGGGCTTTTTGCCACTTAACGATAAGTCGACTCCAGAGGCAATTTTTACGGCTTTTCGCACTAGCAAAGGGACGTACAAGAAAACCATCGGCGGCTTGTTTAAAGCAGGCAAGATCGTCATTGAGAAAGATGGTATTCGCGCGGTGAAGTAGTCACTGGTCATTCTTGCCAGCAAAAAAAGAGGCCCATCGGTTCCGTCGGTGGGCCTAGGGGAAATGGCTCTTAAGAGCCTGCGCTAAACAGTGTTGCTATGTGAGTGGTAAGAATGTTACAGAAGGGGAGATTCTTACTTGGGTTTCACATCCAACTGATCCTAAGTGTAGTACAGGCTTACTGCGCTGCTTGGTTCTAAGACCCACGCAGCGCTGATTCTGGAAGCAGTCTTAGATTTAGAACAAATTCTTATCTCTGACTAATTCTCGCGGTAATCCATTCTTAATTTTGTTACTTACCCACTTACCCAAACCAATAATTGCACCTTGGTAGCGAACGAAAACTTCGCCTTTGCCACTGTTTTCTGGGTAGATATCGCGGCCCATAAACCATTCGCGTGCGGCATCGGTGTCGATGTCCACAACGGTTTTCTCATTGCCACTGGCTAGTGTTGTCGCAATCTGATGCTGCCAACGATAGCCATTCTTGTGCTTTTCAGCCAGCTTGATCCCCATGCGAGAGAAACGCAGTTCACCCAGCATGGGTTCTAAAGCATTAGGGAAGAGCCAAACATCGTTGTCTCGTAACCAAATGGTGCCGTCCGCTGGTAAACTGATATCGAGTGAATCAGAGAGGGATTTTTCAATCAAAGCGCTCTCTTTTTTACTCGCTTTTTGAAATGGAAACTTACCCATTTTCTTGTTGACGTCTGGACTGTTGACCGACGCCAGTTTGCGAATACGCGCGACGAAGAAACCTTCACTGTCGTACACTTGCGGGAAAATATGCAGAAACCCATCTTCTGTTAGCGCTTTCTCTGCGCCATCAAAGAGCGAGCTCAAACTTTCAAACGCCACTGCATCGCCAAAAGTGTGTTTTAGATGGTGACAAACTTGCTGGTTTTCTTCTTCGCTCAATGTGCAGGTTGAGTAAACCATGACACCGCCCGGTTTGAGCGCTTGAAACGCACTTTCGATCAAATCTTTTTGTGTCGCGGCAATTTCCAGTACAGATTCTTGGGACCAGTTTTTCATGGCATCTTCGTCTTTACGCACGGTGCCTTCACCTGAACAAGGGGTGTCAAGCAACACGGCGTCAAACGATTCCGGTAGCCAACCACCAAACACGCGGCCATCAAAGTTACTCAATGCTGCATTTCGAACACCACAACGTTCAATGTTGGCGTGAAGCACTTTCACTCGGCTTGCAGCATACTCGTTCGCGACCAAAATGCCTTGGTTGTTCATTAATGCTGCGATTTGTGTGGTTTTAGAGCCAGGTGCCGCGGCGGTATCCAGCACCGATTCAAATTGGTTTTCACCCAGAAAGAGCGCGCTAACTGGCATCATTGAGCTGGCTTCTTGAATATAGAACAAACCGCACATATGCTCAGCCGTGTTGCCAAGCGGCACTTTGCTTTCATCTGCCTCAATCCAAAAACCGGTTTCACACCAAGGAACAGGGTGAAGCGTCCAACCTTTCTCTTGCGCGATGGTCAGAAAGGCATCAACGGAGATCTTGAGCGTGTTGACGCGGATACTTTTACGCAGTGGCTGCTGACAATAGGCGATAAAGTCGTCCATGTTCAAGGCGCTAGGTAGGATGGTTTTGATTTTTTCCAGAAAGGTTTCTGGCAGATAGACGTTTGAATGCACAGTAGGGTTCCAGGTGCCAATATGGGAGGGGAATGATAAACGAATTGGCGAGCAGACAAAAATAAAAATGCAGCCCGAAAGCTGCATTTAGAGTCACACTAAGGTTTAGGAATGGCCGTTCGCCACTTTTTCCAATCTTCCTCGGCTTTGTCGTAGAGGAAAAATGCTTGGCCTTGCTGCGCGATAGGCTCTAATTGTTTTTGCGGTGGGGTTGCGAAGGCAATGCCACCTCGAACCAAGCTATCAAATGAGCCAGCTTTAATGTTGGCACCGGATAGGCCTATTGAAACGTCGACGCCAGACACATTCCAAAACAGGCTGTTTTGTCTGACCAAATAAGCGTATTCGTTTTGAATCTCGATACTAAAGACAACACGATCAGCAAACTTACCAAGCTGGACATCGGTCACGCTGCCCACTTCCATATCGCGATAAAGAATCGGCGTTCCAACACTGACCGAGCCACGATGCTCACTTTGTAGTGTAAACACAGTTCCCGTTGGATGAGGTGGCTTATTGGCTAATTCAAAACTGAATGCCGCTTTCCCTTTGCCTGGCTCTACCTGGATGTATTTGCTGATTAGGGCGTCGATGTTTTTTACCCCATTTAGGCCAATTTTGGGTTCCGCTAACCAAAAATGCGAACCTTGCAAAGCAACATTGGCGACGTATTCTGGCAGAATTCTTGCTGATGCCTCTACGATGCCTTTGTTGAAATCAGGCGCCACCAGCGTAATTTCTCCCACCTTGACCCCTTGATATTGGATCGCCATTCCCTTGCTGAGGGATTGGCCTCCATCGGATCTGAGTGTAATAATTCGGCCAAATTTGCGCGCTTGGTTTTGGTCCGGATAGAGTTTCCAATGCTGCCCAGTTTTGTTCTCAATGCCAGCAACCGTGTCAAAAGCAATTCCACCTTGTAGTAGTGTTTTAAGCGGAGCGGCTTTGATCGCCACACCGGCCAAGCTGGCGTCCACTTCGACGCCCGAGCGGTTCCAAAACACCGTTTGATCATTGATGAGATGCTTATAACGATTCTCGATGCTGATAGTGACTTCGACGCCACCGTTGGCTAAGGCGAAGTCCGAGACGCTACCGACGGGTAGGTTACGGTAGAGAAGGGGGCTTCCTTTTGAAATCGGCGGTAATTCTGCAGCAAACAGGGTCAATGTTTGCGAGCCCGTTTGATTGAACTTTGCCAACTCGGCAAGTGAGCGACTTTGGAACAGCTGATAGGTTGGACTTGCGTTGTTTTTTCCTTCACTGACGAAGCTAATCGAGCCTGTGAGTAGCTGTTTAGCGGGCGGTACAGTGACACTCAGGCCAGATTCAGTCAGCTCAGCGGTTGCACTGCCCGTTACGAAAAAGCGGTTGTTGGCGCGAATTAAATAGGCGTATTGTTTGTCGATGAGGACATCAAGATACACTTCATTGGCAGGTTGACGGGCTGTTTTTTCGTCCAACAGGCCGACTTTGATCACCGAACCAACAACAATCCCTTTGTAAAGGATGTTCGCACCCGCATCGAGACCGTACGAGCTGTCGGACAAGAGACGTACAGACAAGGACTTAGCTTGTTGTTGTGAATATTCCTCTTTTTTAATCGCAGTAAAGCGGCGAGATTTTTCCCCGTCACCGGGAATGATGGTAAGGAAGTTACCGCGAACCAAATTGCTGATGTTTTCGACACCAGAAAGCGACACTTTGGCTTCTTCTAATACAAAATCACTGCCTGTTGTCAGCATGTCGCTAAAGGCGGGTTGAATAGCGGCATTGGCAATAATCACCTCACGCCCTTCTGAAAGCGAAAGATTGGTAATTTCACCTACTTCAATGCCTCGGTACATAATCGGTGCGCCGTTAGAGCTAATGTTATGACCATCGGGGAGGGTGATTTGTACCGAAATCCCACGGCCAGCGGTTTTGAGGTCGCGATACAAACGAAACTGAGCATTTTTCTCCACGGGTTCACCATCATCTGGCGAATCGACCGCGATGGCGCCGCCAAATAAGGCGCTCATGCTTTCCAAACGTACATCCACACCTTCAAAGCCAATGCTGGCCCCAATGCCACTGACGTTCCAAAATCGGCTCTGCTGGTTAATGATGTGGCGATATTCATCGTCAATTCGAGCAAGAATGGTCACCGATTTACCGTTTTCCGCTAAGCGGTAACTGTACACTTCGCCGATAGGGATCTTCTTGTAAACAATTTTAGAACCAATCGAGACGCCACCCAAATCGCGGGCACGTAAGGTGATCGTCAGCCCTTTTTCGGCAAGAATATCGGTGGGCGCGCTATCAAGAGCATAAAACACGGTTTCGGCTTCATCGTCGTCATTGCCGGGTTGAATAGCGATGTAGTTACCAGAAACCAAAGCATCAAGACCAGAAATACCGGAGAGACTGGCCGTTGGTTTTACCAACCAAAAACGGGTGTTTTTGTTGAGGAGCTGAGTCGCTTCGGGATAAATATCGGCATCGACGTAGATATTAGAAAGGTCTTTGGAGAGGTTAATATCTCGCACCATGCCAACTTCTAAGCCTTGATAGCGAATCGTTGTACGACCTGCAACCAATCCTTGTGCGTCAGAAAAGTAAATTTGAACTCGTTGCCCTGCATCGTGGATCGCCTTCGCGACCAACCATCCCGCAAGCAGCATGGTTAAGATAGGCAAAATCCAAAGGGGAGAAATCCCTTTGTTCTTTCGCACATCAGGAGTGTAAGATTTTTGCGAACTATTTTGTTTGCTCATGCAATGACTCATCTTTATTTGCATCTGAGTAGTTGTCCCAGATTAATCGGGGGTCAATACTTTCTGCGGCCAACATGGTTAACACAACCACCATACCAAATGCGACCGCTCCATATCCGGGAGTAAAATCGAGAATTTGACCTCGATCGACTAAGGTCATCATGATCGAGATGACAAAAAGATCCATCACAGACCATTTACCAATCCATTTAACAAAGAAGTAAATCGTCATTCTCTGCCGATGGTAAATCGTACGTTTGAAATGGATGCACAAAAGTATGTAAGTCAAACCGAGTATCTTAGCGACGGGCACCACAATACTGGCGACAAAAATGATCACGGCGATACCATGCATGCCGTTTTTAATTAAGGATGCAACACCCGAAAAAATCGTATCTTCTAGCCGTTGCCCATTAGTGATTAGAATCGAAATAGGGATCAAGTTGGCAGGGAAAATCGCGACAGTGGCTGCGATTAAATAGGCCCATGTTTTTTGTAACGAGTGCGGTTTGCGATGGTGTAGAGGGCTATGGCAGCGAATGCATTGCTCTGCTTCGGGTTGAGACATGTGACAGCTGTGGCAGTGGACATGCTTTTCTTCGAGCGAGTAGTGGCTCTCTGCATGCCATGTTTCCCAATATCGCCTGACACTGACGCGAGTTATGAGCAAGACACTAAAAAGTTGCAATAGGAGCAAGCCAATTAAGCCTGGCCCAACGAAAATATCGGAATAGTCTTGCAGTTTAAAACATGAGATGGCGATGCTGACGAGGAAGACATCCAGCATCATCCAGTGTTTAAGATTTTGCACGATTTCCAGTGAATACTTGAGCACTCGAAACCAGCGATAATGCAGCGCCATATGAGCGGTCACCACGGCACTGCACACTAATAATGGGGCTAATGAGCTGCAAAACATGATCAGCAGTGAAAGAGCAACAAAGCCTTCATCCATTAAGGTCAACATACCGGATGGGAGTGTTGCAGGGATCATGACGCCAAAAAGTCGAATGCTGATAAAGTTAAAAAAGTGAGAAGGGATAAACAGCATCAAGCAGGTGATCGCGATGGCGAGGTTACCAGAAAGGCTTGGGTTGCCACCACGATAGAGCTGGGTACCACACCTTGGGCAATATGCGCTGCGGCCTTTGGCAACATGCAACACATCGACGGGAAGTTCGCACCCTTGGCACAAACGGACTTTTTCAATTTCGGTTTGATGCTGATGAGTAGTAGGAGAGGTCATTGCGACCTCTCAAAATGGGCGATAGAGGACGTGCTGCCACTAGCTGGCATGCGATTGGACACTGCCATAAAGTGTTTGATACAAGCCATCTTGCTCAACCAGCTCAGTATGTGTCCCGCTTTGTGTAACTTGTCCATCTTCCAATACATAGATCAAATCCGCTTGTTTTACCGCAGACAATCGGTGTGCCACGATAAGCGTTGTCTTTCCTTTCAAATATTCATTAAGCGCTCTATGGAGCGCCGCTTCGGTTGCGGTATCTAACGCTGAGGTTGCTTCATCCAAAATCACAAATTGAGGATCACTCAATACCATGCGAGCAATAGCTAAACGCTGTCTTTGGCCTCCGGATAAACGTATCCCATTTCGGCCCACTTGCGTATCCAACCCAGCAGTTAACTGCGAAATAACATCTTGCAGTTGAGCGATTTCCAACGCTTGCCACAGCGCGCTTTCGTCATAGTCGCCACCAAGGGTCAGATTATGCCTTAGGCTGTCATTAAATAGTATAGGTTGTTGTAATACAACAGCAATTTTTTCACGAATTAACTCAAAACCAATATCATCGCTGGACTCATTATTGTAACGAATGACTCCGCTGTCTTGTCGGTAGACACCAATAAGCAGCTGAATTAATGTGGACTTTCCACCACCACTTGCACCAACGAGAGCGACTTTCTTTCCCGCAGGGATTCGTAAATTCAACTGATTTAATACAGTGGTTTCACTGTTGTAAGAGAAGCTGACATTTTCGACCGAAACATCAATTTCTTTGCCATCAGTGAAAGGATTGACTTTCGACTCAGGTCTATACTCTTCTTCCAGTTCCAAAAGCGCGTTGATGCGGGCAAGCGCCGCTTTCGCGCTATACCAAGAAAACTGGATACCTAGCAGTTCTTGAACCGGAGTCAGCATGAACCAAAGATAACCAAAAACAGCAAAAATTTGGCCAATCGTGAGATCACTAAAGAGTACCATTAGCATCGCAACGGCACGAAACAGCTCAAAACCAAGTAAAAAGAGCAAAAAGGAGACTCTACCCGCGGCTTCGGATTGCCAAGCATATTTGTCTGCGTTGAGTCGGACTTGATCAGCTTGCTGTTTGAGCTCAGAGAGAAACTCTCGTTCCTTATTGGCTGCTCTCAATTGATAGATGCCATCAAGGGTTTCAACTAGGCGATTTTGAAACTGCTCAAATGCTTGGTTTTCACGCTTTTTGAGATGTTTAACTTTGCTGCCTAGTTTTCTAGAGAAGTAAATAACGATAGGGTTGACTAAGAGGATAAACAAGCCAAGTCGCCATTCCAGCCACAGAAGAACACCTGCAGTGCCGATGACGGTAAGCAAGCTAATCACGAACTTCGCTAAGGTGCTGCCGATGAATTGGTCAATGGTCTCGATGTCTGTGATGAGGTGTGCGTTGATGCCTCCGCTACCTCGAGTCTCATATTGACGAATACTGATGCGACCGAGTTTATCGATCATCTTAGCGCGCATTTGATAAGTAATGGTTTTTGAGACCAAGGTGAACTGGCGGCTCTGTAAAATGTTTAATGCTTGGCTGGTGATACGCATCAGAATCACCAGTAACAAAGTCAAGAAGATATACCCTGTCGGTGTTTGCCAGGCTTGAGGCAATAGGGTATTCATGGCTGCTAATCCTTTACCAGGTTGATCAAGTAACACTTCGTCAACCATGAGTGGCATGAGTAGAGGAATAGGGACGCTAACCAAAGTGGCAACAATGGCAATGAGGTTCGCAAACACAAGCTTAGATTTGTGTTTTTTTGCTTGTGTTAAAAGCCAGGAGCGGCTAATAGTGTCGGATGTCGATAACATTATAATGAGAATAAGTCCTATTTATATTAGAGTCAGCATTCTAGCGGCTGTTGATTCTATTCCAAAGTAAATTCAGGAAATTATTAATGCACGCTTCAGCTGTGCAATAAACAATTGGAAGCTTTATATGACCATAGAACATTACCAAACACTCACCAAACAAGCAGTCGCACTTATTGAATCAGAGCGTGACTTAATCGCCAATCTTTCAAACATTAGTGCGTTGCTGAACATGGGAATGTCCGATCTCAACTGGGTTGGATTTTACTTATATAGAGAAGACGAGTTGGTTTTAGGGCCATTTCAGGGAAAAGTAGCGTGCGTGCGAATTCCTATGGGTAAGGGCGTATGCGGAACGGCAGCGCAAACTTATACTGTTCAACGAGTGCATGATGTGCACGAGTTTGAAGGACATATTGCCTGCGATGCGGCGAGCAATTCAGAAATTGTTATCCCATTCTCAATCAATGGGCAATTGGCTGGCGTTCTGGATATTGATAGCCCAAGTGTAGGTAGATTTAGTGAAATTGATGAACAAGGGTTAACATTTTTCATGGCAGAAGTAGAAAAGCTGCTTAATTCACACGCGAACAACGCATAAATTGGGTAACGAGAGTGGTTTTTCGCCCGCATCTCTCTATAATACGAGAATATTTTTATCTTAATGCTCGCGGGCAGGCCGCTCAAACCAGGACAACTCATGACTGAAAAGTTAAAAAACAGCAAAGAAGTTATTGCATATATTGCTGAATGTTTCCCTAAGTGCTTTACTTTAGAAGGTGAAGCGAAACCTCTTAAAATTGGTATTTTTCAAGATCTTGCTGAACGTCTAAGTGAAGATGAAAAAGTAAGCAAGACTCAGCTTCGAGCAGCGTTAAGACAATACACTTCTTCTTGGCGTTACCTACACGGCGTTAAACTAGGCGCAACTCGTGTTGACCTAGATGGTAACGAGTGTGGTGTACTAGAAGAAGAACACGTTGAACATGCGAAAGCAACGCTAGCGGAAAGCAAAGCTAAGGTACAAGCTCGCCGTAAAGAACAAGCTCAAAAAGCTCGTGACGAAGAGAAGTCAAAGCCAAAAGCTAAAAAAGCACCTCAGCAACGTCGTGCTAACAAACCTCAGGCGCAAAAGCCTGCGAAACAACCTGTGGAAACACGTGCGCTAAACGCAGATGAATTGATCACTGGTAAAGCGGTTAACGTAAACATGGGTAAAGGAAACATGGCTGCGACTATCGTAGAAATTAATAAGGATGATGTGCGAGTTCAACTGTCTAACGGCCTTCAAATGGTTGTGAAAGCGGAGCACCTTCGCGCATAAAGGAGACACTCCTACGCATGAAATGCCGTTCAAAAGTGACTCTGATTGCTGCTAGCCTTTGGCTAGCAGCGTCAGCTCAGGCTCTAGAAGCCAAACTATCAGAAAAAGATCTCCCTTTACTTGCACCTGAAGTTCAACACGAAACTGCAAGCAAAAGGGTCACTTCTCGTTTTACTCGTTCTCATTACAAGCATTTTAATTTCAACGATGATTTCTCTCGTGCGATGTTTAATCGCTATATAGAAATGCTTGATTACAATAAGAATATCTTCACCCAAGCAGACATTGATTCATTTGAAAAGTGGTCAACAGAGTTGGATGACCAACTCAAAGAAGGCAACAATCAAATCGCGTTTGATGTTTACAATCTCTCAATGAAAAAGCGTTTTGAGCGATTCTCTTATGCTCTCAAACTGCTCGATCAAGAAATCACCTTTGATACGGATGATGAGATTGAACTCGATCGCACTGATGCGGCTTGGCCAAAGGATCAAACCGAGCTTAATGAACTGTGGCGTCAGCGAGTAAAATACGATGCGCTGAACCTCAAGTTGACTGGCAAAGATTGGCCAGAAATTAAAGAAATTCTAGAAAAACGTTATAACAACGCGATGAAGAGAATTACTCAAACGCGCAACGAAGACGTTTTTCAACTTTACATGAACGCGTTTGCACGCGAAGTGGATCCTCATACCAGCTATCTTTCGCCAAGAAACGCTGAACAATTCCAGTCCGAGATGAACTTGTCACTGGAAGGCATTGGTGCTGTTTTACAGATGACGGATGATTACACTGTTATCCGTTCTTTGGTTGCTGGTGGCCCTGCGTCTAAAAGTAAACAGTTAGGCGAGGGGGACCGAATCATCGGTGTTGGTCAAGATAAGAAAGACATCGTCGATGTGATCGGTTGGCGTCTTGATGATGTTGTCCAGTTGATTAAAGGTCCTAAAGGAACCAAAGTTCACCTACAAGTTCTGCCAGAAGGTAAAGATTCTAAGAGTTACGTTGTCACTATTGTACGTGACAAAATTCGCTTGGAAGACCGAGCGGTGAAGGCCGAGGTGATTGAAAAAGATGGCAAAAAAATCGGTGTTCTAGAAGTACCGAGTTTTTATGTGGGTCTTTCTGCCGACACCGATAAGCTGCTGACTGATCTCAAAGGTAAGGGTGTTGACGGCATCATCGTTGATTTGAGAAACAATGGTGGTGGGGCATTAACTGAAGCCACTGCGCTCACGGGTTTGTTTATTGAAAAGGGCCCTGTGGTTCAAGTTCGTGACAGTTATGGGCGAGTGAAAGTCAACGCTGATACGGATGGACAAATCAGTTATTCAGGCCCGATGACGGTGTTGGTTAATCGCTATAGTGCATCTGCTTCTGAAATTTTCGCCGCTGCACTACAAGACTATGGCCGCGCCATTATTCTTGGTGAAAACTCATTTGGTAAAGGAACCGTACAACAGCACCGCTCGCTGAATCATATCTATGATTTGTTTGACAAAGAAATCGGTTATGTTCAGTACACCATCCAAAAATTCTATCGAATTGATGGAGGCAGCACGCAAAATAAAGGTGTCGTGCCAGACATTCCTTTCCCTACCGCGATTGATCCTGAAGAAACAGGTGAGAGTGTTGAAGATAATGCTCTACCTTGGGACAGTATTGAGAAAGCGGATTATCAAGTGTTACAACGTAATGATTCTTTGATTGAACAGTTGCGTGTAAAACACGATGAGCGGATCGCTAACGAGCTAGAGTTTAAGTTTATTGCGGAAGACATTGCGAAGTACAAAGCAGAGAAAGACGACAATACGCTTTCTTTGAATGAAAAAGTGCGTAAGCAAGAATCTGAACAGGCTGATAAGCAGCGCCTAGATCGCATCAATCAACGCCAAGCATTAGCGGGTAAAGAAGCGTTTAAGACTTTAGACGATGTACCCAAAGACTATGAAACGCCAGATGCATATCTTGATGAATCTGTTGCTATCATGGTAGACATGCTGAAAAAACCGTCCTAAAAACGGTGTGATGATAAAAAGCGAGCATTAAAGCTCGCTTTTTTCATTCATAACCCATAGCAAAGTGAAGGAAAGATGACGTATAGATGAAGTTATTTTTCTCTGAACAATAATGTGATTTAAGTCAAAAAAATTCGCCATATGATGACTCCATGCCTAAGCTTTAAGAAAACGGCATACAGCCCAAGTGTGGAGATGAACAATGAAATGGCTCTTAACTTTGCTCGCTGCGCTAACGCTATCTTCGGTTTACGCTCAAGATACGTCCACTAAATCCGCTGATTTAACCTATTTTGACACCCCCTTATTACTTGGCGATTGGTATTTGGTGAATCCGAATGTTGAAGACAGTCGTGAAGACTTTAGGGCGATTAAGCTCACGTTAAACTCTAAGTATGAGTTCCAAATCGATATCCAAAAACGCGACTACAGCATTGACCATTGGGAAGGGATCTACACCGCAAATGAAGACACCATCATATTAGGACTCAATACGGATGAGCCTCAAGTCTATCAGTATGAAAGTAATCACAATATGCTCAATCTCAACGGCGTGACGTTTACCAAAGGTTTACCCAATGCACTGGCGGGTATTTGGTCGAGTGCGCAATTATCTGGAGAAGGGATGATCGCGAATCAGATAAACAAAATGGACTTAATTTTACAGCCTGATTTTGTCTTTATGTTTAGGGTGACATCTGAGGATGGAGATGAGTCGGTCAAGAAAGGGGTTTACTACACCGAAGGAAATCATTTGGTGTTGTTATACGAAAATGGTGAGCATGATACAACTTATGTCTTAGACACAGATCAGTTAACGTTACAGGAAGAGAGTGGGGAAATGCTCGCAGTACTTAACCGAGTACGTTAACCCAAGTGGCCTAATAGAGGCTGTCTAAATGGCAGTAAAAGAGACATATTGATGGATTTTTCATCGGAAAAGAGAGGATTTTCAACGAGTCTTCTCTTTTTTTGCGTCAAGCCTTGTTTTATTCGTTTCCAAACCGCATCTAACAGAGGTAATTTATCTGTGCCCGAAATAACAGACACACAGATGCACAAGTGGATAGTTGCGGTTAGCGTAAACCTTTAAAGCAATTATGAAATAACGACGGGCACATTCTGATTCACTGTACAAGGATTTATAGATATGTCTCAAACCCCACAGGCTAAATATCGTAAAGATTACAAGGCGCCTTCGCATACGATAACCGACATCGATTTAACCTTTGATCTTTACGATCACAACACCGTCGTCACGGCGGTTTCTCAAGTTAAGCAACAGGGTGAGAGTGATGTCCTTGAGTTAGACGGTGAAGCTCTAAAACTGATTTCTGTTGCTGTGAATGGTGAAGCATGGTCGGCGTTTGAGGTTAAAGAGAGTTCCTTGCTTCTCTCGAATCTTCCAGCAGAGTTTGAGCTTGTCATCGTGACCGAAATCGATCCAGAAGCCAACACCGCGTTGGAAGGCCTGTATAAATCGGGTGGTGCTTTCTGTACACAATGTGAAGCTGAAGGTTTTAGACGCATCACATATTACTTAGACCGCCCTGATGTCTTAGCGCGTTACCAGACAAAAGTGATTGCCGACAAAGCACAATATCCTTATTTGCTGAGCAATGGTAACCGCATCGCAGAAGGAGAACTGGAAGGTGGCCGTCATTGGGTTCAATGGCAAGATCCGCATCCAAAACCTGCATACTTGTTTGCTCTTGTTGCAGGCGACTTTGATGTGCTTCGTGATAAGTTTGTCACCAAGTCTGGTCGTAGCGTAGATCTTGAAATCTTTGTCGACAAAGGAAACTTAGATCGTGCGCCACATGCGATGACTTCTCTGATCAATTCGATGAAATGGGATGAAGAACGTTTCGATCTCGAGTATGACCTAGATATCTACATGATCGTCGCCGTTGATTTCTTCAACATGGGTGCGATGGAAAACAAAGGTCTCAATATCTTTAACTCAAAGTTTGTTTTAGCCAACTCTCAAACCGCGACTGACGCAGATTACCTCGGCATTGAGCGCGTGATTGGTCATGAGTATTTCCACAACTGGACAGGAAACCGCGTGACTTGTCGCGATTGGTTCCAATTGAGCTTGAAGGAAGGTCTAACCGTTTTCCGCGATCAAGAATTCTCTTCTGATCTTGGCTCTAGAGCAGTGAATCGCATTCAGAACGTGCGTACCATTCGTGGGCCGCAGTTTGCGGAGGATGCTAGCCCAATGTCTCATCCAATTCGCCCTGATAAAGTGATTGAAATGAATAACTTCTACACGCTAACAGTGTATGAAAAAGGCAGTGAAGTTATTCGCATGTATCATACTTTACTAGGTGAAGAAGGTTTCCAAAAAGGGATGAAGCTCTACTTTGAGCGTCACGACGGTACTGCTGCGACTTGTGAAGATTTTGTCTCTGCCATGGAAGATGCAACGGGTGTTGATTTAACACAGTTCCGCTTGTGGTACAGCCAGTCGGGTACACCAACGCTTCGTGTGAGTAGCCAATATGATGCCGAGAAACAAACTTACGCGTTAACGGTTGAGCAGTCGACCGAGCCAACACACGAGCAAGCGGAAAAGCAACCATTGCATATTCCATTCGATATCGAGCTTTACGCAGCAAATGGTGATGTGATCCCAATGATCATTGCTGGTGAGCCTGTTGGAAACGTGCTGGATGTGAAAGCCGACAAACAAACCTTCGTGTTTGAGAATGTGGCAGAAAAGCCAGTGCCTTCTTTGTTACGTGAATTCTCAGCACCGGTTAAGCTTGAGTACGATTATTCAGACCGTGAGCTGATGTTCCTTATGGTGAATGCTCGTAACGAATTTTCTCGTTGGGATGCCAGCCAAATGTTACTGGCAAAATACATTCGTCAAAATGTTGAGCGAGTTCAGGCGGGTAAAGAAGTAGAACTGCCTGAGGCGGTTGTTGATGCCTTCCGTGGTGTGCTTCTTAATGCAGAATTAGATTCCGCGTTTATCGCTGAAGTCATGTCATTACCAAACCACAATGAAGTGTCTGGTTGGTACAAGCAAGTGGACGTTGATGCGATTGCTCAGGTCCTCAAACAGTTAAAAGTCATTCTTGCGACACAGCTATGTGATGAGTTGAGTGCACTTTATCATAGCTTGAAGCAAGCTGAGTATACCATCGAGCATGCGGCGATTGGTCAGCGTGCGTTACGCAATATCTGTCTAGCGTATCTGGCATATACTCAAGAGGGTAATGATTTGGTATTGAAGCAATACCAAGAGTCGAACAACATGACCGATACAGTTGCAGCGATGGCATCCGCCAACCAAGCGCAATTGCCTTGCCGTGAAGCACTGATGCAAGATTACAGTGATAAGTGGAAGCATGATGGTCTCGTTATGGATAAGTGGTTTATCCTACAAGGCTGCAACCCTGCTGCCAATGCATTGGACGTTGTTAAAGAGACGATGAAGCATGAAGCATTTAGTCTTAAAAACCCCAATCGTACACGCAGCTTGATTGGTTCTTTCCTTGGTATGAACCCAGTGAACTTCCATGATAAATCTGGCGCGGGTTATCGTTTTGCTGGCGAAATCCTACGCGAGTTGAACAGTACCAATCCCCAAGTGGCATCGCGCTTAGTGGATCCTTTGCTCAAGTTAGGTAAGTACGATAGTGATCGTCAGGCGTTAATTCGCCAAGAGCTCAAAGCCCTTCAAGGTTTAGAGGATTTGGCAAAAGATCTATTTGAAAAAGTGTCAAAAGCACTAGAAAACGAATAACCGTGATCGTGAGATAGCTGGCACAATGCCAGCTATCTTGTTCAAACTATGAATTACTATTACTTCACACTCAATATTAGCTATCAGGCATTTTTAGCTCACTATTCTGGTGCGGCGAGTGCTGTTCAAGTGGTGACAGAGCAAGGACTGAGGATTCAATTACCAGCGGTTAAATTTCGGCCGTTTCTCAGCCAGTTAGGTTTAAAAGGGCGCTTTAGACTAACAACTGACCAGAATCATCGATTTATTAAGTTAGAATCACTATAAGAACCTAGTTTAACAGTGAGTTAAACACGAATCTTAATCACATTATCAAACATTTCACCTCTATTCTTCGTTAATTTTATTAACTAAATTTCAATATTGCTTTTACAATAAGCGCATGCATTACCTATGCTTAGTTATTGAGTCTCCTAGCTAGATTTATTGCTAAGTGTCCCCTACAAAAAAACTATTCTAATGTGGAGTGTGAATATGACCGCGCGTGAAAATGTAGTGCCGGTTCTGCTTGAAAAAGTTTACCAACTGATTCAGGAAAAACTCGAGCTATCCCACCAGCCTTTCGTTACTAAATTAGCTCAACACCTATTTAGTAACATGTCTATGGACGACCTAATCCAACGCAATGAGTCTGACCTTTACGGTGCGATTATTAGTCTTTGGCATCATATTCAAGAGAAGAAACCAGACGACGTCTCGGTTCGAGTATTTAACCCAACGGTCAGTCGCCACGGTTGGCAATCAACGCATACCATCGTAGAAGTGGTGGTACCTGATAGTCCGTTCTTGGTTGATTCCATCAAAATGGCGTTAAGCCGACTGGATCTTAACTGTCACTTAATGCTCAACAACCCGACGCAAATCACTCGCAATGAAAAAGGCCAAGTGATTGATGTCAATGGACAGGGTGGGATCTTACAGTCACTGTTTCACATCGAAGTTGACCGACTAAGCAAAAAAGATGAGATGCACAAGTTGAAGCAAGAGCTGCTTGATGTGCTCAACGATACTCGCTTGGTGGTGAACGATTGGTTGCTCATGGTAGAGCGACTAGAGCAAGTGACAGCACAACTGGAAGCGCAAAAATCAGCGGTTTCCATGGATGGTGAACGTTTCGATGAAAGCATTGCATTTCTACGTTGGTTAGGGGACCACAACTTTACGTTCATGGGATACAAAGAGTACGACTTGGTGAGTGTGGATGGCGAAACTGAGCTCGTACCAACAAAAGAAAAAGGCTTGGGCCTTTTTGCGGAAGAATCTCGAGTTCGCAGTGTGAAGTTATCACAACTTTCAGATTCAGCTCGCCTCGAAGCCAAGAAGCCAAGCGCACTGATTATCACTAAAGGCAACAAAGCGTCTCGTATTCATCGTCCTGCATACAACGACTACATCGGCATTAAAAAGTTTGATGCCAAAGGAAAAGTGGTTGGTGAGCATCGTTTCACGGGCCTGTATACCTCGTCGGTGTATAACCAAACCGTTTCTTCCATTCCACTTATCCGCGAAAAAGTGGATCGCATTCTCGATGCCAGCGGATACCGCGATGGCTCATATGCCTTTAAAGCGCTACACAATATCCTTGAAAATTACCCCCGCGATGAACTGATTCAGGCAAAAGAAGAAGAGTTACTTGAAGTCGGCATGGGCGTGGTGCAAATGCATGATCGCGATCTTCTGCGTCTGTTTGTACGCAAAGACCCGTTTGGCCGATTCTTTAGTGCGATGGTGTATGTAACAAGAGATCGTTACAACACAGAATTGCGTCGTCAAACTCAACGCATTTTGAAACAGTACTTTGGCAGTGAGCAAGAAGTTGAGTTTACAACGTACTTCTCCGAAGGGCCGTTAGCACGTACCCATTATATTGTGCGTGTAGACAACAATAACATCGACGTAGACGTGAAAAACATCGAGCAAAATCTAATGGAAGTCTCTTCAACTTGGGATGATCGCCTTAAAGATTCTATCATTGCCAACTTTGGCGAAAGTAAAGGACTGCCACTTTCAAAAGAATACATGAAGGCATTTCCACGCTCGTACAAAGAAGCGATGATGCCGGGCAGTGCGGTTGATGATATTGATCGTTTAGAGGCACTTAGTGATGACAACAAACTGGGTATGCTTTTCTACCGCCCTCAAGAGTTGTCCGCAGACTCTAAAGCCGTACGCTTAAAACTGTTCCATCGTGACGAACCCATTCACCTTTCTGACGTCATGCCGATGCTCGAAAACTTGGGTCTGCGTGTGATTGGGGAGTCGCCATACGAGATCCACAAGACCAATGGTCAAACATTCTGGATCCTCGATTTCTCGATGTTGCACAAGAGCGACAAGGTAGTGGACTTAAGTGAAGCGAGAGATCGTTTCCAACAAGCGTTTGCTGCTATTTGGGAAGGGGAATTAGAAAGTGACGGTTTCAACCGTCTGCTATTGGGGGCTTCGCTGACTGGCCGAGAAATTTCAATTTTACGTGCCTATGCTCGTTATATGCGCCAAGTGGGTTTCCCATTCAGTCAACAATACATCGAAGACACCCTGAGTCACTATCCAGAGTTGGCCAAAGGGTTGGTTGATCTCTTTGTCAAACGTTTTGATCCTAAACACAAAGGAAGCGAAAAAGGTCAACATGAGCTGATCAACAAGATCACCGAACAGCTAGAGTCGGTGGATAGCTTGGATGACGATCGTATCATTCGTCGTTACATGGAAATGATCGTTGCAACCGTACGGACAAACTATTTCCAACTTGATGATCAAAAACAACCGAAACCTTGGTTGTCATTAAAACTAAAACCGCGTGAAATCCCTGAAATTCCACAACCCGTGCCAGCCTTTGAAATCTTCGTCTATGCTCCCGACATTGAAGGTGTTCATTTGCGTGGCGGAAAAGTGGCTCGTGGTGGTTTGCGTTGGTCAGATCGCCAAGAAGACTTCCGTACAGAAGTGCTTGGCTTGGTGAAAGCGCAACAGGTTAAAAATACCGTTATCGTGCCTGTTGGAGCTAAAGGTGGCTTTGTTTGTAAACGTCAACATACCATGACCAACCGTGATGAGATTTTTGCAGAAGGCCAGCGTTGTTATAAACGTTTCATTCGTGCGCTATTAGATGTCTCTGACAACATCATTGAAGGGGAAGTGATTCCACCGAAGAGCGTTGTACGACATGATGAGGATGACCCGTATTTAGTCGTTGCTGCGGATAAAGGCACCGCAACCTTCTCCGATTTGGCAAACTCTGTGTCTGCTGAATATAACTTCTGGTTAGGTGATGCATTTGCGTCTGGTGGTTCTAACGGCTATGACCACAAAGCAATGGGTATCACTGCGAAAGGTGGTTGGGAGTCCGTGAAGCGTCATTTCCGTGAAATGGGTATTGATTGTCAAACAACAGACTTCACGGCGATTGGTGTTGGTGATATGGCTGGTGACGTATTCGGTAACGGTATGCTGCTGTCAAAGCACATTCGTCTACAAGCGGCCTTTAACCATCTTCATATCTTTATTGATCCAAACCCGGATTCGGCTTCTAGTTGGGAAGAGCGTGATCGTTTGTTCCAGCTTCCTCGCTCGAGCTGGGAAGATTATAATCCTAAGCTGATTTCAAAAGGCGGCGGCGTCTTCTCACGTAAGGCGAAGTCGATTACCTTGACAGCAGAGATCCAAAAAATGTTGGGTACAAAGAAAACCACTTTGGCGCCAAACGAATTGATCAAAATGATCTTGAAAATGGACGTAGATCTGCTTTGGAATGGTGGTATTGGTACGTATGTGAAAGCATCGAGTGAGACACATACCGATGTAGGCGATCGAGCGAACGATGTGTTACGTATCGACGGTCGTGATCTCAATGCCAAAGTGGTTGGTGAGGGTTGTAACTTAGGTATGACGCAAAAAGGTCGTATCGAGTACGCTCTAAAAGGCGGACGTGTTAATACCGACTTTGTTGATAACGTGGGCGGTGTGGATTGCTCGGATAACGAAGTCAACATTAAGATCTTCTTGAATGGTTTGGTCTCCAATGGCGACATGACCGTGAAACAGCGCAATAAGATCTTGGAATCGATGCAAGATGAAGTCGGAGATATCGTTCTAGATGATGCTTACCGCCAATCTGAATCCATCTCTGTGACCGAGCAGCAAGGTGTTAGTGTCGTTAAAGAGCAAATTCGCTTTATTCATACTATGGAAAAAGCAGGCTATCTGGATCGCGTTCTAGAAAACATCCCTGATGACGAAACGTTACTAGAGCGTGAGAAGCTGGGCCAAGGCCTAACTCGTCCTGAACTGGCAGTGTTGGTTGCTTATGGCAAGATGGTACTTAAAGAGCAACTGGCCAATGACGAGATTGCGAATGATGAGTTCCATGGGCAGCAATTGATCCAATACTTCCCAAGTGAATTGAGAAACAAATTCGCGAATCAGATGTCTTCACATCCACTGCGTGCGGAAATCATTGCTACATCACTTGCGAACCAAATGGTTAACGAAATGGGGTGTAACTTCGTCACTCGTCTCCAAGAAGAGACTGGCGCATCGGTGGTGGATATCGCCAATGCGTACAGTGCTTCACGCGAGATTTACGGCTTGGGTGAGATTTTGGCTCAAACACGTGAACTGGACAATGTCGCAAGCGCAGATGCTCAATACGAAATCATGTTCCATGTACGTCGAATGCTTCGTCGTGTTGCACGCTGGCTACTGCGAAATCGCAGTGGTAAGAACACGGTGAGCGAGCTGATTGCTAAGTACCAAGCTGACGTTGATGTGATCACGCATTCTCTTGACAACATGCTGGTTGTCTCTGAAGTGGAAGAGCATGATGAGTTGGCAGAAAGTTGGATCTGTCGTGGGGTAGAAGCGAAGCTAGCTAGCCGCGTTTCTCGTCTAACCAGTCTCCAATCAGCGTTAGACATTTCTTCGGTTGCTCGTGAAACCAATAAAACGGTTGAGGAAGCAGCGAAGTTGTACTTCAACTTAGGCGATCGTTTATCACTACATTGGTTCTTGAAGCAAATTAATGGTCAGGCAGTCGATAACAACTGGCAAGCCTTGGCTCGTGCTGCTTTCCGCGAAGATCTCGATTGGCAACAACGTTTGCTGACTGCTCAAGTGCTCAACTGCATGCAGTCAGAGAACAAGGGAGATGTTATGGAAGCGCTGGAAACGTGGATGGAGCGCAATGAAACCTCACTACATCGTTGGGAAAGCATTCTCAACGAGTTCAAAGTGGGTAGTGTGCATGAGTTTGCCAAGTTCTCAGTCGCATTGAGAGAACTGGTTCTTCTCAACTTAAATTGCAGCTCAAATAGTTAATGTTTTGAGTCTCTGACATAAAAAAGCCCCTTTAATGGGGCTTTTTTCATATCGAAGTGCAAAAAACAATCAACAATAAGTTGCGTTGTCACGTTTTGAGTGTTGGCAATCGTTACAATCACTCGTGCCTTTCGCTAACTTTCAACAAATAAAAACTTTAACCCTATGTTTTAAATCAATTTAATTCTACTAATGCATTTGGAATGCAATATCTTTGACGTTTTTGTTTGAAAAGTTGTTCTTTTAAGTAAATAATACCAACCCGTTTACACGGGGCTTTTTTCTTTCGGAGGCACAATGCTTTACCGTCTTGCCAGAGCTGGCTTTTTTCAATTGGATGCAGAAAAGGCACACGATCTCGCTATCCATAACTTCAAACGCTTTACCGGCACACCAATTGATCTTTTCTATCGTCAACAACTCCCAAATCGACCAGTAGAATGCATGGGACTCACTTTCCGAAACCCAGTTGGCCTTGCGGCTGGTCTTGATAAAAATGGTGAGTGTATCGAAGCATTTGACGCAATGGGATTCGGCTTTGTTGAAGTTGGTACCGTTACACCTAGAGCACAATCAGGAAATGATAAACCACGTTTGTTCCGCTTAGTAGGGGCGGAAGGGATCATTAACCGTATGGGTTTCAATAACCTAGGTGTTGACAATCTCATTGAAAATGTCAAGAAGGCCAAATACAGCTGTGTATTAGGCATCAATATTGGTAAAAACAAAGACACACCAATCGAGAAGGGCGCGGAAGATTATCTCATCTGTATGGAAAAGGTATATGAGTATGCGGGATATATTGCCGTGAATATTTCTTCTCCAAACACGCCTGGGCTAAGAACACTTCAATATGGCGAAGCGCTTGATGAATTACTGGTTGAGTTAAAACGTAAGCAAGCTGAGCTTGAAGAGAAGCATGGAAAATATGTACCTCTGGCATTAAAGATCGCACCGGATCTTACCGACGATGAAATTCGCCAGATTTGCCAATCATTGATCAACAACAAGATCGATGGTGTGATCGCAACCAATACCACGCTTGATCGTACGATGGTTGAAGGCATGAAACATGCGCAAGAGGCTGGGGGCCTTAGTGGCCGTCCACTGCAGTCTCGTTCTACTGAGGTCGTGCGATTACTTCGTAAAGAGTTACAAGGTAACATACCAATTATTGGCGTCGGTGGTGTTGATTCTTATGTTGCTGCAAAAGAAAAAATGTTGGCAGGGGCGGATCTTGTACAAGTTTACTCTGGCTTCATCTATCACGGCCCTGGCTTAGTACGCGATATTGTTAAAAATCTATAGAATGATTCGCTAACATACTGACATAGCAGCTTTTCTAACAGAAAAAAGAGGACTTGGTTTCCTCTTTTTTTTTATTCATTCGTTTGTAGAATCAAAACAGTTGGAGGGTAATTAAGCGTTTACCTCTGTGAATCAGTCAGTGTGAGAATAGAACGATGCTTAAACCAAGTGATAAATGGAGCTGGTATTTTGATAAGCCGTCAGGCCGTCTAATGCTTGACTTAGGCGATAGATATCTATTTCAAACCAATCTTAGTGATAAATTGCTGGTGGACTGCGCTTTCTCCTATAACGACTTCACAGTTGATGACGCGAGTGCCTTTCAGACTTTCAAAGAATGTCTGTCGTCGCTTGATTTGAGTGAATATCGCAGAGATGAGCTGACGCTCTACTGCGTTGCTGCTAAGCGCTTTCATAAGCCAGTCCAACCCAAGAGTTGGTTTTTCCATTCTACAGGTTTGGATTACCAACCCAATGAAGGGGAGCTTGTACAGCTGCAAAATGGCTTGAATCAAGGGCTGTTTATCGTATTGGAAGCAGGGGACAATGCAAGCTTAGTCAGCTGTGTAGAGCTTGAAGGCTTTATGCTAAGCGGTTCAAAGAGCTTAAGTTATGGTGAAGCCATCAAAGTCATGCACGATCGCATGTCTACTGCTGCAAGAATGAATACGCTAATGCCTATGGCGTTAGTCGGATAACCTTTCCTAATTTTCGTTCCTATAAATTTTTCATCGGCCTTTTGGCCGATTTTTTTTGCCTTCTCCTACCTCTGTTCATTGTGTTAATTCGTCTAAATACTGCGACTATGAGAGCTTGTAGTGCAATCAGGTAGACATTTTTTACACATTTTTAGCACGTAAAATGTCCACTTTTGCCGGCGAAATGTCATCGATAGAGTAAAAAATTCCCTCTTTTAAGTGGTTTTGTAATTAAATTACCAACATAAATTCCACCTGGTATAGTCCAATTCATATGTGAATAAGCATTCACTATCGTAATTTGAACCGAATTTTCGTTTAAGATTGCGTACGTTTCGTTCGTCACCGCTGAATTGGTGTTATTAATTCACGACGATAAAACGACCAATTGACACACTGGCTCATAGGGAGATGAGAAAAGTCCTTGAAATGCGAGGCATGGAGTAGATTTGTCAGGTATAATCAACGCCATTTTTAATAGCTAAAGAACACTATGAACCAATATCTTGCGGTTACCTCAAATGGTCTTGAGAACCTTCTTGCTGAAGAACTAACAAAACTTGGAATTGCAGACGCTAAGCCAGTACAGGCTGGAGTAAGATTTAAAGCCTCTAATGAACAGGTTTATCGTTGCTGTCTATGGAGTAGGTTGGCATCGCGTTTTGTTCGCGTGTTGTCCGAGTTTACCTGTCAAAGTGATATGGACTTGTATTTGGCAACGTCCTCTATCAATTGGGTAAATCAATTCCACAGCACTAAGAAGTTTGTGGTTGATTTCAACGGCACGAACCGTGAGATTCGTAACAGCCAGTACGGTGCGATGAAAGTGAAAGATGGCATCGTAGATTGTTTTGAAAAGAAAAACCTGCCACGTCCAAATATCAGCAAAGAACGTCCGGATGTACGTATCCATGTTCGTCTTCACAAAGACAAAGCGATTCTTGGTGTTGATATGGTCGGGAATGGCTTGCACCAACGTGGCTATCGTCCTGCATCTGGTAAAGCACCACTCCGTGAAACCTTGGCTGCTGCCATCATCCTTCGCTCAGGCTGGACAGAGGAACAACCGCTTTTGGATCCAATGTGTGGCTCAGGTACGTTGTTGATAGAGGCGGCCATGATGGCAGCAAACATGGCGCCTGGCGTAAAACGCGAAAAGTGGGTCTTTGAATCACTTGAAGATTTCGAGCCAGAAGTGTGGGCAGAAATAAAATCAGAAGCAAATGTCATTGCTCGAAGAGGTGTCAAAAAAGTTGGCGCAAGATTCTATGGCTTTGATAATGATGAAAAAGTGCTGAAAATTGCCCAAGATAACGCTCGCAGAGCAGGGGTTGCGGATCTTATCGAGTTTAAGTTAGGTGACGCCGCTACAGTGTCACGTCCTCAAGAATTTGAGAATGGTGTAATTGTTTGTAACCCACCTTATGGTGAGCGACTTGGCACAGAGCCAGGATTGATTGCACTATACACAGCGTTTGGTGGCCAGTTAAAAGCCCAGTTTGGTGGGTGTACGGCATCTATTTTCTCGAGTTCAGATGAGCTGTTGAGCTGTCTTCGCATGCGTGCGGAAAAACAGTTTAAATTGAATAACGGTGCGTTACCTTGTCACCAAAAGAATTACACGATCGCTCAGAGAAGTGCAGAGCAGATTGAAGGTGCGGATGGTCCGCTTTCTATCGCACCAGACTTTGCTAACCGCCTAAAGAAAAACATCGGTAAGATTGGCAAATGGGCTCAAAGAGAACAGCTCGATTGTTACCGCATCTATGATGCCGACCTGCCAGAATACAACGTGGCGATAGACGTCTATCAAGATCACTTGGTGATTCAAGAATACGCCGCACCAAAAGATATTCCGGAAGAGAAGGCAAAGCGTCGTCTGACGGACATCATTCGTGCTTCGATTCAGGTAACCGGCGTAGAAGCCAACAAAGTTGTGCTGAAGGTTCGTGAGAAACAAAAAGGCCGTAACCAATATCAAAAATTGGGTCAAGTTTCTGAGCGAATGGAAGTCAACGAGTATGGTGCAAAGCTGATCGTCAATTTGTACGATTATCTGGATACGGGGTTGTTCCTAGATCATAAGATCACGCGCCGTCGTTTGGGTGAAATGGCAAAAGGAGCTGATTTCCTTAACCTGTTTGCTTATACAGGTAGTGCCACGGTACACGCCGCTCTTGGTGGTGCCCGCTCGACAACAACGGTCGACATGTCGAACACCTACCTTGAGTGGGCAAAAGACAACATGTCTGCAAATGGTTGTATCGGACGTCAACATAAGTTTGAGCAGGCAGATTGTTTACAGTGGTTAGAGAAAGCACAGGGACAGTACGATTTAATCTTTATTGATCCGCCGACGTTTTCAAACTCTAAGCGTATGGAAGACTCGTTTGACGTTCAGCGCGACCATATCAAACTGATGAAAAACTTAAAACGTTTGCTAAGAGAAAACGGCACGATTGTTTTCTCTAATAACAAGCGTCATTTCAAAATGGATATGGAGGCAATGGAAGAGCTGGGTTTAGACGCGAAGAACATTTCTTCTCAGACGCTACCACTCGATTTCTCAAGAAACAAACATATCCATAACTGTTGGGTCATCACCCACAAAAAAATAGGAACAAGGAACGTGATCACCCTATACAGTACCGAAGGATGTCATCTGTGTGAGATGGCTTACGAGTTGGTGGAACAAGCAGGCATTGCTGAACAAGTTCAAGTGATTGATATCGCGTTTGATGATGCGTTATTTTCTCGTTACGGGGTCACGATTCCTGTCTTAAATTCTCAAGGGTCAGAGCTTGGCTGGCCCTTTGATCTAGAAAAATTAAAACAATGGTTGGACGATAATGGCATTACTTACCATTCATAATGGTCAACTCGCCTTTGGCGATAATCCTCTACTTGATAAAGCTGATTTTGTACTTCAAGAGCATGAGCGAGTTTGTTTGGTAGGACGAAATGGGGCGGGTAAATCGACCTTAATGAAAGTTCTAGCGGGCGAGGTGATTCTTGATGATGGTAAGCTACAGATCACTCAAGATGTCGTAGTCTCACGCTTAGAACAAGATCCACCACGAAATGAACCAGGAACGGTTTACGATTATGTCGCAAGTGGGCTAGCTGAAATTGGCGAACAATTAAAGATCTATCATGATCTTCTCGATCTTGTTGCTCAAGACCCAACGGAAAAGAACATTAACCGCTTAGCGAGAGTGCAAGAACAGCTTGATCACGCTAACGCGTGGCGATTTGAAGACCGAGTTAAGCATGTGTTGGCGGCATTAAAGCTGGATGCTGAAACGAAGCTCACCGATCTGTCGGGTGGTTGGCAACGAAAAGCTGCGCTGGCGAAAGCGCTAGTATGCGATCCAGATGTCTTGCTGTTAGACGAACCAACTAACCACCTTGATGTTACGACGATTGAATGGCTAGAAACGTTCCTCAAAGATTTCCGTGGCTCCATCATTTTTATTTCCCACGACCGAGCCTTCATCAAAGCGATGGCAACGCGTATCGTTGACCTTGACCGCGGTAAACTCGCTTCTTTTCCTGGTGATTACGACAACTACCTTGTTGAGAAGGAAGAAATGCTTCGTGTTGAGGAGATGCAAAACGCAGAGTTTGATAAAAAGCTCGCTCAGGAAGAAGTGTGGATTCGTCAAGGTATCAAAGCACGCCGCACACGTAATGAAGGTCGCGTTCGTGCACTTAAAAAGCTGCGAGAGGAACGCCAGAATCGAGTTGATGTACAAGGCAAAGCCAAAATTCAAATCGATGACGCCGCACGCTCTGGCAAGATCGTCTTTGAAGCAGAAAAACTGCAGTTTTCATTCGATGGAAAGAAAATTGTTGATGATTTCAGTTTTAATATCATGCGTGGCGATCGAATTGCGCTTATTGGCCCTAATGGCTGTGGCAAGAGCACGGTCCTTAAGTTACTGCTGGATCAGCTAAAACCGGAATCTGGCCGTTTGCATTGTGGTACTAAGCTGGAAGTTGCGTATTTTGACCAATATCGAGAGATTTTGGACCCTGAAAAGACGGTCATTGATAACCTAGCGGATGGTAAACAAGAAGTCACTGTGGGTGGGCGAGAACGCCATGCATTGAGCTATCTTCAGGATTTCCTTTTCTCACCGAAGCGTGCTCGTACACCCGTCAAAGCACTTTCAGGTGGTGAAAAAAACCGTCTGCTTCTAGCTCGTATCTTCCTAAAACCGAACAATTTATTGATTCTCGACGAACCAACTAACGATTTAGATATCGAAACATTGGAACTTTTAGAAGAATTGCTTGCCAATTATCAAGGTACTCTACTGCTGGTCAGCCACGACCGACAGTTTGTGGATAATACCGTCACGACAAGCTGGATCTTTGAAGGTGAAGGGAAAATCGAAGAGTTTGTCGGTGGTTATCATGATGCTCAACAGCAGCGCAAACAAGCGATCGAAGCTCGTGAAGTGATGGAAAAATCAGCGCCTAAAGCAAAAGTCGTTGAGGAAACTCCCAAAACTGCGCCAGCTAAGAATACCTCTAAGAAGTTATCATATAAGCTCCAACGAGAACTTGAAGCACTACCTGCCAAGTTAGAACAGTTGGAAGTGGATATTGAAGCGCTTCAAGAGCAAGTAAACTCCGCAGAGTTTTTTGCTCAACCCGTAGAGACAACGCAACCAGTGCTAGAGCAACTTGCCGCACTGGAGCAGGAATTAGAAATTGCTTTCGAGAGATGGGAAGAGCTCGAAGCTATGCAACAGGACAGTTAATAAATAGATGAATTGCAGTATTAGATTCAAATTAACCACAGTCGCGCTACTCGTTGGTAGCGCCATGAATGCCAACGCCGCTTTGTATAAGGTCGTTGAAGTTGATCCTGCACTCAATGGAAGTTCATCAACCTATACCGATGCTTATGGTGTTGCAATTCAACAAGGTGATGTCGCTTTCGAAACCGGTTGTTTCGCAAATGGTGCTAATTGTACAGACGATAAGTTCAAACTCGCACTTGAGACTCGTGTCAGTGTCGATGGGGTGAGCTATCGAGAAGAGCTTCCGTTTGCGATGGATGCGACGTTTGGCTATATCCAGGAGTTTGATGACTTTGAGCGTTATTGCTACAACGAGCTGCGTTATTCGACGTGTGAAACGTGGGCATCGATTCACTGGGCTCCTTGGTACAAAGAACTAAGCAAAGACTATACTTCAAACGCACTGGCTTTTGTGGAAGGTAATCAAAGCGCCTACACCAATAAATTCAACAATGTCATTAACAGTTTAACGGAAAGCGGTTCACCCGTTGGGAATCAAAGCATTGTCAATGGTGAGGGGGTGTTACAGACCCGCAATAAAGTCGTGGCGCCAGTGATGCCTGTGTATGAAAAGGTCAGCGACACAGACACGGAAACTGATTTCTATCAATCACGAGCTTGGAAAACCGATGGTATTTACACCGTAGGTAGCGTGTCCTCTAAAACAGGTAATGAAAACGGCACACACTATACGAGCAAAGCGGCCATTTGGGACGCTGCTGGCGCAGTGAAACAGTTGGATTGGCCTCAAGGCGGAGATAGAGATGGTGAACGTTTGGCGCAAGGCAGTATGCGTGATGTGGTGGTTGATACGGCGAAAAATATAGTTTACGGCGTTGGTTACAACACTTACGCAGATGACAACTATATTAATGCCAGCGTGTTTGTTGGTACGTTTGACGCTGGCGGTGCATTAAAAGACTCTACTTGGCAAAGTAAACAAGTTAGTGGCGCGCAGATGAAGATCAGCGGTGATATCATTCACAGTAATTCTGTTGTTACTAACGTAAACAGTAATTTTGTCGCAATAGGCGAAGCAAAGCGCGCTGGTGGTAAACCGTCTGAAGGTTCAGCAGCCAATCGACTATTCTTGGTAAAAGATGTTAGAGCCGAAAGTGTTTCGGCGACATTTCTACCTGAGTTAGGGGGGATCTTCTTCTCTGGTGCAGGCGGTAAAATGGGTGGCATCAACAAATACAATGAAATTGTTGGTCAGCTGGACGCTGAAGATACTCGTGAGATCGATGGCAAGCCGCGTCGTAAACGTGCATTTATTCTGCCTTATGAGGCAAATGGTTCTGTTGAAAGTAGAAGATCGATATTTGATAACAAAGCGTGGTATTTGGATGACCTTACCAATGGTTCTAACGCGCCTGTTGAAAACAACCAATATCGTGTTATCGACGCAACGGATATCAATGATGCTGGTGTGATTTCCGCGACAGCAATCAAGTGTGAAGGTGGCTACGATACGACCGCACACAACTCATATTGTGGTGAAGGTTCCAAAGAGGAAACAGTGGTTGCTGTTAAGCTAATCCCTATCGCCAATGCCGACGCCAATGACATAGAGAAACGTCCAGTTGAAAAAGCTGCAGCAGAGCGTAGCGGTGCAGGACTTGGTTGGTTGTCTTTGACATTACTGGTTTTATTTGGTTTCCGCAGAAAATAGGCTACTTTTTAAACTAGGCACAGCTTCACAATTTTGAAGTTGTGCCTTTTTTATCGCTTGAGAAATCCCTTCATTTGATCGATTCTTAATTGTGGAGTCACAAAAACTCCATCAAAGTTTCACAGTAGTACGTTAGTTCTAATGGACCTGTATGAGGTAGAAATTATGAAGAGACAAAAGCGTGATCGCCTAGAACGAGCACAATCCCAAGGCTACAAGGCAGGCTTAAACGGTAGATCTCAGGAAGAATGTCCTTATCAACAGATGGACGCTCGTTCGTATTGGTTAGGTGGTTGGCGTGATGCCAGAAGTGACAAACTCTCTGGTCTCTATAAATGATGTCCACATACAACACAGAAGGATTTTAAAGAAGGGCCCACGATGTGGGTCTTTTCTATTATTGGGCGGAATAAAAACGGAAGGCCAAAGAAAAAACGGCCACGAGGCCGTCTTATCAAAATCACTGGAAAGTGGAACAACTTAGAATGCTGAGGTGTCTTGGAAAAGACCCACTTTTAGATCCTTCGCGACGTAAATCTCTTTACCGTCGACAAGAACTCGGCCATCCGCTAGACCCATAACAAGCTTACGATTGACAACTCGTTTCATGTGGATCTCGTAGGTCACTTTTTTCGCTGTAGGGAGGATTTGACCAGTAAATTTGACCTCACCAACGCCCAAAGCGCGGCCTTTGCCTTTGCCGCCAACCCAACCAAGGAAGAAACCAACTAACTGCCACATCGCATCCAAGCCAAGACAACCAGGCATCACTGGGTCGCCAGGGAAATGGCAGTCAAAGAACCATAGATCCGGTTTGATATCTAGCTCTGCCAAGATGAGGCCTTTACCAAAGTCGCCTTCAGTTTCTGACATTTTGGTTACTCGGTCCATCATTAACATGTTTGGTGCTGGTAGCTGAGGGTAACCAGGGCCAAACAGTTCACCTTGACTAGAGGCTAAAAGATCTTCGCGGGTATATGATTCACGTTTATTCTGCATTGTTTGTAAACTCCAATTTTAGACACAGGCATGTTAGTGAACAGGTGTACGCTAAACAACTCCGATCAGTACTAGACAAACCAGTTTTTAATCCATTGAACAAAGCCTTGCGGATGATCATGCTTCGCAAAGTTATCGATTCTTTCCGCAATTTTGTTGAGCACGCTATCTTCGTCTTCGCCACAAAACGGCTTATTCATAATGATAGGGATCACGTCTTCAACATCGGATACCGCCCAAATATGAAACTCACCGAGCTTAATACTTTCGACCACTTCTTTATGAAGTGCCAGATGTTTTAAGTTCGTTTCTGGCAAAATAACCCCTTGTTCGCCAGTGAAACCTTGATGTTTACAAACCTGATAGAAGCCTTCAATTTTTTCATTTAGGCCTCCTACGGCTTGTACACGGCCAAATTGGTCCACTGCACCCGTTACTGCGATTTGCTGATTGATGGGGTACTCAGATAGGGCGCTGACTAGGCAGCAAAGTTCAGCAAGTGACGCACTATCTCCATCGACTTCACTGTAAGATTGCTCAAATACGATAGAAGCAGAATAAGGCAGTGGCGCATCTAGCTGAAGCGCACTGCTGACAAATGCTTGCATGATCATCATACCCTTTGCATGAAGATTTCCGCCGAGCTCGGCTTTACGTTCAACGTCAGAAATATCACCGTCACCAAAATGGATAACACAAGAAATTCGCGCTGGCTCACCATAAGAAACCGGGTGACCTGCGACATCAATAACGGTTAGGCCGTTAATCTGACCGATTTGTTCGCCGGTGGTTTCAATGATCACTTGGCCATCTAGGATATCGTCGATAGCGCGTTGGGGGAGATAAGACTCTCGGAAATATTTTTTCTCAATGGCCGCATCCATGTGCTCGCCGTTGATCTGATAACCTTGCGATTCAATGGCGGCCAGAGATAACCATTGATGAAGCCAAATTGGTGAGAGAGGCAGATAATGTTGGTCCTCTGTTTCACGAACACCGGCAATCAACAAACGTTGTAGGGCGTCCTTATCAAAACTGGGCAGATGGTAACGATCACATATCCATTTAATGTATCCAACATAGGCATCTAAATTCTCTTCACCTAAGTGAAAATCTTCTTCGAGTTCAGTGAATAAAGTCATTGGAGAGAAGAGATCAGGATCAAGATACTCAAGATCTGCTAATTGCCCACGATCACCAGTAATAACCAATTTTATGTCGTAGCAAGTCGGTTCCAGGTGTGATGATTGCCACTCGGGTTTTAATGGAGAAATGAGTAGGGATTCGCCAAGCACTGCCGCCTTAATCGCTGGCCAAGAGCCCGGATTTGCAAGCAGCAAATTCGCAGAGACAGTGACAATGCCACCACGAGCTTTAGAGAACAGTCCTGTAATGATTTCGACGTCACCATTAGCATTAAGCTTATAGCGGTCAAAGAGATGAGAAGGAGAGAGCGTCTCTGTTTTTAGGACCACTAGTTCAGGATCAATAGAGTTCAATCCTTCTTCAACCAAACCACGATAGATAGGGTTATCACAACAATTAATTACCAAGAAACGAGCCATTCCAGAAAGAAGGGTAAAGTGACGGAATGTTGCTAATGCACGCTCTTGTAGCTCAAAATAATGGGTTAACTCAATAGAGTGAAGATTAGCAAAAGACGATTCAAATTGATCGAATTGTGGCGTAACGGCTTGCCAGTTAATTTGGTTCATTGACTTTCTTCATAAACTTTAATTGCAGCGGAGTATATCAGAACCAACAAAATCTGCAGTTAAATCCGGCTAAATAGAGGGTGAGGGAGGAAAAAGTTGATCTCTCTCTATCCTTCGACCACGTTTTGTTGAGAATTAAACCCACATGGGTTACGCTGTCACCCTAAGTAGCGCTAGGACATGGAAAAATGAAATATCAACAACTCGAAAACTTGGAATGTGGGTGGAAATGGCAGTATTTGATCAATAAGTGGAAAGATGGAGAAACCATCACTAAATATATTGATTCGAGTGAAGCTGACCATGCAGTTTCTGAACTAAGAAAGTTAGAACATGAACCGACCAAAGTCCTCGAGTGGATTGATTTGCACATGGCGGAGGAGTTGGACAAGAAACTCAAACAAGCCATTCGTGCTAAACGCAAGCGCCATTTCAATGCTGAGCAGATCCATACAAAGAAAAAATCCATCGATTTAGATTATCGTGTGTGGGAAAAGCTATCGACACGTGCGAATGAATTGGGTTGTACTTTGTCTGATGCCATTGAATATTTACTGAGTGAAGCTTCTCGTAGCGAAAAAGCGAGTGCAGCCGTATCGACTCTGAAAGAAGACTTAAGCAAGTTATTATCCGATTAGTGCAGGAGAACACACATGTTGTATGTCATTATCGTTGCCGCTATCGTTATCTTTTGGCTAGTGGCCATTGACCGCCCCGTATTGAAAGTTTCCTTTAAAGAAGGACACCTTCAGTCAATCAAAGGGAACTTGCCACCGTCTTTTCGCCATAATTTAGTGGAGATTGGTGAGAAGACGCCTTTTGATGGTGAAATGAAAGTTTACAGCTTACGTACTGGTGCAAAGTTGGTGTTCAGTAAACAAGTGCCAAAGAAAGTCCAACAAAGAATTCGTAACGTATTTCCACATCAAGGATTTAAGTCTAGCAAAGGTAAGAAACACGCCTAACAAACATATCAATTGCAACAACCACTAATCCGCCACGCAATTGAATAAAATCGACGTATATCATCCAGTCTGAGCACTGTATTGTATTTTCATTTGGAAAAACTATGCGATACAGTGTCACTTTTCTTATTTCATCTCTTTTACTTTTCTATCCAAGTGCAATTCATGCCGATGATTCCACTCGTAACCCAATAGCGTTAAAGCTAAAAAAGTCAGTACAAAAGAAAATCGACAAAGAATTTATCCACTATTCGGGCTATTGCGACGTTGTCGTTTATTTTAATCACACTGACAAGCATGCGGTGGTTGAGAAGGTCAATGGGACGGGGGATGCCAAAATATGTCGCTTTGCGAAGCAAACAATCAAAGTCGGCAGTAAATTTCGCTATAAGGTACCGGAACGAATGATTGTCATTCACATCTCAAGCTAATTGATAATTGATAATTGATTGAAAACATGGTGTGTTGTGAACGTTTACTACTCGATGTGATGTTCAAGAACGATTATCGTCAGTGACTTATAGTGACAGAGTAGGCAATTTCAAGATTAAATAATGGAAGCAATATCACTTTGGTTTCTCATTTTTGGTCTCTATGGAATAAACTAAAACTAGTGATAAATCTTTAAAGGGATACAGATTTGCTACTCGCCAACAGACGGTATACACAAGAAGCGATTGAAACAGCGGAACAAGTGGCAAATGAGGTTAATGTTAGGCATGCCAAATGGTTAGTGAGTATGAAATACCTTCTTGATCAGTCTAACGTTGATAACCTACTTAGTTTACAAGGTCGCTATTGCGAAGACGTTATTTTTTCTGAAGATGAACGTATCACTCGCAATCAACGCATTTTATTAGAATGTGAGCAGGCAAAAGTGGTTGAGCGGCGTGAACAGGTAAAAGCAAGACAAAATACCCATAAACGTGTCGTTGTGGATGTTACTCGCCATGCTGAGCACATGATGATTGAGAAACTACTCAATACGCCTATAGACAAATTGTTCAATGGTATACCCAACTTTGATCATCTTGCTTCGTTTGCTTACTCACCATCCTTGAGTTTCTCCAAGTTGAGTACTTTGACAACCTTGAGTCATCAGCTTAGTTCAAGCATTTTAGATCTCGTTACAAACCCTAAATTCTGCGAACGCATAGGGAAATCATCAAAAAGTGCGACCGATGCGAAGATAGCAATAGGGCAGATGGGCATAGAAAACTGCCGTTTACTTTTCCCTGTTCTGATGGCTAGGCCGATGCTCAAATGGTCCGATGCGAATACCAAGTTGATTGCTCCTAAAATGTGGCAACATATGATAGTCACCGCGAATGTCACTAGAATGCGCTTACAAGATGCAAATTTCAAAGAGCCCGATGCAGGCATCTTGATTGGTGTGTTGAGAACAGTTGGTCAGTTTCTCGCATCAAACCATTTTACGCATACATTTGAAGATGCTTTAGTTGAGATGATGCTCAAATACCGCGAGCAAGATATGCGTGAAGAGTATTACGCTTGTGCAGAGGTCGTCGCCAATATGTCTTTTTTACCCAAAATTATTTTCGAACTTGAGGGACAACTTGCCAAACGAGTCTTGGAGTCCATGGATTGGCCAGCAAATGCAATGTTTATCAAAAATGCCGTGATTGAAGATATAGACAATGTGCCTGTTGAAGAAAGAAGTATTGCAGGAGCTGCATTAGCACAAGGTCGGGCATTCTCAATCTATGATGGATTGCAGCACAGCAATGCATTCGTAGAAAAACACAAACCATATTGGTTTGCTCAAGTACAAATGCCTGGAACATCGCTTAAAGATATTCAAGCAAGAATGCCCGGACGCTTAACACTGTCTATGTAAGTTGGTTATAGCTTTTCGCAATCCGCATAGAGTGATTCAGTAAATGCATGATGGGCTCAGTTTAAGCGGAATTTCAATAGCTTGTGGTGGCTTGGCTATGTGGATTGGTAGCCCTGCGGAAGCGTTAGCTAAGTGCGCATTATGCGGGCTTATGTTAAGTGTTGAATATATCAACGGTGCATATGAAACTTCGAGATTTCGGAGTTTCATTAATGAAGTATTACGAAATGACAAAAAACTTTGTTTTTCGTGAATTTGAATGCGGCTTAACCGTCGAAGAGACAGCCAAACTATGTTTTAAAAGTGTGAGACAGGTCAAGGAGTGGGATAAAGGAAAAACCATACCTAATGAGTGCAAAAGACTCATGAGGATGTCAAAGGGACGAGAACTCTCACCTTGTGAATCATGGGATGCTTTTAGAATGCACTATGACAAACTTGAATTACCCACAGGCAAGTTGGTGACTGCTCAGGAGATATTAGCAGGAGTCGCGCTGATGGAGATCGCAGCACCAGATGACTTAAGAACAAAATCGAAGCTGCTTAAATATGCGAGAGCTATAAACGAGATAAGAAAACGTCTTCCTAAAAATACAAGCTCAACATAGAGAAGCTGGCCTGAAAGCTCCTAGTATAAGAACGAATGATAGAATCAATTTCACTTAGATTATCTAGTTGAACTATAACGAGATTCTGTTCAAATTATCATCATTCTAGATCAAAAAAGTGGACATAACGGTACAATGTTCTGATATTATCACCGCAGTACAATAAGATACTTGGAGTTACTATTGAAGAACGGTTTCATTTATCCACTTTTTGATGCTGTAGTGAGGTTCTGCTATTACTGCAATTTAGTCGAGTTATTCAAGTTTTTAGCTAAACTATCACTCGGAATTTTGAAAAAAGGTGACGTGTCGGTTGCTGACACGATAAAAGCTTGTAACGTTGCAATCGATATATACCAGATCTTTAAATGGTTTATTTTGCTGAGTCTTTGGTATTTAGGTATAGACAGTAAAGCAGCATTGTTGGTTACATATTACTTACTTGCCTCTAACCTTTTTACCTACTTTTACTACCATGTTTGGGGAAGTCGATACACGCAGCGTATAGACCGAGAAACACTGAATCGAAAGTTTTTAAATGCTATGTTAGCAATCAGCTACTATCTTGCATGTTACGCTTACCTATACCATGTTCATTTTAGCAATGAAATAAAATGGCCAGGAGATTTAGTTGATAGTACTAATGCAATTTACCTAAGCATTGCCAACGCATTTACGCTGACTTATGGTGGTTTTTCTCCAGAAACTCAAGAAATTAGAGTTGTATTTATGAGTCAACTTATAAATACATTTCTATTCTTTACAATAATAATCTCAAATTCTATACCAAATCATGCAGAAAAGGAGTGACTGTGAGTTACAGAAATAAAACTTATGTAATGTTTGATGCAGATACAGATATATCGAAGTATCGTCTTATGACAGCGTGGAAAGAAAACGAAAGAATTGACTTTGATTTTCATGATGCGCATGACTTAAATAATATAAGAGCAATGTCTAGTGAAGAAACTATCAAGAGACGTTTAAGAGAACGATTGAAAAACACAAAGCAAGCTGTGTTGTTAGTAGGTGAAAATACGAAAAATCTATACAAGTTTGTTCGTTGGGAAATAGAAGTTGCGATAAGTATGGATATACCAATCGTAGCTGTGAATTTATGTAAATCAGATGGGGAAACGGATAAAACACCAGCTATACTAAAGAATAAAGCATATTTTGTATCTGTTCCATTTGAAGTAAAAAAAATAAAATATGCATTAAATAACTTTCCTGACGAATATCATAAAAACAAAACTAAAGCACCGAGTTCTAGACATTATGACTGGAGCAAGATAAAACTATAATTTAATGTTTGTTTGTATATTTAGCAAGTTTTAATAAGAGATTAAATTAAATGGAAAAAGATACTTGTGGAATTATTATGCCAATCTCATCTATCGATGGATGTGGAGAGGCACACTGGAAAGACGTTTTAGATATTTTGAAGGAAGCTATTTCTGATGCTGGTTATAAGCCTAATTTGGTAAGTAAATCAGATGACTCAGGAGTTATTCAACAAAGAATAATTCAAAATTTATACGAAAATCCGATTGTTGTATGCGACGTTAGTGGAAAAAATCCAAATGTAATGTTTGAATTAGGAATGAGATTGGCTTTTGATAAGCCTACAATTATTATTAAAGATGATGATACTGCTTATTCTTTCGATACTGCGCAAATCGAGCATATACCTTATCCTCGTGATTTAAGGTTTACCGAGATAGTTAAATTCAAAAAGAAGTTGACAGAAAAAATCCAAAGTACTGTTGAAAAATCACTAAATGATCCTCAATACACAACTTTTTTAAAACACTTTGGTGAATTTAAAGTGGCGAAAATTGAGACAAAAGAAGTGCCGGGAATAGAAATTTTAATGGATGAGATACGTGATCTAAAATACTCAGTTTCAAATTTGGAAGTGCGCAGAAATAGCGGGATAAAAAATAGAACAATTGCAGATATATCAGTTTGTGCAAGGGATAGTTCTTATGAACAGGTGGCTCTTGTTGAAAGTTTGTTGACTTTTAATTCACAAGTAAAATCTTGTAGGGTTAGAGAGATAAGAAAAGACCACTTCCACCTAGAAATCGAATTAATGGATGGCGAGATATCTAAAGAAATTGAAGGAATTATATTAGATCACATACCAACTGCTAAAATGCACATACGTTGATTTTATTATTCACTTTGACTATCTAGATAGTTTTAGCATATATCACGCCAAAATGATGTGATATATGCTAATAGAAATTAGTATCTAATTAAATCACGCAAAATCGAGCAGTTCTGGCCAAATAAAGTATGGACCAAAGCGTTTACTGTATTTGAACTCACCACCTTGCGCTTTACCAGATTCCGTTAGAATGTGCTTTCCGTTATCTACGGTGAGGTAGCCCTTAACAACACACAACTGAAGGAAGTCATCAGTTTTTAGCTTGTGTTTTTTCGCAAGTTTGGATGAAGTGATCTTAGACTGATCGTCCGTAGAGCTTGATTCCTCATCATGTTCAGCATCTGCTGCTTCAGCCGAAACCTTTTCTAAAGAAATTCTGACTTCATCGCTTATACGAATGATGCGTTGCGCTTCTTCATAGGAATCTTTGTAAAGCTCACTGTCTGAATCACGGTCGATGAAAATACCCATTTCATTGTTGTTTACTTGACTGAATTCATAGAGGTTAAGGCTTGTTATGATGCAAGAGCTTTCGTTTATGTAGCACTTAGCATGTAGGTTCTTACAAAAGCTAGTACGCACGAAAGACAGTCCTTTAAGCCAATTGATCTCGTCAGGTTGAAGCTCACTCTTGCCGTAGACAATCCTGATGTCAATTTTGAGACGGTCTTTGTCTTCTAGGAGCTCTCTAATTCGGTCATTGAGTTTGAGAAAGGGACTGATAAGAATCAATCGTTCTGATGCGTTCTTAATCAGTTCTTCGAGATAGTAGTTTGTCGCACTTGTATTTAAAAACTTAGCCATTTCATATCCTTGACATATAAAACCTAGCACATACACGCTACGACCAATATTCGTGCAGATCAAGTGTTCTGATTCAAAAAGCAAACACAATGCATAGTATGAAGTTTTGCCCCTAGCAATCAGTCAGCACAGTGGAAGAACTCGCTTCGCTCAAACACTGGCGCACTTCGTTTGCGGTTCGACTGGTTCGGTGAGAATGGATAGTACGGGGGAATTTACCCCCGTGATACAGGACGGGGGTTTGCTCACGCTCCGCGTCCTCAGTCTTCGTCCTTGTGCGCGTTCGCTTAACCCCAATGTGGATAGAGACACTGAAAAACGCTGAGCGTTATGCTGATGTGGCGGCTTCTTTCTAGGCTTAGTAGGGCGAGGGGTGGCAGCATGTCAAAGGAACGATGTGGAATACTAACCGCGCCATTTGGCTATGTTCGCTTACTTGAGTTTGGAGAGTGGCTTGGTGCTTCGCTTGCACTGCGTGCATCGCTTTTCCCTGTCGGGGCGAAGGGGGAAGATTAGGTGGTTTTCATCGACGGGCTAGGCCGCGCCTCTCCGCGTCCTAGTCCGTCCTTGTGCGAGGCTTGCCAAGCCCTAGTCTGTTGGCAATGAGCGTCTTTTCTTGTATTCAGTGACCGCGTAACCAACGCAGCTTCTTAGCGTATCGTAGACGAACAGACCGCCCAAGACGGCCAGCAGGTTGTAAAAGTAGGCCGCTTCTAGCAGCGTGGCCAAGTCGTCAGCGCTGATAACGAGGGGTTCCAGTTCCATAGTGTTTCCTCAAAATAGTGGGCCAAGTTGTACGTTGGCCGTTTCGGGTTTTCTCTCCTGGACAACATCACGCGCCATCGGTTTGCAATACACGTTCAGGCTTACCGCTTCCTTCGTCAGCTTGAGCAAGCAATCATCGTAATGCACGTAAGCAATTTGATTGGCCTTTAAGAATCGGTCATTCAAGTAATAGGTGCCTTCCGGTGTTTTCGCCTCTAGCGTGACATAGAAGTAAAAGCCGTCCTTGTTTTGCTTGGTGGTGTGTCCCGTGTAGTAGAGCGTTTGAATATCGTAAAGGCCAAGCATCTGCTTGATGTCGTCTATCCGAGTAGATGGACGATTGGAAACAGAAGTAGCCGTATTCCCGTTCCCACTAGGATGTAAAGTAGGATCAACTTGAGCCCCTTGCGCAGATACCCCAGAGGCCGAGCCAGAAACGGCAATCTCAGTGCTTTGCGTGGCCGCGTTCGCCACCGTCTTAGAAGTACCAAAAACCAAATTGGATAGCGCATAGATGAAATACCCCATACAGAGCAAACCTAAAACCATAACGCCCATGATTTTGGGATTGCGAAATAACATGTTCATTGCACCAGAATCACGCGCAATACCTGTTGATGTAGACTTGTAGAGCAAGAACGCCTCAAGCGGAATTTTCTGCTTGGTCAGGTTTGGATCTTTTCCTTTGGGGATGGTCGGCGTTGAGACGTTCTTCTGATGTTTGTAGATGTAAGGCTTTCGTTTCGCCCAGAAATAAGCGTCACGGCCTTTGTGGAAAAAGCATTCTTCCGAAGGTGCGCGAATTTCACTTTGAATTTGTCCCCAGTCGGGTGAGAGCAAGTGAATATCCCAGTTGTATTTGCGGTGACGTTGAAAGCCTTCGTTAAAGGACAAGGGATAGATGATCCTCCCTTGCTCATCATATTCAGCGCGACCTCTATCATCGACCTCACCAGCATCAAGGTTGGACATATCCGCAGGGGTATAGCGTGAGTAGAAGAAACTCTCATAGTCAGGCGGCAGCTTATCGAGGAACTCAGACAAAGGGCGATACATTACCTTATCGATACGAAAGCCGACGTTCTTAGAGAAAATATCTTGGCACTCATCAATCACAATCAACGCCCCAAGCGGACACCAACAAAAGAAGTGTTGCCACAACTCGATGCCGTCTTGGTCACGGCTAAAGATTCGAATCAAGCGAGTAGTGGAGGGGAACTGGATGTTCAAGCGCTTTTCTATCACCTCAAGCGGTTGCATGCCTTCAATGTTGGTGACGACCACGCGACCCGCTTTCAGAGCTTCGTAAATCACAAAGTAGGCGGTGTAAGCCGATTTATAAGAGCCGTTCGCGCCTGTTCTAATGAAGATAGCCATGATTAAAACCTTGTCATTCTCAGCACAAAGGCCGTCGCTAAGCAGTTGAAGTAAATCGAAATCGCTTGCGGTATCTTGAAAAGAAACGCGTAGTAACGCAGCTCACTAGGCAGTGCGTTAAACGAAGAAGAGATCATTTGATTAAAACCAATGTCATTGAGCAGATATACCGCCGTGTCATAGGCCATTTGCAACGACATGATGAAGAAATAGAACTTAATCTTGACGTACCACGCGTTGAGATAGACGAAGAACTGGTGAAAGTAGTCCGGAATCGACGTGATGAACTCAACGAACGTGTCGCCAATGCTGCTAAGAAACGCTAAGAAATCGAGGATAAGTTGCATTAGTCTTTGGCTCCCATAACAACGCGCAGGCCAGCAATGACCGCGATAAACAAAATCACCGCACTGATGGTGCCGGAGTTACGAACCAGCGCAGGAAAGACCGAAGACGAGGCGCTCAGATTTCCCCCGTTAGCGAACGAGAAATTTAAAGTGTGCTCAACAAACTCGCCATTAGTGAGCGAGCTGGCGTTAAAAGCGAACAGGCTCTTAAAGTCTTGCACCTTTTGGTTGTACTGGTTTTTCAACTCTTCGACTTCGGTGTTGAGCTTGGTGATGTCAGACTCTTGATAGAGGGGCAGCTCATTGAACTTCACCAGTGAATCGTGTTCGCCTTTGTTCAAGCCCTTACCGCCAAGCAAATCGGACATGTCACCGAGTTGATCACCAATATTACCAAGGCTAGTTCCAAGGCCGTCTATCTTAGAGCCGACCGCGTTAACCGCACCAATAACCCCGTCTTGATTGCCACCATTGCCCAACTCCAATGCATCAATTTTGGCGTTCAAGTCTCCGAACTGTGCGTTCATTGAGGCTTCCATCCCATCGACATTTTTGTTGAGCGTGTTGAATTTGGTGTTTAGGTTACGGTTTACGTTGCCGACTTGGGACTTGAGGTTGGTTTGATTGGCCTCAAGCGTGTTTTGGTTGTTATTGATGGCGTTCAAAAGCGTGTTGGATTTTTCGTTGATTTCACGAGTTAGGCGCGTTGTCGTTTGGTCGTGTTCATCTCTCACCGTCAAATCCAGAAAACGAATTTTTTTACTGATGTAATCAGAGAGGTCATTATCAAGGTAAGGGTAGAGCTTATCGACTTCTGCTTTGAGCTCTTCAAGTTGTTTTTGGGTCGCCTCATTACTCTCGTTTGCACTGGTGACAAGTGCTTTCACTTCTTTGTTGACCTCATCGTTAGAGGCGGCAATTTCGCCACCGACTTTTGAAAGGTTTTTGTTGAGGTTTTCATTGGACGCGCTGACTTCGTTCATTACATTCAGGGCCAGAGAATCGAGCTTGAGCAACAGGTCATAGGTTTGTCGGTCAACCTTGTCAGCCACCGAGGTATCGAGCTTTGCAAACGCATGATAAAGGCCAGTGCAATTGAACTTTCCGTCATTGCCCGGAGAGCAAGAAAAGTTCTCTTTCTCCCATTTAGCTTGTGATGCACTGTTGGGGTCGGAATCAGGATTCGTGGGCGGTTGTGGTTTGTCGCTGGGTTTCTCACCACCAAAATAAAGACCGTCTTTTGTACAAGAGCCCCCTGTTGAAATAAACGAGCCCCTGCAATCGCCACTACTGACAAAGCACAGAGAAGACACACCGCCACCATAGCGACGATACTCACAGCCGAGCAAACATAAGTTAGGGTTATTACCATAAACCTTGCCGTTCCAAATTCGAGAAGGCGTGATGTTGCCCACCTCGCAAACTTGTTCAGCGTAAGAAGCAGCAGAAAAGAGAAATAGAATGAGGGTTGCCAGCAAGCAGCAAAAGAAGTTAATCGCAAATCTCATTGTTATTCCCTCAAGAAAAAACGCCTCAGTTAAGAGGCGTTGATACCTGTATAGAAGCCATAAACAAAACATCCCGCCATGGACAGGCCAAAGAGAACAGACAGGACGTTTGTTACGAGCTCAGCCATACGATTAGCGCATCGCGCCGACAATCATTTTCAGACCGAAGCCCAACGCAGCGAGACCAATCAGGCCAACAACCACAAGACTGTAGTTTGATTGGCCAGTCGTCACCGCACCGTTGATAGCGGTTGCAATCGCAGAGGTATCTGCAAATGCGCTAGAAGTGGCAAGAGTGGCCGCAACTGCGATACCGATTTTTTTTGCTAGGTTTTTCATAGGATATTCTCCAACTGAGTTAATAAAGGGCTAACCGCGCCCAAGGGTTTTTACAATGCGACCCAGAATGTGCCCCGACAGCATCGACAACAACAAATAGCCGCTTACCGTGGTGTAGATTTCAGGGTCAATCGTTACCGAACCGAGAGATTGATTGCGTAGCGTCTCAAGTTCAGAAGGGGTGATGATTGTGTAAGTGCAGTCAAAACCTTGAGGCGCCAGCATCAAGTAACCGTTATAAGCAATCACACAATCACTCATGTTTACTTACTCACTTTGCTGTCGAGTTGCTGAGCCATGTATTTCTTTACATCCTCATCAACCGGCACGATTTGAGTCACCAATACTTCCAATGGATCATCGGGATTGCTGCCGAACTTGATTTCATAGTCACGGTTTGGAAGAAACGCCCGTGTTTCAATCAGTTGCTTTGCGTAGTCCAAAGAGACTTTAAGCGGCTGCTTGTTGTAGGGGATATCGGTATTAAAACCGATGCCGTGTTGGTTGAACTTCTCCGCGTTGACGTTTTCAACAGGACGTAAAACGCTCAGTTCAGCGATTTGAGTTCCCGACTTGGGGAAACCTTTAATAACGATTCCGGTGATAGTGGCCATGTTACCTTGACTCCAAAGTTTGATATTTCAGTGATGTATAAGCGTCCGGAACTCCGAGTTCGTCGAAGTGCGTACGTCTCCATTTAGGGGGAATGAGCATGCCGAATGCCTCGCCCAAATCACCCTCCGTCATTGCGACAATTTCCGCTAATGCCTTTCCGCATTGGCGACGAGTCCAAGCAATACGGCCAAAGAACTCAAGACCGACTGCTTTCTTATTCTTGGAAAACTTCACAGGCTCCGCAGGTTCGATACTGGCGGCAAAGTCGCACAGGCCAGAGAAGGCCGAAGCAGGCGCCGCGAGCATATCGATATCGCACTTTTTCAATTCCACTTCGTTGCGATACCAAACCACATCAGGGTCAGTGATTTTTTGCTCAAGCTTTTTGTTGTAGACACGCCAATAAACCAGCGAAGAACGTGAGCCCACGATGGTGGCTTCTTCGAGTAATTCACCGCTTTGCGTGATGCGTTTATGAGGAACCATTGAAGGGCCGCGACCCTTTGGAGCGGTGCGAAATGCCCCCTCATAAAAGCACATTTGCGCATACTTACAGTCAAAAATTCCGGTGTAATCGTCCACGGCCAAGTCCAAGCGAACTAAGCGCGTAATGCCAAGAATCGTTGATAACCACCAATGCAATTTGGTGTGCGTGATGTGGTCAAACAGCTTGGTGCAACCCGTGCCGTTAATCTGAATGAAAATGGTATTGTTATTGCCGCCAATCCCAATCAGGCCGCACTCAACGGTGCGTGTTTTATCGAGGATTAACGCGGAATCTTCATGGCCATGTAAACCACGGCCACGCATCGGCGACATGATGAAACCGAATACCTTTTCCAAGAACTCTTCCAAACGATGGAACAGAATCTTAGATACTTTGGCTTTATGACGAGCCATTGCCGCTTCAATCGCTTCCGGTGAAAAGGCCAACGGTTCGCGATACTCAGGGAACTGCAAGTTGATAAAGTCTTGCTCATTGGATTTGTCCAAATGGCGCAACGATGAGTACGGGAACGTAAACGCCAAGTGGTCAATTTTCACAGGGCGAATTTCGTCAGATAGCATGAAAGACCCCCTTTAAAAGTAGTGATTGATAGTTTTCATCGGTGATTTCGACGAGCTGGTAAGCGTCATCCGGATAGTGAGCCGCAAGAAATTGCTCAAACTCCGCTTGATGCTTGAAGTAGCGATGGCCCCAAGGGAAATAGGCATTAATCCCGTGTGCTGGCTCATTGTCGAAATACACGCTGTCCATGATTACGCGCCCAAAGAGTAGGAGAGTTGAGCCACTGGCCAACGACGCTTCACCATTGGAAGCAGTTTTTTAGCGGTCGAGTCGGGCAGTGTCAGTGCGTGTTTTTGGTCAAACGTGGTGACAATGTCACCTTTTAAAACTGACTTTAGAAACACAGGATGAGCACCAGATGAGAGAACGATTTGAGCTTTCATAATCATTGCTCCATTACTGGCATTTGGTTCATAAAGACATGGTGAAGCTTGAACTTTTTGTTTTTCTTTTCGAGGCGTTGCGTTGTTTTCTCAATACGTTCATCGTCCTTCAAAAACAACTCCGCACCAGCGAGAGACCAAGCTGTTTGAACGCAACCAGACTTACCAAATCTGCAAAAGAAGCGCTGACCGTGTTTTGTGTCGATGAGAATAACGACTGCCGATATTGCTAAATCCATATTAACCACCTTGACCAGTTAACTTGAGAGAGTGACCGCCAAGGCCAAGCGCGAAAGCGTCAAGGGCAAACGCCCAGAGCCGAGGCGGTCAAAATTCGATTTATCGAAACTCTAAATGCGATTAATCGAACTTACAAGATGCGAAAAATCGAATGTATCAGGCTAAAATGATTAAAAATGGAGGGTCATCTATGTACGCAAATGAACTGTTAGATGCCTATAAAAAGGCTCAAAACTACGTACAAGACAAACAAATAGCTCACGATTTGAATGTGGAACCAAATAAAATCAGCAAAATGAGAAATGGAATCAGGTATGTAACTGATGAAGAAGCAATTTTTCTAGCTGAAGGCGCAGGAATTGAACCAGAAGTTGCGCTTATTGGTGTTCACGCTGATCGCAATGAAAACCCACGCATCAGAGAGCTATGGAATAACATTGCAAAAAAGCATAACGGGCTCGGTTTACGTGGAATTTCAATGGCTTGCGGTGGCTTGGCTATGTGGATTGGTAGCCCTACGGAAGCCTTGGCTAAGTGCGCATTATGTATATTATGTTAAATATAATATAACGCTACGTGAAATGTTTGAATCTCTACCACCCTTTATTGATATTGTTGCGCGTATTCATGATTAAACATAATTCGTATTTACCATAAAATACCTAATATAGAACCTTATTAATCAAAGATTTAAGGTTCTATATTGGTTATACGATTAAGGCTTCGATTGCGTTGGCAAGTTCTTGTTTTCGTACAGGCTTGGCAACGAAGCTGTCCATGCCAACGTCTAGGCAATTTTGTTTATCGCTGGCTAAGGCATGGGCTGTTAAAGCGATAATTGGCACTTCAAATCCCTTTGCTCGTAGAATTTTAGTTGCTGTGAGTCCATCCATGACTGGCATTGACACGTCCATAAACACCACATCCAGTGACTCAGTGTTGGACTCGATGAACTCTATCGCTTCGCTGCCATTGTTGGCAATAAACACGTTGTGGCCAAGTTTGTTTAAAAGCAGTTGGATAACCATTTGATTGGAATGTGTATCTTCTACGACTAAAACATTCAATGCTCTGTCGCGTTTGTTAGTCGTGCCGTCTTGGCTCAAACGAATAAGCTTGCGACTTTTGACCGGAATTTTCACAACGAATGTCGAGCCCTTACCAAACTGACTAGAAACACGAACCGTTCCTGACATGAGTTCAACCAAATGTTTTGTAATAGCAAGCCCTAGACCCGTTCCTCCAAATTTTCTGGTAATTGAACTATCTGCTTGTTTAAACGCAGTGAACAAAGAGCTAATTTTGTCTTTCTCAATGCCAATTCCGGTGTCTGTGACAGAGATGGATAACTCATCATTCTCTAGGTTCACACGAATATCAATCTGGCCTTGCTGAGTAAACTTCACCGCGTTACCAATGAGATTAAATAACACTTGAGACAATCGGCTGGGATCAAGCCAATAGTGACGCTTGTCGTCAAGTTCGATGCTGAGTTCAATATTGAGCCCTTTTGTTGCTGCGACTAATTGCTGTTGCGATACCACAAAAGTGACAGTGTCATTTATGTTGATCCATTGAGGTGAAAGGGAAAATTCGCCAGATTCAATTTTGGATAGGTCAAGTATGTCGCTGATGATTGCCAGTAAAAGCCCTGCCGAACTTTCCATATGGGAGAGCAAGTTGATGTGACCTGCTGACATGTCGGACTGTTTGAGAACATCCAGCATTCCCAAAACAGAGTTCAATGGTGTTCTTAACTCATGGCTCATCATGGCTAGAAACTCGGATTTTGCTCGGTTGGCTCGTTCAGACTCTTCCCTGGCCAATGCCAATTCTCGGGTCCTTAATTCAACGATACGTTGTAACTTCTCTTTGTTTTCGATATCAATAACAGCTCGTTCTATCAAAGGCAAAAAGCGCTTGAGAGTTTCTTTCGCTTCAATACTGAACTGCCCTTTTGTATTACCGATCAGGAGAATAACGGATTGTGTGACCTGAGCATCAATACCCGTTAATAAAACAGAGTTAATGTGGCTTTTGATAAAGCTGTTGAGCTGTTTAAACTCTGACAACTCGGTGGGTTCGAATAGAATGATGCATTCGCCATTGAGCACTCGGCTAAATTTTTTTCCATCACACCAAGTTGTATTATTGAACACTTGGTTTGTCGTGAGCAACGTTGCGAAACTCTCTTTATCGCAGTGCCGGGTAAGGACCACAAAATCATCAAAGTTGATGTATTTCTTCAATACATTATTGAGGCCTAAGAAGATTTCGTGACGATTTTTTGCTTCACTCATTGCAGAGATTGCGCTGAGGATGGCTTTGTTTTCTTCAGCTAGTCGTTTTTCGAGTTCCCTACTCTTTTTAAGCTCAACTAATGCGTCGTGAAGGGCTTCTTTTTCAAACGTTGTCATGTTATTTACTTTCATCCGGTGAATGGAAAATAGCTGAAGAAATCATTAAGTTACCGTGCCCGTTTTCACCGCCAACGAAGCGCCCCTGCTCGCCGAAAGTAAACGGGCAAATAAAAGGTTTATCATCTAATTCATCTAGAAGTTGTTTCAAAACACTGTCGATATCGTGTTTTAAGTGAATCATAGGGCCTGCACAAAAATGTTAATAACACCTATTTTTCGAGAGTCTTCTAGTTTTTGCCAAAATGCCGCATTGATAACTCGTGCTGCTCGGCTGATAAGCTGATCTTTACATCCCTGCATGAGGTAGATGCGCTCTCCCAGATCGACGGTAGAAAAGAGTTCAATACCATTTTCAGTCGTTTCTCTGACTGGGTGTGAAAGCTTAAAGTAAGGATAATCGTAGAGCTGCCCTGCAACTCGCCCTAACGGATACGCAGTTGCAATATCAAAGATCAATTGTTCTTGGTTGTACTCATCAAGATGAATTTTGGTCCAATCTTTGTACACGGAACTTGCGGGTTTACCATCAATCTCCAGTAGAACTCTATCGCTGACTTTCGTAACGAGCCCCGATAATTCTGTTGGCGTGTGGCCTGCACTAAACGCAGTGAAGATAGATTGTGAAGAGAAAAATACCGTGAGGCTAATGCCTTTTATGCTTGTTCCCTGCGTTGTGAAAATAGACCAGTTTCCTTTGACCTGATTGTCGGCTGCGCTTCCGCCGATAATAGGTACTAAAGTTCCAAACTTTTGGTCAATAGCTTCGATGATTGACTCCTCATTCCCTGGAGTCGCATGAAGTAAGATCAGACTAGGTACTTCCCCAACTCGGTCTGCATTGTGAAGTGCCATATCCAACGTTTTAAATACAATTTCCGTGACGCTGTCACTGCTTTCGTCGATGTCTGATATCCCAGTGCCATAAGCGTTGCTACCACTGTCATAGATAGCAAAAACACCAACAACAGGCCCTGGGTGAAATCCCTTATCGGTCATGATCGCGCGACATGAACTTGCACCATGTACAGGAATCGCAGGAAAATGTTGTCGGAAAGAATGTTGAAGTTTATGGCTAGAATACTCTTCGGTATAGTAGCAAATGAGCATCGCTAAGTGATCATGAGCGATCTGCTCTTTGATTGCAGCGACAGCGTGTTCTTCGTTGGTCAAATGACTAATAACAGATTGGCAAAGCATCACGTAGTAACGATTTCTAAAACTCCCCTTACTTTATACCAATCTAGTACTCCACTTCTATTAATTTGAATGAGAAGTACTGAACCAGTCTATAACAACGCGTGCCAAGTCTGATTTATAGAACAATAACCGCAATGGTCGTATTGTCTTTATTACGTATTTTTATTGATGTAGCAGTGCTTGCATCTAATAAAATGATGTTATCGCTGAATGGTATATTTGATGCTTTATTTTGATCTAAATCAATTTTTAAATTATTGTTTTTATCTGTTTGGATCTTAATTTGGTGGCTAGCGCGATAAATAATCATTTTACTGTTATCAAGTGTTAACTCGCATCGTTCTTTTTGTGAACAATCAATCTCTTCCAGCGGTTGATAACTCAACGACCTCCATATAAACGCCACCACTAATATCGTGAGCATGATTAATATTTGTGCAAGCCTTGCCTTTGTTAACTTTTGTGCCGGCATTTTTTCAGTTTTCCTTGTTACAAACTTCAAAGTTTTTAAATAAAAGATGATTTCCAGAGCGTCAGTAAGGTTACTACTCTGTCATTGAATTGTTAATTCAAGTATAGTGTGCCACTGAAAATGCCACTTTTTCTTAAAGTCGGCAAGAGGAATAAAGTGATGATAACGCAGTATTTCTTGAGTTGATTTGGGTGGTGTTACGACGCAAGTCGTGTTGGAAGTAAAGTGTAGTTAATTAGAAATTGGAAGCATGCAAATGAGCCAAGAAAAGCAGCTTGAACAAAACTACAACTATACAGTCGTTCGTCAATTTACCCTTGTGACCATTTTATGGGGTATTGTTGGCATGGCTGTTGGTGTTTTGATTGCCGCTCAATTAGTATGGCCACAGCTCAACTTTGATACGCCGTGGTTGACGTACAGTCGTTTACGTCCCCTGCATACTAACGCGGTCATTTTCGCGTTTGGTACAAGTGCCTTGTTCGCAACGTCATACTATGTTGTACAGCGCACCTGTCAAACTCGTCTATTTGGTGGTCCTCTCGTCGCCTTCACCTTCTGGGGTTGGCAGGCTATTATTCTTGCCGCTGCAATCACTTTGCCACTGGGTTTAACCTCCGGTAAAGAATATGCAGAACTTGAATGGCCAATTGATATTGCAATCGCAGTCGTATGGGTTTCATACGCGGTTGTTTTCTTTGGAACCTTAGTGAAACGTAATACTTCTCACATTTACGTAGCAAACTGGTTCTTTGGTGCCTTTATCATTACCGTGGCAGTGCTTCACATTGTGAACAGCATGGCAATCCCTGTTTCACTTGGTAAATCTTACTCGATTTACTCAGGTGCAGTAGATGCGATGGTTCAATGGTGGTACGGTCACAATGCGGTAGGTTTCCTTCTTACAGCGGGTTTCCTTGGTATGATGTACTACTTTGTACCAAAGCAAGCTGAGCGTCCTGTTTACTCATACCGTTTGTCAATTGTCCACTTCTGGGCTCTTGTTTCTTTGTATATCTGGGCTGGTCCTCACCACTTACATTACACAGCACTACCTGACTGGACTCAGTCTCTAGGTATGGTTATGTCTTTGGTTCTATTCGCTCCATCTTGGGGTGGTATGATCAACGGTATTATGACCCTGTCTGGTGCGTGGCATAAGCTACGTTACGACCCAATTTTGCGTTTCTTGATCGTTTCACTTTCTTTCTATGGCATGTCGACTTTCGAAGGTCCTATGATGTCAATTAAGACGGTGAACGCATTGTCACACTACACCGACTGGACTGTTGGTCACGTTCACTCAGGTGCGTTGGGTTGGGTTGCAATGGTATCAATCGGTTCGGTTTACCACTTGATCCCTCGCCTATTTAACCAAGAGCGCATGTACTCAGTAAGCCTAATCAATGTTCACTCCTGGTTGGCGACTATCGGTACAGTACTGTACATCGTTGCAATGTGGATCTCTGGTGTTATGCAGGGTCTGATGTGGCGTGCAGTCAACTCTGACGGTACGTTGACTTACAGCTTCGTGGAATCTGTTGAGGCTTCTTACCCATTCTACTTCGTACGTTTCTTAGGTGGTTTCATCTTCCTATCGGGTATGTTCCTAATGGCATACAACACGTACAAAACAGTGACTGCACCTAAGCAAAGCTTAAAAGCAGTTGCACAGCCGGCATAAGGAGATTGAAGAATGAGTTCGAATTCTAATAATCGCCACGAGATCATTGAACGTAATGTCGGTTTGTTGGCTATCTTTATCGTTTTTGCAATCAGTTGGGGTGCTCTTGTTGAGATCACACCGTTGATTTTCCAAAAACAAACAACTGAGCCTGTAGAAAATCTACGTGCTTATTCTGCTCTAGAGATGGAAGGTCGCGATATTTACATCCGTGAAGGCTGTAACGTTTGCCATAGTCAAATGATTCGTCCTTTCCGTTCAGAAACAGAACGATACGGTCATTACTCAGTCGCTGGTGAAAGCGTTTGGGAACACCCTTTCCTTTGGGGTTCTAAGCGTACAGGCCCTGATTTGGCACGTGTTGGTGGTCGTTACTCAGATGAGTGGCATCGCGTTCACTTGTTAGACCCTCGTGAGCTAGTACCTGAATCAAACATGCCTGGTTTCCCATGGCTAGCTGAGAACGTACTAGATGGCAAATTGACCCAGAAAAAATTGGAAGTGTTCCGTAATCAGTTTGGTGTTCCATACACTGATGAGCAGATTGCAAACGCATCCAAAGATGTTGAAGGAAAAACGGAGATGGATGCCATCATCGCTTACCTTCAGTCTCTTGGTCATGCGATGAAATAAGGGGGCATATCATGGATTTCGGTACAATTCATAGTATTTATACCGTTGTACTTTTCGTTAGTTTTATTGGCATTGTTGCTTGGGCATACAGCAAAAAGCGTAAAGCGAGTTTTGATGAGGCCGCCAACCTTGTTTTTGCTGATGAAGAGAAATCTGGCCCAACTAAACAAGGAGTGACGAAGTAATGACTACATTCTGGAGTCTCTGGATTATCGTGATTACTGTCGGTACGCTTGTTGGCTGTGCTGTACTTCTTTACTGGTGCGCTAAAGATAAAATGGGCGTGGAAGAAGGTGCAGATATGGGCCACGAGTACGACGGTATTCGCGAGCTAAATAACCCACTGCCAAAATGGTGGACTTACTTGTTCGTAGGTACATTTATTTTTGCAGCGGTTTACCTAACCCTGTTCCCAGGCTTGGGTAATTTTAAAGGTGTTTTGGGTTGGCAAAGTTCTGCTCAGACAGTTCGAACGGTTGAAGAGTCTAAGCAAGCCATCGCCAACGCTCAATCAAACAAACAACTGAACCAATACGCAAAAGACTTGGATGATGCTGATGCATACTTTGGTGAAGCATTCCGTCGCTTGGCGTTTGATGACAACGGCTTACGCCCTATCCCAGCTATTGCAGGTGATGATGAGGCGTTAAAGGTAGGCCAACGCCTATTCCTACAAAACTGTTCTCAGTGTCATGGTTCCGATGCGCGCGGTCAGAAAGGTTTCCCTAACCTTACAGACAATGCTTGGTTGTACGGTGGTGAACCTCAAGCTATCGTAACAACAATCATGCATGGTCGTATTGGCCAAATGCCAGCGTGGAAAGATGCACTTGGTGAGCAAGGCGTAGAAGAAGTTGTGAGCTACGTTTTGAGTTTGTCTGGTCGTAAAGTGAATGCGCGAGAAGCCGAAGCAGGTAAAGCTCGTTTCGTTGTCTGTGCAGCGTGTCACGGTACTGATGGTAAAGGTAACCCAGCAGTAGGTGCGCCTGATCTAACAGACAAAGATTGGTTGTTTGGTGATTCTCGCGCAGACATTACTGAAACCGTTATGAACGGACGTTCTGGTGTCATGCCAGCCTGGAAAGACATTCTAGGCGAGGACAAAGTTCAGCTTGTTTCAGCGTATGTTTGGAGCCTAAGCAACGGCGAAAATAATAAGTAACATTTCAATAACAGCCCCTTTTTAAGGGGCTGTCTTTCCTTTAAATTAAAGCCCTTATCTTTCATTTAGTTGTTGAGAACTTTTTTATGGTAAAGCCTTGGTATAAACAGTTTTGGCCGTGGTTTCTGATCATTTTGCCACTGACAGTGGTAGTGTGGACGATCGTGACAGTGGTAATTTTTTCACAAAACTCAGTCTCTCTTGTCGCGGAGGATTACTATAAAAAAGGTAAAGGGATCAATATAGACATTAGTAAACTGAATGTCGCGAAAGAACTGGGGTTGAATGCCACCGTTTCTTCAGATAACAATGTCATTGTTATCGAATTCAGCAAAGGTGATCTTCCTCATTTTCCTGCGTTGACCGCAACATTTACACATCGCACTCTACCCGACCGAGATTTCACACAATTGCTCACGGCGGATGCCAAAGGTGTCTATCGCTTATCGCTGGATCACAAAATGGAAGGGCCTTGGTTTATTGAGCTTCAACCACATGACCAAAAGTGGTTAGTTCAAGGTCGCGTTACTTTCCCTTCTTCCGCAACTGTTTTGATGAACTAAGACTATGACACAATCCTGTTATCACTGTGGTGAAGATGTACCGGTCAACACGGATTTTAAAGTTGAAATCTTAGGTGAAACTCGCGAAATGTGTTGCCCAGGTTGTGAGACCGTGGCGCAAACAATCGTGGATAATGGCCTCGTTTCTTATTACCAATATCGAACCGCGCCAGCAGAAAAAGTGGAGTTGGTGCCTGAGCAACTCAAGGCCCTCATTCATTACGACAACGAGGAAGTTCAAGCCGAGTTTGTGCGCAGCAACGACAATTATTGTGAAGTGATGCTTTCTTTAGAAGGCGTTTCTTGTGCGGCGTGCGCGTGGTTAATTGAAAAACAAGTGAATGGTCAAACGGGTGTGGTGTCAATAAAGGTAAATACCACCACGAATCGAGCACTGCTCTCTTGGGATAAATCCAAAACAAAACTGAGTGAGCTTCTTTCCGGCATTCATGCTCTAGGCTACAAAGCCGCCCCTTTTGAAGCGGATAAACAAGAGGCCTCATATCATGCGACGATGAAGCAGTATCTTTATCGACTCGGCATAGCGGGACTGGCGACAATGCAAGTGATGATGCTGGCCGTTGCATTGTATTTGGAAGTTTTTGGCGATCTTGAACCAGAGTTTAAGAATTACTTTCGTTGGGTGAGTTTGATTTTTGCAACACCAGTGTTGCTTTACTCTGCCCTACCATTTTACCTAAATGCTTGGCGCAGTATTAAAGGAAGAACCTTGGGGATGGATGTGCCTGTATCCATTGCCTTGATTTTTGCATATTGTGCGAGCTTAGTGGCAACCGTCACAGAACAAGGGGAAGTGTTTTTTGAGTCCATCTCAATGTTCACTTTTTTCTTGTTAGTTGGGCGCTTTTTAGAAATGCGAGCTCGTCGAAAAGCGGCGGCTGCAAGTGGTAATTTGCTTAAACTGATCCCTGCTATCGCCACAACGTTGGATGGCAAGCAAGTGCCGGTAAAGAGCTTAAAAATTGGTGATCAAGTCCGAGTTTTACCCGGTGAGCATATACCCGCCGATGGTTTTGTCGTTGAAGGACGAATCCATATTGACGAATCAATGCTAACTGGAGAATCAGTGCATGTCGTCAAGCGCGCTGGTGACGCTGTTTTTGCTGGTACCCTCAATGGCGATGAGTCGTTTGTTTTGCAGGTAACGAGCTCGAAAGCGGATTCGGTGATTTCTAATATCGTTCGGCTTCAAGATGAAGCGCAGCACTCTAAGCCCAAAATTGCCGAAGTGGCAGACGTAGTGGCGCGTTATTTTGTTGGTGCTATTTTGCTTATTTCCGCAGCCACTTGGTTCTATTGGCACCAAACAAAACCTGAGGACGCATTTTGGATTATGCTGTCTGTTCTTGTGGCGACTTGCCCATGCGCGCTTTCTCTTGCAACACCAACGGCACTAACGTGCGCCACGTCTCGAATGGGTAACTTTGGTATCCTATTGCGAAAAGGACATGTATTTGAAACCTTGTGTAAAGTTAACCATTTAGTGATCGATAAAACAGGCACGCTGACCAAAGGCGACATTGAAATCGAAGATACAAAAACCTTCGATGAGTTCAATAAAGGAACGTGTCTTGCGTTAGCAGCTAGCTTAGAAAGCCATGCCAATCACCCTATTGCCCGTGCATTCAAACCTTATTTTGATACAGATTTCCAGGTTAGCGATGTGGTCAACATCATTGGTTCTGGCATTTCCGGAACGTGGGATAATAAGGCAATAAACATCGGCAGCGCGGCGTTCGTTCTAGGTAGAGCCGCATTAGAAAAAAATGCGGTTTATATGTCCATTGATGGTAAGCATGTGGCAACATTCTATTATCATGATCCAATTCGAAAAGAGAGTCATGAGCTCATTGAAAAGTTTGCCCAAGCAGGTATCAAAACCACTTTGTTAACGGGAGACTCGGCCGCCAATGCTGAGGGTGTCGCAAAGGCCGTTGGAATTGAGCACGTTATCGCGTCAGCGAAACCGGAGGATAAACTAGCGTATCTCAAAGGATTGGAAGAGAACGATATCACGATGATGGTTGGTGACGGTATCAACGATGCTCCAACACTAGCTGGTGCACATTTATCTGTAGCAATGGGCAGTGGTACTGATGTCGCTAAGGCATCTGCTGATATGACGCTGCTTGGGGATCGTTTAGATAAGCTCCTAGAAGCTCGTGAGTTGGCGTTAAGAACTCGACGAATCATAAAGGAAAATCTCGCTTGGTCATTGGGTTATAACCTATTGATTCTACCTCTGGCTGTCGCTGGTTTGGTTGCGCCTTATATTGCGGTTGTAGGAATGTCTGGTAGCTCTATAATAGTGGTCTCTAACTCCTTAAGACTGCTCAAAGAGCGTGGAAAGTAAACAATGGAAAGTTTGTATCTTCTTATCCCAATTGCAATCGTGTTGGTTTGTGTTGCTGTAGCGATATTTCTTTGGGCGGTAAAAAGCGAGCAGTTTGAAGATCTCGAAAGGCAAGGCAGTAACATTTTGTTCGATGAAGAGCATGTCAAGCCGACGGAAAAAGAGAAATCTTGATGGCACCTGATGTTATTGGAGCCTTTATGATCGGCCTTGCTGGGGCCGGTCATTGCATTGGAATGTGCGGCGGTATCGCTTCTTTACTTAATCTAGGACAGCAACAAGCCTCTCCTATTCGCAACACCCTTCTTTATAATCTTGGACGCCTCACTAGCTATGCATTATTTGGTGCATTGATTGGGGGAGCTGTCTCATCATTAGCTGAGCTCAGTGGCTTAAATCAGTCTTTAGCTTGGCTAAGGTTGATTGCGGCATTTTTCATGATTCTCGTTGCTCTGTATATCTCCAAGATATGGAATGCACTCTTGTTCGTCGAAAAAGCTGGGCAATCTATCTGGCGATGGATCAAACCAATAACCGCTCGCCTCCTACCTATTCAACATCCCTTACAAGCATTCCCTTATGGCTTTGTTTGGGGATGGTTACCATGTGGTTTAGTCTATTCTGCACTGACGTGGTCGGCGGTATCTGGTAGTTATTACAATGGTGCGCTTATCATGCTGGCTTTTGGATTTGGAACTCTGCCCGCTATGTTACTTGTTGGCGTCGGTGCGCGATTTATTGCACAGCTTCAGACATCGTTAACATTTCGACATATCACTGCGTTAATGCTCATTATCTATGGTCTTTACACCGCTTACGACGCAGTAAAATTGTTACACTTGATCAACTAACCTGAAGATGACGCACTTTTTTTTACTATCCTTTAGTATTAACCAGTGCTAAAATATTGACGTATATCAAATAGTGAAAGGTTGTTATGATTTCTGAAAAACCTGCGACAAAGCGCATCCAATCAGGTGGTTGTGCGATTCATTGTCAAGATTGTAGTATCAGCCAACTGTGTATTCCGTTTACATTAAACGAAGCTGAATTGGATCAACTCGATCAAATTATCGAACGTAAAAAGCCGATCCAAAAAGGCCAAGAGTTATTCAAAGCCGGTGATGATCTAAAATCTCTTTACGCAATTCGTTCTGGTACGATTAAAAGCTACACAATTACCGAGCAGGGTGATGAGCAGATTACGGCTTTCCACTTGGCTGGAGATTTAGTTGGTTTTGATGCAATTACAGGTGATAGCCACCCTAGTTTTGCTCAGGCACTAGAAACTTCAATGGTTTGTGAGATTCCTTACGAAATTCTTGACGACCTTTCGGGAAAAATGCCTAAGCTTCGTCAACAAATCATGCGCCTGATGAGTAATGAAATCAAAGGTGACCAAGAAATGATTTTGTTACTTTCGAAGAAGAATGCAGAAGAGCGTTTAGCCGCATTTTTGTACAATCTATCTACCCGTTTCTCGCAACGTGGCTTTAGTCCGCGTGAGTTTCGTTTGACCATGACTCGTGGTGATATTGGTAATTACCTAGGTCTTACTGTCGAAACGATCAGCCGCCTTCTTGGCCGTTTCCAGAAGTCAGAGATTCTTAGTGTAAAAGGTAAGTACATTACGATTCTTGACCACGATGCACTGATGGAACTTGCTGGCGTATCAAAAGAGTAAATCTCTACTGCGACGTAGCTCAACCCTGAGCTACGTCATGTTTTTCTTCATTATCTTCCTAATGTCCTAATATTTCTCTCTTTTCTACGCTAAAGTATTCATATGGTTCTACAACATAAGTGGGCTGAGATATGAGTATTTACAGTAAAATCCTCGTTGTTGCAGACATCAATAAAGATGAGCAACCTGCGTTAGCAAGAGCAGTTCAACTTGCTAGGAAGAGCGTTTCAAAAAGTCACATAACCTTCTTTCTATCGATTTATGATTTCTCGTACGACATGACATCAATGTTATCCATTGATGAGCGTGACGCGATGAGACGGGGTGTGATTTACCAACGTGAGCAGTGGTTGAAGAAAATTGCAGAGCCCTATCTCGATGACTCCGTAGAATTCGAAATTAAAGTGATTTGGCATAATCGTCCGTATGAAGCAATCATTGCTGAGGTCTTTGCCAGCGGCCACGACATTTTGATTAAAGGAACTCGTAAACACGACGTTCTTGAGTCGGTTATCTTTACACCTACTGATTGGCATTTATTACGCAAGTGCCCTATCCCTGTGTTGCTGATCAAAAATGCGGATTGGCCTGAGCATGCCAATATTCTTGCTTCAGTTCATGTCGGTTCTGAAAACGAAACTCACCTTGAGTTGAACAATAGTATGGTTGAACGACTAAAAGAGATCACGAACCGTTTAGATGCAGAAGCGTATCTTGTCAATGCGTACCCAGTGACGCCAGCCAATATCACTATAGAGCTGCCAGAGTTTGATCCGACAACCTATACAGATGCCGTTCGTGGGCATCATCTTACAGCCATGAAAGCACTGAGACAGCAGCATGGTATTGATGAAGAACACACTATTGTAGAACAAGGCTTACCAGAGGATGTCATTCCTTCTGCCGCCGAAAAGCTGAATGCAGCAATGGTGATTCTTGGAACCACGGGGCGTACTGGCCTTTCTGCCGTCTTCATCGGTAACACCGCCGAGCATGTGATCGATAAAATCAACTGTGACGTTTTAGCGCTGAAACCAAAAGGCTACGTCAGTCCATTAGATCCAACGACGGCTTCATAACTCAAACTCCCGGGTAATTAGCCCGGGATTTTTTTGTCCGGCACTGGCATCTTGGAAATTTATCCGTATCATACGCACTTCATTTATTTTGACGTGTTTTAAGACTAACAGCCGATGACAGAGCAAATTCTAGAGCGCACTAAAGCTCAACAATATAACTTCAACAAGTTACAAAAGCGTATTCGTCGTAATACAGGCCAAGCGATTGCTGACTTCAACATGATCGAAGATGGTGACCGTATTATGGTGTGTTTGTCTGGTGGTAAAGACAGCTTTACCATGTTGGACATCCTGATGAGCTTACAAAAAAGTGCACCAATCTCTTTTTCTCTTGTCGCTGTTAACCTAGACCAAAAGCAGCCGGGCTTTCCAGCGCATGTACTGCCTGAATACCTAGAAAGCTTAGGTGTGGAATATAAGATCGTAGAAGAAGATACTTACTCGATTGTTCAAGATAAGATCCCTGAAGGTAAAACGACCTGTTCACTTTGCTCTCGACTACGTCGTGGTATTTTGTACCGCACAGCCAAAGAACTCGGTGCAACAAAAATTGCGCTAGGCCATCATCGCGACGACATTTTGGAAACCTTATTTCTAAACATGTTCTACGGCGGAAAAATGAAAGGCATGCCACCTAAGCTGGTTTCAGATAACGGCGAACACGTTGTGATTCGTCCACTGGCATACTGCCGTGAGAAAGACATCATCAAATATTCAGATATGGCTGGCTACCCTATCATTCCATGTAACCTATGTGGCTCTCAACCAAACTTGCAGCGACAAAATATCAAACAGATGCTGAATGACTGGGATAAGCGTTTCCCAGGTCGTATTGAGACAATGTTCCGTGCAATGCAGAATGTTGTGCCAAGCCATTTAGCGGATTTTGAGTTGTTTGATTTTAAATCGATCAACAAAGATTCAGGCGTGATTAACGGTGGTGATATCGGTTTCGACAAAGAAGAAATGCCTGTTGCAACCGTCGAGGATGAAGATATGGTGCAAGAGTTTGATCCAAGCTTAAAGCTAGACGTGACCAATATTTAATCAGCTTACAAATAAAATAAAGGCTACCATGTTGGTAGCCTTTATTTTATCACTTGAGTGTTCAACTCATTACTTCTTTGCCGCAGGCAAGTAAGGCAAAACGCGCATAGTGGGCTGCGGTAACACCATATAGCCCGCTTCGCCTATCTCACTAAGTGCCACTTGCACCTTGCCGTTGACGATCGCTTTTTTCTGCCCATTGGAGAAGGTAATCATGTCGTTTAATTGATCGGCGAACTCCATTGTCACCCCCTCTACATCAGGCGTAAACCAGCTAGAAAACATGCCGCCTAAATCATCCAACATGGTTTTCATCTGTGGCATGAGTGGCTCTAGCTGCGCATACGTCACTTTTCCTTGTAATGGCTGCTTGGTCATCACAACGAGCGAGTAGTCACAGCGCATATCTTGCGGTGTCTGAACAAAAACCAGTGGATTTGCTGACTTGAGGTTGTTGTCTATTGGCAGCGGTAACTCTTTTGATGCGGGAATCATAAATTCTTCGTAATGCTCCTCCTTTTCCATCCACGCTTTTTCAATATCACAAAGCTGTTTGGTTTGAGGATTAACGAAAAAAATGCCGACCTTAACGTCTTCATGCCCCTCTTTGGTATTGTTTTTTAATTGAGAGAAGAGCTTTGAGTAGGTAAACATGTATTCTTGCGCAGCGACGGGGGTCACCACGAAAGAGGATAAGGCGGTACAGAGTAAGGTGAGGCAAATCTTTCTCATTCTATTTCTCTTATTGTTTTAGTTTGTCCAAAATTCTGCATTGTGGCGGATCATCGCTTGCAGATCATCAACATAATCCTGCCCTCTCTCTGAATAGGAAAGCAGGCCATTCGTTAGTTCTGTCGCCACGGAGACGCTTTGTAGATCGCGACCTTGCATATCAAGAGTGGCGCGAATCTCACGCAGCTCTCTGTATGCACGATTACGATTAACGTTCATAAAATAGCCATGAACCGAATCTTGAACCGAAGAAAACTTCGCCACTTCGTGGAAAGCACCTTGATTACGTTCAAGTGGAACCACACCACATCCTGGGGTATAGCACCACTGGCCAAAGAGATTGTTTGCTTGACGAGCAAAGCGCGAAGTTCCCCAAGCGGACTCGTTGGCGGCTTGAATCATGACGAGCGCTTCTGGCAACACATTGACTCTCAACATCAATTCATTCAAAGAGTCTTCATTAGCTTCTTCCGCTGAAAGTGTGACATTGTAACGAGAGGCTAACTTGTCGAGTCGAGCGTTCTGCTTTTCCGATAAGTTGGCCATATCCAAAGATTCTAGAAAAGAACGCTCTTCAAGCACGCGTTGGTTTTCCAGTGCCACCATAGGTCTTAGATAGTCGAAAAAGGCCCTTTTTTTCTCGGCGACATTTTGAATCGCAGCGAAGTCAGGTAAAGACTCAATAGCTTGTACTTGTTCTTTAGGTTGATGGTCTCGATAGAACACATATGGACCGACAGCAGAGAAAGCAACAAAAGCCGCAACAGCGGTCACTTTTAAAAATGTAGATTGTGATGGGTTAAGCATTAAATACCTGTGAATTGTTATCGTTATTGTCGTCGGAACCGGAGGTAGCCACTATTTTCAAACGGATACCAAACATCTCGCGGTAGAGAATACCTTTGAGATGGAAGAAAAATGGCAAAACAAAAATCAACCCGATGCCATAAAAGACCGTTGCTACCGCAAACATCACCATCACCAGCAGGTACAAACCTGATACGACTAGAATTTTACGGTTGATCGCACGTAAAGAAAGCAGCAGAGATTGCATTGGTGGAACATTCTTTTCGCAGATAAGCAGAATCGAGTGACTAAACGCCATTGAAAGATAAAGTGAAAGCAAAGGAAAAATCATGCCCAGTAAGCCTTGAAGCATCAAGCTGAACAAGGTGGCAAGAATAACGGGAATCGTGTATTGAAGCCCTTTGCTGATGTGGCGAGTTTTCGTCTGTAAACCTGCGGCATGGCTCATCGCCATCAAGCTGACACCGGCAAAAATCGGCGCGCTAATCACTTCGTAGCTGAAGTTTGCTACATAAATAGCCGAAACAATTTGTTCAGTCAGTAAATCGGGATTGACGATGGCATCAAGGATCACACTCGGCTCACCAAGTTGCAGTTGAAGTGCGATATAGAAAATCAGCAACTGTAGCGCGAGTAACAGCACGATAGCTGGAGAAAAGCTGAAGAAATGCGACATCGTTTTCTTCCAAGCTTCACTAAAAACGGCTCCGGCACTCAGCTCATATTGACCAGAGAGCGCACTTTCAATAGTACCGCCAATGTTAATCTCTTTTTCGAATTCGTTTTTCATAGTTATCCTAAGCTGACTTACTTATCCTCTGTAAAATCTGCATTAATAGAAGGACGTTCATTATACTGAAATCTCTCTTTAGCTAAACTCTGTTTCTCTATGTATATCTTGCTTTATTCGCATTTTGATTGATAATTAACCACTTGAAATCTATAGGCGACAGATTAGTTTGTAACGGGATATTTTGGTCTCCATTCAATTACTTGTGAAAGCCGAATAATCCTAATAACAGTATGGTAAGTAATCGTCATTTTTACCTACAAAACTTTTTCTGTTTCGGGATGAGAAAATACTTTGAATTCACACTTTTGGTGATTATCATGCGCGCCTTATTGTGAATTACTACAGGTCATACTTGTTAGTTGGCCAATGTGGGAGAAATACAGACGTTGAACGCTAAACAAAATGCAGGACAACCAGTAATCCGTTTATCTGGTATCAGTAAGAGTTTCGATGGTAAGGAAATCATCGGTAATTTAAACCTGGACGTTAATCACGGTGAATTTTTAACGATTCTAGGTCCTTCTGGCTGTGGTAAAACAACCGTTTTACGCATGATCGCAGGTTTTGAAACTGCAGATAATGGCCAAATTACGATCGACAATCAGGATGTCACTAACGTTCCTGCAGAACAAAGGCATGTCAACACGGTATTCCAAAGTTACGCATTGTTCCCACATATGACTGTGTTTGATAATGTTGCGTTTGGCTTACGCATGCAGAAGGTCCCTGCTGCTGAAATCGAACCTCGCGTAATGGACGCGCTTAAAATGGTTCGTCTAGAGAGCATGGCTCAGCGTAAACCTCATCAGCTTTCTGGTGGTCAACAGCAGCGTATTGCAATTGCGCGTGCTGTGGTGAACAAACCAAAAGTACTATTACTTGATGAATCCCTATCAGCGCTTGATTACAAATTACGTAAGCAAATGCAGATTGAGCTTAAGCAGCTACAGCGCCAGCTTGGCATCACCTTTATTTTCGTGACGCACGATCAGGAAGAAGCACTATCGATGTCAGACCGCATTATCGTCATGCGCTCAGGCGTTATCGAGCAAGATGGCTCTCCTCGTGAAATCTACGAAGATCCGAAAAACTTATTTGTTGCGCGCTTTATCGGCGAAATCAACGTGTTTGAAGCAACGGCCAAAGAACGCCTTGATGAAAACCGTATTCGTGCTGAGATTGAAGGCGTCGACTCAGTGGTTTACTTCGATCAACCGGTAACGGAAGGTCAGAAACTGCAAGTGCTACTTCGTCCAGAAGACTTACGTATTGAAGAGATCAAAGAATCCGAAGAGAAAGGTATTGTCGGTCACGTTACCGAGCGTACTTACAAAGGGATGACTCTTGATTCTGTTATTGAAACGGAATCTGGCATGCGTGTAATGGTGAGTGAATTCTTTAACGAAGATGATCCTGATGTGGACCACTCTTTGGGACAAAAAGTCGCCATTACTTGGGTTGAAAGCTGGGAAGTGGTGCTAAGCGATGAGCAAGAAATTTAGTCTTCAAAACGCCATTATCACGCTGATTGTTGGTTGGTTGGTTCTTTTTGTTCTTATTCCAAACCTGATGATCATTGGCACCAGTTTTCTGACGCGTGATGAAGCCAACCTCATTGAAATGACGTTTACATTGGATAACTACGCGCGTTTGCTCGATCCTTTGTACGTGAAAGTGTTGCTGCACTCCTTCTACATGGCGATTGTTGCAACCCTTATCTGTTTGGTTGTGGGCTACCCATTTGCTTACATTGTGGCGAAGATGCCACACAAATGGCGTCCATTTATGCTGTTTTTGGTGATTGTGCCTTTCTGGACCAACTCCCTGATCCGTACCTACGGCCTAAAAATCGTGTTGGGTACGCAAGGCATTCTCAATAAAGCGCTATTGAGCTTTGGTCTTATTGATACGCCTATGCGCATTATGTTTACCGAAACCGCGGTTATGATTGGTTTAGTGTACATTTTGCTGCCATTCATGATTTTGCCGTTGTACTCAGCCATTGAAAAGCTGGACGACACGTATATCGAAGCGGCAAAAGACTTAGGTGCAAATAAGTTCCAGACGCTAACAAAGGTCATTCTGCCATTGACAATGCCTGGCATTATCGGCGGTTGTTTGTTAGTTCTCCTCCCTGCTCTGGGCATGTTCTACATTTCAGACTTGCTTGGCGGTGCGAAAAACTTGCTGATCGGTAACGTCATTAAGAGCCAAGTGCTCAATGCTCGTGATTGGCCATTTGGTGCTGCAACCAGTATCGCGTTGACCATCGCAATGGCGATTATGCTTTATGCCTACTATCGCGCGGGTAAATTGTTGAATAAGAAAGTGGAGCTGGACTAATGGGACGTACAGTTAGATTTAGCTTTATGACGTTGGTTTATGCGTTTTTGTATTTACCAATCATCGTATTGATCGCCAACTCGTTTAACGAAAACAAGTTTGGTATGAAATGGGGCGGATTCACCACCAAGTGGTATCACGCGCTAGTGAATAACGACAGCTTGATGCAAGCTGCATGGCACTCGTTTAACGTTGCGATTTTTTCAGCAACTGCAGCAACGATTATCGGCAGTTTGACGGCGGTTGCCCTATTCCGCTACCAGTTCAAAGGCAAAAGTGCAGTCAACGGTATGCTGTTTGTCGTAATGATGTCTCCAGATATTGTGATGGCTATTTCGCTATTGGCGCTGTTTCTTGTGCTGGGTGCGCAATTGGGTTTCTTTACTCTTTTGGTTGCGCACATCACTTTCTGTTTGCCATTTGTTGTGGTCACGGTTTATAGCCGCTTAAACGGTTTTGATGTGAAAATGCTTGAAGCAGCAAAAGACCTTGGTGCAAGCGAATGGGTGATTCTAAAGCAAATTATTCTGCCATTGGCGAAACCTGCGGTTGCAGCTGGTTGGTTGCTGAGTTTTACCCTATCTTTAGATGACGTTATTATCAGTTCGTTTGTGACGGGCCCGACTTATGAGATTCTACCACTGAAAATCTACTCAATGGTTAAAGTGGGTATCTCTCCAGAAGTCAATGCATTGGCAACCGTCATGCTGGTCGTGTCACTTGTATTGGTGATTTCCTCGCAAATCCTTGCGAGAGAAAGAGTTAAATAAACCGCCTTCTGGTTGTGTTTAAACGCGAAGCAGAATGGTGATTCACCATTCTGTTTTTTTATCGGAATGCCTTCGGGCAACGTTTGGTTTGGAGCTAACGTAAATGAAAAAATGGGCTACTTTATTAGCTGGTAGTGCATGTGCGCTTTCACTGTTTTCTGGTTCGGTTGCAGCGGAAGATAAAGAATTGGTATTTATGAACTGGGGTCCTTACATCAACAGTAATATCCTAGAGCAATTTACGAAAGAAACAGGTATCAAGGTGATTTACTCGACTTACGAGTCGAACGAAACCTTGTACGCCAAGTTGAAAACGCACAACCAAGGCTATGATCTGGTAGTACCTTCTACCTACTTCGTATCTAAGATGCGTGATGAAGGTATGTTGCAGAAGATTGATAAATCGAAGCTAACTAACTTCAAAAACTTAGATAAGAACTATCTAGATAAACCTTACGATCCAAACAACGACTACTCTATCCCACACGTTGTTGCGATCACGGGTCTTGCTGTGAATACCGATATGTACGACCCAAATGACTTCCAAAGCTGGGCAGACCTATGGAAACCTGAGCTTAAAGGCCAAGTCATGTTGATGGACGACACTCGTGAAGTGTTCCATATCGCACTACGCAAATTGGGTTACTCGGGTAACACCACTGACGAAAAACAAATCGATGAAGCCTACGCAGAACTGCAAAAGCTAATGCCAAACGTGTTGGTATTCAACTCTGACAACCCAGGCGCACCATACATGTCTGGCGAAGTTGGCGTTGGTATGCTTTGGAACGGCAGTGCAGCGGCAGCACAAAAAGAAGGTTTACCTCTAACGCTTGTTTTCCCTAAAGAAGGCGGCATTGGTTGGGTAGATAACTTTGCAATTAGTTCTGGTGCGAAAAACGTGGATGCGGCGCACAAGATGATCGATTTCCTACTTCGTCCAGAAATTGCAGAGCAAATCTCTAACGACACGGGTTACTTGACCGCTGTTGCTGAGTCAAACGCGAAGTTCAAAGATGTTGCGCCACTGTTCCCGTCACAAGAAGATCTTGACCGCGTAGAGTGGCAAGACGCCGTTGGCGACAAAACAGTGAAGTACGAAGACTACTTCATGAAGCTTAAAGCTGGCCAATAATCAGCACAATTGCTTCATTACTCATCATATAGGCAGCGGAAAGCTGCCTATTTTTTTACTTAGCTGATATAATCCGAGGCTGTTTTTTCTGGCGATACCTCATCGTCAGTTTTTATATAACCACCTGCCCTTTAGGGCACGCTGATATGAGCGGAACAGTAATGAAAAAAGCACTGTATACCGGCGCATTGTGTGCTGCTACTTTATTTTCAACTTCTTCATTTGCAGCAGATCAAGAACTGTATTTCTACAACTGGTCTGAGTATATCCCAAGTGAAGTGTTAGAAGATTTCACTAAAGAAACGGGTATCAAAGTCATCTATTCAACCTACGAGTCTAACGAGAGCATGTACGCAAAGTTAAAGACTCAAGGCAGTGGCTATGATCTGGTCGTTCCTTCTACTTATTTTGTTTCTAAGATGCGTAAAGAAGGAATGCTACAAAAAGTGGATAAAGCCAAGCTGTCTCACTTTGCCGAACTGGACGCGAACTATCTGGACAAGCCATTTGACCCAGGTAATGACTACTCTATTCCATACATTTGGGGTGCGACTGGTATTGGTATCAATGTTGACATGCTGGACAAGAGCTCAGTAAAAAACCGGGGAGATCTTTGGGATACTCAGTGGGCTGGTCAATTGATGTTGATGGACGATGCACGTGAAGTGTTCCACATCGCGCTTTCAAAGCTTGGTTACTCGCCAAACACAACCAACCCTGACGAGATCAAAGCAGCGTATGAAGAGCTGAAAAAACTGATCCCGAATGTATTGGTGTTCAACTCAGATTTCCCAGCTAATCCCTATCTAGCGGGTGAAGTTTCACTGGGTATGCTTTGGAATGGTTCTGCGTACATGGCGCGTCAAGAAGGTGCAAAAATTGACATCATCTGGCCTGAGAAAGGTGCAATTTTCTGGATGGATAGCTTAGCCATTCCAGCGGGTGCGAAAAATATTGAAGCCGCACACAAGATGATCGACTTCCTTCTACGTCCAGAAAATGCAGCAAAAATTGCGATGGAAATCGGTTATCCAACCCCGGTGAAAACCGCTTACAAACTGCTCCCTAAAGAGTTTGCCGAAGACAAAAACATCTTCCCTCCACAATCTGTGATGGATAACGGTGTGTGGCAAGACGAAGTCGGTGAAGCCAGTGTGCTTTACGATGAGTACTTCCAAAAACTCAAAGTAAATAACTAATTTTATTGGTTAAAAAGAAAAAGCGGCTGTGGCCGCTTTTTTTGATCCTTCTTTCTACGGGCATTATGCGTTTTCAACGTTACTCTCTAAATGCGCAAGCAGCTCCTCGACCAACTTAGGCACTTCAACACTCGCCTTACCGTAGCGTTTTTCCACAAACTCACTTTCTATCGCACTCGGCTCAAGGTTGATTTCAATCGTGTGTGCGCCGTGCATTTTGGCGTCATGGACAAATCCGGCAGCGGGATAAACCACCCCGGACGTGCCAATTGAGATAAACAGGTCGGCGGTTTCTAACGCTGAGTATATCTCCCCCATTCTCAGAGGCATTTCACCAAACCAAACAACATGAGGACGCATCTGCGATGGCATCTGGCAACAATGACAAAGATCCCCTGTCAGAATATCCCCCGTTTCCTCAATCACTTGGTTTGAGACACTGCAGCGAGATTTGAGCAACTCACCATGCATATGAATAATATTCTTGTTACCACCACGTTCGTGCAAATTATCGATGTTCTGAGTCACGATCGTTACCTGACCGTCGAGCTCGGCTTCGAGTCGGCCAAGTGCGAGGTGTGCGGCATTCGGTTCTATATTAGGGTCTTGCAGTTTTTTACGACGTTGATTGTAGAAGTCTTGGACTAAATCGGGGTCTCTGGCGAAACCTTCCGGTGTTGCGACATCTTCAATACGATGGTTTTCCCACAGTCCATCTTGTGCTCGAAAGGTTTGAATACCTGACTCAGCGGAAATTCCAGCTCCGGTCAATACGACGATATTTCGATATGGGAAGTTCATAACCTATCCTTGTAGTTCTTTTGTCACAGCTTACCACTGAACGAAAAACAACAGTAGTTATGAGGATTAGACCATAGTCTTAAATATTCGGAGTAAGATACGGTTTTGAGAGATAAGGCAAAAATGGAGAGAAAAGAGCGACGCAATTCCGTCGCCCTTATAAGTCGTTTGATTCTATTCAGCGTTAACTGAAGAGATCTTATGAATCGCTAAGTCGGCGCCATTAAATTCATCTTCTTGAGAGAGTCGCAAGCCGCTGAGGCGGTTAATCGCACCATAGACAATACCAGCGCCAATCAGAGCAACCGAAATGCCCAAAAGCGTTCCCAAGAGCTGAACGGTGAAACTGACGCCCCCTAGCCCACCGAGTGAGGATTGGCCAAAGATGCCAGCTGAAATCCCGCCCCAAGCGCCACAGACACCATGAAGTGGCCAAACACCTAACACATCATCAATTTTGGTTTTGTTTTGCAAGTAGGTAAACAAGTAAACAAACAGAACACCGGCGACCGAACCCGTCACCAGAGCACCAAGAGGATGCATGAGATCCGATCCTGCACACACAGCGACCAATCCTGCGAGCGGTCCGTTGTGAATAAAGCCCGGGTCATTTTTGCCAGCGATGAGCGCGGCAACAATCCCGCCCGCCATCGCCATCAGTGAGTTCATTGCAACCAAACCACTGATGCCATTCAGTGTTTGTGCAGACATCACGTTAAACCCAAACCAACCGACGCACAGGATCCACGCTCCTAAGGCGAGAAAAGGAATATTTGAAGGGGCAAAGTTAGTGTGTTTCCCTGCACGCACACGTCCTCGGCGCATGCCTAAGAAAATCACCGCAACCAGTGCAATCCATCCTCCGACACCATGCACAACCACAGATCCTGCGAAATCATGGAAACCGACACCAAAGGTGGCTTCAAACCAAGCTTGAACACCGAAATTTCCGTTCCAAATAATGCCCTCAAACAGAGGATAGACAAGCCCCACGGTGAAGAATGTCGCAATCAAAACGGGATAAAAACGCGCTCGCTCGGCAATGCCCCCCGAAACAATGGCAGGAATGGCTGCGGCAAAGGTTAGCAAGAAAAAGAACTTCACCAACTCATAGCCGTTACCTTGAGCTAACGTTTCCGCATCGGCAAAAAAATGCGCCCCATAGGCGACCCAATAGCCGATAAAGAAGTACGCCAAAGTGGAAATGCCAAAATCCGCTAAGATTTTAACCAGGGCATTAACTTGGTTTTTATGTCTCACCGTTCCAACTTCTAAGAAAGCGAATCCGGCGTGCATAAGGAACACCATGATAGCGCCAAGCAATAAAAATAAGGTGTCTGAACTTTGTGTCAGGGTTTGAACGGCTCCGTGAACCTGACTGGCAGTATCGCTCATTATTCGATCTCTCCGTTATTTTTGTAGTGCACTTATCCTGTGCATCAGTAAAGTTTGATATCACCATGTTGGTGAGAAAATACGTCGAATGTGAGATAGAGCAAGGAGCATTCCAACAATTATCAATTTGATAAATAAATTCTATCCAATTGAATATACGTAATTTATTTCACTAGCAGAGCGATACTTAGCTCGGGATAGAACTTGAATTGAAGCAAATGTGCACTTTATTAGTTCAGTTGCACCAAAAGAAAGCGCACCTTGCGCGTGCAACAACAATCGGTTCACGTTAAATGCCATCATTTGGCTTTGATACAAACACGATAACACCTACTAATAACGGTATAGAAAATCATAATTATCATTATTAAAATCAACTACTTACACTACATGCTTCTTAGTTTACTTGAGGCATAACAATGACACGTACTCTAATGACAATGCTAGTTGTAGCCAGCATTGCTGGTTGTTACTCATCCGGCGAAAGCCGCTCTACATCACCTTCCCCAGCTACGGCAACGCCATCCATCCAAATTGAAAAAACAGATGAGCTTATTGCAACACTAAAGAGCCAGAAAACCATTAACGACCAGCTAATGGTGATTTATGAGCGCTATGAGCCCTTGTTAGATCGCTCTGACTCGTTGACAGGACCAGATACTAACCAGGATGGTATTCGAGATGATATCGAAGCGTTTATTGATGCGTTAGAAGTAGCAGAGCCTGTTCGTAATGTACTTAAGCAAAAAGCTCGGTATAGCCAAGAAGCTATCAGCCACGACTTTGAAAGTGCCACTGATGAAAATGAAAGGCTTTCTTATAAGATATCCGAGAAGTATAACAAGGTTCTTGCTTGCTATGACTATTTAAAAGTTCCCGTTGAGGATAGTACGCAAATTTCTCGAACAGTTAGAGCGTTAACGTATAACACAAAGGCAAGAACTTTAGCTTACTTAGCATATAACAGATTGTTGAGCGGCACTGGCTCTACGCTGCTTTCTCCAGAGGAAAAATATTGTGAGTGAGAAGTTGGCACCAACTGTGCCTTCAATTAGTTAATAACGAATTCTAATTTCCTTATAGAAAATCATAATTATCATTATTAAAATCGTCTACTTACACTACATGCTTCTTAGTTTACTTGAGGCATAACAATGACACGTACTTTAATTACAATGCTAGTTGTAGCCAGCATTGCTGGTTGTAACTCATCCGGCGATAGCCGCTCTACGGCAACGCCATCCATTCAAATTGAAAAAACAGATGAGCTTATTGCAACACTAAAGAGCCAGAAAACCATTAACGACCAGCTAATGGTGATTTATGAGCGCTATGAGCCCTTGTTAGATCGCTCTGACTCGTTGACAGGACCAGATACTAACCAAGATGGCATTCGAGATGACGTAGAAGCGTTTATTGATGCGTTAGAAGTAACAGAGTCTGTTCGTAATGCTCTAAAGCAGGATGCGAGATTTACACAAGAAAACTTATACTATGACTTTAGCGCTCCAAGTGACGAAGCTACTGACCGAGCGCTTAGAATTGCCAAAAAAAATTATAAAGTGTTAGCGTGTAAGGACTATGTAGGAATCCCGGTTAGAGATATAACGAATACATCTAGAACAATTACTGCGCTAATTTACAACACAAAAGCTCGAACTTTAGCCTATCTGTCATACAATCGACTGCTCAATGGCTCTGGGGGAACACTGCTGAATTCAGAGGCCAAATATTGTGAGTGAGAAGTTGGCACCAACTGTGCCTTCAATTAGTTAATAACGAATTCTAATTCCCTTATAGAAAATCATAATTATCATTATTAAAATCATCTACTTACACTACATGCTTCTTAGTTTACTTGAGGCATAACAATGACACGCACTCTTATTACAATGCTAGTTGTAGCCAGCATTGCTGGTTGTAACTCATCCGGCGAAAGCCGCTCTACATCACCTTCCCCAGCTACGGCAACGCCATCCATCCAAATTGAAAAAACAGATGAGCTTATTGCAACACTAAAGAGCCAGAAAACCATTAACGACCAGCTAATGGTGATTTATGAGCGCTATGAGCCCTTGTTAGATCGCTCTGACTCGTTGACAGGACCAGATACTAACCAAGATGGCATTCGAGATGATATCGAAGCGTTTATTGATGTGTTAGAAGTAACAGAGCCCGTTCGTAAGGCTCTCAAAAAGGACGCAAGAAGCACTCAAGAAAATCTCCACTATGACTTTAGTGATAACACAGAGGAAAATGAACACAAAGCGCTTGAAATAGCAAAAGAAGATTTTAAAGTTATCGCGTGTTATGAATTTGTTGGAGTTCAAGCAAGGGATATTACTCAAACGTCTAGGACGATCACTGCCTTAACCTACAATACTAAGGAACGCACACTTGCTTTTCTTGCCTATAATCGATTACTCAATGGCTCTGGGGGAACACTGCTTTCTCCAGAGGAAAAATATTGTGAGTGAGAAGTTGGCACCAACTGTGCCTTCAATTAGTTAATAACGAATTCTAATTCCCTTATAGAAAATCATAATTATCATTATAAAAATCATCCACTTACACTACATGCCTCTTAGTTTACTTGAGGCATAACAATGACACGCACTCTTATTACAATGCTAGTTGTAGCCAGCGTTGCTGGTTGTAACTCATCCGGCGAAAGCCGCTCTACATCACCTTCCCCAGCTACGGCAACGCCATCCATTCAAATTGAAAAAACAGATGAGCTTATTGCAACACTAAAGAGTCAGAAAACCATTAACGACCAGCTAACGGTGATTTATGAACGCTATGAGCCTTTGTTAGATCGCTCTGACTCGTTGACAGGACCAGATACTAACCAAGATGGCATTCGAGATGATATCGAAGCGTTTATTGATGTGTTAGAAGTAACAGAGCCTGTTCGTAAGGCTTTAAAGCAGGATGCGAGAAGCGCTCAAGAGAACATTTCTTACGATTTTAGTGACAAAACGGAATCAAGTGTAAGTAAAGCAACTGAAATATCGAAAAAATTCGACCGAGCACTTGCATGTTATGAGTTCGTGGGCGTAGAGGTAGATGACATAATCAATTCGTCAAGGCTATTGATGAGTTTGACCTACAATACGAAAAAGAGAACGTTAGCGTTCTTGTCTTACAATCGATTGTTAAATGGTAGTACATCAGTAATGTTAGCCCCAGAGGCAACGTATTGTGAATAAACATATTTTGTTTTGGTCTTTATCGTTATCCCTTCTTCCTACTTATGCGTATTCTAACAACTGTAAAGTCGATGGTTATACTATTGGTTTTTTTAATGGTGTAGTCACGTCACGAAGGGACGCAAAACTAGGGTTAAGTAAAATAATAAATACTCTTGCCATCCAACAATATCGAGGTCAACCGGTTGAATACGCTCTGTTCTACAACGACTCCAATTACAAAGAATACTAGCCGACTTTGCTGAGACATTCGATCAACGAACTAACGAGCTCGAGCAAAAGCAGTTTGAGCGATGGGAAGCTTTTTGGGATGTCGTAAGCGGTAGAAATAACAGCCCAATCATTAAAAAAATTGACTCACTAGTAAAAGGTTTCCTTGCCTTCGTGAATGATACCTTAAGCCGAGGTATCAACGAGATTATTCATGAGTTTTTGGAAGGTTTGGCGTCTTTGGCGGGGAGTGATATCAACACTGACGAGGTTCGAATGAAACATCGTCTTCGTAATGACTCACAGACTTGGCAAGGTAAAAAACTGATTTATTTGGCCCATTCACAGGGCAACCTTTGGGTAAATGAGTAATTCCATTATGTCAATCAGCGTTTGGGCTATGATGAAACGAATATTAAAGTTATCCATATTGCCCCCGCTTCTCCGACGCTTAACGGCGACTACATTCTATCGGACAAAGATCATGTCATAAACGGATTGAACTTTACTGGAATTGGTTCAGTACCGTTTCCAAACATAAGTATTCCGACAAGTAATAAAGATAGTTTGGGACATGGATTTGTGGAAATATATCTTACCAATCAACAAACCAAACAGATGATCAAAGACGCGGTAGACAAAGCGCTGGATAGCGTCAAATCTCCAGCAATGGAAGATTACCTATTTGATATTCGCTTCGAATACTCAGAAAACTACTTGAAAGCGCATCGTCCACCGAAAATTGCCTTTGTCGACAGTTTAGAAAGCAGGGACTATTGTGACTTATCGAACGTAGATTATTTTTTCGATTTCTATGGATCATGTGGTAACTACTATCGAGCGGTTGAAGATGCTGGTAGTCCTTATATCATTAGTGAGAGAGAACTTGTTGTCTCCAAGAAGAATCCTATACTTATGCCGCTCACCATACCTGATAGCCAACAGCCGTATCACCTTCAAGTGCAAGAATGCCTTGCTATTCCGCCAGCGGGGTCTTTTCTGTTGGGTGAAATTGCAGGCATTTACGATCTTGAAGCACCCCTCGATCTTACCGCTAAACTCGTGGTTACCGATCGATTTGGACGAGAGTATGATATTGATGACAGAGATGTCAGCCCGCACAGAGAAGGTGGGTACCTTAAGTGTGCTGGTACTGGGTCTTTCAGTGAACTGGTAGCGATACAATCTGGGTATAGCGATGATGAAAAACGGTACCTTAAAACCGAGCAGCTTACTGGTACGTATGAATTGAGTGCACAAAAAATCTCGCATCATTGCGGAGGACATTGAGAAAATCCCCTCAGTTGAGGGGATTTTGCTATTTCTCGGTTTGCTCTTTTCTATAAGTTTGGACCTGTCGATGGTCTATGCGGTTGATTGTTGCTTAGCTGAACCATGCCTTGGTACATGCGCAAGAACCAAACCAATATCGCTAGCGCTGCAAACAGCATACCCACGTAGGGAATCGCGTAGGCAACGCTGTTGAGTACATTGTCCAAAACCGTACTGTTGACCCAGTATTCACTGACGCCGACCAGTACACCGTTCGAGGTTGCTACGGTGACGATCAAGACAACGAAAAACGTGAGATAAAGGAAGAAGGTTCGAATTAATCCATAGTAGTGTGAATTAACAACGTCACCATCTTGGTTTTTATCCAATCGATACCCTGCATAAACAATCGCGATAACACCAGAGAGTAAGAAAGTAAATGGTGTTAAACAGCTGAGGATGTAAGCAATCCAAATACCCTTATGAGGTTTGTTCACGATGACCTCCTACCTTCGCTTGCTCGTTGGTGCTAGAGGGTTGAGAGCCGCTCTGCTGCTCTTTCTCCATCATTTCTGCATACCACAAATCATGATGTTCTTTAGCCCATGTTTCATCCACTTCACCGGTCACCATGCCTTCGAGTGCCCCTTCCATGCCAAACAAGCCAATGTAGATATGGAAGATAAATCCACAGATAAGGATCAAAGCCGAAATCATGTGCACAAGGTTAGAAAGTTCCATATCACGGCGTGTTTGACCGAAAATAGGGAAATCTAGGATCAGTCCACTGGCCGCGACAAACACACCAAAGAAAATCAATAACCAGTAGATCGCTTTCTCACCACCGTTAGAAAAACCTGCCGATGGATGGGTGCCTTTGTGTTTGCCTACCATGCCACCGAGCTTCATAAACCAACGTACATCCGTCATTGTTGGAATGGATTTACGCCACCATTTCAGCAAGATAAAGGTCAGCAAAATGAAGAATAATGGCCCCATGTAGTTGTGGTATTGCTTGGCAAGCAGAATAACAAAACCCCAAATTTCAGAAGGAACGTAAGGTTTTAAGAAGTGCTTACCATACACCAACATCAAACCGCTAAACGCAAGGGTGAGAAAGGTAAACGCCATGCTCCAGTGAAGCGCACGATCCCATCGTGACCAGCGTTTGATCTTTTTCCCTGTGCGAGGTTTGCTGAGCATCAAAGGACCAACAAACACATACGCCATGATCACCATAGCAATGCTGCCAAAAATAGCGATTGCTCCGGCAGGCGACATCCATTTTTCTTTTAACAGATACCAAGTTTGACCTGGGGTACTGATAAGCACGCCATGCTCAGGAAAGGTCGACGTGGTGTAACCCGCCTCACCTGCCCTGACTTGACGCCAAAAATCGGCCCCGGCTAATTGCGTCATTTCCGTTTGATCGACAGAGTTCTCTTTTTCTTGTGCCACCGTGGTAAAGCTTAAGGTCAACAGCAGTACTGTCCAAAAAGACAGTACTGCAAGAGAACCACGTTTAAGCGCTTGTAACATGACTCTCTCCAAACTTAGCTGCGAGTTGCATCGTAGGATAGATCTTCACCGTTGGTCCAACCGGCTTCTTTTGCACCACGTTCCACGACACGTTGACGGAAGATATCGGAGATTTTCTCTGCATCACCCGCCAAGAGGGCCTTAGTTGAACACAGCGAAGCACACATTGGCAGTTTGCCTTCTGCGATACGGTTGGCACCATACTTCTGACGCTCTTCTTCTGAGCCCGGTTCGGTGTTTGGACCACCGGCGCAGAAGGTGCATTTGTCCATTTTGCCACGCTCGCCAAATGAGGCTTGTTTCGGGAACTGAGGCGCACCAAATGGGCAAGCAAACAGGCAGTAACCACAACCAATACACAGATCTTTGTTGTGGAGCACAATGCCATCTTCGGTATGTTCAAAACAGTCTGCAGGACAAACCGCCATACAAGGGGCATCGGTACAGTGCATACAGGCCACTGAGATGGAGTTTTCGCCCGGTTCACCATCGTTCAAGGTAACAACGCGGCGGCGCTGAATGCCCCACTCTAATGCGTCGTCGTTTTCATTTTTACAAGCGGTCACACAGCCGTTGCATTCGATGCAGCGTTTGGTGTCGCAGAGGAATTTCATTCTAGCCATTTCAAGACTCCTTACGCTTTACGAATGTTACAGAGGGTGACTTTGGTTTCCTGCATCTGAGTGACAGGATCGTAACCGTAGGTGGTGGCGATGTTTGCTGATTCACCAATCACGTACGGATCAGTACCTTCTGGGTACTTATTGCGTAAGTCTTCACCTTGGAACTTGCCGCCAAAGTGGAATGGAATGAATGCCATTCCTGGTCTAACACGGCGTGTCACCATGGCTTTAACATGAATACGGCCTTTCTCTGCCCCTTCAACCCAAACCATGTCGCCATCTTTAAAGCCCAAATCGTTGGCGTCTTTCGGGTTTACTTCCACGAACATCTCTTGTTGCAGCTCCGCCAACCAAGGGTTCGAACGGGTTTCTTCACCGCCGCCTTCGTATTCCACCAAGCGGCCAGAAGTGAGGATGATTGGATACTCTTGCGACTTATCTTGGTCTTGAATTGACTTATACAGAGTTGGTAGACGGTAGATTGAAGCCGCGTCATCCCATGTTGGGTAATCGGCAATCAAATCACGACGCGGCGTGTAAAGCGGCTCGCGATGCAGTGGCACACGGTCTGGGAACTCCCACACGATAGTCCGTGCTTTACCGTTACCAAAAGGAATACAGCCATGCTTGATGGCAACACGCTGAATACCCCCTGAAAGGTCGGTTTTCCAGTTTTTACCTTCCGCGAGCGCTTTCTCTTCTGCAGTCAGATCGTCCCACCAACCCAGTTGTTTTAGTAGTTTGTCACTGAACTCTGGGTAGCCATCTTGAATGTCACTGTCTTTCGAGTAGCTGCCATCGGCCAGCAGACTCTTGCCTTCAAACTCAACGCCGAAACGTGTACGGAAGGTACCACCACCCTGTGCAACAGGTTTCGATGTGTCGTAAAGAATGTGGGTTCCCGGGTGCTTCATTTCGGGAGTGCCCCAGCATGGCCACGGTAAACCGTAGGTTTCACCATTCGCCGGTCCGCCTTCTGCTTCCAACGTAGTTTTGTGGAAGGTGTGCCAATTTTGTTGGTGTGCTTTTAAGCGTTCAGGGCTTTGGCCAGTGTAACCAATGGTCCACATCCCTTTGTTGAACTCACGAGTGATGTCTTCAATCACGGGTTGATTGTTAACAACGCGAACGTTTTTAAACAGTTGATCAGCAAAACCCAGCTTTTTGGTCAATAGATACATGATTTCATGATCGGGTTTTGATTCAAACAGCGGTTCGATCACTTGATCGCGCCACTGGATGGAACGGTTTGACGCCGTCACACTGCCATGCGTTTCAAACTGAGTTGTTGCAGGAAGCAAATAGACACCATCGGTGCGATCGTTCATGACGGCTGCGACGGTTGGATATGGGTCGACAATCACCATCATGTCGAGTTTTTCCATCGCCTTCTTCATTTCTACGCCGCGGGTTTGCGAGTTAACCGCGTGGCCCCAATAGAACATGGCACGAATGTTGTCGTTTTGTTCGATACTGTCTTTGTTTTCCAGCACACCATCGATCCAACGAGACACAGGAATACCCATGTTGAACATCGGCTGTTTGCCGTTGTATTTGTTCTGGTCAAAGCGGTTTTTCAACCAGTCGAAATCGATGCCCCACACTTTCGCCCAATGTTTCCATGAGCCTTCAGCCAAGCCGTAGTAACCCGGAAGTGTATGTGACAACACACCAAGGTCTGTTGCGCCTTGCACGTTATCGTGACCACGGAAAATGTTCGCACCGCCACCGGATTTACCTAAGTTGCCCAGCGCCAGTTCAAGCACGCAGTAGGCACGCGTGTTGTTGTTACCCGTGGTGTGCTGAGTACCGCCCATACACCAAACGATACAACCCGGACGATGATCAGAAAGCAGTTTCGCTGTTTGGTAAACGTCTTCTTCGCTTACACCGGTAACACGCTCAACTTCTTTCGGGTTCCATTTCGCCACTTCAGCGCGAATCTCGTCCATGCCAAATACGCGTTGGCGAATGAACTCTTTGTCTTCCCATTTGTTATTGAATACATGCCACAACACGCCCCATATAAACGCGACATCGGTACCTGGGCGCAGAGAAACATAGTGATCCGCTTTTGCTGCCGTGCGTGTGCGACGAGGATCCGCGACGACGATCTTACAGCTGTTTTTCTCTTTGGCGATGAGGATGTGCTGCATGGCAACTGGGTGCGCTTCGGCAGGGTTTGAACCAATGAACAACATCGACTTACAGTTGTGCATGTCGTTGAAAGAGTTGGTCATCGCGCCGTAACCCCAGGTGTTCGCTACCCCGGCAACCGTGGTGGAGTGACAGATACGCGCTTGGTGATCGACGTTGTTGGTGCCCCACATCGATGCCATTTTACGGAAGGTGTACGCTTGCTCGTTATTGTGCTTGGCACTGCCCAGCCAGTAGACAGAATCCGGGCCGGATTGCTCACGAATTTCCAATACTTTGTTGCCGATCTCTTCGATCGCTTGATCCCACGAAAGTTTTTTCCACTTACCGTTTTCCAACTTCATTGGGTACTTTAAGCGACGTTCGCCATGGCCGTGTTCGCGTAATGCCGCGCCTTTGGCACAGTGACCACCAGCGTTAAATGGGTGATCAAAAGCCGGCTCTTGACCCGTCCAAACACCGTTTTGCACTTCTGCATAAATACCACAGCCCACAGAACAGTGAGAACAGATGGTGCGTTTTACTTCGATAGGTGCGCTCGCATCGACACTTTTCGCTTCCGCTTTACGGATCATTCCTGGCGCAAACATGCTTGCACCGGCAATCGCGCCACCAGCAGCGAGTGAACTATTGCGCATAAATACACGACGGCTAATGCCAAGCTGTTTTTGCTCTTTCGTGACGCTGTCTGAGCGTTTAATTAGTTTCATTGACGATGGCTCCTACAGAGTTTCGTAATAGTCGCGGATATGCTGAGTTTCGTGATATCCCTTTTTCTTCGCCTGTTTTTCTACAGGAGTAACTTCTGAGGCTGAGGCCACTTGTGTGGTGCCAGCAACGACGGCGCCTGCTACTGCTGCCGTGGCGATACCTTTCAAAAGGTCACGACGGCTTTCGTTAATCTCATTTTTTTCTTTCATCATTGCTTCCTTACCTGTCAGGTAGATTTTTGGAGGCTTAAGCCTCTCTAAAAGAGATCGCTTGGCTAATCCGCCAAGTTTTTAATCTCAATTTTTAATTTGGTTTTGTTGTCCGGCGTGATTTTCGTTAAACGCACTTTTTCCAGGTTGAAAAATGCGCCGAGCAATTGGCTAACCGCCAAGTAAAATCCGGCGTGTTCGGCTTGATCGATTTGCTTGGTGAGGGAAACATACCAAGTCGCAAGGTGGCGGTTGAAAAACGCCTGTTGCTGCGCATCGGTCTGTTCCATCAGCGCCGCCATCACTTCACATAAGGCTGAAATATGATCTTCCGGCTCTTTGACATGCTCTTGGCGTTCAAAGCCAAGGCGAGCAAGATCGGTACGGATCTCGGCCAGTGGTTTTTCCATCAAAGAACCCGTGAGGTGCCAAGAGGCAAATGGCACCACTTCCCCACGACCAATCCCGATAAAAAGTTGTTGGTACTCTTCTTCAAGCTCTGTGTCGGAATAACGGTTCGCGGCCGCTTTCAATTGCAACCACGCATTTTGCATTTCACTGCCATCCGCTACGGTGTCTAACAACGTCAATAGCTCAAGCAATGCTGGAGATGGAGCTTGGCGAAATAGCGTCGATAGCAGCAAATAAATATCGGCTCTTAATGACGATTCTGGTTGGATATCCATTCGTGTGCCCTAGTAATTCAGTTGGTTTTCTGGGTTTACCGCCATCGATTCAAAAACATCGATGACACGGCAGTCTTCACACATTGCGATGCGATTAAGCGCTGCATCATTCGTAAAGTGAGAGTGACCACGTAACTTATCTTGTAGCATAGTGATCATGGACTGAGGCGCGAAAGGCTTATGACAACGCAAGCATTCCGCCGCTTTTTCCTGATGGATGACCACCGCCGCTTGTCGGCTCTCTTTATCCCAGTTCATACGAGGAGTCAGTGTCAGCACTTGCTCAGGACAGGCTTTGGTGCACAAACCGCATTGCACGCAATCTTGCTCGACAAATTGAAGCGAAGGGCTTTCTCCATCGGTGTGCAAAGCGCGAGTCGGACAAACCGCCACACAACTCATGCACAAGGTACAGCCCGTCGTTGCACAAGACACGGCGCCATAGGGAGCATGACTGGATAGAGCGACCGTGTTTTCTACTGGTACACGCGAGGTTGCAAGCGCATCGAGTGCAGTAAATAATCGTTGGCGTTTGTTGCCTTGCAAATCGCCAAGAGCAAGATCGAAATGTTCAGTACAGAGGACTGGTGCACCTTCCATCAATGATTCGAGATAGAGAATATCGATGCACTCTTTCGCAATGCCTAATTGACCAAGTAACTCTTGTGCGATCGCGACTTCGCTGTTCAATACGCGCTGAATCGTTGCGGGCATGCGGCGACTTGCAGCAAACAAGACTTGCGTTGCACCATTAACGAGCGCAGCAAACCAACTATCGATGCCGACAGAGGGCAGATCTTCCACCACAATCGGAATCACATTGTCGGGTAGCACCTTGAGTGCCATGACGTTGTACATTTCATGACGTTCGCTGCAAATCAGGATAATGGGGTCCACACCACCAACGCTTTCATAGTTCGCCAGCGTTCTTTCTATGAACTTTTGTGTCTCTTGCGGATTAGGCAATGCGTAATGAATTGCTTCTGTCGGACAACTGGTGGCACACGTCCCCACCCCTTGGCAGAGATAAGGATTGATTTCAATATGATGGCCAGTTTTGTCAGATCCTTGGCTAGTGAGTGCGCCTGCTGGGCACGCGTCAACACAACGCTCACAACCTTTGACGCCACGGGAACTGTGCGCACACAGATCGGTATCTAAGCGGAAATATTTTGGCTTATCGAACGTGCCCATTAAGGTTGGAATTTCTTGCAGGGCATCCGTTAGTTTTGGATAGCCACGCCCAACAGGATAATAGCCAGGGACCGGCACCTCTTCCGACATGAGGCCGTTGAGTGACAAATCCAGAACCACATCAAAAACATCGTGATTGATGGCCACCTTCGCCAGATTCAAACGTTGGCCTTGGTTTTCAACCAGCACCGTAAAGGTACCCAAAAAACCACTCAACTGAACGGAATCGGCGTAATAGATTTGCGCATCGCCTTTCTCGCCATCGGTTGAAAGCAAAGTTAGCGAAGTCATTTGACTCAATTGTGCGGCTGCACTTTGAATAATGGCACTAGGGCCGACGATGAGTGTATTACCACCGCTTTCATAGCTCACGGTAGGCGGTATCAGATTCCCCAACTCAACGGTGTTTTCAAACGCATAGAGTCGCGCTTTGCCATTGGTTGAAGTCGATTGCTGTAATAGTTGTTTTATCATTGCTCTGTTCCACACTGGCCAACACTGCGAAGGATTGGCAGGTCATACTGATAATTCAGTTATTGTTGTGGAGCATTAGCAAGTGCTATACCAACTTTTATACGCTTATTATTCAGTCGGTTAGCGTAGGATTTGTTGGGTTTTATAGCACTATCGATGACGAGAAATTCAATTGGGACATTTTGTCCCAATTGAATTTTCCCATCCCGCGTCAAAATGTACCTATTTTTTATGTGGGATCTTTTGTCTCATCTAGCGTTTCATTTGCAGGAAGATCGGATTGAGATAAAGTCAGGGCTTGAGTCTCAGATTGCGTTAGCGTGTCGCTGTTCGCCTCAATACTTTCATCGTTATCAACGGCTACTGAACCATCCGATGTGCAAGGTGCTCTTTCAGGCTCGGCCTCAGTCAACGCTTCCTCTACTGGCTTCATCCATTCTCTTAAGTTCTGTGCCACATTGGGCGCAAGAGCGCCAATAGAAGACTTGTAGTCGTGATCGTAATCATTGAGCCTATCAACCACGTTAAACTCTTCACTGTGGAAAAGCTTACGCAGTGCCGCCTTTTTAACTTCTTGCGTCGCTTCACTAGCCAACAGCGCTGAAATAGTAGGTTCTTGCTCCGTCAGCTCATCAGCACCCTCTTTTTCACCCAATGGCAGCTCTGAGAGTAACACGTGGTCTTCTTCGACAGCGTTTTTCTGCTCATCGGTGAGCGATGAGTGCGCTGCGATATCTTCATCGCTTTGTTTTGGCTGCTTTTGCGTCTCTCCCGCTAACTTACGAGAGGACCAGCGAGAGAAAAAATCAGTTGCCACTTGCTCGCCCCGCACCTTTGCGTTTCTTGCGGCGCTCTTCTAATAACTCGCCATGACGGCCGATAAACGCTTCCATCCATGCCTGAATTGGCAATGGCATCTCACAAGAAAGCACTAAATAGTCGCCATCCATATACTGGCCAGCCACCGATTGTGATGCCGAGATGGTTGTGATCTTTGGCGTTTCCTCTACGTTTTCAAGCACAACGAAGAGTTTCGGGTTTTGAGAACTCAAGTTAAAACGGTAGTCGGTTCGCTCGTCACGGAACAACTGAAGCGTGACGACATGGCTATGGTGGCTTTCTGGCTTCAACTCAAAACCCGTTAACTGCCACTGTGTGGTCACCCAAATACCAGTGGCAATTTCATGGGCAACGAGGTTGCAGCCTATAGGCCAAAGGTATTCATTTTTTTCTATATTACTTTGTGTGTCTATTGAATTTGACATGGTCCACCCATCATGTTGCTATGCGATTGCCTTTAAACATACATTAGTCCTATTCGAGGCCTTGGTGCATACTTGTTGCGTCGCTTTGTGCCGTTTAATAGCAAATTCTAAGCCAAGGTTATAAAGCGAATGTTTCCATATGTAACATGTGTTAGATGTGAGACGCCGTACGGTAGATGACGTTGGAACGGTAATTGCTTTTGAATTGATTTTGTTCCCCCGCCTTTGGCAAACGTGTTTCTTTGGTGATTCTTGATATCACCCATTCAAGCAGGAAAAAGAAGTGGTCAAACCCAACATTATTAAAACCAGTGAAAACCCTTTGCAAACCATTGAAGTGGAAGTATTCGATGAATATGGAGAGAAGTTAATTAAGCAAATTGCTTGTGAGCGCCCTTTAACCGTTCTTCTGAACTGGAAAGAAGTGGTGACGCTAATGACACTGGGCTCGAGACCTGAAGCACTCGTTTTGGGCTATCTCAAGAACCAAAGCTTCTTATCGGAAGTTGACTCTCTTGAATCGGTGATCATTGATTGGGAAACCAACAGCGCTGCGGTAGTGACAAAAGAGAATGTAGAACACATTGAACAGGCTTTGAAAAAGAAAACCGTTACCTCAGGGTGTGGGCAAGGCACTATGTATGGCAACGTGATGAAACAACTAGAGCACTATCAAGTGCCCCAAGTGACACTTAAACAGTCGGATATTTACAAGACCTTAGAAGCGCTCACCCACTACAACGATACCTACAAAAAAGCAGGTGCAGTACACGGATGTGCGGTGTGCAAAGGCGATGAAGTGCGTTCATTTGTCGAAGATGTTGGCCGCCACAACGCAGTGGATACGCTTGCCGGTGAAATGTGGCTAAACCAAGAATCAGGCGCGGATAAGATTTTCTACACCACAGGCCGTCTCACTTCAGAAATGGTGATCAAAGTGGCTCAAATGGGCATCCCCGTTTTGCTCTCTCGCTCTGGTGTCACGCAGATGGGTTTAGATTTAGCACGTCAATTTGGTATTACCACCATCGCACGAGCAAAAGGCTTACGCTTTCAAGTCTTTACCGGCGGTGAAAACATCATTTTTGATGTCAAAGGTCAAGAGAGTTAAATCACCTTACTTGCAAAACGCCTCCCATGCGCTAATAGTTGAATATTCCCTGCAATAAATTTGAAACATAAATGAAACAAAAGCAGAGATAGGTTAACTACGTCACTGGCTAAATGGGAGGTATCCATGTCCGGATCACCTGTTCAAAAACGTTTTTTCTTTTCATTCTCTATTCGAGCCAAGCTTTTACTTATCAACCTGACATTGCTGTTAGGCGTTGCTGCCTACGCGATTTATGAGAACAACAGCGCAAAGCATTTATCCTCTTTGGAGCACGCCTCAACAGAAAACTTAAGCAGTTCCATTGATCTGTTGATGCTTCGCCGACACGAGAAAGATTATTTGGCTCGTCGCAGCGAAAAATACCTGACGAGTTTCGATACTACCTATTCTCAACTGCAACAGCGCATTGCGCACTTATCAGACGTTCTTGCCAGTGAGTCGATTGCCATTGACGATCAACGTCAGCAAATTGTAACCACTCTATCTCAGTATCAAACTCAGTTTCATCAATTGGCCGCTCAGCTAGCAAGCATTGACGCGTTGCAAAGTGAGCTATTTGCAACCCGCAGCGTGCTCAAAACCAATGTACTTAGCGCCAATGATGGAGAGCTTACCGCGCAGTTTTTGCGGTTGCTTGACCATGACTTCACTTTTGTCACCGAACCGACACAAGAATACAAGGTGGCGCTGCTCGAAGGGCTTCGCCAGTTTGCCAAGTTTGAAACCGATTTGTCTCCCGCTTTTACCGATTATTCAAACACCTTATCTCGATACGTCAGCGCGATCGAAACGCTTGGTTTAACCGCAAATGAGGGCCTAAGAGGTGTGCTCCGTAACAATGTGCACAAAACCGAACAGGCGATTACCGATCTACAAACCACCATCAAGCAGAGCGTTGAGCAAACTGCAGCGGATATTCGCAGTAACTTACAGTGGATGGGCGTGGCGATCGTCGTGCTGTTATCGTCACTGCTCTACGTCATTGGCCGTAGTATTCTTTCGAGAATCAAAGCCATTAACCTCTTGATGGATGACATTGCCAATGGTAGCGGAGATTTAACGGTACGAATGAATGCCAAAGGCAGTGACGAGCTAGCGCAGTTATCCCGTTCATTCGACCTCTTTATCAGTCACCTACACGACAACATCAAACAACTGGCATCTGTGATGGGTGTATTAGGTGAAAGCTCTTGCAGCTCAGAGCAAGCAGCGCAGAGAAGTATGCAAAATGCTCAACAGCAGAAGTTAGAATCCGAGTCTGTCGCAACGGCGGTAAATGAACTGGTGATGACGACGAATGAGATCACCGCCAATATTGAATCGGCTGCGCAAAATGCACAACGAGTGAATAGCGAAGCCGATAAAGCACTGCAACTCACCCATGCGACGGGTAAGCGAATTGATACGTTAGCCATTAGTATCGAAGAGTCGCAAGCTCAGATCCAAGCACTTGAAGCACAAAGCCGCGAAATCAATGCCGTTGTCTCTGCCATTCAAGGCATTGCAGAGCAAACCAACCTGCTGGCACTAAATGCGGCCATTGAAGCAGCGCGCGCCGGAGAAAGTGGCCGAGGGTTTGCCGTGGTCGCCGATGAAGTGCGTCAGCTCTCTCGTCTAACCAATGATTCCACCTTACAAATTGAATCTACCGTGCAAGCACTAACGAAAGGGATCACTCAAACGGTCAACAAAATGGCAGACAGTGTCGATCAAGCTCGGACGACGAATGTGGATACGCGCCACGTGGTCGAAGCAATTGAAGGTATCAGCACGCAAATCACCGAGATGTTTGATATGAACACGCAGATTGCGACCGCGTCAGAAGAGCAATCAATGGTATCAGCAGAAATTGACCGCAATATTACGCAAATCGCCCAGCTGGCGGGGGACACTTATGAGATCGTTTCTGGCTCTGTCCGATGCAGCGAACAAGTGTCGGATGTTAGCCACAAGCTGGAAAAGATCGTCGCCCAATTTAAGTATTGAGCGCCCTAACCTACTTGCCGTCATCGACTGAGTGACGATAGGTAGTGGAAAAAGCAAAAGAGCCTCACTGAGGCTCTTTGTTTGATCTTTTTAAGCACGCAACGCGAAATTAGCTTTCTACACCACGTGATTTTAGGTACTCAGAGTAAGTGCCTTTGAAGTCGGTGATTTTGCCGTCACGAATTTCAATGATGCGAGTTGCCAGTGAGTCTACAAATACGCGATCGTGCGAGACGAAGAACAATGTGCCTTTGTATTGCTCAAGGGCATTGTTCAATGATTCGATCGATTCCATATCCATGTGGTTGGTTGGCTCATCCATCAGCAGCATGTTTGGTTTGTGCATCATCAGTTTACCAAGCAGCATGCGACCTTGTTCACCACCAGACAGCACTTTTACCGACTTCTTGATGTCGTCTTGACCAAACAGCATACGCCCTAGGAAACCACGAACCACTTGCTCATCGTCGCCTTCTTGACGCCATTGGCCCATCCACTCCATTAGGTTTAGGTCTTCTGCAAATTCATGCGCGTGGTCTTGCGCGTAGTAACCGATGTTGGCGTTTTCAGACCATTTGAATTCACCAGTGCGTGGCTCGAGTACACCCGCCAGCGTGTTCAGTAGGGTTGTTTTACCCACACCGTTCTCACCGATGATCGCAACGCGCTCACCCACTTCAAAAATTGCGTTGAAGTCTGAGAACAAGTCATCTTCAAAACCTTGGCTTAGGTTTTCAACAATCAAAGCGTTACGGAACAACTCTTTTGACTGTTCGAAACGAATGAATGGGTTTTGACGGCTTGACGCTTTTACTTCATCCAGTTTGATCTTGTCGATTTGCTTCGCACGAGAGGTCGCTTGTTTTGCTTTCGATGCGTTTGCAGAGAAGCGCGCTACGAAGGTTTGTAGCTCCGCAATCTGCGCTTTCTTCTTCGCGTTATCGCTGAGTAGACGCTCACGAGCTTGTGACGCTGCGGTCATGTACTCGTCGTAGTTACCTGGATAAACACGCAGCTCACCGTAATCCAAGTCCGCCATGTGGGTACACACAGAGTTTAGGTAGTGACGGTCGTGCGAGATGATGATCATGGTGCAGTTACGCGCGTTTAGCGTGTCTTCCAACCAACGGATTGTATCCATATCCAAGTTGTTGGTTGGTTCGTCAAGCAGCATGATGTCTGGGTCGGCGAATAGAATCTGAGCTAGAAGCACACGCAGTTTCCAACCTGGCGCCACGCTGCTCATTAGGCCGTAATGCTGTTCCATTGGAATACCTACAGCAAGAAGAAGCTCACCCGCTTTCGCTTCTGCCATGTAGCCATCCATTTCCGCGAACTCGACTTCAAGATCCGCAACACGCATGCCGTCCTCTTCGCTCATTTCTGGCAGCGAGTAAATACGATCACGCTCTTGCTTCACTTTCCACAGTTCTTTGTGACCCATTATAACGGTGTCGATAACCGTGAACTCTTCGTAAGCAAACTGATCCTGATTCAGTTTTGCAACACGTTCATTTGGGTCATAGCTGACGTTACCACTCGTTGGTTCAAGCTCACCACTGAGGATTTTCATAAAGGTTGATTTACCACAACCATTTGCCCCAATTAGACCATAGCGATTGCCTTCGCCAAATTTAACTGAGATGTTTTCAAACAGTGGCTTAGCGCCAAATTGTTGAGTGATATTCGCTGTAGAAATCAAAGCTTTTACCTTAGTGAGTCAGTAACAAATAGAAAAAACTGCGCAACGTTACTTGTTCACGCCCCAGAGTGCAAGCTTTGATTTTTATGACTGAAATCACAAAACATTGACATTTGAAACGTGAATATGGATAAAGTTTCACAGCAAATTTCTATTTGTCTGAATTATGAACAGTTTTTGAGACTACAATCTCTTCGTTATGTCTAAAGATTACGATCAACTTATGCCAAAAATATTACGTCTATTCGTTTGTTTTACCCTGCTGTTTGCGCCTGCATCCTTTGCCCAATGGCAATATGCTGCGCAGACACCACCTCAGATCAACGCCCAAGCACTCAGCGTTGAGTCCGATTTGGCCCGATTGCCTGACCCGCTCTTTATGAGCACCAAAGATCAGGTGAAGGTGAACCAAATGCTCACCGCTGTTATCGCCATGCAAAAGTCTGAAGGTGACGCCTTCAAACGTTTGCTCGAGCAATATCGCCAAACCCCGACAGCAGAGCATTGGCAAACGGTCGAGAATCAATACCTCACCCTCAATAGCTTAGGCAGCAGTAAAGCCAAGCTGTTGCAATTGACGGATAGCGCGACCAAAGAGCAGTTGACGGGGTTTGGCCCTTATGGCGTGACGCAGTTTCGCCAAGAGCTGATACTGACGAAGTTGAATCTCGAGTATTTGGTCCATTTTCAGATAAGAAGCTTTCGCGCTCTGATTAAAAATACCTTTATTTCCCCAGTGCCTGTTATTTGGACCGGGTTGAAAGTGTTTGCCGTGTACTTGCTGTTGGTGTGGTGGATGGCGAACAGCAAACGCATCATTACGTTGTTTCGTGAAAGCCAGCTTGATAACAACAACGCCCCGACTCTTTGGGTGCGTTTGATTTGGTACTTCAGTCGCGCAAACCGCGCTATTGCTTGGTTAGTGGCGATTACGCTTTCTTTGCGTATTTTGGCCGAGTTGCCGAGTTTGCAACATCTGGTGTATCTAGAGATCTTCACTTGGTGGATCTTGGGCGGTTCCATCGCCATTAGCTTTATTCTTGAATTTGCTTATCGCAATAGCCGCAGTTCCAGTAAAGACGTGGTGGCGCTTCGCCTTGCCACGATTCGACGTTATGTGTGGAGTGCGATTGTTGCTGGCGTGATTTTACAAATCTCCGTTCGTACTCTTGGTAAAGGGACCATTTACTATTGGATCTACAGCGCACTGTACTTCTGGTTCGTGCTGGTCACTGTATCCGTTTTGCGTCTGTGGCGTAAAAAAGTGTTTGAAGTGGTTGATCGCATCACGGAGCGTCCAGTCTGGGTACAGTGGGCAATCAAACGCCAAGATAGCTTTATTCTCAATATTCCAGCAACCGCAATCGCGGCGGTATGGCTGATTAGCCATCACTTTAAACATCGCATTATTGCTACTCTCTCAAACTACACCATGTTCAGTCAGGCACTGGCTTACCTCTTCCGTATCGAAGTGGCTAAGCAAACCAGCAACCGAGACGGCAACGACTCACTGGTGCGCATTCGTGGTGATGCGGCATTTCAATATGTGTTGCCTCCGCAGCAAGACAGCGAGTGGATTGACTACGCCAGTGACGAAATTCAAAACCTCTCTCGCTATTTGTTGACCGATAGCCCTGCGATTTGTGTGTTGTCAGGTGAGCGTGGTGTGGGGACCACATCGGTATTGAAGAAAATACTTGGCAAAGTGAAAAACGCCACGCCGCTTTACCTTAACTGCCCTTACGATGGTTACCCAGAGCTGTTGAAACAGTTGGCGACAGGATTAGGGTTGGCAGAAGAGTCGACAGAAGTGCAAATTTTAGCGTTCTTGCGTAAAAGTGAAACGCCGTATCTCATCGCAGTTGATAACGCACAACGTTTGGTGAAGCCCATGGTTGGTGGTTTAGCTGGACTGATGAAGCTGACGAACCTGCTGCGCCGCTCTAAACAAAATCACCGTGTTGTGATGGCGATTGAGAAAGCAAGTTGGCGTTTTGTCGATCGCGCTCGTGGCGAGCGACTGCTGTTTGATTGGGTCTCCTTTTTGCCTCGTTGGAATGAAAAACAGATCTCTGCCTTACTCGATAGCCGCGTGAATCAGGATATTGAAAATCCGCTGAGCTTTGATGGCCTTGTGGTGCCAAAGCAGTGGGATCAAGAAGAGACTTCTGAGGAAGAACGAGCCAAGCAAGGCTTCTACCGAATTTTGTGGCACTACTCCGATGGTAACCCAACAGTGGCGCTGCGATTCTTCCGCTTGTCGTTAAGACGCAATAAAGAGTCTGATAGTGTCGTGGTGCGCTTGTTCCATGCGCCGGAATCCAAAGAGTTGGAGCAGATGCCTAAACCGATGCTGGCGGTGTTACGTTCAATTGTACAGCTTGAAGTGGCCTCTCCCGAAGAGCTCTCCGAGTGTACTCAGCTCAGCATCGCTGAAGTGATTGGTACACTTCGTTTCTTTGAAAGCCGTGGCTTTATTGCTTGGAATGAGGATAAAGCTCGCGTCTCGGACCATTGGTTCCGCTACATTACCAACGTTCTCGATCGTCAACATTTGCTGGTGAAGTAATATGAATAAGAAACTCTACGCGCTATTCGCCGCGGCTTTGATCTCGGCACCGGCCTTCGCGACGGAAGAAATCGCCAATATGGAAAACATTCAGCAATTTGCCAGCTTGATCCGCTGGAGCGGTGTGTTCTTCTCTGTCATCATCATTGCCATTACTTGGCTACTGTTGAAGTTCATGAATTCAATGGTAGAGAGCATTGGCGGCCAGTTTGCGCAGTATCGAATGCTGTTGCAGAAAACACAATCGTTCTTGCAGTTCTTCATCTACTTAACCGCTGGCCTTGTGGTGTTTATGATGAGCTTTCGCATCAACGACCATATCTTAGCCTTAATAGGTGGTACGTTGGCGGTGTCGGTCGGTTTCGCGTTAAAAGACTTAGCCGCATCTTTTATTGCCGGATTGACGGTGATGATTGATCGCCCGTTTCAGGTGGGTGACCGCGTCACGTTCGAAGGCAACTATGGTGACATCATCGCGATTGGCCTTCGTTCTGTGCGAATGAGAACACTGACCGATGACATCATTACCATTCCGAACAACAAGTTTCTCAATGAAGTGACGGTCAGTGGAAACTATGGCGCACTCGACATGCAGGTGGTGATCCCCTTCTATGTCGGTATGGATGAAGATATTGTGCTCGCGCGTGAGTTGATTCAGGAAGCGGCTTCGTCTAGCCGTTACATCCACCTGCCGAAACCGGTGGTGGTACTGGTGAAACAGACGATCACGGACAACTATTTGGCCATCCAGTTAACCTGCAAAGCCTACGTGGTGGATACTGCGTATGAAAAACTGTTTGAATCTGACATTACTCTGCGTGTAATGAAAGAGTTTAAGAAACACGGCATCAAACCACCGAGAATTGCATTCAGCGGCCAATAGACATTGGACCAATAAGCATCAATAGACCACTCAAACAAAAAAGCTCTGTCGCATCGACAGAGCTTTTCTTTATGCCTATCCATACCGCTATTGAATCAGTAAGGTGTCACGCAGTTTGGCTTCGTTCTTTCTTGGGAGGTAAACGCTAAACGTACTGCCAATCCCCAGTTGTGAACGCACTTTGATCTCCCCGCCTGATTGGCTAAGCAAACTCTGACTAACAGAAAGACCAAGGCCGGTTCCATCACGTTTAGTGGTGTAAAACGGGTCAAATATTCGGCTCAGTTTTTCGGGCTTAATGCCGCAACCTTGATCTTCAATGTGGATGACCGCGCCCACGCTTTCCCCTTCTTCCAACCAATCTTCACTGGTGATGGTCAATCGGCCCTCGCCGTTCATTGCATGGATGGCGTTCATTTGTAAGTTAACCAAAATCTGTAACAGTTGATGGCGATTCACTTCAGCCGATGTATGCGCATTGAGCTCAGTGACGAACTCGATGGTGCGTTTTTTAGAGCCGGTTTTCACCAACGTAATGCTCTCTTCGATGATCGGATTGACGTGCTGCCAGATGATTTCATCTTGCACCCCACCCTGCCGGCTGTATTGCAGCAAACTTCGCGTGATGTTTCGAATACGGTCAATCTGCGCCATTACCGTTTCTATCTCTTCCTCTACGCGCGCGGCATCTTCACCGAGCTCAAAACGAATCAACTCGACGTTACCCAGTATCACGGCGGTTGGGTTGTTAATCTCATGGGCGATACCGGCGGTTAACTCGCCCAAGGCCGCCAGCTTTTCATTGACGATCAGTTTGTCGCGCGTTTGATTGAGTAATCGAATGTGGTGTTCGAGCTGCTCGGTTTTTTCATTGAGGCTGGCTGTGCGATCCAACACTTTTTGCTCCAGTTCATTGGCCGCTTGTTTGATCTGCTGTTCACGCGTTTTGAGCAGATCGAGCATGTTGTCAAACTGTTTGGCCAATTGCGCCAGCTCGTGGTTTTCATCTAGCTCTAACGCACCAATCCGCTTGTCTTTGCCCAGTTGCACCAATTTCACCACTTTATGAATGCGTTCAATCGGACGAAAAAGATCCCGCGAGCCTCGATAAACCAAAAGCCCAGAGACCACCAGCAAGGTTAAGGTAATAACGCTGATTTCGACTATGTTGGTGAGATACGCTTTAACAAATGGCCACATCAAATAGCCAGTGTAGAGCATGCCGATGGTGTTGTTGTATTGGTCGCGAATGGGTTGATAGGCGGTGATATACCAAGCATCATACACAAAGGCGCGATTAACCCAACGCTCTCCTTGCTGCAATACCGATTTATGCACTTCGCCAGAAACCCGAGTACCGATCGCACGGCCAATCTGATCTTCGCTGTCTAGTGGTACATTGGTGCTGACGCGGAGATCTTCCATAAACAGCGTCACGGTACCGATCGGCCTGAGAGAATCCTCATCTCCGATGTAAATCAAGTCGCGGATTTGGTCGACGAGCACGGTGCTGTTGTTAAGTAGTAACCCGCCATCTAGAAAACCAATCAAATCGTTACTTTGGTTAAACACTGGAATCACAGTGCGGCTGATGAGACCGCGCGTTTCAATTTTGCCCGTTTTCAAAATCGGCACTTCGGCACGTTTGGCCAAGTCTGGATCAAGGCGTTGTAACTCCGTTTCGCTCAACACATCAAAAAAGGATTCTCGTTTGGTTAAATCGAGAAAACGAAATTTTTGCTCTATGGTGTCGACACGATGAAAAGCGAGAAAATCGAGCTGATATTGCTTTTTCTGTTTATGTACCCATTGCTGAAGATCGTCTTGATCCATTGGCTGATTGATACGAGTGCGAAACTGATAGCTTTCAGCAAAGGCTTTAACGTAATTAGCCTGCTTCTGTTGCAATAGCGTAATGCTGTTATTGGCAACCCCAAGGCGTTCAGAAACATCAATCAGTGCACTGCTCCAAGTGTAATGGATCGACCAATAGACAGAGATGCCAATCAGTGCAATCAAGGTGAGGAAAATCGGCGCTGAGGTTAGAAATAGCAACCGATAGCGCACCATACTTTTAAAGCGATAGCGCCAAGTTGACCAAAGTGTTTGATCACTCTGCATAATCCGCTTCCTCGGTTTCCCACTCTTTGTATTTGCGCTCCAACGTTTTGCGTGCCACGCCAAGATCGCGCGATGCCGCCGATTTATTGCCATCGTAATAGTGCACCACTTGTTGGATATGGGCCTTTTCCACCTCTTTTAATGTCCAATCATTAGGGTAGCCAACACCGGTGAATTCTTTTTTCCCTTCCTTAAAAGTCGGCACTTCAGCGCTGTGAGAAACGGTGATTGAAACGTTTGGCAGGTTCATAGAGCCATTCAGTTCGCGCCAGTAATGCGCTGGTGGTTTGCCAAGGAGAATACAACGTTCAATCAGATTGCGTAGCTCACGTACGTTACCTGGCCAGCTGTAATCATGCATGGCTTCGATGTCTTCATGCGCCCATTGCGGGGCAGACATAGCAAGCTCGCCTGAGAGCTGTTTAGTGAAGAATGGCACCAACTCTTGCAAATCGGCCTTTCTTTCTCGCAGCGGCGGTACTTCAATTTTCAGCACGTTGAGTCGGTAATAGAGATCTTTACGAAAGCGCCCTTTTTCGACTTCTTGCTGTAAATCGCGATTGGTTGCCGCGACCACGCGTACATCGACTGGAATTTCTTTTTCACTACCAACAGGGCGAATACTGCGTTGCTCGAGCACTCGCAACAAAGACGATTGCATCGCCAGTGGCATCTCGCCAATCTCATCGAGGAATAATGTGCCGCCGATGGCAACGCGGAAAAGCCCTTCACGTGCTTTTTTCGCCCCCGTAAACGCGCCGGAAGTATGACCAAACAGCTCACTTTCCAACAGTTCAGGCGCAATCGCGCCACAGTTTAATGGCACAAAAGGACCGGTTCTACCGCTGGCCAGATGAACACCACGAGCCACCAGTTCTTTACCAGTACCCGACTCCCCTTCAATCAGCACACACGCTTTTGATGGGGCAAACTGTGTGATCATGTGCTTTAGTTGGCGGGTTTTGTCGGAGTTCCCAACCATTTCAGAGATATGATTGCGTTGATAATCGCGTTTGAGCGCATATTGCATGCGTGCATTGAGGCGACGATCCATGCAACGTTTTACCGCTTGCAGCATCTGATCGAGATTAAACGGCTTGAGAATAAAATCCGTCGCGCCCAGTTTTAGCGCTGTAATGGCGGTTTCGAGATCGGCATATCCGGTCATAAAGATGACATCGGCTTTTCGCTCGGGATCATTAAACGCTTCTTCCCATTCGATGCCGGAACGCCCGGGCAAATTGATGTCGAGAACAATTAGGTCGTAATGGTTGGTCACTCTGAGCTTTTCAGCCTGTTCGATACTGCCTACCGCATCCACTTTTGAAAACCATTTACCCAGCGCTTTTTTCAAAATGGCCTGCATGCCGACTTCATCATCGACGACTAACACGGAAAACGCTTGGTATTGAGATACGGAGTTGGGATCCAATTGAATAGACATACTTTCCTCGAGACAGAATGACGTATAGGACATAGTGTACCAATGAATAATTAAATCTCCTTATAAAATGTGCGACATTTTGTCTCACATCAAACTATTGACTGTTTAACTGCATGATATAAAGCTTATTTTCTCAATTTAGTGCTGGTGTTTTGTTGGCATCTTGTTTGCAATAGGACTATATGCAATTGCAAACTGATATCCAACAGCGCTAGGCGATGAGGTTTGACCGAGTGGTGACGCGGTTTGTGTGTCAGTGTGCTTAACTGCAATGGCCTATTTGCCCAAGAATGATTTGAAGGAATAAAAATACAATGAACAAAGTAGCTCTTACTTTGGCGGCAACGTCGATTACGCTGGTGAGTTTCTCCTCTTTCTCTGCCGATGATGTTCACCGTGTGCGTTTGGCAACCACGACCAGTACTTACCACTCTGGCCTGCTTGATTACCTACTGCCTGAATTCGAAAAAGACACCGGTTATAAAGTGGATGTGCTGGCCGCAGGGACAGGTAAATCACTGAAAATGGGTGAAAATGGCGATGTGGATTTGGTGATGACGCATGCTCCGAAAGCCGAAGCGACCTTTGTCGAAAAAGGCTACGGTGTGTTACCTCGCAAGCTCATGTACAACGACTTTATCGTCGTGGGACCAAAAGCAGATCCAGCGAAAGTCGCTCAAGACAACAGCGTACTTGAGGTGTTTAAAGCCATCGCGGACAACAATGTCACCTTTATCTCACGTGGCGATGATTCGGGCACGCACAAGAAAGAACTGGGCATTTGGGCGCAAACCAAGATGGAACCCAACTTCGGTGGTTATCGCTCAGTGGGTCAAGGTATGGGGCCAACGCTGAACATGGCGTCAGAAATGCAAGGTTACACGCTAACAGACCGTGGCACTTGGCTGGCTTACAACAACAAGTTGGATCTTGCAGTACTGTTCGAAGGTGATCAAAAACTCTTCAACCCGTATCAAGTGATTTTGGTCAATCCAGAGCGCTACCCGAGCATCAATTATCAGGGCGCCAAAGCATTCAGTGACTGGTTGGTCAATCCTCGTGGTCAAGAGCTGATCAACAGCTTTCGCTTAAATGGCAAGCAACTGTTTGTGGCAAATGCAGATCAGAAGTAGTCATCAATGAGCCTTTGGCAAACAACACAAGAGGCTTTTGCCTTACTGTTTAGCTTAGACAAAGAACTATGGGAGATCGTTGCGGTCTCCTTTAGCGTTTCTCTTACCGCCATATTATTGGTGCTGTTGCCTGCGACTTTTTTGTCTTTTCTCCTCGCCTACACCAATTTTCGCGGCAAGTGGCTGTTGGTTTCATTTGTGAACACGTTGCAATCGGTACCCACGGTGGTGATTGGTTTGCTGCTTTACATGTTCCTCTCGCGATCAGGTCCGCTCGGTGACTGGCAGATGCTGTTCACCCAAAAAGCGATGATCCTCGGGCAAATGCTGATTTGCTTTCCTGTGTTGGTTTCGATGATGTATGGCGCGTTGCAATCGAGCGATCGCCGCGCGTTAGAAACCGCATTAACCCTTGGCGTGTCTCTGCCAAGATTAAGTGGGACGATGATTTGGGAAACCCGTTTTCCTCTTATGGCGGCTACCATTACCGGTTTTTCTCGAATTGTGACCGAAGTGGGTTGTTCAATGATGGTGGGTGGGAACATTATGGGTTTGACGCGAAACATCCCCACCGCGATTTCAATGGAGAGCCACAAGGGCGCCTTTGCTCAAGGGGTTGCGCTTGGTATTGTGCTGCTCACCTTGGCACTCGTGTTGAACTTTTTGCTGTCGAGTATGCGTGGCAAAGGCTATTTGCGAACTTAGGAAGTGATATGACGATTAAAATTACCGCTCGAGATCTTTCCATGCGCTTTAAAGAGCGAGTGCTCTTTCACATTCCTCAACTGCAAATCGGCCCGAACGATGCCATTTACCTCAAGGGGGACAATGGTGTAGGCAAAACGACCTTATTGAAGATCTTGGCTGGTTTGGTGCACCCGACGAGCGGTAAAGTGTGTGCGCACAATAATGGCTGGCTTCGCCGCTGGTTTCCTTCATTGGGCCGTCGTGATGTTGTTTATCTTCATCAGTCCCCTTACCTGTTTGATGGCTCCGTCTATGAAAATGTCCTTTACGGCATCAAATATGATGGTGGCAGCACAAAGGAGAAACGAGCCGAAGTGATTCACGCTTTGCGTATGGTAGGCTTAGAAACCTTAGCCGATGAGCATGTGTCTGTGCTGTCTGGTGGTGAGCGTCAACGGGTTGCGATGGCCAGGGCTTGGATCCTAAAACCTTCAATCTTGCTGATGGATGAACCCAGCGCGTCGGTTGATCAAGAGTCGATCGAGCGTTTAGTGGTGTTAGCGCAAGATTTATTAGCGAGAGGTTCCAGCATTGTGGTCACGAGCCATCAAACCAACGCGCTTACCGATTTGTGTAAAAAACAGTGGTGGATCAAAAACAATACTCTGGTAGAGTCGCCACTCTTGTATGTCATTACAAAAGAGTTATCCCAAGAGAATACCTATGCTACAACCAACACTCACTAGTTGGGTTATTTTAGCTGGCGGCCAAGCTAGCCGAATGGGCGGTAAAGACAAAGGCTTAATCGCCTTAAATAATAAGCCGTTGATTGAGTACGTCATTGATCGGCTAACGCCGCAAACTTCAAACATTCTGATCAATGCCAACCGCAATCAGGATGATTACCAACAATATGGTCCCGTGTTTGGCGATCATTTTCAAAATTTCCCTGGTCCTATGGGCGGTATTCATGCCGGATTGCTGCACGCGAGTACCGACTGGGTTGGTTTTGTTCCTTGTGATTGCCCCCGCATCAATGAAGACTTGGTGGAGCGCTTTTGTCGTGCTGTGACGGATGAAACCGACATTTTGGTTGCCCATGATGGCGACCATCAGCAACCTGTCTTTACTCTGTATCACAAACGTGTCTTGCCTAAACTGACGGCGTTTTTAGAACGCGGTGACCGCAAAATCATCCTACTCTACAAAGAGTGTCACACACAGTATGTGGATTTTAGTGATTCTCCAGACTGTTTCGTCAACCTCAACACGCCTGAAGAACTCACCCAATTTGGACAACTAGAATCATGAGAAACACCATCACTTTGCCTTTACTTGGCTTTGCTGCTTATTCAGGAACAGGAAAAACCACCCTACTGGAAGCCTTGTTGCCCAAATTGACCGCAGCAGGTCTGCGAGTGGGTTTACTGAAACACGCTCATCATGATTTTGACGTCGATAAACCAGGTAAAGACAGCTACCGCTTACGCAAAGCGGGTGCCTCACAAATGCTGATTGCTTCGAGAAATCGTTTTGCCTTGATGACAGAAACTCCAGAAGCTGAATCGGAATTTGATTACCTGCTTAGCCGCTTTGATCAGCAAACGATTGACGTCATTTTGGTCGAAGGCTGCAAGAACATTGCGTTTCCCAAAATCGAGTTGCATCGTGAAGAAGTCGGAAAACCGTGGTTGTACCCTAATGATGAGAACATTATTGCCATCGCTTCAGACAGTGGCCCGTTAGAAAGCGCACTGCCCCAACTCAACATCAATGATTTGGATGCGATTTGCCAATTTGTCCTCGATTATGTTCACCAACAGCAGCAAGTGGCCACGCAAAATGCACCGGCCACATGTTGCGATACGCTTTCTCCGGCGTTTCTTTCTGTTGCCCAAGGGCAAGAGAAAATTCTCTCCCTCGTCTCTACTGTGGGTGATATTGAATCGTGCCCGATACAACACGCCTATGGGCGCGTGCTGGCTCACGACGTGATTTCTCCGGTGAATGTGCCGCAATACACCAACTCAGCGATGGATGGATACGCCATTCGAGGTGATGACTTACAGCGAGAAAGTTACCAGATTGTGGCTGAAGTGCTGGCCGGTTACCACTACGAACACCCGTTAGAATTGGGGCAAGCGGTCAAAATCATGACCGGTGCGCCAACGCCCATCAACGCAGATACGGTGGTCATGCGTGAGCAAGCGCATCAAGACGGTGACAAGGTCACTTTCAATGGTGCCAACATCAAAGCCGGACAAAACGTACGCCAAGCGGGTGAAGATTTAACCATCGGCAGTAGCGTGTTTACCGCAGGGACTCGCCTCGCCTCACCTGAAATGGGCATGATGGCTTCTCTTGGTTTTGCACAAGCCAATGTATTACGTAAGTTGAAAGTGGCAGTCTTCTCCACCGGCGATGAAGTTCAAGCGCCTGGTACAGAACAGAAAGCGAACTCTATCTACGATTCAAACCGTTTTACCATTATGGGCATGCTTGAGAAGCTCGGCTGTGACATCTTGGATTTCGGCATTCTAGAAGATAACGAGCAATCGATGATCGACGCACTTGAAAGCGCAGCGCAGCAAGCGGATGTGGTCATTACTTCGGGTGGCGTGTCCGTCGGCGATGCCGACTACATCAAACTGGCTCTCGACAAGCTCGGACAAATTGATTTCTGGCGCATCAATATGCGGCCAGGACGCCCATTGGCATTCGGTCAGATCAATGAAAAGCCGTTTTTTGGCCTTCCGGGCAACCCTGTTGCCGTGATGGTGTCATTCATCAACTTTGTTGAGCCTGCTGTGCGTAAAATGCAAGGCGAGCTAGGCTGGAAGCCATTGAAAGTCAGTGCGATTGCCAAAGAAGATTTGCGTTCTCGCCAAGGCCGCACGGAGTTTAGCCGTGGTGTCTATGAATTGGATGAAACTGGCCGCCTAACCGTTCGCACGACTGGGAAACAAGGCTCTGGCATTTTGCGTTCGATGAGTGAAGCCAACTGCTTGATTGAAATTTCTCCCGCGGTGGATAGCGTAAAAACGGGAGAAAGCGTGACAATTATTCCACTTCAAGGCAGAATCTAGCCCTGTTGTTGTTAGAAACAGATACAAGGTCAGCGCGTCTGGCCTTTTATTTTGAGAGATTTCATGATTCGTACCATTATTTACACCTATAAAGGTGTTGAAAAAACTTTGCCATTTTCTTACGAAAAACACCGTAATATTCATGAAGCGGTTGCAGAAGCGGAAGGAATTGATATTCGCGACTATCTGAAAATGGAACAGCAAATTGAAGCGATTTCTGATACGAAAGCCGTGCGCAACTACCGTGATAATCACTTTAAAAAGCTTGGCTTTGGCGTGATCACGATGAAACAGAAAGAGAACCTAGGCGTAGGTAAGAAGAATAAGTAGTTCGCTTTGCTTGCGTATTTCCCGTGATGGAATGGGTCTAAAAGAAAAGGCTTGCATGATGCAAGCCTTTTTCATCAATGGGTTTTGTAGCAAATTAGCCTTTGATGTTCAAGAATGCTGCACCGCGTACACCGCCTGAATCGCCGTGTTTTGCTTTGATGATCTTCGGACACTTAGCGACAGAAAGCAGATACTTAGGCACACGCTTTGGCATCTCTTCATAAATCAGTTCAAAGTTCGACAAGCCACCACCGAGAGCAACAACGTGCGGGTCATTCGCGGTGAAGATGTTACCAAAACAGATCGCAAGAAGTTCCATAAAACGTTCGACATGCTCAGCAGCTTTCTCATCGCCCGCTGCATTGGCTTTGATGATGTCGATGGCTTTCTTCTCTTCACCATAGTAATGGGCGTAAAGCAGTTCAAAACCACGGCCAGAAAGGTAACTGTCTAAACAGCCTTTTTTACCACAGCCACAACCTAGCAGCGGCGCGTTGTCGCCTAAATGGAACCATGCATCCAATGGCAAGCGCATGTGACCAAGCTCACCAGCAACGTTATTGCGACCTGAGAAGACTTTGCCTTCGTAGATCAAACCGCCACCAAAGCCCGTACCTAAGATCAACCCCATCACTGATGGCGCGTCTTGCAATTCTTCATCCCATGCTTCAGAGAGTGCAAAACAGTTCGCATCGTTTTCAATTTTTACGCTACGACCAATTTTGGCTTCCAGATCCGCACGTAACGGCTTGCCTTTTGCCGCAGGTACGTTAACCGTCAGTACCGTTGCATCGTCAGCGTCTTCCATGCCTGGTAAACCAAGGCCAATTTTGCCTTCACAAGCAAACTCTTGGTCGTATTTTGCGACAAGACCTGCGATGGTTTCTAACAATAACGGATAATCGTTGGTTGGTGTCGGAACACGTTCTGTTGCCACGCGCTCTAGTTTTTCGTTAAACGCACCAAATTCGATTTTAGTGCCACCAACATCAAAGCCGTAATACATGAATTTCTCTCCTGAAATTGCTGCATGGAGCCAAAAATGAGCCCCTAAAATAAGCGTAAATTATAAAAACTAGCGCCATTATCCATATCTCTACGCCTGCAAACCGTGACATAGGCGGGATTTATCCGCTCGTGGCGTCTGTTTGCGCAAGTTGCCAGCAACCGAATTGCAAAGCTTAGAGTGAACTCTCGCTTTTGTAATGGGTGATGAAATGTTGCAAGGCCGGGCGAGAGACATCACCTTTTCCACGACTTTTGCTGAGCAGATAACTTTCTCTGAATGTTTGAAACCACGCTTGTAGGCAATCTGCGGCCTCTTGCTGCCCAGCTTGCTGCAACACCAATGATGCCACTTCCACTGTCGATAGATGCTGTTCATTCTCTGAGCGGCGCATCAGATATTCCGAGACACGCTCAGGGGAAACAGACAGTACGGGAAGAGACTGTAAAAATTCAGAACGTCGGAAGATTTTTCTCGCTTCACGCCAACTGCCATCGAGAAACACAAACAGCCATTTCACTTTGTCGCCATTCGCTTGGGTTTGCTGACTAACTTTTGCAATATCAATCAGACGTGAAGCATCGTCGACATAGTCTGCGGGAAAGACTATCACTGGTCGATAATTGGCATCATTGAGGAGTGCCAGCATATGGGGATCTGGCTCGGTTCGATTCCATTGATAGACATAGGTTTCTTTTACCGTGTCAGCAATCAGACGCCCAGTATTGCTCGGTTTAAACACTTCGTTGTCCGACACAATCAGCATGCAGGCTACATCGGTCTCTATATTTGGTTGGAACTTGCACAGGCAGTGCGTTTCAACCACTTGGCAATAGACACACCGCTTGATGTTGCAGCCACGAGCGTGAAAAGGTTTTGTTGAGATCGACTGACGGTATTGATATAACCGATGAAAAGCGTGAATGCGCATGAAGTGTATCAATTATAGAAATGGGTGCACGATTTTATCGGCAGTTCTCTCACACGACAAGCTCTCACTGGCTTGTCGTGTCCGTCACCCGTATCAATAACCAGGTAGGGAAATTCCATGAACCAAACCGCCATGACCGATCCGTCTCTTATCCGCATGGGATTTTTTGTTGGAACCTTGCTGCTGTGTTTATTGTGGGAGAATAAACGGCCGCGTAAACCATGGACAGTTTCACGCTCGTTTCGCTGGCTGAACAATCTCTCGCTTGTGCTGCTTAATAGTGTTTTAGTTGCGTTACTGCTTCCTATTGTCGCTTTCCAAGCGGCAATCTTGGCCCAGCAGCATCAATTCGGCCTTTTCCATCTGCTCGGTTTGAGCGACATCGTCAATATCCTATTGTCGGTATTGCTGTTGGATTTCATTATCTATTGCCAGCATTTGCTGTTCCATCGCATAAAACCGCTGTGGCGATTACATCGAATGCACCACGCTGATTTGGATATTGATGTCACGACAGGAACTCGTTTTCATCCAATAGAGATCTTGCTCTCTATGGTGATCAAAATAACGTTTGTCAGCTTACTTGGCGTATCACCTCTCGCGGTGGTGGTGTTTGAAATCATCCTCAATGTAAGTGCGATGTTTAACCACAGTAACGCCAAGCTGCCTTTAACCGTTGATCATTGGTTAAGAAAGTGGATCGTGACTCCAGATATGCACAGAGTGCATCACTCCATTGAAGTGAAGGAAACCCATTCCAATTTTGGCTTCTTCCTGTCTATTTGGGACCGCTGTTTCCATACGTATCGTGAACAACCTAAAGCGGGTCATGAAGGCGTTGTTATTGGCATTCCAGAGATTCGCAATCCTAATGAACAACGGCTCGATAAGATGCTCACCCAGCCGTTTAGAAACCATTTCTGAATCCACTAGAGTACGGTGGAACGTCACGCAAGTTGGTAGCTATGCAGCATCTCTTGTTGTTTGGCGGCAATGCTCGATACTTGGTGCGAACTCTCCACCATCGCTTCCAATTGTGTGCGGGTTTGCTCACCTTGATCAGAGATATGGACAATGGCACGAGTCACATCGACGGTTGCTCTCTGCTGCTCTTGAGTGGCATGGGTAATTTGTTCAACTCTCGCTCGGATCTGTTGTACTACCCGTGCGATATCAGAGAATGCAGACCGAACCTCACCGCTTGAAAGCAGCGCTTGTGACATTCCTTTACGCGAATCTTCAACCGCATGGCGACTCTTATCCGCCGCTAACGTCAGTTCATTGATCATTTCGCTAATATTACTGGTTTGCTTTGAAGTATCACTGGCTAGTTTTCGGACTTCATCGGCAACTACGGCAAAGCCTCTGCCCTGCTCGCCCGCTCTCGCAGCTTCAATCGCCGCATTCAGAGCAAGGAGGTTAGTATTGGCTGCAATACCACTGATCATGTCGACCATCTCGCGTATCGCATCTACACGCAGATCAAGCTCACTCATCGCTTCTTCGTTAACATTGAGCGTCAATTGCAGTGATTCCAATCGTGCTAAACTCTCTTCGACCACATCGACACCATGCGTTGTACTTTGCGCCGCCTCGTTTGCATCATTGCTTGATGCCGACGTCATTTGCGCAATGCTGTCGATGGATGCTTCCAACTGCGCGACGGTAGTCGCAATGGTGGCGAGGGAGTCGTTTTGATTGGCCAAACTTGCACTCGAGTGTTCAGCCGCGTAATGGCTGGTCTCTGCACTTTGATAGAGTGATTCACAATTGTTGGTAACGATACTCAGCGATGATCGTGTCGAGGCGATCACTTGATTGAGTTTCATGCTGATTTCTTTCAGCTCTCTTGGCCCAGCTGACACAATGTCATTTCGGTAGTCGTTATCGGCCATTGCGGACAAACCAGCGAGTGTATTGCGTAAGCCACTGTTGACCCATGCTTGAAAACGAATCCCAGCGATAACAATGACGATAGCAACGACCGCGCTGCCAATCAAAAGCAGTGAGACCAGTCGTTCGATCGTTTGGTGGACAATCTGTTCACTATCGTCGATAAGTGCCATCGAAGAGGTGGAGATGTCATTGAGCAAATTAAGCGTGTTATTGGACAACATGGTCGCTTGTTGGATATCGAACTGCTGAGCTTGTTGGCGCTCTACCCTGGCCATCACTAAAGAAAGCAAGCCATTCACTCTGAAGCCATCCAGCACGATGTTGTATGGCGCAGTGAGACTTGTAAACTCCATGACATCTGGGTGCCAATCTTTAAAGTCGTCAAACGCTAATTCTATACCGGCGATGCGGTTTTTCATTTCTTGGTACTCTTTCTCTGCACCCGCCAGATCACGTTGCATCAGCAACATCAAGAACGTACTTTCCATTGAACTTGCCCCCGCACTAAAGCGGTTAGAAGCATCCTGTGACTCAGGATTGTCGATGGCGAGAAAAGAGCTGATACGTGTCATTTCAGGGCCAATTGAACTTAGCCCATAGCGAAAGGTGGAGATGCTTTTATCAAGATCCTCTTGCTCACTGATCGTCTGCACTTGAGACTCAATGACTCGATAACTCAGTTGTTGAAGGCGACTGGCATTCTCAAGCAAGCTGTTTTTTTCGTCTTTAGTGACAACATGTTCAAATCGCTCACCCATTTCCGTCACTTGAGCGATCAACAAAGCGATGGTGTCGTTAAGCTGTTCAATCCTAGCTCGCGTCGCATCTAGTTCTGTTGCGCTTTCCAAAGTTGAGCTGTAATCGAGTAACTTTATTTGCTCGAGAATACTTTGGGTAAGTTTGGCGTTATTGAGTGCTAAAGGGAGAGCTTGCTCTGATAAGGTGTCAAACTGTACACCGATTTGATTGACACCACGATAACTCGATGACGACAATGCAACAACGAACAGAAGGAAAGTAATGAACAAACCACTGATCATTTGGATCAGCGACAAAGAGTAGCGTTTATTGAAAGACATAGACAAACCAGTAAATCCATTCACAGAAATCAGTATGTGATTGGGGGTGAGTCTATGAGATGGCTGTGACGCTTACGTGACAAATATAAGACAGCGAGATGACAAGTGGCTCAATGTAACCGATTCATTATCATATCCATTTTTGCGTTGCTAAGTGGTTGTAGCCAAAGCCCGAAAGCGCCAGAGACATCAGTAGCACTTTGGGAACAAAACCGAGAGCTAAAAACGTTTTATGGCGAATGGTATGGCACGCCCTATCAGTTTGGTGGGAATACTAAAGAAGGGATTGATTGCTCTGCTTTTGTACAACAAGCGTTTCTCTACGCCTATCAACGAACGCTACCAAGAACGACCTTGGCACAGTTTAATGCTTCCCAACCGATACGTTGGGAAGAGAGGCAACAAGGCGATCTACTATTCTTCAAAACAACGAAATCCGATTATCACGTGGGGATCTATCTCAACCACCAGCAGTTCATGCACGCGTCCACTTCAAAAGGGGTCATCATTTCGAGAACGGATAATCCATATTGGGCGAGTAAGTTTTGGCAAATAAGAAGGGTTACAATGTAACCCTTCTTATGAATACTGCGGACTAAAAACAAATCAGCGAATATTACGGCTTAGTCGTATTTTGCTACAGCGGTATCGAACAGATTTTTTACTAAAGCAATATACTCATCTAAAAAGTTGATCTGTTCATTAGTGGCTTTTTTGAGCCATACCCCTGCCAGAACTTCTCCTAGATCTTCTGCGACTGAATCCGCTTCTTTTAACAGTTTAAAGCGAACGCTAGAATGCAGCTCTGGGTTCTGTTCAAAAATCGCCATGATGTTTGAGGCGATCATGTCTGTCACCACATCTTCAATGGTTTCTGTGCCCGTATCGCCAACGTCAGACGCGAATACATCAAGATTTAAGGCAAGGTGCTCAATAAGAGCTAAGTATCCATCGGTTTCAACAACCACTCTTTTTCTCCGTCTGAATGCTTACTTACTGTGTAAGCTTACATCTTTTTTCTCTCTGTTAATACTAAGCCATGTCGAGAAAATTTCATCCATTTAATCAATTATAATTGCCAGAATTTGACTATATGGCGGACTTTGCACCAAAAGCGAACAAAGATCACTCTTCATGAACGGTCGTTTGGTTCCTGCCCCCTTCTTTTGAGTGATATAACGCACTGTCTGCCGCTTTTAGCCACTCAGTATGAGAGGTGAATTTTGCATCAAACTCGCAGACACCCAAACTGATGGTGTAATTAATCGCAAATTTTTCCACGCAAACAATTTCTTGTTCAATACGTTTTCGTAACCGCTCTGAAAAATAACGCGCCTGATCAGCGCTGGTATGAGGCAGCAAAACCGTAAACTCTTCGCCACCAAATCGACCACACAGATCACTGTTTCTCGCGGTTTTCTTCAGTAAAGATGCGGTCCTACGTATTACCTCATCACCTGCGTGATGCCCATAGGTATCATTGACTTTTTTAAAGTGGTCAATATCAAAAATGACCAAAGAGCTCGGCGTGTCCAAAAACTGCATCCGAGAAAACTCTTCTTTGAGCGATTGCTCCCAAAAGGCGCGGTTAAACAGGCCCGTTAAGCCATCGCGACGGCTGATTTCTGATAGATGGTGGTTGGTTTCTTTCAAATGCGTTTTACTGCGTGCAATTTCAGAAACGTCATTAATTTGAATGGCGACATGGCTAACGTCACCACACAGTGAGCGCAATGGTGTAATGACAATATCCTGATACATGTAGGTACTGCCATTGGAAACGGGTGAAAAGTTATGAAACTTGAATAGATAAGGACGGTTTTCCCAACTCGAGAAAGAGCGAGTTTCCAATATTGCGGCGGTATTAACCTTAGTTTCTAACCAAGTGCGCGGTAAATCAGAAAAAAACTCAAAGAGATTCTTACCCAAGATTGTCTGAGACATAACGCCACTATAGGATTGCATAAAGCTGTTCCAAACACAGACGTTGTAAGAGCGGTCAATCACCACCAGCCCAGAGTCCATAGTATCGAGTATCTGCGTCACCCAGTGAAAATCGGCGATATTTAACGTCAGATCAGAGTTCATAGTGACTCCATAATTTCGTAGATAATACCAACGGAAGGTTTATCAATGAGAAATAACACCTCACATTCGAAATCCAGTGATTCAGCAAAATAGGTGTATTCGACAGTAAAAAGCTCTTGAGACTCTTTTTCGCTGTCTCCTATGGCTGAAAAACTATCGATAATGGCCGGCTGTCGTAACGAAAATTGCTTGTCGAGTTGGCTACCAAGTGAGGTCAAAAAAGACGAAACGAGCAAGTTGGAGACGTTAAGGATGATCTCGTTGTGAGTGGTAAAGTCTTGGTGATAACCCAACTTTTGGCCAATCACATCAATATCGCGTCCCCATAAACAAACCAGCGCCTCGCCATGGATACCACCACCGACAAAACGTTGTGAAACCGCGACGGCACCCTCTCGTTTAATCACGTCCACCATGGTCATATAGAGTTCACCATAGGTCAGCGGACCAACATTCGGTACTGGCAGTTGAATAAACTCGTTAAGGTGATCTGCCATAATGGCGGCCCCTTTGCCAAGTGCAATGTTGGTGAGCTCTTTGAATTTCGAAAATGATGTGAGTTTAGGATCAGCGGAAAGTTCTGGTTTTGAATGTGGGTCGGCGTATTGCAAACCGAATTGGCTAAAGAACGGTTCAATTTCTCTTTTAGAAAACGGTTTAGATACAAACGCGAACGCACCTAACTCAAGACAGCGTTGTTTCGCTTCGGCTTGAACATCTCCTGAAATGACAATGACATCAGTGTGATGTTGGCTGACAGGGAGTGAAGCGAGTAACTCGAATCCATCCATGATTGGCATCGTCAGATCAAGAAACAAAAGATCAATATTTTGTTCCATCATGATCTGCAAAGCTTCGTAGCCATCTCGAGCTTCGATTAGATGAATCGCTCTGTCGCACACAATGGAACGACTGATTGATTTTCTGGCTACTGCCGAATCGTCACAGATTAGGATTTTCATACCACTATTGGAACCAACATCAAAAACTGAATGATACTTGTCGAATAATAAATGCTCTAGTACCGAAGCCACTAAATTAGCGATGACTAAGCGACTCGATTCACAGTTGTGTTAATTCGCGATTCAAAATAATCACAATGTTTGAAAAGTTTGTCAGTTAACCAAATCCGAAATTGAGTTATGAATTAAACTATTAGATGTGCGGTTATCAAAAAGAGAGGACGACTATGTGGCAGGCCATTTCTCAACAGCTTTCTGAAACCTTAATGTTTTCCTACGATATCGTTGAAAAAGTGCATTTGTCTGGTGGCGACATCAATGAATGCTATATGATCAGCGATGGTGAGCAGCGCTATTTCGTTAAGATCAACTCAAAAGACTTTTTAAGCAAGTTCCAAGTTGAAGCCGAAAACCTGCGTTTGCTTCGCCAAACCGACAGCGTCACCCTACCTGAGTTGGTTTTGATTGGTAATACCAAATCCAACGCATTTATCATCCTTAATTTCCTCCCGACAAAGCCCCTTGAAGATCCCGAGAACAGCTATAAATTTGGTCAACAATTGGCTTATCTTCATCTTTGGGGAGAACAGAAAGAGTATGGCTGCGATCAAGACAACTACTTAGGTGCGACTTTGCAACCCAATGCGTGGCATAAGAAGTGGTCTACCTTTTTCTCAGAGCAACGAATAGGCTGGCAATTGCAACTGCTGAAAGAAAAAGGGGTCACATTCGGAGTGATTGATGAGATTGTTGAAGTTGTTGCTCGGCAGTTACTTAACCACAATCCCCGCCCCTCTCTCATTCACGGCGATTTGTGGCATGGTAATGTGGCTTTGTCTGCCTTTGGGCCTATTTGTTATGACCCAGCCTGTTACTGGGGAGATCGAGAATGTGATATTGCGATGACGGAACTTTTTGGTGGATTTAGCGCTGAGTTTTATTGTGGCTACGAAGATATTGCACCACTTCCTTTCGGTTATACTCAGCGCAAAGAGATCTACAATCTTTATCATATTCTCAATCACTGTAACCAATTTGGCGGCCACTATTTAGAGCAGGCACAAAAATCGATCGACAAAATCCTTTCCTACTAACGTTGTTTTTAGATGTGCGTCATGCAATTTTCGACGCACATCACTATCAACTCTAAGAAAGCGTTTCAATATTGAGTTAATAGTCAAGTTTCGTACTTAATTCGGCCCAAATAGCAACTTCTCTGCCTACTATGAAAACGAACACCCAAGCTTGGTATGTCGTGGTATAGGAAGCACTAAACCCAAAGCGTAGCTCCCTAAGTTAGACAGGTTAGACGTAAGGAATAAGATGTATGCGTAACTACACTGAGAAGAAATTTGCGTGCCCACACTGCGGCCACAAAATCGGAATTACTCTAGACGCCAGCAATGGCGACCAGGAGTTTTATGATGATTGCCCTGCATGTTGTCATGCCATTCATTTAAACATGATGGTGGATGAACTGCACGACACCATTAATCTCATCGTCGATGCCGACGACGAACAAGTCTTCTAGTTATATTGGCTGGTGGATTGGTGTCGCTTAAGCAACGACACCTTTAGACATAAGTACACGTTCAACCGTGTCAACAATCGCTTGGGTTTGCGGATCAAACTCGATATTCACGCTTTCCCCAACTTTACGCTGACCAAACAGAGTTCGATTTAATGTTTCTGGAATGAGATGCACATTAAAACGATCTGCTTCGACTTCCCCAATCGTTAACGAGCAACCATCTACGCCTATGTAGCCTTTCGCCAATATGTATTTCATCGCATCATCGTAAGGCAGTTTGAACCAAATGGTGCGGTTATTTGGTGTGTCGATGATTTGATCGATCGTTGCCGTAGTACTGATGTGGCCCGACATTGAGTGACCACCAATTTCATCCCCAAACTTTGCCGCTCTCTCAATGTTGACTCGATCGCCAACACGAAGCGTTCCTAAGTTGGTTAACTTGAGTGTTGCTTGCATTAAATCAAAGCTGACAAGATCATCTGCTATCTTTGTCACCGTCAGACAACATCCATTGTGTGCCACTGAAGCACCAATGGCCAAGCCACTAAGCATCTCACCACATAAGCGAATGGTATGAGTTTGAAATGACTCTTTTGCCTCAATGATAACGACCTCTGCCGTACCTTGTACTATGCCTGTAAACATCTAAGTTACCTTCTTTTCTGTAGCCTGAAATATGAGATTCCATTATTATCACGGTGGAATATGCCTTAAGCGCCAAGCACCGTCGGATTTCCATACTGCCCCCTTAGTTTAGGTTGTGCAACTACTGTTTTTTAGCGCCTCATAAACCACTTTTGTGGTCTTTGCCGATCGAAAACGTCCCAACGTGCCTCGCACTCTTAGCATATTATCTTTTTCTTAAACAATGGAGTTAACGTGCATCGCTATAAAAAAGAAGCTTCTAGTTTGATTAAGCTCGCCACACCAGTTTTGATTGCATCTGTTGCTCAAACCGGTATGGGTTTTGTGGACACCGTGATGGCGGGTGGCGTCAGTGCAACGGACATGGCTGCAGTTTCTGTCGCAGCAAGTATCTGGCTGCCTTCTATTTTGTTTGGTATTGGGCTATTGATGGCACTGGTCCCTGTTGTCGCTCAGCTCAATGGAGCAGGCAAAAGAGAGCAAGTCCCTTTTGAAATTCAACAAGGCACGGTTATGGCCCTATTGATCAGTATCCCGATCATTGGCGTATTGTTTCAAACTCAGTGGATACTCGGTTACATGAATGTCGATGCGGTAATGGCGACCAAAACCATTGGTTATATACACGCTGTGATGTTTGCCGTACCTGCTTTTCTATTGTTTCAAACACTGCGCAGTTTGACTGATGGTTTGTCTTTAACAAAACCTGCCATGGTGATCGGTTTCATTGGCTTATTATTGAATATTCCACTGAACTGGATGTTCGTTTACGGTAAATTGGGTGCGCCAGCCCTTGGTGGTGTAGGTTGTGGCGTCGCCACAGCCATAGTGTATTGGATTATGTTTTTGTTGCTACTGCTTTATGTGACAACGTCACAGAAACTAAGGCAGGTTCAATTGTTTACTACGTTTCATCCACCACAGCTAAATGCGCAAGTTAAGCTATTTAAACTTGGCTTTCCGGTCGCTGCCGCACTTTTCTTCGAGGTGACTCTGTTTGCGGTCGTCGCTTTGTTGGTTGCGCCATTGGGTTCTACTGTCGTTGCAGCACACCAAGTTGCCATTAACTTTTCTTCATTGGTGTTCATGTTACCTATGAGTATTGGCGCAGCAACCAGTATCCGTGTTGGGCATATGCTTGGTGAAAAATCGACAGAAGGCGCACGCATTGCTTCTCATGTCGGTATCTTAGTTGGTCTTTCAACTGCAGTGTTTACCGCTTTACTGACGGTTATTCTGAGAGAGCAAATCGCTCTCCTCTATACCGATAACCGAGTGGTTATCACCTTAGCGATGCAGTTGTTGATCTTTGCCGCTATTTATCAATGTACCGATGCGATACAAGTTATCGCGGCTGGTGCGCTACGTGGTTATAAAGACATGCGAGCGATCTTCAACCGAACATTTATCGCCTATTGGTTACTTGGTCTACCTACTGGTTATGTTCTTGGTCTTACCGATTGGATTGTTGAACCAATGGGTGCACAAGGCTTCTGGATAGGATTCATCGTCGGCTTATCTTCTGCGGCCGTTATGTTGGGGGTTCGTCTACACTGGCTTCACCGCCAAAATGATGAAATTCAGTTGAATTATGAAGCAAGATAATTACTAGCCCTCGCTTTCAGTCGACAAGATTGAATAAACCAACAAAATAAAGCGCGACTTTTCTATTCTATCGCGCTTTTTAATTCCAAGATTTTAGACTCTTAAATGCCACAGTCTTCTGGCCTAATATTATAGTCGTTAATACGTTCTTGGTTTTTGTCCAAATAGAGATAGTTAATACTATAGCCCAGCTCAAAAAGCATTCTTAACTGTTCATTTGAACAGGTAGTGGGTTTGATGTCGACGTCAAAGAATTCATTCAAAACCTCGACATCAATGTCCAGTTTTGAGTGTTCAATCAGCGATAAGTGCAAATTGTACCCTTTGCTCTCATGATTCACCGAGATCTTATCCAGTTGAGTGTATTCGTCCAGCATCATTGGCAAAGTTTTGTTTCTTTCCACCACCGATCTATCGATAGCACGATCTTTTGCGGTAACGTAACTTGCCAAAAAACTAGCACCAAAGAAAACCACAGCCCCAACGATTATTCCAAGCAGTCCGAACCAAACTTTACTTCTCTTTATTAACATAGCCCCCGTACTGAACAGTGCAATATAGCAAGCCACTATTCCTAAGAGCGAAGATAAGTTTGGTAATTTTCCATTCATTGCAGGGAGGTAGATTGCGCTCGTCTGACCGATAACCACTACACAAAATATCAACACAACGACCTTTAGAATAAATGCGCTTTTAGGTGTTTTCTCATTAAATGCTGTATCCATGTTTTCCCTACTCCACTAACAATGACGAATTAGCCACTTGTATTGAGGCCATGATTTGTTTGCCAACCGGTAACCATTGTTCAGACTGCTCTACCGTTGTATTAAACGCGACAAACAAAAGCCTATTGTCTATGGATGTTGCATAAATGATGTTGTGAATTTGAGTATCTATGGCCGGAGTGATCAACTCCATGATGATAAACTCTTGACCGTTTAGGGGACTGACTTCATCTCTGAACCAAGTCGCTGAGGGATACCTATTCTTAAACATATTCGAGATGACACCATGTGCTTCTCTGATTTGATTAGGCGAAAGAACATTTTGAGTATGATTAAACGCAAGAGTCACACCACCTGTCGAATCACTCAACACATCAGTGGGTCGGTTGGAATTTGGAAACTTAATTTCAATCAACTCTTTGGGCATTGTTTGCAACTCTGTTGGCACCTGAATAACCAACTTACCTGCTAATACCTGTTTTGCTTCTAGTTCTTGAGCACCAACTCCAGTGCTCATTGCCAAGATACAAAGCGTAATAAAGCAATATGACACAGCCATTTGCTTGTAATTCCTCACCATGCTAGTCACTTCTCATTCCTTATATCGGTTAACTGCCGGTAATTAACCCTATTTGCGTAGGCATTTCTAATAAAAGCGAAGAAAACACAGTTGCATATGATGCTTTTTAGAAAAAACTTGAATAAGGAATGCACAAACTTGAAATTTGTCTAATATTTGCAACAACCCATTCGCAATCGAGGACTCGATTCAAGTAGGAAGTGCGGCAGATCTGAAATCATCGCCGCAAATGTAAGCTCGGTAAAGTGCTCCCTAATTTGTTCAAACAGGCTCGACAAAGAATAGTAGAGATATCTGGTGATAGTGTGTATGACACAAAGTTGTGCTCCGAAGCGATTCTCATTAAACGAGCCAAACAGTAAATTCCACCAAGATAAGGGACAACTTTTAGGGAACATGGTCATCCTCGTAATTTAGCTGTCGATCACCAGCAGCTATATGGTGCAAATAATTATAGGAAAAATAAGTATGGCCACCATACACGTTCGATTTCAGAGGCGATGATGTTCTGTCAGATTAAGAAATGACAACGGCCAAGTTGGCTAGAATTACTCCATGCTCAAAACATTGGATGGGCTTACAAGGCTAGGTATATCTGAAACGAAGCTAATCACCTTACAACTAGCCATGCTAGGCGCGTTTTTAATTGAACTCGAATTTAGAAACAAAGCCGCAGTAAGCACCAATTAAAGGATATGAAACTTTACGCAATCCGTCTCTTAATTGCGACATTTTTTATATGGCCTTTCGTTGATTTTGCTCTGATAATGTCGAACAGAAGAATTTTACATCCAACTAAATTAACAAATTCATCAATTACAAATGATGACCAATATGTTTTATAACGTGAGTTAAAACGCTGCGGTTATATTTATTGGTGGAATTATTTACATCCTATCATGAGCTATATGAAACGTAGATGTGATCACTTTTCTATTAGGATTGAGATATCTCGGGTAATTTTATGGATATTAATTAACACGGAAATTGCGTATTTGCTTCTATCATTGGTTGAAAACTGACAAAGGCAACAAATGCTCAACATAAAAAGGACTTTATATTTACATGTATGAACTTGCCATCATAATAAAAATATTTCTTGTTTTTAGCTTAATCAATACACTATTCAATAGTAGTAGTGATAAAGAAGCAGCCTTAAAAGAGCGTCGGACTAAGTTGCTAAGTGTGAAGCGTGATGCAAACCTTTCTGAAGAAGAGCGTTCCGCCCTCTCAGAGTTATATGGCTTTGATGTCGGATATTCTGAGGTTTATTACATCACTGAACCTTTTGAGGTGCATGTAATTCCAGATGATGAGGGAAAAACGAAATTCCTCGCTTTGGCAGATTATCCGGTAGCAATATCCGATAAAGCGATATACTTCCTTGATACTAAGGATCAACTTGCTGAAGTCGTTGTGGTTGCCGAGACAATTCTAGTCCTTCGTCTTAACGATTACTATATTGTCGATGAAATCAATAATACTCTTGCAAGTGCGCCATCACTCTTCTCTAAGGGAGCGGAAGCATATGCGCCAAGCACAACACAACCTGTAGAGCAATGTATGGGGCCAGCAACGCACACTGTCCCTCAAACCGTGTTAAAGTCTGAACGACCCGCCACCCAAACAGAAGTTTTGTATCTATCACCTCCCTTTTACAATTTTTCCGTACCGCTAATTATAGTAGTGGCTACGAGTATTTTTGCGTACATCAGCAAGATTGATATTGCCATTGAACCTGTATGGGTTGCTCCAGTAGTTCTGCTTACGGTAACTGTTATTGCACTACTGATACTTTTTTTAAAGACAAAGCCAAAATATGAACCTAGCAATATAGTGATAACGCGATATTTCGGCAAAATAGAGTCTTTAGATAGCTCTGATCGAAAAACTTGGCTGACATTCACTGAACCAAACGGGAAAACAAAAAAGGCTTGGATGCCAAGCCATTGGCAAAATACGGTGAGTATTAATAAAAATGTATACTTTGAAATTGAACAGAATCAATCGACCGTTGTGCGAATAGGTTTAAACGAAATTTCAGAACGCGATTTTGCGAAAAGAAAACCACAATATCTTACTGCTGCGGTGGGATTACTCTGCGCTAGTTTAATCATCGCTTTCAACACAAAATTGGAATGGCGCGATGCCGCTTTTACCATGCTTAAAAATAGCGCATCCTATCAAATTAACACCTTTCAAGATTGGGCATCGAGCGATTTAAAAGTTGGCGATCATTTATTAATCAATCGACCCCGTTTGTGTTTAGATAGCTTTTCAAAAGATAATGCGCTTCTCTATTGCAACGTATTTAAATATGCGTTGACGGATGAAGACTTTCAAGTGGTTCCTAATACTGAGTTGGTCGAAGAGTATAAAGATTTTATCAGCAATGAGCCAGATTATACCCCCGACGTTTCAGAAGGAGACTACATGTTGATGATGCTGGCTTTTGAAGTAAAAAAGTCGTATTCAGTCGATAATTTAGTCATGTATAGGCGAAGTGAGTTAGCGATATTTACTGTAAAGAGCTTAATGGAAATCGCTAATCATTTAGCGAAATACTGCCCAACTGATGCAAAGAGTGAGGGTGTTAAAACGGATAATACATTAGTTACAGGAAGCTCAACTAGAAGTACAGATTCATTGGCTGCAGATTGTTCAGCGTTCAAACAAGAGTTTTCAGTATTATGGCGAGAGGCAACAAAAAGCCACTGTAGCGACAACTGTTGGGACGAAGCATTACAAGGTGGCGAGTTTGCGAATGAAAAGTTACTTAAAAATAGTGATAGCCTTAAAAATTATCAAGGTAAATTACATAACCTGAGAAGTACAATATGGCGAAACAATCATGCTTCATTGAAGTTACCAACCCCAAAGCAAAACATTCTTTCTATTCAGTGGATGGGTCCAACGAGTGCTGATTTGCAAGAAATAGCCATAATGAGAGCAAATCCAGATCCTGTCCATGACGATGTTAAAATAGAGACATTGAATAGGTTAATCCAAATGCAGGCTGAAGTTGCTTATCAACGCGTTGATGCAACTATCTTGAAGGCAGTGAATAACGACGAAGGGCAACTTACGCTCATTTTGGCTCCCCGCATCAGCTCTAACCAAGCGATGGAGACAGTCATCAATCATGCATTTATGGCATTGTTTGGTCTAACGATGTTGCTCCTACTCATTATGTATTGGCTTAGTAGCAGACCCCATAACAAGGGGCGAGTTAAATCGGAAAATGCCTGGATTAGCTAGCTGTAGTAATCCAGACTTAACCTGGCAGTCCTTCATATCTCTTGATATGAATCATATTGCTCAAGTGGTATGCCCATATTTATGACACGCTTTGATGTTATTAACGCACCTCCCATGTAACATTGCTGTACGGCACGACAGGCACAGTATTAGGATCAGGAGTAAAATCCATGTTCACTAAAGTTGTCGGTATAGATTTTTAACCGCACCAGCAGCTTGGACATTGAGTTAAATGAATACAATCACTAATATTGGGCAACGAGAACAAGAGTTTGCCGTTGAGTTAGCAAAGCTCAAAAGTCAGTAGGCGGAGCAAGCACAAGACCTCAAAATCGTAAAAGGCCGTCATCTACTTCGCGAAAAATCTAAGTTAATTGCTATGAATTGATTCTCGAACACCTGCTGAGTTTTAGCATTATCTGGATTGCTATAGTGTTCAGAGTTTTTCGGAGTGGATTTTGTTTCTGGATTAGGCATCGCCACAAGGCCATCCAACGCGAGGCAAATCGCCAAGAACTTGATATCAAGGTCAAGGAGACGTTTGACAGCAGCAAAGGCCGAGATGGTGCGAGGCGCATTCAAAAAGAACTGGCTGAGAATGGTAATAGTCATAATGTTAAAACCATTGCAGCAAGTATGTAAACCAACTTTCCGCAAGCCACTTTCACCACAAAACTCAATGCAAACCCAAAATGCCACGCGGCATGAATCCCTCTTAAACGCCTTGTTATGTGCTTAACCCAGCTTTCTCACCCAACCCTCAAATTCTCTTTCTGGTAAAACTAAAAATCTAAGACTGCCACACTTTTTACATTGCCAGCACGCGAGAGCAGCCCATTAGCCTGACCGCATCGTCATGCAATAAAACACCCAAACAGTCAAACTAGTACTATTTTTTTGTAAACACTCCATCACATATTACTTTCATGCCAAAACCACAGACCACTCCATAGCCTGCAATTTGAGAAACCTTTGCTTGATTTTCAGTAAACTCTATATCAATTATGCAAGCTTCATCATCAAAGCGAGCTTTATTATAACGGACAGTATTGTTGTTTAACTTTAAAAGTGTTCTTTTAACCATTCCTGAGTTGAAATTTGGCCTTCCATTTTGGCAATTCATTGATATAAAAACACTACTTTGGTCCTTTCTTTCAACAACAAGCGTGGAATAAACACCATCTTCAATGTATTGCTTGTATGTACCATTTATTTCTATTGAACTAAAACTAGGACAGCTAATAAAAATTAAGCAAACAGCCATTATGAATCGAAACATCTGCACCCCTACTTATTTAAAATGACATAAGAAGAAATTGAAAATTAGAATCATGTAAACCGGAACCATATATTAAGTATTGGTGTACCCCACAAAAAGTAGACAGTACATAACTACAGACTTTCGTACTCAACCGGGCTGACATGCCCCAACGCTGAGTGTCTTCTTCTGCGATTGTAAAATACCTCGATGTATTCGAAGACTCCCATTCGGGCTTCTTAGACAGTTTGGTAGTCTTCTGCGTATATCAACTCGACTTTCAGTCGACTGTAGAATGACTCCATCACTGCATTATCCCAACAGTTACCCTGTCGACTCATGCTCGGTACACCTCCATGCTTACGCATGAAGTCTTGATATTTATATGCTCTGTATTGTACACCACGGTCCGAATGGATAATGACACCCTTAGGCGGCTTACGTAACTCAAATGCCATTTTTAGAGCATTCGTGATGAGCTCGACGGTCATTATTGTCCCTAGCGACCAACCCACGATGCGCCTTGAATGCAGGTCCATCACTGTTGCCAAGAAGAGCCAACGGCTCTTCACCCAGATATACGTGATGTCCGTGACCCACTTCTGATTTGGCATCTCAGACTCAAAGTCTCTTCGCAGTAAATTGTCAGCAACATTCGTCATCGCAGCCACATCCTTGCTGTACTTAAACCCTTTACCATTACGTGCCCTGATACCTTTTTCCTTCATGGTATCAGCCACATAGTTCACGCAGCAGGCATGGCCTGCTTCGTTGAGCTCTTCTGCTATTCGCACTGAACCGTAATGTGCCCGATATTGGGCAAAGGTACACATGACAAGCTGTTCAAAGCGCTCTCGCCGCTTTGAACGTTCACTCGGCGTATGACGACACCACTTGTAGTAGCCACCTCGACTCACTTCTAAAGTACGACACATTAAGCTGATCGAGTACTCGCCGGTATAGCTTTCAATGAACTCGTACTTCACTCTTGCTGCTTCGCGAAGTACGCCGAGACCTTTTTTAGGAATTCCATTTCATCTTTGAGTCGCTTGTTCTCGCACCTTAGCGCTCGAAGCTCTTTAGACTCATTCTTCGAATAATCGACACCGTCTAAAGTGTTAAACTGTTTATCAGATAGGCGTGTGAACTGTTCCGGATCTGCTGGGCACTGATGCCCAGCTCCTTGGCAACGGAAACTGCTGTTCGGCCAGGAAGACTGGCCAAGCGAACTGCTTCTTTGCGGAACTCTTCGGTGTACGCTGGATTACGATGTTTAGCCATAAATCACCTCTCAATTAGACCCTAGATCTAACTTAGTAAAGTGTCTACTAAACGTGGGGTACTCGGACACATAACGCCGCGTTAAGGGGTGAATGCCGCATAAACCAGCTTTCCGCAGACCACTTTCAACACCAAAAACCACCGCATACCAAAAATGCCACGCGGCATGAATCCCACTTAAACGCCTTGTTATATTTAGGGCTCATAGCGGAAGTGACCCGTAATTTTGAAGTCAAACAACATATCCTCAAGCACTGGACCTGAACCAATATTGTGAACTATTAGAGGCCGTTTCCCATCCTGAGACAAGTCGTTCGTTACGATACCGATATGAGGCAAATTACCTGGGAGCATCCATGTCACGATGTCACCAGCTTTGTAAGCCAAACCTTCATCACTAATCGTTAAACTTTGGCCATGTCGTTTGAAGAAAATCTGTAAATTTGGCACTCGACGATGGTCTATGTTGCGATCCGGTTTTGACAAACCCCAAATTCTGTTTGAGGGATACAGTGAAAAGTT
>NZ_JAQQBT010000006.1:0-192768 GCF_028570825.1 Vibrio sp. CCUG 15886 | reverse complement strand
GGGGTGTAGCTCCAATTGGCAGAGCAGCGGATTCCAAATCCGCGTGTTGGGAGTTCGAATCTCTCCACCCCTGCCATCTTTCCTTTCGGGGTATAGAAAGTCTCAACTTAGGTTGGGACTTTTTTGTTTCTAGCGTTATGAAAAATCAACGCTTTCAAATTGCTTACCTATTTCCACTCGAAAATCCCATCAGAACAGCACTGTATAGCTTTCCAAATTCTTCTTCCGGTTCATATCCTGTCTTCAGCTTTAAACTTCGTGGTGAGCGATACAGCTACAAATTGCGCTTGCGTAAACCTAGGTTGAATATTGCCAACGAACACCTTTCATAGAATCTCTCCCTTGCTCTGGTCTATATCCGGTCACGTGAATGCCGCTCGCTCGTATTAGGGTGACGCGTAGTTCGTCCCTAATGACACTGCTTGAAGCCAGTGGTGTGGTACTTCATCGCTAAATTTCACACTCTGTTATTGGTACACTGGTTGTACCCACATTTCTATTATCTGATGATGTGGTGGTGTTTTTTCCTAGCATGGTTTCACGGATGCCAACACAAATGACGGCAATATACATTGCTACTATCAAGTTCTGATATTCATTGCTAAGCCCTGTCATATCAATGGTTAACGACGAGTGCCGTATACGATAAGGAGTTTTTAAACACCTTTGAAACATATATGAATATTAAGTGATTGATAGAAATAGGAGTATTGATGTCATGACACTTAATAGAACCGTTAACTTCACTAATTCGGTAGTAAGATCCTTGCCTGTTCCGCCTACTGGCTCTCGCTCTACTGATCTTGAATGGTCTGATGGGGGCAGTGATAACAGTGTAATTGGTTTAAAGGTACTTGTCGGAAAGACGGGGAATCGTCGTTACCTTTTGCGTTATGTGTCGCCTTTGAGTCGTCGTAAATCGAGTATTTCTCTAGGTCGTTTTCCTGATCTATCAGTGGAAGAAGCCAGAAAGAAAGCTCGGAAACTAAAGGTGCAAATTGCCGATGGTATTGACCCTAAGATTGAAAGGGATTCTCGCTTAACGGTGGTGATTCCCGATGTGTATACTTTCTTCCATGAGACATACCTCCCTTGGGCGAAAAATCGAAAGAAATCATGGCGTGATGATGAAACACGATTCTTGCGTTGTAAGCCTATCTATAAAATCCCGATGAACAAGCTGACTGCACATGCAATCATGAAGCTGCAATCTCACTTAGCGACGGAGAGCTATAACGGAAAGCCTTATTCTATAGCGACTAATAACCGTGTTATTGCGCTGATAAAGGGTTTATGTTCTCTGTCAGCTAAGGCTCTTGATCTGCCTAACCATGCTACTAAGGTGAGCTTGCTACCCGAAAATGGAGCACGAGAGAGATTCTTAAACATCGAAGAGACAGCTCGGTTGATACAGGTTGCTAGAACTTACTACTGTAAGGTGAAGGGCTCACTAATTGCCATGTTGTGGTTAACGGGCTGTAGAATTTCTGAGTTGCTTGAAAGACGCTGGGAAGATGTGGATTTTGATAATCGTGTGGTTTTTATAAAAGTGACCAAGAACAAGAGATCACATCAAATCTATTTGTCGAACTTAATGCTTGAATTGCTCTTGGAGCTTAGGGAGTTGAAGCAGCCCGGCAATCCTTATGTATTTCCTGGTAGTCGACAAGGAACGCATATCTCACCACCTAGAAAGGCATTGAAGTTGATACTGGAACGGGCTGGGATTGATCCAGATGGCGTAGTTTTCCATACGGCTAGACACTCTGCTGCATCTAATCTTTTGAACCATTCAGGGTTAGATGTGACCTCTGTTCAGCGAGTTCTCAACCATAGTGACATTTGTTCGACGTTATCCTACAGGCATTTTGACCGAACAGCATTAGAGCGTGGCGCAAATGCTTTGTCTGATATGGTGATGAAAGCGAGTGAAAATCTAGCACTACCCGAACCTAAATAGCCTGAAAATAAATATTAAATCTATAGATAGCCCCTGAATAGTTAGTTCTATTCAGGGGCTTTTTCGTTTCTGGAATTGAGAGGAAAGTTTAATGATTGTAGTGAAAAGCATTGCAGCCGTTGAGTTACTGGATTTGCCGTTGTCAATTAAGGAGCAATTAGTTGAGCAACTTTTGCTTCCGTGGAATGGGCAACGTGATGAAGCTGAAAAATTTTGGGATGAAGTTTCAACATGCCTGATTTTGATTGAGCCAGATGATACCGATGAAACATTGGGTGATGTTGATGAAGACATGGAAACCCTCTTGGCTTATGCCCTAGATAACCCAGAGTTTGTCATTGTGCTACCACATGAGACTGATCCTCATGTGGTAGCGGTTTGTATTCATGCTGACGATGGGGGTGGCAGCTACATCGTTGGTTCGACAAGTAGTAAAACTGGGCTGATTAAAGCCTTGATTGAAATGGCTGAATAATAGGAGTTTGTATGAGCCGTAAACATGTAAAAGCGACTGAAGAAAACCAGAGCAACGACAAGATAGAAGATGCTGTTGTTAATCCATTTACCGTTATTAAGGAGGGAGTTAGCCCGAAGTTAAGTCCCAAGTCAGATGGTACGTTGGAGTATCAAATTGCGATTCGAGACGATGAAAAAGAGTTTTATATTCGAGTGTCTAAAAATTCTTCATCTGGCTTGTTCTCTAAGGCTTGGGTGAGGCTTGAGGACATCTTTACCCTGCTTGATGAGCAGAAAGACAAAACGATGAAATCTGCCGTCTTAAAGCCAGTTGTAACGGGTGGAAGCAGTAATTCGGTAGGGTTCTTAGCATCAGTGCTTCGGACTATTTCAATTCTTGAGCCTGTGCCTGATAACGTGTTTTTACACCGACTGTCTGAGCGATATGAGACTGTGAAAACTGAGCTGAGAGCCTTAGCTGCTGAATCTGATGACTGATTTCTGAATTTACATACCTAGCCTTGTTCTAAGGCGACAATCCTAACTAACTTAAAGAGATTTTATTATGAACTTAACATTCAATGTTGAGCGATTACTGCTGCCTGTCAGTGTCGATCTTCAAGATGTACTAAACATGGTTGTTGATCGTTCGCACAAGCTAACATCATCAACGCAGTCATTAGTGATTAACTTCCGTGACTCTAGCTATGTACGAAATCCGGAAAACGGCGGTTTTCATGCAATTGAGATAAGACTTATCCGTGAGGGTAAACAATGGGTCTTCGATTACATCACGGACTTCAGCTATGTAGGGTATCCATATCCCGAATTGGTTAAAGAGGTGGACTTTGATTTTTCATCAGGTCTAGCAAACTTTCTCTATCAGTTTGAGGAGAGCATTACTGATGAACGGGTTCATGAGTTCTATTCGATGTGGGAATCGAACTTTCTCAGCTACGTCGAAATGGATGCTTTTGATGAAATTGAAGTCGCGATTGATTAAGGGGTCGATAAACCCTATTACTCAAGCCAAGTACAGGAAGTGGACCGGAGCTTTGAGCTAGTTTTGGTTCTTAATTTGTCTGGTTTGCATTGCTGTAAGCATGGCAACAGGTGATGGGGTATTTCCCCTTATTAGATGGTCTAAACGCAAGGATTACACATCCGCTGCTCTTTGATGGGGGCTTTTCGGTGTTATTGAAGCTTCCAATGCCGAGAAAGCATTGGAAACGGTATTAGGTAAAACTGTTATGCCGACTAAGGCTGATGAGTGGGTTTGTATCGGGGTTAACTATCAGATTTACCATGATATTTACCATTTAATCAGACCTGCTCAGCGGCAGTTATTGATTAGTTTTTAACCCTCGCTCGAAAAACAGCACCATTTTTCGCGTTGCCATATCTCGTAAGGGTTCTTCGATTGGGCAGTTCGTTGTTTAACGTTATTGCACATCGACACGTTGAAAATTGGTACATAGTGGCAATTTCAAGGTCGGTTCCCTCGGCACTGGATTAGGATCTGATCATGATGCCGTGGGTGGTCACTACTGATGACACTCGCCATCTTGAAGCTCAGGCTCACCTGTATAGCGTAGATGCTGCATCAAGTTGTTTGAGCCAACCCGAACCGAGAACCGTGGGATCTTCTAACCATGTTTGTCATTCGCTGGTTGAGTCAATTTTCTATGTTCCAGTGTTACTTGAATAGCAATGATTCAGCCAAGTAGATAGCACGATTTGGAACAAAGCGAACTTACTTTGCATCGTACCGAATCTTACCTTGTTCATCCGTCTATATGGTTATCGCAACTGATAACACTTCTTTTTGTATTAACCCTCACGTCAGCAATATCGATGAAATAACCCCGTACAACGTCAATCTGGGATGCCTGAGCATAGCTGTGGCTCGGCGTTCTATTGTCATTCGCAGCTAAAATAGAGCTACTTGTTAGCTAAGGAAATGTAATGAGTATTTTTAAAAAGTCATCAGGTTCAATGAAGCTTTGGACTTGCCATAAGTGTCGCAAGAAAACGGATGTAATGGGTGGAACCTCTTGCAGTCGATGTGGGCAATGGGTTTGTAACTCTTGTAAGCAAGTGACCCAGAACTACTGTAAGAAGTGTTCGTAATCATGGCTAAGTTAAACGCTGACGTAGAGCAGTGCATGAATGAAAATGGATATACCGAAGAGGAAGCGCTCAATGAGCTAGGTATGAATTGGCATGAGCTGTGGGAAGATGATGATGAAGACAGTGACGATAACGATTTCGATGATGATGATTACGATGAGTATGACGACTAGATAGTATAGAAGTCATTCACGACAAAATAGGTAGGCGGTATCAGTAATAGTATCGCCTTTTTTCATATCTGCAATATAGGAACTGAACAATGAAGAAACGAACAAGCACTTTCTACCCTAAGCCTGCACAATTACCGAAATCTAAAAGGGATCTTGGGCTGAAAGTAGCTCAGTTGGGCGGCACCCTCGGAGCACGCCTTGGTGGACCCTACGGTTTGATAGCTGGCGCAATAGCCGGTTTTGCTATTGGTCTTGTGATTGATGAAGTGTTGGATGGTTAGGAGTGTTGTAAAAGTAGGGATGGAACGTCTCTACTTTTTTTTATTCGTAACCCCGAATTTTCCCCATTGTGTTTGCGCCCGTTCCAAGCCGTTATTACCTGATCAAAACGTTCCACGTACTTACTCAAGGCTGATATCTAATATCAAGTTTCCTTTCGAATAAAGAACAATATATTAACGGCACTATTTCGACTTTATTTCGGTTGCTTTTTAAGTTGCTGTTTTTATTGAAATTAAATTGGAGGCATTATGGCAAAGAAAAATCAACGTGGTCTTATCGAGACGCTTGATAAAAACCTTATCGACCCTAACCGTATCGTCAGTGTGGTTCGCTTGGGTCAGCTCTTTATCTTGTTAGATAAAAAAGGTAGGGCGATCAGTTACACGGAACTAAATGCGGATAAGCAAGGTAAAACGGGGGCGGATGCTGATGATTGCACACGTAAGATCATCGAATCATCGAAAACGAACCCATTTTTAAACTTTGGCAATGGTAACTATGTTCGTTGTTCTGCGATAGAGGTTATTGAAAACAGTAGTGGTCCCGAATACAAGGGATTAATCATTCGTGGTGAGGGTGATGCGATACTCGCGTTCCTTGCTATTTCTACCGCTGAGAAGCGTGATTTAGCAGTAAGCAAGTTGCATGCTGCACTAGAGAGCTTTGAAGCTGGTAAGTTCGAGCAGCCGAATTTGGCTGGCATTCTTTAATTGATAATCCAAGGTAAAATATTATGAATACTGATCTACAAATAAATCTAAACAAGCTAAAAACTGACATCAAAGATGCTGTTTTCAATGCACAACCTAAGCGTTATAACGGCAATGCTGATTACTTTATTGAGCTAATTGTTACTGTCATTGACATGATTGACTACAATGTTGGTGATAGTGAGCACTTGAAGAAAAATATTGCCTATCGCTTGAAAACATCTTACGACAATCAAGGTAAGAAGCTGACGAATTGGGGCTATAAGAATGTGTTAGTAGTCGTCGAGCAAGCGTTTAAGTACATCAACAAGTAAGAGTGAACATCGCTGTAATACGGTCTAGCGAGCCACTGCCTCCGTGCGCACCATTTCATGCAAGTCTTTTTCTTCCATTGTCCCATCAGGCACCTCATTTATTCCCCGTCTTTACATACCTGATTACCGACGAAGCAGTCTGGTGATGGATTGCTTCGTCTTAAATTCATTCCATTGGGATAATTAAAGATGAAAATTTTCGAGCAAGAAGCCAAGACTAACTACCAACTTATGCGTCAAACCGATCGTGAAATTGGCGATTTTATCGTATCTATGGCTTCTAACAACCGTTCCTACATACTGGATGATCAAGTCGCCAAATTTCAGAAAGAGTTGCGTACCCGTGAGGAAGTGAAGAAAACAGTTGATGAACAGGTGAAACGCTATTTCGAGGGACTACGTTCTGCACCATGGGCTGCGATACGTGGAAAAGGTAAAGCAGTACATATCGCTATTGATTCTGAGTGGGTCTTTAACCCTGAGACGGGGAAAAATGACATTCTCTGTTATTCGTATTACGTTCAGGTCGGTGACAAGTTCTTTAAAGGCGTCAAGCATACTGAGATGGCTAAGTTGATCAAAGAGTGTCGTGAGCAAGGCTTATCGAAAGATGAGGAAATGCTAAAGCGCAAACAATTAGCTAACAGCACTAAGGGCTACAAGGTCAATTTCGACAAGTTCATTCAGGAGTTACTAATCAAGGCTAAATCTCGTGGATTTATCGACGAGTGGCCTGAGCATACCTTTATTTATGCTCATTTCTTACGGGCTGATATTGCTTCTTTTGAAGAGTTTTGGAGTATCGGGGCTAAAAGTAAAAACCATAAGAATTCATTCACAGCGGTTCAAGGCTCGATCACTTCGGGGCGTGGTTCTTATGGCATTGACTTAGCATCTATTGGTCGCAGCAAGTACAAGACTGAAAATACCAAATTTTATACAGGTTCGAACAATACCTTTGAAACCAAGGTGCGCTTCATCGACACATTACTGTTAAGCAGTAAAGCATCGCTTGATGACATCGGTGAGCTAGTGGGCATTCCTAAGATGACACTGACTGACGGTATGATCTCTCGTATGGATGACTTGTATTGTGAAGATCAGAGCTTGTTTGATCGCTATGCCGTTCGTGATGCGGAAATTGCCTTGAAGTATGGCTTACAAATGCAGAGGTTTGCATTGGTCGATATGCGTGAAGATACGGGGCTAGAGCTGAAGCAGTTACCCTCGACACTTGGTAACTTTGCTGTGTCGTTGTTCAAGCATACGTGCGGTGGTGTGAATGAGATGCACGAGTTCTTAGGGTACGAGAAACGTAAGGGTGAGTATTACCACGCTAAGAGTAATGGGATACGTAAATCTGTCACGATAGCTAAGACAGTGAGCCGTGAGTATACCGACGCACTAGCTGTGAACTGTTTCTATGGTGGAGCGAACTTCGGAGCGTACTTTGGGGTAACAGAGCAGGGTGACTACAACGATTACGACTTATCGGGTGCTTACACGACGGCATTGGTTGATATTCTCGAAGCTGACTACCTTAACTCGTTTGAGTCGAAGAACGTTGAAGATTATCTCGGTCATACCATGGGCTTTGCTTATGTGCGCTTTAAGCATCCAGAGGGTACTCAGTGGGGTTTATTACCATGCCGTACTGACTTGCGTGGTATCTATTACCCTTTGGAGGGGGCAACGTATGTGACAGCACCAGAGTTGCAACTGGCTCATGATGCAGGTGTAGAAATTGAGATTCTTCATGGTCAGGTGATCCCTTGGAAACAAGGCTCGGTATCTCAGTTCAAGGCATTCACTAGGATCATTCGTAAGCAACGTTCTAAGTATAAAAAAGAGGGTAATGAACTGTATGACCAACTTTGGAAGTTGATTGGGAATACCCTTTACGGAAAGGTCGGGCAAGGACTTCGGGAAAAATCTAGTTTCGATGTTTCATCAGGGTTAAGCAGTAAGATCCCATACTCACCAGTGACCAATGCACATTATGCTGCTCATGCCACAGGGTTTGTTCGTGCAACTATGATGGAAATTATCCGCAAGCTAACGATGGATAATAAGGTTCAAATCGTCAGCGCAACGACAGACGGTTTTCTTACTAATGCTACTCCTGAGCAATTGGTAAGTTGCCTCGATGGTTCATTAGCAAAACGCTTTCAACGTATCTGTAAAGAAGTCAGCGGCGAAGACATGATGCAACTCAAGCACCATGCTAAGCAGATTATCTCGATGAAGACACGTGGGCAATTAACCACTGAACTAGGTAACACCAAGCCAGTATGTGCTAAGGCAGGAGTTAAACCACCGAAAGGCGTTAACGAGAATGCTTGGATGGTCGAACTGTTCTTAGACCGTTATCCGAAACAGAAGATTGAACGCAGTCATTTGGCTTCGGCTCGTGATATGTGGTTAAAGGAAATGGACTTGGTCAGCATCCATACGGAGCAAACGCTGAACCTTGAATGGGACTTTAAACGTTGCCCTATAAACCCTCGTATGGTGGAAGTTCGTCACCCTGTCAGCGGTGAAATGGTAGAGCATCTATCGTTCGATACTGTGCCATGGAATACTGTTGATGACGGCTTAGACGCTCGTACTTACTTCGACGAGTGGCGTGTAAACAACTGCTTAAAGACAATGGAAGATTGGGATAACTGGATGGACTTCTACAAGGTTCGCCGTTACCTCAAGGGTACAAACGTTAAGTACCTAGAAGATGGCTCAGAGGGTATCTTTAAGGTGCAGATGTTACGTGCTATTACGCAAGGTGGTTGGGGTTTACCAGAGACACCTAATCGCGCTCCTCGTGGTTATTACCCCCGCTTGATGAAGAAATTGGCAGATGGCGGCATTCAATTAACCAGCACTCAGGACTTGAGTAATGCTAAGGGACGTAAGTTACTTGAATCAGCGTTACCGATTACGACTCGTATGCTGCCACTATTGTCTTGGTTTGTTCGTAAGTATCCGACTGTAGATTTGACCTTGGTATTTCACCCTGACGAGGTCGATGAGGCGGTATTGATGCTAGAAGAGTACAACCTGAAATGTACTGAAAAACTTGCTGCTTAGTATGTGGTAATGAGCCGAAAGCCTGATCCCGTAAGGGTTCAGGCTTTCTATTTCAGAACAGGTAGTAGCAATGTAGTGAAAACGATTGCTGTCATTCTCTGCTGCTGTAGTGGAGATACTGTCCCCATGATGGTTTTACTAAGGCTGGTGAACAATTGCAGCAATGTTCCTATTGCTATAACTGGTTCTGAAATATACGCTTTAGTGTGTCTGACATGTGATTATGTGTTGTTTGCGAAATTTGTTCGTGCTTTTCATTTTATGAGAAAAGTCGGTCGAATATGCAACACAAATAACTTCAAGTGGATAAATTATGACTACACTTAGAGCATGATACAGAGAGTTGATATAACGTTTAATTCTTGACCTTTGAGTGTTTTTTTGAGAATTTAAACAAAAATCAACCCCCTTTAATGGGGGTTTTCCGTATAAAGATAAAGGTTTGTTTACTATATGTAGTGCCATTCAAGGACTGGGTGCACAACATATTGATTATTAGGTGCGAGGTGGTGTTTATGGAAAAAGTCAATTTCTTAGAGTTGCAGGCTCAAATCATCGGTTATGGTCCACATAAACCACAACTGAATGGATCAAATTGTGATACTCATCTCGTTCATGCTTTCTTCCAAAGTACTCCTGCGAGTAGTTTGGTTTCTAACAATACAACACTGAAAGCATGTAGTACGCTTAGTAACTCAACAGTGATGAGTTAATCGCTTGATAAATGTAAAAATGACCATATTATAAGCCCTGAGTTGTCAGGGTTTTTTTTTGGTCAGGAGAATACAAATTTGCCAAGTTTGAATGATGTTATTGCTGAAATACAAGGTAGTATTGCCCGTCAGGTCCCTAACGCACCTGATGTAGTTCGGGGGAATAAGGTATCCGACTTGCAGGCGCATACGGGGCGAAATGTCATCTGTTATTATTCAGGTTGGCTAAATGTTAATGGTGCGTCTGTTCCTAATTTATCAATAGATGATATGGATAAAAATGGCTTTATGAATGCAGTTCAGGGTATGGACTGTTCTCTAGGTCTAGACCTGATTTTGCATACTCCTGGTGGCTCTGTTACTGCAGCTGAATCATTGGTTTATTATCTAAGAAAGAAATTTGGAACTGATATTCGAGTGATCATTCCTCAGATGGCAATGTCAGCAGGAACGATGATTGCGTGTTGTTCTAAAGAAATCGTGATGGGACATCAGTCTTGTGTTGGACCTTTTGATCCTTCTGTTAGAAATGTTTCAGCATTTGCTGTTTTTGATGAATTTCAAAGAGCATCTAAAGATATACAGACAAACCCGCATAACATCCCTTTGTGGCAAACTATGTTGAGTAAGTATCCTCCTGCATTTCTTGAAGAATGTGAGCGAGCGATAGAACTTGCAAATACAATAGTACCTCAGTGGTTGAGGGAGAACATGCTTTCACATTTAGGTGCTGAAGAACTAGAAACAACGACTAATCGTATTGTTAGTGCTTTGAACAACCCTCACAAGACCAAAGAACACTCTCGACATATTCACATTGAAGAAGCTATTGAGCTTGGATTGACTGTAACTCAGTTAGAAAATGACCAAGCACTTCAAGAAAAAGTTCTAACACTGCATCATGCTTATTTAGCTACATTGATGATGACGAATACTTCTAAATTGATAGAGTCCCATCATGGTAAGAAATTTATTCTGAGTTATCAGGTTTAGACTAGATTCAATGAAATACCGTGGTGAGCACATTGCCGTACATTAGCTTGCTAAATCCTCATACGGTAGAAGCCAACATAACCAAGGGTGGCATTCGGTTATATCTTTATAGAGCGTAACCCATGGATTCCAAATCCGCGTGTTGGGAGTTCGAATCTCTCCACCCCTGCCATATTCAAAGGCTCTGACTTAGGTCGGAGCTTTTTTGTTTCTTTACTATTCCTATACCGATAATCGTTGTCCAATCATCCACTGCTTTCGACGATGGATATGACTGTTACTTGTATTTCACGCTTTTGTTCACTTCAATTGAAATCATGACTTCCTAGTCGCAATATGCTTTAGAAACCTTTCTTCACAATAAGCAAGGATCAATGGATGTTCGCTAAAATACTGGCGTCATTGTGCGCGATGTATTCAATACCTACTTGGGCATTACAAATGACAGCGTGGGAACTGGTGACCGCACCAACGCGTGAACGTGCTCAATCAATAGGATCGTACGCAAATGGCTGTTTAGATGGTGGTATCGCTTTACCACTAGAGGGGGAAGGGTATCAAGTTGTGCGTGCAGAGCGTAATCGCTACTTTGCGCATCCAGAAACCGTCACTTTTATACAAGAGTTAGGCTATTACGCGGATACACATTTGGCTTCGACTCTAATGATTGCGGATGTCAGTTTACCACGAGGTGGGCGTTTTTCTTTTGGTCATGCGAGCCATCAAACCGGACTCGATATTGATGTATGGCTTAAACTAAACACCTCTCCTTTGAATAAATATGAGCTTGAACAGGCCAAGACAGCGAGTGTTGTCAATTTCGATACCATGACAATTCGTGCCGATGAATGGCGTGATGAGCAATTCGAGTTGATCCGAGCCGCAGCCGAAAATGGCAGGGTAGCGAGAATTTTTGTCCACGCCGTTATCAAGCAACGTTTATGTCAAATGGAAACATCCACTCATAGATCGTGGCTGAGAAAGGTAAGGCCTTGGTGGGGACATTCTTCACACATGCACGTGAGACTCTCTTGCCCACAAGGAAGCGATGACTGTATCGAGCAAGCTTTGCCGCCGGAGGGAGATGGTTGTGGTGAAGAAGTGTTGAGCTGGATAGAGCGTCCAACACCACCGGCGAAAAAAGCACAGGAGCCAGAGCCTATCTCTGAGGCATGTGTGACGGTACTAAATCAGAAACATGAGAAATAAATAAAGCGCCCATTGGCGCTTTATTTGATATCGATTAGGCTAAGCCTTGGATGATGACAAACTTTTCAAGCAGTTGCTCTTCCGTTTCGATGTGGTTTGGATCCGTAATGATGCATTTTGTAATAGGACAAACCGACTGACAGGTCGGCTTGTCGTAATGCCCTTTACACTCGGTGCAGAGGTTAGGGTCAATTTCAAAGATTTTATCGCCCATTGAAATCGCCCCATTTGGGCATTCCGGATCACACATGTCACAGTTGATGCACTTATCCGTGATAAGCAATGCCATAGCTTAGTTACCTGTTGGGTTACGGGTATCCTGACCTTCGTTTAGGTTACGCATAAGTAACGCGTAGCTCAGATCCATATCCTGTGGAACTGGAATAAAGACAAAGTGGCCGTTACCTTTTGCATCGTCAATTGACTCAGACTTACGGTTTTCCATCTGTTCAAGAGTGAAAATGACGTTACCTTTTGGCGTCATTAGCTCTAGGCTATCACCCACAACAAATTTATTTTTCACTTCTACTTCCGCCAAGTCACCGCGGCGTTTGCCTGTAAATTCACCAACAAACTGTTGTGAATCTGAAACGGAGTAACCGTAGTCATAATTTTGGTACGCGTCATGAGTGTGACGACGTAGGAAACCTTCTGTGTATCCACGGTGAGCAAGGCTTTCTAGTGTTCCCATTAGTGTTTTGTCAAATGGTTTGCCCGCTACCGCATCATCAATGGCTTTACGATAGACTTGCGCCGTACGTGCACAATAGTAGAAGGATTTAGTACGGCCTTCAATTTTCAGAGAATGAACACCCATCTGAGTTAAGCGCTCTACATGCTGAACTGCACGTAGGTCTTTTGAGTTCATGATGTAGGTGCCGTGCTCATCTTCAAATGCTGCCATTTTTTCGTCAGGGCGATGACTTTCTGATAGAAGAACAACATCGTCGATGGGTTTGCCACGACCAATGGTGGTTTCTGGGCGCTCTTCTTGCACTTCGATCGCTTGCGCAGCATTTGGATCAAACTGTTCTACGATTTGACCGGCATCGTCTTCTTTGCCTTGCTCAACCTTGTATTCCCAACGACAAGCGTTAGTACAAGTGCCTTGGTTAGGGTCGCGTTTGTTGATGTAGCCAGACAGTAAGCAACGACCAGAGTAAGCCATACACAAGGCGCCATGGACGAACACTTCGAGTTCTGTTTCTGGACACTGTTGACGAATTTCTTCGATCTCTTCGAGTGATAGCTCACGAGAAACAATGACACGCTCTACACCATATGCAGCCCAAAACTTCACCGTTGCCCAGTTCACCGCGTTGGCTTGAACTGACAGGTGAATCGCCATATCAGGAAAGGCTTCACGCACCATCATGATCAAGCCGGGGTCAGACATGATTAGCGCGTCTGGGCCCATATCCACAACCGGCTTCAAATCTCGGATAAACGTTTTTAGCTTAGAGTTGTGCGGTTGAATGTTACATACCACATAGAACTTCTTACCTAAGGCATGCGCTTCGTCGATACCAATTTTTAGGTTCTCGTGATTGAACTCATTGTTACGAACACGAAGGCTGTAGCGAGGTTGCCCTGCATAAACCGCGTCAGCGCCATAAGCAAATGCGTAACGCATATTCTTTAGACTGCCCGCAGGCGACAATAGCTCAGGAACAAAGGGTGTATTTGATGTCATTGCTTGAATTCTCTTTTTATCTGATCACAGGTCAGTACGATTCCACCATATGGAATCGGGGCGCAAATTTTACGCCAAATTGTGATCCTTGACTAGGTAAAAGAGAGAAAAACGCCTTCTGTGGAGAAGGCGTTGAAAATGCTTAAGCGTTAGGGTGAGGTAAACCACCCAGTGCTTGAAAAAGATCAGGCAAAAATGCAGACAACTCGCCACACATGAGAGAAAAGTCTGCATCAAAGCGTGCTGCTTGATCTTCTCGCGGAATATCGTCGTTCTGATCGCGTAATTCATCAGAAAACTTCAAACGTTTGATGCTCGCGTCATCGGCCAGAACAAACTCCAATCGCTCTTGCCAATTGAGAGCCAGTTTTGTCACCACTTTATCTGCAGCGATATGACTGAGAATTTCGTCGCTGGTGAGCTCTTGCTTCTTACAGCGAATAATGCCGCCATCTTCCAGAACAGATTTAAGTTCGGCTTCATCGAGTAAATGGAAACTTTGTGGTGTTTGGCCTGTTTTTACCCATTCAGTCAACGTGGTCTCAACCGCTTTTTCTGGAATCGCAGGTACAACAGGTAGGCTACCCATGGTTTTGCGCAGCAGTGCGAGCACGTCTTCTGCTTTTTTGTAGCTGCTGGCATCGACCAAAATAAACCCTTCTTTTGGCAAGATGAGCACATAGGTGTGATTACTGCGGCTGAAAGCTCGTGGTAGAAGATCAATGATGATCTCTTCTTTAAGTGTTTCTTTCTCTTTTTTCTTCAGCGGGCGGCCTTCTTGGGCTTCCATCGCTTCCACTTTGGCATTCAGTGATTCTTTGATCACCGAAGCGGGCAGCATTTTTTCTTCTTTTTTAGCACAGATAAGAATGCGGTCTTCTGACACGTGGGTCATCATATCACCGTGTCGTCCCATCGCGCTTACCCAGCCAAATTTTTGCTTATCCTGGCTGCCACAAGGCGTATAACGGAACTCTGCCAATTGTTTTTCAAGTTGATCTGCGTTGAATTCAATCTCGCGATTCACGCGATAGACCATACAGTTTTTAAACCACATAGCGCTTCTCTAAGATAAATACAGGGGCAACATGATAGGCAATTTTTTCTGGCTTGTCCTAATCGAGTTGGAAAAAATCAAGATGAATCAACAAAGACAGTTATATGAAAATTTGTTTGCAAAGGTCACAAAAGTGTCATAATTGAACGTAATAATGCTTTCAGTTGCAAAGGGCTAGGGCCTATAAATTATTCAAACTTACATAAGGTTATTCAATTATGTCTAGAAGGATTCTGGTAGTAGAGGACGAAGCGCCAATTCGCGAAATGCTGTGTTTCGTGCTTGAACAGAAAGGTTACCAGGCGGTTGAAGCTGAAGATTATGATACGGCAGTAAACAAACTTGCTGAACCCTTCCCAGATTTAGTATTACTGGATTGGATGCTGCCAGGTGGCAGTGGCATCAATTTCATTAAGCACATGAAGCGTGAAGAGCTGACGCGTAACATCCCTGTGGTGATGTTGACGGCTCGTGGTGAAGAAGAAGACAAAGTTCGTGGCCTTGAAGTCGGTGCGGACGATTACATTACCAAGCCTTTTTCGCCAAAAGAGTTAGTGGCTCGCCTTAAAGCGGTGATTCGCCGTGTCACGCCAACCGCACTAGAAGATGTGATTGATGTTCAAGGGCTTAAACTCGATCCAGTTTCTCACCGTGTGACGGCCAATGACGCGCCTGTTGATATGGGGCCAACAGAATTCAAAATGTTGCATTTCTTTATGACCCACCAAGAGCGCGTGTACAGTCGTGAGCAACTGTTGAACAATGTGTGGGGTACCAATGTTTATGTGGAAGATCGCACGGTTGATGTTCACATTCGTCGCCTGCGTAAAGCGCTAGAAGATGCAGGGCATGATAAACTGATTCAAACAGTGCGAGGCGCGGGCTATCGTTTCTCAACGAAAGCGTAAATACCATGTCGGAGTCGTGAGTGGTTGAAAGATTAACTTGGAAAAAGCTGGCATGGGAGCTGGCTTTTTTTTACACCCCCTGGGTGATTGTTGGGTGGATATTCGGCTATATGCCGTGGCTGCTTTTGGTGGCGACGGCTTTGCAGCTTGGTTGGCATTTACACAATCAGGTACGTTTGTCTGCGTGGCTCTGGGATGAAAAGCGTTTAACGCCGCCATCGGGCAGTGGTAATTGGGAATCGCTGTTTAATGGCCTTTATCGCTTGCAGCAAAGACAGCGACGCAAGCGTAAAGAGCTGACGAATTTGATCCGTCGTTTTCGCAATGGTGCAGAATCGTTGCCGGATGCGGTTGTGGTGTTTCGTGCGGAGGGCAACATTGTTTGGTGTAACAAGCTGGCGCAACATCTATTAGGTTTCCATTGGCCTGAAGATTCTGGTCAGCCTATTTCTAATCTTCTTCGCACTCCTGATTTTATTAAATATCTCTCTGGTAATGATTTTTCTGAACCGTTGGAAATGTGCTCGCCGCTAAACGTTGAACGTACGCTGGAACTGCGTATTGTTCCTTATACTGAAGGTGAGCACTTGATGGTGGTGCGTGACGTGACGCAGTTGAAACAGCTAGAAGGCATGCGTCGAAACTTTTTTGCTAATGTTTCCCATGAGTTACGTACGCCAATGACGGTGCTTCAGGGTTATCTCGAAATGACCGAAGATCCGGACATGTTGGTTGGCCCCATGTGGGGCAAAGCCCATCGTGTGATGACGGAACAACTGAATCGAATGAACAGTTTAGTGAATCAGTTGTTAACCTTATCCAAGATCGAAGCGTCGCCAATCCATGAGTTGGATGAAGTGGTTGATGTGCCAGCCATGCTGGAAGTGCTAGAGAAAGAAGCGGTAAGTTTGAGTGGTGATAATCAGCACGCCATCTCTTTCCAAGTGGATAAAGCGCTCAAAGTCTATGCCGATGAAGATCAATTGCGCAGTGCTATTTCGAACCTAGTATACAATGCCGTGAAGTACACACCCGCTGGTGCAAACGTACAGGTTCGCTGGTATCGCAATAGCAAGGGTGCTTGCTTAGAAGTGGAAGACAGTGGTGAAGGTATTGAGCCGCAACATATCCATCGTCTGACAGAGCGTTTTTATCGCGTTGACAAAGCACGCTCTCGTGACACCGGGGGCAGTGGTTTAGGTCTGGCGATTGTAAAACATGCTTTGACTCATCACGACACTCATTTGGATATCCAAAGTAAAGTTGGCAGTGGCAGTAAGTTTTCATTCGTTTTACCGGCAAAATTGGTGGCGAAATGAAACGATGGTGGTTGAGTTTATTGTTGATGGGTGGAATGAGTGCGAGTACTCAGGCATTGGATACACCATTGCAACCTTATAAAAAAATCCCCGGTGTTTCTGGGAATTTGTTATCTGTCGGCTCGGATACGCTTGCGGGGATGACCACGCTTTGGGTGGAAGAGTTTAAGGCGCTTTATCCGAACATCAATGCTCAGGTGCAAGCCTCGGGCTCCTCAACGGCGCCTCCCGCTCTGACGGAACAAACGGCGCAGTTTGGCCCAATGAGCCGCCCAATGCGTTTAAGAGAAGTGGAAGCCTTTGAGCGAACTCATGGTTATAAACCTACGGCGTTGCGAGTTGCGATTGATGCCATCGGTATTTTTGTTCATCAAGACAATCCGGTTCAAGGTCTCAACTTTCCGCAGTTGGACGCCATTTTCTCCGCGACTTTACGCTGTGGTGCAGAAGATTTTGTCAGCACGTGGGCGCAGCTTGGTATTGATGCGGAGTGGGCAAAGCGCAACTTTCAGCTCTTTGGGCGCAATTCGGTTTCTGGAACCTACGGCTACTTCAAAAAGCACGCCCTGTGTGGCGGCGATTTTAAAAGCCAAGTGAATGAACAGCCGGGGTCTGCTTCGGTAGTGCAATCGGTGGCATCCACGCTCAGTGGCATAGGTTACTCTGGTGTGGGTTATCGTGTAGCTGGCGTGCGCCTACTTCCTATTGCTAAGCAAGGTAATGAGTTTGTTTATCCGAGTCGAGAAAACATTCTGACTGGCGATTACCCTCTTTCACGTTATTTGTATGTGTATGTCAACAAGCATCCGAGTAAGGCTCTGAGCCCCATTGAAGCTGAGTTCATTAAATTTATCTATTCGGCACAAGGACAGGCGCTAGTAGAGAAAGATGGTTACGTGTCGATAACGGAAGAGTTTGCCAAGCAAGAGTTGGCAAAAGTCGGGTTATAAACCCAATAAGGCCGCATTGAGGCCTTATTGTTTCGCGCTTTTCAGCGCCAGTTAGTCAAGCTCGAGCTGCCAGTTTACTTGTTGCCAGCGTTCTTGTTCACTTTGCAGATCCGCGGAAAGTAATTTGTTGTTTTCCTGCCAATCCGTTTCTTTACCTTGCAATGTCCAATGGTTCTCTTTCACCTGTAGATGAAATTCAGGCAATGGATCGTCATTGCGCTGCCCGTTGATCAAAATGGCTAATCGCAATATACGGATTAAGTTGATCACTTGCTCGCGGCTGTAGAGATGGAAATCGGGAAGTTCAGTGAGTTTGAGCGACTTTCGCTGATAGCGAGTAAGAAAAGCCAATAGCAGTTGTTGTTCGCTGTTAAAGCCAGGCATGTTAGTGTGTTGCAGAATGTAGGCTGAATGGCGATGGAAGCCGCGTAGGCTGATACTTAATCCCACCTCATGCAGTAACGCAGCCCATTCTAACAGAGTGGCAAGTTCACTCTCTCTTTTGATGCCTAGAGGTTTATGAGCTTGCTCCAGAAGCTCAATGGCGAGCCCTTTCACACGCGCAGCATGCTCCAAATCAACGAGGTGCTTCTTCGCTAAGTTTTCTGTTGTGCGCATGCGTAAATCGGATCGCGCAAAACGGGCTTCCATCTCATAGAGTAACCCTTCTCGCAGAGCGCCATCAGAGTAATGCATTTCGGAAATCTTTAGTGTTTGGATAATGGCGCTAAGAATGGCTACGCCTGCGGCAAACACCGGTTTACGCTCATCAGTTAAGCCTGGCAATTGAATGTCATCGATGGTTTCGAAGCTACAGAGCATATCCATTAAGGTGTTGAGACGAGCTTGAGTGATGAGTCCATCCTCAAAACCAATCCCCACTAGAACTTCACGAATGGCTTTAATGGAGCCTGAAGAACCGTAAGCGATTTCCCAGCCTTTTTTCCGATATTGGCTGGCGATGGATTCGAGTTTTTGCTCGCAAGCGACCATCGCTTTATTGAAATTCTTCTTGGTCATTTTACCATTTGCAAAGTAGCGGCTGGTAAAACTGACGCACCCCATTTGTTTACTGTTTAGAAGCTCGGGCTCAAAATCCTTACCGATGATCATCTCGGTACTGCCACCACCGATATCGACCACAAGTTTGGAAGAGACCTCTAACTGAGTATGTGCCACGCCCAAATAGATCAAGCGCGCTTCTTCTTCCCCAGGAATGATTTCGATGGGAAAGGGCAGCACTTGCTTTGCTCTTTGTAGAAATAAGTGAGCGTTTCGTGCTTGGCGTAGGGTATGCGTGGCAGCGATACGTACGTTTTCTGGCTCAAATCCTTGCAGCCTTTCAGCAAACATCGCCAAACATTCCAAGCCTCTTTCCATCGCAGAATGGCTTAAATTCATTTCCATATCTAAACCATCAGCAAGATGTACTCGCTGTTTGTGGCGGCTGATCAATTGCAGATCTTCATCGACCACCTTGGCGACGACCATATGAAAACTGTTGGATCCTAGGTCGATAGCGGCAATATCTCGACTATTCGTTGTTGTCATTCGGTTCTACTTGCCCCTTTTGCTTGCGCGTATGTTTCTCAACATTTTTAAGATAGTCGTAGATGGCTATCTGAGAACGTATTTTTTTGCGATTACCGCGTTCAACATAGTTATTGCTCATCTCTTTGTCGATGCGGCGAGCCTTCACTGTATCAGTAAATTGGATGCTGAGAATATCGATAATCCGTTGTTTGATACGTGCGTCACGTACAGGGGACATCACCTCAATACGGTTATCGATGTTGCGTTCCATCCAGTCCGCAGAAGAGATGAATACTTGCGGATCACCATCGTTGTGCACCACCAACACGCGTGGGTGTTCTAAAAATCGATCAATGATGCTGATGATTTCAATGTTTTCGCTAATCCCTTCTAACCCAGGAACCAATGAGCACATGCCCCGAATGATCATGCGAATTTTCACCCCAGCGCTGCTGGCCGCATAGAGCTTACTGATCAACCCTTTATCGACCAAATTGTTCACTTTGAGGGTAATTGAGGCTTTTTTGCCCGCTTGCGCGTTGTGAATTTCTCTATCCAATAAACGATAAAGTTGCGAGCGAGAGTTTCTGGGAGAAACGATGAGATGACGAAATTTTATCGGTCGGAAAGGATTCATGATGTAACTAAACACGCCTCTCACTTCTGCAGCGAGTTCTTGATCCGCCGTAAGCAGCGAAAAGTCGGTGTAGATACGGGCAGTGCGTTCGTGGAAATTACCCGTACCGATGTGCGCGTAGCGAACGAACCCTTGCTCTTCGCGACGTGTGATCAGTAGTAACTTGGCGTGAATTTTCATCCCCGGCACACCAAAAATGACGTGCACGCCCGCATCGGTTAGGCGTTTTGACCATTCAATATTGGCCTCTTCATCAAAGCGTGCTTGTAGCTCAACGACCACTGTGACCCGCTTGCCGTTATGCACCGCATCGATCAATGAGTTCATCAAGCGTGAATTCTTTGCAACACGATAAACATTGATTTTGATGCTGACGACTTTAGGGTCGAATGAGGCTTGACGCACCAATTCCGTAATATGCTCAAAGCTATGATAAGGGTAGTGCAGGAGAATATCTTGATTGCGAATGGCATCAAACGCGTTGGCGTAGCCTTCAAAATCTGCGCAGGCCAATGGTGGCAGCGGTTTGTTCTCCAAGTAGTCACGTCCAACGTTTGGAAAGGCGATAAAGTCTTTGAAATTGTGATAACGACCGCCAGGAATCAAACTGTCGTAATGAGAGATTTTGAGCTTATAGCAGAGATATTTGAGCATGTCCTCGGGCATGTCTCGCTCGTAAACAAAGCGCACTGGCAAGGCGGTTAGGCGTTGGCTGAGGCCTTCAGACATCTGCTCTAGCAAGCTGTATTCAACTTCATGACGCAAGTCGTATTCGGCGTCTCGGGTCATTTTCATCGCATAGCCATTGAGCTCGTCGTAGTCAAAAAAGCCACGGAAGATATCGTTAAGGCAAAAGCGAATGATGTTGTCGAGCAAGATAATGGTTTTCTTACGTTTGCCTTTTTGCTCTGGCACCATAATGAAGCGAGGAAGGTGATCGGTGGGGATTTCCAGTAAGGCATATTTGGCCTGTTCTTGTTGTTTCAACTCCACAGCGATGTACGCGTACTCGTCTTTCAAAAACTGCAGTACGTCAATTTCATCGGTCAACATCAGCGGAGTGATGTGAGGCAACACTTCTTTCTGGAAATATTTGATGATCCATTTTTGTTGAGCTTCATCGAGTTGGCTTTCGTTGACGAGAAAAATATGCCGCCTTGCCATATCTCGGATCAGTTCATTGTAGAGTTCATCAAAGCGTTCGTTGAGTTTTAAGGCTTTGCTCTGCATCTTTGACAACAAGTGCTTTGAAATGTCGTTGCCACCTTGCTCTCGATTAATCAAAATTCGGCGTTTCACATCCGAAAATCGCACTTTGTAAAACTCATCCAAGTTATTGGAGAAGATACCAAGAAAGCGAATGCGCTCAATGAGCGGCACGGTTTTGTCGGCGGCTTCTTGTAATACCCGTTCATTGAATGACAGCCAGCTAAGCTCTTTTTCTATATAGAATTTATCCGCACTCATAAATTGGCCTGACGTTGATCATGTAATTAAAAATGGACTCAATAAGGAGGCACAGTATGTGTTTTTTGTTACAGATTTATTTCATACCATGACTATCATAATAGTTGTATTATTTTCATATGGTTAATGTGATCTGTAATATAATTGTCATCTTAACGAAATATTATGTCAGCACGTCAAAAAGGGTAGAAAATTCGATGGCCAGAGCCGAGTTCACATTGCAGACCAGAGACAAGTCGAGATTGTTAAAAGATCGCCTAGTTCGTTTGGCTGTAACCAGTGGCGGTGTTGGGGTTTTGGCTGCCTTAGTGTTGATTTTTGTCTATTTAGCGATGGTGGTGATCCCACTCTTTTCGGACGCTAAACTAGAACCCAATAAACTCAGTATGCCTATTGCGACGAAGCCGCCTGTCGCGATTGCAGTTGATGATTATGGCCTTAGAGCATTGACTATTACCGAAGATGGTCGTCTAACGTTTTGGCAGCTAGATAGTGGTGAGGCAATACTCGAAACACAAATCAGTGAGAATCCGACCGCTTTTGCCAAGAGTGTTTCTGCTTTAGACAGCTATGGCTTTGTTTCTCAGCAAGGGCTAGTGACGTTGTTTAAACCTCGTTTTAACAGTTCGCTGGCGAAGAGTGTTCAGCGACCTGAGGTTGAGATTTATTCCCCTAGCTTTGATTTTCGTCTTGCGGCGCAAGGCAGTGATATCGCACGGTTTGCGTTCAGTAACTTAGAACCTTCTCCAACGCTAACTTGGCTAACAAACGATGGACGAGTCCACGTTCGTTGGCAGCAAAGTGTGCAAGGAGAGTGGGTGCAACGCGATTTCCAATTCGCAACCAGTTTTGATGCGGCATCGCAACTTCTTATAACGCCGGATGGAGAAACCCTCTACGTACGTTCTGGTTCTGAGCTGGTGGTGGCGAAGAAGCGTGATGAGCAATTTGTTGTGCGGGAGATTGTTGATCTCACCTTGGGTGATCAGAAGCACTCAGTGCGTCAAATAGACCTGCTTGCAGGAGCCTACTCTTTATTGGTCACTCACAATGATGGCCGGGTGTCGCAATGGTTTGATACCCGTCAGCAAAATCAGCGCAAATTGACGCACATTCGTGATTTTAAGTTAGCTTCAGAAGTGCAATTCCTCTTGCCGGATACGCATCGTAAAGGCTTCTACAGTTTTTATACCAACGGAACGTTACAGAGCCACTACACCACCAGTGAAAAATTGGCTCTGTTTTTGCGCGCCTATCAACAAGCTCCGCAAATGGCGGCCATGTCGAATAACGAACAATACCTTTTAACGTATTTTCCAGATCGATTAACGCTGGCGACGGTGGACAATCCATACCCTGAAATCTCGCTGTCATCGCTGTGGCAAAAGGTGTGGTATGAAGGTTATCCAGAGCCCGAGTTTGTCTGGCAATCCACTTCAGCAAGTGACGATTTTGAAGCGAAGTTCAGTATCGTTCCGATTGCTTTTGGTACCATTAAGGCCGCGCTGTTCGCCATGCTGTTTTCTGTTCCCATTGCGGTTCTTGGTGCCATCTATACTGGTTATTTTATGGCGCCGAAAATGCGTCGTATCGTTAAACCTTCCATTGAACTAATGGAAGCGATGCCAACGGTCATTATCGGTTTTTTAGCCGGTTTATGGTTTGCTCCGATCGTTGAACAGCATCTGATCAGTGTGGTGCTACTGATGGTTGTGCTACCTCTGAGTACCGTCTTCATTGGTGGACTCTGGACTCTGTTGCCCGCGACGATACGACATCGTATTCCTAATGGTTGGCATGCTCTGATCTTAATCCCGAGTATGGTGCTGGTCGTCGCGCTCGGAATACAGTTTGCTCCTGAATTGGAAGCGCTATTTTTTTCCGGCGATATTCGGTTATTTTTATCGCAGCATGGGATTGGTTTTGACCAGCGTAATGCGATGGTGGTGGGATTAGCCATGGGCTTTGCTGTGATTCCAACTATTTTTACCATAGCGGAGGATGCGATTTTCTCTGTGCCTAAGCATCTCTCTGATGGCTCGTTGGCGCTGGGCGCGACGGCGTGGCAAACGCTCACTCATGTGGTGATTCTCACCGCGAGCCCGGGGATTTTTTCTGCCATTATGATGGGGCTTGGGCGTGCTGTTGGGGAAACCATGATCGTCTTAATGGCGACTGGAAACACGCCGCTAATGGATTGGAATATTTTGGAAGGGATGCGCACCTTATCAGCGACCATTGCGGTTGAGCTGCCGGAATCAGAAGTGGGCAGTTCGCACTTCCGATTATTGTTTTTAGCCGCCCTATTGCTGTTTGTTTTCACCTTCGCCGTCAACTCGCTGGCCGAGTGGGTACGCCAAAGATTAAGAGATAAATATCGTGCGCTGTGATCATAGTCGAATGTTGGGAGAGCTAGCGTGCTGAAATGGATTCGTTCAGGAGCGCCGTGGATTTGGTTGACAGGGGGAGTGGTCAGTATCAGCTTGCTTTCGGTGTTGGCACTGCTGCTTTTGATCGGTTGGAAGGGGCTTAATTACTTCTGGCCTGCGCCTGTCTATCAGTGGATGATAGTAAAAACCTCACCTCAGTTGTCTCCACAAACATCGGTTGGAAGCCGTGTGATTGGCCAGGTTTATCAGCGAAACCAAGTGGACTATTCGCAACTGCCGCCATCTTTACAGGCTATTGTGCAAGATGAGCAAGAAGCGGTGCGTTTGAAAATCAAAGTGGCGAATCGAGGTTTGTATCCCTCCGAATTTATTTCGGTGTTGGAGTCGCAACTCAGTGAACCCACAACTCCGGAAGAGATTGTTGTGTTTGAACGCAGCAGTGGCGGCGATTTCTATGGCCGCTACTTAGCGTTTCGTGATGGCGATATACAGACTGACGAGAATATCTTCCCATTGTTGCGAGACAAGCTCGAATACGCTGAACGTTTACGTGAAGAAATTGCGCTGGTGGTTGAGCAAAACATCAAACCGTTAAGTTGGAAATTGGAACAGCTCCGTCTTGATAAGCGGCGCAAAGAGCTCAATGGCACGTTGAGCTCCGAGTATTTGCAGCAATATCAAGCGGAACGCGAACACTATGAACAGGAGTTAGCCAACTACGACCAGCAGCTTGACGGATTACGTTTGCAACTCACGGGTTATACGCTGCTGGTGGAAGAAATGAGTGGTAATGTGATCTCTATTCCTCTCAGTGAAATTTTGGATTTTTGGCAGCCAAACAAAATGAATGTTGGCGATAAAATTGTGCACTGGGGGAGAGAAATTTGGAAATTCCTCTCAGAAAATCCACGAGATTCCAACTCGGCAGGTGGCGTCTTTCCTGCCATATTTGGTACTGTGTTCCTTGTGTTGATCATGTCGATTATTGTGATGCCGCTGGGGGTTATTGCTGCCATCTATCTGCATGAGTACGCCAAAAATAACGCTTTTACACGAGTCATCCGTATCGCGGTCATTAATCTTGCCGGTGTGCCTTCCATTGTGTACGGCGTTTTTGGCTTAGGCTTTTTTGTTTACACCATCGGTAGTTCAATTGATAACCTGTTTTATGCAGAGCGCCTTCCTGCTCCAACCTTTGGTACACCTGGGCTGTTGTGGTCTGCACTGACCTTAGCCGTATTGACGCTGCCCGTGGTCATCGTGACCACTGAAGAGGGCCTAACACGCATTCCTAACTCGGTTCGACACGGCTCACTTGCGCTTGGAGCGACGCAATTTGAGACGTTGTGGCGCGTGGTGTTGCCGATGGCGACTCCCGCTATCATTACGGGATTGATTTTGGCGATTGCACGGGCGGCAGGAGAAGTAGCGCCGCTGATGTTGGTTGGTGTGGTTAAGTTAGCGTCCAGCTTACCCGTGGATGGCCAGTTTCCTTACATTCATCTTGAGCGTAAGTTTATGCACCTTGGCTTTCATATCTACGATGTGGGCTTCCAAACGTCGAACATCGAAGCGGCGCGACCACTGGTGTATGCCACGTCCTTTTTGTTGGTGACGGTCATTGTCGGTTTGAACTTAACGGCTATCAGTATCCGCAATAATTTACGCGAAAAATATCGAACATTGGGGCAAGACTAAGATGTATTCTTTCAATGACACATTGGGCTATCACGCCCCTTTAGATGTGAATAATCTGCCTGACGATAAAACGGCCATTACGATTGAGAACTTGGATCTGCACTATGGTCAAAGTCAGGCACTGTACGACATTTCGATGCGCATTCCCAAAGGGAGAGTGACGGCATTTATCGGTCCGTCAGGTTGTGGTAAGTCAACGTTGCTGCGTTGTATTAATCGCATGAACGATCTAGTGGAAGGATGCAAAGTGACAGGCAGCGTTAAGCTGTATGGCAGCAATGTTTACGATCCTAGTGTCGACGTTGCAACCTTAAGGCGTCGGGTCGGGATGGTGTTTCAAAGGCCCAATCCATTTCCTAAATCCATCTATGAAAATGTGGTGTATGGTTTACGCTTGCAAGGTGTGAAAAATAGCCGAACGCTTGATGACGCAGTAGAGCGATCTTTACGCTCGGCGGCGTTATGGGATGAAGTGAAAGACCGCCTGCATGAGAATGCCTTTGGTCTCTCTGGTGGGCAACAGCAGCGATTGGTCATTGCCCGAGCGGTCGCCATCGAGCCAGAAGTGCTGTTATTGGACGAACCTACATCGGCTTTGGATCCTATATCAACTTTAACGATTGAAGAGCTTATCAACGACCTAAAGACTCAATATACTGTGGTCATTGTCACTCACAACATGCAGCAAGCTGCGCGAGTGAGCGACTATACTGCCTTTATCCACATGGGTAAGCTTATTGAGTATTCGGACGCAGACACTATCTTCACCTCTCCGATGAAAAAGCAAACTGAAGATTACATTACCGGCCGCTACGGCTAGCACATATTTTAGATAAGGATCGTTATGCATTTCGGGCGTCATATCTCAGGGCAATTCAATGTAGAACTTGAGTCTATTCGTACTCATGTCTTGACGATGGGGGGCTTGGTTGAACAACAGCTTTCTTTTGCCATGCAAGCGCTGCATAACGACGATATCGACCTTGCCAGACGAGTGGTGCGTGATGATCACAAAGTCAATGCGATGGAAGTTTCCATTGATGATGCCTGCACGCGAATCATTGCCAAGCGTCAGCCAACCGCAAAAGATTTGCGCCTCATCATGGCGATCATCAAAACCATTACCGATTTAGAACGCATTGGTGATGTGGCAACTAAAATGGCCTATGTCGCCATCGAAAGCCCTTCATCCAAAGAGCGTCAGTTTAATGTTTCCTTAGAGCCACTGGCTCGACAAGCCATTCAGATGTTGCACTTGGTGTTAGACGCGTTTGCGCGGATGGACGTGGATGCGGCAGCCGAAGTGCACAAAATGGACGATAAAATCGATGCGGAGTATGAGGCGGTGATTCGCCAGCTTATGACGTATATGATGGAAAATCCGAAGAATATCCCCAACATCCTTCAAGTAATGTGGTCTGCTCGTGCGATTGAACGAGTTGGTGATCGTTGCCAAAATATCTGCGAGTACATCATCTATTTCGTCAAGGGAAAAGATGTGCGCCATTTGGGTGATCAAGGGATCAATGACGCACTAAGATAATCGTTAGAAACGTAAGCCAAAGCCGAGATTAAAGTTAGGCGAGGTATCGGATGGGATATATGTTGCATTGGTGTCAAACACGTTGAAGTCAACACCGGCGCGTAAAAACAAATGTTGGTTTGCTTGGAATACATAGCTACCACCAATGCTTAAACCATTCGCTGTTTTATGCTCTTCTCTTAAATAGCCATCATATTGAGCCAACCCGAGGCTTGCCTGAAAACCATGCTGTTTGCTGGCACCAAACATTTGTTGAAAACCAACGCGGTATGAATAGATTTCTTCATCGTAGATTTTGCTTTCATAACGCGTTTTCGCCAATTCGGCAAACACCGCATCAAAACCGAGAGTGTTTGTTAAACCCACTTGAATTCCGGCACCTTTATAAGGACCCAGTTTGAGCTCTGGTGAAATAGTGATTCCCGCGTAAGCACTAGAGCAAATAAGTGAAGAGAGAATTATCGCCATCTTTTTCATAATATTACCTAAAAGTTGATTGTATTAAGATGGAGTTCCATTCCTGTATGAGGTTATCTTAGTTATTAATTTTGTTTATGTATAAGTCGTAATGATTATCTCTTTAATAAGTCTTGCTTATTATGTGTGTTAAAATGAAATGGTTCCGCCCATCGACCAACTTACATTGGTGCTTTGGCTTCCGTAATAGGTACCATTAGGGCTTAAAATATTGGCTTTGAGATAAGGATAAATTTTCCATATTGATCGCATGGTGCCGATTGAGAATTCCCATTCGTTGGCGTGTCCTTGATTGAAATCGATCATGTCTGAGCGATCAATGGCGTAATGATGTTCGTATCGGCCAGTAACATAAAGAGACTGAAAATAGCGGGCTACAGAAGCATACATGGAATACTTATCAGAATCGTCCACTGTAATCCAAGTAAAGCCGTTGCGCGTAAACTCTCCTGTGATACCCAGCTTAGTCGAATAGTCATCAAAACGGTGCGTGGTTGAAAAATCTAAAAAATGGCTTTTGGTTTTCACCCCATCAACTTCTAGCATGTCATTCATCAGCCAATCATTTTCCAAGCCAAACTCGTAGTAGGCATTAGTGGTCCATTTTGATGACAAACGGTGTTGGTAGCCAACGCCAACGCCTAACCATTCATTACTGTCTGCGCCAATGTACAAATAGCTTTGTTCGGTGATGGCGGCTGATACACTGAGTTCAATTAAGTCCTTTTCAATTGAAACATTAAAGCCCGCTTGAACTGCTTCACTAATAATTAAGCAGTAAAAGGCCATTGCTTTTTTGCTCATGAAAATACCTGTTCAGAGAGTGGCTCCCACAATGGGAGCCAAAGAAAAGGAGAAGACGTTATTGGTTGATTCGCGCGCGAATCGTATCTCTTACTGCTTGACGGTCCAACTTAGGTTTTGCTGCTTCAAGTGCTGGAGCGATACCACCCTTAACGGTGTCACCACCGACATAAATAAGTTTGTCGTTGAAGTATATTTCAAAGTTTCCTTCGTATTTGCCTTGGGTCACGTATCGAACCATGTACTCATTACCGTCTTTATCTTGAATCACATAATCGTGGCCGTTCCAAATCTTTCTTACGATGTTGTATTCATTGCCATTGGCATCGGTAATTTTATCGCCGTCGATCACGTAAGAGTAAAGCGGTGAGTTCCACATCGGGGGTTGCTCAGGGTCATTCCAAGTTGGTGGCAAACGATCGGGCGCATTAACATTGTCTGTTGGGCCTCCCCATAGTGGTGGCTGGCGATCTGGGGTATTACCATCGTCAGTTGGGCCTCCCCATAATGGCGGCTGGCGATCCGGTGTGTTTACTGCGTCTTCTGGTGAGTGCCACACTGGTGGTAGTCGATCGGGTGTCGCTTCAGTGCCTGAATGACTAGCGTTGTTGGCGCTAGAGGAACAACCAGCTAAAACAAGTGAGCTAGTAATGACCAGTGACATCAGTGATTTTTTCATATCAATACCTACAATCTTGAAGTTGGGCTCACGGCTAATGAGCAAACGGGATTCGTCTAATCCTTCAGCAAGAGGCAAGTATTGATATGGTAGGGTTGCTTGTAACCATCAATTTGCCTCAGAAATTGATTCCTTGTTTCACATGACAATTTCTGATGGCAATGATGATTGATAAGTGTTTGGTTATCTAATATCAGTTAATTATCTTTATGATAATCTTAAGTTATCACTAAGCTGTTTTTCAAGGACAGCGTTGATCTCGTGGTGTATCCAATGCATTAACGGGTTATTGCGGTTTCTGCTGTGGTAGTAGCTAAATACACCATGCATAAACGGCCGACCAGCCACTAAAATGTCAAGCGCTCTTAGATTGGGGTACTGTGCGAGAGGAAATAAATTAGAGTGAGGCATAAAGTAGTTGGTATGTTGAACAATATCGATCACGGCAAGAATGATCTCTGAGCGAAAGCCAACGGTTGGAGTGGCGCCTTCTTTTTCCATTAGTTGCGCTGCATGGGTAAAGTTGTCATTCCATCCTGGAGTGATAATTGAAGCGATAGGGTAAGGTTCGAGATCTTTTGCTGTCACTGTTTGTTTATCAATCGGATGATCACGTCTTACAATCAGTTTTCCGGTCAGTTCGACCAGCTTTTTACAAGAAATATTCTGCAGAATGTCTTGCTCTAAGTTGACGCCGAAATCGATGGTTCCTTGTTGGATGTTGGTAAAGGTATCTTTGTTCCAACCCACCAGTTCAATCGTACAATTGGGGGCTTGAGTAATAAAGCGAGTGAATAAAGCCCCAGTCAAAGAGGCCATCACAATAGGTGAAAGCGCAATTTTAATTCGGCCAGAAAGCTCGATTGGATTGAACTCATAGGTTTGATTGAGGGCAGAAGCCAACCCGTCGAGATGGGGCGTAATAGCCGTCAACACAGTTTCGGTAAATGGGGTGGCTTCTAAGCCGGTGGGGACTTTGACAAACAGTTCATCACCAAAATGATGGCGCAGTTTTTGTAGTGCTTGGCTAATTGCTGGCTGTGAAACGAACAATCGCTTTGATGCTTTACGCATGTTTTTTTCTTGGTAGAGCACCATGAAGGTGCGCAACAAGTTTAAATCGAGAGAGTAAAATAGATCTTTGGCCATGTTGTATTAATCAGTATTTAAAAGGGACAAAGGTTTGTTCATCAACAGGAGAACGGACGTAGCCCTCTTTATTAAGCTCCGGTAATGTGACGGGTGGATGCACCACATCCTGATAGTCAATACTGCTGAGTAAATGACTAATGCAGTTGAGGCGAGCACGGCGTTTATCATCTGAGGGTACTACCCACCAAGGACAATATTTCGTGTCGGTATAAGCAAACATTTCATCTTTGGCTTTGGAATATTCTGCCCAGCGATTACGCGATTCGAGATCCATCGGGCTAAACTTCCAGCGTTTGATTGGCGTGTTGATGCGTTCGATAAAGCGTTTTTCCTGCTCTTCATCGGAAACGGAGAACCAGTATTTTAGGAGTATGATGCCCGAGCGCTGTAGCATGCGCTCAAATTCAGGACAGGATCGCAAAAACTCTTCATATTCCTCCTCACTGCAAAATCCCATCACTTTTTCCACACCAGCGCGATTATACCAGCTGCGATCAAACAGCACGATTTCACCGCCGGCAGGTAAATGCGCAACATAACGTTGGAAATACCATTGCGTTTTTTCTTTCTCTGTCGGAGCAGGCAATGCTGCGATACGACAGATGCGAGGATTCAATTTTTCAGTAATGCGTTTGATAACACCGCCTTTACCAGCGGCATCTCGCCCTTCAAAAATGACGACGACTTTGAGCTTTTTATGCTTAACCCATTCTTGAAGTTTGACTAACTCAATTTGTAAGTTCTCGAGTTCTTGTTCATAGAACTTTTTTTTCAGCTTTCCCATACGCCCTCCTTTGCTTTGTTAAATCATAGCATTGAAGGAGGGCGTTCGGGCAGTTAGCGGATTGATTTGAGAGCTAATACGGTATTGCGAATGGTGGCTGTATGAGTAATCGGGATAATAAAATCGTCTTGGTCCGCTGCGCCCATCTTGCTGTCAGAAGCAATAAAGGTCATTTTGCTTGGGCGAGTGCTCTTGCCTGAAAGATGCAGTTCTTTAACCCCTGTTGTCAGTGCCAGATCGGCAACGTTAACAGGGGAGACACCTGCGCCAGCCATGATAGCGAGGCGAGATTGGCTGTGAGCCACGAGCTGAGTCAGCATTTCTTTACCTAAAGGCGCGCTGGCGGCAAGCCCGGAAGTTAAGATTCGCTCGCACCCAAGGTCAATGATCTGCTCCAAAGCGGCAAAAGGTTCTCGGCATTGATCAAAAGCACGGTGAAAAGTCACGCCAAGATCTAGCGAGTGGGCGAGTTCGACCAATATGCGGGTTCTTGGGACATCAATATCGCCATCTGCTGTCAGCAGGCCAAATACCACACCTTGTAAGCCTGCTTGCTGAGCGGACAAAATATCTTGCTGCATGATCGCAAATTCATCATCGCTGTATAAGAAGTCTCCCTGTCTTGGCCTGATCATGGCGTAAATCGGAACCGTCGACAATTTTGCCGCAAGGGTCATAAACCCATAACTAGGGGTTAACCCACCTAATGCGAGGGAAGAACAAAGCTCAATCCGAGTCGCGCCACCTTCAAGAGCATTGTGTAGAGATTCGATATTATCGATACAAACTTCGACTTGGTAACTCATGTTTTTTCGTTTGAATAGAGAGAACAGAGGTTCATCATAGCAGGAGCATGGTGAAGAATAGGGGTAAACTTTTTCGCTTCAATTACCGGATTTAAGAGGATGTTTTGTGCGAAAAAGAAAAGCCCGATGCAATGCATCGGGCTTTGGAAGGACTTTACTTTATACTGATTGGCGCGTTGCGGTTTCCGCAATCTATTGTTTTATTACGCTCTTTGAGCGTTTCCAACCATTCACCCGTTTGAGCTCGGGCGTTAAAGAACCTTATTTTTTAAGGTCAGCTGCGTGCTCAGATAGGAACGCTGCAACACCTTGAGGTGATGCGTCCATACCTGCTTTACCTTCTTCCCATTGAGCAGGACATACTTCGCCGTGTTTCTGGTGGAAGTTCAGTGCATCAACCATGCGTAGCATTTCGTCGATGTTACGACCTAGAGGTAGATCGTTCACTACTTGGTGACGTACTAGACCATCTTCATCGATTAGGAAAGAACCACGGAAAGCAACGCCTGCTTCTGGGTGCTCAACATCGTACGCTTGACAGATTTCGTGTTTAACGTCAGCAATTAGAGGGTATTTAACTTGACCGATACCGCCATTTTCAACTGGCGTGTTACGCCATGCGTTGTGAGAAAACTGAGAGTCGATAGAAACACCGATCACTTCAACGCCTTTTGCTTTGAAATCTTCGTAACGGTTGTCGAATGCGATCAGTTCAGATGGGCAAACGAAAGTGAAGTCTAGTGGGTAGAAGAAAACAACAGCTTTCTTACCTTTAGTAAACTCTGCAAAATTGAAGTTATCAACGATCTCACCGTTACCTAGAACAGCTGCTGCAGTAAAATCAGGGGCTTGACGACCTACTAGTACCATTTTTTTGCTCCTAAAAATGTCTTATTTCTAAACCAGAGATTAAGTTTTTGGCTTAGTCCGTGTTTGTACGCGACAAACTATAGTACAGATTGTAGTATTGAAAAAAGCGAATTAAATAGATTAACTTCATCGAAAAAAGCGATAAGAGCAATTCTATCGAGTTAATCATACAAACGACGGTAAGTATTAATAATTTTATGAATAAATGGCCCAGTCTGAAGCAGTTACACTATCTTATTACTCTGCATGAAACGCGACATTTTAGTGATGCGGCTGAACGTTGCTTTGTGAGCCAATCGACGTTAAGTAAAGGCATACAAAATTTAGAAGAGTTGATCGGCTGTCCTCTCTATGAGAAGAAAGACAAAAAAAGCCCTTTGGTTTTTACTCAGGCAGGTGAACTGGTGGTAATGCATGGCAGAGAACTATTGGCAAAAGGGCAAGACTTGGTTGAGCTGGGTAGCCTTTGTCAAGGAGACAGCATGCAAGGGCAATTGAAACTGGGCTGCATTCCTACCATCGCACCATTTTTATTGTGCGATTTAGTACAAGAGATCAACCAACGTTTTCCTCAGCTGAATCTTCTATTACGTGAAGATACAACAACCAACTTGTTGACAGCTTTACGTCACGGCGAATTGGACGTATTGATCCTTGCTTTACCCGTTGAGATCGATGGGATGGAAAGTCGCGTTGTTGGGCAAGATCCTTTTAAAATGGTGATCAGTCGAAACCAAGTAGGGGCGATTAAAGTGCCAATAAAATATGACGACTTGCCTGACGAGTCAGTGTTTTTATTGGAAAAAGAGCATTGTCTGACCGAGCACGCGGTGTCGGCCTGTAAACTGACTGACAAAGAGAAGATTAACCCATTTAGTGCGACCAGTTTGCATACCTTAGTACAAATGGTGGCAAATGGACTTGGCACTACTTTTATTCCTCAAATGGCCATCGATCACGGTCTATTGGACAACCAAAACTTAGTGGTGATCGAGCCTCCTGGCCAGCAAGCTTATCGTGATATTGGGCTGGTTTGGCGGCCAAGTTCTTCACGCAGTAAAACATTTAATCAACTTGCAGAGGTTGTTTCAGAACTGCTTTAGCAAATAGTAGTAGCCAGTAAATCGCAGTAATCAATAAAAAGCGCACTAAGTTTAGTGCGTTTTTTAGTATTTTATTCTGATGGTGTAGTTTGACTTGTAAAATTTCACATAACTTTCTTAATGAAGCTTTCATAAAATTGTGAAATTTCACATTGTTAATTTTACATATACAACTTGTTTCTCTGTTTAAACTTCCACCTCAAATCTCCCCTGAAGTCTTAGCTCTACAGGCTTTCACTCCTTTTAGATGAATTCATACGCTTGTTTAAAACTGATTTTTGCAAGCTTACTTAGTGTAATTAAATTACGTAATTAATTACACATTGATATCAAAAATCAAGCACTTGTTTGAAACGGAATAAAACTTTGAATTTAACCTTTTGTTTACTTTTGAACTTTTACTCTAATGCTTGTTGGTGTAAGTTATTTAAAGGCTTGTAAGACTTATGTCTAGATTGTCATGTGACGTCTCATCATGGATGTTATAAGCGTAAAGACGAAATGCTGGATGGATTTTTGAACAAAGTGATGGTTTGGTTTTTGTGGTTTAAAACTTACAAATGTTGTTCTGAAATCGTCGAAAAGCAAAATGAAAGGAAGAAGAATGATGCTTGCTCAAACGCCCGAAAAAGAAAACACACAGGCTGAACAACAGACCCAAGGCATGCTTGAAGTAACAGGAACCCTGTCTCCTGAACATCAAGCAATTTTCCCTGTTGAAGCCCAAACCTTTTTATCTCAGCTGTGTGAGCGATTCTCATTGCGCGTCGATCAATTGTTAACTGCCCGAGAAGAGAGACAGAACAAGATCGACCAAGGAGAGTTACCTGATTTTCTTGCAGAGACTCAGGATATTCGAGAAGGGAGCTGGAAAATTTTGGGGATTCCCAACGATCTACAAGATCGTCGAGTAGAAATTACCGGGCCAACTGATCGCAAAATGGTGATCAACGCTCTAAACGCCAATGTAAAAGTCTTTATGGCGGATTTCGAAGACTCGATGTCTCCGGCTTGGGATAAGGTGTTGGATGGCCAGATCAACTTGCGTGATGCGGTCAATGGCACCATCTCCTACACCAACCATGACAATGGCAAGCATTATCAGCTGGGCAACAATCCAGCGGTGTTGATCTGCCGTGTCCGCGGTCTTCATTTAAAAGAAAAGCATGTAACGTGGCGCGGTCAGATCATTCCAGGTTCCTTATTTGATTTTGCTCTTTATTTCTTTAATAACCACAAAGCGTTGCTGAAAAAAGGCAGTGGTCCTTATTTCTATCTTCCTAAGTTACAGTCTCATCATGAGGCGAAATGGTGGAGTGAAGTGTTCCATTTCACTGAAGAGTATTTCGGTTTGGATACCGGCACTATCAAAGCCACGGTATTGATCGAGACGCTGCCTGCCGTCTTTGAAATGGATGAGATTCTCTTCTCGTTAAAAGAGCATATTGTTGGCCTCAACTGTGGCCGTTGGGATTACATTTTTAGCTATATCAAAACACTGAAAAAGCACCCAGACCGTGTGCTACCTGATCGTCAGGTGGTCACCATGGACAAGCCGTTCCTCAATGCTTACTCGCGTTTACTTGTCCGCACCTGTCATAAACGTGGCGCGTTTGCGATGGGAGGGATGGCCGCCTTTATCCCAGCCAAAGATCCACAAGAGAATCAAAAGGTATTGGATAAGATCCAGAACGATAAATCACTCGAAGCCAGCAATGGCCATGATGGCACTTGGGTTGCGCATCCTGGTTTAGCCGACACCGCCATGGACGTGTTTAATCGTGCTCTAGGTGAGCGTAAAAACCAGCTTGATGTCACTCGCCAAGACGATGCGCCGATTACAGCTAAACAGTTACTTGAGCCTTGTGATGGAGCAAGAACAGAACAAGGTATGAGACACAATATTCGTGTTGCATTGCAGTACATCGAGGCGTGGATCTCGGGGAATGGCTGTGTACCGATTTATGGCTTGATGGAAGATGCAGCGACCGCAGAGATCTCACGCGCTTCTATCTGGCAGTGGATTCAACATAGTAAGTCGTTAGATAACGGTGAAGTGGTGACCAAAGCGTTGTTTAAGCGTTATCTCGACGAAGAGATTCAAGTCGTAAAACAAGAAGTGGGGGAGACTCGTTTTGACTCAGGCCGTTTCCATGAAGCCGCCGAGTTGATGGCTAGCCTGACCACCAGTGATGAGCTAACCAACTTCTTAACCGTACCGGGTTATGACTACCTAGATTAATGAGTAAACCAATCAACAACCAATAACGTGAACCTTCATTGGCGGAGCAGGATGTACCGCTAACGAAATGGAATATATAGCGCACTCAATTTTAATAATCAGCGCTCATCAAAAGAGGGATAGACCGATGACAAACTTAACTCGCCGCCAGCAAATCGAAGCTCTGGAAAAAGATTGGGCAACCAATCCTCGTTGGAAAAACGTCAAACGCACTTACACAGCTGAGGAAGTCGTGGCCTTACGTGGCTCTATGGTGCCAGCTAATACCATCGCGCAGCGCGGCGCCGACAAGTTGTGGTCGTTGGTGAATGGTAGCTCGAAAAAAGGCTATGTGAATTGTCTAGGCGCACTAACCGGTGGCCAAGCGGTGCAGCAAGCCAAAGCGGGGATAGAAGCGATCTACCTATCGGGTTGGCAGGTTGCAGCGGATAACAACACCGCCTCGACCATGTACCCAGACCAATCACTTTACCCTGTGGATTCGGTTCCTTCAGTAGTAAAACGCATTAACAATTCGTTCCGCCGCGCAGACCAAATTCAATGGTCGAATGGTAAGTCGCCAGAAGAGGGTGGAATTGATTACTTCTTGCCTATCGTTGCTGATGCAGAAGCGGGCTTTGGTGGTGTGCTGAATGCGTATGAGCTGATGAAGTCGATGATTGAAGCGGGGGCCGCGGGTGTACACTTTGAAGACCAATTGGCTTCGGTGAAGAAGTGTGGCCATATGGGCGGTAAAGTATTGGTTCCAACGCAAGAAGCGGTGCAAAAACTGGTTGCTGCGCGTCTAGCCGCAGATGTTGCTGGTACAACGACATTGGTGATTGCTCGAACCGATGCCAATGCTGCGGACTTGTTGACGTCAGATTGTGACCCATATGACGCAGACTTTATTGTTGGCGAGCGCACTCAGGAAGGTTTCTATCGTGTTCGTGCAGGGATTGACCAAGCGATCTCACGTGGCCTTGCTTATGCGCCATATGCGGATCTTATTTGGTGTGAAACGGCAACTCCGTGTCTTGAAGAAGCGCGTAAGTTTGCTGAGGCTATTCATGCGGAATACCCAGACCAACTGTTGGCATACAACTGCTCGCCATCATTTAACTGGGAGAAAAACTTGGATGCTGAGACCATTGCTAAGTTCCAACAAGAACTCGCAGATATGGGCTACAAGTATCAGTTCATCACCCTAGCTGGTATTCACAACATGTGGTTCAACATGTTTGAACTGGCACACGCATATGCTCAAGGTGAAGGTATGCGTCACTACGTTGAGAAAGTTCAGCGTCCTGAATTTGAAGCGGCGGAAAAAGGCTACACCTTCGTTGCACACCAACAAGAAGTAGGTACGGGTTACTTTGATAAGATGACCAACACCATCCAAGGTGGTAACTCTTCAGTCACGGCACTGACGGGCTCTACCGAAGAAGACCAGTTCCATTAATACCTTTCCATCTTTAGGTATTAACCACTGCATGAGCGGCGAAAGCCGCTCTTTTTCCTTTCCTATCAGGACAAACAAGGATCTCGCAGCTAAGAGTGTCGCGGGAATTACAAATCGTCTTCGACTTCTAACTCTTCTGGTTCGGCTTCTTCTTGCAGCTCCAGCAGATTGATCGCGATAGTGACGAAATCGGTGTCAGTAATGATTCCCACTAAATGGCCTTTCTCTACTACCGGTAAACAGCCGACTTTATGTTTTTGCATGTAGATCGCACTTTCTTTTAGTCCCGCTTTGGGTTCAACGGTCATGATGCTGGTGTGCATTACTTCATACAAAGGGGTAGCAGCAGTGTAAGAGTTTTCAGCAGACGATTTGTGTAAGCTGGATTCTTGCGCGGAAAGCAAATCACGTTGAGTGACGATACCGAGCAGCTGTTTGTTTGCATCGACAACGGGAATGTGTCGAATATCCAGTGCTTCCATCATATTTTTGGCGTCACCTAATGTGTGTGAACGCAACAAGGTATGAGGGTGGCGAGTCATCATATCTTCGACTTTTATCATGGTGTCCTCCTAGAGTTCCGTTCTCTTTTTACTATAGAAACAAATGGCATAAATATCTGGGAGCTAGACCATTTTTCCGCAACAAAATTGATGCGAGTCAGTTTGCATTTTGGGCGTAAGTGTTGCGTTCTAGGTGAGTGTGGAAAAGACATTCCTCGCACATTTTTGGGCAAGGGATTTCACAATTAAACAGGCTGCATGAATATGAGCTCAGTTGAGCGATAAGTGGTCTTTATTATGTGGAAAAAAACAGTTCTTTTGTCAGGGATGTTGGCGATCAGCAGTGGTGCCCAAGCCATTATCATGGGGGAGGCGGATCCGGACGCAACGTATCGAGTGACCATTCGTGCCAGTAATATGGCCGAATTTCCAATTTGTGGCGGAACGGTCGTTGCACCTCGTTGGGTGTTGACCGCGGCACACTGTGTGGTGATGGGCGAAGGCACCAATGTCGCCAGTTACTATGTGACAAAGCCTAGTGAGATTTCAGTCACGGCGAGAACACCGGATCTTAATAGTTCAACAACGGACAATTACTTCACTGTTTCACATGTGGTGGTGCACCCGAAATACACTCGCTTAACGGAATACAAGAAGAATAATGACGATAGCTATACTTTGGTCAGCACCAGTTTAGATAGTGATGTTGCACTACTTTATCTCGACCGCCCCGTTACCGGAGCGCCTCTCTCAGATTTGCCCACAGCGGCAGAAATGAGCGAGATAGAAAGCCGACTCAATAAAGAATGGGATGATGAATTTGCTACCAACGTCCGAGTGAAAAATGTCACCGCGTCTGGCTGGGGGGCAACCGTCGCAGATGCGTCAACTCCAGCCATCACTTTGCAAAAAACACAGTTAACTTATCTGCCCATAGCAAATTGCTATCAACGATTAGAGCTAGGTAACCACTTACCGGGTATTATTGAAGCCCCCACCAATGTGACTAAGATCTGTACCATGCCCAATGAAGTGTTGCCTTGGCAGCCAGATGAACGCACTCAGTATGGCAATAATGTGTGTAAAGGCGACAGTGGTGGCCCTTTGATTGACGATGTCACTGGCAAACAAATTGGTATTGTGAGCGGCATTCCGCTCATTACGCCGATTTGCGCCTCGGTTACGCAGCCCAGTTTCTATACCAGAGTGAGCAATTACTACGACTGGATTCAAAGCTATATTACGGCTGCCAATCCTCCAAGCAGCCACATTCTAAAACCAGACTTCATTTTGAATGCGGGTTCTGGTGGTGACGGTGGTTCAGGTGGTGATAACGGCAATGGGACAGGCGGAAATGGCGAAGGTTGCCACGGGGGGATTTCAACCAACAGTTGCAGTTTTACTGGTACTGCAGAAGGTGGAACCCTTGGCGCGTTGACGCTTTTGGCCCTGTTTGTGCTGGGTAGGTATCGTCGAAAAGTCGCTTAACTTAGCCACAAGCCGTGTTTGCTATGTCTGCGCTCCACTCATTTGAGAGGAGCGTTATTCTTTCTTTGCGTCCCCCCTCAAGCTGGCGGGAAGTTGTTACATTCTCAATCTGAACTTTTCTTGCTATTGACTGGTCTCGCTCTATACTAGCCCACTGCGAAAATTTTACTCGCAACAGAACTCCTTTATTTCGACAAATTTACCAAGAGCAGTAGCATGCAAGTTTCAGATTTTCACTTTGACTTACCTGACGAACTGATCGCTCGTTATCCTCAATCGGAGCGTACCGCCAGTCGTCTACTTCAGCTAAATGGCAACACCGGCGCTGTAAAAGATGGCTCGTTCAAAGATGTGTTGGAGCTGGTTCAAGCAGGGGATCTTGTGGTGTTTAACAACACGCGAGTGATTCCTGCACGCATGTTTGGTCGTAAAGAATCTGGCGGCAAGTTGGAAGTCTTGGTCGAGCGCATGCTTGATGAGAAGCGCTTCCTCGCGCATGTACGCAGTTCTAAGTCTCCGAAACCGGGTACGTTAGTCTTTCTTGGGGAAGAAGACCAATACTCAGCAGAGATGGTAGCACGCCAAGATGCGTTGTTTGAGCTCCGTTTAAAGGCAGACAAAACCATTCTCGAAGTGTTGGAAGAAATTGGCCATATGCCTCTTCCACCTTACATTGATCGTCCAGATGAAGATGCGGATAAAGAGCGTTACCAAACGGTTTATAACCAAAAACCGGGTGCGGTTGCTGCACCGACGGCGGGATTGCATTTTGACAATCAACTGCTTGAGCAGATCAAAGCCAAAGGCGCTGAGTTTGCGTACGTGACGTTGCATGTCGGTGCTGGCACATTTCAGCCAGTGAAAGTGGACAATATTCTTGAGCATCACATGCACTCTGAGTATGCAGAAGTACCACAAGAGGTGGTGGATGCGATTAAAGCCACGAAAGCACGTGGTGGCCGCGTCATTGCGGTTGGTACCACGTCAGTACGCTCTCTAGAGAGCGCGGCGCAAGAGTCGTTGAAAAACGGCACTGAGTTGATGCCTTTCTTTGGCGATACGGAAATTTTCATTTTCCCTGGCTATCAATATCAGTTGGTGGACTGTTTGATCACCAATTTCCATTTACCAGAATCGACGCTGATTATGCTGGTGAGTGCGTTTGCCGGTTATGACCATACCATGAATGCGTATCAGCATGCCGTGGCCAATCAATATCGCTTTTTCTCTTACGGGGATGCGATGTTCATTGAGAAGAAAACGCAATAAGCAATAAAAAGCGCAACAAATGTTATCTAAAGTGAAGTAAGTTTCATTTTAGTGGTGCAGATCGGGATAATCTTGGCTGCATGCAAAACGAGTGCTAGCAGCAGGCTAGAGGGATGGATTCACTCCATTTTTTCGCAAGGAAAACGCGACCGCTCTGGTGGGACGGAAACGTCCGTGACAATACCGTCAGACTGTTTCTCTGACGTTGGAGGCTTCGTGAAATTAAAATTTGATCTTAAAAAGAAAAATGGCAATGCCCGTCGTGGTCAATTGACATTTGAACGTGGAACAGTGCAAACCCCGGCGTTTATGCCTGTCGGTACTTACGGTACCGTCAAAGGTATGACACCAGAAGAAGTAAAAGAGACGGGTGCAGAAATTCTACTAGGCAACACATTCCACTTATGGCTACGTCCTGGCCAAGAAGTGATGAAAATGCACGGCGATCTGCACGATTTCATGAACTGGCAAGGTCCTATCTTGACTGACTCAGGCGGTTTCCAAGTATTCAGCCTTGGTGATATTCGTAAAATTACCGAAGAAGGCGTGCATTTCCGCAACCCAGTAAACGGTGACAAGATTTTCATGGATGCTGAGAAATCGATGGAAATTCAAAAAGACCTCGGTTCTGACATCGTAATGATTTTCGATGAGTGTACGCCTTACCCTGCGACTCACGCTGAAGCGAAAAAATCGATGGAAATGTCTCTGCGTTGGGCACAACGCTCGCGTGACCATTTCGATAAGCTCGAAAACCCAAACAACCTATTTGGTATTGTTCAAGGCGGTGTCTACGAAGATCTTCGTGATGTGTCAGTTAAAGGCCTAACAGAGATTGGTTTTGATGGCTATGCGGTCGGTGGTCTTGCGGTTGGCGAACCTAAAGAAGACATGCATCGCGTACTTGAGCACACCTGTCCTCAGTTACCAGAAGATAAACCGCGTTACCTGATGGGCGTGGGCAAACCAGAAGACTTGGTTGAAGGAGTTCGTCGCGGTATCGACATGTTTGACTGTGTAATGCCAACGCGAAATGCACGTAATGGACACCTATTTGTGACTGGTGGTGTGATCAAGATCCGTAATGCGACACATAAAACGGATACAACCCCTCTCGATCCGCACTGTGACTGTTACACTTGCAAAAATTACTCTAAGTCGTATCTGCACCACTTGGACCGTTGTAATGAAATCCTTGGTGCTCGCTTAAACACTATCCATAACCTGCGTTATTACCAACGTCTCATGGAAAGCATTCGTAAAGCGATTGATGAAGATCGCTTCGAGCAGTTTGTGGAAGAGTTCTACGCTCGACGCAATCGCGAAGTGCCACCACTTGGTAAACAGGCATAAGTTCGCAATAGTAAAAAAGTGTTACGCCATCTTGTTTTTGTGAGTGAACTCGCTTGAAAATGAGGTGGCGTTACCCAATTTATTGGATTATTAATAAAAATTAATGAGGATGTTTTAATGTTTATCTCTCAAGCTCACGCAGCAGCAGAAGGCGCACAACAAGGCGGCATGTTCGAAATGCTCATCATGTTGGGTATGTTCGGTGTGATTTTCTACTTCATGATTTACCGTCCACAAGCGAAACGTGTTAAAGAGCACAAGAGCCTAATGGCATCCATGGGTAAAGGTGATGAAGTTCTGACCAATGGTGGTCTTGTGGGTAAAATCACTAAGATTGCAGAAGACAATGACTTCGTGACAATCGAACTTAACCCAAACAACGAAGTTGTGATCAAAAAAGACTTCGTTACCGCTGTGCTACCAAAAGGTACGCTTAAATCTCTATAAAACAGCTAGAGGATCCTCGCTGTGCTGAACCGTTATCCTTTATGGAAGTACTTGATGGTTATGTTTGCCATTGCCATCGCTGCCTTGTACGCACTTCCAAATATCTACGGTGAAGATCCGGCTATTCAAGTTACAGGGGCGCGTGGCGCCTCTGTAGATATGTCAACGCTGGATGCTGTCACTAACGCTCTTAATAAAGAGAATCTTTCCCATAAATCCATTGCTTTAGAGAATGGATCCATTCTTGTTCGTTTTAACGACACCGATACGCAAATTAGTGCTCGTGATGTGATCAGTGAAGCGTTGGGCAAAGACAAAATTGTTGCTCTGAACTTAGCACCTTCAACGCCAGACTGGCTTGAATCGATAGGTGCTGCTCCTATGAAACTGGGTCTTGACCTACGTGGTGGTGTGCACTTCTTGATGGAAGTGGATATGGATGCCGCGATGGAAAAGCTGGTGGGGCAACAAGAAGATGCTTTCCGTAGTGAACTTCGTGATGCAAAAATTCGCTATCGCTCTATTCGCCCTGTTGGCAGTGATGCGATCGAAGTGTTGCTCAGAGATGGTGAAGAGCTATCTCAAGCAAAACGTGAACTTGAAAAACTGCATCCTGATATGGCTTTTGTCGAATCAGACAAAGATGGCCGTTACGCCTTAATTGCTACCTTTACTGAAACCCGTCTGCAAGAAATCCGTAACTACGCTGTTGAACAGAACATCACCATTCTACGCAACCGTGTGAATGAGCTAGGTGTTGCTGAGCCACTTGTTCAACGCCAAGGTGCTAGCCGTATCGTGGTTGAACTGCCAGGTGTGCAAGATACTGCTCGTGCCAAAGAGATTTTAGGTGCGACAGCAACGCTAGAATTCCGTGAAGTGGATGACAAAGCGGATCTTGCTGCTGCTGCAAGTGGTCGAGCGCCTGCGGGCAGCGAGATCAAGCAAGATCGTAATGGTCGTCCTGTGGTGTTGAAGAAACGCGTTATTCTCAGTGGGGCAAGCATCACCGATGCAAGTTCAAGTGTTGATGAATATGGTCGTCCTCAAGTAAACATCTCGCTAGACAGCGAAGGTGGTAACAAGATGGCTGCGTTTTCGAAGAAAAACATTGGCAAGCTAATGGCCACCGTGTTTGCGGAATACAAAGACAGCGGTCGTAAGTCTCCAGAAGGCAAAGTCATTTTGACCAAGCATGAGGAAGTCATTAACCAAGCCACGATCCAGTCGGCTCTTGGTCGTAACTTCCGCATTACGGGTATCGATTCTGCTGCTGAAGCACATAACCTTGCGTTGCTACTGCGTGCTGGTGCTTTGATCGCACCTATCTCAATCGTTGAAGAGCGTACCATTGGTCCATCAATGGGTCAGCAAAACATCGATATGGGTATCCAAGCGTGTATTTGGGGCATGGTTGCGGTGATGTTGTTCACACTGCTTTACTACCGCAAGTTTGGTCTGATTGCGAACGTCGCCTTGATGGCAAACCTTGTCCTGATCATCGGCGTGATGTCCATGATTCCAGGTGCGACCATGACGCTACCAGGTATTGCCGGTATTGTTTTAACGGTCGGTATGGCGGTCGATGCAAACGTACTGATCTTTGAGCGTATTCGTGAAGAGCTGCGTGAAGGACGCAATCCTCAGCAAGCGATTCACCAAGGTTATGCCAATGCATTTAGCACCATTGCGGATGCAAACATCACAACCTTGATTACCGCGATTATTCTATTTGCCGTCGGTACGGGTGCAATCAAAGGCTTTGCTGTGACGCTCTCTATCGGTATTTTGACCTCAATGTTTACGGCCATTATTGGTACACGTTGTATCGTGAACCTGCTTTATGGTGGTAAACGCATTAATAAACTGTCGATCTAAGGCTGGGAATTGTTATGTTTCAAATTCTAAAAGCAGAGAAAACGATCGACTTTATGCGTTGGTCGAAATTCGCATTTGTCTTCTCTTTGTTGATGATCGGTGCGTCGATTTTTACTCTCTCAACCAAATGGTTGAACTGGGGCCTAGACTTTACAGGCGGTACGCTGATTGAAGTGGGCTTTGAGCAGCCAGCAAACCTTGAAGAGATCCGCAGTGCACTTGAAGCCAAAGGTTTTGGTGACGCAACGGTACAGAACTTTGGTTCTGCTCGTGATGTCATGGTTCGCCTTCGCCCTCGTGAAGATATGGCAGGTGAAACCTTAGGGAACCAAATCCTAAGTGCGATCAAAGAAGGTACGGGTAAATCAGTCGAGATGCGCCGTATTGAATTCGTTGGTCCAAATGTAGGTGATGAGCTGACAGAAGCGGGTGGTTTGGCGATCTTGGTGTCGTTGATCTGTATCTTGATCTACGTCTCGATGCGTTTTGAATGGCGTTTGGCGGCAGGTGCGGTAATGGCACTGGCGCATGATGTTATCATCACATTGGGTGTATTCTCTTTGATGCAAATTGAAGTTGATCTCACCATTGTGGCGGCATTGCTGACGGTGGTGGGTTACTCACTCAACGATACCATTGTTGTCTTTGACCGTATTCGCGAAAACTTCCGTAAAATGCGTAAGGGTGAACCGGCTGAGATCATGAACAGCTCGATCACACAAACACTAAGCCGTACGTTGATTACCTCAGGTACGACCTTGTTTGTGGTGATTGCACTGTTTGTTCAAGGTGGGGCGATGATTCACGGTTTCGCTACCGCATTGCTACTTGGTATTACCGTCGGTACTTACTCTTCTATCTATGTGGCATCTGCTTTGGCGCTCAAACTGGGTATCCAGAAAGAGCATTTAATGCCTCCGCAAGTCGAGAAAGAAGGTGCAGAATTCGAAGAGATGCCTTAATACTCTGCTCGAATCATCGATTGAAGCCACTGCAATTGCAGTGGCTTTTTTTGTTATAGACATATCACTTTCATCTAACGTATATATTCGTCTAAAAAACAAACTGCAAACTTGAGTTTTCCCCATCAGAATTAGATGCTCTTGGTATTAAGTTGAAAACAGTTTCTGTGACTTTTAAACCGGGAGAAAATGGCAAGTTAACTTATATGGGAAGTGTTTCATTTTTTGGTGCTGTTACTTTTGGTGTGAGCGGTGAATTTGATCTGAGAACACTTGTAGAGAAATGTAATTGGGGTCTATGTAAATATAGGTTTGAACCTGGCAAGATTGATGATGCTCTTGCTAAAGCGGGAGTACTATAATGGCACGCCATTTTATCTTTTCATTGAGTTTGTCATTATTGTCACTGTCGTCTAGTCATGCTATGTCATTGGAACTCCACACTACTTACCTTGATTTAAGAGCTCAGATGTACCATCGTCAGTACGAGCAAGTTTTAGAGTCTTTGGCAAAAAAGCTAAAAAAGAACATTGAAGATGTAGATATTGGAAAAAGTCCTGTTAAATTCGGGCAAGCTTTTCCATTTGTTTCCTCTATTTCTGGCAGTCTAATTACTGAGCTCTCTTTCTTCCAAACCGTGGATAAAGAAACGGGAAAAGGATGCCTTTCTGTTAATGGTTTAACTGACAACTACGAACCGGTTGTTCTGTCATTGGAATTTGTATGGGAAGAGAAACGCTGGAAGGTTAGCCACAGTAAAATTGATTTTATTGCTAACTACGATCTGTTTTATAAAGAGGCTGATTGCTCTAAATAATTAAGCCCCCGCATAATGCGAGGGCTTATTCAAAAGTAATCAGCGTGACGGGCTAGAGATTACTTAAGAATCGCTTCGTTGCCGTTTTCACGGATGTGTTTCAGTAGTGATTTAACACCACGAGCACTTGATGCAACAACGTTACCTGACTTGATGTATTCTGTACCGCCAGCAAAGTCGGTGATGATCGCGCCTGCTTCACGAGCAATAAGCTCACCCGCTGCGATATCCCAAGGTTTTAAGCCTAGCTCAAAGTAACCATCTACGCGGCCAGCTGCCACATAACAGAGATCAAGTGCAGCAGAGCCAGCGCGGCGGAAATCAGCCACTTCTACAAACATCGCAGACATGATCTTGAAGTAAGACTCTGAGTGTTGCTTTTGCTTGAATGGGAAACCTGTTGCGATGATTGCGCCTTGAAGGTCTTTTGGTTGTTTAACGCGGATACGTGCGTTGTTAAGTTGAGCGCCAGCACCACGTTGAGCGGTGAATAGCTCGTTTAGCATTGGGTCGTATACACAAGCAACTTCGGTTTTGCCTTTGATGCGTACAGCGATTGAAACAGCGAAATGAGGCAAACCTTTTACAAAGTTTGTCGTGCCATCCAGTGGGTCGATGATCCATTGCACATCTTTATCTTTACCGTTGATCAGGCCGTTTTCTTCAGCCACGATGCAATGCTCAGGGTATGAGCTCTTGATGGTGTCGATGATGATTGTTTCAGCTTCTTTATCTACGTTAGTCACAAAGTCGTTTGTGCCTTTTAGTGTAGATTCAATCTTCTCAACGTTTTCTAGTGATTTAGCAATATGGTTACCTGCTTTTCGCGCAGCGCGAATAGCAATGTTTAGCATTGGATGCATACGATTTTCCCAACGGATGTTAAAGAACAAATAAAAGCGGCGGGGAGTATACCAGAGAAAACCCAAAAGGGAAGTGGTTAATTTTTGTTCTTTTGAGGTTGGCTGGTGTGACGAAACTCAAGAAATCGTTTACATGAAAAAGGAAGAGAGGGCGTGAGGCCTGTTCTCATCATATCCAATATAGGGTGTGGGAAAAAACTATGATAAAATCCCGCGGTTTGAAATCAGCCATTGAAAGTTTGCATGTTAGATAAAGTAAAAGTCGTCCTTGTTGGTACCTCTCACTCCGGAAATATTGGGTCTGCAGCTCGTGCCATGAAGGTGATGGGTTTATCGCAGCTTGTGCTTGTTCAGCCTGAATGTGAGGTTGACGCTCAAGCCATCGCTTTGGCATCGGGAGCGGCGGATATCGCATTGAATGCCTTAGTGGTGAATTCGTTGGAAGAAGCGGTGGCCGATTGTGCGCTGGTTGTCGGTTCGAGTGCCCGCTCTCGTACCCTTGAATGGCCGATGCTGGAACCGTTTGAATGTGCGGAAAAGTTTGTCCAAGAGGGGCAAACGAGTCATGTGGCTTTGGTGTTTGGCCGTGAGCGTACTGGTCTCACAAACGACGAGCTTCAACGCTGCCATTATCACGTTTGTATTCCTGCAAACCCAGAATACAGCTCATTGAATCTCGCGATGGCAGTACAGACCTTAAGTTACGAAGTTCGTATGGCTTATTTGCGTCATCAACAAAGCCTATATCCAACGCAAGAAACCGCGGAATACCCACGCCACAGCGAACTTGAACTGTTTTATCAGCACTTAGAGAAAGTGTTACTGAAAACCGAGTTTGTGCGAGCAGATCAGCCTAACCAAGTTATGAATAAAATGCGCCGACTGTTCAGCCGAGCTCGTCCAGAAGCGCAAGAGTTGAACATTTTGCGTGGCATTTTGACTTCGGTAGAAAAGAGCATCAATAAGCAATAGTATCCCTGCTATTCATAGGGATGAATACCTGACTATTTTAGTCAAATAAATACTTGACCATTTTAGTCGGGTATGGAAAAATCCGTATCATTACAAACAGTGTGGATACGGTGTGATATGAAACTGACATCTAAAGGAAGATATGCGGTAACGGCAATGCTGGATGTGGCACTGCATTCGCAAAAAAGTCCTGTACCTCTGGCTGATATTTCCGAGCGTCAGGGGATTTCGCTCTCTTACTTAGAGCAACTTTTTCCAAACTGCGTAAAGCGGGTTTGGTCGCGAGTGTTCGTGGTCCTGGCGGTGGTTACCGTCTTGGCGCAGACGCATTTACCATTTCAATTGGAACGGTGATCGCGGCCGTTGACGAATCGGTTGACGCAACTAAGTGTCAGGGCAAAGGAGATTGCCAAGGCGGCACTCGCTGCCTTACTCATACACTTTGGCGTGACCTGAGTTCGCGCATTACAGACTTCCTAAACAACATCACGCTTGGCGAGCTCATGAGTGATAATGAAGTCATCGAAATTTCCGACCGTCAGGATATTGATCTTGCGGTAAATCATGGGTTGGCTAACAAAACAATTAACACCGCGCCCATCGGTGTAAATTTCCGCTCTTAAGCGGCCAAAAAGTTTACATTGGAGTGAAGAATGAAACTGCCTATTTATCTAGACTATTCGGCAACTTGCCCGGTAGATCCACGTGTCGCTGAGAAAATGGTTCAGTACATGACGATGGATGGTACCTTTGGTAACCCAGCGTCACGTTCTCATCGCTACGGTTGGCAGGCAGAAGAAGCGGTTGATACCGCGCGTGAGCAAATCGCAGAATTGTTGAATGCCGACCCTCGTGAAATTGTGTTTACATCTGGTGCGACAGAATCAGATAACCTAGCGATCAAAGGTGCAGCTCACTTCTACTCAAAACAAGGTAAGCACGTCATTACTAGCAAAACTGAGCATAAAGCCGTACTGGATACTTGCCGTCAGCTTGAGCGTGAAGGTTTTGAAGTGACTTATCTCGAGCCTGAATCAAATGGTCTTATCAGCCTAAGCAAGCTTGAAGCCGCAATGCGCGACGACACCGTTCTTGTGTCTATTATGCACGTGAACAATGAAATTGGTGTGATTCAAGATATTGAAGCCATTGGCGAACTTTGCCGTTCTCGTAAAATCATCTTCCACGTCGATGCAGCGCAGTCAGCGGGCAAAGTGGCGATTGATGTACAGAAGCTAAAAGTAGACTTGATCTCGCTTTCTGCACATAAGATTTACGGTCCGAAAGGTATCGGCGCGCTTTATGTACGCCGCAAGCCACGTATTCGTCTTGAGGCTCAAATGCACGGTGGTGGTCATGAGCGTGGTTTCCGTTCAGGTACGCTACCGACTCACCAAATCGTTGGCATGGGTGAAGCTTTCCGTATCGCCAAGCTTGATATGGAAAAAGACTACCAACATGCGTTAGCGCTTCGTAATCGTCTGTTAGACGGCGTGAAAGACATGGAAGCGGTGACCATCAACGGCGATCTTGACCAGCGTGTACCGCATAACTTGAACATCAGCTTTGCTTTTGTTGAAGGAGAGTCGCTACTGATGTCTCTAAAAGATCTTGCAGTATCGTCAGGCAGTGCTTGTACTTCAGCGAGTCTAGAGCCTTCTTATGTACTGCGTGCTCTCGGTCTAAATGATGAGTTAGCACATAGCTCGATTCGTTTCTCTTTTGGTCGTTTTACCACGGAAGAAGAGATCGACTACGCAATTGAACAAATCCGTGTAGCGGTTGAAAAGCTGCGCGACATGTCTCCTCTATGGGATATGTACAAGGAAGGAATTGATCTCAACACGGTTGAGTGGGCTCATCACTAAGATCAATTCATAGACAAGTTATAGAGGATTCGAGGTAAATATCATGGCATACAGCGAAAAAGTAATTGATCACTATGAGAACCCACGTAACGTTGGTTCGTTTGACAAAGAAGATCCATCGGTAGGTAGCGGCATGGTTGGTGCTCCTGCATGTGGTGACGTAATGAAACTGCAAATCAAAGTAACGCCAGAAGGCATCATTGAAGACGCAAAGTTCAAGACCTACGGTTGTGGTAGTGCGATTGCATCAAGCTCATTGGTTACTGAATGGGTAAAAGGCAAGAGCATCGAAGAAGCGGCTTCGATCAAAAACTCGGAAATTGCAGAAGAGCTAGAATTGCCACCAGTGAAAGTGCACTGTTCAATTCTTGCAGAAGATGCAATTAAAGCCGCAGTGGCTGACTACAAGAAAAAACACCAACTTTAAGGCGTTTTTTGAGGTTATAATGGGAGCCCGATGCTCCCATTCCATTGGTAAACTATTTAACTAAGGTGCAGTATGGCCGTCACATTAACAGAAACCGCAGCAAGTCGAGTAAAAGCGTTCCTAGATAACCGAGGCAAAGGCGTTGGTTTGCGTTTAGGTGTGAAGACGACCGGTTGTTCGGGAATGGCCTATGTCCTTGAGTTTGTTGACGAACTGAATGAAGAAGACGAAGTGTTTGAACATTCAGGCGTTAAGGTGATTATCGATAAAAAGAGCTTGGTGTACCTCGACGGCACGCAACTTGACTACGTAAAAGAAGGGTTGAATGAAGGCTTTGAATTCAACAACCCAAATGCGAAAAGTGAATGTGGTTGCGGTGAAAGCTTCAACGTCTAATGACTGAAATTCTGAGCCGTTACCGTCGGCTCAGAAGATTTATTCAAGGACCATAGATCAATGAATCACTTTGAATTATTTGGGCTACCACCTCAGTTTTCGCTGGATGGTAGCCTTCTTTCTTCTCAGTTCCGAGAATTGCAAAAACGCTTCCATCCGGACAATTTTGCGACCGCTTCTGAACGCGATCGTTTGTTAGCGGTACAAAAAGCGGCGCAAATTAATGACGCTTACCAGGTGCTTAAGAATCCCATTTCTCGTGCGGAATACCTTTTATCGCAAAACGGTTTAGAAATCCGGGGTGAGCAGCAAACCATGCAAGATCCCATGTTTCTGATGGAACAGATGGAATTGCGTGAAGAGTTGGAAGAGATCCCTCATGGCTCAGATGCTGAGAGTGCTTTGGCTGCGTTTGATGCCAGAGTGAGTAAAATGTACAAACAACATCTCGCAACGATTGAGCAAGAGCTGAACGACGCTCAGTGGCCACAAGCCGCCGATCGCGTACGTAAGCTGAAATTTATTGCCAAACTAAAGAATGAAATAGAGCTAGTGGAAGAGAAACTCTTCAGCTAGTTTGAAAAACAAGGATCCATCATGGCATTACTTCAAATTGCAGAACCGGGCCAAAGCTCGGCACCTCATGAGCACAAAAGAGCAGCCGGTATCGATCTTGGTACCACTAACTCTTTGGTCGCTTCATTCAGAAGCGGCACCGCAGACACTTTGAAAGATGCTCAAGGTCGTAGTCTTCTTCCATCGATTGTTAATTATGCCAATGAAGAAGCGATTGTCGGTTACGAGGCGAAAGCGCTGTCTGAATCTCAGCCACAAGATACCATCATCTCGGTAAAACGCTTATTGGGTCGTTCGTTAACGGACATTCAGGCTCGTTATCCTTCTTTGCCTTATCGTTTTAAAGCCAGTGAGAATGGTTTGCCTGTTCTCCAGACGACTCAAGGGGACAAAAACCCAATTGAAGTTTCTGCCGATATCCTAAAGGTGCTAGCGAAACGCGCAGAAGAGAGTCTCGGTGGTGAGCTTTCTGGTGTGGTCATTACCGTTCCTGCCTACTTTGATGATGCGCAGCGAGCTGGCACTAAGGATGCGGCGAAACTTGCTGGCCTGCATGTGCTTCGCTTACTGAACGAACCGACAGCCGCCGCCATTGCCTATGGCTTAGACTCTGGCCAAGAAGGGGTCATTGCGGTCTACGATTTGGGTGGTGGTACGTTTGATATCTCAATTTTGCGCCTCTCTAAAGGGGTGTTTGAGGTATTGGCCACCGGCGGTGATTCTGCATTAGGTGGTGATGATTTTGACCATCTGTTGGCCGATTTTCTTGCCGAGCAAGCGGGCTTAGAGCTGCCTTTGAGCGCAGAAAAAAACCGCACCCTATTGAACATTGCGACGGCCACTAAGATTGCTTTCTCTGAGCAAGACTCTGTTGAAGTAGAAGTCTTTGGTTGGAAAGGCGTAGTCACGCGTGAGCAATTTGAAGAGCTGATTCGTCCGCTAGTGAAAAAAACGCTGATGTCCTGTCGTCGAGCGTTGAAAGACGCAGATGTGGAGGTTGACGAAGTACTTGAAGTGGTCATGGTCGGTGGATCTACTCGCACTTTATTGGTTCGCGAAATGGTGGGTGAGTTCTTTGGTCGCACACCATTAACTAACATCAACCCTGATGAAGTGGTTGCCATTGGTGCCGGTATTCAAGCGGATATTCTGGCGGGCAATAAGCCTGATTCTGAAATGCTATTGCTGGATGTGATCCCTCTTTCGTTGGGGATTGAAACCATGGGTGGTTTGGTTGAGAAAATCATTCCTCGCAATACCACCATTCCGGTCGCACGCGCTCAAGAATTCACTACGTTTAAAGATGGCCAAACCGCAATGAGCGTCCATATTGTTCAAGGTGAACGTGAGATGGTGGATGACTGTCGTTCGCTCGCTCGCTTTTCACTCAAAGGCATTCCGCCAATGGCGGCGGGTGCTGCTCATATTCGCGTTACCTACCAAGTGGATGCAGATGGCCTGCTGTCAGTGACCGCGATGGAGAAAAGCACGGGTGTTCAATCAGAAATCCAAGTGAAACCATCTTATGGTCTGAGTGATGACGAAGTGGCGAACATGCTTCGTGACTCAATGACGTATGCCAAAGAAGACATGCAAGCTCGTGCTTTAGCTGAGCAACGTGTAGAAGCGGATCGAGTGATTGAAGGTCTTATTGCCGCGATGCAAGCTGACGGGGATGAGCTACTCAGCGAAGCTGAAAAAGCCACCTTACTGCAAGCGATTGAATCCTTGATTGAACTGCGCAATGGCAACGAAGCGAATGCGATTGAGCAAGGTATTAAAGACACTGACAAAGCGAGCCAAGATTTTGCCTCTCGTCGAATGGATAAATCCATTCGTGCAGCGCTGGCTGGCCAGTCAATTGACACTATTTAAGAGTAATAACTATGCCTAAGATTATTGTATTGCCTCATGAAGATTTGTGCCCAGAAGGTGCAGTGCTAGAAGCAAACAGTGGTGACACAGTATTAGATGTGGCACTGAAAAATGGGATTGCTATTGAGCACGCGTGTGAGAAGTCTTGCGCTTGTACTACGTGTCACGTCATCATTCGTGAGGGCTTTGATTCACTTGAAGAAAGCGATGAGTTAGAAGATGACATGCTCGACAAAGCATGGGGGCTAGAGCCTGAATCGCGTTTAGGCTGCCAAGCGAAAGTGGCGGATGAAGACCTAGTGGTTGAAATTCCAAAATACACGCTAAACCACGCATCGGAAGACCATTAATCGATGTGTCGCGCAGTTTACTGGGTCTTTTGACTTAGTGAACTGGTACTGAAGTGACGAATGTTTCAAAGGAAGATGAGTATGAAATGGACAGATTCGCGTGATATCGCCATTGAGCTTTGCGAACGCTTTCCTGAGATGGATCCAAAAACGGTGCGTTTTACCGATCTGCATCAGTGGATTTTAGAGATTGAAGATTTTGATGACGAGCCCAATCATTCCAATGAAAAGATCCTCGAAGCGGTGATTCTTTGCTGGTTGGATGAATGGGAATAAATCCAGCCGAGTTAACAAAATTCATCAAAAAAAGCGGACCTTTTGGTCCGTTTTTTTATCAATTTGACATTTCTACCCTACATAATGCTAACATCCGTGAGTTATTCCAATAGAAAGGCGTAGGTAACGCCGTTATAAGGCAAGGAGAAACCATGTCTACACAGATGTCTGTATTTTTAAGTCACGAAGTCGCTGCTCCACAGTGGGGCGAGAAAGCACTGGTATCATTCAATGAGCAGGGCGCTCTTATCCATACAGGCGAAAGTACGGATTTAACTAAAATCCAACGTGCAGCGCGTAAGTTTGATGTGCAAGGCATCAAGAGCGTGGTGTTGGCTGGTGACGGTTGGGATGTGGAAGCGATTTGGGCTTTCCACCAAGGTTATCGTAATCCGAAAAAATACAGCCAACTTGAGTGGGTTGCGCTAGAAGAGAAAGCACAAGCAGAGCTGGAAGCGCGCATTAAAGCCACTGAGTTTACTCGCGATATCATTAACAAACCGGCTGAAGAAGTCGCCCCTCGCCAACTTGCGACGATGGCGGCGGAATTTATTCGTTCTGTGGCTCCAGAAGGCACAGTGACAGCACGTATCGTCAAAGATAAAGATCTGCTTGCTGAAGGCTGGGAAGGCATTTACGCCGTAGGCCGTGGTTCTGATCGCACTTCAGCAATGCTTCAACTCGACTTTAACCCTACGGGTGATGAGAATGCGCCTGTTTGGGCATGTTTAGTCGGTAAAGGTATTACCTTTGACTCTGGCGGTTACAGTATCAAGGCGTCCAATTTCATGGATTCAATGAAAGCGGACATGGGCGGTTCAGGTACGATTACTGGTGGTCTAGGCCTCGCAATCATGCGCGGACTGAACAAGCGCGTAAAACTGATCCTATGCTGTGCGGAAAATATGATTTCTGGCCGAGCGTTGAAATTGGGTGATGTGATTACCTACAAAAACGGTAAGACAGTTGAAATCATGAACACCGACGCGGAAGGTCGCCTAGTACTTGCAGATGGCCTGATTTACGCCTCGGAACAAAATCCAGAGTTGATCATTGATTGCGCGACCTTAACGGGCGCGGCGAAAAATGCGCTAGGTAACGATTACCACGCGCTACTGACGTTTGACCAAGCGCTTGCGCAAGAAGCGCTAAAGTCAGCAGCAGAAGAAAAAGAAGGTTTGTGGCCTCTGCCACTAGCAGAATTCCATCGTGAAATGCTGCCATCAAACTTTGCCGACCTGTCTAATATCGGTGGCGGTGATTACTCTCCTGGTGCCAGCACGGCAGCGGCATTTCTTTCTTACTTTGTGCAAGATTACCAAAAAGGTTGGTTGCACTTTGACTGCTCGGGGACTTACCGTAAGTCAGCCAGCGACAAATGGTCTGCGGGTGCGACAGGTATGGGGGTTTGTACTCTGGCCAATCTGTTAGTGGAACAAGCGAATAAGTAATACTTCACAGCAGCCCTATTGGGCTGCTGACTATAACAACGACATGAAATAAAGGGACACCTTATGGCTCTAGAAAGAACATTTTCGATCATTAAGCCTGACGCTGTAGAACGCAACTTAATCGGTGAAATTTACCACCGCATTGAGAAGGCGGGATTACGTATCATCGCTGCAAAAATGGTGCATCTTAATGATGAACAAGCAAGTGGCTTTTACGCTGAGCACGAAGGAAAAGAATTTTTCCCAGCATTGAAAGAGTTCATGACTTCAGGACCCATCATGGTTCAGGTTCTAGAAGGCGAAAATGCCATTGCACGTTACCGTGAATTGATGGGTAAAACTAACCCAGAAGAAGCAGCTTGTGGCACCATTCGCGCCGACTATGCACTGAGTATGCGTCACAACTCCGTTCACGGCAGTGACAGCCCAGCATCAGCAGCGCGTGAAATTGCTTTTTTCTTCCCGGAGTCGGAAATCTGCCCTCGTTAAGCGGTTTGAATAAGTAGACGAATTCCCAAGCCCAGCACGCAAGCTGGGCTTTTTTCTGACTAAGGAAAAGTGTGGCGATATTTTAATCGTTTGGTTTTATTGCCTTAGCATCTTCGGGGTTTTACAGCCCTTGTTGTCACTGCATAAAGCCTGTACAATTCGCGCCCTTAATCTTGTTCAGTCATTGAGAGGCACCATGAGCACTGAAAAAATTAATCTACTCGACTTTGATCGCAAAGGCCTGCGTGAACTGTTCGCCCAAGAGTTAGGCGAAAAAGCGTTTCGTGCTGATCAGGTAATGAAGTGGATCTACCATTTCGGTGTGGATGATTTCGATAACATGACCAACATCAACAAGCAGTTGAGAGAGAAGCTTAAGCAGAAATGCGAGATCGTCGCACCTGTTGTTTCAGAAGCTCAACACTCATCAGATGGCACCATCAAGTGGGCAATGCGTGTTGGCGATCAAGATGTTGAAACGGTCTATATCCCAGAAGAAGATCGCGCAACGCTTTGTGTTTCATCTCAAGTGGGTTGTGCACTGGAATGTAAATTCTGTTCAACGGCGCAGCAAGGTTTCAACCGTAACTTAAAAGTGTCAGAAATCATCGGTCAGGTGTGGCGTGCGGCACGTGAAGTGGGGCTTGAGAAAGAGACTGGGCGTCGTCCGATTACCAACGTGGTGATGATGGGCATGGGCGAACCGTTGCTGAACATGAAAAACCTCATTCCTGCTTTGGAAATTATGCTGGATGATCTAGGCTTTGGCCTATCTAAACGCCGCGTTACTGTGTCGACTTCGGGTGTGGTTTCTGGCTTAGATCAGATGACGGGCAAAATTGACGTTGCACTGGCGATTTCTTTGCATGCACCTAATGACAAACTGCGCAGTGAAATTATGCCGATCAACGATCGTTGGGATATTCAGGATTTCTTAGCATCAGTGCGTCGCTACATTGCTTCTTCCAATGCCAACCGCGGTAAAGTGACGGTGGAATACGTGCTACTTGATCATGTTAACGATGGCACTGAACATGCCCATGAGCTTGCGCAGTTGATGAAGGATACACCTTGTAAAATCAACTTGATCCCATTTAACCCATACCCAGGCTCACCATACAAGAAACCAAGCAACTCACGTATTGATCGTTTCCAAAAGACATTGATGCAATATGAGCATACGGTGACAATTCGTAAGACGCGCGGTGATGATATTGATGCCGCATGTGGTCAGTTAGTGGGGGACGTGATCGACCGAACCAAGCGTACCGCCATGCTGAAAGCGGCCAAAGGTGAGACCATCGAGGTTAAAGCGCTGTAAGCCATCATTTTCTTATTAAACAGCCAGAGCTACGCTCTGGCTGTTTTGCTTTCTAATCGTCATTTTTTGCTTGTTTGGTGGACTTTCTATGCTGAATTGGACGATATATCGAATTTCTTGTGTCAAACTTTGGACAAAAGCTTGAGCTAAAGGTAAATTTCTCAGCATAGAGTTTTTGTCAATAACGCAGTTTGGCTTATCATGTTTAAAGCTACAGCTCTGTTTTGGCAGTGTAGGTTGGCTAATAAAATAATTAGGGCTGCGTCCAAAGCACCGCAGCAAACTTTTTCCAAAGTTCAGTGCAAACCAAGAACGATGAATAATAAGCGCACTTAACTTTCATTATTTGAAGATTTTAGACAGTTATGACTACAGATAACGATTTTTCACAAGACAGTGCCACAGAATCTCTCGCCATTGAACAAGTCGGTACCTTACTCAAACGCCAACGCGAATCAATGGGTTACACGCAAAAACAAGTCGCAGATCGATTACGTTTACGCGTTAACGTGATTGAACAGATCGACGACAACCAGCTTGAAAGTGGCCAAGTGGCGACCTTTACTCGCGGTTATTTGCGCTCTTACGCCAGATTGGTTGGTCTTGATGAAAAAATCATTCTTGATGCGCTAGACAATACTGGTGACGCGCAGCACCAAGAACAGGAGATGCAGAGCTTCTCACGTAAAACCAATACGGAGAAACACAATAGCCGCATCATGCTGATTACTTGGGGTATTTTCATCATCATTACGGGTATTTCTTCACTTTGGTGGTGGCAAAATCAGCAAGAGAACAGCTTAGCTCAGTCGGTCAATCAAGCCGCTCAACTTGAGAATGCAGTGATTGAAGAGAATGAGCCACCAGTGCTTGACGATGTTGTGATGCAAGAAATGAGTATGGCAGAAGGGGATGCTCAGCCAGAGATCGCGACAGAAGTGGAGGTTGAGCCTGCTCAGGTTGAGACAACGGAAAGCACTCCCGTTGAGGAAGCGGTGGAAAGTGATGCCCAAGCACAACTGACACCGCCAGTGGCAGAAGAATCACTCCCGTTAGAAGCACCCAAAGCCAATGGTGAAACCGCCTTAACAATGTCTTTTCGTTCGGACTGCTGGGTTCAAGTTAAAGATGCCAGTGGTAAGACATTGATTTCTGGTATTCGTAAATCGGGTCAAGATTTAAACCTCTCTGGTCAGGCCCCTTTTAACGTTATTTTGGGTGCGCCAGAAGGCGTGACCATGACATTTGCAAGTGAACCTGTCGACCTTTCTCGGTATACTGCAGGCAAAGTAGCTCGATTCACCTTACCTTTGTAAAGATTATGCACAACGAATCTCCAATTATCCGTCGTAAATCGACGCGAATTTATGTGGGCGATGTTCCAATCGGTGATGGTGCGCCAATCGCGGTGCAATCCATGACCAATACTCGCACCACGGACGTAGCAGCCACCGTTGCTCAAATTAAAGCATTGGAAAATGTCGGCGCCGACATTGTTCGTGTTTCTGTTCCGACGATGGATGCGGCTGAAGCTTTCAAGCTGATCAAACAGCAAGTATCGATTCCATTAGTCGCCGATATTCATTTTGATTATCGTATCGCACTGAAAGTGGCTGAATACGGGGTGGATTGTTTACGCATCAACCCAGGCAACATTGGTAATGAAGAGCGCATTCGCTCAGTCGTTGATTGCGCGCGTGACAAAAACATTCCAATTCGCATCGGTGTCAACGGTGGGTCGCTAGAGAAAGATCTTCAAATGAAGTATGGCGAGCCGACACCAGAAGCTTTGGTCGAGTCTGCCATGCGCCATGTCGATATTCTTGATCGCCTCAACTTTGATCAATTTAAAGTCAGTGTCAAAGCGTCAGACGTTTTCCTCGCGGTGGATTCTTACCGACTGTTGGCGAAGAAAATCGATCAACCTCTGCATCTCGGCATTACAGAAGCGGGTGGTGCTCGTGCTGGTGCAGTGAAATCAGCGGTTGGCTTAGGCATGCTTTTAGCGGAAGGTATTGGCGATACGCTACGTATCTCTTTGGCGGCGAACCCTGTTGAAGAGATCAAAGTGGGTTTTGATATTCTTAAGTCATTGCGAATTCGTTCGCGAGGCATCAACTTCATCGCGTGTCCATCGTGTTCACGTCAGGAATTTGATGTCATCAGCACGGTCAATGCACTGGAAGAGCGACTCGAAGACATCATTACTCCGATGGATGTCTCCATCATTGGTTGCGTTGTGAATGGTCCGGGTGAAGCTGAGGTATCGCATCTCGGTCTGGCTGGCAGCAACAAGAAGAGCGCTTTTTACGAAGATGGTAAACGTCAAAAAGAGCGCTTCGACAATGAAGATCTGGTGAATCAACTAGAAGCGAAGATCCGTGCCAAAGCGGCACGCATGGATGAAAGCAACCGCATCGACATTAAAGTGCAAAACTAAATCTCAACGAAGTCATTCAAATTACGGTAATTATTGTGGCAAAAACAATCCAAGCAATTCGAGGCATGAATGATTGTCTCCCAACTCAATCACCACTGTGGCAGAAACTAGAAGGCGCAGTGAAGAACGTAATTAGCGCATACGGTTACAATGAAATGCGCATGCCAATCGTTGAGATGACGCATCTATTTAGCCGTGCTATTGGCGAAGTGACCGATGTGGTTGAAAAAGAGATGTACACCTTTGAAGACCGTAATGGTGATAGCTTAACATTACGTCCAGAAGGCACCGCGGGTTGTGTGCGTGCCGGGATTGAAAACGGTTTGCTGTACAACCAAGAACAGCGCGTTTGGTACATGGGTCCTATGTTCCGCCACGAGCGTCCACAAAAAGGTCGTTACCGTCAATTCCACCAGTGTGGTGTAGAAGTTTTTGGTCTCAATGGCCCTGACGTCGATGCAGAGCTGATCATGATGACTGCGCGTCTTTGGCGTGAACTTGGCATTGATAAACATGTGCGTCTAGAGCTGAACTCGATTGGTTCGTTGGAAGCGCGCGCAAACTATCGCACTGCACTGATCGCATTTCTTGAGCAACATATCGATGTGCTGGATGAAGATTGCAAACGTCGTATGCATACTAACCCACTACGTGTATTGGATACCAAGAATCCAGATGTACAAGCGATTTTGGGTGATGCGCCACGTTTGTCTGACTACTTAGATCCAGAGTCAACGCAACATTTTGCGGGTTTGTGTGAACTTCTTGACGCGGCGGGTATCGAATACACAGTCAACGAACGCTTAGTTCGTGGCCTGGATTACTACAACCGCACGGTTTTTGAATGGATCACGGAAAGCCTAGGCTCTCAAGGTACCGTTTGTGGTGGTGGCCGTTACGATGGCCTAGTCGAGCAACTTGGTGGCAAAGCTACACCAGCGGTGGGTTTTGCAATGGGCTTAGAGCGTTTAGTGCTAATGTTGGAAACGTTAGAGCTGACGGATGTTCGTCGTAGTGTGGACGTTTACGTCGTCACTGCGGGTGAAGGCACTATGATGGCTGGCATGAAGTTGGCGGAACAAGTTCGTGAAGCCATTCCTGGGGTTCGCGTGATGAACCACTTTGGTGGTGGTAACTTTAAGAAACAATTTAAACGTGCTGACAAAGTGGGCGCGGTTGTTGCCCTAGTACTGGGTGAGAATGAAGTTTCAGACAACACCGTTGTATTGAAAGATCTCGCTGGTGGTGAGCAAGTTACGTATTCACAGCAAGAGATTGCCAGCAAAATTGCTGAGCTGATTTAAGCTCTGGCAGCAGTCACAACAATGGCAGCGGTTTCGCTGCCATTGAATCAGTTTTAAAGAGGACAGGAAGTGGAAGTTTACAATACTGAAGAAGAACAAGTTGAAGCGATAAAAGATTGGTGGAAAGAGAACGGCAAAGCCGTGATCATCGGTGCCGTTGTTGGTCTCGGTGGTCTATTTGGCTGGCGTTACTACCAAGATAGCGTAACGCAAGCGCGTGAAGCTGCTTCACAAAATTATACTTCCGCAATTAATGCATTACAGGCGAAAGGCGCTGAAGCGGCTGCGGATGTTGAAGCTTTCATTGCCTCTAATGACGTCAAAGAGTATTCGGTACTAGCAGCGTTACAACTGGCTAAGGCACAAGTAACCGCTGGTGATCTTAATGCTGCGCTGACCCAGCTAAAATGGGCTCAGAGCAACAGCAAAGATGCGGCGCTTATTCCGTTAACGACTTACCGTATTGCGCGAGTAGAAGCAGAGTTAGGCAATTTTGATGCAGCAAAAGCTGAGTTAGCAAAAGTGACAGACGCTAGCTGGACGGGTCGTGTAGCAGAATTGCGTGGTGATATTGCTTTGCGTCAGGGTGACAAAGAAGCCGCTTATGCCGCTTACTCTGAAGCGCAACAAGCCGCTGATGCAGGTCAAACTCTGCAAATGAAATTGGATGATCTGGCAAAATAAGGACTTCATGGCATGAAGAAAATGGTCAGGAAAGCCTTATTAGGCATGATTACAGTGGGTGTGTTGGCGGGTTGTGCCAGTGAGGAAGACACCATTGTAATGGCGCCATTGCCACAGGTGAATAGCCAGTTCACTCCGCAATCTGCTTGGAGTACCAGTGTGGGGAATGGTGTAGGCCATTATTTCTCTAAACTCTCTCCTGAATATGCTTACGACAAGCTATTTATCGCCAGTCGTGATGGTGTGGTGAGAGCTCTGGATCCGACATCAGGTAAGCAACTGTGGAGCCAAAACGTCAAGCAAGGCGATACAGCGAGATTGTCTGGTGGCTTAACTGCGGCTTACGGCCATGTCTACATTGGCAGTGAAAATGGTGATCTGATCGCTTTGGACGAAGCGACTGGTGAGGTCTCTTGGCGCATCTCTGTGGTCGGCGAAATCTTAGCAAAGCCCGTTGCTGAAAATGGTCTAGTGATTGTGAATACCAGCAATGGCGTATTGATGGCCTTCGACCAAGATAATGGCGAACAAAAGTGGACCATCAGCACTGAAGTACCTAACTTGACTCTGCGCGGCGATAGTACGCCGACGGCGGTATCCGGTGGTGTGTTTTGGGGAACGGCGAATGGCCGTTTAGCGGCTGCTATTGTTGAGCGTGGTCAGTTGATCTGGCAACAGCCTGTTGGTACACCAAAAGGCGCGACTGAAATCGATCGTTTAGTGGATGTGGATTCATCGCCAATCGTGCTTGGCGGTATGCTTTACGTTGTCGGTTACAATGGCCAACTTATCGCACTCGATTTACGTTCAGGCAATGCCGTTTGGAAACGTAATTATTCGTCAGCCATTGATATGGCGACCGATGGCAGTCGACTTTTTGTCGTCACTGACAAAGATCATGTGGTTGCTGTCGATGCACGTAGCGGAACCGAGCTGTGGCAAAATGAACAGCTAGAGTATCGTTTGTTGACCGCTCCAGTCATGGTGAACAACTACTTAGTTGTTGGAGACAGCCAAGGCTACTTGCATTGGTTAGATCGTACTACTGGTGAGTTCGTGGCTCAGCAGATGATCAATGACAGTGGTTTCGCCGTTGGTCCAACAGTATTGCCAGATGGCTATGTCATTACAACGCGCAATGGCGATGTAAAGAAACTGACGATCAACGAATAATATCGTGATATAATTCACATTCGGCTCCTGGCTGGTGACAGTTAGGAGCCGTTTTGTTGCTAATTTTTAATAACACGCTGCAACGTTCAACATTGCAGTCGTGACAAGACGATTGTGGTTATAGGTAAAAAGCTGGTTTGAAGTGCTATCAAGCAAGTGGTTACCTATAACTACAGATCAAAGATTATTGTAGAGGTTGTTATGATACCTGTTGTTGCTCTAGTCGGTCGTCCAAACGTAGGTAAATCTACGTTGTTTAACCGATTGACTCGCTCTCGTGACGCATTGGTGGCGGACTTTCCAGGTCTGACTCGTGACCGTAAATATGGTCAAGCCAAAGTAGGTGAGCACGACTTTATTGTGATTGATACGGGTGGTATCGATGGTTCTGAAGAAGGCGTTGAAACCAAAATGGCAGAACAGTCACTTGCTGCGATCCGCGAAGCTGACGTTGTGTTGTTCATGGTGGATGGTCGCGCAGGATTGACGCCATCCGATGAGGCGATTGCTGCCCATTTACGTAAAATCGAAAAAGCCACCATGCTGGTGGTAAACAAAGTGGATGGCATTGATGCGGATGCTGCCAGCGCAGACTTTTGGCAACTGGGCGTTGATGAGATGTACCAAATTGCCGCAGCGCATGGTCGTGGTGTGACTGCGCTGATTGAACGTGCACTCGATCCATTCTTTGACAATCTTCTCAGTGCTAACAGCGAAGGTGAGATCGAAGATCTGACCAATATGGAAGATGAAGAAGCAGAACAGCAAGAGTACTCTGAAGAAGATGCCGAAGAGTCACTGAAGCGACTGCAAGACCAGCCAATTAAGCTTGCTATTATTGGTCGTCCAAACGTGGGTAAATCAACGCTGACTAACCGTATTTTGGGTGAAGAACGCGTTGTTGTGTACGACATGCCTGGAACCACGCGTGACTCCATTTACATTCCAATGGAACGTGATGGTCGCGAATACGTGTTGATCGACACCGCAGGTGTTCGTCGTCGCGGTAAAGTACATGAAACGGTTGAAAAATTCTCTGTTGTTAAAACATTGAAAGCCGTTGAAGATGCCAACGTTGTACTGTTAGTGATTGACGCTCGAGAAAACATCTCGGATCAGGATTTGAGCTTATTGGGCTTCGCACTTAATGCGGGTCGTTCTATCGTACTGGCCGTGAACAAGTGGGATGGCTTGGATAACGAAGTGAAAGAGAATGTGAAGAAAGAGCTCGATCGTCGTCTTGGCTTCGTCGATTTTGCTCGCATCCACTTTATCTCTGCGTTGCACGGTACTGGCGTAGGCCATTTGTTTGAATCAGTTCAAGAAGCTTACCGCTCTGCAACCACTCGTGTAGGGACATCGGTACTGACGCGTATCATGAAGATGGCAACGGAAGATCACCAACCGCCGATGGTTCGTGGCCGTCGTGTGAAACTGAAATATGCGCACGCAGGTGGTTATAACCCACCAATCGTGGTGATCCATGGTAACCAAGTTCGTGAATTGCCGGATTCTTACAAACGTTATCTAATGAACTACTTCCGTAAGTCACTAGATATCATGGGTACGCCGATTCGTATTCAGTTCCAAAACAGTGATAACCCGTTTGAGAACCGTGTTAATAAGATGACCCTTTCTCAAGAGCGTGCACGTAAGCGCATGATGAGTGCGGTAAAAAATCGCAAGAAATAATCTGAACTGTTTTTGATGCCCAAGTTTTACTTGGGCATTTTTTTATTTTCCGTTTCCCAATATGGATAACATGCCACATCATTTGTTGAGATAAGAAATATGCAGATAACACCCACTAAGGTTCGCTTTTGTCATCAGACCTGGCAGTTGGAGAGTGACATTGTACTCACTTCAGCCAATGAACATTCTCTTTATGTCGTGACTCAGCACACTCCATTTCATCCGGTTAGTCATATTTGGCCAGATCACCCTGCAGATCGGGGAAGTCTTATCGCGGATGGCAAAGAGTGGCCCATCATCGGTTGTTGGGTTGGCGCTGTAGAGTGCTCTACAGGGCGCCTGTTTGTTGATCAAGCGATACCTGTAAAGCGAGATACTGAGGGATGGAGCTTCGTAGTGGTTCATGAAATTGAAGCCGAGCGCGGGCAACTTTCTGTTGGAAGCAAAGTACGATTGAGTGTCGACAAAGAATATCAACAAAGCCTGAGTCGAGGTCACAGTGCAGGGCATTTAGCCTATCTGGCATTGAATAAAGTCTTGGCGCAAGGTTACTGGCGCAAAGATGCCGATCGCAAAGACCCTCATGGTTACTATGATTTTAACAGTTATGCTCAAGAGAGTAGCGTTGTGACGCCAGAGTGTTGTCTAGACACCTATCGACTGGGAAAAACGCTACGCAAAAGAGGGCTGAACAGTGCTGATGTTGTGGAAAATATTCAAGAGATTGAATCCGAGGTCAATGTACAGCTTGAGCACTGGCTTGCTCGCGGATCCGAAATATTCATGAACTGTCATGGCGAATATTTAACCGACTCTCGTTACTGGCAATGTGATTTGGGAGAAGCCTCAACGGCGATTATCCCTTGTGGGGGAACGCATGCTGCTGGGCTGTTCGAAATGAAAGAGATTGCCGTTACATTGGTGCTGTTGGATGAGCAGACCATTGAAATGCACACGCAAGTCACGCCCAACAGAGAAAAATGATCTTTATATAAAAAACCAAAAATACAGATTCAAATATGCCTATATAGATTTTTGTGTTGTTTAAAATTGAAATGCAGCATATGTAACTTATGCTTTCGGGGTGTGGTTATATAAATGTTCTTTTTTAGGCAGATCGCTGATCAAAATAAAATAACCAGACGATCAAGATAAGATCCGATAAGCGTGTTTAAGGTCTGATTATTGATGTTATCGTTCTGTTAAACTCCAGCTAACCATACCCTAGAGTTGCTGAGTGAATCAACAACACTAGGGTAAATCATAATAATATTGAGTAAAGTTAGTACACTAGAGCGCTGTTATGGATAGCATGAGACTTTTGGACGCCCATAGGTCGATCAATCAATTGTTGGGGAAGTTAGCCTTAGGATTGGAGAAAGATCAGTTAAATCGAGAAATTGTATCCTTGTCAGAGCATCTGTTTGGATCTCGTAAGGCCTCGATTTTGAAGCTGGATCCGCAGCACAATACGCTGCATCTTGAATACGCCCCGAATCTTCCTGATTTTTACAATCAAGCAATTGAAGGTGTCGAGATTGGTGAAAGGATAGGATCGTGTGGAGCTGCAGCTTATAGCGGAAAGTCCGTGGTCGTGAGTGATATTGAGAGTCACCCGAATTGGCAGCCCTATGCCGAGTTAGCGAAAGCGGCGAATGTGGCGGCATGTTGGTCCGTCCCGATTGTTTCCCGACAAGATAAAGTGCTGGGCACCTTTGCCATTTACAGCGACATGCCTTCTAAACCAGCAAAAGAAGAACTGGAAATCTTGGATCTTCTCGCTGCGCTTTATTCGATAGCACTAGAAAAGTATCACTTAGAAGAACAACTTCACTATCACGTAAATCGCGATCCTCTGACGCAGTGTTACAACCGACGAATCTTCTACTTGGAATCCGAACCTTTGCTAGAAACAGCTCGGCACAGTGAGTATGGGATTGGCTGTTTTTTTATTGATGTTGATGAGTTTAAGTACATTAATGATCGGTTTGGCCATGATGTTGGCGATGCCGTGTTAATCAACTTGGCCAATTGGTTGATGGCGCAGTTTCCTCAACACGCTGTCATTTCTCGTTACGGAGGTGATGAGTTTGTCGCGATTTGCCCATTTGTGCACAAACAGGCGTTCCAAGCGTTTTATCAGCAATTACAAAGCAAGATCAAAATGTTCTTCTTGATAGAGGATTATTCTGTTTCAGTCAGTATTGGCGCGGACTATGCGGAAGGTGAGTCCTTGGCCAACGTGGATGCACTTATTCGTCAAGCTGACATCTGCATGTATCAAGTAAAACGCGCTCACCAAACCGTGAGTGCAAGATTGAATTGATCTCATAGTGACAACGAGAAAAGAAAATGAACGAGAATCATTGCCCGATTTGCCAGCAGGAGCTGGAGTGGAACGGACAGTATCACTGCCAACAGTGTGATAAAGAGTTTACCAAGCTTGGATTTTGCCCAGAATGTGAGGCTGAATTAGAGAAACTGCAAGCGTGCGGTGCGGCGAATTACTTCTGTAATCACTGCAACGAGCTTAAATCAAAATCAAGAATTCGCTTTCAGTTCAAAGAGAAACCCGCAGAATAAGCCCAAACCGTTACCACAGATTAAGCCATGGATTAGTTCACGGTAGAGCGTATTTCACCATCGGATAAGCGGGTGACCAAAGTGTCGCCCGTTTTAATTTGTGATTGACGCGTAATCACTTCACCTGATTCACTTTGCGTAATGGAGTAGCCTCGTTTCAGTGTCGCCAAGGGGCTTACAGTGTCGAGTTTCTCCGCCGCGATCGCGATCTGGTGGCGCAACCTTAGCAGCTTGCGGTCCATTGCATCCATCATCTTCTGTTCCACTCGTGCAAGCGCATTTTTTTGTTCACTGATTTGACGAACAGGTGAAAGCAACTGCAGTTTGTGCTGAACACGAGATACCTTTTGTTCTCGTTGTGCCAGATACTTTTCCATCGTCCGTTGTAAGCGGATCTGCAACTCATCAGCTTGCTGAGTCTGACGCATCAAGCGATAGCGAGGATGCTGTTTCTCTAGTCGATGGCTCAGCGAGACTATGGTGCGATTTTGCTCGGTGAGGTAATGACGCCATGCTGCGCGCAGTTTTTGCTCACGGCTCATTAAGGCTTGATCTTTGTGGCTGTTATCACGGCTAACCAGTTCTGCTGCTGCGGATGGCGTTGGTGCGCGTAAATCTGCAACAAAGTCTGCGATCGTCACATCAATCTCGTGGCCAACCGCAGAGATAATTGGGATTTGGCTGGCAGCAATAGTGCGGGCGACAATTTCATTGTTAAAGCACCAAAGATCTTCCAATGAGCCACCGCCACGGCCGACAATCAATACGTCACATTCGTTACGGCTGTTTGCACGTCCAATTGCTTGAGCAATTTGAATGGCGGCCTCTTCTCCTTGTACCAGAGTCGGATAAATGACCACTGGTAGGGAAGGATCTCGGCGTTTCAGTACATCGAGAATGTCATAAAGCGCTGCACCTGTCTTCGAGGTGATAATGCCTACACACTTCGGGTGCTCTGGAATGGCCTGTTTGCTGGATTGGGCGAAAAGCCCTTCGCTGGCCAGTTTCATTTTTAACGCATCAAATTGCTGTTGCAGACGACCATCGCCTTCTGGCTGCATGCTTTCGATGATCAACTGATAATCACCACGTGGCTCGTACAACGAAAGACGTGCTTTGACCAACACTTGATTACCATTGGTGGGCTTAAAAGAAACGAGGCGGTTATTCCCTCTAAACATGGCGCATTTTACTTGTGCCATTGAATCTTTAAGAGTGAAGTACCAGTGACCAGAAACCGGTGCAGAGAAGTTAGAAATCTCTCCCACTAACCAAACAATGCCTAATTGGTTTTCAAGCAATAAACGAACTTCAGAATTTAAACGTGAGACGGTGAAGATGTTTGGATTGGTCAGAGAAGACAAAGCTAATCCCGTAGACGTGGGTATGGAAGTTAGCCGCAATATAATACATAGCAAGTGGGTTAATGCAAGAAAAAAATTAAAAAATTTGTGGTCAAGCGATTGCGTTGGCCGTATAATCCGTCCGCAATATCTAATCCAAATGTAGCAAGTTGCTTAAAGCCTGCTGCCCTCATTATGCGAAACGATGAGATTGGATTGTTCTTTTTACCTCTACATATTGTGAGATATTGCAAATGCTAAGAATTGCCAAAGAAGCGCTGACATTCGATGACGTACTACTCGTGCCAGCTCACTCCACTGTTCTCCCAAACACAGCTGATCTTCGCACTCAGTTGACCAAAAACATCACACTGAACATTCCTATGATCTCTGCCTCGATGGATACCGTGACGGAAGCTCGTCTCGCTATTGCACTTGCGCAGGAAGGTGGCATTGGCTTTATTCACAAGAATATGTCTATTGAACAGCAAGCTGCTGAAGTTCGTAAAGTGAAGAAGTTTGAAGCGGGTGTGGTAACGGATCCTGTCACTGTAAGCCCTGATGCGACCATCGCGGATGTGGTTGCGCTGACCGACAAGCACGGTTTTGCTGGTTTCCCAGTGGTTACTGAAAGCAATGAGCTAGTGGGTATCATCACCGGTCGTGACGTACGTTTTGTGACAGACCTGTCTAAGAAAGTCTCTTCTGTCATGACACCAAAAGAAAACTTGGCTGCCGTAAAAGAAGGTGCAACTCGCGCTGAAGTGCAAGAAAAAATGCATGAAGCCCGCGTTGAGAAAGTACTGGTTGTGAATGATGATTTCCAATTGACCGGCATGATCACGGCAAAAGACTTCCACAAAGCAGAACGTAAACCAAACGCATGTAAAGATGCGCAAGGTCGTCTACGCGTAGGCGCAGCGGTTGGTGCGGGCGCGGGTAACGAAGAACGCGTTGCTGCACTGGTTGAAGCCGGTGTTGATGTACTGTTGATTGACTCTTCACATGGTCACTCAGAAGGTGTTCTACAACGCATTCGTGATACACGAGCAGCATTCCCTAATCTTGATATCATTGGCGGCAACGTTGCGACAGCGGCGGGTGCAAAAGCCCTGATTGAAGCGGGTGTTAGCGCAGTAAAAGTGGGTATTGGCCCAGGCTCTATCTGTACGACTCGTATCGTTACTGGCGTAGGTGTTCCACAAATCACCGCGATTGCAGACGCAGCGGAAGTAGCGAACCAATATGGCGTGCCAGTGATTGCTGATGGCGGTATCCGTTTCTCTGGTGATATCTGTAAAGCGATTGCGGCGGGCGCATCTTGTGTGATGGTTGGTTCTATGTTTGCGGGTACTGAAGAAGCACCGGGTGAAGTGATTCTTTACAACGGCCGTTCTTACAAAGCTTACCGTGGTATGGGTTCTTTGGGCGCAATGTCTCAAGGTTCTTCAGATCGTTACTTCCAGTCAGACAACGCAGCAGACAAGCTGGTACCAGAAGGTATCGAAGGCCGTATCGCGTACAAAGGCCGCCTAAAAGAGATCGTTCACCAGCAAATGGGTGGTCTACGTTCAAGCATGGGCCTAACAGGCAGTGCAACGATCGAAGAAATGCGCACTAAAGCTGAATTCGTACGCATTACGGGCGCGGGCATGCAAGAGTCTCACGTGCACGATGTACAAATCACCAAAGAAGCACCTAACTATCGCTTGGGTTAATTGACCCTGAGTTGAAATTTAAAGCTTATGGGGAGCGAGATGGGCTCCCCATCCACCAAATTTGATATCGAGATTAACCTCAATGACTAAAAATATTCATGACCAACGTATTCTGATCCTAGATTTCGGTTCGCAGTACACTCAACTTGTTGCGCGCCGCGTACGTGAAATCGGCGTTTACTGTGAGCTTTGGAGCTGGGATGTTGAAGAAGCGGATATTCGTGAATTCAACCCAGACGGTATTATTCTTTCTGGTGGCCCAGAGAGCGTGACAGAAGATAACTCTCCTCGCGCACCTCAATATGTATTCGATTCAGGCGTGCCAGTACTGGGTGTGTGTTACGGCATGCAGACCATGGCTGAGCAGCTAGGCGGCAAAGTATCGACTTCTGACGAGCGCGAGTTTGGCTATGCAGCTGTAAAAGTGTCTGGTGAGTCAGCTATTTTCAAAGATCTTGAAGCTACTCAAGATGTGTGGATGAGCCACGGTGACAAAGTCGTTGAGATTCCAGCGGGCTTCACCAAAGTAGGTGAAACAGACACTTGTCCTTACGCTGCAATGGCGAACGAAGAGAAGAAATACTACGGTGTTCAGTTCCACCCAGAAGTAACGCACACTAAAAATGGCTTACAAATGCTAGAGAACTTTGTTCTTGGCGTCTGTGGTTGTGAGCGTCTATGGACTTCAGAATCCATCATCGAAGATGCGGTTGCTCGTATTAAAGAGCAAGTGGGTGACGATGAAGTGATCCTAGGTCTATCTGGTGGTGTAGATTCATCAGTAGTAGCCATGTTGGTTCACCGTGCAATCGGCGACAAGCTAACGTGTGTCTTCGTTGATAACGGTCTACTTCGTTTAAACGAAGGTCAGCAAGTGATGGACATGTTTGGCGACAAGTTTGGCCTAAACATCATCAAAGTTGATGCTGAAGAGCGTTTCCTAAAAGCACTTGAAGGCAAATCTGATCCTGAAGAGAAGCGTAAGACCATCGGTCACGTATTCGTCGATGTATTTGATGAAGAATCGAAGAAGCTGAAAAATGCGAAATGGCTCGCTCAAGGTACTATCTACCCAGACGTAATCGAGTCAGCAGCCTCTAAGACAGGTAAAGCGCACGTAATCAAATCTCACCATAACGTGGGCGGTCTGCCAGACGAGATGGAAATGGGTCTTGTTGAGCCACTGCGTGAGCTGTTCAAAGATGAAGTACGTAAGATTGGCCTAGAACTTGGCCTACCTTACGAAATGCTTTACCGCCACCCATTCCCTGGTCCGGGTCTAGGTGTTCGTGTTCTTGGTGAAATCAAGAAAGAGTACTGTGATTTGCTACGTCGTGCGGACGCTATCTTTATTGAAGAGCTCCACGCTGCGGATCTTTACAACAAGGTATCTCAAGCGTTTACGGTATTCCTACCAGTGCGTTCTGTAGGCGTAATGGGCGATGGCCGTAAGTATGACTGGGTTGTTTCTCTACGTGCTGTAGAGACCATCGACTTCATGACGGCGCATTGGGCACACCTACCGTACGATTTCCTAGGTAAGGTTTCTAACCGTATTATCAATGAAGTAAACGGCATCTCACGCGTGGTTTACGATATCTCTGGTAAGCCACCAGCAACCATCGAATGGGAATAATCTTGCGTTAACGCATTGCATTGATCTATCGAATAAACCCCGAGTGAACTCTCGGGGTTTTTTATTACTGTTTACTCGGGTTGTTGGTTTTGGAACAGGGGCTGCATTCGCTTTGTCGTAGAACGTTGTTCCATTTGCATGATGCTGAAATGACTCGCAGTTTTGTTCAATAATGGTGAATCTCTCTGACTTTACCGAGGATTAAGGTCTAATCTGCCAGAAATGTAACATTTTTTGTGTAGAGAAAAAGGATAAGGAAGAATGAAGATCTCCCATCTGTCGGTTCTGATCGGATGCACGTTAGCCGCTGGAGCGCAAGCGGCAATGAATATCCAACCAGACCCTCAAAACCCGAATGGATATGTTGTTTCACGAGTGGATCTGCAAGCCGCAGAGCAAGCGCAAACGGCAGATCCCATGTACGCAATTTGGTCGAAGGCGTTAGAAACACGCTCGAATACCATCGTCGAAGCCATTGCTCCCGGGGCGGCGAGCAACCCTGATAACGTAAAGCGTACTGAACGTGTTTTCCCACAAAGTGAATGGGATTTTCTCACTCATATGGCTGCGCCCGAATACACTTATACGCGTTTTTTAAAGGCGATAGGTAAGTTCCCTGCTTTCTGTGGCGAGTACACCGACGGGCGAGATTCAGATGCGATCTGTAAAAAATCCATCGTGACTGCCTTTGCTCATTTCGCGCAAGAAACCGGTGGCCACATTGCGATTGACAACGTCTCTGATAACCCACTAGGTCTGGAAGAGTGGCAACAAGCGTTAGTTCACGTTCGTGAAATGGGGTGGTCGGAAGGCCAAGCCGGTTACACCACGGGTTGTGGCCAAAACGATTGGCAAAACAAACGTTGGCCGTGTGAAGCGGGGCAGGGCTATTTTGGCCGTGGAGCAAAACAGCTTTCTTACCACTTCAACTATGGGGCCTTTTCGGAAGTGATGTACGATGGTGATGCCACCGTGCTGCTTAAGAATCCAGCTTTGGTGGCGGACTCTTGGTTAAACCTCGCTTCAGCCATTTGGTTTTTCTTAACGCCTCAAGCGCCGAAACCAGCCATGCTGCATGTGATCGACCGTACTTGGGTGCCATCCCAGCGTGAAGTGGACGCAGGCATTGGCTATGGCTTTGGTACCACGATTAACGTCATCAATGGTGGTATTGAGTGTGGTGAGCAGAATAAAGACAAAGGCCAGCCGGTTAACCGTATTCGTTACTGGGAAGGGTTAGCATCGCACTATCAAATCCCTGTGGAAGCGGATGAGAAGAACACCTGTTGGCAGCAAACCCCTTATGGCAGTTTGAACCTCAATGGTGCAACCGACGTGCTCTACACCAACTGGGACGGCAACTGGAAATATTACGCCGATCGCCCAGGAGGCTATTCCTTTGAGTGTGAATTGGTGGGCTTCCAAACGGCCTATTCGGCGTTAGTACCAGGCGACTACGAAAAATGTGTGACTAACTTCTATGGCTCGCACGCAAGTTGGCCAGAAGTGCGTGTGGTTGACAAACTAGACCCTGTTGACCCAGGAACCCAACCGGGTGGCAATGAGTGGAGCGCAAGTAAAGTTTACGTTGCTGGCGACCAAGTCACTTACAAAGGTACGACATACAAGGCGAAATGGTGGACACAAGGCAACGATCCAAGCTTAGGTGGGCCTTGGGAATTGGTGGCGGGAACACCAACAGAGCCAACGCCAACACCAGATCCTGTACCAACGCCAGATCCGACTCCGGACCCAGAGCCAACACCGGATCCGACGCCAGAGCCAACCCCAGTCCCAGGTACCTTTATTCAGTGGGAACCGGGAGTGACGCAGGTTGCGAATGGTGAAAAAGTGACTTACAACGGTAAGTGCTTTATCGCTAAAAATGGCCCAGGAGTTTGGGAGACGCCAACGCAATCAAACTGGTTCTGGGATGAGATTTCTTGTCAGTAACCTTTCTAACCTCAAACAAACTCTGGCTATGCCAGAGTTTGTTTATTCAGCTCGTTTAATATGAAATCTTAGTTTGCACTTTAGCTAGCTATCTTTTATCCAACGCTTCATTAAAATCCGCGCGTAATTTTTATAAACATTTTTGAAAAGGTACGCGTTTATGTCTACTAAACTGGCTAACCCAGCGCCACTTGGTCTAATGGGTTTCGGTATGACTACTATCCTGCTCAACATTCACAATGCAGGTTTCTTCCCGATTGACTCAATGATCTTGGCAATGGGCATCTTTTACGGTGGTCTAAGCCAAGTGATCGTAGGCATCATGTGCTTTAAGCGTGGTGATACCTTTGGTACCACAGCGTTTACGTCTTACGGTCTATTCTGGTTGACGCTGGTTGCGTTGATCGTGATGCCATACATGGGTCTACCAGCAAGCCCTGCAAATTTCATGGGTTGGTACCTTGCTCTGTGGGGTATTTTCACTGGTTTCATGTTCATTGGCTCGCTGTGCTACCCAACAGCAAAACAAGTGGTATTTGGTTCATTGACCATTCTGTTTGCACTGCTAGCAGCACGTGATTTTACGGGCAGCGAACTTATCGGCACGATCGCGGGCTTTGAAGGCATCTTCTGTGGTGCGAGCGCAATCTATTTTGCTATGGCGCAAGTGCTAAACAACGAATATGGCCGCACTATTTTGCCTATTGGTGAAAAGAAAGCACCAGCCGTGAGCGCGCAAGAGCTTGCTGCATAAGCCACATCGTTTTGGGAACAGAAATGAAAGGGGTTAGCCAATGGCTAACCCCTTTTTTTATTTGCCCGTGAGGGCAACACTGCCTTTTTCTTATTGTACGATGTTGTGTTTACTTCCTGAGAAGTTAGAGTGAAGGTTGCTCCACGACGGTGGTTTGTTTTTCTTCCGTTTGTGGATCTTGACCTGTTTTACGTTTGTATTTCTCTTCCCAGTAAGTCGCTCCTGAGATACCCAGTTTTACAGGGTTGAAGGTGTAGTCGGTCACGCCTTGCTTTTGTTGCTCTTCATAATCTTGCAGCGCTTTGATCGCTGGCTTCGACATGAAGAAGATGATTAGAATACCAACGATGTTGAGCCATGCCATCAAGCCAACGCCCACATCACCCATTGCCCATGCCAAGTTCGCGGTTTTCACTGTGCCGTAGAAGACGACAGCAATCAGTGCGACTTTCAGTACAAACATCAAACCATTCACTTTGAAGCTGCGACGGATGTACGCGATGTTCGTTTCTGCAATGTAGTAGTAAGCAAGAATCGTAGTAAAGGCGAAGAAGAACAGCGCAACCGCAATGAATGGTTTACCTACGCCTGGCAATGCACTTTCAATCGCCATTTGTGTAAACACAGGGCCGTTGGCTGCGATTTCTGCCGAGATGTTTTGTACGAGGAAACCTTCTGCACCATGAACGTTATACGCGCCAGTGATCAGAATCATAAAGGCGGTCGCTGAACAGACGAGCAGAGTATCGATGTAGATTGAGAACGACTGCACCAAACCTTGCTGCGCAGGGTGATCAACACTGGCTGCTGCCGCTGCGTGAGGGCCTGTTCCTTGACCTGCTTCGTTTGAGTAAACACCACGTTTTACACCCCAACCAATTGCAGAGCCGACACCCGCCATTGGTGTGAATGCATCACCTACGATCATCGCGATGATACGTGGTACTTCACCAATGTTGAGTAGGATGATCACGAACGCCGTGATGATGTAAGCCAATGCCATGAATGGCACCACGACTTGGGTGAAGTTTGCGATACGTTTTACACCACCAAAAATGATGAACGCTAGGATGACAGAGATGACCGTACCAGTGAAAATTTTCGCAAAACTGAAGGTGCCGATGGCGGTCTCAATCATCTCTCCAGGACCAAATGCCGCTTCAACCGCATTACCAATGCTGTTCGACTGCACGCCTGGTAGTAGGAAGCCACACGCAAAGATGGTCGCAATGGCGAAGATCCACGCGTACCACTTCTGACCCATGGCCTTCTCAATGTAGTAAGCTGGGCCACCACGGAATTCACCGTTGTCTTCTTCTTTGTAGATTTGCGCCAGTGTGGATTCTGCATAGGCGGTTGCAGCGCCAAAGAAGGCTACGACCCACATCCAGAATACCGCACCCGGACCACCAAAACCGATCGCTGCTGCGACACCTGCGATGTTACCTGTACCGACGCGACCAGAAAGTGAAACGGCTAATGCTTGGAAAGAGGAGATCCCTTTTGAAGAGCTTTTACCAGAAAGGAGTAGGCGCCACATTTCGAAGAAGTGACGCACTTGAACGAAGCGAGTCACGATGGAGTAGAACAGACCAGCGCCCAAGCACAGATAAATCAGCACCGGGCTCCAGATAATTCCATTCAGAAAATCAACTAAAGACTGCATGAGTATTTTTCCCTGTTAGATGTTTGTGTTGTTTGTTTTCTGTTCGGTATATTAATCTTTTTGTAATGCAATTGTTAATTAAAATATCCAAAACATATCACCTTCGTGACTGTGAACACAAAATGCTAATAAATTGTTAAATGGAAAAGAGTAAAAACGCTGTATGGAACAATATGCGGGATATCGGTGGCTATTTACTTTTATTGCAGAATAATGCATCGCAGAACCATTCATCTTTTGTATGAAATGAGTTCTGCGATGTTGGGGAATTTTAGATAAATCCTCTAATGGCTTATCTGGCCGCTTTATTGCGTGTTGGGTTAGCTGGCGTAGCGGAAGAGATCCAACCCTGCCGGATTCTCCGATTGCTCGCCAGTGATGATTTGGCTCAGCAAGTGACCTGAGCCACACGCCATGGTCCAACCTAAGGTGCCATGTCCGGTATTGGTATAGAGATTCTTGAGCGGGGTTTTGCCGATGAGTGGTGTGCCGTCTGGTGTCATAGGGCGAAAACCTGTCCAGAATTCCGCCTTAGCAAAATCACCGCTATGAGGGAAAAGATCGTTCACCACCATAGAAATGGTTGCTTTGCGTTTCTCAGGAATCGCAGGATCGAACCCCGCGAGCTCTGCCGTGCCTGCCACGCGAATGCGGTCATCAAATCGAGTCAGCGCCACTTTATAGGTTTCATCCATGACCGTAGAAACCGGAGCTTGGCTTTCATCGGTGATCGGAACGGTCAGTGAATAACCTTTGACAGGATAAACAGGTATCGTGATCCCCAGTTGTGCCAGTAGTGCGGTGGAATAACTGCCCATGGCCACCACGTATACATCGGCTTGCAATTCGCCAGCATCAGTAGACACACTCACTACTTGGTTACCTTGAGTGTTGACCTTATTCACGTTCGTATTGAACAAAAAGGTCACGCCTTGCTGTTGTGCCAGTTCTGTCATCTGTTGGCAAAATAAATAGCAATCGCCCGTTTCATCGTCAGGTAGATAGAGACCGCCCGTCAGCTTATGGCTCACGGCTGCCAACCCCGGCTCTTGCTTAATGCACTCATCGACACTCATACGTTGATAGCGCGTACCGCTTTGCTCAAGTAGTGCGATGTCTTTTTCAATGGCGATCAACTGCTTTTGAGTACGAAAAACTTGCAACGTGCCTTGTTGGCGGCCTTGGTATTCAATATCGTGCTCTAGGCGAAGTTGGCTAAGGCATTCACGGCTGTGATTGGCAATTGCCAGCATCCTCGCTTTGTTCACTTGATAACGACTGAGTTGGCAGTTGGCCAACATTTGTGTCGCCCATTTCAGTAGTTGAGGATCAAGAGAGGGTTTGATTTTTAGTGGCGCGTGCTCTTCCATCAGCCAGCGAAGCGCTTTTTGTGGAATGCCCGGTGCAGCCCAAGGCGAAGAGTAGCCGTAAGAGATCTGCCCTGCGTTGGCAAAACTGGTTTCTTCCGCGCTGCGTGCTTGGCGGTCGACAACGGTCACCTGATAGCCCGCTTTTTGTAGATACCACGCGCTCATCAAGCCAACCACACCACTGCCCAATACCACTGCTTTCATTGATTTTCTCCTGATTAGAAACAGCGTGAGTTTCTTAGGTTTACAACTTGGTAACAATCGATATAAATTAATTGCTGCTTATAGAAAAACTAAACGCAAGTGGGCAAAAATGATCAAAAGCACTTATGTATCGGCACTGCATACTTTTGTGGAAGTGGGTAAGTACCCCAGTTTAACCGAGGCTGCAAGGCAACTTTGCTTAACTACCGGTGCGGTGAGTCAGCAGTTATTACAGCTAGAACAGCAACTTGGTTTTAGTTTGTTTGAACGGCACTCTCGCGGTATTCGCTTTACGGAGAAAGGTCGTCAACTTCATCAATGTGCAGCGTTGCACTTTGGGGAAATGGCAGCGGAAATCCAACGTTTAAAGCAAGAGCAGAATCGCCCACAGGAAGTGCGTCTTAAATTGACTCCTTCTTTTGCCTTCAAATGGCTGGTGCCAAAATTGGAAAGCTTTCACCAGCAGTACCCCGATATTCAAATCCAAATTTTTGCCGAAGGGGCTTTGGTGAACAGTGATACGCGAGATTTTGACCTCGCGATTGATTACCGCCCACACCCGTTTCGTCAAGCCAATACCGAGTTGCTATTGGATGAATATTTGCTGCCTGTGATGAACCCCAGATACTTGCAAACACACGCGTGGTTGCACAATGCCGTGTATGCGCTAGATGAGTGGAGTCAAGTGGTGCTTTTGCACGACGCTATGCCGTGGGAAAACGCGCCAAGGGATTATGAATGGCTTAGTTGGGTCGCGCAGAGACGGCTCGATTTACCAACCGAAAGAGGACACTTCTTTAACCGGACCGATATGGCGATGTCGGCTGCCGAAGCGGGTGTAGGGATTGCCATGGCACGCATGGCGCTGATTGATGATGAGTTGCAAACCGGCCGCTTAGTCTCTCCTTTTCAGCCCATCCGAGCAGAGGCGGGGTACTATTTGATCCACAACAGCAAAAATGACAGCACCGCAGCGTTTACCACTTGGCTTAAGCAACAAATTTCAAATTGAGTGGCAACTCAATAACTAGCTCCTACACTTACTTTTATACCGTGGTCATAACAAATAAATCCAAATCGGTATGACAAGAGGGGCAGCAAATGAAGTCAGAAAAAGGCCGATGCAGCTATCAAAATCCTGATGGCTGGTGCTGCGATCAACCGTGTGGGGAGTCTGGTTTCTGTTACTGGCACGATCCCAAAGTCGATAAAAGCAATGACGACGTCAAGTCGCAGGTTGAGCAATGGGCAGCAGAAGGTAAACCTTTAGACGGATTTCAGTTGGCAAAAACAAACTTGGTTGATCTCAATTTGGTTAACCGTGGTAGCAAGGTTGGGTTTCAGTGTCGAGGTGCCGATTTCTATCGCGCAGACTTAAGTGATGCTCATTTTTTTGGCTTAGATTTACGCGGTTCTTCACTGATGAAGAGCAAATTGGTGTGTGCCAATTTGCACTGCGCAAAACTAGAGGGTTGCAATTTACTCGGAGCGGACTTGGCGCGTGCCCGTCTCGAAAATATCGAGTGGGGGGAGGAGCTCAAACAGGAGCAAGAAGCGCGAGTTGCGATGAAAAAAGGCGATCATAAAAAAGCCAAATCCTTATGGCAAGAAGCGGAGGAAGTCTGCCGAGGGGTACGCAAGCAGTGTGAAAAACAAGGGTTGTTTGAAAGTGCAGGGCTATTTTTTAAAAAGGAAATGCGTTTTCGTCGTTATCAAATGCCGAGACTCAGCCTGCAGCGGATTTTATCGAAATTGGTTGATCTGTTTTGTGGCTACGGAGAAGACCCGCTTAGAGTCGTGTTGTTTTCACTGTTCCTGATTTTTGCCAGTGCAGCGGCTTACTTTTTCTTAGACACCACCTCGGCTAACCCGATTTATGCCGATGTGACGGGTTGGCAGTTCTATTTTCTGGAGTTTCTTAATGCCCTTTATTTTAGTGTGGTTACATTTACCACGCTTGGTTACGGAGACATATCGCCGGTTGGCGTGGCACGCTTTATAGCGGCATTGGAGGCGTTTCTTGGTAGCTTTACCATGGCCTTGTTTGTGGTGGTGTTTGTAAAGAAAATGACGCGATGAAAGAAAGCTCACTCGTACATGAGTGAGCTTTTTGGTTGTGATGAGTGATTAACTGAGTGATTCTGACTGAAGAGATTGCAACTCTTTTTCTTTGATCAGCTCGTTAAATTCAATGCGCGCTGCTTGAGCCGCTTCAGATGCTTGCAGTTTGTGTTCTTTAGCCTCCATTGCCGCGTTCGTTAGGCGTTGAATTTCTGTAAGTTGTTCCTCAGGAGCTTCTCCCAGTTCTAAGCCGCTTTCTCCGCGAGAGAGCGCTTCAGAACGTATCACTTTTTTCAGTTTCCAGATGGCAGCGAGAGCCTCGCGTTCTTGCTCTGCTGCCTCAACCGCTTCATCTTTCAATCGTTCGAATTTCGCCAGTGCCATACCTTCGCGTGACCAAGGATCAACATCAGGAAACTCTTCTATGTTGATAACGGGATCTTCATAACCTTCTTGGTGTGCTAAGTCTAAGCTTGCGGCTTTGATTCCGGAAATCATCAACATAATGGCGATACCTAGCAATGGTAAACCGCCCACAATGGCTGCGGTTTGCAATGTCGCTAAGCCACCCATGAATAAGAGAATGGAAGGCATGAGTGATAAGGTGAAAGCCCAAAACAGTCGGTTCCAGCGTAGTGGATCTTCCGTGACATTGTTTTGTACAACGGACGCGAGAATAAATGAAATCGAATCGAAGGTTGTCGCAGTGAAAATAATGCACAAAATAGTGAATACCGCGATCACGACAGTGCTGAGCGGAAGTTGTTCCAGAATGGCAAAAATGGCTCTTGTCGCACCGTGCTGGTTAAGAATGGCGACTACATCTAATTGACCCGAAAGTTGCAATGATAAACCAAAATTACCCAGCACCATAAAATAGAGCGCACAGCCCATTGAACCGAAAAAGATCGACCCTGACACCATCTGCTTTATGGTTCTCCCTCTCGAGATTCGCGCAACAAACAGTCCCATACTTGGGGCAAACACTAGCCACCATGCCCAGTAAAAAATCGTCCAGTCTTGAGGGAAGTGGGTATCCTCGAATGGCCCATAACCGCCAAATGGTTCCGCCCATGTTGCCATAACGAAGAAATTGGACAGCATTCGGCCGATAGAATCTAAGCCGGTTTCCAGCATGAAGAGTGTTGGGCCTGTCACTAAGATGAAAGCGAGCAAGGCGAGCGCACCCCAGAAATTGATGTTGCTGAGTACTTTAATACCACCATCCATGCCTTTATAAGAGGAATAGGCGAACAGCGCAGTACACAGGAGCAGTACACCAATTTGTGAGAGTGTTGTTGAAGGGATGCCAAATAAATAGCTGATCCCTTCATTGATGAGAGGGGCAGCTAAACCAAGCGTGGTGGCTGCGCCACCAAGAAGGCCAAAAATAAACAAAACATCGATCACTTTGCCCAATTTACCGTAACTTCTTGCTTCTCCAATCACAGGCATCAGTGCCGCAGAAATTTTCAGAACTGGCTGCTTACGAACATAGAAGAAGTAAGCAATGGGTAAAGCTGGAATCAGATAGATAGACCATGCAATCGGCCCCCAGTGGAAAATTCCGTAAGTGGCGGCCCAGCGAATGGCTTCTTCACTGCCTGCTTCTAGTTGGAATGGCGGATTTTGGTAGTAGTAAGCCCACTCGATAGTGCCCCAATAAAGAATGCTGGCTCCGATCCCTCCGCAGAAAAGCATCGCCGCCCAGGAGCCTGTGGCAAACTCTGGCTTTTCATCGGCATCGCCCAGTTTAATTTGACCGATATCGCTGAAAATGATGTAAACCATGAAGAAAAATGCAGCCAAACCAAGGCCTAGGTAAAGAAAACCCAGCTTATCGGTCATGAATGTTTTTGCTACGCCTATCCAGTATTCTCCTTGAGATGGCCAAACAAGAAGTGGAATAATCACCGAAAAAAGAAGCGCTAGAGCGCCAAAAAAAAGTGGGTTTATCGATGAGTTCAAAGTGCCTTTTCATAAAATTCCCTAGTACAAAATTACAATCAGTATGAAATACCGATTGTTCGATACTAATGAGGGAGTCTATTTGTGCAATTGAAATATTGAATGGTAACCACATGAATTTTTTATAGTATTCACGATGATGCTAAATTGGTTGGTGAGTAATTGCTTTTAGAAATAACAACAAGAGAAGCGTCACCTTTACTGTGGTGTAGGCATCACCATGTCTTCTATTCGTGGTTATTTTGAACGGCGTCGGTGTTTGATGACAGCATAAATCATCGAACAGAAGAGCAGGGCGCTGATCCCCCAAATAACAAAGTGGTGGGCAGAGTAAAAATGGGTGATCTGATGCAAATGTTCGAAGGCAAAGTGAGTCAGTAAGCCAAATACCGCAACCCAAATGCTGGTGGCGAGAAGGTTGCCTAAGAGAAATTCTTTGAGGGGCATTTTGGCAATCCCACACGCCAGTGGCATAAATTGTTTCATCCCTTCGACAAAGCGGCTGATGACTAGGCAAGCTGGGCCATATTTTTGAATGGCCTGTTGCAGCTTGTGAAACTTAGTACCTGAAATGTAGCCTTTTTTATCCAACCAAGACTCAAAGTGGTAACCCAACAAGTAACCACAGCTGTTGCCGATAAAACAGCTCAACCAAGAGACGATCATCACCCAATAAAAATTCATCACACCATCAGAAGATAGGATGGATGCTGCGATCATTAGCGATTGCCCTGGCATCGGTACGCCAACGCCCTCAAGCACGATGCTGACGATCAAAGCTAGGTAGCCATATTGTTCCAACAAAGGTTGCATAGAAATCAGCAGTTGGTTGAGATGTTGCACGGTCACTGTCCAGAAGGGGTATGCGATAAAGAGATGTTAATACGCCTGTCTATGGCGCGAATCAAGTGTGCTGATGGGTTCTTGCGTGGATTTTACAAAACCGTTCAGTTGTCGAGCGGTGACTCAGCAATGGTGATGTGTACAGCTTAAGAAGCATTTAGATCATCATGTACCTAAAGCATTTGGAACATGATGATCCTAATGCTTAAAAAGCAGAACCAACGGCTGAAAAAGTGGGAAAAATACATAAAGAAAACCCAGCGATAGCGGCTGGGTTTTCTGGTTATTCTTTTTTAAATCAAAGTTTTGATTGTGCTCGATTGAGTCGGTCATGAACGGCAAACCAGCTTTCGGTCACCGGTGGTCTTTCTACCCAAATTTCCTCACAGCCCCATTTGTCCGCCTCATCGAGTGTGCGATATAAGTCATGCGAGTATTCGGCGACGGAAGAAGGCATCTGTCTGGCTTCAACATTCTCTTGCGCAGTGAACGGCGTGTAGTGAAGGTAGGCGATCTTCTTATCCCCAACCAGTGCCAGATCGCTAGCTTGAACCAAGCGAACGCGGGTATTGGGTTGGTAGTGGCTAGTAACATTACCGGGTACCGCAACATTATGGCTAACCGGAGAGCTCACTTCCTCGCCCAATGTGGCAGAGAGTTGCGCGGCGGTCACTGGGCCGGTACGTAAAATACGGAAAGGTTTTTCGGTTAGATCGACAATCGTCGACTCAAGCCCGTGAGCGCAGTCCCCTCCATCTAATACGGCCGCAATTTTGCCACCGAGTGAATTCATAACGTGCTTGGCTGAAGTGGGGCTCAGTTTTTTGTAGGGGTTCGCTGAAGGCGCAGCAACCGCCATACCGGAAGATTGCAATAGGGTTGCAAATACGTCATGCGCAGGCATTCGAATGCCGATGGTCTCTAAGCCACCAGTAACCACGGGAGTAACATGGGGCGCTTTTTTCAACAGCAAGGTAACTGGGCCTGGCCAGTAGGCTTGCGCCAAAGTATACGCTTCTTCAGGAATGTCGATCGCCCAATCGGTCAATTGCTCCACACGGCCAATATGCACAATCAAAGGGTGATCGGCTGGTCTTCCTTTCGCGGCAAAGATCTTTTTCACAGCGTCTGGATTGGTGGCATCTGCGGCTAAGCCGTAAACCGTTTCAGTTGGGATCGCCACGAGCTCACCGCTGGCGAGAATCTTTTTGGCTTGATCGATGTCTTTTTGCTCTAGGGCAGAAAGATAAAGCGTGTTCAATGTTACTTCCTCAGAATTGGCCATGAGAGACCGATGTACTGCGTTATCCGAGCCCGCGCCGTGCGGTTCAAAACGAAGGCGACATTATACTCAACTAGTGTGAAGATGCGAGCACTAGCAGTACTGTGCTCTGTTCGTGCAAAATCACCTCGTTGATTCCTTCTTTAAGCTATTGATAAATGGTCAGCAGAGCAAAACTGCGGACCTCGCTCTGCCAGATCATTCGCGTATTTTTCTTCAATGCGTAATTTTTTTCATCCCCTTCCGGTCTATTCAAGCAGCTTATGCATTTCAAATATGACATTTGGCTTCATGGAGGGGAAATGTTGGCCGCCTATATCCAAGAAATATTGAGCTTACATCTGAGCTCGCCGCTGTGGCTGTTTATTGGCATCGTGCTGGTTTCCTATCTCTTGGAAGATCTTGCCATCGTGCTAGCCGCAGGGTTAGCCGTGGAAGGTTACCTCCCTTCTTTGGTTGCCATCGTTGCCATTTTTGTCGGTATTACTACTGGCGATTTAGCGCTCTATTGGTTGGGCAAATATGGTCAAAGTGTCCGTTTTTTGCGTTATCACACGCTCAAGCATAAAGCGTTTCGCCAGGTGAGAGGGCGTATTCAAAGTAAGGCTTTTGTGAGTTTGTTTGTGATTCGTTTTATTCCTGGATTGCGCACCTTAGGTTACACCCTAAGTGGTTATTGCCTCGTGCCGATGCGTGTTTTTTTGTTGGCGGTCATACTCGCCAGCGCGCTCTGGGTCGGGGGGGTGTTTGGGTCGGTGTACTGGTTAGGTAGCCAAGCTTTCTTAGCACAAAGCTCGTGGCTTTGGTGGTGGGTGTTAGGCGCATTTTTACTGCTGACCGTTATGAATCGTGTCGTGAGCCAGTCTTGGTCAAAAGGAAAAATATCAATATGAATCGAGCCATTGAAATGATTGAACAAGGCCGAGTGAATGCGGGCATGCCGTTGTTAAGTCAATCACCCAAGCGTGAGATTTCACCTTATGAGTTTCTACCGAGCTGGTTTTTTTATACCCCGGTTGTGGCGCAGAGTGTCGTGCAAGGTTTGTGGCATCGAGACATCATGCTGCCATTAATTTCGAATCCCACCATACATCTCAGCGGCATGGTGGGAGAGTCTAAGCACGATATTTTGACCTTAGCGGGCAAAGAGGCGCAGCGCTGGATTTCTCCTTTCATCACCGTCAGCAAACATGGGCAGGAGATTGAGAGTCTGTTGGCCGAGATTGAGCAATCGTTGCTTGATGCAGGATTGACTTATCCCTTAGTGGCAAAACCCGATCTTGGTTGCCGTGGCGCGGGCGTGAAGCTTATCGAAACCGAGCTGCAACTTCGTCAATATTTGCACACATTTCCGCAGCAAGCGCGGTTTCTGTTGCAGAAAAAAGCGCCTTTTTCGGCGGAGGCGGGGGTGTTTTACGTTCGTCATCCACAAGAAAAGCAGGGGCGGATTATTTCGATCACGTTGAAGTACGCGCCATCGGTGGTTGGTGATGGCCAGCGAACACTGAAAACATTAATTGAAGACTCGCCTCGAGCAGGTAAGTTGACGCATTTGTATTTCCCAAGGCACAGCAACAAGTTGGATTGGGTGCCTGACGCTGGTGAAGAAGTACAGCTAGCGTTTGCGGGAAGCCACGGTCGTGGTTCGATATTTCGCAATGGCAACCAATACATCACCCCAGAGTTGACTCAGCGTTTAGATGCCATTTTTGATGATTTCAACGGCTTTCATTATGGACGGTTGGATATCAAGTTCGCCGACATTGAACAGTTTATGGCTGGAGAAAATTTCACCATTTTGGAAGTGAATGGTGCCAGCAGTGAGGCTGCCCATATCTGGGATAGCGAAACGCCTTTGCTGGAGATTTTTTCTACGCTGCTTTTGCAATACCGACTGCTTTTCCAAATTGGTGCGCAACAGAAAAAACTGGGCCACCGCACGCCGAAAATCCGTGAATTGCTTCGCGCTTGGCAAACTGAGCGTCAATTAGTTCGTCAGTATCCCGCTACCGATTAGCCCCCATTGTTAGGAATTTCCTTATGTTAATGATTGCCAAATCAGACAACCAACAAGCCAGAATGGTGATGAGTTATCCCGCGGTTGTGCAGGGGTGTTTAGAAACCCTTGAACAAGCACAGCAGTTTTTACTCGATATTGAAGATCGTCACTATGTGACACCCGCGGCCCCGTACGTAAGCAGCAGTATTGGAGAGCATTTTCGTCATTGGTTAGATATTTTTCATGCGATTCGCTTAGCCAGTGAAGAGATTGACTACAACCAACGTCGCCGTGGTCACGCTGTTGAGCACTCTATCGAACAGGCGCAAGCAGAAATCGCACAGCTCACGACGTGGCTAGGGAATTTGAGCGCCGAAGCGGCAGTGATGAAAGTCTCCGTGACCAGTGAAGTGACGCTCTATCAAACACGGATTGCTGAGATGCAATCAACCCTTGAGCGAGAGTTGGCTTTCGCGGCGCTGCACGCCAACCATCATTTCGCTATGGCCAAAGTGGCGGCGCAGGTGATGCAAGTGGAAACCAATAGCGCGTTTGGCATTGCCCCAGCCACCGCGACTTACATCCGAGGCGAATAGCATGTGTTCGGTGACTTGGCTTATAGAGCCTGATGGCTATCAACTGTTTTTTAATCGTGATGAGCAAAAGGCAAGGCCATTGGCGTTGCCCCCTCAGCAAATTTGCATTCAACAAACATCGGTTCTCATGCCGATTGATCCCAAAGGGCGAGGCAGTTGGATCTCGCTCAATGAGCATGGGCTTTCCTTGTGTCTGCTGAATTACTATCAAGGAAAAGTGCCTGCCGGGGAGTTGGTCAGTCGCGGTTTATTATTGCGTCATCTTTCGCCGCATCAGCGAGTTGAGGACATTGTGAAAGTGTTTCGAACCATTCAGTTGAAACGCTTAGCGCCCTTTACTTTGCTGGCGTTTGATCCGTCGTTGACGGCGCGTTTTGGTGATGTCATGGCATTTGAATGGAATGGTGAAACACTAGGGATCTTTCCTGTAGATAGTCCGCTGTTTTCTTCCGCTGTGCATTTCGATGCTGTGCAGCATTATCGCCAGCAACTTTACCGGGAATGCACCGCAAAAGAGAAAACGCGCGAAGCACTGTTGGCTTTTCATCGTGCCTTTGAGGCAAAAGAGCCGCATCTCTCCCCGTGCATGGTACGAGAAGACGCACATACCGTGAGCTTTACCTCTATAAGCGTCAATCGTCAGCACAAGCGCATGAGTTATCTCCCTGGGTTGCCTGTTTTACAGCTCTCAGAAAGCGCACTTGAGGAACACGGTTATCACATTAATCCTGCCGCTGCTGCGGCAAATGATCATTGAGTAAGGAGCTCACAATGAAAAAATGGTTTGCTGTTTTATTGATGCTGGTGAGCGCGACGAGCTATGCCGCTGATGAAATCTACACAGGCTTTTTTAGCAACAAGGCTTTGGATGGGTATGACACCGTTGCTTACTTCACACAAAACAAGCCAGTGAAAGGAGAGGCCAAATTCAAAACGCAATACAAAGGTGCAGATTGGTTGTTTGCATCGCAAGCGCATCTTGATTTGTTTCTCGCTAATCCAGAGAAATACGCCCCTCAATACGGCGGTTATTGCGCTTGGGCCGTTTCCGAAAAGAGCGATTTTGCTCCGGGAGATCCACAATACTGGGCGATTGTTGATGGCAAGCTTTACCTCAATTACGACCAAAAAATTAAACAATGGTGGGACGAAGCACCGCAGCGACACATCACACAAGCCGATGCGAATTGGCCAGCGATGCTGAAGTGATAGCTGTTTGATGTTGGTTTTAACTCGCGTGGAGAGAGAAGTATGTTAACCAGTCCATTTCGATTACCCAGATATACACCTTTCGGCTTGGGAGAATCACTGGTTGAGTGGATGACAGGTTTAGCAAAACTTGATGGCTTTTATCAAGCTCGTCCGAACACTCAAAGCAGTTTTGAATTTATGCGCTATACCCTCTCTGCGTTGAACATTGATTATCGTGTCGAGCAGGGCTTAGTCACGCACATTCCTGAACAAGGGCCTGTTGTGATCGTGGCCAATCATCCGCTTGGGGCAATTGAAGGTGTGATCTTAGCTGATTTGGTTGGCGCAGTGCGTTCAGATGTAAAGGTGCTGGCCAATCAACTGCTCAAGCGCTTGCCTGAAATTGATGAGTTGTTTATCGGTATCGATGTTTTTGCAGGGCGCAGTGCAATGCGTACGAATGCCAACGCAGTGCGAGAAGCTCATCGTCATTTGGCGCAAGGAGGCGTGTTGATTGTCTTTCCTGCCGGAGAAGTTTCCACCTATCGAGAGGGGAGTGAAACCCTATCCGATATTGAATGGAGCCAATCGGTGGCGAAGTTTGTCACTCGTGCCAAAGCCACGACAATCCCCATTTACATCAATGGCCAAAATAGTGCGCTTTTTTACAAAGCCGGAAAAGTACACCCTCTGCTGCGTACCGCTTTGCTTGGTCGAGAGTTGCTGAACAAGAGTACTTCTACGATTGCCATTTCGATCGGAAATCCCATTCCTTATTCCGAGGTGAAAGAGTTTGAACATGAGCGAGATATTGTCCATTACTTACGGCTCAATACGTATCTCATGGGTGCAGAGCAAGATCCACCGTTTGCCTTTTGCTCGCCAGTGTACACGCAACCGCTCATCCAACCGGTTGAGAAAGCTTTGTTAGAGTGCGATCTGGCGGCTCTGCCTTCAAACGCGTTACTGCTAGAGCAAGGTGACTACGCCGTCTATTGCGTGGAATCGACAGCGATCCCTAATATGCTCAGGGAAATTGGCCGAGTTCGAGAAGAAAGTTTTCGTGAAGTGGGAGAGGGCAGTGGCTTGGCGTGCGATTTGGATTCCTTCGATGCCAGTTATCGACAATTGTTTGTTTGGAATCACAGTGAAGGTGAGTTGGTAGGGGCTTATCGATTAGGGCTGGTGGATGAACTTACCGTAGAGAAAGGCCTTGATGGGCTCTATTCGCGAAGCTTGTTTCAATACGACGAAGCCTTTCTTAATACGCTGGATAAAAGTATTGAATTGGGGCGCTCAGTGGTTGCCATCAAATACCAGCGCAGTTTGAATGCTTTACTGCTTTTGTGGAAAGGCATCGCTGCGTTTGTGTCGCAACATCCTCAATACACTCATTTGTTTGGCCCTGTTAGCATCAGTAATGACTACAGTTCAGTGGCTAGACAACTGATGGCGGCCACGCTTTCGATTCATCATTACGATCAAGAAAAAGCGCGATTAGTGACACCCACCACACCATTAAAAACAAGCACATCGCCTTTTTGGCACAAGAATCTGCTCTCGGCATTGGCCAGTGTTTCAGCGTTATCTAAAGTGATTTCGCGTTTGGAAAAAGGCCCTGGCCTACCAGTATTGCTACGCCAATATTTAGGCATGAAGGGGAAACTGGTGTGTTTTAACGTGGACCCTGCCTTTAACCACGCGCTGGATGGTTTGATCGTGGTGAACTTGAAACAAGTCCCGCTGAAAACGTTAGCCAAATATATGGGCAAGGAAGCCGCCCAGCGCTACCTTGAGCAATAAGGTTTACAAAAATAGAAGAGACTTAATAAAGGCTAACTCTTTGAGTTAGCCTTTATATTGCTGAACTACTCTCAAATAAATAGCGTTGTTCGCAAGGACGTCGATATCGGAAAGGCGAGTAACCTGATTTAGTTTAGTACCTTGTTTTAGTACTCACAGCCAAGTTACTGAGAAATAAAATACAAAAAGGGCGATAACTCAAAGAGTTATCGCCCTTTCCAAACGTTTGGTGGGCTGGGGAGTTGAAATGGTTTCTCACTTTTCATAAATTCAGTAACTTATATCGATGTTGCCAATTTGGTGCTGCATCAAATGTTACATCAATTTCCTGCTTCAAAAGGAATTGAACCCGCGTCCACATATTTCTAATTCATTTAAAAAGATTGAGTTCTTATGACAATTCAATCTAAAACAAGAAAGCTGATACAGGACATTTACCCAGCCTCACCATCTATTAGTAGCGATTTTAACACATCGGGAGAAGACGGTAGCATTCCGACTTTTAAGCCAAATGGCTTGAATACCTTGTTGAGAATCTCTGTATTGTAGCTGCCCCGATCATTCTCTATATCTGAGAGTGTTTTTCTTGAGACATCTACAAGTCTTGCGAACACATCCTGTTTGAGTCCCAGTATATTAATGCGTAAACTTTTTAACGCTTGGCCTTGTGTTAGCTCTCCAAGCAATAAGTGTTTGATGATTTTGTTTGCCTCTGTTTTGCGTTCTGCTGCACTTACTGCTTTGGCGTTTTTTGAGGTTTTCGATCTAGTCGGAGTATTAAGTTGCGATCGTTCTTTGGTCGAATGAGTTGCATCCGTCCCAGTCTTGGGCTGATGTTGATTTCGGTTTGCTCTTAGACGAGCAACGGTATCTTGTACGGACTCTTTATTGCTTGGCTTATTCATAGTAGCCCCCATTTAGTGAGCTTTTCTGATATATGATTAAGTCCAACGGCTGGCATCTCTAAGATTTGTTCTGGTACTCCTCGTAATGCTAGTCTCTGCTTTAAGTCAATGCATTTACTTGCAGTAATCTCTAGCTCTTGTAATAACACCTCTTTTGGCACGAGATCAGATAAGGTGTCCGCTATTCCGATGAAGTCGTAAGTTCCGCCAACCTCTAATGGGGCTTTCCATTTTGTTGTTCTTGGAATGCCTTCAGGATCAGCTTTCATTGGTGCGAAGTCGTAAACGGGAGCAAGCTTTATGACTCCATCACCTTTTAAGAATGAAGTGTTTCTGCCATGGTTATCACTATTACCAAACAAGATGTTGAGTAGATCTCTCTTCACCCATTCAATGACGAAAGCTTGGGTATCAAACCTATACCCTTGGTGTTTAACCATATTGCTTTCAGTAATTTTTTCTATGAGAGTTCGGATTGTTGTTTCGTGATCAAGAGTGACCCCAGCGCCTTTGTTCAAAATGGAATACACAGATTCCATGCCAAATCTCTCGATTTGCTGCTCATTAATTTGAACATCAAATCGAGGAAGCCATAAGGAAGGGTAGTTTAATCCTTCCTCCAAGCGCATACCGTCGGTGGAGATCGTTTCAACTCCCATTTCAGTTAGCTCGTGGTAGAAGTAGAACTCTGCTCTTAGAATATTACAGTCGATGGTGCTTCTTGAGCCTCTAGGGTACTTTACTAAGTAATGTAAGTCGTGGTTGCTATTGTCATCTTGGTATGGATCAATCCATATTTTTTCGCTGCCAGATCCATGATCGAGACCACATCGGAGGATCAGTTTTGGCGCTTCACCTCCAGCCCCTGTTGCACCACCCGCGGCTGCGCCCCTTTGCAGTGCATAGTCGAGGAAATCACCTGCTCGATTTTTAACATCATCAACAGAGAAGTAGAGGTTGTCTGCTACTTCGTAGCGCTCAGGAAGAGAGTCTTTTATTCTTAAGTTACCAACAGGCGACATTGTGCCAAACTTGAGCAAAACATAGTCTTGTTCATCAGAACTAAGGTCTTCAATATCTAGATATCTGACCCAGTACCGTCTACTAGCGCCGCTAGGCATAATATCGTCTAGAAACTTTAACCATCCAGGTTTACCCATGTCATTAAAAAAGAATGAGACAGGGTGGTTTAGTGAAACAGCGTGAAAGTCATCTTTATCGTGATGTTCTAGCGCATAGTCGCTGAGATAGTTGAGTTCAGTCACTCGGAAATTATGTTGGCTACTTTTTGGGAATGAGATGATACCAATGTCTATCCATTCACTTCTGATAAAAGCTTGTACGGTTAGTTCTTCCATCAACAATACCTCTACTTATCAATGAGTAAAACTTTACTCTTAAAGTTCCTATCTTTCAACTTATGAGTAACTATTTACTCATAAGTATGTGGCGAGACTCTTTGTGAGTAAATAATTACTCGTAATCTGTAAGCCCAAATTGTTGATGAACAGAATGGATGGAACTATTTATTAATTTTTGACGTAGGTCTTGAAATCGCCAATGATTCCAAGGCCGGTCTCCTTTCTCTTACGTAGGGTATGTTTGATTAGGTACGTAGCGACTGTTTGACTTCAGTATGGTGAACAAAGAGGTGACGATATTTTGGTCGTGAAAGTACCAGTTACCAGATGTTGAAAGGCTCAGGTAGTGCATCGTTTAGTACCTTGTTTTAGTACTCATAGCCAGTTATTGAGAGACAGAATACAAAAAGGGCGATAACTCAAAGAGTTATCGCCCTTTCCAAACGTTTGGTGGAGCTGGGGGGATTTGAACCCCCGTCCGAAAACCATTCATCATTGGTACTACATGCTTAGTCGATCTTTAATTTCACTACCACCTGCGAACCGACACGCGAATGAATAGCTAACCTGAATTATATCTTACGCTTCATCCCTCAGGTGGGGGAATCCACGCCAGCTTGATTTGGTTTGACCCCTCGTGATTCCCCGTCTTACAAGCGGAAGCTAGGGCGAGAGGGCTCTGAGCAGTTTATTAAGCTGCTAGTGCGTAGTTTTCGTCGTTTGCGACTATTTTTTTGCGGTTTGTTAACGAGGCCTACCGCACCTCGGCATGCACCTCAGACTGCAAAATTCCCGTCGAATCCTAAATCAGCCCCAAGGTAATTCGGGCATACTACCAGAAAAGCCTTTTCTGTCCAGTAGTATGCGTCTAAGTGGTTAAGTTTAACGCAGTGAACTCTTCATCACGCGAGCTTTTTGGCGTTGCCAATCGCGATCTTTAATATCATCACGTTTATCGTGTAGCTTTTTACCTTTTGCTACACCGATTTTGATCTTCACCCATGAGCGAGCCCAGTAGAGTGAAAGTGCTGCTAATGTCATGCCTTCGCGGTTGATACGTCCGAGTAAGTTATCAAGTTCACGACGGCTCATGAGCAGTTTGCGCACACGGGTAGGGTTCGCTACTACGTGTGTCGACGCTTGATTCAAAGGAGTGATAGTCATGCCGCTAACGAAGGCTTCGCCGTCACGCATAAATACGTAACTTTCAGAAATATTGGCTTTGCCCTGGCGAAGAGCTTTCACTTCCCACCCTTGTAGCTCCATGCCTGCTTCAATCTCATCTTCTATGAAATATTCGTGGCGAGCTTTTTTGTTCAGCGCGATAGTGTTGCTACCCGCTTTTGGTTTTGAATTTTTCTTTGCCATAGTGATGCCATTATACGGTGTGCAACTTTGATAGGAAATGCTTTTGTTTGCGCTGGCTCAGAATAACAGTAAAATTGTTTGGCGCTTTGAAGTGAAAGCTGTGAGAGGAGAGTCTATGAAGCAAGTCACCCGGTCTGCATTGGTATCGTTTAGTGCAGAACAGATGTATGCCCTAGTGAATGATGTGGCAAAGTACCCTGAATTTTTGCCAGGTTGTTCTGGGAGCCGAGTGATCGAGGCGTCGGACTCCAATATGGTCGCATCGGTAGATGTGGCAAAGGCCGGTATCAGCAAAACGTTCACCACCGCTAATCATCTTGTTCCAGGTGAAGCGATCATGATGACGCTGGTCGATGGCCCCTTTAAAACCCTCAAAGGAGGGTGGTTTTTTACTGCCTTAGATGAACAAGCGTGCAAAGTTGAGTTAAAGCTGGAGTTTGAGTTTTCAAGCAAGATGATTGAGCTCGCCTTTGGCAAAATCTTTAATGAGCTGACCAATAATATGGTCAATGCATTTACTCAGCGTGCGAAGCAGGTGTATTTATGAGTATTGAATCTGAGATGATCCACGTTGAGGTGGTTTATGCTTTACCTCAGGAGCAACGTGTATTAACCCTTGTGGTGAACCAACAAGCGACGGTGGAAGAGATCATTCGTCAATCTGGCGTGTTAGAGATCTATCCCGAGATTGACCTTGGCAAAAATAAGGTTGGGGTGTTTAGCCGTTTGGTGAAATTAGATGCAACGGTGCGCGATAAAGATCGTATTGAAATTTATCGTCCTTTATTGGCCGATCCCAAAGAGATTCGTCGTAAACGTGCTGAGCAAGCAAAAGAGAGTGGTGCGGCGGATCCTGTCACAGGCGGCAAGCCAAGCCCAGTGCGCAAAGCGGACTAACTTCAGCTTCAATACTGGCTAAAACAAACCCCGAATTCATCGGGGTTTGTTGTTATAGGACCATCGTAATGGATGCGGAAGAGACTCGATAACGCTTAGCGGAGCCCTTCAAAAAAGCTATCACTGGCAGGAAAGTCTCCTGCGATATCCACCAATGTGCCATCATCGTTGAAGTTAACGATAAGGTTTTTCTGGATAGATTCTTTGTGTCCTTCCGTATGGTGGTAGATATAGTACCAAGTATTTGGATAGCCATTTTCGATCAGCATCGGTGACCCCATGACAAAGCGCACTTGTGCTTTGGTCATGCCAAATTTCAATTTATCAACCGCTTGTTGTTCAACGTAGTTACCTTGGTTGATATCAATACGATAGACCAGTTTTTCTAACACCGAGCAGCCTGTCAGCATTGTCATTGCCAATGGTAAGGCAACCAACCACTTCTTTAATTGCATAGCTAAATTCTTAGTAACCTCAAAAATACTGCGACCGATAATAAACAAGCTCGGCTCAGATGTAAAAAGCTCTGTGGAGAGTATTGAGGAATCAGACAACGAATTTTGAGATGAGTTGCATTTATGAAGAAAAAAGCCAGGCTCAAGGAACCTGGCTGATTGTTGAAGAAGGCTTAAACTACGCTGCGATCAGCAACTCTTTTGCATTGGCGAGTGTGGATTCAGTAATTTGGCTTCCACCAAGTAGGCGTGCTAACTCCGACACGCGCTGATTTTGGTCTAACAAGCGCATTTGTGTTTCTGTGGTGCCATTTTTGGTGTTCTTAGCCACGAACATTTGCTGATGACCACACCCTGCAACTTGCGGTAAGTGAGTCACACATAGCACCTGAGTTGATTCTCCCAGTTTACGCAGCATTTTTCCGACGACTGCCGCTGTTGGCCCACTGATACCCACGTCTACTTCATCAAAAATGAGGCTAGGTGTGTCGACTTTTTGCGCCGTGATGACTTGAATGGCAAGAGAAATGCGCGACAACTCACCACCAGAAGCGACTTTAGCAATAGGTTGCAGTGGCTGGCCTGGGTTGGTTGAAACCAAGAAGCACACAGTGTCTAAGCCTAATGGCGAGGGATGTGTACCTTCATTGTTGACTTCAATGTTAAAGACCGCCTTTTCCATGCTCAGTTCATGCATACTTTGGGTAATCAGCTTGTTGAGTTCTTTGGCATAGCGACAGCGGGATTTATGCAGTTTCTCCGCTTGTTCAAGATAGTCTTGGTATTTAACCTGCACATTGGCGGCTAACTCATCCATTTTTTCATCGGAGCAATCTAACGCTTCTATTTGTTGCAACAGATCTTGATGATGTTGATAAAGCTCTTCAGGTTGAACGTGGTGTTTACGAGCCACGGACATTACCTTGGAAAAACGCTGCTCAACATAGGCCATACGAGCTGGATCTACATCGATACGATCGAGGTAATTTCTGAGTTCACTGTTGGCTTCTTCAAGCTGAATGATCGCTTCGGCGACCATATCAGGAAGAGCACTGAGTTTCGGGTCTAGCTCCGCCAATTCAATCAAAGCATTGCTGGCGCTTTGTAAAATACCGAGTGCGTTAACGTCTTCGCCTTCGTAGATAAGTTCTATTGCATGCTGGCAAGTGCTGGCGAGTTCTCCGCTATTGGATAGCAACTTATGTTCTTGTTCGAGCTCAGCAAATTCTTCTTCGCCAATCGCAAGTTCATTGAGTTCTTTTATTTGGTATTCCAATAACTGTTTTTGAGCTTGGTTTTGGAGGCTGTTCTCTTGCAACTGTTTTAAGTGATTATCTGCTTGACGCCAATTTTGGTAAGCGACACGTGTGTTTTTCAGCAAGTTGAGGTGGCCAGCGTATTGATCCAACATGGCCATTTGATGTTCGCTCTTCATCAATTGATGATGGGCGTGCTGGCCGTGAATGTTGATCAGTAGTTGTCCCAATGCTTTTAGCTGAGAAAGGGGAACCGGACTGCCGTTGATGAAGGCTCTAGAGCGCCCTTCACTGGTGATAATGCGGCGTAAAATACATTCACTGCCGTCTAAAAGTTCGTTGTCTTCTAGCCAGCGTGTGGCGTGAAGATTGTTGTCGAGTAGAAAGGCGGCACTGACTTCAGTTTTGTCCTCGCCTTGCCTCACCATGCTGGCTTCTGCGCGTCCACCAAGGCATAGCCCTAGTGCGTCAATGGCAATGGATTTACCTGCTCCGGTTTCACCGGTAATGGTTGTCATGCCTTTTGACAGCTCGAGTTGTAAAGACTTAACAATAGCAAAATTATTAACACTTAAATGAGCCAGCATTTTGGTTTACCTGTATAACTGAACAATACTGTATATAAATGCAGTATATACTGTTTCTTTATACAGTAAAGATATCCAAGAGAAAAAATGTGAAGGCGGTTTTATTTACCAACAGAGTGATGTTGCCAAAGAAGAAAACATAAAGGCAAAGCTCAAGTGAGAGGTTGAATTTCTTTTAATGGAAGTGTGTTTTTTTGATGGTGGTATAGAGGGTTAAGGTACGCCTTAACCCTTTTAAGGAAGGGCATTTAGAACAACTTACTCGACCAACCAAGCTTGTTACGTAAGACGTGATAGTAGCTGTAGTCTTTTGGATGGATTAGACGAAGTCGATTTGGACTTTGATAGATATGAATCTCATCGCCGGGAGAAACGGGAAGAGAGACTTGGCCATCACAGCTGACTTCTTGCGTTCCCCGGTTGTCTGGCGATACCAGTAGTTTAATCCTGCGATTGCCATCTACGACTAATGGTCGACTAGAAAGTGTATGAGGAAACATTGGCACCAAAGAAATGGCGTTCAGGCTCGGTGATAAAATGGGCCCCCCGCCAGAGAGCGAGTAAGCGGTTGAACCTGTTGGTGTGGAGACAATTAAACCGTCTGCACGTAGGGAAAATGCAAAGCTCTCATCGATGTAAACCTCAAACTCAATCATATGCGCGACTTGCCCCGGATGGAGCACGGCTTCATTGAGTGCGGCGTTGTGGCTTTTTACTTGCCCATGCCGGTGGATTTCTGCTTCAAGCAAAAATCGTTCTTCCTCGATGTAGGCTCCGTCCAATACGGCTTTCAGAGAGTGCTGGAAATCTTCAGGGTTTAAGTCGGTCAAGAATCCAAGATTGCCTCTGTTTACCCCGATAACACGGGTGTTAAAGCGAGAGAGAATACGGGCTGCACCGAGCATATTGCCATCACCACCAACAACAATGGCCAAATCGGCTTTTTCACCTAACTCGACCAAACCAGAAAAGTGTTCTTCGGGAACATCATTGAGAATGGCGGAAAGTCGATCGTCAATAAATACCTGATAGCCGAGTGAACTCAACCAATGAAATAGGTCGCGATGCGTCTGAATCGCTTGTTGATCTCTTGGCTTACCGATAATGGCGATCACGTTAAATGGTTTTTTCATAGCTTTTCCGCACTAAAGAGGCTTGAATCGGGATTCATCATCCCCATAATAATGGCAAGTTATCTAACTTTGCGAATTTTTGTGAAGATAAAGCCCATAAAACGTGAGGGGCTTTAAGGACAAATAGTTGAATTCTGGAGATATCATGAGCAACGAAGAAAACAAAATCAACGAAGAAGCGCTTAAACAGCAAGACGCTGCGGAAGTAGAAGTAGAAGCTGTTGGCACTGATGCTGATATCGAATGGAACGAAGAGGCCGATGAATCAGCGGCGAAGATCGCTGAACTGGAAGCCGCTTTATTAGCCAGCGAAGCGCGTGTGAAAGAGCAGCAAGATTCAGTGCTACGTGCGAAAGCAGAAGTGGAAAACATGCGTCGCCGTACTGAGCAAGAAATTGATAAAGCGCGTAAATATGCGTTGAATCGCTTTGCTGAAGAACTGCTGCCAGTGATTGATAATCTAGAGCGTGCGATTCAAGCGGCTGACGCTGAAAGCGAAGCGGTAAAACCGTTGCTTGAAGGCGTTGAATTGACTCATAAAACGTTCGTTGATGTGGTCAGTAAGTTTGGTTTGAAAGAAATCAATCCAGAAGGCCAACCATTTAACCCAGAATGGCATCAAGCGATGTCGATTCAGGAAAGCCCAGATCACGAGTCAAATACCGTGATGTTCGTGATGCAAAAAGGCTATGAATTGAATGGTCGAGTGATTCGTCCTGCGATGGTTATGGTTGCGAAATAAGCGAACTGATAGACCGATTCAAACACACAGAGCGGCTTTTGCCGCTCTTTTTTATGTTTCCAAAGCCCCCTGCACCTAACAAACCAACCCTTTGATTTAGTCGATTATTCTTTGCTTTTCCTTTAACTGAAAATTAATTTCTGATTGGAAATTTGTATCATTATTGTAAACAAACGCTTCATTTTGTAACTCAAGTGTGTATTATGTGCGAACTCCGTCTGAAATATAGGCGGTTTTAACTACAAAACCATAAATTACAAACACAACATTCTGGAGTGAAGGATGGATAAATCACTTTCAAGTAAGATTTTTGTAGGCTTGTTTGCTGGTCTACTTATCGGTACTGCTATTCAGTATCTCTTTAGTGGCGTTGCTATCTTTGATACTTATTTGCTGGGTGCCGCAGAGGGCGCTGGTGGTATGTTTGTATCGCTAATTAAGCTGCTGGTTGTGCCACTTGTTTATGTTTCGATTGTGTGTGGCATTGTTGACCTAAAAGACATTACTGCGTTTGGTCGCCTTGGTGGTAAAACTTTTGCGCTTTACATTATCAATACCATTATTGCGATTGCGGCAGCGCTGACGGTTGGTCTTATCTTCCAACCAGGGGCGGATGCACATCTTGCGGGTACCATTTCAGAAACGGTAAAACTGACCACAACGGAAACACCGGATATCTTTTCGTTGGTAGTGAACATTGTGCCAAGCAACCCAGTGCAAGCTTTCGCCAATGGTGACATGCTGCAAATCATCTTTATGGCGATTTTGACCGGTTTGGCAATCCAAGCGCTGGATTCTCGTGGTGGTCCTGCTATCCGTACTTTCAAAATGGCCAATGAGATCATGATGAAACTGGTTGGCCTTGTGATGAGCCTTGCGCCTTACGGTGTGTTTGCTCTGATGATTCAACTTGGAGCGACTTTGGATGCCAACACGCTGATGTCGGTTGCAGGCTATGTCGCGTTGGTTGTGGCCATGCTGGTGTTTTGGATCTTCTTCTTCTACCCAATGGTGGTGGGCATTACTACTGGGATTACACCCAAGGCATTTTTGCGTGCGACTCGTGAGCAGATCTTGTTCTCGTTATCGACCGCGAGTTCGAATGCAACCATCCCTGTGACCATGAGAACCCTGACTGAGAAGCTTAATGTATCTAAGTCTGTGGCTGGTTTTGGTGTGCCACTGGGCGCGACCATGAACATGTCAGGCGTGTCTATTTACATTGCGTTGGCGACCATGTTTGTGGCAAACGCATTTGGCCAGCCAATTAACACGGCAGACATCTTTACACTGGGCTTGACGATTCTTCTGCTTTCGATTGGTGCCGGTGGTGTACCTGGCGGTGGCGTAGTGATGGTGGGTGTACTGCTTCATCAACTTGGTTTGCCACCTGAAGGCCTTGCTATTATTGCCGCGGTAGACCGTATCAACGATATGTTCTGTACTTCGTCTAACGTGGTAGGCGATACCGCGGTGAATACCATCGTTGCGAAATCTGAAGGGGAAATTGGTGTGGCAGCGAACGAAGCGCAAACAGCGGCTTCAACCACAGCGAATGCGTAAGCACACTTTTTCTGCCAAACAAAAGCGAAGCCAAGTGGCTTCGCTTTTTTGTACTTTGAAATGATGCCCCTCTTTGCTCATTGAGTACATCAAGCGTCAAGCATCAATGCTGGTGTTCTTGTTCAACGGTCCCTACCCAAGTGAGTAAGTGAGGAACAAAATCAAGCGGATGTTGACGGACCTCTTCTTTGACAAGGTCGATTTCCAGCAGTTGGTTATTGGCAGGATCGCTCACAATAAGGTGACCTGTACGTTTGTCTTCTGTGAACTGAATTTTTTGTCCTTCCGCCAACGCTGGTGGCATTTCCCATAAATTGATGTTGTGGCTTTGAATGAAATTCGCCGCGGCATTAAACACTTTCAATGTGCCGTTGGAACTCACCACAACCAAGGCGTCGTTAGCAGCATAATGAGCTAAAACCCCTTCCTCCGGAGAGGACTTCCAATTGACCTCTTTCAGTTCTCCTTGGGCGAGATAAAAGGCTTGAGCCTGACGAGTGAGAAACAACAGTTTATCCGCAGCATCAAAACCCACCACAGTGCCAAATCGAGATCCCGTGTCTAAACCTGCCGGATTGGCGAGTTTAGTGAATTGTGGGGTGGCATTGGGTGTATCAACAACAATCACACCATCACTACACGCAAAAGCCACTTGTGTTTTGGATTGTGCACTGCCGTGAAGAGCGGGGCACGCATCGGTTGAGGTGCTCAATTCGTGAAAATGGTCACCGTGTTGTTCAAGAGCCACGACTTTGTTTGGCAAAGCGGGATTGGCCGCATTGTCGACAATGCCGGTAAACGCATGTTCCCCAAACAGTTGCGCGGTGCCGTGCACGGCATACCCAAAGGTGTAATGAGCTAGGGCAGTGCCATTGGCGATGCTGGCATCATTTAATACTCGAAACTCTGCGTTTTCTCCGCTGTTGCTGTCGCCATCAAAAAAGAGCGCCGCAGTGTCGTCACTAAGATCGTAATGCGTTGGTTTGATGCCCTGATACTGGGTAGTGAGTAATTGTGGACGCTCTACGTGTAAATGGAAATGATCGCCATGTGCTTCTGCTTCAATACCAGAATCGAGAACTTCCACGAGGTTTTGATTGCGTTGCAAGGCCAACGCGTAACGCCCATCAGGGCTGGTTTTCAGGCCTGATGGCGTATTTTGTAAATTAAACTGTTCCAAGGGTGCCCAATTTTTGCCTTCAAGAACGTAGAGGTTCGTGCTGCCTTGCTCTGTGACGACCAAACGGCTCATGGCGGATGGCGAATGTTCTGAATCTTGATGATTGTGATGGTCTGCTTTGTTCTCGCCTTCACTACAGCCACTGAGTGTCAGCATGACAGCCAGAGAGAGTGCGGTGTATTTGCCTTTGGTGGTCAACAGGGGTTGCATTTAAAGATGTCCTTTCATTTGAGCGATGGAATAAACCTACGAGATTAATTGAGGTAGGTCCGATTGATTTTTGAAATGTTATAACATAACATTTGTTTCATTCAATAGTTTTGAGACGTATTATCATTAATTAATCGGAGATGGATGTCGTGAGAGTCCCAGCAGTAAAGAAGAGTAGGTTGTTTTTGTGTGGTGCCATGCTCATCAGTAGTTCAGCGGTAAACGCAAATATTGATATTGGCGTCGTTCTGGATGGCAGTTATCAAAATGAATCTCGCCATTGGGGAAGCCGTGACAAGGGATTTTCGCTTGGTCATTCTGAGCTTGTACTAAGCAGTAACATTGATCATCACTTCAAAGGCCAGCTCGTTACGGTACTGGCGAGCCATGGGGGAGAAACTGAGCTTGAACTCGAAGAGGCTTGGATAGAAACGCTCAGTTTACCGCTGGGATTCAAACTGAAAGCGGGGAGATTGCTCTCTCACATTGGCTATCTAAACAATAAACACATGCATGAAGATGCGTTTATCGAGCGCCCGGCTGTTTATCGCGCATTTCTTGGTGGTCACTATTTTGATGATGGCGTTCAAATGAGTTGGTTGGCACCGAGCGATTTTTATCTGCAGACGAGTATCGAAGCGTTTAGCGGAAAGCCTTTGGATGCAGAGTATAGCGATCCGGTGAATGTTGGTGTGTATACCGCGAACGTGCAAATTGGCGCAGACTTAGGTGTGGAGCACAGTTGGCGCTGGGGAGTGAGTGCACTTTACAATGCCAATGGTCGTCAGTTTATTCATTCCGAGTCATCGGGTCACAGTGCGCATGACCATCATCATGATCACGCTGGCCATTCGCATGGGCCCGCGATAACCGGGCGTAATTTATACGGTACGGATTTCACTTGGAAATGGGCACCGGAAGGTAACTATCGTCAAACCAATGTGAGAGCCAGCAGTGAATTTTGGTATTTAGACAATCGATTTGATCCGCCAATGGCGAGTGTGCCTGGAGCGGAACAAGCTGCACAAGGTTGGTATGCGGAGCTGGCTTATCAATTCCATCCGAGTTGGACCATGAGTACACGTTATGGGGAAGTGAAAACTGTGGAAGGAGAAGTGCATGCTCATGGTGATCACTTGCATGGCGAGTTTTCTCGTGGCGATCTGAAAGAGTGGGATGTCGCGCTGGATTGGCATGCTTCCCATTTTGGTCGCATTCGTGGTCAGGTGACCTATGAAGAAAACGTTGATGGTGATGAGACCTTATTTAGCGTGCAATACGTGATGTCATTTGGAGCGCACCATGCTCATGCGTTTTAGTGTTTGTTTGTCGCTGTTACTTTTGAGCATGCCGAGCATCGCAGGGCTGAATGTCTTTGTCTGCCAGCCGGATTGGGCTGATTTGGTCCGCCAGCACGCGCCTGATGCACGGATTTACTCCGCAACCACGGCGATGCAAGATCCGCATTATGTTCAAGCTAGGCCATCACTGATTGCACAAATGCGCCGTGCAGATCTGGTGGTCTGTTCTGGTGCTGAGCTAGAGATCGGTTGGCTACCTGAACTGCAAAGACAAAGCCGCAACCCGAAAGTACAAAACGGGCAAACGGGGTTGTTTTGGGTCAGTGACTATGTGCAAATGTTGGATAAACATGAGCAGCTTGATCGTGCTATGGGCGATGTGCACGCACACGGTAATCCTCACGTCCAATTTGCACTGGCCGATATGCCAGCGGTGTCTCGTGCGTTAGCGGATAGGCTTGCGCTTATCGATCCAGACAATCAGTCCCTATATAAAGGGATGGGGGTAAAGTTTCGTCATGCGTGGCAAAAACGTTTGTCCTTTTGGCGTGAGCAAGCAAGATCATTACAAGGTATGCAAGTGGTGGGTTACCACCAGACCTATCGCTACCTTTATGCTTGGTTGGGAATAGAACAAGTGGCGGATCTTGAACCAAAGCCCGGATTGCCACCGACGATGGCGCATCTGCAAAAGTTGAATCAGCTCGATTTGAGTCAGGTGAGTGGTATCGTCTACTCCAGCCATCAACCTGTGGATGCGGCCAACTGGCTGGCCCAGCGAAGCCAGTTGCCGATTGTGCAGTTGGCTCAAAGTGTTGGAGGAAGAGAGCAGGCCAGTGATCTGATCGCGCTGATTGATGACAGTATTGCGCAACTGCTTCAGTTGAGAAGTGCGCCATGAGTGTGCACATCTGGCTAATGACACCAGTGGCCATTGGGTTACTGGCTTTGGTGAGTAACATCATTTTAGGAAGGCAAGTGTTACGCCGTGGGGTGGTCTTTATTGATTTGGCCATGGCACAAATCTCGGCACTGGCGATGATCATCGTAGAGCTCTATGCGGGGTTTGAAGCCAGTTTGCTGAGTAAAGTACTGGCTTCGTATTTATTGACTTTACCAGTGGCTGGGTTACTCAGCTATTTAGAGTATCGAGCGACGCCGCATTTGGAAGCCATGATTGGACTGCTGTATGTCATTGCTGCGTGCGTTTCCATCAATGTTGTGAGCGTTCAGGCACATGGTAAAGAGTTGATTGATTCGCTGCTGGGTGGCCGCTTGCTATGGACAGACATCGCTGATGTTGGGTTGGTTTTGATGGTGACGCTCAGTTTGCTTTGGGTGCAATGGCAGCGTCCTCATTGGTTGGAGGGGGCAAAATTCTATCTGCTGTTTGCTTTGGCGGTTCCGCCTTTGGTGATCAACCTAGGGGTTTATCTTGAATTTGCAGCACTCATTTTGCCCGCTCTGTTTGCCTTGCTCTTTCGAACTTCGCTCTATTGGTGGGCGGCGATAAGCCTTGGTATTGTTGGTGGGAGCGCGGGCTTTTTGATGTCATTGTGGGGAGATTATCCGGTCGGGCCCAGTATTGTGCTGACCATGGCAGGTGTCGGCGCCGTTGGCGTGACGGTTAAGCGAGCGAGTTTATATTTTCAACGCGCAGATTCTCGTCCTCTCTCGTCTTAAATTATCCTTTCAATTGTGCGGAGCGGATATTGACTCCGCCATCTGATGACTCGAATCCAATAAAAAAATATCACTTTTTTTCTTGTTGCCCCTTGAAAAGGTTTTTGACGCCCCTATTTATGAGGCATAAGTGAAACACACAACTTATTTTGGTTTTGTGAGTAAGGGTTGAATCCCCATTGTCGATCCCCATATAGGGGATAAAGCAAAAGAAAATAGAATTTATTTGGAGATAGCCAGATGGGTAAAATCATTGGTATTGACTTAGGTACTACTAACTCTTGTGTTGCTGTACTAGACGGCGACAAACCACGTGTAATCGAAAATGCGGAGGGTGAGCGCACAACTCCTTCAGTTATCGCTTATACCGATGGTGAGACTCTTGTTGGTCAACCTGCAAAACGTCAAGCGGTAACAAACCCAGAAAACACGCTATTTGCAATCAAGCGTTTGATTGGTCGTCGTTTTGAAGATGAAGAAGTTCAGCGCGACATCGAAATCATGCCATACAAAATTGTGAAGGCAGATAACGGTGATGCTTGGGTTGAAGCGAAAGGCCAAAAAATGGCAGCTCCTCAGGTTTCTGCTGAAGTTCTTAAGAAAATGAAGAAAACAGCAGAAGACTTCCTAGGTGAAGAAGTAACAGGTGCAGTAATTACCGTTCCTGCATACTTTAACGATGCTCAGCGCCAAGCAACAAAGGATGCTGGTCGTATCGCGGGTCTAGAAGTTAAGCGTATTATCAACGAACCAACTGCGGCAGCGCTAGCATACGGCCTAGACAAGCAAGGTGGTGATCGCACTATCGCAGTATACGACCTCGGTGGTGGTACATTCGATATCTCTATCATCGAAATCGATGAAGTTGAAGGCGAGAAAACCTTTGAAGTACTAGCAACCAATGGTGATACTCACCTTGGTGGTGAAGACTTTGACAACCGTCTAATCAACTACCTAGTAGCAGAATTCAAGAAAGATCAAGGTATCGATCTGAAGAACGATCCACTAGCAATGCAGCGCGTTAAAGAAGCGGCAGAAAAAGCGAAGATCGAACTGTCTTCTACTAACCAGACTGACGTAAACCTGCCATACATCACGGCAGATGCAACGGGTCCTAAGCACATGAACATCAAAGTGACACGTGCGAAGCTAGAATCACTGGTTGAAGACCTAGTTCAACGTTCACTAGAGCCGCTAAAAGTTGCGCTTGCGGATGCAGATCTTTCTGTAGGTGACATCACTGACGTTATCCTAGTGGGTGGTCAGACTCGTATGCCTATGGTTCAAGCGAAAGTAACAGAGTTCTTTGGTAAAGAACCACGTCGTGATGTAAACCCAGACGAAGCAGTAGCGGTAGGCGCGGCTGTTCAAGGTGGTGTACTAGCAGGTGATGTTAAAGACGTTCTTCTACTAGACGTAACACCGCTGTCTCTAGGTATCGAGACTATGGGTGGTGTAATGACGAAGTTGGTTGAGAAGAACACTACTATCCCAACCAAAGCGAACCAAGTGTTCTCGACAGCAGAAGATAACCAGAGTGCGGTAACGATTCACGTGCTACAAGGTGAGCGTAAACAAGCGATGTACAACAAGTCGCTAGGTCAGTTCAACCTTGAAGGTATCAACCCTGCACCACGTGGTATGCCACAGATCGAAGTGACTTTCGACCTTGATGCGGATGGTATCCTACACGTATCTGCGAAAGATAAGCAGACTGGTAAAGAGCAGAAGATCACTATCCAAGCTTCTGGCGGTTTAAGCGACGCTGAGATTGAGAAAATGGTACAAGAAGCAGAAGCAAACAAAGAAGCGGACAAAAAGTTCGAAGAGTTAGCAACTGCACGTAACCAAGCTGACCAAATCATCCACGGTACACGCAAGCAAGTAGAAGAAGCGGGCGAAGCGCTACCAGCAGATGAGAAGGCGAAGATCGAAACAGCAATCAGCGAACTTGAAGAAGCTCGTAAAGGCGAAGACAAAGAAGCGATCGAAGCGAAAATCCAAGCGCTAATGGCTGCAGCTCAGAAGCTAATGGAAATCGCTCAGCAACAAGCTCAAGCACAACAAGGTTCAGCGGAAGCTGGTGCTCAGTCTCAAGAAGACGATGTTGTTGATGCAGAGTTTGAAGAAGTGAAAGACGACAAGAAATAATCTTGTTTAACCAGATGGCAATACGCCATCTGGTGTTGAACTTCCTGTTTGCGGGCGTTTGGGGTAACTCTTACGCCCGTAAGTTTGTAAATACCTGTGTACTTATAGATAAAGGACTTCATTGTTTTCAAACGTCGAACCTTTATCTATATCGATACAAACACCAAGCGGAATCAACCGTTTGCAGTAATTAATTGGTGACGAATAACATGTCAAAACGTGATTTTTACGAAGTATTAGGCGTTAGTCGCGATGCCTCAGAGCGAGACATCAAAAAGGCGTATAAGCGCTTGGCGATGAAATTTCACCCAGATCGCAATCAGGGTGACGAGTCTGCTGCGGATAAGTTTAAAGAAGTAAAAGAAGCGTACGAAATTCTGACCGATCCACAGAAAAAAGCGGCTTACGATCAATATGGCCATGCTGCATTTGAACAAGGCGGTGGCGGCTTCGGCGGTGGTTTTGGTGGCGGTGGTGCTGACTTTGGTGACATCTTCGGCGACGTTTTTGGCGATATTTTTGGTGGTGGTCGCCGTGGTGGTGGTCATGCTCGTCCACAGCGTGGCGCGGATCTGCGCTACAACATGGAACTGTCGCTAGAAGAGGCCGTTCGTGGTGTTTCGAAGGAAATTGAAGTTCCGACATTGGTTCATTGTGATACTTGTGAAGGCTCGGGCGCGAAGAAAGGCACTTCTGCCGAAACTTGTGGCACCTGTCATGGCCATGGTCAGGTTCAGATGCGCCAAGGTTTCTTCGCTGTGCAGCAAACCTGTCCAACTTGTCACGGCAAAGGCAAGATCATCAAAGACCCATGTAATGTGTGTCATGGTCAAGGCCGCAAGCAGAAAACCAAAACGCTCAATGTTAAGATTCCAGCAGGGGTTGACACAGGCGATCGCATTCGTCTCTCTGGTGAAGGGGAAGCGGGCGAGCGCGGCGCTCCAGCGGGTGATTTGTATGTACAAGTGCACGTAAGAGAGCACCACATCTTTGAACGTGAAGGCAATAACCTTTACTGTGAAGTGCCAGTAAGTTTTGCTATGGCGGCACTGGGTGGCGAAGTGGAAGTACCAACACTCGATGGCCGTGTGAATTTGAAAGTACCATCAGAGACCCAAACGGGCCGCATGTTCCGTATGCGTGGCAAAGGCGTAAAAGGCGTTCGCGGCGGCGCAATCGGTGATTTGATTGTGAAACTTGTGGTCGAGACGCCAGTGAACTTGAGTTCACGTCAAAAAGAGTTGCTGAAAGAGTTTGAAGAGTCTTGCTGTGGTGAAGCGGCCACCAAGCACAAACCAAAATCAGAAGGCTTCTTTAATGGTGTTAAGAAGTTCTTTGACGATTTGACCAGCTAGTCATGTGATAAGAGTTCAGTACGACAAAGCCCGTTTGGTGATGCCAAACGGGCTTTTTTGTTACCAACAAGCCGTTGGTTTTGCTTGGTTGGTTGAATCGAGCGTCATTTTTTTTATCGTTTCATTGGCTAGGCAAGGATCGTTGCTTTGACCTTTATCGGTTTTCGCTGTCGCTGTAATGGTATATGAAATGGTTGCAGAACTGGCAACAGAAAATGTATATCTTTCCGAGAGAGAGTCACATATCAGGCAAGTGCTGCCGGATAGAATTTGCGTCCATTGATAACCACTATTGTAGCTACGTTCCAGCTCCAACTGAATTTTTGCCATATCTGCTTTGGCTACTGTTCTATGCGACTCGATCACATAATTTTTGTAGCTCGGGTAGCTGATGCTTGCCAAGATCCCCACGATGACTACGGCGATTAATAATTCGATCAATGTCATACCAGATGAGTGTTTATTGTAGTGTTTGCAGGGAAAATTTCGAATCATCACGAACACTTCCTCGTTGATTTTCCTCCTATTTTTCTATGGTGCTAGCATTGGTGCAAGTTGAATTGTTGCTTAGCAATAGATTACATAGGAATTTGGGAAATGACTCGCGGCTTCACACTTTTGGAGCTCTTAATTACAGTGGCTGTACTGGCTGTAATTTTAGCTTGGGCAGTACCTAGTTTTACTGGTGTTACGAATACAACCAAAATGCAGAGACTAGGAAATGAATTGCATGGCTTTGTTATCCAAGCAAAATCGGAGGCTGTATTACGTCGACAAAATCTTTGGGCACATATTTCCATCGCAGCTAATGGGGATAGTTTAGGGACTTGGAAAATTGAACTTACTGACAATGCAACTCCAGGAATTGGTACTGTCTTGCTTAATCTTTCGGGTGCTCCTTACAAAGGAGTATTAGTTAAATCGCAGTTCCCGTCTGATCAGATCAGTTTTGATGGTGTTTATGGCCGTCCTAGTCAGGGCAACATCCGTTTTTACCCTACAGGTGAATCTACGAAAGCAATTAAGTTAATTGCGCATAATCGTTCTGCCCGTTTCCGCCTATGTAGTGATAACCAGAGTGATGAATACTATGGCTACCCTCGTTGCTAAACAAATTTCTTTTCAACGTAAGAGGCAGTTAGGTGCCTCGTTGGTCGAATTTATGATATCCGCAACTATTGGCTTGTTTGCATTAGGTGTTGTTGGTTCGATTTTTATTCAAGGACAAAATGCGTCAGCGAAGCGCAGCAAAGATTTGATGTTATTGCAAAACACAAGGAGTGTTACGCAGATGATGCATTCAGACATGTTGAGAGCTGGCTATGATGGAAGTAATGGTCAAACGGTCAGACTATCAGGGGCAACCACGGTGATCTATTCACACAATAGTGCAGATGAGGGGTTAATTGCTTACGCTTATTTTACCAAAATGTCTGGAGCAACGCCGCTATATAAGAATGTAGTTTATGAACAAAGAGATAATGATAGTCACATTCTTAGAATATGTGAAAAGGAGTTAGATTATTTGATTACGACAGCTCAAGCGAGCAATTTTGTCGGTTCATTTGTAAATTCCTGTAATTCTTTATTTGTGGCTAGCCAGATCCAGGTAGAGGCATTCAATGTAGTGCAGAAAAATATAGCGGGTGGTGGTGCGACGTCAGCTTATTTTGATATTGAATTGATTACGCGCTTGACCGACCTCCCATCCAGTAAAGAAAACGTTTCATTCTCAGTAACGCAGAGGAATTGGCAATGATAAATCGTGAACAAGGTGCGACGACCTTGCTTGTTACGAGTGTATTGCTGATCGCTGCACTCATGGCGACTTTAGGTAGTTATAAAACATTGCTTTATCAAATCAAACGAGCGCAAAATGAGGTATTGTCACGGCAAAGTTACTGGAAAGCGGAGGGGGGATTGGAGTGCGCGTTTGCGCTTGTCAGACAGCAAGGTGATATTCTTGCTGCAACTACTCTTTTTCCTTCTACGTGTAAAAACCCATTAGGACTGTCTAATCTTGCTATCGATAGCAACAATAAAATTACGAGCAAAGTAGCCTCTAGCGGACATGCGACGATAAGCAAAACTCTTAAACTGAGTCGTGGTGCATCTAGCGGTGCTCTGAAAAGTAGCTCCGATCTCTATATCAACGGTAGTGCTACTTTTTCTACACCTGATCCTGGTGATTTTGATGATGGATGGGAATGTACAGCAATCCGTTACAAAAGTGCATTTCACTCTAGATCAGGCGCCACTAACCAAGGCGTGATACATGGCAGTGTTCCATATCAAGGCTTCAATCATAAATCTAAAGATTGTAAAGCTTCGCACAAGACCAATATCTCCGCAGATACTGGATATGGTGATGATTTTATTCAGGATGGCGCTCTGGAGCCTTTCTATGATCTTTTCAGAGTGCAGAGATCCAATTGGAGTAGCGTAAAAACTAATCTCAACTTTGCCACTGTAAATTTTGACAACGTGTTGGATAAGATAGTTACGGATTGTGGAAAAAAAGTGGCTGATCAGATAAACGCAGGTAAGCGAAGAATATGGGTAACGGGTTCGTGTGAATTTACGTCTTCCACAAAAATTAATGGTAATTATCCAACCGATTCAAACGGTAACCCGATTAAAGGTGGGATCGATCATATTTCCGAGGCTTTTGTTAGTTCGGGAGGGGATCCTGTTTTATTACTAGTGCACAACGGCATTTTTGCTGCACATGGCGCGATGACGTTTCCTGGAATGCTGTATCAACTTCATACAACAGCACCAACTAACTTAGATACTCTTTGGGATAACTTTGAAGCAAAAGATCATTTTGCAGAGGTTGTTCACTTTACAGGGTTGAGTAAAAACCGAATTGTTTATTTTCAAAGAGGGGCATTTACTTTCTCTGGGGGGCAAGTTTTAGATAGTCCAAGCTATGCAGCTTACTTCGCAAACTCACTGAACTTTGCTTTCAATAGAGACAATATAGAAGAGGTGGTTGATCCCGTTATTTTTTACGCATGGGAAAAGGGGAGCTGGAATGATTTGTAAGCAAAGTGGTTTCAGTTTGATAGAAGTGCTGATCTCTTTTCTACTTATTGGTATCGGAGCCTTGGGGTTGATAAAACTTCAAGTGTACATGGAGCGTAAAGCCGATTTTGCTGAGAGGAGCATTGAGGCGCTCAACTTAGCAGAACAAAAACTCGAATGGTTTCGGACACGTGGTATTTCTGATGCTATGTCATCTATTTCTGGGGCTGACTTTTCGACAGATTTCTCTGCGGGAAGTTCTGCTGTTGCTAGTGGTTACAACGTGTATTGGAATGTTCCTAGCAGTAGTGTTTCCGGTGCCTTAAAAACAATAGAGATAAAAACTACGTGGACGGATCGGCTAGGTGATTCGCACTCTATTGAGCTTAAAACAATGATTTCCAAATACAGCGAATTTGATATGTGATGAGTTGATATTGAGTGGTTAAATGGTGACAGGTGCTTCAGTTGTTATCGTGATGTATTTCAATATGGTGTCGTTTTTGTTTCAAAAAAGGGTTTTTGATTGTGTTTAATTTGTTGCGCATTGATTGTGTTTTTGCAAAATATGTCTCCAAATATGGAAAAACTTTCGGAACCTTGTGCTTTTCTTAAACGGATTTAATAGAATCAAACGTTGAAAAATAGGCTGAAACAATAATTTTAAGAAGCCATTGGCACCAACATCATTGATTATGGAGTTACCATGAGTAACCAAGCTGTAAATCAAGCGCCATCGCCGAAGCCGAGCGGTATGGATCGTTTTTTGAACTTCATCGAAAGGGTAGGGAACAAGATCCCAGATCCTGCGATTTTGTTCTTCTGGGCACTAGTGATTACTTGGGCTGCGTCTGCACTTTTGTCAAACGTTTCGTTTGATCTTATCAATCCTCGAACTGGCGACGCTCTTGCAATCAAAAACCTTCTAACCGGTGAATCATTAGCCAGTTTTCTTGCAAACATGGTGACCACGTTTACTGGTTTTGCACCTCTAGGAATCGTGTTAGTGGCGATGCTTGGTGTCGGTGTTGCGGACTCTTCAGGCTTTATTACCACAGGCCTTAAGAAGATGCTGAATTTCACGCCAGCTAAGCTTCTGACTCCTATGCTGATTTTGGTGGCGATCGTATCGCACACCGCAGCGGATGCAGGCTACGTGCTGGTTATTCCGCTAGGTGGTATCATTTTCCATGCGGCAGGTCGTCACCCTCTTGCGGGTATCGCGGCTGCGTTTGCGGGTGTATCGGGTGGTTTCTCGGCCAACTTTATCCCTTCAGGTATCGACCCTCTATTGGCTGGCTTTACACAAACGGCAGCTCAGGTTCTTGATCCTGCATACGTGGTTAACCCACTGGCGAACATTTTCTTCACTGGTCTTTCTTCAGTGATCATCATTGCGATTGGCTGGTATGTGACAGAGAAAATCATCGAGCCTCGTCTAGCGAGCACGCCGATTGATGACGATGCGGAAAAAGCACCGGATCTTGGTTCATTCACCGAGTTAGAATCGAAAGCGTTCCGTTACGCTGGTTGGGCAATGATGGCAGGTATTGCACTGCTTATCGCGGCTATCTGGCCTGAGAACTCAGCGCTGCGTTCACCAAATGGTGAAATTACGGCGTTCTCTGCTCCGATCATGAAGTCAATTGTTCCATTGATCTTCATCCTGTTTATCATCCCTGGTTATGTCTACGGTCGTGTGTCTGGCACGTTCAAATCCAGTAACGACATTATCAAAGCGATGGCAACAACAATGTCGACGATGGGCGCATACATTGTGATGTCGTTCTTCTGTGCACAGTTCTTGTCGGCATTTGCTCAGTCAAACATCGGTACCATGTTGGCGCTTTACGGCGCTGAAGGTCTGAAAGCGATGAACCTGCCGGGTGAAGCGACCATCGTTGGTATGATTCTGCTGACTGCGTCAGTGAACCTACTTATCGGTTCTGCATCGGCTAAGTGGGCATTGATTGGTCCTATCCTAGTTCCAATGCTAATGGCTGTGGGTATTTCTCCTGAGCTTTCTCAAGCGGCTTACCGTGTGGGTGACTCTGTATCCAACATCATTTCACCTTTGATGGTGTTCTTCCCACTCGTTGTTGTTTACTGTCAACGTTACGTGAAATCAACCGGTATCGGTACGCTTGCATCACTGATGATGCCGTTCTCTATCGCGATGCTGATTGGTTGGACGATCTTCCTGCTTGCTTACTGGGCAGTGGGTATTCCGTTGGGTGTTCAAGCGCCATACACCTACACAATGTAATACCATTGGATAAGAAAAAAGCCTGCTTCAGCAGGCTTTTTTTCATTATGTACTAAGGTGTTGCCAGTGAAAGGCGAGATGATCCGCAATAAAGCTTTGGATGAAGAAATAGCTGTGATCGTACCCCGGCTGCAGGCGAATTTGAGTATGTGCAGGAGCGTTTTGTAACGCTTGTTGCAGCGTCTCAATTTGCAGTTGTTCTTCTAAGAAGGGGTCGGCAGCGCCTTGATCGACCAGTAACGGACGTGTAAGGCGATGCTCTTTGAGCAGTTCAACGGCATCGTATTGTGCCCATTGACCAGTCTCTTCCCCTAAATAATGGCGAAAGGCTTTTTGCCCCCAAGGTACCTTGGTGGGGTGGCAAATCGGACTGAATGCGGAAATAGAACAATATCGCTCTGGATTACGAATCCCAATTGTCAGAGCACCGTGTCCCCCCATGCTGTGTCCTGCAATGGCCCTTTTTTCCGTGACAGGAAAATTAGCTTCAATTAACTGAGGCAGCTCACTCACGATGTAGTCGTACATCTGATAATGCTTTTTCCACGGCGTTTGAGTGGCATTAAGGTAAAATCCAGCGCCAAGACCAAGGTCATAGTGCCCATCGGGATCGTCGGCGACCCCTTCACCTCTGGGGCTGGTATCGGGGGCAACAATAGCCATACCTAGCTCTGCCGCCTTTTCAAATGCCGCCGCTTTTTGCATAAAGTTTTCGTCGCTACAGGTGAGGCCGGATAACCAATACAGGACGGGTACTTTGTGATGGTTGGTGGCTTGGGGAGGCAAAAAAATCGCAAATCGCATCTCGCAATTCAGCGTGCTTGAGTGATGTTGGTACTGCTTGTGCCAACCTTGGAAAACTTTTGATTGGCTAAGGTGGGTCAAAACCATGCTTGCTCCTTTGGCGAGCCGAAGCTCGCCAATGTTAATAGGGGAGGGGTTATTCGAAGTGAACCACTGAGCGAATGCTCTCTCCTGAGTGCATCAGTTCAAAGGCGTCGTTGATCCCTTCCAGTGGCATTGTATGCGTGATGAATTCTTGTAAACCAAATTCACCAGCAAGGTATTGCTCAACAATCGCAGGCAGTTGAGAGCGACCTTTCACGCCGCCAAAAGCGCTACCACGCCAAACTCGACCTGTGACCAGTTGGAAAGGGCGTGTTGAGATTTCTTGCCCTGCTCCTGCGACCCCGATGATGACAGATTCCCCCCAGCCCTTATGGCAGCATTCGAGCGCTTGGCGCATGACGTTGACATTACCGATGCATTCGAAAGAAAAATCCACGCCGCCGTCAGTCATCTCGATGATTACCTCTTGGATCGGTTGAGCATGTTCTTTAGGGTTAATGCAATCTGTTGCACCCAGCTGCTTGGCTAATTCAAATTTTCTATCGTTGATATCAACAGCAATAATGCGACTCGCACCAGCCATACGCGCACCAATAATCGCTGACAAGCCAATTCCACCTAAACCGAAGATCGCAACCGTATCCCCTTGCTTCACTTTCGCTGTATTGATTACCGCGCCCATCCCAGTCGTGACACCACAGCCAAGTAAGCAGATCTCTTCCAGCGGCGCTTCTTTATTTACTTTTGCTAGTGAGATTTCAGGTAACACGGTGTACTCCGAAAAGGTTGAGCAGCCCATATAGTGGAAGATAGGCTTGCCATCTTTATAAAAGCGCGTCGTGCCATCAGGCATTAAGCCTTTACCTTGTGTTTCTCGCACTGCTTGGCACAAGTTGGTTTTACCAGACAGACAGAACTTACATTGACCACACTCTGCGGTGTAAAGGGGAATGACGTGATCACCGACTGAGACGCTGGTTACCCCTTCGCCAACCATTTCAACAATACCGCCACCTTCATGACCTAAAATCGCTGGAAAAACCCCTTCTGGATCATCGCCTGATAGCGTAAAAGCATCCGTGTGACAAACCCCAGTCGCGACGATGCGAACAAGGACTTCGCCTTTTCTGGGCAGCATGACATCGACTTCTTCGATGCTCAGTGGTTGTTTTGGCCCCCAAGCTACAGCGGCGCGAGATTTGATGAATTTATCTTGAGTCATGGAGAGGCTCCTTTAAGCGTCTAACTAAGCGGTGGTGCATAGGCACACCGAACCAAGAATTTCAGTATAGTCATTCCAAATTGTTTTATAATCCTGTCAAATTGAGAATGACTTTTACACATGAGTAATAATGAATGTGAAGGAGAAGTGTGATGGCCAATATTCATTGGGAAGGTGTGAACGAGTTTGTTGCGGTGGCCGAAAGCAGCAGCTTCACTCAGGCCGCCACGCGCTTAGCAACATCGGTCGCAAATGTGAGCCGCCGAGTCGGACAACTGGAAGAGCGGTTAGGTGTAAAACTGTTACTGCGCTCAACAAGAAAAGTGTCACTCACTGAGGCTGGGCAGATCTACGTTCAGCATTGTCGCAGCATACTGGAAGGGCTGCATCAAGCGGAGCTAGCCGTGACACAAATGCAGCAGACTCCACTAGGGAAACTAAGAATTACCGCCCCAGTCACTTACGGTGAGCAAAAGATTGCGTCGTTGCTGAATGACTTTCTGATTCGCTACCCTAAAATCGATTTAGAGTTAGTGCTCACCAACCAAAAGCTCGACTTGATTGAGCAGGGTGTGGATATCGCGGTTCGGCTGGGTCAGCTTGAGGATTCTAGTTCCATGGCGCGTCGACTAAGTGATCGTCATCTGCATGTTTGTGCGACGCCGGAATATTTTGAACAGCATGGCATGCCTCACACGTTATCGGATTTGTCGTCACACAACTGCCTGATCGGTACCCATGATCATTGGCGTTTCAAAGAGAATCATCAAGGTCGTTCCATTAAAGTGAATGGGCGTATTCGTTGCTCTAGTGGTGTTGTGCTATTGGATGCCGCTCTGAAAGGGATTGGTTTGGTTCAGTTGCCGGATTACTACGTTGATGAGCACTTGCGCGCAGGGCGACTTATCGAAGTGCTGACACATTTTCGTGATGATCGTGAAGGAGTTTGGGCGCTGTATCCACACAATCGACATTTATCGCCGAAAGTTCGTTTGCTGGTGGATCATCTGGCACAACATTTATCTGCAGCCGCATAACCGCTATAATCCCCAACCCAGACGATAGAGGTAAACATGGCAGAGACACATCAACCCTTTTCACTTCAAGATGAAGTTTTTATGCGCAGAGCGATTGAGCTTGCCGCGATTGCTGAAAGTGAAGGGGAAGTGCCTGTTGGCGCGGTACTGGTCAAAGATGGCGAAGTGATTGCTGAAGGGTGGAATCAATCGATTGGTCAACATGATGCAACGGCCCATGCAGAAATACAGACCTTACGCCAGGCTGGGCAGAGTCTGGGTAACTATCGTCTGCTTGACACCACATTGTACGTCACCTTAGAGCCTTGCCCAATGTGTGCAGGCGCACTACTGCATAGCCGTGTAAAACGCATTGTCTTTGGTGCTCCTGACTTGAAAGCAGGGGCGGCTGGGACGGTACTCGATCTGTTTTCTAGTCAAGCGGCGTACCACTACGCAACCATCGAAAAAGGATTGTTAGAGTCGGAATGTCGTGACCAGTTACAGGCCTTTTTTAAGCGCCGTCGAAAAGAGATCAAGGCGTTGAAGAAGGAGCAGCAGACTCAAAGTGATCATGAAGATGTGGACGAGAAAGAAAAGTAGAGAGTAGTAGCAAACATCTGCGTTTTATGGTGCAGATGTTTACTCATCAATTAAGCGTGGTTCACAAGGTGCACAAAAATGCGATTGCGAGCGCTAATTTTTCTTTTTGTATTCGCTAACTTACGTTTACGTCGGTTAGCCGCTACAGTTTTGTTCAGGCGTTTGGATTGGACGCGACGTCTTAACACAACGACCTCCTACTGACGATAAATAATCCCCTTAACGACGACGATAACGTCTCCGCATTCTTTAGAGCCTTGGCTTTAAGAGAAGTTTTTGGGGTGGTTAAATATGAACTCTTTCAGTACAAGCTTGACGCTTGGAAAGTGACGCTAAGATTTAGATCGACCGAAGTGGTCTGCTTAGCTTAATTCAGAAGAGCGATTTTAGATAAAGTTGTCGATAAAAAGCAATCGACTTTTACAAAAATCGCTCCACTTCTGCTCTTAAGGTTGGACTTCTGTGGTGAGTGTCGCTTGGCTCACGCCGACATCTGGAGACAGAGCTTCGTTTTCTGCTGCGTCAATGTCGCTAGCTGCCACTAGCTCACTGTTTTCGAGTGGCGGGATCACTTGAATTTCGCCCTCTTGATCGCTCGCAATCAGAGAGTTTTGTCCCACATGACCAATGATGCTTTGGTAGTAGCGGCGGATATTCTCAACGTAATTTTTCGCCTCGTCTCCACGGGCATAACCGTAGCGAGTTTGGCTGAAATACTTCTTCTGTCTTAATAGCGGCAGTCTCTCTTTCACATCTCCCCAAGAATCTGGATCGCCACCTTGTCGTTTGGTTAAACGGCGTGCATCCATCATATGGCCAAAGCCAACGTTGTAGGACGCTAAAGCAAACCAGATTTTCTCATGTTGAGGGATCGATTCAGGTACACGAGCGACAATACGACGCAGATATTCAACGCCACCACGAATAGACTGCTCTGGGTCTAAGCGGTTTTTTACGCCAACACTTTGCGCAGTTGGCAACGTCAGCATCATCATACCGCGCACACCGGTCGGCGATTTCGCGAGGGGATTCCAATGTGATTCTTGGTATGCCAGCGCGGCAATTAAGCGCCAGTCAAATTCTGCGGAATATTGCTCAAATAAAGGGGCCCATTTGGGTAATTTATTGTCCAACGCACGAATAAAAGCGCGCGTATCAACATAATCGAAGCTGCCAATGTGGCCAATGTATTTTTCTTCTAAACGTGCAAGTTCGCCAGATTGGCTAATGTTGCCAAAAAACTCAATCATCAGCGCATACAAAGATTCATCCGGTGAACGGCGAACAAACCAAGAAACGGGTTGATCTTCGGTGACTTCAAATGCAGTGGCTAAATCGGGGTAGAGACGTTGAGCCAGTGATAATTCGATAGAATCGCTGATGGCAAACCTCAGCTCTCCTGTTGAGACGCGGCGAAGCAAATCGTAATTGTCGGCATCAGAGACGGTGGTAAATTGAAGCTCTGGGTAATCGCTCTGTAGCGATTTTAACAACGTCACATTTTGTGATTGTTTCACCACTTGCAGAGTGTTGGCAGCCGCGTTGTTACTCGCTTCGGCTTCATCTTCTGAAGCGGTTTTGGCGTTTTGGTATTCGACTAACTGTTTTAAGTTACGTGGGCGTAGGGCACCATTTTTGTACACCACGACTTGACTGACGTAATAATAACTTGGGCCGGGGCGAAATTGTTTAATCGCTCTTGGGGTCTGGTTGAGACCGGTGGCGATCAGGTCGATGTCTCCGCGTTTGAGCATGGGGAACAACTCGGCTTGGCGAAAAGCCACTTTCACTTCAAGTTTGACGCCAAGTTCATCTGCAAACTGGCGAGCGAGTTCGTAATCTAAACCAGTTTGGCCATCAGGACCGATGTAATAAGAGAGTTGATTATTGAGAGTGCCGACACGGAGTACACCTCTCTGTTTGATCTGATCAAGCTCGCTAGTGGGCTTTGATTCAATCTGACACGCTGATAAAAACAGCGTTGTCGCGATAATAAACAGAAAGTTACGTAGTTGGTGAAGATTAAATATTGGCATCAAGTCTGCTCTCAAAAATCGATTCGTCTCTTTATATCAAAGCGGGCAAGGTAGGCAAAGAAAAAGCGATAGGCAAAATTGTACACCTTTTCTTAGCGACGACATTTTGGTTGTATTTCAAATTTGACAAAAAAAGTGACGCAAACGGTTGCTTTTGGTGTTACATCACAAAAACAATTGCTATATAATGCGCCCGCAACAGAGAGGTGCAATCGGCATAAGTTCGAAGTAAAACAGTATAACCCACTGAATTTATTCCAATATCACCTTAATCAATTGCATAAGAGACCTAAGCACATGAGAATTTTGCGTGGCTCCCCAGCTCTTTCTGAGTTTCGAGTTAATAAACTACTGGAACTTTGTCGTGAACAAGATCTGCCTGTAACGGGCATTTACGCCGAGTTTATGCACTTTGCGGATTTGACCTCTGAGTTAGACGCAGAAGCGCTAGAAAAGTTAGAGAAACTTCTTACTTACGGCCCAACTATCGAAGAGCACGAGCCTCAAGGTCTCTTATTGCTGGTCACTCCTCGTCCTGGCACCATCTCTCCTTGGTCATCAAAAGCGACAGACATTGCACAAAACTGTGGCCTTAACGCAGTGAAGCGTTTAGAGCGCGGCACGGCGTACTATGTTGAGTCGTCTTCAGAGCTTTCTAGCGTACAAATCGACATCGTAAAAAGCATTATTCATGACCGTATGATGGAAGCGGTATTTGGTGATTTAGAAGCGGCAGCGGCATTGTTCAGCGTTGCGCAGCCTGCACCAATGACTCAGGTGGATATCCTTTCTGGAGGTCGTCTTGCGCTTGAAGAAGCAAACGTTTCACTTGGCCTAGCATTGGCAGAAGATGAAATTGATTACTTGGTGGAGAACTTTACTAAGCTTGGCCGTAATCCAAATGACATCGAACTTATGATGTTTGCTCAGGCCAACTCTGAGCACTGTCGTCACAAGATCTTTAACGCCGATTGGACGATCGACGGTGTGGAACAGCCAAAATCGCTGTTTAAGATGATCAAAAATACCTTTGAAACAACGCCAGATCACGTGCTGTCTGCTTACAAAGATAACGCAGCGGTAATGACGGGTTCAAAAGTGGGTCGTTTCTTCCCCGATCCAGAAACGCGTCAATACAACTACCATCACGAAGATGCACACATCTTGATGAAGGTAGAGACGCACAACCACCCAACCGCAATCTCACCATGGCCAGGTGCTTCCACCGGTTCTGGTGGTGAAATTCGTGACGAAGGCGCAACCGGCATTGGCGGTAAGCCAAAAGCGGGTCTGGTTGGTTTTACCACCTCGAACTTGCGTATTCCTGGCTTTGAACAGCCATGGGAAACCGATTTTGGTAAGCCAGGTCGTATCGTCAACGCCCTTGACATCATGCTAGAAGGCCCGCTTGGCGGCGCGGCATTCAACAACGAATTTGGTCGTCCAAACCTCCTTGGTTACTTCCGTACTTACGAAGAGAAAGTGACGTCACACGCAGGTGAAGAAGTGCGTGGCTACCACAAGCCAATCATGATTGCTGGTGGTATGGGTAACATTCGTGACGAGCACGTACAGAAGAAAGAGATCCCTGTCGGTGCGAGCTTAATCGTGCTGGGTGGCCCAGCGATGAACATTGGTCTGGGTGGTGGTGCCGCTTCGTCTATGGCATCAGGTCAGTCGGCAGAAGATCTGGATTTCGCTTCGGTACAGCGTGAAAACCCAGAGATGGAACGCCGTTGTCAGGAAGTGATTGATCGCTGTTGGCAGCTTGGCGACAACAACCCAATCGCGTTTATTCACGACGTTGGCGCAGGTGGTATTTCAAATGCGTTACCCGAATTGGTCAATGATGGTGAGCGTGGTGGTAAGTTCCAACTGCGTGATGTACCAAACGATGAACCGGGAATGAGCCCATTGGAAATCTGGTGTAACGAATCTCAAGAGCGTTATGTGCTCGCGGTCGCACCAGAAAACATGGCGGCATTTGATGCAATCTGTAAACGTGAGCGTGCGCCATATGCCGTGGTCGGTGTGGCAACGGAAGAGCGTCACCTAACGCTGGAAGATGCGCACTTCGACAATACACCGATTGATATGCCAATGGATATTCTGCTTGGCAAGCCACCAAAGATGCATCGTGAAGCAACCACACTCAAAGTAGACAGCCCAGCGATGACGCGTGATGGCATCGAACTTAACGAAGCGGTGGATCGTGTACTTCGTCTTCCAACCGTGGCTGAAAAAACTTTCTTGATCACCATTGGTGACCGTACCGTCACAGGCTTAGTGGCGCGCGACCAAATGGTCGGTCCGTGGCAGGTGCCAGTTGCAAACTGTGCGGTAACCGCTGCCAGCTACGATACGTATCACGGTGAAGCCATGTCTATGGGTGAACGTACGCCTGTTGCGCTGCTTGACTTTGGCGCGTCAGCTCGTCTAGCCGTTGGTGAGTCTCTGACTAACATCGCAGCGACTGACATCGGCGATATCAAGCGCATTAAGCTGTCGGCAAACTGGATGTCACCAGCAGGTCACCCAGGTGAAGACGCGGGTCTTTACGAAGCGGTGAAAGCGGTGGGTGAAGAACTGTGCCCTGCATTAGGTCTTACTATCCCTGTTGGTAAAGACTCAATGTCAATGAAGACCAAGTGGAATGAGAACGGTGAAGAGAAAGAAGTGACTTCTCCACTGTCTCTGATCATCACCGCGTTTGCTCGTGTTGAAGATGTACGTAAAACCATTACTCCTCAGTTGCGTACCGACAAAGGCGAGACTTCACTGGTTCTTGTTGACCTTGGCAACGGTAAGAACCGCTTAGGTGCTACGGCGCTGGCTCAGGTTTACAAGCAATTGGGTGATAAGCCGGCTGACGTCGACAACGCAGAACAATTGAAAGGCTTCTTCGATGCGATGCAAGCTCTGGTTCGCCAAGACAAATTGCTTGCGTACCACGATAAAGGGGATGGTGGCCTATTGGTGACACTTGCAGAGATGGCATTTGCTGGTCACTGTGGTGTCAACGCGAATATCGCTGCGCTGGGTGATGATGTTCTGGCGGCGTTATTTAACGAAGAGCTCGGTGCGGTTGTTCAAGTTAAGAACGACGAATTGGATTCCGTGCTGTCGACGTTGGCGGCCAATGGTCTAGAAGCGTGTTCACACGTGATTGGTGCGGTTGACGCTTCAGACAACTTTGTGATTCGCTCTGGTGATGCTTTGATACTGGAACGTTCACGCACTGATTTGCGTGTTATCTGGGCGGAAACGACGCATAAGATGCAGGCACTGCGTGATAACCCAGCGTGTGCAGACCAAGAGTTTGAAGCGAAGAAAGACAATTCAGACCCAGGTCTGAATGTATCTCTAAGCTTTGATGTGAATGAAGATATCGCAGCTCCTTATATCGCGAAAGGCGCGAAACCTAAGATGGCGATCCTGCGTGAGCAGGGGGTTAACTCTCACGTTGAAATGGCAGCAGCGTTTGACCGTGCTGGCTTTGAAGCGACTGACATCCACATGAGTGACATTCTGACGGGTCAAGCAGTGCTGGATGAGTACCATGGTCTAGTGGCTTGTGGTGGTTTCTCGTACGGTGATGTATTAGGTGCGGGTGAAGGTTGGGCGAAATCTGTGCTCTTTAATGCGCAAGCACGTGAGCAGTTCCAAGCCTTCTTTAATCGTGAAAACACCTTCTCACTGGGTGTATGTAACGGCTGTCAGATGCTTTCAAACTTGAAAGAATTGATCCCAGGTGCCGACTTGTGGCCACGTTTCGTTCGCAACGAATCAGAGCGTTTTGAAGCACGCTTTAGCCTAGTCGAAGTACAGAAATCGGATTCCGTCTTCTTTGATGGCATGGCAGGCTCTCGTATGCCTATCGCTGTTTCGCACGGCGAAGGTCGTGTGGAAGTACGCGATGCTCAACATCTCGCTGCGATTGAAGCATCGGGCACCGTTGCGGTCCGCTTTGTTGATAACCTAGGAAATCCAACACAACAATACCCGAACAACCCGAACGGTTCACCAAATGCGATTACCGGTTTGACGACAAAAGATGGTCGCGTAACCATCATGATGCCGCACCCAGAGCGTGTATTCCGCACCGTAGCAAACTCATGGGCACCAGAAGGTTGGGGTGAAAATGGCGCGTGGATGCGTATGTTCCAAAACGCACGCAAAAATCTAGGCTAATCCGATTGAAATAATGTGATACTGAATAAACCGCTAGAGAGTTTCTCTGGCGGTTTTTTTATCAGTGAGCCAATAGCCAATCGCAAATAATTGTGGTCTAATACGCCGCTTGCCAAGGGATGGCTTGAATCCCTTTACAATCCCTTAGGAACATCTGACATGTCTAAAAACCAAAAATTTGCCATCCGCGTAACTGAGAAACGTGAAGGTTGGGCGGCTGAGATTACTCGTCAAGTAACCTCTCGTAAAACTGTTGTTTCAAAGCGTCAAATGGGTTTTGACTCTGAAGCGACTGCTCAAGCGTGGGCAGAAGCTGAACTCGCTGGTTTTGTTAAAAACCAAGCCGAGCGCAACGAGCGTAAAGCTCAGCAACGCAAAGAGCGCGATGCTGAAGCGTTGAGCGCAAAACTACGTAAAGCAGAACAACGTCGCGTTCGCGATGTTGAAGAAGATGACGAAGAGTAATCGTCTGCTGGATACTGTTTGAAAAAGCCCCGATGCTCACACATCGGGGCTTTTTGCATTTATGCGTTTTATCTAGGTTAGTTGAAGCAATCTGAGGAGAGTGAAACATGGAAGTCTCCCGCCGCAGGGGCGGCAAACTGCTTGCTACTAGGGATTAATCCCGGCGTATTGCTGTTGACTTGATTGCGGTAATATTCTTGTTCGCTTTTGCGTTTTGGTAAGTCGAAGTGTTGCAAACCATCAGAAAGATCTTTGGCTTCGCCATAGTCAAAGTGGGGCTCTTGACCTGATTGAGAGACCAGCATGTCGCAGTTGATGCGATTCGCTCCACGATCTAAGGTCCATTCGATGTTTTCTTTCCCTGCGTCCAGATCAAGCGATGTCGATAGCTTTTCCGTTTGTGTCATCCTGTCCTGACTCGGATCCTGATTGGCTTCAAAATGCTGTTGCAGGTAGTGGGCGAGATCCGGTGTTTGGGTATGTTGTGCCATGCTTGGCAGTGACAACAAAGCGACAAAAGAAAGAATGAAACGAAACATCATAGTGACTCGGCGGCTATATCAATAATCCAGTCATGGTAAATATCAATGAAACGCCGTTCAATTTATTTCGTGTAATGATATGTATGGCTCACGTCAATAGCATGAGCCAACGTATTGTAGCGAAAAAAGGTTAAAGGGGGATTTGCCCTGTGGTGATCAAGTCAATGTCACTTTCAACGAGCTCTTCAATATAGCTTTCCACCACTTGCTCGACGACTTCGTCATCTTGACGGAAGTAAGCCACATTAAAAATAGCGTCTCCTTCATTAACCAGAGGCAGTGTTTGTTGGCCAATCACAATGCCACCTTTCGGGGCTTTCAACTCCACTTCGTCATGGCCCAGCGGTGAACTGATATAGGCTAAGGTTTCCCCTTTTTCAACTTTGGCGCCCAAGTTGACCACGGTACGCAAAATGCCGTTTCCTGATGCTCGTACCCAACTGGTGGACTTAGCGATGACAGGTTGAGGCAATTTTTTTCGACTGGCTCGGAGCATGCCAATGGCTTGCATCACGCGTTTAACACCGAGCACTCCGGCACTAATGGAGAGAGGATCAAATCTGAGCGCTTCGCCAGCTTCATAGGTGAGTACGGGAATATCGCATTTTTCAGCTTCGGAGCGAATGGAACCATCTCTAAGGGCTGAATCGATGATAACGGGCGCGCCGAAGGCTTTGGCTATTCTCAACGTTTCTGGATTACTCAAATTGGCACGGATTTGAGGCAAATTGGTTCGATGGATGGCTCCGGTGTGAAGATCAAGAATATAGTCGGCTCTTAGGGCCACATTACTAAAGAAGGTATGTGCCATGCGTGAAGCCAGTGCGCCTTTTTCACTACCGGGAAAACAGCGGTTGAGATCGCGTCTGTCCGGCAGATAGCGAGATTTATGAATAAACCCGAACACATTCACGATTGGAACGGCAATAACGGTACCTTTGATTTGGTTGGGATCGAGGCTGTTAATCAGTTGTCTAACAATCTCAACGCCATTGAGTTCATCACCATGTATTGCAGCGTTGATCATCAGTACAGGGCCAGCATTGCGTCCATTGATGATCTCAATCGGGATCGAAAGAGGAGAGTGGGTGTAAAGCTGCGCCGCATCGAGCTCTATCTCTAACCGTTGTGCGGGGGGAATTTTGTGCCCTAAGATCTCGAACACTTTGTTTTTCTTGATACGAACCATACTACTTCCTGTATTTGCTGTTCCACTGACTCTAACAACGCAGCTAAGGTGAAACCATTCGACCTTATTAAGATTACGATAAAAATCGCTAATCGTTCACTGACTTTTCTCTGATTTTTGTCGATAGGTTGTTAATTTTGGTTGATTGAAATTTAACCGCTCAATGTGTCTTGTTTTGGCATATGACCTTGTTATGTAAAGAGTCTTAATTTTGAGATCGCTTTAGCAACACAGAATTTTCCTACTTTGAGGATGGTTTTTATCTGCGCTAATATGCGCCCCCAATTCCTGTTCTCCAAATTACATTCGAGGTAAATATGAAAAAGACGATCACTAAAGTCGTGGCATTATCTGTAGCAGCAATGGCATTGTCTGGCTGTGTAGGTAGCAATGCAGTAACGGGTTATGTTATGGGCTTCAACCTGAAAGCTGTAGACAACCGTTATGCTCGTGGTGGTCTAAACATGTTGTTGGCGCCAGTATACGGTGTGGCGATTGCAGCAGACTACATTGTGTTTAACTCACTGGAATTCTGGACGGGCAAAAACCCTCTAAACGGCAAGCCACACATCTTTGACACTAAGATGGACACTTACATTGATGTGAACCACCAACTAGATAAGTCGCTAACAACTGCACCGATTGCGCCGTTAACGAATAACCGTATCATTGAGCAAGGTATGATGCAGCAGATCGACGAAAATACCGTTCAAATGGACATCACCTACAACAATGGTGAAAAAGCGACATTGACCGGTGTACGTGAAGGTGATTTCGTGACTTATTACATTGATGGTGAAGTGGTTGCACAAACTTCAATGGATGAGCTAGCGGCTTACGCACAAAATCGTGCTTAATCGATAGTGAACGAGACAGAAAGGGCGCGAGTTTCGCGCCCTTTGTTTTTATCGTGTTACGCCTTTTCAGGAATCGCTTCCAGTAACGCCACCATTTGATCCCAGTAGAGTTGTACCGTGTCAATCTTCACTTTTTCATCTGGAGAGTGCGGGAATTTAATCGTTGGGCCAAATGACACCATGTCCATGTCAGGGTAAGGTTTCTTGAATAGGCCGCATTCTAGGCCCGCGTGAATGACCATGATGTTCGGTTTGTGACCGTAAATGCCTTCGTACATATCACGGAAGATCGCCATGATTTCAGAATCAGCATCCGGTTTCCAACCTGGGTAAGCGCCAGAGAACACGATGTGTGCACCTGCCAGTTCCGCTACTGATGTCAGCATGCTTTCCACTTGGCTGCGACCTGAGTCGATCAGTGAACGGATCAAGCACAATACGGTGATTTTGTTCTCTTCAGTGGTGATAACACCCACGTTAAGCGACGTTTCAACCACACCTTCAATCTCATCGCTCATGCGAATGACACCGTTTGGACAAGCATTTAATGCAGCGACAAAGCGTTGTTGATCAGCATTCGTCAATACACCCACTTCTACATCGACCGCTTGGTTAAACGTGACAATATTGGTTTCCACTTTACCGAGTTCGGTTTTGAGAAGTTCAGTGTAGTAGTCAAACAGTTGAGCAAGCTTATCTTGGTTTTCTGCAGGCAGCGCCACTTTGACGAATGCTTCACGAGGAATCGCATTACGCAGGCTACCACCGCGGAACTCTACTAAACGCAGATCCAATTCTTGTGCATGGCCAGCAAGGAAACGTGCCATCAGTTTGTTTGCGTTACCGCGGCCAGTGTGGATGTCACAACCTGAGTGACCGCCTTTTAAGCCTTTTAGCGTTAACTGACGAGTAATAAAGCCCGCAGGAACCGCTTCGCGTTGAATATCAAACGTCATCGCGCCGTCGATACCGCCTGCGCAGCCCATGTAGACTTCACCCTCTTGCTCAGAATCGGTATTAAGAAGAATGTCGCCTTCTAGCCAACCCGCTTCCAAACCAAAAGCACCCGTCATGCCCGCTTCTTCATCAATGGTTAGCAGTACTTCAATTGGACCATGCTTGATCTCTGTTGAGGCCAACACCGCAAGGCAGGAAGCCATGCCAATTCCATTATCCGCACCGAGCGTCGTACCTTCTGCGGTTACCCACTCACCGTCAATGTATGGACGAATAGGATCGGTGGTGAAGTCGTGTTGAGTGTCTTCGTTTTTCTGAGGCACCATGTCGATGTGCGCTTGAAGAACAACACCCTTTTTGTTTTCCATGCCTGGTGTCGCAGGCTTTTTAATAAACACATTGCCGGTTGGATCGCGACGGACGTCTAGACCTTGCTCTGTCGCCCAGTTGACGATGTACTGAGCAAGGGCTTCTTCATGCTTTGATGGGTGTGGGATAGAACAAATCTTATCAAAAAACTGCCAAAGTGGAGCAGGTGATAAGGTACTGATTTCAGAATGGAACTCAGACACAGATGACTCCTTTTTCTAGGTTTGCCGGATGATGGCACTGCTGTTAGCCCAGTAGATTAGATGGTTGTGGGTTCAGCAGATAATAAGTTGTGAGCAAGGATATCACTTGCAAGCAGAGCCGAGTAGTGCCAGTCACAGGCTGTTTACAAGTGCACTGTCACAGAATGTGAACATCGCTGTCAGCGCTTACTCAATTGGTTGGTTATGCTCTGTAACTTAACCTATTTTGAGCTTGATAATTCTGTAATTTAATTACCAAATTAACTTGATATAGATCATTAAATGAAATTTATGTGATTTTAATCACTAAAAGTATTGTAATAAAATTTCTTGGTGGTATATTTGTAACCAACTTCTAAAGCGAAGAAAAAATGCTCAAAGGATGAGTCCGTTTATCGCCTCCAAGGAACCGAGAAATCAAACGTGTTTAATTGATTTAATAAGGTGATAGTTATGAAAGGTTTAGCATCTGCAATGTTTTGGACAAACAACTCTGTTTACACCAGCAACTTTGCATACCCAACAAGCTTTGGTTACAAGTAACGTACGCTAACCAAGTGCATGTGACCCCCGAACGATTTGTTCACCCCTAAATTGGAATTTTCTTTCAGTAATCGAACTGACATGATTCTACCGCCACTCAAATTGAGTGGCGTTTTTTTGTTTTCTCAATATTAGTGATACGAGAACAGACCTCACTTCCGAAACCAATCGAATCCGCCGCATTTCTTACATGTAAACTCTGCAATTTTCCCTCGTTATTCCGTGTAAGTTTACGACATTGTCGATTTATTCTTCAGTTTATCTTCTAAAGCCCCTGTTTTTTCTGGTTGTTTCTTAAAGGAAAAATAATAGCGGCTAATTTTTCTTGCTGAATTGGTTTCATAATCCAGCGAGAAATCTTTATTAGAGTGAAAAATCTATCTGGAATTTGTTATTTGATAACTTTATAATCTGCAGCCAATCGATTACGCAACCGTTTACTTTTTACCTTTACAGGACTCGATCATGCTCGAAAGGCTATTTAAACTCAGCGAACATGGCACAAATGTGCGCACTGAGATCATTGCAGGTATTACTACCTTCTTGACGATGGCTTACATCATTTTTGTTAACCCAGCGATTCTAGCTGATGCGGGAATGGACCGTGGTGCCGTGTTTGTTGCTACCTGTCTTGCCGCAGCAATTGGCTGTTTCATCATGGGTCTACTTGCCAACTACCCAATCGCACAGGCGCCAGGTATGGGCTTAAATGCCTTCTTTACCTACGCGGTTGTTCTGGGAATGGGATACACCTGGCAAGTCGCATTGGCGGCCGTATTTGTGTCGGGTGTGCTTTTTATCCTGTTGAGCATCTTCAAAATTCGTGAGTGGATCATCAACTCGATTCCGCTCTCTTTGAGAACGGGGATCTCAGCGGGTATCGGCTTGTTCCTTGCGTTCATTGCACTGAAAAATGCAGGCATTGTTGTTGATAATCCTGCGACGTTTGTTTCTCTTGGCGATATCACTTCTCTCGCACCAGCTCTGGCGGCTTTTGGTTTCTTTTTGACTATTGCACTGGTTCACCGTGGTGTGAAAGGGGCAGTAATGATTGCGATCTTGGCAGTGACAGCACTTGGTTTGGTGTTTGGTGATGTCCAATGGGCGGGTGTGATGTCAACCCCACCAAGTATTGCGCCTACGTTCATGCAACTGGACTTCTCTGCGGTATTTGAAGTAGGCATGATTTCAGTGGTGTTTGCTTTCTTGTTCGTTGACCTGTTCGACACAGCGGGTACGCTCGTGGGTGTTGCAACCAAAGCGAACCTGATTGAGAAAGATGGCAAACTGCCACGTTTGAACAAAGCACTGCTTGCTGACTCAACAGCGACTTCTGTAGGTGCGCTACTAGGGACATCAAACACAACGTCTTACATCGAAAGTGTCTCTGGTGTGGCAGCTGGTGGCCGTACCGGTTTAACTGCGGTTGTCGTGGGTGTGCTATTCCTATTGGCACTGTTCTTCTCACCACTGGCAGGCATGATTCCGGCGTACGCAACAGCGGGTGCCCTGTTCTACGTGGCAATTTTGATGCTTTCTGGATTGGTCAGCATTGATTGGCGCGACTTAACCGAGGCGGCTCCTGTTGTTGTAACATGCTTGCTGATGCCACTGACTTTCTCGATTGCAGAAGGGATTTCTTTAGGTTTCATCGCGTACGCTGCCATTAAATTGTTCAGCGGAAAAGGGCGTGATGTTTCACTCAGCGTCTGGATTATGTCGGCTATTTTTATCATCAAGTATCTGGTGGCTTAAATAGCTTTTAGAGTTGCGTTCCGGTAGAATAATCGTTTGCGCAGCTCGATACCCAAACTTTCTGTTACGTTTCGGGCTCTCATCTTTATGAGAGCCTGTTGTCTGTTTGGGACAATAGATTTTTCAAATAATTAGGTTATTACAATGAGCAACAAATTCGTTATTACCTGGGACGCCATGCAAACTTACTGCCGTCAACTTGCTGAAAAACAGATGCCAGCAGACCAATGGAAAGGCATTTGGGCAGTGAGCCGTGGTGGTTTGGTTCCTGGGGCTATTCTGGCTCGTGAGCTAGGTATTCGCTATGTCGACACCATCTGTATTTCCAGCTATGACCATGATCATCAACGTGATATGACTGTACTGAAAGCACCGGAAGGTGACGGCGAAGGCTACCTAATCGTTGAAGATCTAGTCGATAGCGGTGACACCGCGCGTAAACTGCGTGAAATGTACCCTAAAGCGAAACTGATTGCGGTGTGTGCAAAACCTTCTGGTAAAGAGTTGTTGGATGATTATGTCGTCGACATCGCTCAAGATACTTGGATTGAGCAGCCATGGGATATGGCATTGGCTTACGCTGAACCAGTAAACCGAAAGCAGAAGTAAATCCTGATTTTGTTGAGAGAATGACCCTTTTACGGGTCATTTTTTTTATACTGTTATACTGATTTGGCTTTTAGGCGCATACACTCTTGCATGGAAAGAGTATTAAGCCACTGAGCCGTATTTGTTTTTTAGTCTTTTGGAATGTCACTCTGAGCCCGAATATGTCAGAAGAAGTCAGCAAAAACCTGTCAGAAACGCTATTTGTCAAACATAAGCAAGCCAAAGAAACCTCGGCATTGACTCAATACATGCCGACCAGCCAATCCTTACTTGATGAAATTAAAGAGAAGAATGGTTTTTCTTGGTATCGCAACCTTCGTCGCTTGCAATGGGTGTGGCAAGGTGTTGATCCTATTGAGCAAGAACAAGTATTGGCTCGTATTGCGTCTTCCAAACATTCACGCACTGATGAGCAATGGCTCGATACGGTGATGGGATATCACAGTGGTAACTGGGCTTATGAATGGACGAGGCTCGGTATGGAGCATCAAAAGCGTGCCGGTGAGATGACGAATGAAGCAGCATCGGAAGCGCTCTTCTCCGCATCCTTGTGTTACAGCATCGCAGGTTACCCACACCTCAAGAGCGATAATTTGGCCATTCAAGCCCAGGTATTGGCCAACAGCGCTTATCTTGAAGCCGCGAAAAAAAGCAAATACATCATCAAGCAGCTCGAGATCCCATTTGAGAAAGGGAAGATCACCGCGCATTTGCATCTGACCAATACCGACAAACCGCATCCTGTGGTTATTGTGAGTGCGGGATTAGACAGCTTGCAAACAGACATGTGGCGTCTATTTCGAGATCACCTTGCCAAGCACGATATTGCCATGTTGACAGTAGACATGCCATCGGTGGGGTACAGCTCAAAATACCCATTAACGGAGGATTACAGTCGACTTCACCAAGCGGTGTTGAACGAGCTTTTCTCTATTCCTTATGTCGATCATCATCGAGTGGGTTTGATCGGCTTTCGTTTTGGCGGTAACGCCATGGTGAGGCTCTCGTTTCTTGAGCAAGAAAAGATCAAAGCGTGCGTCATCTTAGGCGCACCTATTCATGATATTTTTGCCTCCCCACAGAAATTGCAGCAAATGCCGAAGATGTATCTCGATGTCTTAGCCTCGCGTTTAGGTAAGAGTGTGGTGGATATTTACAGCTTATCGGGGCAAATGGCCGCGTGGTCACTGAAAGTACAAGGCTTTTTGAGCAGTCGTAAAACCAAGGTGCCTATCTTGGCGATGAGCTTAGAAGGGGATCCGGTCTCGCCATATTCGGATAATCAGATGGTTGCGTTTTTTAGCACTTATGGAAAAGCGAAGAAAATCAGTTCCAAAACAATTACACAAGGATATGAGCAATCCCTCGATTTAGCGATAAAGTGGCTGGAAGATGAACTCTTAAGGTGACAAATCTCCTAATTTAGTCAAGAGTGATATATGAGCCTGAAAATTTAAGCTCATGATAAATAAAAATTATTGTCATTCTTAACATTGAAGAAAATGGAGATTCACATGTCAGAAGTGACGAACAACCCTACCCACAATCGTTTATTGGCAAAATTGCGAGCGATGGGGCCTTACTTGAGAGACCCTCAATCTAAGGAAGGGCTTTACTACTTTGATTGCTTGTCTGTTTGTATTGATGATCGAAAATCACCAGAGTTGCGCGAGTTTTGGGGCTGGTGGATGGAGCTGGAAGCGACTGAGGGAGGCTTTACAGCAAACTATCATATTGGAAAATATGATGTTGAAGGGAACTGGCTCGATTTGGCTATTCCTAAAAATGCACTTGAAGAAGTGAATAAAACTCAGAACTGTTTTCACCTCAAATTAGTCAAAACCTTGGAAGAAAATTTTCAGCTAAGCGTGGCGTATCACGAACAGTCTGTGGAATTTGTCTGATTTCATCCTCTTGGAACTACCTAAATCAAAAAGGTGCGATTTTCGCACCTTTTCTGCTTGTGAATTCTTCATTTGATTGTTAAAACATCTTCTCTATTTTTGTGTTTCATTTCAGAAGACATCATGACAACGAATCAACAAAGCGTCGTAGCTTCTCAACCAAAAACTATCGTTGTGAAGCTTGGAACCAGTGTATTGACCGGTGGCACATTAGCGTTAGATCGCGCTCATATGGTTGAGCTTGCGCGCCAATGTGCAGAGTTAAAAAAACAAGGCCACTCTGTGGTGGTCGTCTCGTCAGGCGCGATTGCCGCTGGACGTGAGCACTTAGGTTACCCCGCGCTGCCCAATGCGATGGCAAGCAAACAGTTGCTTGCTGCGGTTGGGCAAAGTCAGTTGATTCAAACTTGGGAATCGTTATTTGCACTGTATGGCATCAAAATTGGCCAAATGTTGCTCACTCGAGCGGATCTCGAAGATCGCGAACGTTTTCTCAATGCTCGAGATACGATTAACGCGTTAGTGGATAACGGCATTATCCCTGTCGTTAATGAAAATGACGCCGTCGCCACGAGCGAAATCAAAGTGGGTGACAACGACAACCTCTCTGCGTTGGTGGGCATTTTATGTGGTGCAGATAAACTACTGTTGCTGACAGACCAAAAAGGCTTGTATACCGCCGATCCGCGTAAAGATCCCAATGCTGAGCTGATCAAAGAAGTTAAAGTCATTGACGATACTTTGCGTAAAATTGCTGGTGGCAGCGGTACAACACTAGGTACTGGTGGAATGGCAACTAAGCTCCAAGCTGCGGACATTGCGCGTCGTGCTGGCATTGAAGTCATCATTGCGGCAGGCCGTGGTCAAAATGTCATTTTTGATGCGTTGAGCCCAGCCCCTCAAGGAACTCGTTTCTTGCCTTGTGAAGAAGCGTTGGAAAATCGTAAGCGTTGGATTCTCGCTGGCCCTGCGGCCTCTGGTGATATTGTGATTGACCAAGGTGCGGTGAAAGCCGTGGTCGAAAAAGGCAGCAGTTTGTTGGCGAAAGGGGTGACCAAAGTACTTGGCGAGTTTTCTCGTGGCGAAGTGGTTCGTGTAACGGATGCACAAGGCCATTTGGTTGCGCGAGGTATTGCGAGTTATTCCAACCAAGATATGGCGAAAATTGCCGGTAAGCACAGCAAAGACATTATTTCGATTCTGGGCTATGACTATGGTTCAGAAGTGATTCACCGTGACGACATGGTTGTCATTCAAGAATAGTCGCTCACCAGAATCAAAGAGGACAACAAAGTGGATTTAATCACATTAGGCAAAGCGGCAAAAGATGCGGCTTTTCAGCTTGCCACCGCTTCTACGGCACAAAAGAACAAAGCATTGGCCATCATTGCAGATGAACTTGAAGCGAATGCGGCGGATATTTTGGCGGCAAACAACAAAGATATTGAACTCGGTCGACAAGCGGGTTTGAGCGAAGCGATGCTGGATCGTTTACTTTTGAATGAATCTCGCTTGAATGGCATCGCCAACGATGTACGTAACGTGATCAGCCTTACGGATCCGGTCGGTAGCGAAATCGACAGTAAAGTGTTAGAAAATGGCATGCAGTTGTCACGCCGTCGTGTGCCGCTTGGCGTGGTTGGTGTGATTTACGAAGCACGCCCAAATGTCACCATCGACATCGCGGCATTGTGCCTAAAAACCGGCAATGCGAGCATCCTACGTGGCGGAAAAGAGACCTTCTTCTCCAACATGGAGTTGGTGAAGGTGATTCAATCGGCGTTAGCGAAAGCTGGCCTGCCTGCGGCCTCCGTGCAGTACATTGAAAAACCGGATCGCGAGCTGGTCACTCAATTACTGAAACTGGACGATTACGTTGACATGATCATCCCTCGTGGTGGCGCGGGGCTGCACAAAATGTGTAAAGAGAACAGCACCATCCCTGTGATCATTGGTGGTTTCGGTATCAGCCATATTTTTGTTGATGAAACGGCTGATCTCGCGAAAAGCGTGGATGTGGTGGAGAATGCAAAAGCTCAGCGTCCTTCCGCTTGTAATGCGCTGGATACCTTACTTGTTCATGAGCGTATCGCAGAGCAGTTTCTTCCGATGCTGGTGGCAAAACTCAATGGCAAAGTGACTTTTGTTGTTGAGCCAAAAGCCAAAGCGTACATGACTAAAGCTGAACAGGTGCGTGATGCGAGTGATGGTGATTTTGATACCGAATGGTTGAGTTACACGCTGGGAGTTAAAGTGGTTGCGGATGTGCAAGAAGCGATCGACCACATGCGTGAACATAATGCGAGTCACTCTGATGCCATCATGACTAACCATCTGCAAAATGCTGAGTTGTTTATCAACTCGGCGGGCTCTGCGGCGGTGTATGTCAACGCATCGACACGCTTTACCGATGGCGCACAATTTGGTTTGGGCGCAGAAGTGGCGGTGTCTACTCAGAAATTGCACGCACGTGGTCCAATGGGATTAGAAGAGTTAACCAGTTACAAATGGGTTGGCAAGGCGAATTACCTTTCACGCGCGTAAGCGTAATCGAGTTTGAGTTAACATATCCGGTCTAAACCGTTTTGAAAAAGGGGCATCACGCCCCTTTTTGTTTTATTCGGCCTAGCAATTCCGCTAAACTAGCCGCAAGTTCTGCACCTGCTTTGCCGCCGTGATTCTCTGTATTACCACGGATATTAGCAATAGCGTGCAGATGGATCTATGCATCATTGGGAGGTGATATGCATTGTCCTTTCTGTTCAGAAAATGACACCAAAGTAATTGATTCACGTTTGGTGGCCGATGGTCATCAAGTACGTCGCCGTCGTCAGTGCCTCGCGTGTAACGAGCGTTTTACCACGTTTGAAACCGCGGAGCTGTTAATGCCAAAGGTGATCAAATCCAATGGCAACCGTGAGCCGTTTAATGAAGACAAGATGGTTGGTGGTATTCAGCGTGCTTTAGAGAAGCGCCCTGTCAGTGCCGATGCGATTGAACTGGCGATCAGCATGATCAAATCCAAATTACGTGCCACTGGCGAGCGTGAAGTACCGAGCAAAATGATCGGTAACTTGGTGATGGAACAGCTCAAACATTTAGACAAAGTGGCCTATATTCGCTTTGCTTCCGTATACCGTAGTTTTGAAGATATTCGTGAATTTGGTGAGGAAATCGCCAGATTGGAAGATTAACGCAAGGTAACGGTTCACCATGTCGGAATTTACTGCAATCGATAGACAAATGATGCTGCGCGCCATTGCTTTGGCGAAACGCGGCCTCTATACCACCGCACCTAATCCTAATGTTGGTTGTGTCTTACTGCGCGACGGCGAAATTGTCGGAGAAGGTTTTCACTTTCGCGCTGGCGAGCCTCATGCGGAAGTGCACGCGATGCGCATGGCTGGTGACAAAGCCAAAGGTGCGACCGCTTATGTCACGCTAGAGCCTTGTTCACACTATGGTCGAACGCCCCCGTGTGCAGAAGGCTTAATTAAAGCTGGGGTAAGCCGAGTGGTGTGTGCCATGGAAGACCCAAACCCCCAAGTCGCGGGGAGAGGTTTTGCCATGTTGCGAGAGGCAGGGATCGAGGTATCGGTGGGCCTACTTCAAGCAGAAGCAGAAGCACTGAATCCTGCTTTTATTAAACGAATGAAAACGGGCATGCCGTTTGTTCAACTCAAAATGGCCGCGTCCCTCGACGGTCAAACGGCGTTGGCCAATGGCAAGAGTCAGTGGATCACCTCATCACAAGCTCGCCGAGATGTGCAACGTTTTCGGGCGCAATCAGGGGCGATTTTGTCCACCAGTAAAACGGTGCTCGCTGACAATGCGTCTCTTAATGTTCGTTGGTCCGAGTTACCTTCATCTGTGCAACGCGCTTTACCGCAAGAACAGCTGCGCCAACCCACTCGTGTTGTGTTAGACAGACAAGCCGAGCTTTCGCCGGAGCTAAAACTTTACCAAACCGAGGGTGAGCGACTCATTGTTGGTCCTAAAGGCGATCTCCCTGCACCTTTGGATGAGCACGGACAGACCGATTTGCCCCAACTGTTCGCGCAACTGAGTCAAACACAGTCAATTAATCATCTTTGGGTTGAAGCGGGAGCAACGCTGGCCGCTGGACTGATAAAACACCAGTTGGTGGACGAACTGATTGTTTACCTCGCCCCCAAACTGATGGGCAGCGATGGACGTGGATTGATTGGTGCGCTGGGTTTGCAAGCCATGTCACACGTGATCGATTTAGACATTAAAGATGTGCGAATGGTTGGGCCGGATATCCGCATCATTGCGCACATCAAAGCAAAAGAAAGTTGATATGTTCACAGGAATTATCGAAGCAGTTGGAACATTGGCTGCGATTACCCCGAGAGGGGAAGACATTACCGTAACGGTTAACACAGGCAAGCTCGATATGTCGGACGTTAAGTTGGGCGACAGTATTGCCACGAATGGTGTTTGCCTGACGGTGATTGATTTTTCAGACCGTCATTACAGTGCCGATCTCTCGTTAGAGTCTTTAAAGAAAACGGGCTTTGCCAATTATCAAGTGGGTGACAAGGTCAATCTCGAGAAAGCGATGCTGCCTACCACCCGTTTTGGCGGGCATATTGTTTCTGGCCATGTGGATGGCGTTGGTGAAATTGTTGAGCGTAATCAGGTTGGTCGTGCTATCGAGTTTTGGGTCGCAATGCCTGAGAGCTTGAGTAAATACGTTGCGGAAAAAGGCTCAATCACCGTTGATGGGATCAGTTTGACCGTGAATGATCTACGCAAGAATGCGTTTAAACTCACCATCGTTCCTCATACGGGGGACGAAACCACGATTAATGATTTCCAAGTGGGGCGCAAAGTTAACTTGGAAGTGGATGTTCTTGCTCGCTACATGGAACGTTTGCTACTTGGTCAACAAGCACAATCCAATAATGAATCCCGCATCACCATGGAATTCTTGCAACAGAATGGTTTTGCTTAGTTCACAGAATGTTAGCCCACAGGTTGACACTCGGTAACGATGAATCAGACTAGTGTCTATCAGCGTTTTAGCGCTTAAATTGACAGGAAATATCGCTATGCCAATCAGTACACCCCAAGAGATCATTGAAGACATTCGTTTGGGCAAAATGGTCATCCTAATGGACGATGAAGACCGTGAAAACGAAGGTGATTTGATTATGGCGGCGGAGCACATTACGCCAGAAGCCATCAATTTTATGGCCAAATATGGTCGCGGTTTGATCTGTTTGACCATGACCAAAGAGCGTTGCCAGCGTCTTGGATTACCACCAATGGTGCAAGATAACAACGCGCAATACACCACCAACTTCACTGTTTCCATCGAAGCGGCGGAAGGCGTGACAACAGGTATTTCAGCAGCGGATCGTGCTCGTACCGTGCAAGCGGCAGTCGCAAAAGAAGCTAAAGCAGCAGACTTGGTGCAACCGGGGCACATTTTTCCATTAGCCGCGCAAAATGGCGGCGTATTGACTCGCGCGGGTCATACCGAGGCGGGCTGCGACCTTGCTCGTTTGGCGGGTTTTGAACCAGCTTCCGTTATCGTTGAAATTCTGAATGACGATGGCACTATGGCGCGTCGCCCTGATTTGGAAGTGTTTGCTGAGCAACATGGTCTCAAACTCGGCACCATTGCCGATTTGATTGAGTATCGAAACAACACGGAAACCACGATTGAGCGCGTTGCTGAGTGCAAGCTACCCACAGAGTTTGGTGAGTTTGATCTCGTGACCTACCGCGACACCATTGATAATCAAATTCACTTTGCTTTGCGTAAAGGTACGATGGGTGATCAAACACCACTGGTTCGTGTTCATTTACAAGACACCTTTACCGATTTACTGCGCAGCGATCGCAATGCTGAGCGCAGTTGGACGCTTGATAAAGCGATGAAGCGTATTGGCCAAGAAGGGGGCGTTCTGGTGATTCTGGGTAATGAAGAGTCACCTGAGCTGCTGATCCATCGCGTCAAAATGTTTGAAGCTCAAGACAAAGAAGAGGCACCTAAATTGGCGAAGAAGCAGGGCACTTCACGTCGTGTTGGTGTTGGCTCGCAAATCCTTGCAGACTTAGGTGTGCACGACATGCGTCTACTTTCTTCTAGCAACAAGAAATACCATGCCCTTGGCGGTTTTGGTCTGAACGTTGTTGAGTATGTGTGTGAATAACACCGCTTCTAATAAACGCAGCGAAAATAACGCTGCGTTTATTTTTCTCCCCTAATTCGACTTATCTCTTCGCTGTAAGGCAGTATTTCGTGGCGAAATACCATTAGATATTGCTCACAAAATTGTGCTAGAATCCGGCGATTCTCACTTGATGAACATAGTTAAAGGAAGGCTTATGAAAGTGATCGAGGGTGGCTTCCCTGCGCCAAACGCAAAAATTGCTATCGTTATTTCTCGTTTCAACAGTTTTATTAACGAAAGTCTATTGTCTGGTGCCATCGACACTTTGAAGCGTCACGGTCAAGTCAGTGAAGACAACATCACCGTTGTACGTTGTCCTGGTGCTGTTGAACTACCTCTAGTGGCTCAGCGCGTAGCAAAAACAGGTAAGTTCGACGCGATTGTATCTCTTGGCTCAGTGATCCGTGGTGGTACACCACACTTTGACTATGTTTGTAGTGAAATGAATAAAGGTCTCGCACAAGTGTCTCTTGAATTTAGCATTCCAGTGGCGTTTGGTGTTTTGACCGTTGATACTATCGATCAAGCTATTGAACGCGCAGGAACCAAGGCTGGTAACAAAGGTGCAGAAGCTGCACTGAGCGCACTTGAGATGATAAACGTTCTTTCTGAAATTGATTCCTAATGGGGGCCAGTGTGAAACCAGCCGCACGTCGTAACGCACGTCAATTCGCTTTACAAGCAATCTATTCATGGCAAATTACTAAAGAAAATGTTGCCACTATCGAAGCTCAGTTTTTGGCTGGCGAAAAGTATGATGAAGAAGAGCATCGTGCTGCTGAGCCTGCACTAGCAGCTCCGGAGACTGACGTAGCATACTTCCGCGACTTGTTGACCGGTGTTGTTCTAAGCCACACCGAACTGGATAGTAAGATTCGCCCTTACGTTTCTCGTCCAATGCAAGATTTGGATATGATGGAACTGGCGTTGTTACGTTTGGCGATGTACGAAATGACTCGCCGTGAAGACGTACCTTACAAAGTTGTGATTAACGAAGCGATTGAACTGGCTAAAGTTTTTGCCGCTGAAGACAGTCACAAGTTTGTTAACGGTGTGCTTGATAAAGCCGCACCGCACGTACGCAAAAAATAAGCGTCACTGAATAACGAAAAGGTCAGCACAATGCTGGCCTTTTTTATAACAAAGGAAAGGATTTTGATGTCAGGCGAGTTTAATCTGATTGAAAAATACTTCGTTGGCCGTCAGGCACAACGTAAAGATGTCCACCTAGCCGCTGGCGACGACTGCGCGCTAGTTAAGCCACCAAGCAACGTGCAAATTGCCATTAGCACCGATACCCTAGTATGTGGCACTCATTTCTTAGCCGATGCCGATCCCGCTTGGGTGGCGCATAAGGCGTTAGCGTCAAACATCAGCGATTTGGCTGCCATGGGCGCAACCCCTGCGTGGGTCTCATTTGCTTTGACTATGCCGCAAGCCGACGAAGCCTGGTTGGCTCCCTTTTGTGATGGTTTTTTTAAGCTGGCGGATTACTTCGGCATACAGCTCATTGGTGGTGACACGACGAAAGGTCCACTGAGTTTGACCATGACGGTGCAAGGGTTTGTCCCTGAAGGGAAAGCGATCACGCGCAGTGGTGCCAAACCGGGCGACTATGTGTTTGTTACGGGGACGCTAGGCGATGCAAAGGCGGGATTGGATGTGATTCTCGATAGCAACTTGCGTACTCGCCCAGCCGCACAAGCGCTAGAAAAAGCGCACTATATGAGTATGCCGCGGATTTTAGCAGGGCAAGCGTTGGTCGGATTAGCCTCGGCGGCGATCGATATCTCCGATGGCTTAATTGCGGATTTAGGGCACATCTTAAACCGTTCTCAGGTTGGTGTTAGCCTGGATGTCTCTAAGCTGCCGATTTCATCTGAACTGCTCTCTTTTTTGACCGAGCGCGAAACGGCTCTTCAATATGCGCTGACCAGCGGCGAAGAATACGAGCTTTGTTTTACCGTGCCCGAAGAGGTAAGAGGAACAATCGAAAGTGCCTTGGCACACGTTGGTTGCAAAGTGACGTGCATCGGGCAAATTCGTCCACATGGCTTTTTTGAACTCCATGATGATGGCACAAAATTAAACTGGGATTTGAGTGGCTTTGACCACTTTAAGGCGTAATCACCATGAACAATCCACTTGATAAAATTTCTTTAAATAATCCTTGGCATTTATTGGCAACGGGGTTTGGCAGTGGCTTATCGCCGATTATCCCTGGCACCATGGGGACGTTGGCATCCATTCCTCTGTTTTTGGTTTTCGCTCCATTGCCTCTTCCTGTCTATTTGGTGATTGTTCTCGCTGCCTGTCTAGTCGGTATTAAAATTTGCCAGGTGACGTCAGATGACATGGGCGTGCACGATCACGGCTCGATTGTCTGGGATGAGTTTGCTGGCTTTTGGATTACCATGACCATCATGCCTGCGTTGCAAATCCCCATTTCTGAGTTGAAATGGGTAGGCGCAGGGTTCGTGTTGTTCCGCTTCTTCGATATGGTCAAACCTTGGCCGATTGGCTGGTTGGATAAGCGTGTGCATGGTGGGTTAGGTATTATGCTGGATGACATTGTCGCTGGGGTGATGTCTGCCATTTCTCTCTATGTGCTCGGGTATTTTGCTGGTTGGCTATAAGCCAGAAAGGCATAAACAAAAGGGATTGGCTTTGCCAATCCCTTTTTTGTGTCTGTTCGTCTTTACTTTATTTTGCAAGATAGTGGCGAATCGCTTGTTCAATGCCTTTGGCATCTAAGCCGAGTTCTTCATGCAACTCTTCTTGAGTACCTTGATGGATGAACTTATCCGGTAGACCAAGGTTTAAGACTGGTTTCATGATCTTTTCTTGCATCATAAACTCGATCACGCCCGCACCAGCACCACCGGCAATGGCGTTTTCTTCAATCGTGATGAGCACATCATGCTCGTTGGCCAATTGACGAATAAGTGCTTCATCAAGAGGTTTAACAAAACGCATGTCTGCAACGGTCGCATTCAATGCCTCTGCCGCTTCAAGCGCGTTGGCTAAGAAGGTGCCGAAACTCAGAATGGCCACCTTTTCGCCTTGGCGAACCAAGCGGCCTTTACCAATCTCAAGCGCGGTAAATTCAGATTCGATAGGCGTGCCCATGCCATTGCCACGAGGATAACGCACCGCGCTCGGTCCTTGATGTTTGTGGCCAGTATAGAGCATTTGGCGGCATTCGTTCTCATCGCTTGGCGCCATGATCACCATGTTTGGAATACAGCGCATGTAGCTTAAATCGAACGCGCCTTGGTGAGTTTGACCATCTGCGCCCACCAAACCAGCGCGGTCAATCGCGAACATCACAGGCAGGTTCATGATTGCCACATCGTGGATCAGTTGGTCATAGCCGCGTTGCAAGAACGTCGAGTAAATCGCCACAATCGGGTTGTAGCCGCCAATGGCCATCCCGGTAGCCAGTGTCACTGCGTGCTGCTCTGCAATCGCCACATCGAAATATTGCTCTGGGTATTCTTTAGAGAAACGCACCATGCCGGAGCCTTCACGCATGGCTGGAGTGATCGCCATTAGTTTTGGATCTTGCGCGGCCATGTCACAAAGGAAATCGCCAAAAATGTTGGAAAAACTTGGCTTGCCGCCACTGTTTTTCGGCAGGCTGGTATGGGCAGGATCGAACTTTGGCACACCATGATAGCCAATCGGATCTTTTTCGGCAGGCTCATAACCTTTGCCTTTTTTGGTCATGATATGTAGGAACTGCGGGCCTTTTAGCTCGCGCATGTTCTTCAGGGTTTTGACCAGCTCCACCACATCGTGACCATCAATCGGACCGATGTAGTTAAACCCCAGTTCCTCGAAAAGGGTGCCCGGAACCACCATGCCTTTAAGATGCTCTTCGGTGCGACGAACCAGCTCTTTAATCGGCGGCACACCAGAGAGCACTTTCTTGCCACCTTCACGGATGGAGGTATAAAGATTGCCAGAAAGGACACGAGCAAGATGGTTGTTAAGCGCGCCCACGTTTTCGGAGATCGACATTTCGTTGTCATTGAGGATCACGAGCATATCGCTGTGTACATCGCCAGCATGGTTCATCGCTTCAAACGCCATGCCCGCGGTGATCGCGCCATCACCAATCACACTGACGACTTTGCGGTTTTGGCCTTCTTTTTCTGCGCAGATGGCCATACCAAGCGCAGCACTGATCGAGGTCGAAGAGTGGCCAACAGACAGGGTGTCGTACTCACTTTCTTCACGCCATGGAAAAGGGTGTAAGCCGCCTTTTTGACGGATAGTCGGCATTTGTTCACGACGACCAGTCAGGATTTTGTGTGGGTAAGCTTGATGGCCAACATCCCAAATCAGTTGATCAAAAGGCGTGTTGTAAACGTAGTGAAGGGCAACCGTAAGCTCAACGGTGCCAAGACCAGAGGCTAGGTGACCGCTTGATTGACTGACGGAGTTCAGTAAGTAAGTGCGTAATTCATCGCACAGTGTTGGCAACGTCTCTTTTGGTAAGAGACGCAGCTCATCGGGTGTTTCTGCTAGTGCCAGTGTCGGGTACTTTGAAATATCAAGAGTCATAGGTATGCGCGCTTATTGTGTTAGTTCTTGCGCTCGACGACGTATCGGGCGAACTCTTCTAAGTGTTGGGTATTGTATGGGATTGCTTCCAAAGCTTGAAGTGCTTCATGTAACAGAGTGTGAGCTTTCTCCATTGCGCCTTCTAAACCCAGCAGCGATGGGTAGGTACTCTTGTTGAGTTCTTGGTCAGAGCCTTGTGGCTTCCCGAGCGTTTCGGTATCGCTAATGATATCTAAAATGTCATCTTGTACCTGAAACGCTAACCCAATCGCAGTGGAGTACTTATCCAACTGAGGCAAAATAGCCAAACCTTTTTCGCCTGCAGCTAAGGCACCTAAGCGTACCGCACAACGGATCAAAGCGCCGGTTTTGTTACGGTGAATCTCTTCTAACTCTTCCAGCGTGACTGCGCGGTTTTCCGCGGCCAAATCCAACGCCTGACCAATGCACATGCCTTGCGCTCCAGAGGCTTGTGCCAATGCTTGGATCATGGCAACGCGTTGTGTTTCTCCATCAGGAGACAATGTACCTTCAGCGAGAATGGTGAATGCGAGCGTTTGTAAAGCATCACCAGTTAGAATGGCGGTGGCTTCGTCAAATTTAACATGGCAGGTTGGTTGGCCACGGCGCAGTTCATCATCATCCATGGCTGGCAGATCATCATGGATAAGAGAGTAAGCATGGATACACTCAATCGCTGACGCAGGTGTGTCGAGCTGCTCTTGGCTGCAACCAAGCATCTCACCGGTGGCATACACCAAAAAAGGGCGAGCACGTTTTCCACCTAGCACTAATCCATAGCGCATCGCTTGGATCAGCGCTTGATTTTGGTGTGGCAGTTTATCGAGCCAAAGATTGAGTTGTTGGTTGTTACGCTGCTGAAAAGACGCAAGGACGTCAATCATAGAGTTATCCATTTAAAACATTACTCTGCCAAGGTGGAGAAATCGCTGAGAGGAGCATCATCACTGTCGCTCAGTAAAATGCTAACTCTTTGTTCTGCTTCTGTTAGTTTAGCTTGGCTGGCTCTGGCTAATGCGATCCCACGCTCAAATTTCTTAAGAGCGTCATCTAAAGCCAGATCACCGTTTTCCAGTTGATCCACCAAATTGTCCAATTCTTCGATGGTTGCTTCGAAGGACATGTTTTCTGGTTTCTTGGTTGCCATATCTATTCTGCCTTTAAAAGAATGCCCGCAAGTTACCTTAGCACGCTGACTTGGTCAAATTTAAGCGGGCAAATTTATCTGAAAATGAGGTTAATAAGGAGGAGAATATTGACTCGCTAACAAAAAGGTTGCCCGTGAGCGTTAAAATGGCAGTAAACTTGCTATAACTTGTAAAAAGCCTCGAGATGATGCCCGGCACTTTGCCGCCTCATCGAAATAATCAAGGGTAACGGCTTTATTTTGACGCTTTGCGGCAAAATTGTGACTTGTTGGCCAAGTTTTTTCTAAAAGATCGTTACTCATTGTCGATAAAGAAAATAATCTCTTTATATTGCGGTAAATCGGAAAATAGCATGAGGAGTGCTTTGTGGATTTAGCAACCCTTTTAGGTTTGATAGGTGGCCTTGCTTTCGTCGTGATGGCGATGATTCTTGGCGGCAGCATCATGATGTTCGTCGATGTGACCTCAATCCTCATCGTTGTCGGTGGTTCAATCTTCGTTGTATTGATGAAGTTTACGATGGGGCAATTTTTTGGCGCGGCGAAGATTGCGGGCAAAGCCTTCATGTTCAAAGCCGATGAACCAGAAGATTTGATTGCGAAAATTGTCGAAATGGCGGACGCGGCACGTAAAGGCGGTTTCTTGGCCTTGGAAGAGATGGAGATCTCCAACAGCTTCATGCAAAAAGGCATTGATTTGTTGGTGGATGGCCACGACGCCGATGTGGTGCGTGCAGCACTACAGAAAGACATTGCTCTGACCGATGAACGTCACACGCAAGGAACGGGCGTGTTTCGCGCGTTTGGTGACGTTGCGCCTGCGATGGGGATGATCGGTACCCTTGTTGGTCTGGTGGCGATGTTGTCCAACATGGACGACCCCAAATCCATCGGCCCTGCGATGGCGGTCGCGCTTTTGACCACACTCTACGGTGCGATTTTGTCGAACATGGTGTTCTTCCCGATTGCGGATAAATTGGCGCTTCGTCGCGACCAAGAGACCCTCAATCGTCGTTTGATCATGGATGGCGTGTTGGCGATCCAAGATGGCCAGAACCCACGTGTTATCGACAGCTACTTGAAAAACTACCTCAACGAGAGCAAGCGTGCCCTCGATATCAACGATTAATCACGGGAGTATGTGATGGATGACGATAGCAAATGTGATTGTCCCCCTCCCGGATTACCTCTGTGGATGGGTACCTTCGCTGACTTGATGTCACTGTTGATGTGTTTCTTCGTACTGCTGCTTTCGTTTTCGGAAATGGATGTACTGAAGTTCAAACAGATCGCGGGCTCAATGAAATTTGCCTTTGGTGTGCAAAATCGCCTTGAGGTGAAAGACATCCCCAAAGGCACCAGTATCATCGCTCAAGAATTTCGTCCGGGGCGTCCAGAGCCGACACCGATTGACGTGATCATGCAGCAAACCATTGATATCACCCAGCAAACCTTAGAGTTTCATGAGGGAGAGTCGGATCGTGCTGGTGGTACTCAGCGTGACCAAGGCAAAATGACGGGCGGGCAGTCGCCTGAAACCTCGACCCAGACCAACCAAAATACTGAACAACAACAGCAACAGCAGCAATCGGAAGCCATGTCGAAAGAGATGGAAACGCTGATGGAAAGCATCAAGAAGGCCCTTGAGCGTGAAATAGAGCAAGGGGCGATTGAAGTGGAAAACTTGGGGCAGCAAATTGTGATTCGCATGCGAGAGAAGGGCGCCTTCCCAGAAGGCTCTGCGTTCTTGCAGCCTAAGTTCCGCCCGCTAGTGCGACAAATTGCCGAGTTGGTGAAAGATGTCCCTGGCATTGTGCGGATTTCAGGCCACACGGACAATCAGCGTCTTGATTCGGAGCTTTATCGTTCTAACTGGGATCTCTCTGCGCAGCGTGCCGTTTCGGTGGCGCAAGAGATGGAGAAAGTGCGCGGATTTTCTCATCAGCGCTTACGAGTGCGAGGTATGGCTGATACCGATCCTCTAGTCGACAACGATACTGAAGAAAACCGTGCAAGAAACCGCCGAGTGGAAATCAGCATTATGCAAGGTGAGCCTTTGTATAGTGATGAAATTCCAGCCATTCCTCAAGACCAGTAATTGGGTACGTGAGTTGAATAAAAGACGAGCAGAAATGCTCGTCTTTTTTATGGTTATAATTCGTGTATAATCTTGCGCCCTAAGTCCCACACCTTAGTGCAAGCTGCGGTGTGAATTGATAGCCAACAGACTGCGAATTGAACTATGAAATTTATTGTAAAGCCCCATCCAGAAATTTTTGTAAAGAGTGAGTCGGTACGTAAGCGCTTTACCAAGATTCTTGAGAGCAACATCCGAATCATTATTCAGAATCGCACTGAATCTGTGGCTGTCTTTAACCGTCGCGATCACATCGAAGTGTCGGCTAACAGCCATCAATATTACCAACAAGTGCTCGAAATCTTGACGACGACACCAGGCATTCAGCAAGTGTTGGAAGTGAAGCAATCTGACTTTAAAGATCTGCACGACATCTATGAGCAAGTGTTGGAGCTCAGCCGCGAGCGCATCGAAAACAAAACCTTTGTGGTGCGTGCTAAGCGCCGTGGTAAGCATGACTTTACCTCAATTGAGCTGGAGCGTTACGTCGGTGGTGGCTTAAATCAATCGGTAGAGAGCGCCTCGGTCAAACTGCACAACCCAGACATTACCATCAAAATTGAAGTGGTGGATGACAAACTGAACCAGATTTTGGCCCAACACAAAGGTCTTGGCGGTTTCCCACTAGGCACGCAAGAAGATCTGCTGAGCCTGATCTCTGGTGGTTTTGATTCGGGTGTTTCGAGCTATCTGCACATCAAACGTGGCTCTAAAGTGCATTACTGTTTCTTCAATCTGGGTGGCCCTGCGCATGAAATTGGCGTTAAACAAGTGGCTCACTTCTTGTGGAATAAATATGGCTCATCGGCCAAAGTGCGCTTCATCTCTGTTGACTTTGAACCTGTAGTGGCAGAGATCTTAGAGAAGGTTGAAGACGGTCAAATGGGCGTGGTACTAAAACGCATGTTCATGCGTGCAGCCGGCATGGTTGCCGAGAAGTTTGATATTCAAGCTTTGGTCACCGGTGAAGCCCTCGGCCAAGTATCAAGCCAAACTTTGACCAACTTACGCCACATTGATGTGGTGACGGATCGTTTGATTCTCCGTCCCCTAATCAACTGGGATAAAGACGAGATCATTAAAGTTGCACGTGACATCGGCACCGAAGATTTCGCCAAAACCATGCCAGAATACTGTGGCGTGATTTCGAAGAAGCCAACCGTGAAAGCAGTCAAAGAGAAGCTAGAAGCGGAAGAAGCCAACTTCAATTTCGACATCTTGGAACAAGTGGTACGCAATGCTCGTCAAATGGACATTCGTGATATCGCGAAAGAGTCGGCGCAAGCAGCGCCAGAAGTAGAGCAAGTTCAAGCGATTGAAGAGCACGCTGTGGTGCTGGATATTCGTAGCCCAGATGAAGAAGACGACAGTCCGCTAGAGATCGATGGTGTTGAGGTAAAACACATTCCGTTTTACAAGCTCAGTACTCAGTTTGGTGACTTAGACCAGTCGAAAACGTATCTGCTTTACTGTGCTCGCGGTGTGATGAGCCGTTTGCAAGCTCTCTACCTACAAGAGCAAGGCTTTAACAACGTTAAAGTGTATCGCCCATAGCGGTGATGTGTTAACCCTGATGTCTAAAAATCCGAATGCCTGCATTCGGATTTTTTATTGCCCACGTCCAAGGTTTTATAAATCTGAACCTAGGTTAAATTCTCTTTGATTTTTATGAACACAGGCTTGAATTAGCATTATGGCGGAACGGGTAAACGGGGATGCACCATGCAAGATGAAGAGTGGCTTGAACAAATAGAGATCAGTTTAACAGAAGAAGAGATCGAAGCATTGGGGTGGCAGCCCAAACGAAATTGGTGGGCGATGGGGTGTTTTGTGATTTTGGTTGGCCTCAGTGGCATCATTTCACTGTGGCGGAGACGCAGGCATGAATAAAGCCCAACGAGAGGTAAAAGAAATACTCAAACACAGCGTGCTTTGGACTCTCTATTTTGTCGCGATTCTTGCCGTGGCACTGGTGGTAATCTATACCCAAGTAACCTCGAGATGTGAGTTTCAGCGAGAGTTAACTGGCGTTTAGACAAGGCATCGATTTGAAGGTCTAGTCGCTCTACATCGAGAATCGATAACGCAGTATGAAGGCCAGTTAAACTCGCCCTTGGGAGCGCATATTCTGTCTCATTTCTGTGTCATAGAACTTGGAAAGGGCTCGTCATTCCGCTGCGTTCTCTTCCTTGAACTGAACCAGAATATGAAGCTCTGAATCCTGCATCTTGAAGTCACTTGGGTATATCACTGTGATGTGAGCATATTTCGCAGATAAAAAAACACCGCCTAATAGGCGGTGTAACAAATTTGACAGACAGGTCAAAAATAAATACAGGAAGTATAGGTTTTGTCACAGGGAGTTGGACAAAACACTACGGTAGAAATCTACCTAACTCGAAATACGAGTTTGCAAACACAACATCGCAACAACTAAGCCAATTGATTTACAAAGAAATCAAGCCGTTCAGGCTAGCGTTGCGGGGTGAAATATAGAATTTATCTGGCTGTTCTACAACGGACAAATTATAATGTTTCAGATTAAAAAAACTAATGGTTAGAGAGCCGTATGTCCCGAAGATTGCCCCCACTGAATTCCCTTCGTGTATTCGAAGCCGCCGCTAGACATCTTAGTTTCACTCGAGCTGCAGAAGAGCTCTTTGTCACTCAAGCGGCAGTGAGTCATCAGATCAAAGCGCTTGAAGAGTTTCTTTCATTGAAACTCTTCCGCCGCCGCAACCGTTCTTTACTCCTCACTGAAGAGGGGCAAAGTTACTTTTTAGACATCAAAGATATCTTCTCAGCACTCGCGGAAGCGACCGATAAGGTATTGGAACGTAGCGAAAAAGGGGCATTGACCATCAGTTTGCCACCGAGTTTTGCCATTCAATGGTTGGTACCAAGATTGGCGGATTTCAATGCTAAAGAGCCAGACATTGACGTGCGAATCAAAGCGGTGGACATGGACGAAGGCTCTTTGACGGACGATGTGGACGTGGCGATTTATTACGGTCGTGGCAATTGGCCGGGGTTACGTGCCGATAAATTGTACCAAGAATATTTGATCCCACTTTGTTCACCTTCATTACTTTTAGGTAACAAACCATTAGAATCTTTGCAGGATTTAAAACGACATACGTTACTCCATGACACCTCCAGAAAAGATTGGAAACAATTTGCTAAGGAAAACGGTCTGGATGAGGTCAATGTCAACCAAGGTCCGATTTTTAGTCACTCGACCATGGTTCTGCAAGCGGCGGCTCACGGGCAAGGGGTAGCCTTGGGCAACAATGTATTGGCCAAACCAGAAATGGAAGCTGGCCGTTTGATTGCACCCTTTGATGAAATATTGTTGTCGAAGAACTCGTTTTACGTCGTCTGCCATGAACAGCAAGCTGACATGGGCCGTATCGCGCGATTTAGAGACTGGATGCTAGTGACCGCGCGCAAAGAACAAGAAGAGGTGTTAGATGAATCTGCCATGCATTATTGATGGACCAGACAACGGACCACTGTTTATTTTTGCTCACGGTGCAGGGGCTCCGATGGAGCATGCTTTTATGACCTCGGTGGCTCAAGGATTGGCAAAGGAAGGGATTCGTGTGGTGCGTTTCAATTTCCCTTATATGGCCAAACGAGCTGAAGATGGCAAAAAACGCCCACCGGATCGCGCGCCGAAATTGCTGGAAGCCTTTTCCGAAGTGATAGCATCCGTGACCGATGACCCCGTGATCATTGGGGGGAAGTCGATGGGCGGACGCATGGCGAGTTTGTTGTCGGAGCACCCCCTCGTGAAAGGGATTGCCTGTTTAGGTTTTCCGTTTCATCCCCCCGGTAAGCCTGAAAAGTTCAAAGGTGAGCACTTACAAACATTGAGTAAACCGACGTTGATTTTGCAAGGTGAGCGAGACACGTTTGGTACTCAAACTGAGTGTCAGCAATTTGAGTTCTCCTCAATGGTGCGTTTGGCGTTTTTGCCTGACGGCGATCATAGTTTTAAACCGAGAAAAAGTTCTGGCTATACAGAAGCCGGCAATGTGCAGTTGGCGATTGAGCAGTTGTGCGCTTTTATTAAAGGAGTTGACGATGAAAAGTAAGTGGTTACTCACTTTTGTTGGTTTCTCAGGCGCATTGGCGGTCGCACTTGGCGCGTTTGCCGCTCACGGACTCAAAAGCCAATTGTCGCCGTATTTGTTAGGTGTGTTTGAGACGGGCGTGATGTACCAGTTTTGGCATACCCTCGCCATCGCCCTGTGCGCCGTTCTGCTGTCTTTGCCGACTGGAGAGAAAGCGCAAAAATATTTTTTCCGCGCGGCAATTTGTTTTATCATCGGCATCTTTTGCTTTAGCGGCAGCTTATACGCCCTCGCATTAACTGGCATAAAATGGTTTGGCCCCATAACTCCTATGGGAGGCTTGCTGTTTATTATTGGTTGGATAATGTTGATGTTGGCAGCTTTAAAAACGAACGAGGTATCTCAGTGAAACAATTAATGCTCTATTGTCGTCAGGGCTTTGAAAAAGAGTGTGCTGGTGAAATTCAGGACAAAGCGACTCAGTTAGAGGTTTATGGTTTTCCACGTGTGTTCAAAAACGCAGGGTATGTTCTGTTCGAATGTTACCAAGATGGGGATGCCGATAAACTGGCACGTGAACTGGACTTCAACGCGCTGATTTTTGCGCGTCAAATGTTTGCGGTTGCAGCAGAGTTCACCGAACTGCCGAGTGAAGATCGCATTAGCCCAATCCTTGCGGAGCTGGGTGAGATCGACGCGTTCCCTGTTTGTGGTGATTTGCGTATTGAAACACCCGACACCAACGAAGCAAAAGAGCTGTTGAAGTTCTGTCGCAAGTTTACCGTCCCAATGCGCCAAGCATTACGTGGTAAAGGCTTATTGCTGGCGAAAGAAAATGCCAAGAAGCCAGTGTTCCACCTTTGCTTTGTTGCGTCAGGCCACTGCTTTGCCGGTTACTCTTATTCGCACAATAATTCGCGCTTCTTTATGGGTATTCCACGTTTAAAATTCCCGGCCGATGCACCAAGCCGCTCAACGTTGAAGTTGGAAGAGGCTTTTCATGTGTTTATTCCGCGTGAAGAGTGGGATACGCGTTTGTCTTCGGGCATGTGGGCGGTGGATTTAGGCGCGTGTCCTGGTGGATGGACCTATCAGCTAGTGCAGCGCTCTATGTTCGTTCACTGTGTGGACAACGGTATGATGGCAGACAGCTTGATGGAAACAGGCCAGATCAAGCATCACATGGTGGATGGCTTTAAATTTGAGCCAGACCGTAAGAACGTGACTTGGTTAGTGTGTGACATGGTGGAAAAGCCAGCTCGCGTGGCGCATCTGATGGGCGAATGGCTCATTAAAGGGTGGGCGAAAGAGACCATCTTTAACCTCAAGTTGCCGATGAAAGGTCGTTATGACGAGGTTTTACAAGACATTGAAAATCTTAAGACCTTCCTGATTGAGAACAAGGTGAAGTTTAAGCTGCAAGCGAAACACCTTTATCACGATCGCGAAGAGATCACCGTACACATTCAGGTGCTATCGAACATTTCTCCGCACTAAGATGAGTTGAAGAAACGGTTCGCTAAAAAACGCTCCTCGACATGAGGAGCGTTTTTGTTTGTGTTAGTTCGACGTTGGCCACATTTCCCACACCTGTGCTTCCATGCTCGCTTCTGTGCTGTCATCGACAGCTGAGAAGAAGTCAAGTTGGGTCAATCTTTCGACCTCGTCAATCGTGGTGATGAAGTTCGCTAGCTCACTGCCAGAGACATCTCGGTGTGGCACGACAAACGCAATCGCGTCATTAAACGCAGGGTCAAGAATGACTTTGAAAAAGGCGCTAGGAATGACCACTCCGTTACCAATCGCGTTTTCGCCACCTTGGTAAATGGGCCCAGTGACGACGTAAAGCTCGTTATATTCATTGGCAAGATCACGAACATGCTCTTCCAGCAAACGCCAACCCACGCGATTAAAGCCCGGTAACTGCGGTGACATGTTGCTCATCAGGAAGCTTTGTTGCATTGACTGCTGACTGAAATCCATCGCCGCTGACGGGGCAAGATGGCCTCTGTCGTAACCTGATTTGCTGTAATCCGCTAAGGTGGAGCGAGCATAGTCGGGCAGTTCGGCATCTTCTTTAAAGCTGTTGCTGCGCTTATAGGAAGCATTCACACTCTCTGCCGTAATATGGTAGGCCACCCAATCGGCGTTTTTGGTGTTGTAGTTGTAACCTACCGCGTAGCCATCGCGGCAAAGCACTTGATCCGGTTGTGTGGAGGGCATGCCTTTGTCGAGGTGTTGGCCACAAATTTCAGCCGCAGCAGGTAAAGCAAATAATAGTGATAGTAGGATGAGGTTTTTCATTTTCATTACTCCTTGTTAGAGAGTGGTGAAAATAGAGTAAATGCTCATCAATGCTGTGATGTTGATAATAAATTAATCAATACTCAGTAAGGTATTGATTAATTTGTTGTTATTGTTGTGAATGTAACCCATTACACAACAATAACGTTTAACATTTATTGATGGTGTTTTGTGATGCACTTGGTGGGATTTGCACGGTCAATGTGTTCTGACTGGCAAGGCGTTGTTCTTGGAAATTAACGGGCCTCATTAGCGGTAAAACGCAGATCTTGCAGGTTAAAACCGAGTTCAATATCGGTTTTGAGTGCCGAGACTCGTTTGCAACGGCGAGCTAACTCGATATGTTGCTCGAACTTAGTGCGATATTTCTTTGGTAGATCCGGCGAGAGAAAAGCCTGTTCGATATCGTCAAATTGGCTGAGGATCTCTTTGGCTGCTTTTGGGCCAATGCCGGGAATGCCGGTCACTTGACTGGAACTGATGCCCGTCAGGCCCCAATAGTCAGAAAGCTGTTGAGGTTTTACGCCAAACTCTTGTTCAATAAACGGCTGATCTAACCAACGGTGTTGGAAGTAATCGCGAATCTGCAGAGTGGGAGAAAGGAGTTGGCAGTAGCCTTTATCGGTTGAAATGATGGTGACCTTCTCACCGTGTTGCGCGACTTTGCACGCTAGGGTGGCCACTAAGTCATCGGCTTCATCACCTTCAGAAAGCAGCGAATCAATACCCAACTGCCACCATGCATCTTGTATTTTCTCCAAACCATTGAGCAAAGGTTCTGGCATCGGCTTTCGCCCTTGTTTGTATTCTGGAAGGATCTCTGCACGCCATCCTCGGTCGCTACCAAGATGATCAAACACCGCGACGATATGCGTAGGATGACTTTCATTAATGATTCGCTGCAAGGTACGACAGGTGTTTTGGATGGTGTTGGCTATGTCTGTCGGGTCCGGTTGAGCCGAGTGGACACGACGGATCAGATTGAGTGCATCGATGATAACAAGATGAATAGCCATAGAAAATTACAGTATTGAAAAGGGGCCTAAGGCCCCTGAGTGTAACGTAAATCGTATGGACTATCGACCGCCATTTTCCGCTGACGCGATCTTATAGCAAGGTTCATATGCACTGCCGCCGGGCAGTTTCATACGGTGCTGGGCGACGAAATCGCGCAGCAGTTTGTCCATTTTTTTCATCAGTGCAGGGTCACCATCAATAATGAATGGCCCTTTGCGTTCGATCTCGCGAATGCCTTCGGCTTTTACGTTACCCGCCACAATACCTGAGAAGGCACGGCGTAAGTTAGCGGCCAGTACTTGAGGCTTCTGATTGAGATGCAGATCCAAACTTGCCATAGAGTCGTGTGTGGGTTCAAATGGCAACTGGAACTCAGGCTCAATCTTTAAAGACCAGTTGTAGCTGTAAGCATCGCCTTTGTCTTTACGGTGCTGACGTACTGCTGGCATCGCTTGTTTCATCACACGGGCAACCTGAGCTGGGTCATCAATGATGATTTGGTAGTGCTTCTGACCTTCTTCCCCCAAAGTAGCACCAATAAACGCATCCAGTGAGCGGAAGTAAGCCTCGCTCTCTTTAGGGCCTGTTAAGACGATGGGCATCGGCTGATCGGCGTTTTCTGGATGCATCATAATGCCCAGTATGTAGAGCAGCTCTTCAGCAGTACCGGCACCACCCGGGAAAATGATGATGCCATGCCCCATGCGGACAAATGCTTCTAAGCGTTTCTCGATATCAGGCATGATCACCAATTCATTGACGATCGGGTTTGGCGGCTCAGCGGCTATAATTGAAGGCTCGGTTAAGCCCAAGTAACGTTGCGTACTGTAGCGCTGTTTGGCATGACCAATTGCGGCGCCTTTCATTGGCCCTTCCATCGCGCCCGGTCCACAGCCAGTACAAATGTTCAATTCACGCAGGCCGAGCTCGTTCCCCACTTCGCGCGTGTATTGGTACTCAACAGGGTTGATGGAGTGACCGCCCCAACACACCACCAGATTTGGCTCAATACCAGGAATCAAAGCGCCAGCATTACGCAAAATACCAAAAACAAGGTTAGTAATGTGGGTGGCATTCGTGAGGTTAAGGCGTTGGTTATCCGCAAGGTGCATGTTGACGTAAACAATATCACGCAGCACAGAAAACAAATGTTCTTGGATACCTTTGATGATCTCACCATCGACAAAGGCGTGCTCAGGCGGATTGGTGAGCTCTAACTTAATGCCACGCTCACGGCGCACTACGTTGACATCAAAAGATTGATATTTGTCGAGCAGCTCTTTGGAGTTATCCGTGTGGCTACCTGAGTTCAACACCGCTAACGTACAGTTGCGGTAGAGTTGGTAAAGCTCACTAGAGGCGGTTTTTTTCAGACGCTCAACTTCAAGTTGAGAGAGCAGATCCATACTTCCTGCTGGGCTGATATGAGTAATCATATGGCCTCCTTGCTTAGCATTGTAATTAACAGGCAGAGATCCACGAGGAAAAATAATGGTTGTTATTGAATCCGATAAGCGCGTGAATCTCTGTTCTATGCCGAGAAAAAATCTCGGCAAAACACGTCATGAATGTAGTTAGCTTAGCAAAGTATGAGCAAAAAGAAATGTGATAACTAATTGAAAAAACTATAACTGATGGTGAAATTTCGTCTGAGCGGTTAATAAATGACCACTCATTAACGCCATTCTAGCTGTTTTTTTCCACGTCGTTTGCATTCGTTGAGCATGATGCCTAGGCGATCCACCACGTATTCCGGATTATCCGACTCTTTAAAAGCCACGGAAGCGGCGCTGAGCGTGATGGTGATTTGTTGTTCACGGAATTTGAACGGTAGTTTGCTGACTTCTGCTTGAATGTGCTTAATCAGCTCGAGTGTGTACTCTTCACTTTGCTCTGGAATGAGCAAGATAAACTCTTCACCACTAAAGCGTGCCACGGTATCGGTGTCGGCCGCCGCTTTGCGAATGGTTCGCGCAATGATCTTCAATGCTTTGTCGCCAGCAGAGTAGCCATAGCTATCGTTGATGGCTTTAAAACCATCAATGTCGAGCAGTACCACACGCAGATTGTGCTGTGCGCGGATCCAGCGACGATATTCAAGTTCAAGACGATCGTTAAAGGCGGTGCGGTTATACACCTTAGTGAGGGGATCAAGCAGCATGCGCTGCGCCTGATCTTCTAGGCGTTTACGATAGTCTTGGGTAATTTCAAATACCGCTTCAAGTTGATTTTTGTTGTATTGCAGTCTTTCTTGTAGCGCTTGTTCTTTCTCTTCCGCCAGTTGCAAACGTTGAGACAACGAGGCCATTTGCGCTAACAAGGGGGAAATGTTGTTTTTGAGCTGTTCGAGCTCGGTTGCATTGTCCAATGAAGCCTGGCTTTTCGCCACCAATCCTTCTAACTCTCGATTGAGCTGTTGGCGATGTTCAAAATACGTTTGGCTTTGGTCAACGTTGACGTGAGAGGTTTTTAAGTTGGCAGCGAGTGAGCCATTAAGCTGTTCTAGGAAATGCTCGGATGATTTTCTTTCAAACTTCGTCCCTTCAATCACCAGTTTGAGCACTTGAAGCGTCAGTTCTAGTAGTGACTCGGTGGAAACACCCAACAACAGCTTAGTGCGGATATCCAATAACAAGTCGCCCGATTCGCCTTCAAAATCCAGTTCCGTGATCACGTGTTGTAGCTCTGCGGAGAGGCAGTCTAGCTGCGAGCGATCGGGAGTATCACTGAGTTCATTAAAGTTGATTCGAGAGTTGGAGGTGATGATCTTCAGCGCACGTTCGTAAATATTGAGCAGACGTACTGCTTGATCGACATTGCGCGCTTTATTGACGTCATTGAACGTCATTAAACTGCGCAATTCGCGTTTTAGTTGTGGGGGAAGCCCAGCGACGCGCTGTAAAGTCTCACCGCTGTGCTTAATCTGTTCGTCGAGAAAACCGCTCTGTTTATCCATAGCCACTGCTTGTTGTCTGAGCATTCTTTCTAACACGGCAAGGCGTGGAATAAGAGTGCTTACATCTTTTTGTTGTTCAAGTTCCTGCTGAACCGCCTTCAAATGCTGCGTGAGCGTCGGGTCGCCCCCCTGGCATGCTGCGCTCAGGGAAGTAACGATGCGCTTCAGAACTTGTTGTTCACGCTTAAATTTGAGTGACGAGTCGCGATGTGTCAATCGAAGTTGGTCTAATTGACAACTTAACTGATGCAGCTGCGATTGAATATCGGATTCCAGAATGCCCATTAAGAACTACAACACGGTCCATGTACGACTAAAGAATGAGTTCGATAATAACAAAAAACATTATAGCGTCATCTCTCTTACGGTTTGATTGCTTGAGAATTATTCACTTTTTAATAATTTTTTGAGGTTGTCCTCATTCTGATACGACGAGTGTATCTTTATTAAGCCTTGATGGATGGCCTGCTGGCAGGCATTTCTTATGTTACCAGTTGCAAGGCTTGCTGCGGGGGCATTCTCTATAGCTTTAAGATAAACGTAATGGCTGCACTTGTCTGTCAAACTGACTTCACGAGCAAGATGAGTTGCGAGCAACAGCAAATCAAGCAGCTCTTGATCGTTGATCGCCGTGTAGGCGCGCGGCAAAAATGGGTAATCGGCCATGCCCATTCGAACGGTTCGGTTGACCGCGTGTTCAGCGGCAAACTCATCTACCCACGCTTGCACTTTACTAAAAACCGCCTCAGCTGAATAATCGCGCTCGGCATTGGGTTCGATGTAAAGCAGATTTGCATCCGAAAAGTGGTAGAGGCGCGCAGGTTTTTGGATTTTCTCACTCATGAACGCACCAAAGGCGCGCTCAAGTTCTAGGCCCGCTTTATAGCCATGCTGCACGTACATGCTGCGCAAAAACGGCAAATCAATCATCACAAAGCGTAAGCGATCGTTGAGCGGCTCGTGGATCAGTTCACCCAGCTGCCATTGCTCAAACGTTTCATTGGCTTTGCGCAATGAATTTGAGAGTTTCACGTTCAACATGCGCAGATTACGTAGCTTTGAGCGTGAGTGGGTGTACAGATCGCTCGTAAGCTGCTCGATTTGCGCCGACTGCCGTTGCAGTAACACGCCGCGTCTCATGAGCAATAAGAAAAGCACGAGAGAGAGCAAGAATAGCGCAAAGGCGATTTTCTGGAATTTGGCGTGCTCCACCGTTACTTTTTCGAGTTGTTGTGCTTGGCCAATGTAGTGAATGGTCTGCTCGGCAAATTCTTTTTGTTGGCGGAAGGCATCTTCACTGATTTGGTTCAGTTCTTTTTGTTCAATACTGACCAAATTATTGTAGCGGCGCAGATTTTGTAGCGATAACGCGTATTGTGCTGATTGCTCGTAACCCAAAGAGAGCAGTTGGTAAGCGTTCTGCTTCACGCTCAGTTGTTCTTCTGGCTGCGCGTTGGCAATCTCCAACGCTTTGTTGGCGTTGCTGATCACCGCTTGGCTGTCATTTTGGTAAAACGCCAATCCTGCTTTCATTAATGCCGCTTTGGCTTTTAACTCGGGAATATCGGAAAACTCGAGAACGTCTTCGGCGCGCTCTAGGTATTGCTCTGCCAGTGGGTAGTTATAGAGTTGCAGATAGGTGGCGGCAAGGTTCAAACGAATGCTGATCACCTGCTTGATGTTGCGAGCCGAGCTGTCATGGTCGAGCACATTGAAGTAGTGCACTAATGCTAAGTTGTACTTGCCTTGGCGGAAGTAGATATCGCCCATTTGCTCCATCACTTGTGCAAGGATAGGGGAGTTGGGGTAGCTATCGTAAAAGTCGGCTGCCTGCGATAAGTATTCAAGGGCTTTGTCGAGTACGCGTCGCTCTTCAAACAGTTGTGCCAAAAGGCGGTTTACTTTGGCCAGTCGAGCGCTCTTGTTGCCTTCCACCGCTTGCCAATAACCAAACAGCAATTCAGACAGCGCCAAGTTGTACTTTTGATGGCTCAGATAAAACTCACCCACCGCGATGTGGTAGTCGATAATGATGTTTTCTGAGCGGGTGTTTTTGATCAGCTCTTTCGCCTGCGCATAATATTGCTCAGCTTGTTGCAACGCATTCTGCTGGGAAGCGAGCAAGGCTTGTTGCATCAGCAAACGGTATTTCACACTGTCGCTCATTTGCAATGAGTTAGTGGCCTGCTCCAACTGTTCACTAATCTGCTTAAGCGCTTGCTCTGCCGTCGCGTAGTCCTTGCTGTATTGCCACTCCAACTGGGTACGCATCAGTTTGACTTCCATCTCAAGATAAGGGAGATGGAAGGTTTTGCTCAGTTGTTGCGCCGTCTCTAGCTGCATGAGAGCCGATCGTTGATTACCAAGAGCAAATTCCGCTTGCGCGAGGATTTTGTATGCTTCAACGCTGCCACTTGGGGTGCGCAAAGTGCGATCGGCGTCTTCACGAGAAATCGCCGACGGACTTTTTTCTTGATTGTCAGTTAATTCGCGTTGGGTGAGGTAATTCTGCACGATTTTTTTTGCTTGGTCGGGTTCAATTTCCACCAATTGCTCAGCCTCAGTGAGTAGCACTGAGGAGAGCGGGTTCGCTTGCACTTGCATGCAAACCAGCAAAAATAAAACTGCGAAAAACCGTTGCCAACGCATAGTGAATTCCTTTTTGACAGACGTGTTACTGACGAGCCATTCGATGATTATGATCTGGCTTCGCTTGCTCGGTTGAACGGTATGGATTGATGTCTAATCCACCGCGGCGAGTATAACGAGCAAACACCGTCAGTGATTCTGGCTGACAATATTTCATGAGGTCGGTGAAGATGCGCTCTACGCACTGTTCATGGAACTCATTGTGTTCGCGGAATGACACAAGGTAGCGCAACAGTTTTTCGCGATCAATCTTGTGGCCTTGGTAGCGAATTTCGACGCTGCCCCAGTCCGGTTGATTGGTGATCAAACAGTTCGATTTGAGCAGATGGCTGTGCAGCGTTTCTGTCACCCACTCTTCGCCCGCAGCGCCTTCGAGCAAGCGGTCATCAAAATCGTAACTGGATATGTCGATGTCTTGTTCGTCGATGCATTCCCCTTCCATCGTCACGATAGGTTGCTGGGTGTAGTGAGTGACCGAATTCACCTCCACTTCCACCGCTTCGCCTGCGCAATGAGAAAGATCGGTAATCAAGCGTTGACGAACTTCTTCCCAGCTAGCAAAACGGGTTTGGTTGTAGCTGTTGAGGTAGAGTTTGAATGACTTTGATTCAATCAGGTTGGCGCTGGTGGCTGGGATATACACTTCACCGACCGCGACCTGAGGCAACCCTTTGCTGTTGAGCCAAGAGAGCTCATATAACGTCCAGATGTCGTGGCCCATAAAGGGCAGCTCATCACCCAACTGAAGATCGTCACGGTTGAGGCTACGTGGTACAGGCTGTAGCAAGCTAGGATCGTATTGGTTGGCGTAGTCGGTTTTCTTACCCAGCGTTAGGCCAGCAAGCTCTTTCGCGTCAGAATATTTGCTCATACTTTGCGGTCATTTTCGATTAGAATGGCGGGAATTTTACTGAATCCATCGTTTAAAAGCCATCTTGTTGGCTCACAAGGTATAGAAGGAGTTATTCATGTCATCTCCAGTTTCACTGGCACTTGCTGACTTTAGTCAACGTTTTCAAGCAGCGTGGCAAGCACAGCACAACGCATTGCCTAGCAGTGAAGAGTTGGCGGATTTGCCTTCTCCTTGCGTGGTGGAGTCAAAAGGAGATGAAGTGCTCTGGCGCTCAGTGAGCCTGTCTGCGCCTGCGGACTTCGCCAATGTTGAACAGGCGATTGAGTTGACACTGCATGACGACATCAAAGCCTTTTATGGCAGTCAATTGAGTGCCGATATGACAGCCACGTGGGAGGGTAATGAGCTTACGCTGTTGCAAGTGTGGAATGACGATGATTTTACTCGCCTGCAGGAGAACATTTTGGGTCATTTAGTGACGCAACGACGTCTAAAACTCAAACCAACGGTGTTTATTGCCGCAACCGATGCTGAGTTAGATGTTCTGTCGATTTGCAATATCACCGGGAATGTTGTGCTGGAGCGATTGGGCACTTCTCAGCGAGATGTCTTGGCGGAAAACGTCACCGAGTTTCTTACCAAACTCCAACCAATGGTGTAACCGATGTACGTAGTTGAATTGCAGTTTGAGTGTTTCGACAACACCACCATCAGCGCGGTCGATAAAGCGATTAATGGCCTAATGGATGCGTTGCGTTATAACGGCCAAGTGCTGGGGCGTGAGTTTCCGATTGTGATGGGCGATGGGGAATTTTTTGTTCGTGCGGTTTGCCCTGAAAAAGAGAGCTTACACCCGCGTTATCATTCGGATTATGTGCGCGTTTGTTTCAATCGACTTTCAGAGGCGGCGTTACTTGCGCCCAAAATGCGCTTGCTGGGACGAGACATTAACTCAGAAGAAGCGGCAGAAATCGAAACGCCAAGTTGGCAGGTGCTGTATACCACTTATGTGCATACCTGCTCGCCGCTGAGAAGCGGTGAAACTTTGCTGCCAATCCCTTTGTATCGCAATGGCCCGACGTTAAATGGCGATCACAAAGCGGTGATTAAGTGGCAAACCGAATGGCAAGCGTGTGATGAGCTGCAGATGGCCGGGGCGTGTCGCGCCGAGCATGCCGCACTGCATGAGATGTGCGACGTGGACAGTGTCTTGTTCAAGCGAGGTTGGGATCTTCGTGGCCGTATTGAGTACATCACGAAAGTGCCGACCTACTATTACCAATATCGTGTTGGCGGTCATTCGCTCGCCGAAGAGCAAGCGCGCAAGTGCCCGAAATGTGGTGGTGAATGGCTACTCGATGAGCCACTGCACGATATCTTTTATTTCAAATGTGACGACTGCCGTATCGTCTCAAACATCTCTTGGGATCATTTGAAGTAGCAAGTGGCATCTCAACATGCAAAAAGGGTTGGCGCTCTCACACCAACCCTTTTTTGTTTTGATGAACTTCGACTTTTGCTATCGAAATTACCAGCCTTTTACAACGCCGCCTTTGAAGATTTCTTTTGCTGCCGTGTAGACTTCTTCAGTTTGGTAGGCTTTAACAAAGTTCTGTACATTTTCGTTTTGAACGTTGTCTTGGCGAGCCACAATCAGGTTCACGTATGGAGACTCTTTGTCTTCAACAAATACGCCGTCTTTTTCCGGAGTTAGGTTGATAGAGCTCGCGTAAGTGGTGTTGATGATAGACAGAGCCACGTCGTCAAGTGAGCGTGGAAGCTGAGCAGCATCGAGCTCGACGATAGTGATGTTCTTTGGATTCTCAACGATGTCACGAACGGTCGCAAGTAGGCCTACTTCTGGACGTAGTTTGATCAAACCTTGTTGCTCAAGAAGCAGCAGAGAGCGGCCAAGGTTGGTTGGATCGTTTGGTACCGCAATACGCACGCCGTCAGCCAACTCTTCGACCGATTTCACTTGCTTTGAGTAGCCCGCGATAGGGTAAACAAAAGTATTGCCAGCGATGGTCAGTTTGTAACCACGGTCTTCCACTTGACGATCTAGGTATGGTTTGTGTTGGAACGCGTTGATATCGATAGAACCGTCATCCAATGCCGCGTTTGGTGTCACGTAGTCAGTGAAGGTGACCAATTCCACGTCAAGGCCGTATTTTTCTTTGGCTACTTTCGCAGCGACTTCCGCAACTTGCGCTTCGGCACCCGCCATAACGCCAACTTTTACTTTGCTCGTGTCAGTCGCTTTTTCGCCACAACCAGCCAATACCAATGTTGAGGCAGCAGCAATAATGGTCAGTAAACCTTTAAGGCTAAATTTCATAGTAAATCTCCTTATTATTTTGAATCTTTCAATGCTTATCTGTGGTCTACACGGCGCACGATGGCGTCACCGATAGACTGAATAATTTGTACCAACACAATCAACATCACCACAGTGACCGCCATGATAGTGACATCGTAGCGGTGGAAACCGTAGCGAATGGCTACGTCACCGAGACCGCCGCCACCAACGGTGCCCGCCATGGCAGAGTAGCTCACCAATGTTACCAACGTAATAGTGACGGAGTTAACAATGGTCGGCAATGCTTCAGGAAGCAGTACCTTAGTGATGATTTGTAGTGGTGTTGCACCCATCGATTGTGCCGCTTCAATCAGGCCAGTTGGAACTTCCAACAATGCTCCTTCAATCAGGCGCGCAACAAATGGGATAGCCCCAATGGTGAGTGGAACAATCGCTGCTGTAGTGCCGATAAATGTCCCCACTAACAGTTTTGTGACGGGAATGATCGCCACCATCAAGACCAAAAATGGCACCGAGCGGCCAATATTAACAATGGCGCCAAGTACGTTGTTGAGTTTGGTGTTTTCAAGCAAGCCGCCTTTTTTGGTGGTGTGCAGAATCACGCCCAAAGGAATACCAATCGCAAAACCAACGACGCCAGCAACGGCAACCATATAAAGCGTTTGCCAAGTCGCGCCCAGCAGCAGGTCAGTGTTCAAACTGAGCCATTGAGATAGGTCATTAAAGGACATAACCCAGAACCTCCACTTTTACGTTGTGCTCGCGCAGGTATTCAATCGCTGCGTTATCGTCTTCTTCGTTACCAAACAGTTCTGCGACCATCATGCCAAACTTCACTCCGCCGGCGTAGTCGAGATCGGAACTGAGAATGCTGATGTCGATGTTGTATTTACGAGAAATCTGCGACACCAAAGGTGCATCAACCGTCGCGCCGGTAAATTCCAAACGCACTAAAGGATAGCTGCCTGCGACGCGAGTGGGTTGCAAACGCACTTGGTAATCTTCAGGAATAGAAAGATCCAGTGTTGAGCGGATAAAATCATGCGCCAATTCCGTTTTAGGATGGGCAAAAATTTCACCGACGGTGCCTTTCTCAACCAATTCACCGCCACCAATGATTGCTACTTCGTGACAGATGCTTTTCACGACATCCATTTCATGAGTGATGAGCAAAATGGTGATTTTCAGCTTGCGGTTGATCTCTTTGAGCAACTCCAAAATGGATTGAGTGGTCGCAGGATCCAGCGCGCTGGTGGCTTCATCACACAGCAGTACTTTGGGATCGCTGGCCAATGCTCGTGCAATCGCCACACGTTGCTTTTGACCACCACTTAAGTTGGCTGGATAGCTTTCGTGCTTGTCGGCCAAACCAACCAGCTTCAGAAGTTCCGTCACTTTGCTTTGGATTTGCTCTTTGTCTTTTCCAGCCAACTCTAATGGCAGTGCAACGTTGTCAAACACAGTGCGAGAAGAAAGCAAGTTGAAGTGCTGGAAAATCATGCCGATATTGCGGCGAGTTTCGCTGAGTTGCTTTTTACTCAATTTTGTTAAATCAACACCATCCACCACAATGGAACCACTGGTTGGTGCTTCTAACATGTTCACGCAGCGGATCAGCGTGCTTTTCCCTGCACCCGATGATCCGATCACACCAAAAATGGTGCCTTCTGCGATGTGTAAGTTAATGTCTTTCAAGGCATGGATTTCCTTACTGCCTTGATAGAACACTTTATTTACTTGGTTAATTTCAATCATTTCTCAACCTGTGCAGGGACAACAGAATAATATTTTGAGCTCTAGCTCACTTTTCAGATGATGCTATGGCTTTCGTGTTTTTAAGTCAATAGATATTTTTACGTCTAGACGTCTAAACGTTCATTTAAGGCTAGCGGATTTGCTATGAGTTAGTTGATATTCGTATATAGAGGGTGTTTTGACGATGTACCTCACGGCTTGGAAACTCGCAATGTAGCGCTTTTAAGGTATAATCTCGGCTTATATTCCTTTGTGACAGAGACAGATACTTTGGCAAAACCAGCTGTTTTTTTGGATCGTGATGGCGTGATTAACGTTGATCATGGTTACGTTCATGACGAGCACGACTTTGAATACATTGAAGGTGTGTTTGAGGCGACGAAGGCCCTAAAGGATATGGGGTATCTTTTGGTGTTGGTCACCAATCAGTCGGGGATTGCCCGCGGCAAATTTAGCGAAGATCGCTTCCTTTCTCTGACCCAATGGATGGATTGGAATTTTGCGGACAACGGCGTTGAGTTTGACGGCATTTATTACTGTCCGCACCATGCAGAACACGGTGTGGGGGATTACAAACAAGATTGTGATTGTCGCAAACCAAAACCTGGGATGTTTATCTCAGCGCGTGATTTCCTCAAAATCGATATGGCTCGCTCAGTGATGGTGGGTGACAAAGCCGAAGATATGATGGCTGCCGAAGCGGCAGGGGTTGCAACGAAGATTTTGGTACGCACTGGAAAACCTGTTACACAGCAGGGTGAGCAACTGGCAACCGTGGTGCTCGATAGCATCCGTGATGTGCCACTTTATGTAAAAGAACAAGTAAAAGGTCGCTAAGCGGCCTTTTTATTATTGAACGTCTTTCTTGGCCTATTATGAGCAAAAAGCTGACTATTCTTGATATTGCCCGTTTGTCTGGGGTCGGTAAATCGACCGTCTCGCGCGTGCTGACCAATGATCCCAAGGTAAAACCTGAAACCCGAGCGAAGGTAGAACAGGTGATACAAGATTCCGGTTATGTGCCTTCTAAATCCGCTCAATCGATGCGTGGCGGTAGCCAGAAGGTGGTTGGGGTAATTATCTCGCGTCTCGACTCTCCCTCAGAAAATCGTGCTGTCGGTAGTATGCTTAATGTGCTGTATCAAGCGGGATACGATGCGGTGATCATGGAGAGTCAGTTCGATCGCGAGAAAACCAACGAGCACTTAGAAGTGCTGCGTCGTCGCAATGTCGATGGCGTCATTGTGTTTGGCTTTACCGATATCGATCTACAAACCTTAGCCAGTTGGCAAGATCGAGCCGTGGTGATTGCCACGCCTGCAGAAGAGGTGTCTTCGATTAACTACGATAATCAGCGTGTGATTGAGCTGGCGTTAGAACACTTGCAATCTTTATCGCTGAGCCATATCGCTTATATCGGTGTGAATAAAGAAGATAAAACCACGGGCTGGTCGCGTTTAAATGCCTACTTGTCGTGGTGCCAAAAACACGATGTTGAAGCTCGTTATCAAACTGGCAAACTCAACCATGAGAGTGCTTATCACTTAGTTGATGAGGTGTTAGCGGAAAACACTCAAGCGATTGTCTGTGCGAGCGACACCTTGGCTTTGGGCGTCATCAAGCGACTTCAAGAACTGGGGCGCGAAGAGGTTTGTGTCACCGGTGTGGGTGGCAATGAGTTGCTCTCTTTTCTTTTTCCAAAGGTGTTCAGTGTCGATCCCGGTTACAAGCAAGCGGGAGAAAAGGCCGCTAAGATGCTGATTTCTCAGATGAATGGTGAGGAAGCTATCTCGCACATCACTCAGGCACCGATCCAAAACTAACCCTTTCATTTTTCTTGTTTTTCCGATCTAGACTGTGATCACTTTCAATTAATGGGACTGTTCCCATTTTGTTTATTTATAAAAGCTGGCAATATTAAATCAAGAAATGGGAATGTTCCCATTATCTAAAAACTATAATTGAGTAGATCAGAATAGGGTGGACAGAGTTATGAGTAAGATAGCGCGCAAGGACGTTGAACGTCTCATCGAGCTAGTCGGAGGAAGCGACAACATCGCCAGTGTCAGCCACTGTTTGACACGCCTTCGCTTTGTGTTGAACGACACGTCGGCCGCCGATGTTAAGCAAATCGAAACATTGTCGATGGTCAAAGGATGCTTTACCAACGCGGGTCAATTTCAAGTGGTGATTGGCACGGAAGTTGATGCTGTCTATAAAGTGTTGCTCGAGATTTCAGGTAAATCGGAAGCGAGCAAAGACGATGCGAAATTGGCGGCTCGTCAAAACATGAACATCATTGAGCGCGGAATCTCCCATCTTGCTGAAATTTTTGTCCCTCTGCTCCCTGCGATCATCACTGGTGGTTTAATCCTTGGTTTCCGTAATGTGATTGGCGACATCAAGATGTTTGATGGCCAGACATTGACGGAGATTAGCCAGTTTTGGGCAACGGTTCACTCCTTTTTATGGTTGATTGGCGAAGCGATTTTCTTCTTCCTACCAGTAGGGGTGTGCTGGTCTACCGTGAAGAAACTCGGCGGGACACCGATTTTGGGCATTACACTCGGTGTAACACTGGTTTCACCGCAGCTCATGAACGCCTACTTAATAGGTAAACAAGCCCCAGAAGTGTGGGACTTTGGTCTGTTTGTGATTGAAAAGGTCGGCTATCAAGCGCAGGTGATCCCAGCCATGTTGGCAGGTGTTGCGTTGGCTTTCATTGAAACTAACCTAAAACGTATCGTCCCTTCTTATCTCTACCTCGTGGTGGTGCCGTTTGTCTCGATCATCCTATCCGTTATTCTTGCTCATTCTTTGATTGGCCCGTTTGGCCGTGTGCTTGGTGATGGCGTGGCATTTGCGGCAAAAGCGGCCATGACGGGCGACTTTGCAGTGTTAGGCTCAATGATTTTTGGCTTCTTGTACGCACCACTTGTGATCACCGGTATTCACCATACAACCAACGCTGTGGATTTGCAGTTGATGCAAGAGATGGGTGGTACGCCAATTTGGCCGCTGATTGCGTTGTCAAATATTGCACAGGCGTCTGCCGTTGTTGGCATCATCATTATCAGTAAAAAACATGGCGAGCGTGACATCTCTGTGCCCGCTGCGATTTCAGCCTATTTAGGTGTGACTGAGCCTGCCATGTACGGCATCAACCTCAAGTACAAGTTCCCTATGCTGAGCGCGATGATTGGTAGTGCTGTCGCAGCCGCAATTTGTGGTGGTGCTGGTGTGATGGCAAATGGCATCGGGGTGGGTGGCCTACCTGGCATTCTCTCAATTCAACCACAATTTTGGGGTATTTACGCACTGGCGATGCTGACCGCCATTGTGTTGCCAGCAGCCCTCACTCTAGTGTTTTACAAGCGAGCAGAAGCCAAAGGCGAACTCGAACCGGTAAACGCATAATTTCATCGATTTGGAGTGGCGAATGGCCACTCCGCTTTGTTTCTCTTCGGTAAGTGAGTCTTTACCATGACAACACGTAACACAGATGCACATTGGTGGAAAACCGCCACTATCTATCAAATCTACCCAAAAAGTTTTTGCGACAGCGGGGCAAAGGGGACGGGAGATATTCAAGGCATCATCTCTAAGTTGGAATATTTGAAGCATCTCGGTATTGATGCAATCTGGCTGACGCCGGTTTACCAATCGCCGATGGTCGATAATGGATACGACATTTCGGATTACTACCGAATTAATCCTCAGTTTGGCACGATGGCGGATTTTGATGAATTGCTCGAGAAAGCGCATCAGCTCGGAATCCGTCTTATCATGGACATTGTGGTGAACCACACCTCGACCGAACACGCTTGGTTTCAATCGGCACTGGGTAACAAAAACAGTCCATATCGGGATTACTACATCTGGAAAGACCCGGTCGAAGGAAAGGTACCCAATAATTGGCAGTCTAAGTTTGGTGGCAGCGCTTGGGCGCTGGATGAACAAACGGGCCAATATTATCTGCACCTTTTCGCCAAAGAGCAGGCCGATCTCAATTGGGAAAATCCCACGGTTCGTGAGGAAGTGAAAAATGTTATTCGTTTTTGGGCGGAAAAAGGCGTTGACGGATTTCGTCTGGACGTCATCAATCTGATTTCGAAGCAACAAGATTTTTGCGACGATGAGATTGGCGATGGGCGTCGTTTCTATACTGATGGACCGCGTGTGCACGACTATCTCCAAGAGATCAGTCAAGCCGTTTTCCAAAAGTATGGCAGTGTGACAGTGGGTGAGATGTCATCGACAACCTTAGAGCATTGTCAGCAGTACTCCTCACTTGATGGTAAAGAGCTTTCCATGGTGTTCAATTTCCATCATCTGAAAGTGGATTATCCAAATGGTGAAAAATGGACCAAGGCACCATTTGACTTTCTCCAGCTCAAACAGATTTTTAATCATTGGCAAACCGGCCTGAATGGGAAAGGGTGGGGAGCGCTCTTTTGGTGTAACCATGATCAGCCACGTATCGTGAGCCGTTTGGGCAACGATCAAGCGTATCGTGTTGAATCGGCAAAAATGTTGGCAGCTTCGGTTCATATGATGCAAGGCACGCCTTATGTTTATCAAGGCGAAGAAATTGGCATGACCAACCCAGGGTATACCGAGATTGAACAGTATCGTGATGTTGAAAGCACCAACATGTATCAGATCATGGTTGAGCAGCAGGGAGTTGACCATGACGAGATGATGGCGATTTTGGCACAAAAGTCTCGTGATAATTCACGCACCCCAATGCAGTGGTCAGAAGAAAAACACGCAGGATTTACGCAAGGAGAACCTTGGTTAGCGGTGGCGAGTAACTACTCGAAGATCAACGCGGAAGCGGCTGTGGCGGATCTCAATTCTGTATTCTATTTCTATAAACGATTGATTGAACTACGTAAAGAGGTGCCAGTGATCACCCAAGGTGATTATCAAGACTTATTACCCGAGCATCAGAGTGTGTTTGCTTATGCGCGGACCAGTGCGGCTCAGCAACTGGTGTGCATCAATAACTACTACGGGGAAGAGGTGGAGTGTGTATTGCCATTGGGTCTCGACATGCGTAAAGCGAAATGTTTGCTGTCTAATTACCAAAATCGACCGAGTGCCATGGCTTCACATCACCAAGTACTCAAACCTTACGAGACTCGTATTCTCTTGATTGAACGTTAAGTTTGTTGTTGGTTATAAAGAACGCTAACGGCACGCCCCTAATACGTTCAAAGGCTTTGGAAGTCCCAAAGCCTTTTTTTGTTGCAGGGTAAAACAGATTACTGATAACGAACCGAGTATCGATGCGGCTTATGATTCATCGCGAGTACTAAATTCAATGCAAAAGCGCCGAGAATCGACAGTGCGATCGTGGTCGGGCTGACAAAGAAAAAGGAAGCAAATAGGATGGTTGCATCAATTGCCATCTGCGATTTGCCCACTGAAACACCAAATTTATCTTGGATGTCGAGGCAAAGCACGTTAAAGCCCCCCAAACTGGAGCGATGACGAAATAGGATAAGCATGCCTAGACCCATTAACAGCCCACCCGCAATCGCGCAGTAAACTTCATTGATATGCTCAACAGAGATTACTAAATATAGGTTATCGGCAAAAATCGAGACTAAACCACCAGAAATGGCACTATTAAAAGCAAAGCGACGCCCATAGCGTTTCCAAGCCAATAAATAGAAAGGACAATTCGCCAAAAAATACAACATTCCAAAAGTGAATGGAGTAAACTGAGTGACTAACAGAGCAAGCCCAGTTGTCCCGCCTGTCAGTAGATTGGCTGATTGCAGAAAAAAGACGCCTTGGGCGACGAGAAAGGTGCCGGTTAATATGGCGATCCAGTCTTCTCTACGTGAGTGTTTTTCCATCAGTGGTTAAATTTCATTTGCGATTAAGGGCGTGCATAGTAGTAAAAAGCTGATCTTTTTGGTAGCTAGCGGGTTAAAATTAGGGTAAACCTATGTAATTGTTGTTTTACAGGGTGTGAAACGCAAAATTGACACTTTAGATTGCATTTTCGCTTAAGGACAAAGCCAAGATGAAATCTTTCACATGTCATCATGAAGAAACTGCATAGAGAAAAGTGAATTTTCTCTTTATGACCTGGATCAAATTATGTAGAATGCGCGCCATTATGGTGACGAAAACGTTTGCGTTGGGTCATTAACCAGTTTTTTTGCAACTTTCAGTCAAATCTGAGTCAGGAGATACAGATGCTTAAGCGTGATATGAATATCGCTGATTACGATGCGGAGCTATTCGCAGCTATCCAGGAAGAAACTCTTCGCCAGGAAGAACACATCGAGCTGATCGCTTCAGAAAACTACACAAGCCCACGTGTAATGGAAGCTCAAGGCTCTCAGCTAACCAATAAGTACGCTGAAGGCTACCCAGGCAAGCGTTACTACGGTGGCTGTGAATATGTTGATAAAGCGGAAGCACTCGCAATTGATCGCGCATGCCAGTTGTTCGGTTGTGAATATGCAAACGTACAGCCTCACTCAGGTTCTCAAGCAAACAGTGCAGTGTATATGGCGCTGCTTAACCCAGGCGACACTGTATTAGGTATGAGCCTTGCGCACGGTGGCCACTTGACGCACGGCTCACCAGTTAACTTCTCTGGTAAGCACTACAACGTTATCCCTTACGGTATCGATGAAGCGGGTCAAATTAACTACGACGAGATGGAAACGCTAGCGCTTGAGCACAAACCTAAGATGATCATCGGTGGTTTCTCAGCGTACTCTCAAATCGTTGATTGGAAGCGCATGCGTGAAATCGCGGACAAAGTTGACGCTTACCTATTCGTCGATATGGCGCACGTTGCGGGTCTTATCGCAGCAGGTGAATACCCAACACCTGTGCCACACGCACACGTAGTAACGACAACGACGCACAAAACGCTAGCAGGTCCACGTGGTGGTCTTATCCTGTCTAACGCTGGCGAAGACATGTACAAGAAACTGAACTCGGCCGTTTTCCCTGGTGGCCAAGGCGGTCCTCTAATGCACGTTATCGCGGGTAAAGCAGTAGCGTTCAAAGAAGCGATGGAACCTGAGTTTAAAGCTTACCAAGCGCGCGTAGTGAAAAACGCAAAAGCGATGGTGGCTCAATTCCAAGAGCGTGGTTACAAAATCGTATCTAACGGTACAGAAAACCACCTGTTCCTTGTTGACCTAATCGACAAAGACATTACAGGTAAAGATGCTGACGCGGCACTAGGCGCAGCAAACATCACGGTAAACAAGAACTCAGTACCAAATGACCCTCGTAGTCCGTTTGTGACTTCGGGTATCCGTGTTGGTACGCCAGCGATCACTCGCCGTGGCTTCACTGAAGCGGACGCGAAAGAGCTAGCAAACTGGATGTGTGACGTATTAGACAACATCGGCAATGAAGCGGTTATCGAAGCAACGAAACAGAAAGTACTAGAAATCTGTAAGCGTCTACCTGTTTACGCATAAGATTTTGGTTACTTGAACATCAAAAAGGCTTCCGGATGGAAGCCTTTTTCATTCGTACATTTCTTAGTTAAAACAGTAAAAGGAACAAGAAAAGTCACCATTCAACCAAGAGTGTTTGAGTGGCGAGAGCTATTACTTGTCTTTAGAAATGCTTAATAGCGAACCTGATTTACATTGGAACGAGTAGTAACTATTGGTTTCGCTAAACTTGCCTAAGCCTTCGCCATCACAGTAATCGATATTGATATCACGCATCACATTCAATGTCTCTTCACTGTTTAGTGCAAACTTCGCACCATCAGCGCATACAATGCGGACACGTCCGTCTTTACTGACTGAGTAAAGTTTTACTTCGGTATTGCATAGCTCAAAAGACGCTTCGCGGTAGTTATCTTGTGCGGTGTTTTGTTGGGCACAACCAACCAAAAGAGCCGAGGCGAATAGGGTGATAAAACCTAATTTGTTCATCTAATCAATCCTACTTTTTTGAAAATTTAGAATGCCATACGCAATGCGATGGATATACGTTTGCATCAAGCCTATAGAATTGACCAATAGATGACAAGCAATTCATGTCGTGAAGGCTGGATAGACAAAGATTTAAGACAAATAAAAAGCTGGTTATCAATACCAGCTTTTTGTTTTTCGAGGCAATCAGTGATTTGGCTTATTTGACTTCTAAGCCTTGCGCCTGCATATCGGCATGATAAGACGAACGCACAAATGGACCACAAGCTGCATGAGTGAAACCGAGTTCCAGAGCAATCTCTTTGAGCTCATCAAATTCTGCTGGTGGAACGTAACGCTCTACCGGAAGATGGTGGCGACTTGGAGCAAGGTATTGGCCGAGTGTCAGCATGGTCACACCATGCGCACGAAGATCTTTGAGCACTTCAACGATCTCTTCTTTGGTTTCACCTAAACCCATCATGAGTCCCGATTTGGTTGGGACATCAGGATGCTGCTCTTTGAATTTCTTCAGAAGATCCAATGACCATTGGTAGTTTGCCCCTGGACGCACCTTACGGTACAGGCGTGGCGCAGTTTCCAAGTTGTGGTTGAACACGTCTGGCGGATTCTCTTTTAGTGCATCTAGCGCCACGTCCATACGACCACGGAAGTCAGGAACCAATGTTTCGATACGAATTTGTGGGCTTTGAGCGCGAATTTCACGGTTACAATCGGCAAAATGTTTTGCTCCACCGTCACGCAGATCGTCGCGGTCAACGGACGTAATCACCACGTATTTGAGTTTCATATCGGCAATGGTTTTTGCCAGCTTTGTGGGTTCTTCTGCTTCTGGTGGAAGAGGTCGGCCATGGGCAACATCACAGAATGGGCAACGGCGAGTACAAATGGCACCTAGAATCATAAAGGTTGCCGTACCGTGGTTAAAGCACTCCGCCAAGTTTGGACAAGAAGCCTCTTCGCAAACCGAGTGCAGATTATTTTTACGCATAGCGGATTTAATATCTTGAATGCGTTGGCTATCTGCAGGCAACTTGATCTTCATCCAATCAGGCTTGCGTAGGACCTCTTTTTGCTCTGTCGGCATGTTCTTGACGGGAATCAGAGCCATTTTGTCGGCGTCACGATATTTAACGCCTTTTTCCATCTGGATTGGTTTACTCATGCTTCTCTTACTTCTGCTTCTGTGCTGAATTCAACTTGCTCATAACCAAGCAAATTTACCAGTTCTTTGACTAATTGTTGCTCAACGAGAGCGATGTCCGTGGGGCCTCCCAGTTCACTCACTTGAACCATCTCCATGCCTTGATAACCACATGGGTTAATTCTCAAGAAAGGGGAAAGGTCCATATTTACGTTGAGTGCGAGCCCGTGGAAAGAGCATCCTTTGCGGATACGCAGACCTAACGAACATATCTTTCTACCGTCGACGTAAACGCCGGGTGCATCCGGTCTGGCTGCGGAGTCGATATTGTATGCTTTAAGCGTATTGATTACGAGGTTCTCGATAGTCGTGACGAGATCTCGCACACCCAATTTTTTGCGACGTAGGTTGATGAGGAAATAGGCCACCAGTTGACCGGGTCCATGATAAGTCACTTGTCCGCCACGATCGCTTTGCACAACAGGAATATCACCGGTATTGAGAAGGTGCTCTGCTTTACCCGCTTGGCCTTGGGTAAAAACGGGGTTGTGTTCAACCAACCACACTTCGTCCGGTGTCTCCTCGTTGCGTGTATCAGTAAATTCATGCATTGCTTGCCATACTGGCAGGTAATCTCGACGGCCAAGTCGTTTTACAACTAATTGGTTTTGCATGATATTTCCTGTTATCGCTTAGTAAAGTTTTTGCATTATAAACCTGTTCACGGTTGGGAACTATATTTGTTTCACAACTATTTAACGCATTTGGTCGTGCTTAGGTTTTTATCTCTCTGATAAATATAAAGAAAGCAGCCATAAGCTGCTTTCAAAAAAAATTTAATTTATCAAAAAATTATAGAACCATGCGTACAATGTCGATTTCGCCGAGCTCTTTGTACAGCGTTTCAACCTGCTCGATAGAGGTGGCAGTGATGTTGATAGAAACCGAGTGATAGTTACCTTTTGCACTAGGTTTTACTGCAGGGCTGTAATCTCCAGGAGCATGGCGCTGAATCACTTCCAACACTTTCTCTGGCAGTTCAGGTTTTGCGTAACCCATTACCTTGTATGTAAATGAACAAGGGAACTCAAGAAGATCTTTCAGTTTGGCATCAGAGTTGATGGTGAGCATTGAGGATAACTCCAGTTAGATATTCGGTTATGCGGGGCGCAATAGTAACGTCTGTTTTATGTGAACTCAAGTACAACAAAGCCGCCAAATTGGCGGCTTTAGGCTAACAGTCTGTTTTGAAATTAGAACAGGCTCTTAAATAGCAGTACTAGATAATCCCAAAGACGGCTGAATAGGCTGCCTTCATCAACCGACTCAAGAGCCAGTAGTGGGTACTGAGCCACATCTTCACCATCGACTTGGTAGTAAAGCTTACCAACCACATCGCCTTTCTTAATCGGAGCTTGAAGTTCTTTTTCAAGTACAAAACTGGCGGTGAGGTTTTTCGCTTGACCACGAGGTAACGTGACGTAAGTGTCTTCATTAACACCCAATGCTAGGGTGTCTTTGTTACCCATCCAGATTTTTTCTTCGACGAAAGTTTCACCGGCTTTGTGCGGCGCAACGGTTTCGAAGAAACGGAAGCCGTAACTCAGAAGTTTCTTACTTTCTGACTTACGTGCGTTCATGTCTTTGGTGCCCATGACGACAGCGATAAGACGCATCTTACCTTCAGTGGCAGAACTTACTAGGCTGTAACCTGCATTGCTTGTGTGGCCCGTTTTGATGCCATCCACATTCATGCTTTTATCCCACAACAGACCGTTACGGTTGTACTGGGTAATGCCGTTGTAAGTAAATTTTTGCTCTGAGTAGATACGGTATTCATCCGGCACATCACGGATCAATGCTTGACCAAGGAGCGCCATGTCGTACGGCGTTGAGTATAGGTTGGCGTTATCCAAACCATGTACGTTGGCAAAATGTGTGTTGGTCATGCCAATAGAACTTGCCCAAGCGTTCATGAGATCAACAAACGCATCTTCTGAACCCGCAATATGTTCTGCCATGGCCACACAGGCGTCGTTACCGGATTGGATGATGATGCCACGGTTAAGATCTTTTACTTTTACCGTGGTGCCCACTTCGATAAACATTTTTGAAGAGTCAGGGAAGTTCTTCGCCCAAGCGTTTTTACTGACGACTACGTCATCTTCTAGGCTGATGTTGCCACGTTCAAGCTCTTGGCCAATCACGTAGCTGGTCATCATTTTGGTCAAGCTGGCTGGAGAGAGCTTCGTATTCATCTCTTTTTCAGCCAGGACTTTGCCTGAATGGTAGTCCATTAGAACAAAACCTTTGGCTGCGATTTGTGGCGCGTCAGGCACCACAACTGGAGCAGCAGAAACTGAGTAAGCCAGCGTTGCAGAAAGTGCAAGGGAAGAAACGAGAGTGGATTTCACAATTTTTGTTGTTTTGTTCATGGTAATTCAATTTTTTTGGTTAATTGTCCATATCTTAACAGATTCGCACTGTAAGTCAGAGCGTCTAACACTAGAAAGTGTCGTGTCAGTTGTCAACGAGTTATGGCTCGCTTTCTGATGAAGGCGCTTTCATGACCCGCCAACTTAACCTGATCCAAGATCTGTTGCGTCAGCGTAAAGTCAGTAAATGGCCCCAACATGAGACGATGCGTATCGTCGGTACTTTCTAAGAAAGACTCTGCATTCAGGCTTTGACCAAGATCTTGTCCTAAAGTTCTCGCTCGTTCGGCAGATTTTGAACTTAATACTTGAATGAAATATTTGGGATGATTTTCCAGCGCTTTAGCATCGGTTGGTGGTTCAAAGTTCAATACTTCAATTTCCACATTGGCGGTGCCCGTTTTTAGTACATCCAGTTTGTAAGCGGCGGCGTAGCTCAGGTCAATAATACGTCCTTCGTGGAAAGGACCACGATCGTTCACCCGCACAATGGTGCTTTTGCCATTGTCTTTATTGGTCACTTTCACGTAACTGGGCAATGGCAGGGTTTTATGCGCTGCTGTCATCGAGTACATATCGTAGATTTCACCATTCGAGGTGAGATGGCCCTGGAATTTTTTACCGTACCAAGAGGCAATACCAGACTCTTTAAAACCTTTTACATCGCGCACAATTTTGTAGTCTTGACCGCGCAAAGTGTAATCTTTGTTTCCACCTAAGCTGTATGGCTCATAACGTGGGTGGGCATCTTCGATATGCTCGACGGAAATCGGCTGGTCAGGAGCAACATCTGACTCTAGGCTATAGCGCCCCTCAGGTTTAGAGCTACAGCCCGCTAAAAGCGACGCGCCGCAAAGTAAACTGAAGATAACAATGGATTTATTCATTAATTTGCCTTTGAGAATGCTTTACGGTGAGTATGGATAGACATCAGAATACCGAAGCCCGCCATCAAGGTCACCATGGAAGTACCGCCATAACTGATGAGTGGCAGTGGTACCCCCACAACGGGCAAGATACCGCTGACCATGCCGATGTTAACAAAGATGTAAACGAAAAAGCTCAACACAACACTGCCTGCCATCATACGGCCAAACGCCGTTTGTGCTTGAGACGCTAAGTAAAGCCCACGACCGATGATGAATAGGTACAGCGAAAGCAGCAGTAAGAAGCCAATCATGCCCCATTCTTCGGCAATCACCGCAAAGATGAAGTCGGTATGTCGCTCAGGAAGAAATTCGAGTTGAGACTGTGTCCCTTGCAGCCAGCCCTTACCAGATATGCCGCCAGAACCGATGGCGATTTTACTCTGAATAATATGATAGCCCGCACCAAGAGGATCTGACTCAGGATTAAAAAGGGTCCTGACACGCACTTTCTGATACTCGCGCATCAAGAAGAACCACAAAATTGGGATAAATGCGGCTAACGCCACCGCTGCCGCACCAATAATGCGCCAGCTGATCCCCGCTAAGAAGATAACGAAAATACCCGAGGCCGCAATCAGAATCGAAGTGCCGAGGTCAGGTTGTTTAGCGATCAAAATGGTCGGAATGAACACCATCACCAATGCGATACACAAGGTTTGGAAGGTGGGAGGCAGCGGCCGTTTACCAATGAAGCGCGCTACCATTAATGGTACCGCCAGTTTAAGCAGCTCTGAGGGCTGAAAGCGGACGAAACCAAGATTCAACCAGCGTTGAGCTCCTTTTGACGCTTCACCGAAAAAGAGTACGCCAAGAAGAAGGATTACGCCGCCAACAAACATTAAAGGGGCTAACGATTCGTAGGTGCGTGGTGAAATTTGTGCTAACACGAGCATCACCACGATAGAGAGTGCCATGCGCATCGCTTGGCGATCCATCATCGCCAAACTTTGCCCGCTGGCACTGTACATCACAACTAAGCCAAACCCCATCAGGGCCAAAATGCCTAGAAGAAGTGGCAGGTCGATATGAAATCGCTCAAACAGAGCGCGATTCTTTCCGGTTGCTGGATCGAGTTTCATCAGTGTTTGACCTCGTCACTGTCTTTATCGAGTAACACTTTATCAAAAATACGTCTTGCGACAGGAGCACCATTGGAGGAGCCGCCGCCGGCGTTTTCTAACACTATAGTGACGATGATTTTGGGATCGTCAAATGGCGCAAAGCCAGTAAAGAGAGCGTGGTCGCGTAAGTGCTCGGCCAGCTCATCGGCGTTGTATTCTTGGTCTTCTGCCAAGCCAAAAACCTGCGCTGTGCCTGATTTACCTGCGGTCATGTAAGACATACCGGTAAATGAGCGTCGCGCGGTGCCTTTCTTGCCATGGTTAACCAAGCGCATCCCTTCTTTGGCGAGGTTCCAGTATTTGTCTGGTACGTTTTGAATGGGGGGGTAAGTGACGTAATCCGACAACACTCGGTTGTCAAACGCTTCACCGTTTTCAATCGTCGCACGCAATAAGTGCGGTGCGGTCACGTTTCCTTCGTTAACTAATACAGAAGTGGCTTTCGCAAGTTGCATTGGGGTGGCTGTCCAGTAACCTTGGCCAATACCAACAGGAATGGTGTCGCCTTTGTACCAAGGTGTTTTATGACGAGACATTTTCCAATCGCGTGTTGGCATGTTGGCTTTGCTTTCTTCAAAGATATCGATGCCGGTGTAGTCACCAAAACCAAACATGCTCATCCAATTGGAAAGACGATCAATGCCCAAGTCGTAAGCGATTTGGTAGAAGAAGGTATCGACCGATTCTTCAATGGATTGCACCAAGTTCACTCGACCATGTCCCCAACGCAGCCAGTCACGGAAGGGACGTGTATCGGAGTTGGGGATGCGCCAATAACCAGGATCGTTTCTGGTTGTGTTTGGTGTTACCACACCTTCTTGCAATGCAGAGACGGCGATAAAGGGTTTGACGGTCGAAGCGGGGGGGTAAATCCCCAGCGTCGAACGGTTTACCAACGGGCGGTTTTTGTCGTTAAGAAGATCGCTGTAACCTTTGCCTGAAATACCGTGGACGAACGCATTGGGGTCATAACTTGGGCTCGATACCATGGCCAAAATGCCATTGTCTTTCGGATCCAGTACGATCGCACTGCCTCGTCTACCGTCGAGCAACTGATGAACATAGGTTTGCAGTTTGATATCAATGTTCAACACAATATCTTTGCCAGGCACTGGCGGAACAAATTTGAGGGTGCGGATGACCCGCCCACGGCTGTTGACCTCGACTTCTTGGTAGCCTGCCGTTCCGTGGAGCATGTCTTCGTAAAACTTCTCAATGCCAAGCTTGCCGATGTCGCGTGTTGCTTGATAGTTGGCTTCTTTACCTTCATCACTCAGCCGTTGCATGTCTCGGTCGTTGATGCGTGATACGTAGCCAATCACATGAGTGAGAATTTCGCCATAAGGGTAGTAGCGCTTCAATGTGCCAGACACTTCAACGCCAGGAAAACGGTATTGATTCACGGAGAATACCGCGACTTGTTTTTCTGTAAGTTGACTGAGAATCGGGACCGATTTGAAGCGACGCGTGCGTTTTCGCTCGCGATGGAAACGTTCGATTTGTTCTGGCGTGATTTCAAACAGAGTTTGCAACTGAGTAATCGTGGCATCCATGTTTTTGACTTTTTCCGGTGTGATTTCCAAGTCAAAAACCGGTCTGTTTTCCGCTAATAACACGCCGTTGCGATCATAAATCAAGCCACGATTTGGTGCGATGGGCACCACTTTAATGCGGTTGTCATTCGAGCGGGTTTTGTAATCTTGATACTGGTTGACCTGAATGTTGTATAGGTTGGTCACCAGAACGCCCATTAAGGCGACGATACCGAAAAAAGACACCAGAGCACGATTGGCAAACAACCGTGCTTCGGCTTGGTAATCTCGTATCGTGGTTCGGCGTTTTCTCATCATTAACGCAGCGTCTCACTCATTGGGCTGAACTTATTCTCGATGATAAGGGTGATTCGTGGTGATACTCCACGCACGATATAAACTCTCGGCCATCACAATGCGCACTAACGGGTGAGGTAAGGTGAGCGCTGAAAGAGACCAACTTTGTTCCGCAGCGGCTTTGCATGCCGGTGCTAATCCTTCTGGGCCACCAATCAAGATCGAGACATCTCGACCATCCAGTTTCCACGCTTCAAGCTGTTGTGCCAACTCTGGGGTATCCCACTTCTTTCCAGGGATATCGAGTGTGACAATGCGATTGCCTTTTGGAATGGCGGCTAACATCGCTTCGCCTTCTTTTTGCAAAATACGGGCGATATCTGCGTTTTTGCCTCGTTTACCCGCCGTGATTTCGATGAGCTCTAGTGGCATATCGTGCGGGAAACGACGGCGATATTCTTGAAAACCTTCTTCAACCCACTTTGGCATTTTTGTGCCAACGGCGATCAACTGAATTTTCAAACCATTAACCCCAAAGTTTTTCGAGTTGGTATAGCTGGCGGTGTTCTTCTTGCATTACGTGTAGCATCGCATCACCCATATCCAGTACGACCCATTCGCCTTCGTTTTCACCTTCCATGCCTAATGGCTGAAGGCCTACTTTTTTTACTTCATCAGCGACGTGATCAGCAATCGATGCAACATGACGTTTCGATGTGCCAGTGCAGATGACCATATAATCTGTCACGCTGGATTTGTCTTCCACGTTCAGAATTACGATGTTTTCTGCTTTCATATCGTCGGCTTTATCAGCCAAAAAGTCTTTTAGTTCTTCGCGAAGCACGAATATTTCCTCGGTGTTGTTCTCTGTTTTACATGCGCGCGCAATATAGCACGCTTTTAACTTTTAAAAGCTAACTCTACGTCAGGGAGAGACATCTCGACGCTTAATTGCTGAAGAATTGGCCATACTGGTTGCTCATACTGCGTTTTGGCCAGAATCTCTGCCTTTGCAAGCAATGTGAGCAGTTGTCTTAGCTTAGTGCTCTTGAGTCGAGTTAAAGCCGCAGTGTAGAGCGGTTTCTTGTTTTGCCAAATTCGGTGCTTTTCGAACACTTGCATCATAGAGCTTTGCTGCAGTTGTTGCTGCATTTGTAAAAGCAATAGCAGCTCTTTTTGCAATGAGCGCAACAAAATAATCGCTTCAATGTCTTCTGCTTCAAGTTGGCGCAAGATTTTTTGGCAGCGGTTGGCTTTCCCTTCTAATAGTGCGTCAATCCAGTGAAAAACAGTAAAGTGATTATGTCGACTGAGGGATCCCTCCAAACGAATCAAATTGAGTTCGCCGTCTGGATAGAGCAGTGCCAATTTCTCCAGGCTTTGAGAAAGGGCAAAAAGATTTCCTTCATGCCATTGCGCTAGCATTTGTACCGCTTGTTGGTCTGGTTTTAAATTCAGTAGACGGCAGCGATTTAATACAAACTGTGGCAGGCGTTGATTATCGGGTGTTAGACAACTGATCCAGTGGCCTTGCTGGCTCAATGTTTTGAACCATTTGGCGTTTTCTTGCGCTTTGGTGAGTTTGCTGCCAATGATGACTAACATAATATCGGCATGCAGTATCTGAGCGACAGAAAGCAACTCGTTGGCGATTGAGACGTTGACACCGCTTTCTGGCAGTTCAAGTTCAATCAGTTGGCGGCTGGAAAAAAGACTCAAAGCTTGGCAGCAGTCATAGACTTGATTCCAATCTAAGCTTGCATCTACGGCAAAGCGATGACGCTCTTCGAAACCTTGTTGAAACGCTGCTTTTTGAATAGCAGAGCGGCTTTCTTGGATCAGTAGCGGTTCATTCCCGAAAATCAAATAGACAGGTTTGAGTTCTTTCGTCAGTTGCTGAGCAAGGTTATCGGCAAAAATTCGCATAATTACTGATTACTTGAGTTGACGGTTTGTTCCTCGTATTCCGCACGAAGGCGACCTAGTTGACGCATCATTTGACTGGCCGCTTGGTTGCGCATTTCATCCTCGATCACTTCACGTTCCACCGATTTTGCCAACGCAGTCAGCGGGTTATCTAGGTAGTTGCGATTGACGGTTGTTTGGAAGCTTTGACTGCCAAGATCAGGTACGGTAACTCGGTAGCTCACGACGTAAGTCAGCTCTTTTTCTGCGGCACGGCTGTTTTGGTAAAGCGATAAAGTGCGCTCAGAGATGTTCTCGCCAATCAAATATAGATTTGGAACTGTTTCAGCTGGAGCGACGAGATTGACTTTGTTCAGAATCAATTGCGCTTTCACTGAACGAGTGAGCGGGCTGTAATCATCGTAGCTGGTAAACGAGAGTGTGCTTAGTTCTTCAGGAACGGAGTACTCACCACGTAAATGAAAACCACATGCAGACAACATGGCTGATAGAACCAAAATGGATGAGAGTTTAAACACGGACGTAAAACGCATTGAGATGCTCTTCTTGATGTTCAGAAAACGGGCTACCGCTAGCAGCACGACGGTTAGACTTATCTAAAATCACTCTGTGCTAATGATTTTAGATAAGTAGGGGTAGGCGAGCTACCCCAAACTTTGACCAAGATGAAGCGCGTTGGTTCGCCTCACCTGGTGGTTTTTCGCTCTTGATATCGTGATCAGTTCGCCACGATGCTCAATAGTTTGCCTGGTACGTAAATCACTTTACGGATAGTCACGCCGTCTAGGTGTTTAGAGACGTTTTCTTCGTTAAGACCAATTTCTTCAACTTGCTCTTTGGTTGCGTCTGCAGCAACGGTGATTTTACCGCGGACTTTGCCGTTTACTTGAACAACAATCAGTTTTTCGTCTTCAACCAGAGCTTGCTCATCGTAAGTTGGCCAAGATGCGTTGTCGATGTCTTGCTGGCCAAGTGCTGTCCACATTTCGAAACAGATATGCGGAGTGATTGGGTACAGCATCGCAACGACCGCTTTTAGCGCTTCATCAAGGATCGCACGATCTTGTGCAGATTCTTGTGGCGCTTTCGCCAGCTTGTTCATCAACTCCATGACCGCAGCGATTGCGGTGTTGAATGTCTGACGACGCGCAACGTCATCGGTTACTTTGGCGATGGTTTTGTGAACGTCACGACGCAGTGCTTTTTGATCACCAGACAGTGCTGCTGCATTTACTGCTTCTGCTGCGCCTTTTGATGTGTGCTCGTTTACGAGTTTCCAAACACGTTTCAGGAAGCGGTTAGCCCCTTCTACGCCAGACTCTTGCCACTCAAGTGTCATGTCTGCTGGAGAAGCAAACATCATGAATAGACGTACTGTGTCTGCGCCGTATTTGTCGACCATCTCTTGTGGGTCGATGCCGTTGTTTTTCGACTTAGACATTTTGATCATGCCTGAGTGTTCTACGTTACGACCTTCGTTGTCAACAGCCGAAGTGATGCGACCTTTGCCATCGCGTTCAACTTTCACTTCTGTTGGTGATACCCACTCTTTGCCACCTTTATCGTTGGTGTAGTAGAAGGCATCTGCCAGTACCATGCCTTGACACAGTAGTTGCTTGAACGGCTCGTCAGACGTCACGTAGCCCGCATCACGCAGCAGTTTGTGGAAGAAGCGAGAGTACAGTAGGTGCATACACGCGTGCTCGATACCGCCGATGTATTGGTCTACAGGCAGCCAGTAGTTGGCTTTTTCTGGATCTAGGATGTCGTCAGCTTGTGGTGAACAGTAACGTGCGTAGTACCAAGAAGATTCCATAAAGGTATCGAACGTATCTGTCTCACGCAGAGCTGGCTCACCGTTGAAGGTTGTCTTCGCCCACTCTTTGTCGGCTTTGATTGGGCTCGTTACGCCGTCCATTACTACGTCTTCAGGAAGAATCACGGGTAGTTGGTCTGCGGGTACTGGGTGAACTTGGCCATCTTCAGTGGTGACCATTGGGATTGGTGCACCCCAGTAACGTTGACGAGATACACCCCAGTCACGTAGACGGAAGTTAACCGTCTTAGTGCCTTTGCCTTCTGCTTCTAGCTTCGCTGCGATGGCATCGAACGCTGCTTGGAATTCTAGGCCATCGAACTCACCTGAATCGAACAGCACGCCTTTCTCTGTGTAGGCCGCTTCTGAGATGTCTAGCTCGCTGCCATCAATTGGCTTGATTACCGGAATGATGTCTAGACCGTACTTAGTGGCGAACTCGAAGTCACGTTGGTCGTGTGCCGGTACTGCCATAACAGCGCCTGTACCGTAGTCCATCAATACGAAGTTAGCGACGTACACTGGCACTTCACGGCCGTTTAATGGATGAATAGCAGTAAGGCCCGTCGCCATACCTTTCTTCTCCATGGTGGCCAATTCAGCTTCAGCAACTTTGGTGTTCTTACATTCTTCGATGAACGCAGCAAGCTCTGGGTTATTCTCAGCGGCAATTTTCGCTAGAGGGTGACCTGCTGCGATACCGACATAAGTTACACCCATTAGTGTGTCTGGACGAGTGGTGTACACTTCTAGGTCTTGTTGACCTTTCACTTCAAACTTGAGCTCCACACCTTCAGAACGACCAATCCAGTTGCGTTGCATGGTTTTCACCATTTCTGGCCAGCCTTCAAGTTTGTCTAGATCATCAAGCAGTTCTTGAGCGTACTCTGTGATCTTGATAAACCATTGAGGAATTTCTTTTTGCTCTACAGGCGTATCACAACGCCAGCAGCAGCCGTCTTCAACCTGCTCGTTCGCAAGAACAGTTTGGTCGTTTGGACACCAGTTAACAGAAGACGTCTTCTTGTAAACCAGACCTTTCTGGTAAAGCTTAGTGAAGAACTCTTGTTCCCAACGGTAGTACTCAGGCGTACAAGTGGCGAATTCGCGGTTCCAGTCATAACCAAAGCCAAGAAGCTTAAGTTGGTTCTTCATGTATTCGATGTTTTCGTAAGTCCAAGGCGCAGGCGCGGTGTTGTTTTTCACCGCTGCGTTTTCTGCAGGTAGACCGAATGCGTCCCAGCCGATTGGCTGCATGACGTTTTTGCCTTGTAGGCGTTGGAAACGAGATACTACGTCACCGATGGTGTAGTTACGCACGTGACCCATGTGCAGTCGACCACTTGGGTATGGGAACATAGAGAGGCAGTAGAACTTCTCTTTGGTTGGATCTTCAGTCACAACAAATGTTTTGTTGTTGTCCCAGTGCTGTTGAACTTTCTGTTCAATATCTTGTGGATTATATTGTTCTTGCATCGATGGTATCCGGTTATCTTGGAATTTGTGAGTTCGGTTAGAACAGATTGAAATAGATCGTCATAGAATACCTAAAGGTACCGTGCACAACAATAGCCAATCTTTACAGATGGAGGACTGCCATGCCGAAACGTAAATCCGGTTATGAAGAAATGTTGGAAGATGTCATCGAGACACTCAAACATAGCCCAGATGAAGTGAACAACGTCCTAGAAACATCTGGCAAGGTGATATCAGCGGCGAATGATATGACCAAAGATGAGTTGGCGTTGATCTCTGCGTACGTAAAAGCGGACTTAAAAGAGTTTGCCGACAACTATGAAGAGAGCAAAAGTGGACCTTTTTACCTCACCATTGCCGATTCTATTTGGCAAGGTTTGCTCGAAATTACTGACAGAACCAAAGTGGAATGGGTTGAACTGTTTGAAGATCTTGAACATCAAGGTCTTTACGAAGCGGGAGAGGTGATAGGGCTTGGTGTGTTGGTGTGTGATGAATGTGGCCATAAAACTTCCTACAATCATCCAACCGTGATCATTCCTTGCATCAAATGTGGTCATAAGGGCTTTAGCCGCCAAGCGTTGAAACCGTAATCACGCTCTTTTTGCTCACGTGAGAAACAGAAAAGGTACGCATTGCGTACCTTTTGTTTTTTGCCCATCTGTGCTTGCGCTTTTCGCAACGGGTTTTCTCCATTGCTTTTGCCGCTAAGCACTCGTGCGGCGTTTTCGCCACCATGCGAGAGCAAGTGACAAGGCAACCCAAATGTAGAGTGGCCAACTGCCCAGTTGATGATAGGGCGTTTGTCCTTGGGTTGGCGTAAGCTCTGCCCGCAGTACCGCCGTTTCAAACTGTGGAATAGAGGCGATAATTTTACCTCTATGGTCAGTAACGGCCGTTAAACCATTATTGGTGGAACGAATCAGCGGTTTGCCCAGTTCTAGAGCACGCATTCGCGCGATTTCCATGTGTTGCAAGGGACCAATTGAACGACCAAACCAAGCGTCGTTTGATAGGGTCAAAAGGAAATCGGTGTCGTCGGTAACGTTTTGTCTTACTTGCTCGTTAAAGATGATTTCGTAACACAGCGCTGGCGCCATTGGATGGCCATTTGCCACGATATTAGGCTGCACAAAATCCCCACGGCTAAATGATGACATGGGCAAATTAAAAAACGGTGCTAATGGACGTAAAATGCTCTCAAACGGGACAAACTCACCGAACGGCAGCAGGTGATGCTTATGATAACGCTCAGTGAGATCAAAAGAGTAATCCCCATAAGGCGTCAGGCCAACAGCAAGAATGCTGTTGTAAAACTGACCATCTTCGGCTTGATTGACAATGCCACTGATGATCGCGCTTTGATTCATTTTTGCCGCACTGTCCAAATTACTCAGGTAGGAGGGTAACTCGACTTCAAACGCTGGAATGGCAGCCTCTGGCCAAATAATAATATCGGCGTCCCAGTTTTCACGGCTCAAATCGGTGTACTTCATAATGGTTGGCCAGCGTTGGCTTGGTAACCATTTTAAGTTTTGGTCGACATTGCCTTGGATAAGCGCCACTTTGGTGGTTTTGTCCGGTTGCGGTGTGACCCAGTCCCAGTGTGATAAGCCATAACCCGTGCTGAGTAACACCGTTGGGATGAGTAGCATTGACCAACGTTTATGAATTACCGCATAGGCGATCGCTCCGGCACCGACCAGAAGCAGTAACGTAAGCAGCTCAACACCACCAATTGGAGCGAAACTCGCCAGAGGTGAATCGATTTGACTGTAACCGAGCCAAAGCCAAGGGAAGCCCGTCATCACCCAACCACGCAGCCAGTCGGCTATCAACCAAAGGGCTGGCGCCGCAAGCAACAAGTTGAGCAAGGTAGCTTTGGCAAAAAAGCGTTGATAGCTCCAAGTGAAGAGTGCAGGGTAGATGGCCAGATAGGCGATGAGTGCACCCATCAAAAAGAGGTTAGCCGCCAGAGGCATGCCACCAAAGCCTGCGATACTGACGTAGACCCAGCTAATGCCGGAGGCAAACTGCCCTAATCCCCATGCGTAACCCGTCCAAATGGCTTGGCGACGTGATTGACCATGGATAAGGATCAGTAACAGGGCTGGTGTAATAAGCGCAACCAACCAAATTTGGTAAGGTGCAAAGGCAAGCGTAGTGAGAGCGCCAACAAAAGCGGCCGCTATGGGCCGCTTGAGGCGATGAAATAGGGTATTTTTCATCTATCGTTCGTCTGATATTCCTCTTTGCAGAGGCGGTTATCGTTACTCAGGAGTGGTTTCTGCAACAGAAACCGAGTCAGGCACGGTGACTTGTAACTGGATAACACGACGGTTATCGGCGGCGGTCACTTTGAAATTGAAACCATCAATTTCTACGATCTCGCCACGAGTTGGTAAGTGACCAAAGGCTGTCATCACCAAACCACCCACTGTATCCACTTCTTCATCGCTAAAACGACTGCCAAAGGTTTCGTTAAACTCTTCAATGGTGGTCAATGCTTTGACCGCATAAGTATGCTTGCTGAGTTTACGAATATCGGCATCTTCCTCTTCGTCGAACTCATCTTCGATATCCCCAACAATTTCTTCAAGAATATCTTCGATGGTGACAAGGCCGGAGACGCCACCAAATTCATCAACAACAATGGCCATGTGATAACGTTCTTGGCGGAATTCTTTCAGTAGGCGATCGACTCGCTTACTTTCAGGAACCACGACCGCTGGGCGGATAACCTCTTCGATATCAAATGGAGCACTGTCTGAGCCTAAGTATTTGAGTAAGTCCTTCGCAAGTAGGATGCCTTCTACATGGTCTTTATCTTCACTGATAACTGGGTAGCGCGAGTGTTGCGCATCAGTGATCAGTGCGATAAGTGAATCGAGATTGTCTTTTCTCTCGATGGTGACCATTTGCGAGCGAGGGATCATGATGTCCCTAACGCGCATTTCAGCAATTTCCATCACACCTTCGAGCATATCTCGAGTGTCATGGTCAATCAGGTCATTTACTTCAGAATCTCGGATAACATCCACTAACTCTTGGCGATCTTTAGGCTCACCCTGAAATAATTGACCCAGGCGTCCGAAGAAGGACTTTCTACTCGGACCTTCTGAATTTTGAGAATTGTCGTCGTTCATTGTTTCTCTATTAAGTAACGCTATCAGATGTGTGATAGCACACATTTGGCATTCAACGCGCTAGTGCGTATCGAATGCTCACTCTTTTTCTGCTAAGTATGGGTCAGTAAATCCCATACCTTGCATGATTTCTGTTTCGAGGGACTCCATCTCTTCAGCTTCGTCGTCCTCAATATGGTCATAACCTAACAGATGCAAGCTACCATGTACAACCATATGCGCCCAATGTGCCATCAGGGGTTTGTCTTGCTCTATGGCTTCTTGTTCAACCACTTGGCGACAAATAACCAAATCACCCAACAAATCCATTTCCATTCCAGGGGGCGATTCAAACGGAAAAGAAAGCACGTTAGTGGGCTTATCTTTACCACGATAATCGTGATTCAGCTGATGGCTCTCTTGGCTATCAACGATGCGAATCGTGACTTCTGCCTGTTGCTGAAACGGCGGAATGGTCTTGTCCAGCCAGGTTTGGAAATCTTGCGCACTAGGTAGGCCGTTTTGATCTTCGACCGCAAGTTGCAGATCCAGTTCAATTGCCATGTGTGGTTTCCTTATCCGCGCTGATTTGTGCAGAAAGCTCGGCTTTGGCGGCTTCAAGCAGTTTGGCATCGCGCTCTTCTCGGCGACGTTGTTCAAACTCTTTACGTTCTTTTTGGTCTTGTGCTTCCCACTTCTCGTAGGCATTGACGATGCGCGCGACGACTGGGTGGCGAACGACGTCATCGGATTGGAAGAAGTTAAAGCTGATCTCTTCTACTTCATTGAGCACTTCGATGGCATGACGAAGGCCAGATTTTGCACCGCGAGGTAAGTCAATCTGCGTGACATCCCCTGTGATCACGGCGCGAGAGTTAAAGCCGATACGGGTCAGGAACATTTTCATCTGTTCTACTGTGGTGTTTTGGCTCTCATCGAGAATGATGAAGGCATCGTTGAGTGTGCGACCACGCATGTATGCCAGTGGTGCCACTTCGATGACGTTACGCTCAATCAGCTTTTCAACCCGTTCAAAACCGAGCATTTCAAACAATGCATCGTAAAGCGGGCGTAAATAAGGATCGACTTTCTGACTCAAATCACCCGGTAGGAAGCCGAGTTTTTCACCCGCTTCAACGGCAGGACGAGTGAGCAGAATGCGGCGGATCTCTTGACGCTCTAGCGCATCGACAGCTGCAGCAACTGCAAGATAGGTTTTACCCGTACCAGCAGGGCCAATACCGAAAGTGATGTCGTGCGTGACCATGTTGACCAAGTATTGCGCCTGATTCGGCGTACGAGGTTTGATTACCCCTTTCTTGGTTTTGACAAACACTTCTTTACCATGTGCGATGGCTGACTCTTGGTTCTGTTCAAGCACACCAGATTCTTTGATCGCAAGGTGGATATCTTCAGGTTCAACGTCTTTAATTTGGCCGCGAACAGTCGCGGTTTCAACGTAAAGCGTTTTAATGATATCGAGCGCGGCAGCGGATGTGTGGGGTTTACCAACGATGGTAAAAAAGTTGCCACGGTAACTGATTTCAACGCCGAGTCGACGTTCTAAGTGTTTGATATTGTCATCAAAAGGACCGCACAAGCTTGCAAGACGGCGGTTATCGGAGGGTTCTAGGTTAATCTCTAGAGTGACGATTTTATTGCTCAATGTTGCCTCTCATTGTCTGCCACTTAACGAGAGCCTGATAACAACCAGGCTCTCAATGGCGATTAATACGAGCTTATGGCGTAAATGTCGCTACACCTAGCTCATCTTCGCGGCGTGTTTTGGCCATCATTTGTGTTGGCGAAATCATGCTACGTAGGTCCATGTCTTTTTCAGTACGTACAATCTCACCACGCAGTGAGTTTGCAAATACATCGGTAATTTTCACATCAACGAACTGACCAATCAGATCTGCGCTACCTTCAAAGTTTACTACACGGTTGTTTTCTGTACGAGCACGTAGCTCCATCAAGTTCTTCTTAGAAGGACCTTCAACCAGTACACGCTGCTCTGTGCCTAGCATGAGGCGAGAGTAACGCATGGCTTGTGCGTTGATTTGTTGTTGCAGTTCGTACAAGCGCTCTTTCTTCGTCTCTTCTGAAAGATCACATGGGTAATCTGCCGCAGGAGTACCTGGGCGAGGAGAGAAGATGAAGCTGAAGCTCATGTCAAAGTCGACATCTTTGATCAGTTTCATGGTGTCTTGGAAATCTTTGTCGGTTTCACCGGGGAAGCCAACAATAAAGTCAGAACTGATTTGGATATCAGGACGCGCTTTACGCAGTTTACGGATGATCGACTTGTATTCGATGCCAGTGTGAGGACGTTTCATCATCGTCAGAATGCGATCGCTACCACTTTGTACTGGTAGATGAAGGAAGCTCACCAGCTCTGGCGTATCTTCGTAGACAGCGATGATATCATCGGTGAACTCAAGTGGGTGGCTGGTGGTAAAGCGAATACGGTCGATACCATCGATAGACGCAACAAGGCGAAGCAGTTCTGCAAAAGAACAGATTTCACCATCGTGCGTTGGGCCACGGTATGCGTTTACGTTTTGGCCTAGCAGGTTGACTTCGCGAACACCTTGCTCGGCAAGTTGCGCGATTTCGTAAAGCACATCGTCCATTGGGCGGCTGACTTCTTCACCACGAGTGTAAGGCACTACGCAGTAAGTACAGTACTTAGAACAGCCTTCCATGATAGAAACGAATGCGGTTGCGCCTTCTGCACGTGGTTCTGGCAGACTGTCAAACTTCTCGATTTCTGGGAATGAAATGTCCATCACTGGTGCATCTTCACTTTGTGATTGTTTGATCATTTCAGGAAGACGGTGCAAGGTTTGAGGACCAAAGATAACGTCAACAAAAGGAGCACGCTCACGAATGTGATCGCCTTCCTGTGTTGCTACACAACCACCAACACCGATCACGACGCCTGGCTTTTTATCTTTGAGTGTTTTCCAACGACCAAGCTGGTGGAACACTTTTTCTTGCGCCTTTTCACGGATCGAACAGGTGTTAAGTAATAGAACATCTGCTTCTTCTGGTTCTTCTGTCAATTCGTAGCCATTTGCTGCGTTCAGCAGATCCGCCATTTTCGATGAATCGTATTCGTTCATCTGGCAACCCCAGGTTTTAATTAGCAGTTTCTTACTCATCTCACTTTCGCTCGTGTTAATACTAAAAATTCGTTGAACAAATTGTTCAAAGTATAGCCGCCATCACGGCGGTAAGCGGCGTATTGTACTGCTTTAAAAACCTACTGACTAGTGATCTGGTGAATTCTTCGCAAAGCCTGATTTTATCTAGGGTCTTGTCAGGTATTTCGCCTTGGTTTTCTAAGGTTTTTGTCGATGGAAACTGAGTGACCTAAGCCGCTTGATAGGGACAAAGTGTTTCGCAAACTTGCCAGTAAAACGTACAATGCAAAACCGTCTTTGAATCAAGTTGATCAAGAGTACAAGATGAATAAATACGACATTGCCGTCGTCGGTGGCGGCATGGTAGGTGCGGCTGTGGCCATCGGATTTGCCAAACAAGGCAGAAAAGTCATCGTGGTTGAAGGGTTTGAGCCGAAAGCGTTTGAAGCAAGCCAACCGATGGACATCCGAGTGTCCGCCATTTCCCATAACTCCGTGCGTTTGCTGGAATCGCTAGGGGCCTGGCAACATATTCAAGAAACTCGAGTTTGCCCCTACAAACGGTTAGAAACCTGGGAGCACCCAGAATGTCGTACACGTTTTCACAGCGATGAGCTCAATTTGGAACAGCTAGGTTACATTGTGGAGAACCGTCTCATTCAATTGGGGTTGTGGCAAGAGTTTTCTCAGTACCCGAATTTGACTCTGCAATGCCCAGATAAACTGAAGCGTCTTGAGTTCGATGAGATCAACACGTTGACGCTTGAGAGTGGTTTAGAAATTGAAGCCTCTTGGGTCATTGGCGCAGATGGTGCCAACTCTCAGGTGCGTGAGTTGGCTGGCATTGGCATTACCGCATGGGATTATCGCCAGCATTGTATGTTGATCAATATTGCGACGACATCTGCGCAACAGGCGATCACTTGGCAGCAATTTACCCCAAGTGGCCCACGATCTTTTTTGCCATTGAAAGGCCAGCAAGGTTCTTTGGTTTGGTACGATTCACCCAAACGTATTCGCGAATTGTCAGCCATGAGCGCAGAAAAGCTGAAACAGGAAATTATTCGTCATTTCCCTGATGAATTGGGAGAGTTTGACGTGCTGTACTGGGATTCTTTCCCATTAACCCGACGACATGCACAAGCGTATTATCAACAAAATTGTTTGTTGGTTGGCGATGCAGCCCACACGATCAATCCATTAGCAGGTCAAGGGGTCAATCTTGGTTTTAAAGACGTTGAAGCGTTACTCAAGGCGACGGAAAACCAACCTTTGACAGTGGCTCAACAAGCGGCCTATCAGAAAGCACGCTATGCGGACAACTTGCTAATGCAAACTGGAATGGATCTGTTCTACAAAGGCTTTAGTAACGATATCACCCCATTAAAATTGGTTCGTAACGCAGCCCTCAAGTTGGCTGAGCACTCTGGGCCTATCAAACATCAAGTGTTGAAATATGCGCTAGGAATGTGATGGCATTGGGAGAGGGCTCATAAACGAGCGTTTGTATCAGGAAAGGAAAGCGGACTCATCGAGTTCGCTTTTTTTTTGTTTTCACAAACAATGAACAATGCAATGAAGATATGAACGTCAGATAAAACAAAACCCAGCCTAAGCTGGGTTTGTTCAATGATGGTGCGGAAGGAGAGACTCGAACTCTCACACCTCGCGGCGCCAGAACCTAAATCTGGTGCGTCTACCAATTTCGC
>NZ_JAQQBT010000061.1:0-546 GCF_028570825.1 Vibrio sp. CCUG 15886 | reverse complement strand
ATTTCTCGATAGATAGTGGCTTTGTGACGCCCCAGTTGTTTAGCTATTTTAGCGGTACTAATTCCTTGCTTTCTGAGGGCAGAAATCATATACCTTTCGTCCTCAGTGAGGTGTGTGTATTTCATGTTTTTTACTTCTTGGCGGGAGCAAACTTCATGATTATCGCATCTCACTGTTTTTATGTTCAGAGGTGTCGCACTTCGTACTTGAATCCAAGAAACATAACAAAGCGTTAAAGAGGGATTCGTGCCGCGTGGCATTTTTGGTATGCAGTGATTTCTGTGGTGAAATTGGTCTGCGGAAAGCTGGTTTAGGCGGCACTCACCCCTTAACGCGGCGTTATATTTTTTAGGTAACTGTCATGGAACGACTACTTTTTCTCCTACTCGTGTTGTGGAGTGCGAGTGTAAGCGCAGGCAACTCATTGTCAGATTTGGTTGAAGCTGCAAAAGAAAGAACAACGAATACGGTAATTTATGATGGAAGCTATATAAAAATTGCCTATCCCAATGGAGATGTGCCGCCTAGTCTCGGGGTTTGTACCGA
>NZ_JAQQBT010000060.1:0-569 GCF_028570825.1 Vibrio sp. CCUG 15886 | reverse complement strand
TAACGCCCTGTTAAGGTGTGAGCAACGCAATACCGAAGCTACCGCATACCACCTTAAACACTAAACGCAACGCATAGCAAAAATGCCAAGCGTTGCGAATCACTCTTAAAAAGATTGTTATGTTTTATACTTTGTTAATACTTATTAGCTTCTTTTTCTGCTTTTTTATATTTTTGATACTCATTCATGTTGTCTTTAATTCTTTGTAAGGCAGCATCAACATTACAATCTATCCCTTTACTATCCATTGTTTTGCTTACTACAACGTTAACCAAATCAGGTGGCGTTAAAGGGGGAAGCTCAACCGATAGAGCTGCTGTAGAAAGGCAGTAAATATCGTTTTGAGAGATTTCGGGCAAATCAAAGTTATCAAGCTCTTTAGCTAGTTCTTTATAGATTTCACAATTTATAGCATCGTACTTAACCTCATCACATGTATGTTCAAGAAGTTGAGAGTTTTGTTTTTCTTGGCTGAGCTTAGCTCCGGAATGTATATCTAGAACGTAAATACCTAGTGTAGCTATTCCTGAGATCACAATAACCAAAATAATCACTTTTAAAAACTTATT
>NZ_JAQQBT010000005.1:0-316032 GCF_028570825.1 Vibrio sp. CCUG 15886 | reverse complement strand
CTAGAACCTAGAACCTAGAACCTAGAACCTAGAACCTAGAACCTAGAACCTAGAACCTAGAACCTAGAACCTAGAACAAAATTGATAAATATCTTTAGGACTCACAAAAATGTCTTTTGAAACCATTTCAGTAATCGGCTTAGGCTACATTGGTTTACCAACCGCAGCGATGTTTGCATCGCGTAAAAAGAAAGTGATCGGTGTGGATGTCAATCAGCATGCAGTTGATACCATTAATCAAGGAAAAATTCATATTGTAGAACCAGATCTAGACATGATCGTCCACGCTGCAGTTTCTGAAGGTTACCTGAAAGCAACCACAACGCCGGAACCAGCTGATGCATTTTTGATTGCCGTACCGACTCCTTTCTTACCGTGTGAAGAAGGCGATATTCCAGCACCGGATCTCTCTTACATTGAAGCGGCTAGTAAAGCCATTGCGCCAGTTCTTAAAAAAGGTGACCTCGTTATACTTGAGTCAACTTCACCAGTTGGTGCTACCGAGCAAATGGCGACTTGGCTAGCAGAAACTCGTTCAGATCTTAGTTTCCCACAAACACACGGGGAAGACGCGGATGTGAATATTGCCCATTGCCCTGAGCGCGTGCTACCAGGCCATGTTGTTCGTGAGCTAGTTGAAAACGACCGAGTAATTGGTGGTTTAACAGCTAAGTGTTCAGCGCGTGCGGTGGAACTCTATAAAACCTTTGTTCAAGGTGAATGTGTAGTTACCAATGCGCGCACGGCAGAAATGGCAAAGCTAACCGAAAACAGCTCTCGTGACGTACAGATTGCCTTTGCTAACGAGCTATCCATCATCTGCGACAAGTTAGACATCAACGTATGGGAACTGATTGCACTGGCTAACCGTCACCCGCGTGTAAACATCCTTCAGCCTGGCCCTGGTGTGGGTGGCCACTGTATCGCTGTTGACCCTTGGTTTATTGTGTCAAAAACACCAGAAGAAGCACAAATTATCCATACGGCACGTAAAGTCAATGACAGCAAACCGCAATGGGTGATTAACAAAGTAAAATTAGCCATTGCAGACTTTTTACAAGCCAACCCAGACAAGACCGCTAAAGATGTGACTATTGCATGTTATGGTTTAGCATTTAAACCAGATATTGATGACTTACGTGAAAGTCCAGCAATGGCAATAACACAAAAAATTTCTGAAATGCACGCTGGTCGCATTGTTGCAATAGAACCAAACATTGATGCAGTTCCAGAAAAGCTTAAGTATGTTGAACTAATGGATTTCAAAAGCGCGGCAAAAGAATCTGATATACAAGTGTTGCTCGTTGATCATAGTGAGTTCAAATCTAGCCGCATGCCACCTAGTAACTATGTCGTAGATACCAAAGGAATTTGGTAAATAACAAGAAGTTGCTGTGACCATGAATTTGGTTTCAGCAATTTTTATCCTTCTCTATAACTGAATTTAAGAGATTTAATTGAAAAAAGTAATTAGCTATGGGGTAAATGAATTTCTTTGCAAAGGGCTAAATCTTGGCTTAGTGCTATTATTGCCGATTATACTAACACAAGAGGAATTTGGGAATGTTGTATATTACATTTCAATTGAACAAATAATGTTTGCAATAATTATCTTTGGTCAGCAAAATAAATTCATAAAAGATTATCAAAGAGCGAGATGTGATAAAGAAAAATATGTTATTTATAATAAATCTAAAAAAATATCACTAATAATATTTGTCATTGTTTCTGTGTGCATTCTAGTTTCTGCTATGTTTTTTGGAATGGAATGTTTGGATTTCTTTATTCTTCTGATATTGGCTTTTGGTTGTTTTCTGTATGCCATATATGAGCTGGATAATATAAGAATGAGATCGGATGAAAATCACAGTGGTTATTTTAACTCAAAGATGACATACCAGGTTATAAAGTTTTTTAGTTGTTTGATACTGATTAAAATTTTTAATTTTGAATCTCATTCATATGTATTGGCGATAATTTTATCTGTAGTTTCCGTAAATATAATAAATGCTATAAAACTAAGAGCGGGTAATTTCATTGGCCAAAAAGTGAGTGTTGTGGATGTGATGATGATTTGGCCATTTGCTTTACAAGCAATACTAAATATCGCATACAGTTTTATTGATAGGCTAATGATTAAGAAAATGATGACAGATAATGACTTGGCGCTGTATGGTTTTGCTTATAATTTGGCTTCTCTAGTTTTTTTTGCAATCAGTGTTATATTCCTAGTATATTTGCCTAAATTTTATAGGGAAAAAGACATTGATGTTGCAAGAGTAATACTTAAGACGTCATGCTTTTACTCTTTAGCAATAGTTGTAGTCTTTTTTACATTACTGTTTTTTTTGTATGACTACCTCATGTTTTTTTTTCCTGCTGAATATTCTGGGTCTTATCCGTTGACATTGATGTTGATATTTAATTATGGAGTACATATTATTTATTTATACTTCTTTCATATAAATAATTTCAACAATAGTATTGGACTATTACCATACATAGTTGCCATAAGTTTGGGGTTAAGTATTGTGGCATGCTACATATTAATACCAATAATTGGTGTTCTTGGCGCTGCAATATCGACTGTATCAACTCAAGTTACATTGTCGGTATTGATGTGGTTAAATTCTAATAGAGAATTCAAGCATGCTGATTAGTCTCCTTTTATCCCTACTATGTATTCCAGTTTTGTTAATGGGAAATGAACTTGCTAAACAATACAGCTACTACTTTTTTTGCTCTCAATTAGTCATAGTATTTGTATATATTTCACTTAGAGGTAAAATACTTGATTTTTTGAGACCATCAATACTTGCATTTCTCTATATATCAGTGTCATTTACCATAGGCTCATGGGCTTTTAAACATGAATTAGTATATAGTGAAATAAATTTATCAAACTTTATGAATTGGAAATATTATCATTTTAGTACATCAGTTGTGTTATTAATGAATTCAATTTTATTTTTTGTTTATATGATAACAAAAAATGAAACTATTCGAGAGATGGAAATAGGTTATGACTTAAAAATAATTACTACCAGAGTGAAACAATTACTATTAGTCATGCTTTTTTTTACAACTCCATTTATATTTATAGATATTGACCTAAGTATTTTCGGAGGGGCTGGTGGCATTGCATCAATTCCAAAATCGGTTTTGGCAATATTATTCATTTATTATTTTTGTCTTAAAGGTGGAAAAAGTCGTTTTTTATATTACGCGGTTGTAATCTTCCTTTTTTCTCTTTTCTCTTTCGAAGATAAAAGAGATGCCATTTTCTTAATATTTCCTATAGCGTTCCTAGAATTTACCTTCAATATATCAAGTTTCAAACCTAAAGTGGTCGCAGCGCTATTCTGTTCGGTCATTTTTTTGTTGTTCCTTATTGTCTTAATGTCAATTGCGAGAGGTTATGGAGGTTATGAAGTTGATGGCGTGATTAGTGCCTTGCCTTTTGTAATTGATTATATGAGTTCTGACCTTTTTCTTCTATATTTATTCAATAATATAGAGGTAAATTATACGTTTTTCCACACTATACAATCTATAGAATACGTAATAGATGATTTTTGGATTGTCTCTTATGGAGAGACTCTAGTAAAGTTTTTATTTTTAGTTGTACCAAGAAGTATTATTGATTTTAAGCCATCTAGTTTTATCGAATTATATACAAGCACATATGATCCTGCATTTAGGTCTATTGGTGGGTCATGGCCACCAAATTTTTACGCAGAACTTTTTTGGAACTTCCACATAATATCTCTCGTGTTCTGTTTTATCTTTTTTTATATTTTTGAAAAGCTATATATAAAAGCAGTAAGATATGTAAAACAAGCAAACTATTCGTATTCTGTAATTTCAATATATATGATATATAGCTATTTGGTTTTGATCAGAGGATCTGGCTTTGATTTGTTTGTTTTTCAGTGTGTTATAGCACTATTTTTCTGTTTCATTAGCTACATGGTTATATATTGTCTGACTCGGAATTAATACGATGAAAAAAAAGAAGCTATTGATAGTACAAGAGTATTTGATGCACTACAGGGTTGATTTATTTAACCTGATTGCACAGGAATACGATCTCACAGTTGTATCAACTGATATTGAGAGTAGTATAAATACAGAAATGTTTAAATTTAGATTTATCAAACAAAAAAAGAAATCATTTTTCAAGTTTATTATATTCCCTAAATTTGAAAGTATAATTAAAGAAGTAGGCCCTGACTGCATAATAGCCACATTTGATCTTAGATTGATATCTATTATTTTATTTTTTATTAAAAATAAAAAATTGAGTGAAAAGCTAATATGGTGGGGCTTGGATAAAGGTGCTAGTGACATCGCACTAAAAATTAAGCTATGGATTGCCAATTATGTAAATTGTCCAATAATATTTTACAGTAAATACAATCAAGACAGATTTGTAAAATTGGGTTTATCTAAAGGCATCGCTAGATATGCAACCAATACATTTCCAATTTCAAACAATCGGAACACTTCGAAATGTGAAAAAAAACACATACTTTTTGTTGGTAGCTTTGATGAAAGAAAGGGTATTCCTATATTAATTAGAGCATTCAAAAAGCTTACAATGAAAATGCCAGACGTATCATTAGTTTTGGTTGGTGATGGTGATGTATATAATGAAGTTAAAGAAGAAATACATGTTTTAGGGCTAACAGAACGTGTAAATATGGTTGGTAGGATTAATGATCCAGAAGAGCTTTCTCGATATTATGAGGAGGCATTTGTTTCAGTTTCTTATTCCCAAGCAGGTTTGAGTGTATTGCAGAGTTTGGCTTTTGGTGTTCCATTTATCACACACAGAGATTCTATTTCAGGGAGTGAAAAATACAATATAATCGATGGTTTCAATGGATACTTTGTAGATAATGAAAATGATTTGGTAGCTAGATTAACTGATATTATTGGTGATTTAAGTAACAGGGTTGAAATCAGCGATAATGCATATAGATGGTTTGAAGAAAATTGTACAATAGAAAATATGGCTAGACAAATTACAGATGTAATAGATGAGGCATGATGTCAAATATAATAATTAATGCGATTAACTCTAATTCGGCTGGTGGGTTATCGGTTGTGAGCAATTTTTTGGAACAGCTCTCTCATGATCGTGACCATAATGATAAATATACTTTAGTTATTACTGATGTAACGTTGTACGAAAAATTTAGATCGGAAAGAATAAATTTATTGGTATTGCCTAAATTTTTTATTTTTCCTTTTTTTAATATTTTCACATATCTGATTTTTTTCTGGATTATTGCTAAATTTTATAAAGCGGAAAAGTTGTTGAACTTTGGTGATCTTATACCATTTGTGAATTGTAAAATATACTATTATTTTGATTGGGCATTTGCCTTGTATAATGATATTAGTATCTGGTCAAGAATGAGCATTAAACAAAGGTTTCCTAGAATAGTAAAATCATATTTGATTCGGAAAATGATTAAACGTTGCCATATTGTTATATGTCAAACCGAAGCAATAAAAAATAGGTTGGAAAACATTGTTGATATGAACAAGGTATTTGTCGTGCCAAATTCCGCAAAGAAAAATTTCATTAGAGATGATGAAAAATATAAATTTCCTTGTTCTTTGGAAGGTAAAGAAGTTTTTTTGTATCTCACTAGGTATTATCCACATAAGAATATAGAAATTCTTTTAGAACTTGCGATTAAAGCAAAGAATGATGATAAGAACTGGGTTTTTATTCTAACAATAGATGAAAGGCAAGGAAAAGAGGTTGTCACTTTTCAGAATAATATTGTAAATCTTGGGTTGTGTGATTATTTCGTGCTTGTAGGTTCGGTTGCTTATGATGACGTGTACAAACTTTATAATGCATCCCATCATGTAATTTTGCCATCACTGATTGAGTCTTTTTCTTCTATGCACATAGAGGCCATGATAGCGGGAAAAACAATATTTTCAAGCGACAGGGATTTTGCCAGGACAGTTTGCGGTGAAAGTGCTTACTATTTTGATCCGCTGGATGCCGAAGATATATATAGAGTAGTGAATGGAGGCATTAAAAAAGCTAACAATTCGCAGGCATTGTGTAAAAAAAGGACATTTTTTGAATTATCTTCTTGGGAAGATAGTTATGAAAGAATTAAAAATTTAATTTCATAGGTGTTATTGTTATGGTAGAAACTATTTGTAAAAATTGTGTAATGGACACAACAGACTCAAAAATCACTTTTGATGACAACGGCATCTGTGATCATTGTACGACTTTTTACAACGATATTAAGCCTAATTGGCACACAGATGAGAAGGGATGGGCAGAGATTACTAAAATTGCTGCTGATATAAAACGTGAAGGTGAAGGCAAAGAGTTCGATTGTATTATTGGAATGAGTGGCGGTATCGACAGCTCTTATTTAGTCTACTTAGCCAAAGAAAAACTGGGTCTCAGACCGTTAGTTTTTCATGTTGATGCAGGCTGGAACTCTCAGCAAGCTGTTCATAATATTGAACAGATAGTAGATCGCCTAGGTTTAGATCTGTATACAGAAGTTATCGATTGGGAAGAGATGAAAGACTTGCAGCTTTCTTTCTTCAAAGCAGGAGTTTCTCATACGGATACACCGCAAGATCACGCGTTTTTCGCCACTATGTATAAGTTTGCGTCTAAGCACAAGATTAAGCATATTTTAACTGGTGGTAACTATTCTACGGAGTGTATTCGCAACCCTCTAGAGTGGATGTATTTCCAGTCAGACTCTCGTCAAATTAAAGATATTCAAAAAAAGTTTGGTACTAAAAAACTTAAAAACTTCCCGCTGACGAATATTCTATGGCACAAAGTGTACTTGCCGTATATCAAGGGTATTAAGCTTTATAGACCCTTAGACTTTATGCCTTATAACAAAGAAGAAGCAACACAGTTTTTAGTAGACAACTACGGATACCAACGTTACGCCCAGAAACACTTTGAATCACGTTTCACTCGCTTTTATGAAGCTTATTGGTTGTACAAGAAATTTGGCTATGATACGAGAAAAGTACAGTACTCAAGTCTTATTGTTACAGGTCAAATGACACGAGATGATGCGTTGGAAAGACTGAAAAAACCACCATATGACCCAGAGACAATCGACGATGATTTCAGCTATATTGCTAACAAACTTGGGATCACAGTTGAAGAGCTAAGGGGGTATTTAGAGGCGCCGAATAAAACCTATAGAGACTATAAAAATCAGCAATCTATTTATGACTTAGGTGCAAAGGTAATGAGAAAGCTGGGTCTTGAGAAAGGCGGCAAAAGATGATCGCAATAGTAGATTATGGTTCTGGGAATATTCAGGCCATTCAAAACATATTTACTAAGTTAAAGATTGAGACTTTTTTTGCAAGTACAGCAGAAGATTTAAAAATAGCAGACAAGATCATTTTGCCTGGTGTTGGCGCTTTTGATGAAGCGATGACACAACTTGAAAAATCAGGAATGAGAGCAGCGTTGGACCACTTTGCGATGGTTGAAAAGAAACCTGTCTTAGGGATTTGTGTTGGTTTACAAGTCATGGCGAAAAGCAGTGATGAAGGCGAATTACCAGGGCTAGGCTGGTTTGATGCGTCAGTTAAGAAATTTGATGAGTCAAAGATACAATTTAAGCCGAAATTGCCGCATATGGGGTGGAACGAAATAAAGCCAACAGAATCACATCCGTTGTTAAATAATATAGATTGTGAAAAAGGGTTCTACTTTATCCATTCATATTACTTTGATGCACATGATCCCAAGGATGTACTGATCAAAGCTCACTACGGTGATGATTTTTGCTGTGCTGTCAGGAAAGACAATATATTTGGATTTCAATTTCATCCTGAGAAAAGTCACTCGAATGGTATTAACTTATTTAAGAATTTTGCAGAGTTTTAATTATGCTGAGATCAAGAGTATCCCCATGTTTACTTGTTCATAATAAAGGGCTAGTAAAAACTGTAAAATTTAAAGATGCTAAGTATGTTGGGGATCCAATCAATGCAGTTAAAATTTTCAATGAAAAAGAGGTTGATGAACTGATTGTGTTGGATATTGACGCATCAGTAGAAAACAAGGCCCCCGATTATCAAATGATTAAGCATTTGGCCAATGAGAGTCGTATGCCATTGTGTTATGGGGGCGGTATTAAAACGCCTCAACAAGCACAAGAAATTATTAAACTGGGTGTCGAAAAAATCGCTATTTCAAGTGAGGCGCTAAACAACCCATCGGTTCTTAAGGAAATGGCCGATATAATCGGTAGACAGAGTATAGTTGTCGTCTTAGACGTTAAAAAAACACTGCTTGGCAGTTATGAAATATATACCCACAACGGAAAGAAAAAAGTTAAAAAAAAACTTGAGCAAGTTATATCTGAACTAGAAGAAATTGGAATCGGTGAGTTGGTGATCAATTCAATTGATCAAGATGGAATGATGAAAGGTTATGATATGAAGTTGGCCGAAAAAGTGCGAGATATAGCCAGCGTTCCGCTTACTATATTGGGTGGGGCTGGCTCTTCAGAGGATATTTTAAAGCTGATTGAAAAGTTTAAGGTTATCGGTGCTTCAGCTGGGAGTCTTTTTGTATTTAAAGGTGTTTACAGAGCGGTGCTTATTAATTATTTGAACCAAGATGCCCTCTCCAAGATAAGAAATATCGCACGTTCACAGTTAGGAAAGTAAGATGAAACAAATTCTTCAAGATATGGCAAAAGGAGGCTCGGCCATAGTTGAAGCTCCAGCGCCTCAAGCAAACAAAAATCACGTTGTCATTAATACAACTACAACACTTATTTCTGCAGGCACAGAAAGAATGCTTGTCGATTTTGGCAAAGCAAATTTTATTGATAAAGCACGCTCTCAGCCAGATAAAGTAAAAATGGTACTTGAAAAAGTCCAAACGGATGGTTTGATGACCACAATTGATGCAGTGAAATCGAAGCTAGCTCAGCCCCTACCTCTTGGTTATTGTAATGTCGGTATTATTGAAAGTATTGGTCAAGGTGCTGACAGTTTTAAAGTTGGCGATAGAGTAGTGTCAAACGGACCTCATGCTGATGTAGTACGTGTGAGTAAAAATCTAGTTGCTAAAATACCTGATAATGTAACGGATGAAGAAGCGTCGTTTACAGTAGTTGCTAGCATTGGTTTACAAGGGATTCGTTTAGCAAACCCAACAATGGGTGAGTGCTTTGTTGTAACTGGTGTTGGCTTAATAGGTCTATTGACCGTGCAAATGCTGCGCGCTCAAGGTTGTCGTGTTCTTGCTATTGATTTTGACCAATCTAAACTTGAGCTTGCAAAGCAATATGGTGCGGAAATTTGTAACCCTGGCAAAGGTGAAGATCCAGTTGCTCTGGGTATGGCATTTAGTCGTGGTAACGGTGTTGATGGTGTCATTATAACCGCGTCGACTAAATCTAATGATCCTGTAACTCAAGCTGCGCGCATGAGCCGTAAGCGCGGCCGCATCATTTTAGTTGGCGTTACTGGGTTAGAATTAAGCCGTGCTGATTTTTATGAAAAAGAGCTGACGTTCCAAGTATCTTGTTCTTATGGCCCTGGTCGCTATGACCCAAGCTATGAAGAGCAAGGTAATGACTATCCTTTCGCATTCGTACGTTGGACTGAACAACGCAACTTCGAAGCGATTCTAGATATGATGTCGGGTGGTTTACTCGATGTGAAATCGCTCATTACGCACCGTTTTAAATTTGAAGACGCAAGTGATGCTTATGAGTTGCTAACGAATGATAAAAGTGCTTTAGGTATTCTGCTGCAGTTTGAGTCAGAACCTTCTACTCGCCATAAAAAAACAGTGCAATTAAGTGCGGTTAAAAACTACCTTGCTAGCGAGCCTGTAGTTGGCTTTGTTGGTGCTGGTAATTACGCATCACGCATGCTTATTCCTGCATTTAAAGAGGCGGGCGCTCAATTGCATAGTATTTCTACATCAGGCGGTATCAATGGTGTAATACATGGTGAAAAAGCTGGCTTTGCCGAAGCGACTACAGACACAGATGCACTTATTGAAAGTGAACAAGTAAACACAATAGCGATTGTAACCCGTCACAATAGTCACGCGTATTTTGTGAAACAGTCTTTGAATGCTGGTAAAAATGTGTTTGTAGAAAAACCGCTTGCTATTACTCATGATGAGCTAGAGGTTGTCAAATCTGCTTATGAAGAAGCTTCTAAATCAGAAAATCCACCTAAATTAATGGTTGGTTTCAACCGACGTTTTTCTCCACAAATACAGAAAATGAAAGCTTTGATCGATCCTATTAAGGCTCCAAAGTCATTTATCATGACCATGAATGCCGGAAGTATACCAACTGATCATTGGACTCAAGATAACAATGTTGGTGGTGGGCGTATTATTGGTGAAGCATGTCACTTTGTTGATCTAATGCGTTTTCTTGTAGGCAGTGAGATTGTGTCTGTGCAAGCTCGTAGAATGGGTGATTGTGACGCAGTTGAGGTAACTGAAGACAAGGCTGCTATTATACTCGGTTTTGCTGATGGCTCATTTGGTACTATTCACTACTATGCAAATGGTGCGGCTAGTTTCCCTAAAGAGCGCATAGAAGTATTTGCTGATGGTAAGGTATTGCAACTCGATAATTTTGTGAAATTGAAAGGTTTTGGTTTTAAAGGCTTTAAGAAAATGAATCTTTGGAAGCAGGATAAAGGCCAAAATCTATGCTCTCGATTGTTCTTAGACTCTATTCGTGAAGGTAAAAGTGCCCCTATAGATATTAAAGAAATTTTTGAAGTTGCAAAGGTTTCTATAGATATTGCTGAACAGCTGAGACAGCAATGAGGGGGCATTTAGAAAGGCTACTTAAGATATTTTACACGTTAAAATATCTTAAGTTTAAGCAGATTTATTACAGAATATATTACAAGTTTTACAAACCTAAATTAATTGAATGTGACCAACCAGATAGTTCTCAATGGAAGTGGGTGGGACCGTTACTTAACAAGCAAAGTTTGTTCAGTAGCTCCGATGTTAAGTTTCTTAATCAAACAGGCAAGATTAGCAGTTCTGCGGATTGGAATTGCCCAAACAAGTCTAAGTTATGGCTATATAATTTACATTATTTTGATGACTTGAACTCCAAAAATGGTTTTGAGAGATACCAACTCCATCGAGATTTTATCGAAAAATGGATAGATGAAAACCCAGCATTCAATGGTAATGGCTGGGAGCCTTATCCTATTTCTTTACGCCTGGTAAATTGGGTCAAGTGGTGCAGCCTACAATCCCAAGTACCTCCCAAATACCTTAAGAGCATGCTTGAACAGGCCAATGCATTAACTCAACAACTTGAGTATCATATTCTTGGGAATCATTTATTTGCAAATGCTAAAGCTTTGACTTTTATAGGTGCATATTTAAAAGGAGAAAATTCTAACAAGTTGTTAATGCAAGGTATTAAGCTACTTAATGAAGAGCTGGAAGAGCAGTTTTTAGACGATGGTGCTCACTTTGAGCTTTCTCCTATGTATCATGAAATATTGCTTTGGGACCTTTTGGAGTTAATTGATTTAGCAAAGACTAGCGATAAACCTCAGTTCATTGAAAGCTTACCACAGTGGATACGGATTGCAGAAAAAGCACTCTTTTGGCTTTCAACTATGGTGCATAATGATGGCGAGGTTAGCTTTTTCAATGATGCAGCCATAGGTATTGCAATGCAGCCAAGTCAAATTTTTGCTTATGCAGAAAAGTTGGGAATTGCTTATGAATTAGTCAATAAGTCGTTAGTCACCAACAAAAGTAGTGGCTATAGCAGAATTACTTTTACTAATTATTCTGCTATTTTTGACCATGCGAATGTTGGGCCTGATTATTTACCTGGGCATGCTCATGCCGATACGTTGAGCTTTGAGCTCTCTATTGGCAAACAGCGTGTTTTTGTAAACTCTGGCACTTCACTATATGGGACAAGCAAAGAGCGTGTAAGACAGCGTCAAACGCCTGCACATAATACCGTTTCTGTTGCAGGGTTAGATTCTTCTCAGGTTTGGTCGGGGTTTAGAGTTGCAAAACGAGCTTACGCTCACTTAGAAGATGCCATTAACACTCCTGAAAGAGTATTATTATCAGCCAGTCATAATGGCTACATGCAACAAAGCCCGAAAGTTAAACACACTCGCAATTTAATATGTTCACCAGATAGTTTTATCATTATTGATACTTTATCTAAAGCTACTCCGGCTTGTTTTCATTTGCATCTACATCCTAACATCGATGTGGTTAAAGTTTCTGAAGTAGAAATTAACCTCATTTTAGATGGTGAATCATTATGCCTTGTTACTAGCTCTGAGCCGATATTGGTTAAAGTTGGTACTTGGCACCCAGAGTTTGGAAAAACCATTGCGAATAAAAAGATTGAGATAAACTTTGCAAATGGAAACCTAAAAACAGAAATTACTAAAATTAAGAGGGAATCGTGAAAATACTGGTTTTATCTTTTTATTACAAACCAGACCTTTGCGCTGGCTCGTTCAGAACAACAGCTTTAATTGAGCAATTAAAGCAACAAGATGATGTAATGGTAGATGTAGTAACAACCATGCCTAATCGATATGCTAGCTTTGATGCCAGTGCTGATAATGATATTAAAGCTGAAGAAGTTGATGGTAATGTAAGAGTCAGGCGCATACACTTGCCCTCGCACAACAGTGGCATGCTTGATCAAATAAAGTCATTCAAAACCTTTTACCAACAAGCACAAAAGCTAGTAAAAAATGAAAGTTATGATCTTGTGTTTGCAACGAGTTCTAGGTTGTTTACTGCGTTTTTAGGCGCGCGTGTAGCTAAAGCTAAGAAAGTACCTTTATATTTAGATATACGTGATATTTTTGTAGACACAATTAAAGATGTCTTATCTCCCAAAGTGGCATTGCTATTAAAACCAGTACTTTCAGCCATTGAAAAATATACATTCTCCTCCGCGAAGCATATTAACCTTGTTTCTAAGGGGTTTGAGGGGTATTTCAAAGCAAGATATACAAATCCAAGCTACTCTTGGTTTACCAATGGCATTGATGGTGAGTTTCTTGACTTGCCTAAAGGCAATAGTAGTGAGTTTACTTCTGAAAAAGCGAAACGACTTGTTTATGCAGGTAATATTGGTGAGGGGCAGGGACTGCACACTATTATGCCTGAGTTGGCTGTTTTAGCTAATCATGATTACACATTTAGAGTTATTGGTGATGGTGGGCGTAAAAAACAGTTAGAAGATGCCTCTACAAGCAATAACAATGTTGTTCTTTTACCGCCAGTGAATAGGAAAAAGCTAATTGAAGAGTATCTTAACGCTGATGTTCTTTTTCTTCATTTAAACGATTACCCTGCCTTTGAAAAGGTTTTACCTTCTAAAATATTTGAGTATGCAGCAACAGGAAAACCAATCTTGGCTGGTGTTTCAGGGTATGCGGCTGAATTTATTAAAGCCGAAGTGCCTAATGCTGAGGTTTTTTATCCTGGAGATCATAATGGAGCCATGGAAGCTTTGAAAAAGCTAAAGCTTGAATATACAGGTAGAGCTGCCTTTGTCGAGAAATATACACGCAGCAATATAATGCAAAAGATGAGTAAATCGATAATGGAGCTAGGGCACTAAATATGTCTCAGGTTTTAGTTACTGGTTATACGGGCTTTGTTGGCCGCCATTTATTGAGCACTTTTGAAAACCTACAGAATATCAATTTACTTGGACGCTCCCAGCCGACAAAGTGTAGTCAATTTTTAAAAGCAAGTATTGATTCAAGCTCAGATTATTCAGTTGTTTTGGATAAAGTCAGCACTGTTATTCATATCGCTGCTCGTGTTCATGTTATGAATGATGAGTCAGATGATCCTTTGGAGGAGTTTAGAGCGGTAAATACAGCAGGCACCATGAACCTAGCAAGGCAAGCAGCAGAAGCTGGTGTCAAACGTTTCATATTTGTAAGTAGCATAAAAGTAAACGGTGAAAGCACTACAGGTAAGCAAGCTTTTACTGCCCAAGATACGCCTAGTCCAGAAGACCCCTATGGTGTATCTAAAGCTGAAGCTGAAGAGCAGCTTATTGCTTTGGGTAAAGAAACGGATTTAGAGATTGTTATAATTCGTCCCCCTTTAGTATATGGCGAAGGCGTGAAAGCTAATTTTGCTTCTCTAATGAAGCTTGTCTCAAAAGGTATCCCTCTACCGTTTGGCTGTATTACCAACAACAAGCGTAGTTTAGTCTCAGTTGATAACTTGGTTGATTTAATTATTACCTGCATCGACCACCCCAAAGCAGTGAATCAAGTGTTTTTAGTTTCAGACGATCATTATGTATCTACATCAGAAATGGTTAAAGAAATGGCAATCGCCTTAGGTAAACCAAGTTGGCAAATACCCGTACCAGCTTATTGTTATAAGTTAGTTGGTAAGCTGTTTGATAAAAACGATGTAGTGGACCGGTTAACTGGATCATTACAAGTTGATATATCTCATACAAAAGAAACACTGGGTTGGACTCCTCCTCAAACATTACAGGAAGGCTTTAAAAAAACTGCAGAAGCTTTCTTAAAATCAAAACAAAGTAGTGGTAAATAATGATTCGTCTATTAGATTTTTTCGCAGCATTCTTTGGTTTGCTATTCTTATGGCCAATATTGGTCGTGGTTACCGTTATCGGTTTGTTTGATACTGGCTCACCTATTTTTGTTCAGGAGCGAGTAGGGCGCAACAGAAAGCCTTTTAAACTAGTTAAGTTTCGAACAATGTCTGTTGATACTCAGTCAGTCGCTTCTCACTTAGCCAGTACTAGTTCAATCACTAAATTAGGTGCGTTTTTGCGTAAAACTAAGATTGATGAACTGCCACAGTTAATCAATGTACTGAAAGGTGAAATGAGTTTAGTCGGTCCTCGCCCGAATCTGTTTAATCAAGAAGATTTGATTAAAGAGCGTGAGGCTTTAGGCGTATACAATGTGCTACCAGGCATCACTGGCCTGGCGCAGGTGCAAAACATCGATATGTCTACTCCTCAGTTACTCGCTAAGACCGACCGAGAAATGATCGATACTCTGACGATAAAAAACTACTTTAAGTATATAATTATGACAGTCACGGGCAGCGGCACGGGCGATGCAGTAAAAAAATCATAACGATACTAAAAGTGAATACGATTTATGGATAAGTTGGCTTACATATGGTCTTTACCTCGAGTGCATAAGCGCTTGATCAGTTTGGCCATAGATACCTTATTGATTACCTTTTCTTTTTTCATGGCAATTTGGGTGCGTCATGGTGAAGTGGCTGTTTCCGTTTCTGCGGAAACATGGCTAACACTCGCGGGCACGGTTGTTGTTACCCTAATCGCCTTTACAAGATTAGGCTTGTACAGAGCAGTATTGCGTTATCTCACCTTCCATGCGCTTACCGTGGTGGTGCTTGGTGCGTTGATTTCCGCACTCTCGATCACAACATTCGCTTATTTCTTCAATGCAGAAGTGCCTCGTACCGTGCCTGTCATCTACATGACGTTTTTAGCACTGTTGTGTGGTGGTGCACGCATGATGGTGCGTTCATTAATCGTGCAGGCTAGTCGCAAAGGGTGTGAGCGTGTATTGATATATGGTGCAGGAAGTACAGGGCGCCAGTTGGCCATTGCGCTTCGCAATGCGGAAACCTACCAGGTGAAAGGGTTTATTGATAATGATCCTTCTCTTGAAAACACCATTATCCAGGGCTTAACCGTGCACTCTTCTCAGCAGATTTCTCGTCTGGTTGAAAAGCAAGAAATTGAAAAGATCTTGCTTGCCATGCCAAGAGCCACACGCTCTGAACGCAAAGCCATTATTGACGGATTACTTCACTTACCCGTAGAAGTGCTAACAGTACCGGACTTTAAAGACATCGTTAATGGCAATGCCACGGTCGATGAGCTTAAAGATGTTGCCATTGAAGACTTGCTCGGCCGAGACCCTGTAGAGCCTAATCCTGAACTCATGAAAGCCAATATTAACGGTAAAGTGGTGATGGTCACTGGTGCAGGGGGGTCAATCGGTTCTGAGCTTTGCCGTCAGATTGTACGCCAAAAACCAAAGACCTTAATTCTATTTGAGTTGTCTGAATACGGCTTGTACGAAATTGATAAAGAGCTGTCTGGCATGGTGGAAGCTATGCAGCTTGAAGTGGAAATCATACCCTTGTTGGGTTCTGTGCAGCGAATCAACCGCCTAAGTGCCACAATGCGAGCGTTTGGCGTGCAAACGGTTTATCACGCAGCGGCTTATAAGCACGTTCCTTTGGTGGAATATAACGTGGTGGAAGGGGTTCGCAACAACGTATTTGGCACCTACTACAGCGCGAAAGCCGCTATTGAAGCTGGTGTGGAATCTTTTGTGTTGATCTCAACAGACAAAGCGGTACGCCCAACTAACGTGATGGGCACTTCTAAACGTATGGCAGAACTTGCACTGCAAGCCTTGGCGGCAAAAGAAAATGACAAAGTGAACGGTACGCGTTTTAGCATGGTGCGCTTTGGTAATGTGCTTGGCTCTTCAGGCTCGGTAATTCCACTGTTTAAGCGTCAAATTGAAGAAGGGCAGGCTATTACCGTTACCCACCCAGATATTATCCGCTACTTTATGACCATTCCTGAAGCTGCTCAGCTCGTTATACAAGCTGGTGCAATGGGCAAAGGTGGCGATGTGTTTGTGTTGGATATGGGTGAGCCCGTTAAGATTGTCGATCTGGCGAAAAATCTTATTCAGTTATCAGGCCTTGAAGTGAAATCGTCTGATAATCCAAACGGTGATATCGAAATCAAATTTACAGGTCTTCGCCCTGGTGAAAAGCTCTATGAAGAGTTATTGATTGGTGACAATGTGGAAGGCACCGATCACGAACGAATCATGACGGCGAACGAGCAATTTTTGCCGCTCGAAGAGTTTAATCAGATTCTCGATAACTTAGACAAAGCCTGTCACGAGTTTGATCATGAAACCATACGTCAAATCTTGTTGGAAACACCTACAGGCTTTAACCCTACAGACGGTATTGGTGATTTAGTTTGGAATGCCAAGCGAAAGCTCAATGCCTCTAAAGATAAAGTGGTTGAGATTAAAGTCACCGCTTAGTCTATTCGCACTAGAAAAAGAGGGAGTAAGCCTTGGCAAGCTCCTTCTTTTTTCTCGTCCTATTTCTCTTCAGCCATATCGGCCTTTCTCTTCCTTTCTTGTTATCTTAGCGTCTTAGAGGTGTAACATTCACTTGTTGATATAGCGTGTAACGTTGTCAATAACAGGAAATGTTATGCGAATCACCGTCGTTGGGGCTGGCTACGTCGGCCTGGCTAACGCTGCACTTTTGGCACAGTACCATTCCATTACTCTGCTCGATGTAGACTCTAAAAGAGTCGAACAAATCAATGCCCAAAGTAGCCCAATCGTAGATGCGGATATTGAGCGGTTCTTATCGTCGGGGGCGCTTCAGCTTACGGCCACCACATCACCACAAATTGCCTATCACGATGCGCAGCTGATTATTGTTGCTACTCCTACAAACTATGATCCCATTACCAATGGTTTTGATACGGCTTCTGTTGAACAGGTGATTAAGGATGCGATTCAGATTAGCCCGAATGCTACGATTCTTATCCGTTCGACTGTGCCAGTCGGGTTTACAGAAAGAATGCGTGTTCAAGCGAAAAGGTGCAATATTCTCTTTGCTCCTGAGTTTCTACGTGAGGGTAAGGCGCTGTACGACAATCTATTTCCTTCTCGCATTATCATCGGAGAGAAAAGTGAACGTGGGCAGCAAATAGCGGAATTATTTGCCAACGCTGCCGAGAAAAGGGATGTGCCCATTCTACTGACTAACCCAACCGAAGCTGAAGCGATCAAGTTGTTTTCAAACACTTATTTGGCGATGCGTATCGCTTACTTCAACGAGTTGGACTCCTATGCCGAAGCGCATAGTTTAGATGCTCGCCAGATCATTGAAGGGGTTGGCTTAGACCCTCGTATTGGCAATCACTACAACAACCCATCATTTGGTTATGGCGGTTACTGCTTGCCAAAAGATACCAAGCAACTGTTGGCGAACTACCAAGATGTACCGAATAACATTATTGGTGCCATTGTTGATGCGAACCGTACCCGCAAAGATTTTGTTGCTGAGTCGATTTTGAAGCGCAACCCCAAAGTCGTGGGTATTTATCGTTTAATCATGAAAGCGGGTTCGGACAACTTCCGCGCTTCCTCGATTCAAGGAATCATGAAACGCATCAAGGCTAAAGGCATTGAAGTGGTGGTTTATGAGCCTGTTTTAAAAGAGGCTGAATTTTTCCATTCTCGTGTAATCAAAGATTTGAATGAATTCAAAAAATGTTCGGATGTGATTGTCTCTAACCGTATGGTCGAAGAGTTAGCGGATGTAGCTGAAAAAGTTTATACACGCGATTTGTTTGGTAGTGACTGAAGCATTTGACTAGATAGCGAGCATGGTTGTCGGTGGCATGTCTGTATTTGTTGGTTGTGGTAAGTGCATTTTCAAACGCGGCATCCGGCGGGTGTGGATGAATGGATTCCCGTGTGCACGGGAATGACAGTTGGTGGAGTGGCGACGATGTACTGAGTGTTTATGTGAGAGTCGCACTGTTGATGTGTCTTGTCTCATCTTTGTTATTCCAACTTCTTCCTTCTAACTTCGGTCTTTTAGCCTTTTTCTGTCTCTTATCTTGTCATCCTCGCGCACGCGGGGACCCATCGTGCAGCAAGTGGTGTGGCTTGGTATTACCGCTTCATTGCCGGTGTTGCTGTTGGGTTGTTCTATGTTGTTGCCCATTGCGGTAAGTGCATTTTCAAACGCGGCACCCGGTGCGTGTGGATAAATGGTTTCCCGTGTGCACGGGAATGACGACAAGGGGGGCGTGGCGGTGTGCTGAGTGTTTATGTGAGAGTGGCGCTGTTGATGTGCCTTGTCTCATCTTTGTTATTCCAACTTCTTCCTTATAACTTTGGTCTATTAGCCTCTTTCTGTCTCTTATCTTGTCATCCTCGCGAGCGCGGGGACCAATCGCACAGCAAGTGGTGTGGCTTGGTATTACCGCTTCATTGCCGGTGTTGCTGTTGGTTTTGCTCTATATAGTTGTTGGTTGCGGTAAGTGCATTTCCAAACGCGGCATCCGGCGCATGTGGATAAATGGTTTCCCGTGTGCACGGGAATGACGACTGGTGGTGTGGCGGCGGATACGGTTGAATGACGTTTGGTAGTGTAAATGTCGCCTTAGTATGTATTTTTGCCAACTTCCTCGTGTGTTTCTTCATCTTCACAAATGGCTTGTTACTGGCGTGTTAGTTTCCCTATTACGTTGATTCGTCAAAACCAATAGAGTTACCAGGAGAAACTTGGTGAGCCTTCCATGTGTGTATATTCTGGCTAGTCAGCCCTATGGCACTTTATATATTGGTGTGACCGGTGATCTCATTAAGCGCATTTGGCAACACAAGAATGGTGAGAGTGACGGTTTTACCAAAAAGTACCGAGTGGTGCATCTTGTATACTTTGAACAGTTTGAAGCCATGAGTGATGCGATTTTAAGAGAGAAGCAGCTAAAAAGTGGAATCGACAATGGAAGATTCAATTAATTGAAAGTGCCAATCCTCATTGGTTGGATGTGTATAAAAATCTCCGTACTACGATCCGATAAGTGCGTTATTAGCTTTGTGCCGTTTCGTTGTGAAGGAGTGCTTTAGGGGAGCAAGGAGTAAGCATGCAAGTCATTCACCATGGGGGAAAGGATACCGTCACAGGTTCTTGTCATGAGTTTCGCGCTGCGGGTATCGCGCTCTTAATCGACTGTGGGCTTTTCCAAGGGAAAGATGCGCGGCCTCCAGAAGTGGATTTCCCTGTCAAACATATTGATGCCTTAGTGCTGACTCATGCGCATATCGATCATATTGGTCGTATTCCTTGGCTACTTGCCGCAGGATTTTCTGGTTCTATCTACTGTACGGAAGCGACTGCTGAACTTGTTCCGCTGATGTTGGAGGATGGGTTAAGGTTACAGCTAAGCTTAAACCACAAGCAGTTACACCAAGTGCTCGATTTGGTCAAAAAACGCTTAAAACCTGTGAAGTATGGAGAATGGCTAAGGCTGACTCCTCGCATAAAAAATGGCAATCGGGCTTCGCGCTCTGTTTCTCATGCTTTAGAAAACTACCTCTATCTGCGTTTTAATCCTGCAGGTCATATACTAGGCTCGGCATATTTGGAGTTTAAGCTACCAAACGACGAAATTGTGGTTTTTTCTGGTGATTTAGGGCCTCGAAATACGCCGTTGCTGCCAGATCCCATTTCTCCTCCTCGAGCCGATTATCTGTACATAGAAAGCACTTATGGCGATAAATTGCATGAAAGCGTTGAAGAAAGAGGAGAACGCCTAAAATCTATCATCAATCGCTCATTGCAAGACGGTGGCACCATCTTGATTCCGGCGTTTAGTGTGGGCCGCACACAAGAGTTGTTGTTTGATATTGAGCAGTTGATATTTGAGCATAATATCGGCACCGACATCCCTATTATTCTCGACTCGCCATTAGCCAAAAGAGTAACTCAATCGTATCGCCGATTTAAAAAACTATGGGGAAAGGAGGCGAAGCGGCGGCTGGAGGTTCATCGTCATCCTTTGGCCTTTGAGCAGTGCATAACGATAGATGATTATCGCCAACATAAAGCATTAGTGAATCGTCTCGCATCAACGGGGGAGCCAGCGATTGTGGTTGCTGCATCTGGCATGTGCCAAGGAGGTCGGATTATGGACTATCTCCAAGCGTTGTTGCCAGATGAGCGTACGGATGTGTTGTTTGCTGGATATCAGGCTAACGGTACTTTGGGGCGTGAGATTCAGACTGGTGAGAAAATGGTACAAATTGAGCAGAAAATGGTGGAGGTTCGCGCTCAGATACATACGATGTCTGGCTACTCGGCCCATGCAGACCAAGCAGATCTACTGGCGTTTATTCAAGGTATTGCGCAAAAGCCGAAGGAGATCCATTTGATCCATGGTGAAGAGGAAGCAAAGCTAAGTCTGCTTCGAGCTATGCGGTTCTAGGTTTTCCGTTTCTTTTGTTGCTACTCTCCATTTCTGTCTTTTACTTGCTTTAGTCCCTAGTCTCTTCTCTCTTATCTAGTCATCCTCGCGAACGCGGGGACCCATCGTATAGCGAGTATTGTGGGTAGGTATTGCTACTGTATTGTCGTTGCTCTTGTTTTGTTGTGGGGAGTGTATTTCCAAACTCAGCATCTGGCGTGTGCGGATAAATGGATTCCCGTGTGCACGGGAACGACAGTTGGTGATGTGACGGCGGTGTTCAGATTTTTTGTTCTTTACCGTTGATCTTAGCTCTGTTTTTTTCTTTTCTTATTCTTGTCATCCTCGCGCACGCGGGGACCCATCGTGCAGCAAGTGGTATGGCTTGGTATTACCGCTTCATTGCCAGTGTTGATGTTGGATTGTTCTATGTTGTCTATTTCGGTGAGTATGTTTCCAAACGCGACATCCAGCGTGTGCGGATAAATGGTTTCCCGTGTGCACAGGAATGACAGTTGGTAGTGTGGTGGCGGTGTGCTGAGCGTTTATGAGAGAGTGGCGCTGTTGATGTGTCTTGTCTCATCCTTTGATATTCCAACTTCTTCTTTATAACGTCGGTCTATTAGCCTCTTTCTGTCTCTTATCTTGTCATCCTCGCGAACGCGGGGGGCCATGGTACGGCAAGCGCTGTGGGTTGGTATTACTACTGTATTGTCGTTGCTCTTGTTGTCTGTTGTGGCGAGTGTATTTCCAAACGCGGCATCCAGTGTGTGCGGATAAATGGTTTCCCGTGTGCACGGGAATGACAGTTAGTAGTGTGCTGAGTGTTTATGTGAGAGTGGCGCTGTTGGTTTGTCTTGTCTCATCTTTGTTATTCCAACTTCTTCTTTATAACTTCTGTCTATTAGCCTCTTTCTGTCTCTTATCTTGTCATCCTCGCGGACGCGGGGGCCCATGGTACGGCAAGCGCTGTGGGTTGGTATTACTACTGTATTGACGTTGTTCTTGTTGTTTGTTGCGGTGAGAGCATTTCCAAACGTGGTATCTGGTGTGTGGATGAGTTCTCGTGAGTACGGGAATGATGGCTGGTGCCCTGGTTCTTTATTACTAAATCTCTATCTCTGCCACATTTTCGGAGGTAGCGATTCATTTCTATTTCCCAAACTTGAATCCATATATAGAATATTGAACTGTAAAAATGAGCTTTAAAATTAAGTAAATCGCAGTTCTTTCGTCTTTTCTTTTTTGTTTTGAGCTAATTAAGAAAGTCTGCTTGTTCAATGTATTCTTAAGAAGGATGACATCTTGAAACGAAGCCTTTTGTCGCTTTTGATTGCTTCTATGCTGGTGGCTTGTGGTAGTGAAGATCAAGTACTTGCCCCCGTTCTCCCTCCAACGGTAGAACCAGAGCTGCCCGATATTGGGGTTGATGACCCGATCATCGTCAGCGCCTTATCTTTGGATGGGCATTTGATGTTGAGCGGTTCGGTTGAGTGTAATGGTGGGCCAGCGAATCAGTTCGATGTTCCTCAAAAAGAGGATGTCGTGTGCATGGTGCAAGGTCGCACACTTGCAACCTTCACAACCCCATACGTTGCGGAACAAACTCGTAGTCGTGCCGTCAATGTGGAAGTCCTGTCGCTGGCTCAAGCCGATGAATACAAAGCTTCACCAGTACGTTTGAGCAATATTCAAACGCTGATTAAAAACATAGGTAGCACTCAGGGCAATACAATAGAGCTGGATTTGTCTTCGTCACGCGATGCGCTCACGTTCGAACATTATTTTGACCACAACCTAGACATGCCTGTTGATGAGTTTCGAGCGTTGATCACCGAGAAAGTGAGCAATGATAACCAAGTGGATAAGCAGCCTACAACGCACGTGCCCGATGTTCCACCGGCGGTGACGCCCGGCGCATCGAGTGACTTAACGAGTGGTTTTGTGTCAGCAAGTGCTGAAGAGTCTCTGGTTTATAAACCGAGCGAGGTTATCTTAACTCAAGCACAGTTGCTTAATGAGCAAGGTTTGCCTGTCAATGGTATTGCCTATTTCAGTGCCCATGGTCGAGGTGTCACTGGAGTCGATAAGCAAGGAAATATGATCGGTGATGGCCGTTTTGAATTCTCTTGGGGCGAAAACATCAGTTTTGCTATCGATACGTTTGAACTGGGTGAGGTACGCGGCAACAAAACGGCCTTCCAGCTAACAGAACTTGCTCAAGGAAATGAGGGGAAAAACGTTGAAAAACTGGTGCATCGTTATGCCGACCGTACTGACAGTAAAGTAACGCTTCCTCAACAAGTCACGGAGGTTTTTGCCCTCTATCCGAACGTGGTCAATGAAGCGATCTCTTTATCGCTCAATAGTGATGATACGTTACTTGACGTGGGGGGAGGTCAAACGCAACTGGTTCCGGGTGAATTTGAACAGCAATTTGCTCATGGTCTCGCTGCGGATATCGATCAACAGCTAGCTAAGCCATCTGCTCGCTCAAACGTTGAGCTGCCAGTGGTTAAAGGCGCACTCGATCCGCAAGCAAGCCGCATTCAAGCGGATATCCAAAAACTTTGGGGGGCGACTAACCAAGTGCAGCAAGCTGGATGGAAAAAAGTAGAACGTTTCCATGTGTTCCATGACAGTACCAACTTCTACGGGAGTACAGGTAATGCACGCGGTCAGGCGGCGGTGAATATTGCCAATAGCGCGTTTCCGGTCATGATGGCTCGTAACGACAACAATTACTGGATCGACTTTGGTCAACCGAAAGCTTGGGATGCGCAAGGTCTGGCGTTTATCACCGAGGCCCCTTCTTCTGTTGTGCCAGAAAAAGTGTCGGCGGAAACGGCGACCTTCAATCTGCCTTTCATGAGCATTGGTGAGTTGGGCGAAGGCAAAGTGATGGTGATGGGCAACGCGCGATACAACAGTGTGTTGGTTTGCCCGAATGGCTTTAGTTGGAATGGCGGGGTGAATCAAGATGGCTCGTGTAAGCAATCCAGCGACGCTGACGACATGGCAAACTTCTTTGCTAACACGCTGCGTTATTTAACCGGCAAATCAGCGCAAGAGCTGACGGTTGGCACCAATATTCCTTATGTCTACTTTAAGCGTCATGGTCAAGTGATGGGCGAGCGGGCCGATTTTGTTATCGATCCTCGTTTAGCGGCTAAAACGGAGCAACTCCCTGATTTTGTGAATCTTGACCCTGAAGCTATGCCTGTTGTGATCATCAATGGGTATGAGTATTTAGGTCATGCGGGTATCGGCGCGTACGATCTGCCAATGAGTGCCAATATCAATAAGCCTAAATTGAGCCAGCAAGATGTCTCGGATCTCATCGACTACGTGAATCGTGGTGGCAATGTTTTGATGATGGAAACCATCATCAATCGTGCTAATGCGGGTGAAGTTGCTCGGTTACTCGATAGTGCCGGTATCGCGTTTGGCATGGGGCAAAGTGTGGTGCCAAATGGCAATGGACCAAGTGGCGGTTATCCTGATCGCCCGCGCAATCAGCGTCAGCATGGTATTTGGGTGCTGGAGCGCTATGCGGCGGTACAAGGCGCGGATGGTAAACCAGTATTGCCTTACACCATTAAAGACGATGGTTCGGTTGAGTGGCAATATCAAGTAGAAGGCAGGCCAGATGATAAACCCAATCTAGAGATGGCTCGTTGGCCTGAATTGGATGAGCAAGGCGAGCCAGTGCTGGATAAAGATGGCAACCCGATCATTAATGTCGCCTTTATTGATGAATCACAGCATTGGCGTAAAGATGAAGAGGGCCATGTGGTTGTCGATGAACATCAACAGCCTATATTGGATCAAGACAGCCTTGCCAAGGCAAAGCAACGTATTTTGAACGCCTTCTTGGTAAACGGAAAGCCCGCTTATCAAGAGTGTCATGATAGCCAATTTCATTATGAAGTGAACTGTTTGGAATCCCGCCCAGGGAACGGCATACCCACTGGTGGGGGTATGCATGTGCCTTATTACACTGAGCTCAAACTTGGTGAAGCAGAATCGCAAGCTATGGTGAAAGCGGCTAACTTAGGGACCAATATTGAGGCGTTGTATCAGCATGAGCGCTATTTCCGTACCAAAGGGAAAATGGGGGAGCGTTTAAGCAGTGTTGATCTCAACCGTATCTACCAGAATATGACGGTTTGGCTATGGAACGACCTCGATTATCGCTACGAATCAAGCAGTGAGGATGAGTTAGGTTTCCAGCGTTTTACCCAATTCTTAAACTGTTACACCAATGATGTGGCAGGCGGTAATACCCATTGCCCAGAAGAGGTGAAATCTGAATTGAACCGGTTGAACATGGTCTATGGTGATGAGGCTGGTGAGTATGCCGGTCAAATGAACCCTAGCTACCCGCTCAACTATATGGAAAAACCGTTAACCCGATTAATGCTTGGTCGCTCTTTTTGGGATTTAGACATCAAGGTGGATGTCCGTGCATTCCCTGGAGAAGCAGGTGAGGGGGCGGGTGGCCGCAATGTTACTTTGGATATGCGTAATTTGACGACCGCATGGTTTGCGGGCAACCGTCAGCCAACAGGGCAGTGGGCGGTCGCGCAGTAGCCGTTTACGGTATCGGTGGCTGGGGAGGAAGCGCCCGTCACTATCACTATCGCTTTGGCGGATGATTTAACTGGTCGTGAAAAACATGAGCTTGGTTTGCAGCGTCCGCCAAGAATGACCAAGTCGTTCGTCATTGGTGGTGGCCATGCCACAAGTCAGCAGTTTACCGTTCCTTATGGTGGTTTGATTTATGCCCAAGGTGGCAATAGCGAGCAAGTGAGCTTAACGTTTACTGGCACGGTTGATGCGCCTCTGTATAAACAGGGCAAATGGCAAAATCCACAGATCTCTCCTGCGCCAATGGGTGAGGTGATTTCAGATACCTTTGTCTTTACTGCCCCGAAAGCGAACTTAAATGCTTCTGGTTACTCTGGTGGTATCGAACAGTTCGCCCGGGATCTCGATCGTTTTTCGGCGGATCTCAATGATTTTTACGCTCGCGATGAAGGGGTTGAAGGGCGCTTAAATCGTCAAGCGACCAGTCAGAGTAATCCTAATAACCGCCATCACTTTGTAAATGATGTTGCGATTAGTATTGGCGCGGCTCACTCTGGTTACCCAGTGATGAATGCGAGCTTTAATGCTAAGAGCCAAAGTCTAAATACAGCGCCACTGAACAGCTGGCTGTTATGGCATGAGGTTGGACATAACGCCGCAGAGGCACCGTTTAATGTAGATGGCGCAACGGAAGTGGTGAATAACCTACTGGCGTTGTACATGCAGGATCAGTACTTAGGAAAAATGGTTCGCGTTGAGCAAGATATCCGAATCGCGCCAGATTTTGTGCGTATGGAGAATGGTCATGCATGGGGCGCGGGCGGTGCGGGTGAACGCTTAGTGATGTTTGCACAACTGAAAGAGTGGGCTGAGAGTGAATTTGATATTCAGCAGTGGTATGGCGATGAGGTGCCAAGTTACTACAGCTCGAAAGAAGGGATCACAGGGTGGAACCTCTTTAAATTAATGCATCGATTAACGCGTAATAAGACTGAGGATTTGTTTAAGCTAAAAGGTGAGAACATGTGCCAAGCGTCAGGGTTGGGAAAGAGTGACATGTTGATGCTTTGCGCCTCTTATGCGGCTCAAACGGATCTGAGTGCTTTCTTCCAAGCGTGGAATCCGGGGTCTAAAGTGTTTCTCTACCCAGGTGACCCAACACCAAGGTATGAAGGCGGGATTACACAAAGTGGGCTAGACAAGTTGAAAGCGCTCAAGTTGCCTGAACCACAACATGATCCATTAGCGATAAATCAGTTATCAAGATAATAGATAAGGCCCTAGCTCTCTAGGGCCTTTGTTTTCGTGCTAAGTTGCAGTTACCTTTCTAGTTTTCTAGTTTTCTAGTTTTCTAGTTTTCTAGTTTTCTAGTTATCTAGTTATCTAGTTATCTAGTTATCTAGTTATCTAGTTATCTAGTTATCTAGTTATCTAGTTATCTAGCTCCTAGTTCCTAGTTCCTAGTTCCTAGTTCTCTAGTTTCCAGCACTTCTGACTTATATTTGAGCTCTAGGTCGATTCATTTCTTTTTCATCTTTAATCTCGTCATCCTCGCGAACGCGGGGACCCATGGTGCGGCGAGCGTGGAGGGTAGGTATTACTACTGCATTGTCGTTGTTCTTGCTGTCTGTTGTGAGGAGTGTATTTCCAAACGCGGCATCTGGCGTGTGCGGATAAATGGTTTCCCGTGTGCACGGGAATGACAGCAGGGGGAGGCGGTGTTCAGAGTTTTTGTTCTTTGGCGTTGATCTTCGATCGGCTTTTTCTTTCCTTCTTTTATCTCGTCATCCTCGCGGTCGCGCGGACCCATGGAACGGCGAGCGTGGAGGGTAGGTATTACTACTGCATTGTCGTTGTTCTTGCTGTCTGTTGTGGTGAGTGTATCTCCAAACGCGGCATCTAGCGTGCGCGGATAAATGGTTTCCCGTGTGCACGGGAATGACAGCAGGGGGAGGTGGCTGAGAGTTAGGAATGCGGATAGGGGATGGGCGCTCCTATCTATGCCATAGCCTCAAAGCTCGTCATCCTCGCGAACGCGGGGACCCATGGTACGGAAAGCGCAGTGGGTTGGTCGTACTGCCTCACTATCGGTAAATGTTTGATGACCCTGTGCACGTTTTAACGTTGCGAGCTTTTGTTCTAACGCAGGGTTCGGTGTGTGCGGATAAATGGTTTCCCGTGTACACGGGAATGACGGCTGGTGGTGCGGGGAGGGTATTGAGCTCCATTATAGCGATTGTGTTTATCTGCCATGTGTATTGAGGTGAGTTGTATCTCGGCTACTCCAGGTTGCGAGGATCTTAATCGTCTGAATCTTTCTCCGATTATTTTTCAAACAGCCCTTGCAAGCAAAACTGTGATCTGTATAATACGCCGCACTGACTTGTTCAGTTGTGAACCAATGAGCAGCGAGGAGCCAGCAGCTTCGGTTGTGGGGTAATGTATACTCAGCTTATGTTCGCAGTTAATACAATTAGCTTATCTATTTTAGTGTTCCTATCTGATAGCGTTCCTTCCATAGATACATGGTTAATCGAAAATTAACTGACAATGCGTCCTAATCTTGGATGCTACGGTTTCACATAAATCAATCGGCATTCTCTCGTCTTAACGAGTTTGAGTGGCGATATTGTTTGTGTAATTTTTAATATTGGAGCTCTGTCTCATGCAGAACCAACGTATCCGTATCCGCCTTAAAGCTTTCGATTACAAACTAATCGACGCTTCTACAGCGGAAATCGTTGAAACAGCTAAGCGCACTGGCGCACAGGTTCGTGGTCCAATCCCACTACCTACTCGTAAAGAGCGTTTCACCGTTCTTATCTCTCCACACGTTAACAAGAAAGCTCGTGACCAGTACGAAATTCGTACTCACAAGCGTCTAATCGACATCGTTGAGCCAACAGACAAAACTGTTGATGCTCTGATGCGTCTAGACCTTGCTGCAGGCGTTGACGTTCAAATTAGCCTAGGTTAAGGGAGATTAGAAGAATGATTGGTCTAATCGGTCGTAAAGTGGGCATGACCCGCGTATTTACTGAAGAAGGCGTTTCTATCCCTGTAACTGTTGTTGAGGTTGAAGCGAACCGTGTTGCTCAAGTGAAAACTCTTGAGACTGACGGCTATGCAGCAATCCAAGTTACAGCTGGTACAAAGAAAGCTAACCGCGTAAACAAAGCTGAAGCAGGTCACTTTGCTAAAGCTGGCGTTGAAGCTGGTCGTGGTCTTTGGGAATTCCGTTTAGAAAACGGCGAAGAGTTTGCAGTTGGTTCAGAACTAACTGTTGAGCTATTCAACGAAGTTAAAAAAGTAGACGTTACTGGTACATCTAAGGGTAAAGGTTTCCAAGGCACTGTTAAGCGCTGGAACTTCCGCACTCAAGATATGACTCACGGTAACTCATTGTCTCACCGTGCTCCTGGTTCTATCGGTCAATGTCAGACTCCAGGTCGCGTATTTAAAGGCAAGAAAATGGCAGGTCACATGGGTGCTGAGCGTGTAACGACTCAAAACCTAGAGATCGTACGTGTTGACGCTGAGCGCAATCTGCTTCTTATTAAAGGTGCAGTCCCTGGCGCAACTGGCGGTAACGTGATCGTTAAACCAGCTGTTAAAGCATAACGTCTAGGAGTAAGTAATGGAATTGATGGTTAAAGGTGCTGCTGCACTAACTGTTTCCGAAGCTACTTTCGGACGTGAGTTCAACGAAGCTCTTGTTCATCAAGTAGTTGTTGCGTACGCAGCAGGTGCTCGTCAAGGTACTCGTGCTCAAAAAACACGTTCAGAAGTTTCTGGCGGTGGTGCTAAGCCATGGCGTCAAAAAGGTACTGGCCGTGCACGTGCTGGTACAATCCGTAGCCCACTATGGCGTACAGGTGGTGTTACTTTTGCTGCGAAACCACAAGATCACAGCCAAAAAGTAAACAAGAAAATGTACCGTGGTGCGATGAAGAGCATTCTTTCTGAGCTAGTTCGTCAAGAGCGTCTAATCGTTGTTGATAACTTCTCTGTTGAAGCACCAAAAACGAAAGAGCTAGTTGCTAAGCTTAAAGAACTTGAGCTAAACGACGTGCTTATCGTAACTGGCGAAGTAGACGAGAATCTATTCTTAGCTGCACGTAACCTATACAAAGTTGACGCACGTGACGTAGCTGGTATTGACCCAGTTTCTCTAATCGCGTTTAACAAGGTTCTAATGACTGCTGATGCAGTTAAGCAAGTTGAGGAGATGCTGGCATGATCACTCAAGAGCGTCTACTAAAAGTTCTACGTGCACCGCACATCTCTGAAAAAGCAACTATGGCAGCTGAGAAAGCGAACACTATCGTTTTCAAAGTAGCGAAAGATGCAACTAAGAAAGAGATCAAAGCAGCTGTAGAACAGCTATTTGAAGTTGAAGTTAAGTCTGTAAATACTCTTATCACTAAGGGTAAGACCAAGCGTCAAGGTCTACGCCAAGGCCGTCGTTCAGACGTGAAGAAAGCGTACGTTACTTTGAAAGAAGGTCAAGATCTTGACTTTGTTGGCGGCGCGGAATAACAGGAGTAGTTGAATAATGGCTATTGTTAAATGTAAGCCGACTTCGGCTGGTCGTCGTCACGTTGTTAAAGTTGTTAACGCTGACCTACACAAAGGCAAGCCTTACGCACCTCTTCTAGAGAAAAACTCTAAGAACGGTGGTCGTAACAACAACGGTCGTATCACAGTACGTCACATCGGTGGTGGTCATAAACAACACTACCGTGTAGTTGACTTCAAACGTACTAAAGACGGTATCCCAGCGAAAGTTGAGCGTCTAGAATACGATCCAAACCGTAGCGCAAACATCGCTCTAGTTCTGTACGCAGACGGTGAGCGTCGTTACATCATTGCACCTAAAGGTCTGCAAGCTGGTGACGTTATCCAATCTGGTGTTGATGCACCGATCAAAGCGGGTAACACTCTACCAATGCGCAACATCCCAGTAGGTTCTACAATTCACTGTGTTGAATTGACTCCTGGTAAAGGTGCACAGTTGGCTCGTTCAGCGGGTGCTTACGCTCAGCTAGTAGCTCGTGATGGTTCTTACGTAACTATCCGTCTACGTTCTGGCGAAATGCGTAAAGTTCTATCTGAAGGTCGCGCAACAATCGGTGAAGTTGGTAACTCTGAGCACATGCTTCGTGAGCTTGGTAAAGCTGGTGCAAGTCGCTGGCGTGGTGTTCGTCCAACCGTTCGCGGTGTGGTAATGAACCCAGTAGATCACCCACACGGTGGTGGTGAAGGTCGTACTTCTGGTGGCCGTCATCCAGTTTCACCTTGGGGTGTACCAACTAAAGGCTACAAGACTCGTAGCAACAAACGCACTGACAAGTACATCGTACGTCGTCGTAACAAGTAATCTATATAAAGAGGAATCGCCATGCCACGTTCTCTCAAGAAAGGTCCATTTATTGACCTACACTTGCTGAAGAAGGTAGAGAAAGCGGTGGAAAGCGGAGACAAAAAGCCACTTAAGACTTGGTCCCGTCGTTCAATGATCATCCCTACGATGATCGGTTTGACCATCGCTGTCCATAATGGTCGTCAGCACGTTCCAGTTTTCGTTACCGAAGAAATGATCGGTCATAAACTGGGTGAATTCGCACCAACTCGTACTTACCGCGGTCACGCTGCGGATAAGAAAGCTAAGAAGCGTTAAGGAGTAAATAATGGAAGCTATTGCTAAACATAACTTTGCTCGCATTTCGCCTCAGAAAGCTCGCTTAGTTGCGGATCTAATTCGTGGTAAATCTGTTGACCAAGCTCTTGAAATCCTAACTTTCAGCAACAAAAAAGCTGCTGTACTAGTTAAGAAAGTTCTAGAGTCTGCTATCGCTAACGCGGAGCACAACGAAGGTGCAGATATTGACGATCTGAATGTCGCAAAAATCTTTGTAGATGAAGGCCCAACCATGAAGCGTATTATGCCTCGTGCTAAAGGTCGTGCGGATCGTATCTTGAAGCGTTCAAGCCACATCACTGTTGTTGTAGCAGATCGCTAGAGACTAGGAGAGTAAGCAATGGGTCAAAAAGTACATCCTAATGGTATTCGTCTAGGCATCGTTAAGCCTTGGAATGCTACATGGTTTGCTAACACCAAAGATTTCGCTGACAACCTAGACGGCGACTTCAAGGTACGTCAGTTCCTAACTAAGGAACTTTCAAAAGCGTCTCTATCACGCATCGTTATCGAGCGTCCTGCTAAGAGCATCCGTGTGACTATTCACACTGCTCGTCCAGGCGTTGTTATCGGTAAGAAAGGTGAAGACGTTGAGAAGCTACGCACAGCTGTAGCGAAAATTGCAGGTGTACCAGCGCAAATTAACATCGCTGAAGTACGTAAGCCTGAACTAGATGCGCAACTTGTTGGTGACAGCATCGCGTCTCAGCTAGAGCGTCGTGTAATGTTCCGTCGTGCTATGAAGCGTGCGGTACAAAACGCAATGCGTCTAGGTGCTAAGGGTATCAAAGTGGAAGTAAGCGGTCGTCTAGGCGGCGCTGAAATCGCACGTTCTGAGTGGTACCGTGAAGGCCGTGTGCCTCTACACACTCTACGTGCAGACATTGATTACGCAACTTCTTCGGCTCACACCACATACGGTGTAATCGGCATTAAAGTTTGGATCTTCAAAGGTGAGATCCTAGGCGGTATGCCAGCAGCAACTGAAGCTGCAGAGCCAAAGGCTGACAAGCCTAAGAAGCAGCGTAAAGGCCGTAAGTAAGGAGTCGACAGATGCTACAACCTAAACGTACTAAGTTCCGTAAGGTTCATACTGGTCGTAACCGCGGTCTAGCTAAAGGTACTGAAGTTAGCTTTGGTTCTTTTGGTCTTAAAGCTGTTGGCCGTGGTCGTTTGACTGCTCGTCAAATCGAAGCTGCACGTCGTGCTATGACGCGTCACATCAAGCGTCAAGGTAAGATCTGGATCCGTGTGTTCCCAGACAAGCCGATCACTGAAAAACCACTTGAAGTTCGTCAAGGTAAGGGTAAAGGTAACGTTGAGTACTGGGTAGCCCAAATCCAACCTGGTAAGGTTATGTACGAAGTTGATGGTGTACCTGAAGAATTGGCGCGTGAAGCGTTCCGCCTAGCGGCTCGCAAACTGCCATTCAAGACTACATTTGTAACTAAGCAGGTGATGTGATGAAAGCACAAGATCTACGCGAAAAGAGCGTTGAAGAGCTTAACTCTGAGCTATTGAATTTGCTACGTGAACAGTTCAACTTGCGCATGCAAGCTGCAACTGGTCAACTACAGCAAACTCATACTCTGAAAGCTGTACGCCGTGATATCGCACGTGTGAAAACTGTTTTGACTGAGAAGGCAGGCGCATAATGAGCGACAAAATTCGTACTCAACTAGGTCGTGTTGTTAGCGACAAGATGGACAAGTCTATCGTTGTTGCTATCGAGCGCATGGTGAAGCACCCTATCTACGGTAAATTCGTTAAGCGCACGACTAAAGTTCACGCACATGACGAAAACAACGAGTGTGGCATTGGCGACACTGTTGAAATTCGTGAATGTCGTCCACTGTCTAAGACTAAGTCTTGGACTTTGGTAAAAGTTGTAGAAAAAGCGAAGATCTAATCTTCACTATTCTATGAATATAAACGGCTCCAAAATTTTTTTGGGGCCGTTTATTTTTTGACTACCCAATCACAAAAAAGGGTGGTACAATTCGCGTCCCTTATAAAGAGGCAGCCCGACCCGAGAGGGTCTAGTTTTTTTAATATTTAGCGGAGCACTAACATGATCCAAATGCAAAGTATGCTGGACGCAGCTGATAACTCAGGCGCTCGCAGCGTAATGTGTATTAAGGTTCTGGGTGGCTCTCACCGCCGTTATGCACATATCGGTGACGTTATCAAAGTTACTGTTAAGGAAGCAATTCCTCGCGGTAAAGTTAAAAAAGGTGACGTTCTGAAGGCGGTGGTAGTTCGCACCCGTAAAGGCGTACGTCGTCCAGACGGTTCTGTCATTCGCTTCGACCGAAATGCTTGTGTGTTGCTAAACAACAACACTGAGCAACCAATCGGTACACGTATCTTTGGTCCTGTGACTCGCGAACTTCGTGGCGATAAGTTCATGAAGATCGTTTCACTGGCTCCAGAAGTTCTGTAAGGAGCGGCAAAAAATGGCAGCTAAAATCCGTCGTAACGACGAAGTAATCGTTCTTGCTGGTAAAGATAAAGGCAAGAAAGGTAAAGTAACTAAGGTCCTAGCAACTGGTAAAGTTATCGTTGAAGGTATCAACCTTGTTAAGAAACACCAGAAACCTGTTCCTGCACTAGGTATCCAAGGCGGTATCGTAGAGCAAGAAGCAGCAATCGACGTTTCTAACGTGGCGATCTTTAACGCAGCTACTGGTAAAGCTGACCGTATCGGTTTCCGTTTTGAAGACGGCCAAAAGGTTCGTTTCTTCAAGTCTAACGGTGAAACTGTTTCTAACTAATTTAGAAAGTAATTTGGAGTTCTACTATGGCGAAACTGCATGATTACTACAAGTCGTCTGTAGTCGCTGAACTGACCAAACAGTTCGGTTACACAAGCGTCATGCAAGTCCCTAGAATCGAAAAGATCACCCTTAACATGGGTGTGGGCGATGCTATCAACGATAAGAAACTGCTAGAAAACGCAGCTGCTGATATGGCAACGATCTCTGGTCAAAAGCCACTTATCACTAAAGCGCGTAAATCTGTTGCAGGTTTCAAAATCCGCGAAGGCTACCCTATCGGTTGTAAAGTAACCTTGCGTGGCGAACGTATGTGGGATTTTATGGAGCGTTTAATCTCTATCGCTCTTCCACGTGTACGTGACTTCCGTGGTGTTAACGCTAAGTCTTTTGACGGTCGCGGTAACTACAGCATGGGCGTTCGCGAGCAAATCATCTTCCCGGAAATCGACTTTGATAAAGTTGATCGTGTACGCGGCCTAGACATCACTATTACGACGTCTGCTGGTACTGATGAGGAAGGCCGTGCTCTGCTGGCTGCCTTTAACTTCCCATTCCGTAAGTAAGGTGAAGGGTTACTGTTATGGCTAAACAATCAATGAAAGCACGTGAAGCAAAACGTGCAAAGCTAGTAGCTAAGTTCGCTGAAAAGCGTGCTTCTCTAAAAGCTATCATCAGCGATGTAAATGTATCTGAAGAAGATCGTTGGAATGCGGTTCTAAAACTGCAAACTCTTCCACGTGATTCTAGTGCGTCACGTCAGCGCAACCGTTGTAACCAAACTGGTCGTCCACACGGTTACCTACGTAAATTCGGTCTGAGCCGTATCAAAGTTCGTGAAGCTTGCATGAAAGGCGAGATTCCTGGACTTCGTAAGGCTAGCTGGTAATTGCCACTTTAATCATTTGGAGTAAATCATATGAGCATGCAAGATCCGATTTCGGATATGCTGACCCGTATTCGTAACGGTCAGGCAGCAAACAAAGTTGCTGTTAAAATGCCTTCTTCAAAGCTGAAAGTTGCAATCGCTGCACTACTAAAGGCTGAAGGTTACATCGTTGACTTCGCTGTTGAAGGCGAAGCAAAACCTGAGCTAGAAGTTACTCTTAAGTACTTCCAAGCTAAACCAGTAATCGAGCAACTGAAGCGTGTTTCACGCCCAGGTCTGCGCGTCTACAAGAAGAAAGACGATCTGCCATCTGTTATGGGTGGTCTAGGTGTTGCTGTAGTTTCCACTTCCAAGGGTCTGATGTCAGACCGTGCTGCTCGTAAAGCAGGTCTTGGTGGTGAAATCATCTGCTACGTAGCTTAATAGGAGTAGAATATGTCTCGTGTTGCTAAAGCACCTGTCGCTATTCCAGCTGGCGTAGAGGTGAAACTGAACGGCCAAGAAATCACTGTAAAAGGTGCTAAAGGTGAACTATCTCGCGTTATCAACAACGCAGTAGTTATCGCTCAGGAAGAAAACAAGCTAACTTTCGGTCCTCGCGAAGGTGTTGCTAACGCATGGGCACAAGCAGGTACTGCTCGCGCTCTAGTTAACAACATGGTTGTAGGTGTTACTGAAGGCTTTACCCGTAAGCTAATCCTTAAGGGTGTAGGTTACCGTGCTGCTATCAAAGGCAATGCGGTTGGTCTAACTCTTGGCTTCTCTCACCCAGTTGAGCATGAATTGCCAGCGGGTATCAAAGCTGAGTGTCCTAGCCAAACTGAAATCGTTCTAACTGGTTGTGATAAGCAGTTGATCGGTCAAGTTGCAGCAGACATTCGTGCTTACCGCGCGCCTGAGCCTTACAAAGGTAAAGGTATTCGTTACGCAGATGAAAATGTGCGTAGTAAAGAAGCTAAGAAGAAGTAAGGTAACACTATGGATAAGAAAGCATCTCGCATCCGTCGTGCTACACGTGCACGTCGTAAGATTGCAGAACTTGGTGCAACTCGCCTGGTAGTACACCGTACTCCTCGCCACGTTTACGCTCAAGTTATCGCAGCAAACGGCTCTGAGGTTATCGCAGCAGCTTCTACTGTAGAAAAAGCGATCCGTGAGCAAGTGAAATACACTGGTAACATCGAAGCAGCTAAAGCAGTTGGTAAAGCTGTAGCAGAGCGCGCTCTTGAAAAAGGCGTATCTACTGTTGCATTCGATCGTTCTGGTTTCCAATACCACGGTCGAGTAGCGGCGCTAGCAGATTCTGCTCGCGAAGCTGGTCTGAAATTCTAAGGTAGGGTTGGAAGATGGCTAAAGAACAACAAGTTCAAGCGAATGATTTGCAAGAAAAGCTAATCGCAGTTAACCGTGTTTCTAAAACGGTTAAAGGTGGTCGAATCATGAGCTTTACTGCACTAACAGTAGTTGGTGACGGTAACGGTCGTGTAGGTTTCGGTTACGGCAAAGCTCGTGAAGTACCTGCAGCGATCCAAAAAGCAATGGAAAAAGCGCGTCGTAACATGGTTACTATCGCACTTAACGAAGGCACACTTCACCACCCAGTGAAAGGTCGCCACTCGGGCTCTAAAGTTTACATGCAGCCTGCTGCAGAAGGTACTGGTGTTATCGCAGGTGGTGCGATGCGTGCAGTACTAGAAGTTGCTGGTGTACACAACGTACTGTCTAAAGCGTACGGCTCTACTAACCCAATCAACATCGTTCGTGCAACGATTGATGCGCTAGTAGACGTTAAGTCACCAGAAATGGTTGCTGCTAAACGTGGTCTAACTGTTGAAGTTATTTCGGAGTAAGAACACCATGGCAACTATCAAAGTAACACAAACTAAAAGCTCAATTGGTCGTCTACCTAAGCACAAAGCTACACTTCGTGGTCTAGGTCTTCGTCGTATCAACCACACAGTAGAACTTGAAGATACTCCGTGCATTCGCGGTATGATCAACAAGGTTTACTACATGGTTAAAGTTGAGGAGTAATCAGAAATGCGTTTGAATACTCTATCACCGGCTGCTGGCTCTAAGCATGCTCCTAAGCGTGTAGGTCGCGGTATCGGTTCTGGCCTTGGTAAAACAGGTGGCCGCGGTCACAAAGGTCAAAAGTCACGTTCTGGCGGTAAAGTTCGTCCAGGTTTTGAAGGCGGTCAGATGCCTCTAAAACAACGTCTACCAAAATTCGGTTTCACTTCTCGTAAGAGCCTAGTGTCTGCTGAAGTTCGCGTAGCTGAGCTAGCGAAAGTAACTGGTGACGTGGTTGATCTAAACAGCCTTAAAGCTGCTAACGTTATCACCAAAAACATTGAGAACGTGAAAATCGTTCTTTCTGGTGAAATCAACAAGGCAGTGACTGTTAAAGGTCTACGTGTGACTAAAGGCGCTAAAGCTGCAATCGAAGCTGCAGGCGGTAAAATCGAGGAATAATCTCGAGGAACGAGGTACAGATGGCTAAGAAACCAGGACAAGATTTTCGTAGTGCTCAGAGCGGCTTAAGTGAACTGAAGTCGCGCTTATTATTCGTAATTGGTGCACTTTTAGTATTCCGAGCTGGCTCTTTTGTGCCGATTCCTGGTATTGACGCTGCTGTACTTGCCGATTTGTTCGAACAGCAAAAAGGTACCATCGTTGAAATGTTTAACATGTTCTCCGGTGGTGCTCTTGAGCGTGCATCTATTTTAGCTCTGGGCATCATGCCGTATATTTCGGCATCTATTGTTGTCCAGTTGCTAACTGTAGTTCATCCAGCGTTAGCTGAACTCAAGAAAGAGGGTGAAGCAGGCCGTCGTAAGATCAGCCAATACACACGCTACGGCACGCTTGTACTTGCAACATTCCAGGCTATTGGTATTGCAACTGGCTTACCAAACATGGTCGACAATCTGGTCGTTATCGATCAAACCATGTTTACGCTAATTGCAACCGTGAGTTTAGTAACCGGTACCATGTTCTTAATGTGGTTAGGTGAACAAATTACTGAGCGTGGAATTGGTAATGGTATTTCATTACTGATCTTTGCAGGTATTGTTGCTGGATTGCCTTCGGCAATCGGTCAAACAATCGAGCAAGCGCGTCAAGGTGAATTGCATGTACTTCTTCTGCTGTTAATTGCAGTTTTGGCTTTTGCTGTAATTTACTTCGTTGTTTTCATGGAGCGTGGTCAACGTCGTATCGTTGTTAACTACGCGAAGCGTCAACAAGGTCGTAAAGTATTTGCAGCACAAAGCTCGCACCTTCCATTGAAAATTAATATGGCTGGTGTAATTCCTGCGATTTTCGCATCAAGCATTATCCTGTTCCCTGGAACATTGGCCCAGTGGTTCGGTCAGAATGGTGAAAGCAGCGCGTTCGGTTGGTTAACTGATGTGTCATTGGCTCTAAGTCCTGGTCAACCGCTATATGTAATGCTTTATGCAGCAGCGATTATTTTCTTCTGTTTCTTCTACACGGCGTTGGTTTTCAACCCGCGTGAAACAGCAGATAACCTGAAGAAGTCAGGTGCATTCGTACCCGGTATCCGCCCAGGCGAGCAGACAGCCAAGTACATTGATAAAGTAATGACGCGTTTAACCTTAGCTGGTGCGCTTTATATTACCTTTATCTGTCTGATTCCGGAGTTCATGATGGTCGCGTGGAACGTACGTTTCTACTTCGGCGGTACATCACTACTTATCGTAGTTGTTGTAATTATGGACTTTATGGCACAGGTACAGACACATATGATGTCTCATCAATATGAGTCTGTGTTGAAGAAAGCGAATCTGAAAGGCTACGGCCGTTAATCCGGCGGTAGTTTCAGTTTCAATTACGGAGTTTAGCAATGAAAGTTCGTGCTTCCGTTAAAAAAATCTGCCGTAACTGTAAAGTAATCAAGCGTAACGGTGTAGTTCGCGTGATTTGCAGTGAGCCAAAGCACAAGCAGCGCCAAGGCTAATCAGCAGAAATTTTTACTTGAAATAAAAGGTAGTGTCGAGTATATTCCTCGGCCTACCTTTTGCGTGCAAAAGAAGTAGTATCCCGCAGCGTATCCGACACGGGCTTTGCTGCGGATAATTCTTTTATGAAACCTAGGAGTGAATAATGGCCCGTATTGCAGGCATTAACATTCCTGATCAGAAACATGCTGTAATCGCTCTAACTGCGATCTACGGTATCGGTAAAACTCGCTCAAAAGCTATCCTAGCTGACGTGGGTATTGCTGAAGATGTTAAGATCAGTGAACTAACTGAAGAGCAGATCGATCAACTGCGTGATGGTGTAGCTAAGTACACTGTAGAAGGTGATCTACGTCGTGAAGTATCTATGAACATCAAGCGTCTTATGGACCTTGGCTGTTACCGTGGTCTTCGTCATCGTCGCAGTCTACCTCTACGTGGACAGCGTACTAAAACCAACGCTCGCACCCGTAAGGGTCCGCGTAAGCCGATCAAGAAATAATCGGGAAGGTAGAGTACAATGGCTAAACAACCAACTCGCGCGCGCAAGCGCGTACGCAAGCAAGTTGCGGATGGCGTTGCGCACATCCATGCTTCTTTCAATAACACAATCGTAACTATCACTGACCGTCAAGGTAATGCTCTTGCATGGGCTACTGCTGGTGGTTCAGGTTTCCGTGGTTCTCGTAAGTCTACTCCGTTCGCTGCACAGGTTGCTGCTGAGCGTTGTGCTGAAATGGCTAAAGAATACGGCCTAAAGAACTTGGAAGTTATGGTTAAGGGTCCTGGTCCAGGTCGTGAATCTACTGTTCGCGCACTGAACGCAGCTGGTTTCCGCATCACCAACATCGTTGATGCTACACCAATCCCTCATAACGGTTGTCGTCCACCTAAGAAACGTCGCGTATAACGTTTTTTAGATTACTGGAGAAAGATCATGGCAAGATATTTGGGTCCTAAGCTGAAGCTTAGCCGTCGTGAAGGCACTGACTTGTTCCTTAAGTCTGGTGTTCGCGCGATCGATACCAAGTGTAAAATTGATAACGCACCAGGTGTACACGGCGCTCGTCGCGGTCGTCTATCTGAGTATGGCGTTCAGCTTCGTGAGAAGCAAAAAGTACGTCGTATGTACGGCGTTCTAGAAAAACAATTCCGTAACTACTACGCAGAAGCTGCTCGTCTTAAAGGCAACACAGGTGAAAACCTACTTCAGCTTCTTGAAGGTCGTCTTGATAACGTAGTTTACCGCATGGGCTTTGGTGCAACTCGCGCAGAAGCACGTCAGCTAGTTAGCCACAAAGCTATCCTAGTAAACGGTAAAGTTGTAAACGTTCCTTCTTTCAAAGTAGCGGCTAACGACGTTGTTTCAATTCGCGAGAAAGCTAAACAGCAAACTCGTATCAAAGCAGCTCTAGAAGTTGCTGAACAACGTGAAAAACCAACTTGGATTGAAGTAGATGCTGGCAAGATGGAAGGTACATTCAAGCGTATGCCTGAACGTTCAGATCTATCAGCTGACATCAACGAACAATTGATCGTCGAGCTTTACTCTAAGTAAGGTTAAACTAAAGAGAGGACACAATGCAGGGTTCTGTAACAGAATTTCTTAAGCCACGTCTAGTTGACATCGAACAGATCAGCTCGACCCACGCAAAAGTAACTCTTGAGCCATTGGAGCGTGGTTTCGGCCATACTCTAGGTAATGCACTTCGCCGTATTCTTCTATCTTCTATGCCAGGTTGTGCTGTAACAGAAGTAGAAATTGAAGGCGTTCTTCATGAGTACAGCACTAAAGAAGGCGTTCAAGAAGATATTCTTGAAATCCTACTAAACCTAAAAGGTTTGGCTGTACGCGTTGCCGAAGGCAAAGATGAAGTGTTCATTACACTGAACAAATCAGGCTCGGGCCCTGTGGTTGCAGGTGACATCACCCATGACGGTGATGTAGAGATCGCTAACCCTGAACACGTAATTTGTCACCTAACGGATGACAACGCAGAGATCGCAATGCGCATCAAAGTAGAACGTGGTCGTGGTTATGTTCCAGCTTCAGCTCGTATCCATACTGAAGAAGATGAGCGTCCAATCGGTCGCCTACTAGTAGACGCTACTTACAGCCCAGTAGACAAAATTGCCTACGCTGTAGAAGCAGCTCGTGTAGAACAGCGCACTGACTTAGACAAGCTTGTTATCGATATGGAAACGAACGGTACTCTTGAACCTGAGGAAGCAATCCGTCGCGCAGCAACTATTCTTGCTGAGCAATTGGATGCGTTCGTAGATCTTCGTGATGTACGTGTACCTGAGGAGAAGGAAGAGAAGCCAGAATTCGATCCGATCCTACTGCGTCCTGTAGACGATCTTGAACTAACAGTTCGCTCTGCTAACTGTCTGAAAGCAGAAGCGATTCACTACATCGGTGATCTAGTACAACGTACTGAGGTTGAGCTACTTAAAACGCCAAACCTTGGTAAAAAATCTCTTACTGAGATTAAAGACGTACTTGCGTCACGTGGTCTGTCTCTGGGCATGCGCCTAGAAAACTGGCCACCTGCATCAATCGCTGAAGATTAATCGATACTAGTTAGAAGGATTAGGTCATGCGCCATCGTAAGAGTGGTCGTCAACTCAACCGCAACAGCTCACATCGCAAAGCGATGTTCAGCAACATGGCTAGCTCTCTTGTACGTCATGAAGTTATCAAGACTACATTGCCAAAAGCTAAAGAGCTACGTCGCGTAGTTGAGCCTTTGATTACACTAGCTAAGACTGACAGTGTTGCTAACCGTCGTCTTGCGTTTGCACGTACTCGTGACAACGAAGTAGTTGCAAAGCTATTTAACGAACTAGGTCCACGTTTTGCTGCTCGTCAGGGCGGTTACACTCGTATCCTAAAAGCTGGCTTCCGTGCTGGTGACAAAGCTCCAATGGCTTACATTGAGCTTGTAGATCGCCCAGCTGCTGAAGAAGCTGCTGCTGAGTAATCAGGTTCGTAAGAACAGAAAAGCCGAGCATTAGCTCGGCTTTTTTGCGTTTGTAAGGTAGGGAAATAACGAGCCACGCCTTACTTCCTTTGAGAAAGCTTCGTTCAGAGAATCGCGAGCGAACTCCGTTCTTCGAGATGAGATCGCGGAGAGAGAGTCAAAAGTTGCAGACAGCACTGGTTCCTAATTTGGATTTCATTATCTGAATTTAAAGAAAAAGGGTTGGCACTGCGCACCAACCCCTCAACATTTTCTCGCTTCTCGCTTCTCGCTTCTCGCTTCTCGCTTCTCGCTTCTCGCTTCTCGCTTCTCGCTTCTCGCTTCTCGCTTCGCTTATTTCCAGATAGAAGAAAGGCTATCTAGCAAACCTGAGCTTGCGCCCTGGTTTTGTAGTGCGCTTAGGATGATCGGTGTAAAGGTAGAAATAAGAGCTGGATCTAATCCCAATGCCGAAAATGCGCTCTTAACCGTTTCGTTATTACTAATTAAAGCCGTCAAGCCACTTGACTGTAAAGAATCAAATCCCGGAATGAGCCCCGATAACTCATTGTTTTCGTTACTGCTCAATGAGTTTTGAGCTAACGCGAGTAGTGAGCCGATCCCGCCAATAGCCTGTTCAGATGACACATTAGTGCTATTTTGTATCGCGGAGACGAGATCGCTATCGGCTGCTCCTTTTTGAGACCATGTTTGAACTGCGCCCATCAGCGCCGCATTAGCGATTTCGCTATAGCCACTTTCGGTACCTGTTTGAGTTTGTTTCGATGTCGTTTGACATCCCATAAGTGCAACACTGACAAAGGCGGCGATAGCGATTTTCTTGTACATAATATTTCCTTATTTTCTGACTTATTTTCGGTATTGTCGCAACCGAATATTCTTGTTTTGAATGGTTTCAGTATTATCCAAAAAAAACGGCGACACAATGTGTCGCCGTTATGAGAAATGCTACAAGTTTAGATTAAACGATGTCTAGCAGTTCTACTTCAAATACAAGTGCTGCAAATGGAGGAATGGACGCGCCCGCACCACGCTCGCCGTAAGCAAGATCGTGTGGGATGTACAGTTTCCATTTAGAGCCTACAGGCATCAGTTGTAGTGCTTCAACCCAACCTTTAATCACACCCGTTACTGGGAATTGCGCTGGTTGGCCACGTGATACTGAGCTATCGAAAACGGTGCCGTCAACCAGTTCGCCATGGTAGTGAACACGTACGGTTTTGTCTGACGTTGGGATTTCGCCATTACCTTCGGTGATGATTTCGTATTGCAGGCCAGACTCAAGAACCGTTACTTCTGGACGAAGTGCGTTGTCTTTTAGGAATACCTCGCCGTCAGCCGCTGCGGCTTTTGCCGCTTCTGCACGCGCAGATTCTGCGCGAGTGTATAGCTCGTGTAGCGCTTTGTTGATTTCGTCTACTTCAATCGCTGGCATGTCGCCTGTTAGAGATGTGGCGATACCCGCGGCGATGGCTGCAACGTTTAGGCCATCAAGACCTGAACCTGCTAGCTGCTGGCCCATTTGTAGGCCGATACCGTAGCTTGCTTTCTCTTCTACGGTTTCAAATTTAATGTCAGACATAAAAGTCACTCTTATTGAACGAATGAAAGCGAAAGGATAACAGTTTAGGCTACAGGTTTAAATGGTCCATCTCTCACCGACGGGCGTATGGCCGTGTAAAAGGAACGTTTTCCTTCACGCTTTTTAACCATTTTTACCTTGTAATGACTCACTGTCATCGGAAAGCACTATACTCAGCCAATTTGTATTTTTATACTGAGTGCAAAGGGTTTGGAGAAGCACTAGCATGAATCGACGTAGAAAGAAGAAGGCTCAGGTAGATTATCTGGCGCTGTGTAAACAGCGTATTGCTCAATTTGATTACCAGCGTATTTTGTCCAACGTAAAGCAGTTTTGGGCAACGTTGCCACGTTTACATCAACGTGCGCTTTATGTTTTGGTTCCTGTCCTGTTTGTCTTGTTACTATGGCCAAGTAGCGAACCAGAGCTCAAAGTGTCAGAGCCTAGCACGCCGCAGCGTATTGCTTTGGATATTGATACTACCGGGTTAAGCCAGCAACGCACAGAAGAGCAGAACAACTTAAAGTCCAATAGCTGGAAGGAATACCTAGTGCGTGATGGTGACACTCTTTCTCAGGTGTTTCGTAATAATCAATTGTCGATGTCGGATCTCAATGCACTGGTGCGCATCGAAGGGGATGACAAACCGCTCAGCCAGATCAAACAAGGTCAGTTGGTGCGTTTTAAGCTCAATGACACTGGCCAATTGGACATTTTACAGTTGGAAAAAGGCACCACTTCAGTGATGTTTTTCCGCTTGTCTGATGGTGGTTTTGGCCGCAGCAAGTAGCGCTGCCGTGTGATGAATCAGTCCCAATAAGGCGCGTTGAGCGCCTTATTGCGTTTATGCGAGCTCTCTTTTTCTAGCTCGATGATGGAGAGCGATGTTTCCGTTGCCTGGCATGTAACCACTCGCGGACGGGCAGTAGCGGCAGCACAATCAATGAAATTCCTAGCCAAGTGAAGCCATCAGGCAGTTCGTTAAAACCAACCACGCCAATGAGGGTGACAAACAGCAATCCAGAATACTCCGAGAGCGCAATTTGGCCTGCTGGCGCACGGCGATACGCTGCAACGGCCAAGCCGTTATAGCCAAGGATGCACACTGCGCTTATTGCGACCAACAGAAACAGTTGAGCACTCATGGGTTGCCAATGAAATAGCGCGAGCAAGGCAGATACCGGAAAGGAGAACAGGGTTGTCCACCATAATGTGGTCACCACCGATTGCGAGGCCGGCAATTTTCTCACTAGGATGTTAAACAGTGCGAGTGTGGTGGCGGTGCCGAGTGCAAAGAGTGCCGCCCAATGAAATTGAGAAGGACGTAACACGATCAACACACCAACAAAGCCCAGGCTGGTCGCAAGCACTTTGGCGGCGGAAGGGCGTTCTTTCAATAGCCAAATCGACAATGGCAGCATGAGTAACGGTGCGGCATAAAAAACCGCATTGGCGGTTGCCAGCGGCAGATAAGTGATAGAAACCATCATGCAACCGCTACCAATCAAAATGAGGTGCGCTCGGGTGATGGTCACTGCGGGTTGTGTTAATCGCCGTTGTTCTGGCGATTGAACCCACCATAAGGGCGTGATGAGTAAGAGCGAGACCACCTGACGTAAAAACATGTATTGAAATGGGGAGATGTCGCCGTCGATGAGCTTCACGGCGACATCGGAAAGCGTCGCCAAGAAATTGCCAACAATCAGTAAAACGATAGCCAGTTGCTGAGCTTGCATTTAGTTGCCTTTACGCATGTCGATATGGGGGATTCCATCCTCAAGGTACATGTCTGACACTGTACGAAAGCCGTGATGTTGGTAAAACGCTTCGAGGTGTTGTTGGGCACCAATGTCGATTATTGTGTTTGGCCAAAGTTTGTCACAATATTGCAACGCCTGATTGAGCAATTGATGGCCAAGGCCATTGCCTCGTGCACTGGCTAAGGTTGCCACGCGTCCGATTGAGGCGTGAGGGTAAGTGGTTCCAGCAGGAAGCAAGCGACTACAAGCAACCAACTCTTCTCCTTGATAACCCAATAGATGGTAGACCCCTGGTTTTGTATCGTGACCATCGAGCTCAGGATACGGGCAATTTTGCTCAACGACGAAGACATCAACGCGAAGTTTTAATAACTGATAAAGCTGGGTGTTTGACAGCTGCGCAAACGGCAGCAATTGCCATTGGGTCATGGATAACGCTCCTTATGAAATGAGTATGGCGACTCTAATCTTTGTCTCCCACTAATGCCATTAACATATGTTAACGATGGTTATCTCTATGTCATCGAGTTAAACCGTTGAACGGTTTTTGATTCGACTTAGACTGACAGGGGTGATACCCAAATACGCCGCAATTTGCCGATCACTGAGCCGTTCCAATAACGTGGGGAACGACGTTTTAAACAAGTGGTATTTTTGCTCAGGAGTGTGAAGCAGCAAAAAGCGCTCTTTACGTTCTTTGTAAACCAGTTGAGTCTCGAGTAAGTGCGTGTAAAGCGGGTGATGCGTTGAGCGCCAATGCTGCAGTAACTCGATAGGAAATGTCAGTAAATGCACTGGTGTTAATGTCTCAAGCAGAAAAGGGCTCGCTTGTTGCAAAATTGCGCTTTCAAAACCGATCATCCAATCGACTTCCCAATAGAATTCTTTGCTGAATTCTTTACCTTCTTCGGTGAGATAGCAGGCGTGGCACAACCCATCGAGCAAAAAATAAAATTGCTGCGGACACTCTCCCTGATGATGGAGAATATGACGAGTGGGTAATTGCAACTCTTTGGCGTGAGAGAGCACCAGAGCAATGTCATCGGCGGATAAATTGAGCTGCTGAAGCTGTTGTGTAAAGCGAGTGTCCATGTCTCTCCCTAAAAAAAAACCGTTGCCTTAGGGCAACGGTTTGAGTTTAAGCATTTCTCGTATCGAGAAAAGTTATTTTTGTAGATCCAACTGGTACACGGCGAAACCAACGTCGTCCGTCGCAATCTGCTTCATTGGGTAGATGCCTTTCTCCTTGATGAACTGAGCCGCTTTGTCGCTTGGCGAGGTTTCAAAGCGAATATCCAGTGCTTTGTCTGACTTAATCGGCGCAAAAGTCCAGTTATTGTCGGCACTTGGTGTCACTTCACCTTTTTCTTGGCTCACGCGAGAGATGTAGTTGGCCACAACAGTGCGGTTTTCATCTGGTGAATCAAACGCAACAAACTCAGAACCAGTGCCTGGGAATTTGTTGCTGTAAGCGCGGTAATTGTTGGTCGCAATAATGAATGTTTGCTTCACATCGATCGGCTTGCCTTGGTAAGTCAGGCCAATAACACGCTCAGAATCGGCGTTGATCACTTTACAATCACCGTCGTATTTTGCAGGTTTGGTCACATCAATCTGGTAGTTCACTCCATCGATCACATCGAAGTTATACGTGCGGAAACCATCCCAATCGATCAGAGATTGAGGCGCCGTGCTGCTGACGTCGATTTGCTTGAACTGACCTGCGCTGCATTCAAGCCACTCTTTCACTTCATGACCAGTGACTTTCATTGCTACCAGTGTATTTGGATAAAGGTACAAATCGGCTGCGTTACGGAACGTTAATTGACCAGATTCAACTTCGGTAAAGTTGGCCGGATCGTTTTTGCGACCACCCGCTTTAAAAGGAGCTGCAGCAGAAAGAACGGGCAGGCCAGCGAGATCAGGATCGCCTTGAATGAAGCGTTCTACGTAATCTTTCTGCGCTAAGTTAACAATTTGCACGGTTGGGTCGTCTTGAACCAATGCGAGGAAGCTGTACATCACATCGTTCGCTTTACCGATAGGTTGGTTAACGAATTCGCGTGTGCCTTTGTGGTCGGCTTCCAGTGCTTTTACCATCGCCGCATCGGCGTCGACTAATGGTTTCTTGGTCGCTTTGTCGAAAATTGGGCGTGCTTCCGTTTGTCCTTTCACCACCGTCCATTTGCCCTGCTTCTGTTGCAGCTCCAAATCAATGATGCCGACATGGCTGCCCCAGCGTCCTGGCATCACCGCCGCAACACCGTTGATGGTGCCAGCTTGATTATCGACACCTTGGATGTTGTCAAAGCCTTTACCTGGGAACACGGCGTGGGAGTGGCCAAACGCAATTGAATCAATGCCGTCCACTTCTGAGAGGTAGTAAACCGAGTTTTCTGCGCCAATTTTGTATGGGTCAGAGGAGACGCCTGAGTGTGGAATGGCGACGATCACATCGGCACCTTCTTTCTTCATCTGCGGAACCAGCTCTTCTGCGGTTTCTTTGATGTCTTTGGCGAACACTTTGCCTTCGAGGTTTTTCTTGTCCCACACCATAATTTGAGGAGGTACAAAGCCAATGTAGCCCACTTTGATGGTGTGCTCTTCACCGTTTACGTCTTTGAAGGTGTGATCTTTGATGATGTAAGGTTTGAAGTAGTGCTTGCCCGTTTTCTTATCAAAAACGTTGGCGCTGACGTATGGGAAATCCGCATCGTTAATGGTTTCCGCTAAGAACTCCAAACCGTAGTTGAATTCGTGGTTACCAATGTTACCGACATCGTAGCTCAGCTGGTTCATGGCTTTGTAAACAGGATGAACTTCACCCGCTTTAATGCCTTTAGCTGCCATGTAGTCACCCATCGGGCTACCTTGAATTAAGTCACCGTTATCAACCAATACGCTGTTGACCACTTCACCACGTGCTTGTTTGACCAGCGTTGCTGCACGCGTCAAACCAATTTGTTGTGAAGGCTTGTCTTTGTAGTAGTCGTAGTCCATCACATTAGTGTGAATATCGGTGGTTTCAATAATGCGTAGTTTGATGGTCTCAGCCATTGCTGGGCCAGCCATGACTAACATGCTGCTTAAAACGGCTAGAGATAGGGGTTTCACTGCCACTTTCATTGTCTGCTCCAAAAGAATGTTTGCGGAAAGGTCGGTGATTAATGTAACAAATAATGATGAAACCTATCTTACGCGACACATTGAATTGTGATTTTGAGCAATTACTTTATCCCGTTCTGCTTATTATCTCTCACCTTTTGCGGGTTATTTCAGCGCTGAGAGTAACGAGATTGTTTTTCCTTAGCAGTTTTTTGAATAAAAAATGAAATTTTAGAATTTCAGGTAATATGAAGAGCTCGCCATAATGCGCTTATCAATAGTTCGATGGAAAGATGAGCATGGCAGACAAGGACACAGCAACGGTTTTCCCCTTTAAGCGCCCTAGCGTTGTGGCAAGTAATCCTACGGCTGGCCGTTATGGTCACAGCCAGCTCAAGCATGGTGAAGTGGCTTTAGTCGGTGCGGGTCCGGGTGACCCGGAGCTACTGACGCTCAAAGCACTCAATTACCTACAGCAAGCCGAAGTCGTGCTGTACGACTACCTCGTCTCTGATGAGATCATGGCTCTGGTACCCAATGACGCCATTTTAGTGTGTGTCGGTAAGCGAGCGGGTCACCACAGCGTGCCTCAAGAGAAAACCAACCAACTCCTCGTGGACTTTGCCAAGCAAGGTTACAAAGTCGTGCGCATCAAAGGGGGGGATCCGTTTGTTTTTGGCCGTGGCGGCGAAGAACTAGAAGTGTTAGCCGATGCTGGCATTACCTTTCAAGTGGTCCCAGGTATTACTGCCGCAGCGGGCGCCACAGCGTATGCGGGCATACCGCTTACCCATCGTGATTACGCACAATCCGCTATGTTTATTACAGGGCATCTCAAAGCAGAAAGTGACCAATTGGATTGGTCGACTCTGGCAAGAGGGCAGCAAACACTGGTGATTTATATGGGGTTGATGAAGTCGAATTACATTCAAGAGCAATTGATCAAACACGGTCGCAGAGCACAAACACCGATTGCGATTATCGAACGTGGGACTCAGTTGTCACAGAAAGTTTTTAAAGGTCAATTATCGGAACTTGCTGATTTAGCTAAGAAAGCAGAGGCTCCAGCACTGATTGTGATCGGTGAAGTGGTGCAGTTGTCTCAGAAATTAGATTGGTTCTTATCTGGTACTCGAATCAACAATAGTGCTATTGCCAACTCAATATAATCGTTACCAAAGATTTAGGGATACGTATAAGCCAAAAGGTTTAAAAAGGAAATAACTATGGATCAACAACGCCTGACTCACTTGAAGCAGCTGGAAGCAGAAAGCATTCACATTATTCGTGAAGTGGCTGCTGAGTTCGACAATCCAGTAATGATGTACTCAATCGGCAAAGACTCTTCGGTCATGCTGCATTTAGCACGCAAAGCCTTCTATCCAGGGAAGATTCCTTTCCCACTACTGCATGTAGATACGGATTGGAAATTCCGCGAAATGATCGAATTTCGTGATCGTACGGCAGAGAAGTACGGCTTTGAATTGTTGGTACATAAGAACCCAGAAGGTCTCGCTATGGGATGTAGCCCATTTACCCACGGCTCTTCGAAACATACTGACATCATGAAAACGCAAGGTCTTAAGCAAGCATTAAATAAGTATGGTTTTGATGCTGCCTTTGGTGGCGCGCGTCGTGATGAAGAAAAATCGCGAGCGAAAGAGCGTGTCTACTCATTCCGCGACAAAAACCACACTTGGGATCCAAAAAATCAGCGCCCAGAGCTGTGGAAAACCTATAACGGCCAAGTAAACAAAGGCGAAAGCATTCGCGTGTTCCCTTTGTCGAATTGGACAGAATTGGATATTTGGCAATACATCTATCTAGAGAACATCGAGATTGTTCCGCTGTATCTGGCCGCTAAACGCCCGGTGGTAGAGCGTGATGGCATGCTGATCATGGTGGACGATGATCGTATGAAGCTGAAAGAAGGTGAAGTGATTGAAGAGAAAAGCGTACGTTTCCGTACCCTCGGTTGTTACCCACTGACGGGCGCGATCGAATCAGAGGCGAATACGTTGACAGGCATTATTGAAGAGATGCTGGTGGCGACTTCCAGTGAGCGTCAAGGACGAGCCATCGACCACGATCAATCGGGTTCGATGGAACTGAAAAAACGTCAGGGTTACTTCTAAGGATCTAAGGAAAGAAAATGAATAGTGCAGTTCAAGCTCAGCTCGCTGAGTTAGGTATTGAAGGTTACCTAAATCAACACCAACACAAATCGCTACTTAGATTCCTGACATGTGGCTCGGTAGACGATGGTAAAAGTACCCTGATTGGTCGTTTGCTACACGACTCAAAACAGATTTATGAAGATCAATTGGCCGCCGTACATAACGATAGCCAGCGCGTTGGCACCACCGGCAGCCGTCCAGACTTGGCGTTGCTAGTGGATGGCCTACAAGCGGAGCGTGAGCAAGGTATCACCATCGATGTGGCTTACCGTTACTTCTCAACTCAGAAGCGTAAATTCATTATCGCCGATACTCCAGGGCATGAGCAGTACACGCGCAACATGGCAACAGGTGCTTCTACCTGTGATCTTGCGGTGATTTTGATCGACGCGCGTAAAGGGGTGTTGGATCAAACGCGTCGCCACTCGTTTATCTCCAACTTGCTTGGCCTGAAACACTTTGTGGTGGCGGTTAACAAAATGGACTTGGTGGAATTTTCTCAACAGCGTTTTGAAGAAATTAAAGCCGAATACCAAGCGTTTTCGAAAAATCTTCGTGGTGAAACGGATATTCAAATTATCCCCATCTCTGCTCTGGAAGGCGACAACGTGGTTGAACTGAGCCAACAAATGGCTTGGTATCAAGGCCCGACACTACTCGAAATTTTGGAAGCGGTTGACGTTGAGAAAGAGAAAGAAGCGGGTGAATTCCGTTTCCCAGTGCAATACGTTAATCGCCCAAACCTCGATTTTCGTGGTTTCGCTGGCACCATTTCGTCTGGTGTGGTGAACGTGGGCGATCGCATTACGGCGTTGCCATCGGGTAAGAGCTCAACCGTTGCGCGCATCGTCACCTTCGATGGCGATCTTAAACAGGCGCAAGCGGGTTTAGCAGTGACGCTGACTCTGGCCGATGAGATCGATATCAGCCGCGGGGATTTGATTGTTCACCATGGTGCGAATGTGGAGCTCACTAACCATTTGGCAGCGGATGTGGTGTGGATGACAGAACAGCCACTTCAGCCTGGTCGTGATTATGACATCAAGATTGCTGGTAAAAAGACCATTGGTCGCGTTGAGCACATTCATCATCAATATGACATCAACAACCTTTCTAAACACAGTGCGGCTGAGTTGCCATTGAATGGTATTGGTTTGTGTGAGTGGACCTTTAATGAGTCTATCGCTCTGGATAACTACCAAGACTGTGCTGATACCGGTGGTTTCATCATCATCGATCGCCTGACAAACGTCACTGTTGGTGCGGGCATGGTGAGTGAGAGCCTGACGGAAGTAACCAAAGTAAGCAGTGATTTCTCCGCATTTGAGTTGGAATTGAATGCACTCATTCGCAAGCATTTCCCACATTGGGATGCGAAAGATTTGAGCGAACTGCTTAAGAAGTAACACTGAGTCATCATACCGAAGTTTGTAGAGTCAGTCAGACGTTGTTGTAACTGGGGGAGTGAGGCTCCCCCATCATGGGGATGTAGTATGTGGGAGCAAGGATTTGTATTGGCGTTGTTGCTGGGCATCATCACCTGTTTGCTCGTCACGAAAATCAAACCAAGCTATATTTTTGCTGGTGCGGCGTTTGCTGCATTTATGGCTGGAATGAGTGATCTAACCGCGATTGCAGCGAATTTCACCAACTCGTCCTTATTGACCTTAGTGTTGCTGATTCTCGCTTCGACTGCGTTGGAAAAGACGCGTTTGATCAGTTGGGTCAGTCGCAGTATTTCGGAAGGCAGATTGTTGACAGTGGTAGCGAAACTGGGTTTTTCTACGGCCTTTCTCTCTTCGTTTACCAATAACACCGCAGTAGTGGTGTCTCTGATTGGGGCAATCAAACGCAATCGTCAGCATGCGCCTTCTAAGCTGTTGATCCCGCTTTCTTATGCGGCGATTTTTGGGGGTACGCTGACGTTAATTGGCACGTCCACCAATTTGATCATCAACAGTTTTGTCGAAGATGCGGGATTACCCAGCCTCAGTTTCTTTACCCCAACGTTGATTGGTTTGGCGATCGTGATTGGCGGGGTGTTGGTACTGATTCCTCTAAGTTATTTGCTACCCGATTACGATGACCAAGGCCAAGATGAGTTACCGTATTTCCTAGAAGCCGCGGTGGAACCCGGTTCACCACTGGTGGGGCGTAGCATCACCGAGAACAATCTACGTGCTTTGCGTAAGCTGTTTTTGGCAGAGGTGATTCGTGATGGGCAAACGGTGCCTTCAGTGGGGCCCGATTTTGTTCTGCAAGCCAAAGATCGTTTGTTGTTTTGTGGTGAGGTCGATAGCGTCTCGACGTTGCAAGAAATTCCCGGTTTGACCTTGTTTGGTCAGCAGCATCTCAACGGACAAAACTTTGTTGAAGTGGTGGTGAGTTCATCGGCGACATTTTGCAATAAAACCCTCAAATCGAGCCGTTTTCGTGACCGGTTTGATGCGGTTGTGGTGGCGATTCGTCGTGGTCATGAGCGTCTCGAAGGGGGCTTAGGTAATATTACCTTAGCGGCTGGCGATACCTTAGTGGTAGTGCCGGGCAAGCGGTTTGAAGCGGAGCGTCAGGCACATCGTAAAGAGTTTGTGCTGATGAACGATTTGGATTCCAGCGCACGTTTAGACAGCCACAAATCGACGTTGGTGTTACTCGGTTTTATGGCGGTGATTGCTGCAGCACTGACGGGGTTAGTGCCGATCATTAAAGGCTTGGCGGTGTATCTGCTGGCTCTAGTAGTTTTTGGTATTGTGCAGCTCAATGAGCTAAGACGACGTTTTCCGATTGATATTGTGGTGATTGTTGGCTCAGCGCTGTCGATTGCGCAGTTGATGATCAGCTCTGGTTTTTCAGAGCGTATGGGTGGCATGTTCATTGAAGCCTTCAATGGCTGGGGTGTGTTTGGCGCTTTGGTGGCCACCTACTTTGTCACTTTGATTCTGACGGAATTGGTGACCAATAATGCCGCGGCGGCTCTTGCCTTTCCGCTGGGCTATAGCATGGCGTTGGGCTATGGCGTTGATCCGATGCCGTTTATCATGGCGGTGTTGTTTGGTGCCAGTGCCAGTTTTATTTCACCCTACGGGTATCAAACCAACTTGCTGGTGTACAGCGTGGGGAATTATCGTTTGTTGGATTATTTGAAAATTGGTGTGCCGATCTCTTTGGTGTATTCGGTGCTGGTGTTGACTCTGATTCCGATTTTCTTCCCGTTTTAAAAAAGGATTTTCTATGAGCAGCGTTATCGCGCAAAAAGATGAAAATGTCGTTTGGCATCAACATGCTGTGACTAAAACGCAGCGCGCAGATTTAAAACAGCAAAAGCCAGCCGTGCTTTGGTTTACGGGATTGTCTGGTGCGGGCAAATCGACAGTGGCTGGTGCGCTGGAAAATCGGCTTGCTGAACAAGGTTTTCATACTTATCTATTGGATGGAGACAACGTACGTCACGGCTTGTGCAGTGATCTTGGTTTTTCGACGCAAGATCGTCGTGAAAACATTCGCCGTATCGGTGAGTTGGCTAAGTTGATGGCCGATGCGGGCTTGATCGTGTTGACGGCATTTATTTCTCCTCACCGCGCTGAGCGTCAGTTGGTGCGTGATTTATTGCCGGAAGGGGAGTTTATTGAAGTTTTCGTCAATACGTCATTAGAAGTGTGCGAACAACGTGATCCAAAAGGTTTGTATAAAAAAGCACGTGCAGGCGAAATTGCCAACTTCACGGGAATCGACTCTGAATATGAGGTACCACTCAATCCAGAGATTGACCTGCCTGCGGGAGAAAAAGGCATCGAAGCGCTGGTGGATTTGCTGGTGGAGCAGCTCACTCTGCGTGGTGTGATTTCCCCACGTTAGTACTGTTAACTGAATTTTTGTATGACAAGAAGTGAGTGTCGCAGCGCGAGACTCACTTTTTTATTGTGATTCATTTTATGTGGATAGCTTGACGTTATTGCCGTACTGGCAATTTTCGCGTCGGTTTTACACGGTGTGATGGATGCTGCTTTGCGCGTCACTTTGTACGGTAAATTTTTGATTGAGTAGCGCAACCAGTTGATCGTAATACGAGTTATTCGGTTTGTTGCCAAGCAATTTACACAATTCATTCCCCGTTGGAGTAAAACGGTAATAAAGCAAACGCACTCCTTTGGATGTGGCATTCAACTGCAAATTTTTGCCTTGATAAGTGAGCATGAGCGGCGTTTGCTGTTCAATTTCACCCGACTCAAGCTCAGTTCCGTGCAGCAACCCTAACTCAATCAAAACCAGTAGACTGGAGAAAGGAAGTTGGAAGCTGCCAATATTAATGTTGCTGGTGGTATCGCGCTTACCAAAGCTGAACAGTCCGCCTTGCGCACGAAAGCCAATGAGTAATTTACGGCTGGCGTCACCGCCAAAGCTGCAGGCAAGCGAGGCGGCACGTTGCAGTATGTGCGCTTCCTTTGGCGTCATGTCTTGTAGCACTTTCAGCGCTTTCATCGAGGTTGAACCCGGATTGGTTACTTCGCGTTTAAGCACCTGTGCCCACAATTTTTGCATGGCACTGTTGTGGATCTCTTGCGCCATGTCGAAGAAGCGGTAGAGCCAATCCTGGTCTGGCTCACCAGCCGTTTCATCTTTGCATGATACATGCGCCAGCTTGAGGATCTGCTCTAGGTTTTTTTGTCGCTGTTCTTTGCGTTGCTCTTCACGAAACACGGCCCGCTCTAGAGCATTTTTGGCTGGCGGATCTTTTTGCAACAGCGCATCGAGGCCATAGGTTTGCGCTATGGTTTGGATTCGGCTCGCGCTGTCTTTGATATAGCTGGACTTTTTCTCCTGATAACCGCTGCTTTTGGTTTCGGGTTCCACGTCAATGACGACGGGAGGTCTGCTATCCGCCATGGGGTTTTCCTTTCATCTTTTCGCTGGCTAAGCTCTCAATGTACCTGCAATCAGAAGCAGACTGCAAGATTCACGCCTCACACTCTGCTGGTTCATGGCGAGATATTGCCCTGTTCGCGGAGAAAATCGCAAATTAACCGTGTAATAGGCTATGCCAAATGATAATAAGTTGTTAAAATTGTTGCGGTGTTTTGTGAGGGAACTATGAAGTACTTCGGAGAGAATAAGCTGAAAAAGCACCTATCAATCGCGCTACTCTTGGTGGCTTACCTAGCAACGTTAATTTATTTATCTAAATTCATTGCTTGAGAGAGAACGATTGACAGGTTGTGTAAATGTTAATCGTGATTACATGTCGTCATAAGGCTCAATGGCATCACCTTCGATCACATACGCCGTTTCTGCCAATTCATGGCTGACGGTTTCGGTTTTTAAGGTGCCCACCAGATAAATCACATCCCACAGCTCCTGAACGGGAGCGCCTTTTGGAAACTTCACATAAATAATTTGGTTTGGTGGTGGTGGTGGTACGTGAATACACGCACCAAAGTACGGCACCAACAGAAACTCTGTCACTTTGTTGGCATCCCCTTCAAGCGGAATCACAAAGCCTGGGATCTTAACTTTTTTGTTGTTGAGTTCAGGGCGAACACCGCCAACTTTGGATTGGGCGGCGGCCGTACCGGAGTGATCGGCGGCGGGCATACCGACACTGTCGAACATTTTACGTTCTTGCTCGGGGACCAAATCGATCCAATCTAAAGTGGTGACTTGTTGCGCGATGGCTTGCACAGGCAGCCAAGCGGCAAAAATCAGCGTTAAAAACAGAGTGAGTCTACGTTTCATGACGTTAAATCCTTATGGTCATTCCATCACTGAGTGATTGTTTATAAGCTCTGATTGCAGGGATAAAACCGATGAGGATGCCTGCAGTTTGAACGAAGGCGAGTAACATCCATTCATGAGGAGAAATCGCCGTCATAGTGATGTTAATGCCGTATTGTTGTTGAATGATTGGTTGCGCAATCGACAGTAATCCGTACACCCCCGCCACCCCAGTGACGATACCTGCCAGTGTCAGTAAGCTGGCTTCGCTTATCAATAACGTGAAGACATGACGAGGCCTTGCTCCCATTGCGCGTAGGATGGCCATCTCACGGCGACGCTCTTGTAAGCTGGTGAGCAAGCTGCTGAGCATGCCAAGCAACCCGGCAATGACAACGAATACCGAGACGGCCATTAAGGCTTGCTCGGCGACAGACATCATGCCCCATAGTTCATGCAGCGCGACACCAGGCATGATGGCGCTGAGCGGTTCTTGATTGTAGGTGTTGATTTCACGTTGCAGTGCAAAGGTTTGGATGCGTGATTTCAACCCGAGCATCATCGCGGTGATCTGTTTGGGCTGAAATTGTTTTTGTTCCAATTGAGTGGCATCGGGGGAAGGGCCGAGTCGAGCGCCCGATTCCCAACCGACATGGATCGCTTCAATGGCTTCAAGTGAAACGTGCACCGTTTTGTCGACGGGGGTGCCTGTTGGCGCTAGGATGCCGACCACTTTAAATGGCAAATTGTCATGGCGGCTAAAACCGACGTCACTGATGCCGTGAGCAATGATGATTTCACTGCCGATCTGATAGCCCAGTTGTTTCGCCACATCGGCACCGAGTACCGTCTCAAACAAGCCATTGAACGGTTTGCCCTGAGAAAATGTGAGTGGTTGCTTACTGCCATATTTGAAATGTTCAAAGTAGCTGTGGTTGGTCCCCATCACGCGAAAGCCTTTATGAGAATCACCCAATGAGATCGGGATAGCCCACGCTACAGCACGATGGTTGGCAAAATCTTGATAGCTCTTCCAGTCAATATTGTTGGTGGCATTGCCGATGCGAAATACCGAATACAGTAAGAGGTTTACTTGGCCAGAACGCCCGCCGACGATGAGATCGGTGCCTGAAATGGTATTGGCAAAACTCTCTTTGGCTTGCGTGCGAATTTTCTCGACCCCCAACAGCAGAATGACCGAGATCGCCACCGTTAGCACGGTCAAAAAGGCGGTGGCTTTGCGATTCCGTAAGCTTTTCCAAGCTAAGGTCATCGTTGCGCTCATGAGGCTTCTCCTGCTTGGTTGAGTTGACGTAGATCCACTGTGCGGTCAAAAAGACGTTCCAAGGTGGGATCGTGACTGACAAACACCAAGGTGGCATTGGCAGCGTTGGCTTGTTCCATCAACAGTTCGATAAAGGCGCTGCGATTGTCGAAATCCAGTGCTGACGTTGGTTCATCTGCAATCACTAGAGCCGGTGCACCGATTAACGCACGTGCCGCCGCAACGCGTTGTTGTTGCCCGATACTCAGTTCACTGACCGATTTGAGATGCAGCGATTGCGGTAAATGGAGGCGAGTAAGCAACTGCGCCGCTTTCGCTCGGGCATCGCCTTCCACATGGGTTGCGCGTGTGCGAGAGAACTGGCAAGGCAGCAAAACGTTCTCCAATACATTGAGATATGGCAATAGATTAAATTGCTGGAAGATATAACCGATATTGTCGGCGCGAAACTTATCTCGTTGACTGGGAGACAGTGCGGCCAGTTCTGTACCGAGAATCGTGAGTTGACCAGATTGTACTTGGTTGATGCCGGTTAATAGACTCAGCAGTGTGGACTTGCCACAACCACTAGGGCCTTTAATAAAAACATGCTCACCGCGAGCAACGGAAAAATGCGGTATCTGCAGGATAGGCTGGGTAGCCTCTTTCCACGTAAAAGAGACTTGCTGTAGTTCAATGACGGCAGGCGAAGTGTTCACCATAACATTTACCCTATTGAGTGGAGAAGAATAGCAGGTAAGTCACCACTTACCTGCTGAGCTTAGCCGTTATTTCAATGAGACTGTGTTGTGTGCTGGCGACAAGGCAAGGGCACTTTGTACTTTGTCCGTTAGAACATTGGCCTGAATAGCTTGAGTCGCAGGGAATTGTTTAAACCAATCGGTTTCAAGTGCATTCAACGCTGCCACATTGCCACAGTGATATTGGTACTCGACGGTAAAAGCCCCATGACCATCGTGCTCATGTCCGTGGTCGTCATGATGTTCGTGGTTGTCATGATGTTCGTGGTCATCATGATGTTTGTGGTCATCATGATGCTCATGGTCATCGTGCTCTTCACCGCCTAAGGTGTGTGTTACCGATACATTCTCAATCGTGCATTTGGCGGCTTCATTGATTTGAACCATCAAGTCGGCTTGAGAGAGTTTTTCCACTGCGGCCTTAAGTTGATTTTCTTGCTCTGTGTTTTCTGGAGCGTGTTCAAAACCGACGACATCGGCCCCCGGAGCGGTGATTTCGAGCAGAAGATCATGGCCGTCTTGGGCGATATTAAATTCGACCTGACCGTGTACGTGAGCATCGTGTTGACGAAAGCCCTCTTGCGCAGACGCGAGAGCAGAAAAAGAAAGCCCAACCAAAATGGCGAGAGAAGTTTTGCGTAGCATGGTTCTAATCCTTAATAAACTAAATTGAAATACTTATAGACTTATTTAGTTGAAGGGAGGAGAACGCGCCAAATAGGCACTGGTTGGTTGATAAGGTGCAATTGCTGTAACGGGTTGCGGCTGTGCGTATTCGGGCACCAAAACGGGGACGCTAATCGCTGCTTGGTTAACACCATGATGGGCATTGGCAAACAGTTGGCAGTGATGGCTGTTGTGGTGCTCGGCATTAAAGTCAAAGTCATGGGCAATGCTGGCAAAGCTCAAAAACACGCTGAGTACCACCGCAAAGATCGCAGTGTGGCGCAAAGTCATGAAAGGGAGGCTAAGATTGTGTTGCATAAACCGATTGAGACATTTGAAAGTGTTACAATATAACAGCTATTCAGCCGCAAAGTTCACTCTTTTTGTCAAAAAGTGTACAAAAAATAAAACCCATACCGATGGAGTGTATGGGTTTTATTGATGAAGAAAAGCAATTAAATGTTAGCTTTGATTAACTCAAGAACTTGAGTGATGTCATCGCTTGAAAGAGCCCCTTCTTTGACAAACAGCACTTTGCCTTGCTTGTCTTGTACGATGATCGCAGAGCTCTCTTTATCCAGTTGCCAACTGCTGGCTACCACGCCATTTTCGTCTAACACCATTGATGACCAAGGGAACTCTTTCTTGCTGTCTTGCGCTGAAGATTTGACAAACGATCCCGTGCCCCAAATCGCGTCATCTTGATTGATGATGGTGGTGGTTTGGTAATGATCCGCTGAAAACTGTGCGGCAGTAATGGCTTGCATCAGCGGCGCATTCATCTCTTTTGAGCTGCTGCGACCCGCAATAGCTTGAATCACGCGAACTTTACCGAGCATTTGTGAAGAAGCCCAAGGTTGAAAGGCGGTGCCTTTTCCTTGCAGCACAATTTCGCCATACGAGGCCACACTGACGCTAGGGACTGGGTTGCCTAGAGAGAGGTTGTGTGCTGCTGCACCAAAAGAAGCACTAAGCAGTGCCAGAGTGAGGAGAGTCTTTCGTTTCATCGATTTATCCTTATGTATCTGAAACTCCGTTCATTAAGAGCAGAGTGCATTTTATCTTGTGCTGGCTGAGTATAATACGCTGTTGGCAAAAATATCTGGTTGTAAATAACATTTTTTTAACAAAAATGGCGTTAATGAGTTTAACTCTCCATCACTCTGAGGTATGCTTTTTTTATTCATTAGTGAACGCTAATGAGTCAACGACAAATAAAATGGCCAAGCTGAGGTGAGAGGATCTCGCCTTAGAGTGAGCTAAACAAGGAATGCCAAAAGGCATGGGTGACGTGCTCTTTGCCCGTCACATTAACTGATACGGAAGTTGAGGTTTGCTTATGTTGCGCGAGTTTGCTGTCTATCGTCCACGTCAAGTGGCTCGATTTGTTAAAACCCTTTTCAAAGGTTCTTTTTCCATCAATGGCATTGGGGAGTTTGAATTCGACAACGGCAAAGTGCTGTTGCCTGATACTCACAATACACAAAAATTGTCTGTCTATCGTGAAGTCAACGCAGAGATCAACGCTCTGTCTTTGGCTGCCGCGTAGTCTACATTCAACGTGAAGCTAAAACACCTAGCACCTTGGCGGGCAATGACACTTCGCGATCTCAAGCAAGCGATCACGCTGAGGTGATCGCTTTGATGCTGACACTAGGCTGGCGGGAAGCACACACCGGTGCCGCCTAGACCACAATAGCCTTCTGGATTTTTGGCCAAATATTGCTGGTGGTAAGTTTCTGCGTAGAAATAAGGTCCAGCGGGGCGGATCTCGGTGGTGATGGTGTTGTGTTGTTGATTTGCCAATGCCGCTTGATAGGCTTGCTGAGAAGCAAGGGCGATATCGAGCTGTTGATCACTGAAAGTGTAAATGGCAGAGCGATATTGCGTGCCAAGATCGTTGCCTTGGCGCATGCCTTGAGTGGGATCGTGACGTTCCCAAAATTTTTCCAGCAGTTGCTCAAGTGGCAATACTTGCGGGTCAAAGATCACGCGCACCACTTCCGTATGGCCCGTTTGACCACTGCACACTTCTTGGTAGGTGGGATTGAGCGTAAAGCCACCACTGTATCCAACCGACGTTGAAACCACCCCATCGAGTTGCCAAAACAAGCGTTCTGCCCCCCAAAAACAGCCCATGCCGAACAGTATTTCTTGTTGTCCTTGTGTGGCAGAGGCAGTGATATCACTGCCGTTGACAAAATGAATAGGCTCTACGGCCATTGCTTCTTGGCGGCCCGCTAGCGCGTTATCGGCATCGACCATGATTTGTTTGTTGAGCATCTCTCTTCCCTTATATTCATCTGTGATATGACTCCGAACAAAAAACGGAATCTGGTTGTCCCTTTGTAGGTCGGGTGCTATCTTGCAAGCTCAGTCTCAGCTGGTGATGCAGGATAGTTTAGACCGTCAGCTTAACGCAACTTGTCTGCTTATGAGTTGTGTCGATTCTACACCACATTCATATCCGCAAAGCCTCGATGTCAGCCGACGTTGTTTTGTACGTACTAAAGCATGATAAAAAAAGTATTACCACTATTAGTCAGCTCGCTTTTTGCCAGCAATCTTGTTGCGGCACCTCAAGTTTCTCTCTCTTTGGAAGGGGTGAGCGGTGCTGTGGAGGAAAATATCGAGGCGCACCTTACCTCGATTGATGAAAAGGATTATTCCACCTCGTTGCGTTTTCAATCTCGTCTTGATGGCATCATTAATGGCGCGTTGAACGCATTGGGTTACTATCATGCCCAGATTGACTATCAAATCAGCGACGATCAGGAAGAACTGACGGCCCATATCACCCTGGGCGAACCGGTGAGAGTTGAGACCTTTGATGTGCGCATTGAGGGGGAAGCCTCGAATGACAAAGATTTCCTGCAACTGTTAGAAAAATCGCCGCTTAAACAGGGGGCGATTTTAAATCATGGCGACTACGACACGCTCAAATCCTCAATACGTAACCTCGCACTGCAAAAAGGCTATTTTAAAGGCGATTTTATCGAAACGCGTTTAGAGGTCGCAGCCGATCTCAATCAAGCGTTTGTGCGCCTCCATTACGACAGTGGGATGCGTTACCACTTTGGTCAAACGACCATTACGGGCAGTCAAATTGAAGAAAACCGAGTGCGCTCCTTGCAACCGTTTAAAGCCGGTGACCCCTATTTGGTCGCCAAGGTGGGGGAGTACAATCAAAACCTCTCTAACACCGATTGGTTCTCATCGGTATTCGTCGAACCTGATTTGTCATCCCTTGATGATACCCGCGAGTTGCCGATGAAAGTCAGCTTGGCTCCGCAAGCAAAAAACCAGATTGAAACAGGTATTGGTTACGCCACCGACGTTGAATTTCGCGGTACGTTGAAATGGAAAAAACCGTGGGTGAATGAACTTGGCCACAGTTTTGACAGCAGCTTGTCGATCTCGAAACCAGAACAAACCGTGACCGCGGGTTATCAGATCCCGCTTGAAGATGTGTTGCACGATTACTACCGCATTCAATACGCGATGAAACACGTCGACAGCCGAGACACTAAAAGCTTGGAATCGAACTTAGCCGTTGAGCGTCATTGGTTGCTAGACAACCGTTGGCACAGAACGGTGTTTGTTCGTTATTTGATTGAAAACTATGAACAAGGTTTGCAAGACGACGTCGCACAGTTTGTTTTGCCCGGCGTCTCTTTTTCTCGCAGTCGCGTGCGTGGTGGCAGCATGCCGAGCTGGGGTGACAAACAGAGTATTACCTTTGAGTATGGTGACGACAATTTGTTGTCTGAAACGCGAGTGCTGCGCGTGCAAGGCCGAACCACCTGGATTCGCAGCCTAGGTGAGAATCATCGTGGTCTTGCACGGCTTGAAGCGGGGGCCAATCTCACCGAGGAATTTGAAAAGCTCTCGCCCTCGCTGCGTTTCTTCGCCGGTGGTGACAATAACCTACGTGGTTATGGTTACGAATCCATTTCACCCAAAGACAGCAGTGGTGCCTTAACCGGGGCGCAGTACATTGCGACCAGTACGCTAGAGTACCAGTATCGCTTATATGGCAACTGGTGGGCGGCTGCCTTTGTTGATTATGGTGATGCCTTTAATGATGCGCCTGATTGGAAAACAGGGACGGGGCTTGGCATTCGCTGGGCTTCGCCAGTTGGCCCAATTCGCATCGACTTCGCATGGGGGCTGGACGCCAAGCCGGGGGATGAGTTCCGTTTGCACTTCACTTTGGGGCCTGAGTTATGATCAAAGTGGTGTTTAAATGGAGCAAGTGGATTTCTGCGGGCGTCATGGCGCTGCTGGTTTTGCTGCTGACCTTGATTGCTCTGCTGCTCTTTACGCATCCCGGCCTAACTTCGGCCATTTGGGTCGCGGAAAAAGTAGTGCCGCAGTTGCAAGTTGGCCAAGTACAAGGCGCGCTGTTTCCCAAGTTCACGCTGAGAAAAGTCACCTTTAATGATGCCGAACTCAACATCTCTTCGTCTGTGGATGAACTGACTTTAGCGATGAATTTTCAGTGTTTGTTGGAGCCCAAAGTTTGCATCAATGAAATCAGTATTGATGGCTTGGCGCTCTCACTGCCACAGTTACCTCCCAGCTCAGAGGTCGTCGAAGAACCCAGTGAACCGCTGAAAAGTATCAGCACACCCGTACCCGTCTTTTTGCATCGATTGGCATTGACCAACATCCAACTGGATGTGCTGGGCAACCAAATCTCTTGGGGAGAATTGAGTAGCGCCCTCTCCATGCAAGGGGATCGTCTGGTCATCGCGCCGACTCGCTTTAGCGACATTGATGTCACGCTGGCACCCAGCGAGCCGCAAGCTCAATCGGCGGCGCCAAATGACGCGCCACGACAAGATATTGAACTGCCAGAAGTATGGATCCCGCTACAAATTGTGTTGCAGCGTTTTGATGTCAACCGTTTTACCTTGCATCAAGAAACGCCATTGATAGTCAATCATTTAGCCTTAGAAGCGAAGGCGGGCAAAAACCGTGTTGACGTGGAGACGTTGGAGCTCGACATGCCGCAAGTGTCGGCCCAAGCGAATGCGCAGGTTGAATTGAAAGGTGAGTACCCACTTTCATTGGATCTCAAAGCGAAACTGAAAGAAACCGACCTGAAAGGGCAGAATATTACGCTGAATGCCTCGCAAAGCGTGGCGCATTTGCAGTTGCAGAGTACCTTATCTGGGCCCGTTTCCGCACAGCTGTCTGCCACGCTTGCGCCACTATTAGTGAGCTTGCCTTTTGATGTCAAACTCTCAGATCTACAGACTCAGTGGCCACTGAGTGGTGAGAGTGACTATCAGATCAAGTCAACCAACCTGATGACCCAAGGCTCTCTTGAGGGCTATCAGTTGGCGCTGCAATCTCAGTTGGATGGTAAAGAGATCCCTGCGATCACGCTTGATGTGCATGGCAGCGGTGATCTGCAACACATTGATCTCGATAAGCTCAATGTCGAGACACTGGGGGGAGAGCTTAAAGGCCAAGTGATGGCCAACTGGCAATCGTTGGTCAATTGGCAGGCGAGCTTGCAGCTGCAAAATATTCAGCCTGGTCTTCAATGGCCTGAAGCGGAAGGCAACATCAGTGGCAAACTTGCAACTACTGGCTCGTTGACTGAGAAAGGCGGTTGGAAAGTGGCGCTGCCAGAACTGGATATTGATGGTTTGCTGCGTGGCTATCCACTTAACATTGAAGGTTCGCTACACGCTTCCGACGAAGAGGGTAACGGGGAAGTCTACCTTGATACTGAGCGCTTAACCTTGTCTCACGGTCCGAATGGCTTAACCGCCAAAGGTCAGTTGAAAAAAGAGTGGCAGATGGATGTCGACATCCATTTCACCGATTTGGCGAAGAGCGTGCCGGATCTGTCTGGTTCGGTGGCTGGTGAAGTTGATTTGCGCGGTGCGTTGAAAGAGCCAGACATTCAACTGGCACTGCAAGCACAGAAAATCCAATGGCAGCAGCAAGCGAGCATCGAACAGTTGTCGCTCACAGGCAGAGTCACGCCTTTGCCGGAGCCACAAGCGGATGTCACATTGAAGGTGGCGGCACTGCGTTATCAAGAGCAGTTGATTGACTCGATTTTGCTCTCGGTCAGTGGCGGCGAAAAACAGCATCAACTGAGTTTGGACGTCTCTTCGGATCTGGTCTCCACCAGCTTGGCTATCCATGGTGGCTTACAGCAAAAACCACAGATGGTTTGGTCTGGGGAGTTGGAGCGCATGTTTGCCACCACTCAGCAAGGGACGTGGACCTTACAACAAGCGACGGCGATTAAAGCCAATATTGATCAGCAACAGGTCGATGTCGCAGCACATTGCTGGCAGCAACAAGGTTCAACGCTTTGCCTAACGAAAGACATTCGCGTCGGTGAAAAAGGCGAAGCCGAGCTGGCATTAAACCAATTCGATTTCGCTCAGATTGCGATGTTTTTACCGCCGGAAACGAAGCTCGATGGCAGTGTCGATGCAACAGTGTGGGCAAAATGGGCACCAGAGAGTTCGCCACAGGCCAAAGTGTCGCTGCATTTACCCACAGGTCAGGTGCAACAGAAAATTGAACAAGTCGTAACGCTCGGTTGGGACGACATCAATCTCAATGCGCAACTGCATCAAGACCAATTGAACGCGGATTGGCAGATCAATGTGAGTGACAATGGTGATTTAACGGGGCAACTGCAAGTGGCCGATGTGCAAGCCAGCGATCCACAACTGAAGGCCAAGTTGGCACTTAGCCAGTTCAATTTGGATTTCTTAGCACCTTTAGTTGGGGAATACAGCGCGCTGAAAGCGCTGATTTCAACCGATCTGTCGGTGTCGGGTTCGGCTTATCATCCTCAAGTAAAGGGCCAGTTCTTAGTAGACGATATCCAAGTGAACGGTGATATCAGCCCAATCGACGTGAAACAGGGCAAACTGGCGATCGATTTTCGCGGTTATGACGCCGATTTGGCGGCCAATATTGTAACCCCTGATGGTGAGCTCAACGTCAGTGGTGAGGCGAATTGGCAGCAATTGGATAACTGGCACAGTAAGGTGCGGGTTTTTGCCGATTCCCTCAAAGTCGACATGCCGCCGATGGTGAAAATTAAGTTGGTGCCGGATATGACGATTGAAGTTAATCCGACACTGGCCAAAGTGACGGGCAGTTTGGCTCTGCCTTGGGGGCGTATTGTTGTCGAAGAACTGCCACCAAGCGCGGTGAGTGTGTCGAAAGATCAGGTGTTGCTCAACGACCAACTCGAGCCAATCGATAAGTCTTCCTCGATGCCATTTAACGTTGAAACCGACATTAACATTTCGATTGGTGACGATTTCAAACTGGCGGCATTTGGCCTTGAAGGGGGCTTAAAAGGCCAGTTGAATGTCACGCAGAAAGAGAAAGGGCCGTTTATCCTTGGTGAAGTCAACATTGTTGACGGGACCTATCGATCCTTTGGTCAAGACCTCTTGATCAAAGAAGGCAAAGTGTTGATGAACGGGCCTGCCGATCAGCCATATGTGGCGATCAAAGCAATTCGCAACCCAGAAAATACCCAAGATGATGTCATCGCGGGGGTGAAAGTGACTGGCCCTGCCACTGAGCCAAGTATTACGATTTTCTCCGAACCTGCCATGCCGCAGGCCAATGCGCTTTCTTACTTATTGCGCGGGCAAGACATTGATGGTGAATCGGGAGGCGGCAACGCCATGACCACGGCCTTAATCGGATTGAGTCTGGCCAAAAGCGGCAAAGTCGTCGGTGAAATTGGTCAGGCGTTTGGCGTGCAAGATCTGCAGTTGGATACCGCAGGTTCCGGGGAAGATTCACAAGTCACGGTCAGTGGCTACATAATGCCAGGGCTGCAAGTGAAGTATGGGGTGGGTATTTTCAAACCGCTTGGTGAGTTCACCGTGCGCTATCGTCTGATGAAAGATCTCTATCTAGAAGGGGTTTCAGGGGTTGAAAGCGCCGTTGATCTGCTTTATCAGTTTGAGTTTGATTAAAATCTCGCCACATGCTATTCACTGCACTTAGGCGAAATGGTCAGTTGGCGACAAGGAGTGGTTATGCAACATTTAGTGTTTGTCTATGGCACGTTGAGAAAAGGTGAATCCAATCACCACTATTTGCAACACAGTGAGTTTTTGGGTGGTTGCCAGAGTGGGCAAGAATATCGCCTGTACGATCTCGGTGATTACCCAGCGGTTGGCGAAGGCAATCGCGCCGTCAGTGGGGAAGTGTATCTGATTGACGACGCAACACTGCAAGCCCTTGATAAGCTCGAAGACGTACCAGTGGAATACCGCCGTGAAACCATCGCGACCCCATTTGGTCAAGCGTGGATTTATCTCTATCAAGACAGCAGTAAGTTGGTGGAGGAAATTGCCTCAGGAGATTGGTGCCAACGCGTTTGAGCGATTGAGGCTCGAAGGTCGTATACTGTGATAGGTTCTGTTGTTGTGGATGAGGAAACGATAGTGCCTTGAGGACCTATCTCAACAAAGGAGACCGAGCATGAAAGCTCTCGTATTGACGTTCCCGCTGCTGTTGCTGGTTGGCTGCGTGCAGACTCCGTTACCGCAATCGGAGCAAGCTTTAGATTGGCACACCTTTGGCGTTGAAAGCGCGTTAGAAGGTAAGATGGCTTTAAGCGAAGCACGTTTACTCAAATTGGCGGAACCGCGAAACCTCTCGGCCAATTTGCTGGCCTCATACCAAGCGGGCTACCAAGAGGGTAAGCAGCAGTACTGCCAACAGAATGCCTATATGTTGGGGGTGATTGGCAAGCCTTACTATGGCATTTGTGATGATGTTGACCCGTTCTTCAAACAGGATTATATCTCCGGACAGATGTCGACCGCTGGTGGTTTGTAAAGGCGAAAGAGATGCTAAGAACCGAAGTGCTTGTCAGGATCAAAAAGAGCTGTGTTCACACAGCTCTTTTGTCTTTCAATGGGCAAGGATTATTTGTTCTGTGCACGTTGGTAAGAATCTAAGATCTCTTTACGCGCCGCTTCCACGTCTTCCCAGCCATCCACTTTGACCCACTTACCTGATTCAAGCTCTTTATAGCGTTCAAAGAAATGGGTGATTTGCGCTTTGAGTAACTCAGGAAGATCGTTGACGTCTTGGATGTGATCGTACTCTTTGGACAACTTAGAATGTGGTACTGCGACGACTTTGGCATCTTCGCCGGATTCATCGGTCATTTTAAGCACACCGACTGGGCGGCAACGGATCACTGAACCTGGCATTAAAGGGTAAGGGGTTGGGACCAACACATCGACAGGGTCGCCATCCAGCGAAAGGGTATGGTTAACATAGCCGTAGTTGCATGGGTAGAACATCGGCGCCGACATAAAGCGATCAACGAACACCGCGCCAGACTCTTTGTCCACTTCGTATTTGATCGGATCCGCGTTGGCTGGGATCTCGATGACGACATACAGATCATCAGGCAGTGATTTGCCCGCTGGGACATTATTTAAACTCATGAGTGATTTCCTTTTCTTTGTTTTGGGCTGAACGGTGATAATTTAGCCGCAAACAGGCTGAGCTGTAAACCAAGTGCGTTGGGCTTTCCAAAGTGGCTAACAAAAAGCGCCTGCTGTTGCAGGCGCTTTGTTTCATTCTTTAGGCTTCGTCACGATAGACTTCGAGGAACTCTTCGACTTTCTTCACCATGTTGGTGGAGCCAACAAAGAAAGGCACGCGTTGATGCAATTCTGTCGGTTTTAAATCAAGAATGCGGTTCACTCCGTCAGAAGCCAAACCACCGGCTTGCTCAATCAAGAACGCCATTGGGTTGCACTCGTACAACAAGCGCAGTTTGCCTTGTGGGTGGCTTTGTGTGCTTGGGTAAAGATAAATACCGCCCTTAAGCAGGTTGCGATGGAAATCCGCCACGAGCGAGCCGATGTAGCGAGAGGTGTAAGGACGGCCATCTTCAGGCACATTTTCCTGACAATACTTAATGTATTTTTTCACGCCCATAGGGAAGCGAATATAGTTGCCTTCGTTGATCGAATAGATGTTGCCATTTTGTGGGATCATCATGTTTTCGTGCGACAGACAGAAGGTGCCGAGTGATGGATCGTAGGTGAAACCATTCACGCCATTGCCTGTGGTGTACACCAGCATGGTGGAAGAGCCGTAAATGATGTAACCCGCGGCCACTTGTTTGTGTCCTGGCTGCAAGAAGTCTTCTTGAGTCGGGGGAGTGCCAATAGGGGAAACTCGACGGTAGATAGAGAAAATGGTGCCAACAGAAACGTTAACATCGATGTTCGATGAGCCATCAAGAGGGTCCATCAACACCACGTATTTGGCGTTTTTGTTTAGCTCTTTGTTAAAAGCAACCGCTTCATCTTCTTCTTCACTCGCTACGCCACACACTTGGTCGCGTGCTTCGAGTGCCGATTTGAATTTTTCATTCGCATACACGTCCAACTTTTGTTGAACTTCGCCTTGTATATTCTCTACTCCTGCCGCGCCTGTGATATCAACGAGACCCGCTTTGTTGATTTTACGGTTAACGATTTTGGCCGCCAAGCGAATCGACGACAAAAGAGAAGAGAGATCACCGCTAGCGTGGGGGAAGTCCGCTTGTTTCTCAACAATGAACTCGCCAAGGGTGCGCATTCCAGACATGTTATTTCCTTAAACTTCGCTGAATAATGTTGGGGGAGTGTGAGCGGCATCTCTTGATGGATGTGACGAAGGTTATCGTTTGCGCTCCCAATAAGTGTAAGGTTTAGATCTTATTAATGGTAATGAAGTAACCGACGCAGATCTCAATTTGTATGTCGAATGAAACCGGTTGATTACACGGAAGAGTTCGATAAAAAGTGGCTGAAAAAACAGCGTTTGCTTCCACTCAACAGTAAAAACTGAGCGGCATGTGGCACAAGGCCAACAATGCTGCTCGCTTTTCTAACGGTTATCATGATAATGAGAACGAGAAAAAACAGTCTGATGGCAGGATTCAATTTATGCATATTCATATCTTGGGAATTTGTGGCACTTTCATGGGTGGTGCTGCGATTTTAGCGCGACAGTTGGGCCACAAAGTGACCGGCTCTGACGCCAATGTTTACCCACCAATGAGCACCTTGCTCGAGTCTCAAGGTATTGAAATTATTGAAGGCTTTGATCCTTCGCAACTTAATCCTGCACCAGACTTGGTGGTGATTGGCAATGCCATGAGCCGGGGTAACCCTTGTGTTGAATATGTGTTGAATCACAACCTGCGTTACACCTCTGGGCCGCAGTGGCTGCAGGAGTTTTTGTTGCATGACCGCTGGGTATTGGCGGTATCGGGCACACACGGTAAAACCACTACCTCGAGCATGCTGGCGTGGATTTTGGAAGATTGTGGTTACCAGCCGGGATTTCTTGTTGGTGGCGTGCTTGGTAACTTCGGTGTCTCCGCGCGTTTAGGCGAAAGCATGTTTTTTGTCGTCGAAGCCGACGAATATGACAGTGCTTTTTTCGACAAGCGATCTAAGTTTGTGCATTACCATCCTCGCACCTTGATCATGAATAACCTAGAGTTTGATCATGCTGACATCTTTGATGATCTTGAAGCGATCAAGCGACAATTCCACCACTTAGTGCGTACTGTTCCCGGTAATGGCCGTATTTTGGCGCCCAAGCAAGACGGCGCATTAGCGGATGTGTTGTCACGAGGCTGCTGGAGTGACCAGGAGTTTTCTGGTCAGGACGGCGAGTGGCAAGCGGTCAAACTCAGCAAAGATGGTTCACACTTTGAAGTGTGGCTACAGGGTGAGCAAGTAGGCACGGTGCAATGGGACTTAGTCGGCGATCATAATGTCGATAATGCGTTGATGGCGATCGCAGCAGCGCGCCATGTGGGTGTGACAGCAGATCTGGCTTGTGAGGCACTAGGGCGCTTTATTAATACCAAGCGTCGCCTAGAGCTGAAAGGGGAAATCAATGGCGTGGCGGTGTATGACGATTTTGCCCATCACCCAACTGCGATTGAACTGACTCTTGCTGGTTTACGTAATAAGGTGGGTGATAAGAAAATCATCGCGGTACTGGAGCCACGCTCAGCCACTATGAAACGTGGCGTGCACAAAGAGACCTTGGCGGCTTCACTCAAGCAGGCAGATGAAGTGTTCCTTTACCAACCAGAGTCAATTGCTTGGTCGGTGCAGGACGTCGCGGCGCAATGTCAGCAACCGGCATTCACCAGTGATAACATTGACCAATTTGTGGCCAACATTGCGCAGCGCGCCGAGGCAGGAACGCAAATTTTGGTCATGAGCAATGGCGGTTTTGAAGGCATTCATGGCAAATTACTGACCGCTTTAGAGAGTTCAACGCGCTAGAAAAGACACATATTAGATGAGCATGACAAACCAAGAAAAATCGATCACGTTAGCCTTTACGGGCGCCTCTGGCGCGCCTTATGGGTTACGTTTATTACAGCAATTACTGGCGGCAGATTACCGTGTCTACCTGCTGATCTCTTCTGCGGCAAGAGTGGTATTGGCAACCGAGCATGGTCTCAAACTGCCAGCCAATCCTGACGCCGCGCAGCAAGCGCTGGTGGCCCATTTGGCTTGTGATGCCGACAAGCTGGTGGTGTGTGGTAAAGACGATTGGTTTTCGCCAGTGGCTTCTGGCTCGGCCGCACCGAAGCAGATGGTGGTTTGCCCTTGCTCGGCAGGGAGTGTGGCGGCGATCGCTCATGGTATGTCGGATAATTTAATTGAGCGTGCTGCGGATGTGGTGATGAAAGAGCGTGGCCAATTGATTTTAGTGGTGCGTGAAACGCCCTTTTCGACCTTGCATCTTGAAAACATGCACAAGCTTTCTCAGCTCGGGGTCACCATCATGCCCGCCGCGCCCGGTTTCTATCATCAACCGCAGTCGATAGACGATCTGATTGATTTTATGGTCGCGCGTATCTTGGATCATCTCGGCATCGAACAGGTTTTGGTGCCACGTTGGGGATACGATCATCGCAATGACGGTGACTCTGTATAGCCAAGAGAGATCATTCCGATTACAATCCGAACCACTCATCGGGGCGCTTAACTGTGGTGTTTTATTGCATCGCAGTGGCTGAGACTAGGCAAAGGCCTAGGACCCGTAAACCTGAACCAGATAATGCTGGCGTAGGAATTGAGTCGGGATTAATTAGCAAGGACGATTAACACCTACCTCAAGCCTGTGCCGCTCAACTCATGCGAAATGGAGAGCGAGCAGTGAAACACACTCTAAACCTGATAGCCCTAGCGTCAATCACGTCAATGATGGGCATCTCTTCTTCTGCACTTGCGGCGGACAAAACCTTAACCATTTACACCTACGATTCTTTTGCCTCCGATTGGGGCCCAGGCCCGACAGTCGAAAAAGCATTTGAAGCGCAGTGTGGCTGCGATGTGAATTTTGTCGCGCTGGACGATGGGGTGTCAATTCTCAACCGCTTACGTTTAGAAGGCAGCAATACCAAAGCGGATATTGTTTTAGGTTTGGATAATAATTTGATGGCAGAAGCTAAAGCCACAGGTTTGCTGGCGCCACATCAAGTGAACACCCAAGCACTGTCATTGCCAAATGGTTGGGCTGACGACACGTTTATTCCTTATGACTACGGTTACTTTGCGTTTGTTTACAACAAAGGCAAACTGACGAATCCACCCAAGAGCTTAAAAGAGCTGGTGGAATCACGCGACGATCTGAAAGTCATCTACCAAGACCCTCGCACTTCAACACCCGGTCAAGGTTTGATGCTGTGGATGAAGTCGGTGTATGGCGATGACGTGACGGGCGCATGGCAGCAACTGGCGAAGAAAACCGTGACGGTCACGAAAGGTTGGTCGGAAGCGTATTCGATGTTCCTCAAAGGCGAATCGGACATGGTGCTCTCTTACACCACCTCACCGGCGTACCACCTGATTGCCGAAAATGATGCGCAATATGCCGCGGCGGGTTTTAGTGAAGGGCACTACATGCAAGTGGAAGTCGCCGCAAAAGTGAAAAGTAGTCAGAACTCAGCGCTGGCTGATCAGTTTATGAGTTTCATTTTGAGCGATGAGTTCCAAAGCGCAATGCCTACGGGCAACTGGATGTACCCAGTGACCAACGTGACGCTGCCAGAGGGCTACCGCAGTTTAACCGTGCCTGAGAAGGCGTTGAGTTTCAGTGCGGAAGAGGTGGCGAAGCAGCGTAAAGCTTGGATTCGCGAATGGCAAAGCGCGTTGACGTTTTAAGGCGTCGCATTGAATTCGGTTCCTAAGTTGGGCATTGGGGTCGCGATGATCATCGCGACCTTTGTTGTTTCTGCTCTCTCGGCGCTCTTGTTGGCGACGCCGACGCTGGATCTCACGGCGGTATGGCAAGATCCTTATTACCGCCATGTTACGCAATTTAGTTTTCTTCAAGCGACGCTATCGATGCTGCTGAGTGTCGGCTTGGCGCTTCCTGTCGCGCACGCCTTGTCTCGGCGACATTTTGTTGGCCGTTCGTTATTGCTCAAATTGTTTGCGTCAACTTTAGTGCTGCCAGTATTGGTAGGCGTGTTTGGCTTGTTGGCCATTTATGGGAACAGTGGTTGGTTGGCGAGTGTATTGGCGAGCTTTGACGCCAAATTGCCCTTTTCGATCTACGGATTGAGCGGCATTTTGCTCGCGCACGTGTTTTTCAATTTGCCGTATGCAGCGCGATTGCTGCTGCAAACCTTAGAGTCGATTCCGGCAGAGCAGCACAAATTGGCGGCTCATCTTGGTATGAACAGTTGGCAGAAGTTTCGTTGGGTCGAATGGCCGCGATTGCGCCAGCAACTACCACATGTGTGTGGCTTGGTGTTCATGCTTTGCTTCACCAGCTTTGCCACGGTCATGGCCCTCGGTGGCGGCCCAAAATCGACCACCATCGAACTGGCTATCTACCAAGCGATAAAATTTGATTTTGACTTACAAGCTGGAGCGCTACTGGCGATCTGGCAAATGTTATTGTGTAGCTTGCTGGTGTTGACGCTGCAGCGATTGACTAAACCGCTGCCTGTCTCGGTTGGCAGCCACACCCGTTTCGTTCAATTAACCCCAGCTTCTAAGCGTCATTTGATGTGGGATTATGCGTGGATAGCACTGGCGACACTGCTGGTGGTTCCGCCGCTGCTGTTTGTGGTGGCCAGCGGGATAAACAGCAAGCTCCCTGACGTGATCAGTGATGGTCGATTTTGGTCCGCTCTGGGGGCCTCGTTACGTGTAGCGTTTGGTGCCGCCACCTTAGCCGTGGGTGCAGCGATTGCTATTTTGCTCACCAGTCGTGCATGGCGGTTGCGTGGTCTGCGATACCCTGCAGACGGCATTGAGATGGTGGGCACCATCATCTTGGTGACGCCAGGTTTGGTGGTGAGTACTGGGCTGTTTTTATTGCTGCGTAGTTTTGCAGATGTGTTCAGTTTGGCGCTGTTGATCGTCATCATCGTCAACAGTTTGATGGCATTACCATACGCCGTTAAAACGCTCGCTCAGCCGATGTTGCATTGCGAGCAGCAGTATCAATACTTGGCTGCTACATTGGGCTTAAGCGGGTGGAATCGTTTTAAAATCGTTGAGTGGCGCGCACTGCGTAAACCTTTTGCCAATGCGTTTGCGCTCTGTTTTATGTTTTCCATTGGCGATTTGAGCGCAATTGCCTTATTTGGTAGCCAAGATTTTCGTACTCTACCACTCTATCTGTACCAGTTACTCGGCAGTTATCAAATGGAGGCAGCAGCGGTGGTGTCACTCACGTTATTGCTGCTGAGTGTCGGCTGTTTTGCCCTGAGTGAGTCCTTACTCAGTACCAAATCGAATCAACATCAGGAGAAGGCGCCATGCTAACGCTGCAACAGGTGCATTATTATTATCATCAAGATCTGTTTGCTTTTGATTTAGAGGTAGAAGCAGGCAGTATTGTGGCGTTGATGGGGCCAAGTGGGGCAGGAAAGTCCACCTTGCTGGCGCTGCTGGCGGGGTTCATTGCGCCTCAGTCGGGTCGCATGGCATTGGATGGGCGTTTGCTCAATACACTCTCTCCAGCGCAACGTCCTTTTTCGATGTTGTTTCAAGAACACAATTTGTTTGCTCATCTCACGGTGCGCGACAACATTGCGTTGGGATTGCATCCCGGTTTGAAACTGACGTCGCAGCAACAAAAGCAAGTGGAGCAAGCGGCAAAGCAGGTTGGCATTGAAGCCTATTTAGATCGGCTGCCTGAACAGCTCTCTGGTGGTCAGCGACAGCGAGTGGCCCTTGCGCGTTGTTTTGTCCAGCCCAACCCAATTTGGTTACTGGATGAGCCGTTTTCCGCACTCGATCCAGTCTTGCGTGAAGAAATGCTCTCGCTCGTCAAACTGCTGGCGCAAGAGCGTGCCATTACGGTCTTGATGGTGACGCATCATTTAAGTGATGCACGTGCCATTGCTAGCCACTTTGCCTACATAGACAAGGGTACCATTGCCGCGCATGGGCCTATTGCGAGCCTCAATGAAAAGCACAGCCACCCAGAGTTGGTAGAGTTTTTCCAAGCCGCAGTATGATAGATAAAAGGCGGCAACGATCTGTTGTGGTGCAGAGATAAAAAAGGTTGGCAGTGAGCCAACCTTTGTTTTTATGTTTTACAGCGTTGCTATTACTGTTTTAGCTCGTTTTCGATCGAGTCTGAAACCGCATCATCATTAAGCTGTTTTAAGATTTGGAAGATTTCACGGTAGGCCTTTGGCGGCTTATTCGCTTGCTTCTCTTTCGTCGCCATACGTGCTAGCTGGCGTAGGCGTTGACGATCCGCGTCAGGGTAAAGGGCAACCACATCATCAATTGCACTGTCACCTTGCTCAACAATACGTTCACGCAGCGTTTCTAGCTTGTGTAGCACGGCGGTGTTTTGCGAGTGCTTGTTACGGATTTTGTCCAGCGCCGCTTGAATTGGCTCTGGATCTTCTTGGCGCATCACTTTACCAATGTATTGCAACTGGCGACGACGGGCTTCGTTTTTGAAACGCTGCGCATCTTTGATTGCATCAAGTAACTCTTCGCTGATTGGGAACTTAGCCAATACCGAAGGTTTGAGTTCCACTAGCTCTTCACCCAACTTCTGTAGCGCGTCCATATCACGCTTCATTTCAGACTTGCTGACTAGGATGTACTCTTCTTCAGGTTCCCATGGCGCTTTTTGGTTTTTACGGGCCATCTTTTCTGCCTATATCACTTTCTCAAAATAAGATTAGCCCTATTTTAACAAGAATCGTGGGGAGAAAGCGAAATTCTTGTTATTCTTATGCCATTACAAATCAAAGATGATTGAGATATGGATGTAAAACAGCAAGTTGCTCAGCAAAGAGTTGAGCTCGAAGCCGCGGTTGCCAAAGCGCTCGCGCTGGCAGCGCAACATAGCGATGGTGCTGAAGTTGCGATCAACAAAACCACGGGCTTAAGTGTTTCGACTCGCATGTGTGAAGTAGAAAACGTCGAGTTTAACAGTGATGGCGCTTTAGGCATTACGGTTTATCGTGGTCAGCGTAAAGGCAGCGCATCGACATCGGATCTCAGTGAAAAAGCGATTGAACAGACTGTCTTGGCGGCCTTGGATATTGCGCAATACACGTCAGAAGATCCCTGTGCAGGGCCAGCTCCTGCTGAGTTGATGGTGAAAGAGATTCCGGATTTGGATCTCTTCCATCCAGATACGCCCGATCCCGATTATGCGGCGAAAATGGCCATTGCTGCTGAAGAGCATGCGCTTAACTACAGCGATAAAATTAAGCAGAGTGATGGCGCGAGTTACGACAGCCATTACGGCGTTCGCGTCTACGGCAACAGTCACGGCTTATTGGCAAGTTATGCCTCGAGTCGCCATAGCATCAGTTGTTGTGTAATTGGTGAAGGCAAAAATGGCGAAATGGAGCGTGACTACAGCTACACTGTCGCTCGTCATCGTGATGACATGTGGCGTCCTGAACAAGTCGGTCGCGAAGCGGCGCAAAAAACCATTGAACGTTTAGATGCCCGCAAGCTAAAAACGGGCAAATACCCGGTGATGTTTGCCGCGGATGTGGCAACCGGGCTTATCGGTCATTTAGTGATGGCGATCAGTGGCGGTAACTTGTATCGCAAATCGTCTTTCTTACTTGATCATTTGGGCAAGCAAGTGCTGCCAGAGTGGTTCAATATCTCTGAGCGTCCGCATATTCTGCGTGGTTTGGCATCAAGCCCATTCGACAGCGAAGGGGTTTACACGCAAGATCGCGAAATCATCACCGATGGTGTGCTCGCCACTTATCTGCTCACCAGTTACGCTGCGCGTAAAATGAATATGGCGCCAACGGGACATGCAGGTGGTATCCACAATTGGTTTGTGCAATCGACAGGGCAAGATTTCCAACAGATGCTCAAAGAGCTGGGTACGGGTTTACTTGTGACCGAAGTGATGGGTCAAGGTGTGAATGTGGTGACCGGCGATTATTCGCGTGGCGCGGCGGGTTTCTGGGTGGAAAATGGCGAGTTGCAATTCCCAGTGTCAGAAATCACCATTGCGGGTAATTTGAAAGAGATGTTCCAGCAAATCGTTGCCGTTGGTAGCGATGTAGAGACGCGCTCACAAATTCAAACCGGTTCTATTTTGTTGCCATCGATGAAGATTGCGGGCGAATAATCGCGATTGTGGCATTCGTTAAGAGATGAAAAAGGTTGCTCAGTAAGCAACCTTTTTTGTTTCGTTTCTATTCTGCTTTCATTTTGATAGCGTCAGGTCGTTAAATCAAAATGGTGGCAAGGCCTAAAAACACCGATAAACCAATCACATCAGTGACGGTGGTCAGCGCCATACCGCCCGCCAAGGCAGGGTCAATATTCATCTTCTTGAGAAGGATAGGGATGGTTACCCCGGCGATGCCCGCGACAATTAAGTTGGTCATCATTGCGGCGGAAATGATGCCGCCGAGTAGCCAGTTACCTTTCCAAGCCACCACGATACCACCGATGATCAACGCCCATAACACCCCGTTGAGAAAACCGATCGCCGCTTCTTTCATCAATAGTTCGCGTTTGTTGGCATCACCGATATGACCCAGTGCCAAACCACGGATCACCAGTGCGACCGTTTGGTTGCCTGCCACGCCGCCCATGGAGGGAACAATGGTCATCAATACCGCAATGGCCGCCATCTGATCAAGGGTCGCTTCAAACATGTTGGAAACCGACGCGGCTGCTAAGGCGGCAAGCACATTCGCCCCGAGCCAAATACTGCGTTTACGCGCCGATTTAACCACGGGAGCAAAGGTATCTTCGTCGTCATTCAAACCCGCCATACTCATCATCGAGTGTTCGGCATCTTCACGAATAACGTCGACGACATCATCGATGGTGATACGACCAACCAGATGCTGATTTTCATCAATGACGGGGGCGGAGATCCAGTTTCGACGTTCAAACAGGCTAGCCACATCTGAGTCACTGGTGGTGACCGCAATGGCGTCATCCACATCTTCCATCACTTCACTGACTTTGACATCAGGCTGGGTGGTGATGAGGATAGAGATAGGCAGCTCGCCAATTAAACGGCTCTCTTCGTCAATCACGTAAAGTGCATCGGTGTTTTCCGGCAGCTCGCCTTTCATACGTAAGTAACGCAGGACTACATCGACATCAACATCACCACGAATGGTGATCACGTCGGTGTTCATCAAGCCACCGGCCGTGTCCTCAGAATAGGACAGCGCGGTTTCCACGCGCAGACGATCCGCCGCGTCCATTTGCGCCAGTACTTCACGAGAAACGTTATCTGGTAGGCTACGTAGAACGTAAGCAACGTCATCGGTGTCCATCCCTTCGGTCGCTTCGGCGAGATCCTCGGGGGCCATTTTTGAGACAAGGCTGTCTTTGACGTCTTCACTCAGCTCGTCAAGGATTTCACCATAATCCTCAGGGTCGGTAAGTTGCCATAAGACTTCGCGGCTTTTACGCGGGGATGCTTCAAGTAGATGGGCAATATCTTCAGGCTCCATGTCCTGAAGCTGACGGCGGACGTGAACGAAGCGGCCATTTTCGAGCGCTTCAGAAACTTCCTGGAGGGCTTGGTGAGCTTGGTCGAATTCAATTTGCTCTGCCACGGTGACCCCCTGATTCCTAGATATTTACAATGTGTTGAATAATAACTTAATTCGCCACACAAGTAACCCGAGAAAGCATGCTCGCTCGACAAAACTCTGTCAGTATTTCTTCCAAAGAAACAATTGGTTTACTGAGTAACCTTGGCTATGAAAAGAATAGCAGTTGTGATGATTCGTGACGGGGAAAGTGTGCAGAGTGTGAAAGTGAAGAAGGCTATTCGCCTTCTTCAAACTTATCTTCGATAAGATGACAAATGGCGTCCAGGGCTTGTTCTGCCTGTTCTCCGCTGGCATGAATGGTCACATATTGCCCTTGTGCAGACTCAAGCATGAGTAGCCCCATCACGCTGTCAGCCGCGGCGGTTTTGTCTTCTTCGTTGTCGATGGTGACTTCGGCGGCAAAGCTTTGTGCCAGTTCTACCAATTTGACGGCAGCACGAGCGTGCAAGCCAAGTCGATTCTGTATGAGTACTTTGCGGCTGAGTTCCACGGCTATTCCTTGTTGCGTTTTTCCAAAGTGGTGTGGCGGATCTTAACGGTGTGCCCCATCGCTGCGAAATATTCGCCGATTTGCTGAGTTAAGTAGACGGAGCGATGTTTCCCTCCCGTACAGCCAATCGCCACGGTTAAATAGCTGCGATTGTTTTTTTCCAGCAAAGGCAACCAATGCTCTATAAACGTTTGAATCTGCCTTTTGAGTTCTAACACTTCATCATGGCTTTCTAAGAAGGTTTTGATGGGCGCATCCAACCCCGTCATCGGACGCAACGCAGGTTCCCAATGAGGGTTGGGCAGAAAGCGGACGTCAAACACGTAGTCAGCGTCTGTTGGTAAACCAAATTTGAAGCCAAAAGACTCGAACACCATGATGAGCTTATTACGCTCTTTTCCTTCAATTCGGTAGCGTACGTCTTCACTGAGATCGTGCAGTGATTGGTTGCTGCTGTTGAGTAAGATATCGGCGATCTCTTTCAATGGCTTGAGCATTTTTTTCTCAAGGTCGATCGCTTGATCTAGGGTATGGCACTCATCACTTAGAGAAAGAGGGTGAACACGGCGAGTCTCACTGTAGCGTTTGAGAAGGGTAGCTTTATCCGCATCTAAAAAGAGAATCGAAAGGTCAATGCTGGATTTCAGCTTTTGTAGCGTTGTTGTCAGCTCTTTCAGTTTCTTCGGAATGTTGCGAACGTCAATACTGACCGCGACATTCTGTTTACTTTCCGAAACTGATTGTATGAAAGATTCCAGCAGGTTAACCGGGAGATTATCTACGCAGTAGTAACCCATATCTTCTAACACACGTAGCGCGACACTTTTCCCTGCACCGGAGTGCCCACTCACTACAATAAGACGCATGGTTGGTTTCCGTTACTGATTGGTCATGATGTCGTACAGTTCTTGATCGCTTTGCGCTGCGCGCAGCAACTTCAGAACTTGCTTGTCGCTGAGGCGCTCTGCCATCGACGAAAGCGTTTTGAGGTGCTCTTTACACTGCTCTTCTGGGACCAATAAAGCAAAAAGGAGATCCACAGGACGGTTATCAATCGAATCAAAATCGATCGGTTCTTCACATTGCAAAAGAACGGCGACAGCTTTGTCTGCGGCGGTCATGCGCGCGTGTGGAATCGCAATACCATTACCGATACCGGTACTGCCCATTTTCTCGCGGCTAAGCATACATTCAAAGAGTTCGGTGGAATCTTGGCCTGTGTGCTCTGCGACCAAGTTACTGATGATTTCTAGTGCGCGTTTTTTGCTAGAACACTGGACTGCACTTTTGGTGCAGTCCAGAGAAAGTATTGTGCTAAGTTGCATGGTTAATGACTGTGTAGTTTTTCTTTGTGTTTGTTCAACTGGCGAACCAGTTTATCCACCAGCGAATCAATCGCGGCGTACATGTTCTCATCGTCAGAGGAGGCGTGAATTTCACCTTGATTGACGTGGAGCGTAGCTTCCGCGATCTGGTGAATTTTTTCAACTTTAAGTACAACTTGTATGCTATTGATGTGATCAAAAAATCGTTCAAGTTTGTCAAACTTGGAGTGAACATAGTCCTGCATTGAATCGGTAAGATCAACATGATGGCCTTGAATATTGATTTGCATAGACTTTCCTTTTCAGTTGAGGCCTAAAGTAGGCGTTTTCGCTGACTAGATGGGGCAATGCCTAAGGACTCGCGGTACTTAGCTATCGTTCGCCGTGCGACCTGGATCCCTTGGTCTGCCAGTAAGGCAGCAATTTTGCTATCACTCAGTGGTTTCGCACTGTTTTCGGCAGTGACTAACTTCTTAATGAGTGCGCGAATTGCTGTCGATGAACATTCTCCTCCACTATCCGTACTAACATGGCTAGAGAAGAAATATTTCAATTCAAAGATACCTCTAGGTGTGTGCATAAACTTCTGGGTTGTCACGCGTGAGATGGTGGATTCATGCATCTCAACCGCGGTTGCCACATCATTTAGCACCATAGGTTTCATTGCTTCTTCCCCATACTCGAAGAAATCATGTTGATGTTCAACTATGCAACGTGCAACTTTGAGCAGCGTCTCGTTTCTGCTCTCAAGGCTCTTAATTAACCATTTCGCCTCTTGCAAATTGCTGCGAATGTACTGGCTATCGGCGCTGCTGCCTTTGCCTAGTTGCGCATACTGTTGATTTACTTTTAATTTTGGAATGCTGTCTGGATTGATCGCGACACTCCATTTGCCATGCTCTTTAAATACGGATACATCTGGAATCACGTACTCAGGCTCGATGGCATTGATCTTACTGCCAGGCCTTGGATCAAGTTGCTGGATCAGTTTGAGCGTTTCACGTAGGTCTTCTTCTTTAAGCTTCGCTTCTTTGACGATCAGCTTGTAATCGCGATTGCCTAGCGCATCAATGTGATGGCTCAGGACCATTTTGGCTTCGGCTAGCCAAGGGGTCTCGATAGGAAATGTGGCCAGTTGTAGCAGCAAGCATTCTTGTAGGTTTTGCGACGCGACACCAAGGGGATCGAACTGTTGGATGCGTTTGCGTACGGCTTCCACTTCGTCGAGTTCGATATCGACGCTGTTCAGGCTTTCTAAGATCTCTTCAGGGCTGATGGTGAGGTAGCCAGTGTCGTCGACGGCATCAATGATGGCAAAGGCGATCATGCGGTCAGTATCGCTAAACGGGGTTAAATCCAGTTGCCACTGTAAGTAGTCGTGCAGTGTTTCCGTCGTTTCACCTTGATAGACCGGCATGTCATCGTCGAGTGCGATGCCCGTATTGCCAGAGTTGGCACTGTAAACGTCATCCCAGGTGGTGTCGATTTCCAGTTCGCTACTGATCTCGGATTTTTCAATCACATCAGAGCTGTCAGGAATGTCGATCTCAACAGAAAAATCATCAGAATCGGAACCTTCATTGATCGCTTTGTCTTCGCCATTCAGTTGCGCTTCTTCTTGATGCTCTTCCACTTCCAATAAGGGATTTGATTCCAGCGCTTCTTGGATTTCTTGCTGTAAATCCAAGGTGGACAGCTGCAGCAAACGTATGGCCTGCTGGAGCTGAGGCGTCATGGCTAACTGTTGACCTAGCTTGAGTTGTAATGAAGGTTTCATTCAGTAGTACTTACCTTTTATTCTCGTAATTGGTTCTGTTGTTCTTCATTTAATCATAGTCGGAATTGTTCGCCGAGATAAACTTGTTTTACCTGTTCATTGTTGAGAACTTGTTCAGGTGTTCCTTCCGCAATCAAACGACCTTGGCTAACGATGTAAGCTTTTTCACAGACGTCTAAGGTTTCACGTACGTTGTGGTCGGTAATCAGGACACCTAAGCCTCGATCGCGCAGATGTTCGATAATTTTTTTGATATCAATGACCGAAATGGGGTCAACGCCGGCAAAAGGTTCATCCAATAGAATGAATTGTGGGTTGGCCGCTAACGCTCGGGCAATTTCCACTCGACGACGTTCACCGCCGGATAATGCCATGCCCGCGCTGTGACGAATGTGCTGAATGTGGAACTCTTCTAATAAGTCTTCCAGTTTGTCCTGACGTTCTTCGCGTGTGAGCTCATTGCGAGTTTGCAGCACAGCCATGATGTTGTCTTCAACGGAGAGCTTACGGAAAATCGACGCTTCTTGCGGCAAATAACCAATGCCCAATTTAGAGCGGCTATGCATCGGAAGAATACTGATGTCACGATCATCGATCTTAATTGAGCCTTCATCGCGAGGCACCAGTCCTACAATCATGTAAAACGAGGTGGTTTTGCCTGCGCCGTTGGGGCCCAGTAATCCCACGATTTGGCCCGATTCAACCTGCAAGCTAACGTCTGTAACGACTTTGCGTTTTTTATAGCTTTTCGCTAAGTGTTTTGCGCTCAATACCGCCATTAGTTATTCACCTGACTTGGCTGTAAAACGGTGGTGACACGCTCATTTTTAGAGCTGTCGGCCATCAGTTTTTGTAAAGCAATTTGGTAGACAATGGACGAACCTTTGATGACGTTGTTGTCTTGCGCAAGCTCCGCTTGACCTTTCATCGTCAACTGATCGTTATCGATGCTGTAATCGAGCTGTTTAGCGCTGCCGCTGAGCGTTTTGCCGTCATCCATCAATTGTGAAAAGGTCGCTGGCTGGCCAAAGGCTTCGATCTTTTTAATCGTATTGCTCTCAGGATCGCGTGTGACGACGATTTTATCGGCATTGATATTGATGCTGCCCTGTTTGAGAGAGACGTCACCATCAAAGATGACTTGATTACTACGCATATCTAATTGCTGTGAATCGGAATCAATATAAACAGGCTGCTGAGTATCAGATTTCAACGCATAGGCGTTGCTGGTGGCCAGCATAAGAGCAAAAAGACTAAGGTGTAAGGGTTTCATATCTACCTTGTACATGATTATACAGAGTCGCTGTGTTGGTTTTCAGGTTACCCTTCATCGCTTCTCCGGTGGTTTCAAATTGTGGACCAATCAATAAAACCTGCTGGTCAGCATGAAAATCTCGATTTGACAGATCGATTTCCAGTTTGTCCGTAGACAGCATTTCGAAGCTGGCACCTGGCAACAAGTTTTGCATTCTTACGTGGTCGGAGAGGGTCAAAACTTGTTCTTCATCCAGCACGGCGCGTCGAGCTGTGATTTTCCATTCGATCGTGTCGCCATCGCGGTAGATGACTAAACTCGGATTTTCAAAAACGGTATCGCCACTTTTGGCATAGTGATCCAAATGTGACGAAGAGATCTGATGGCTTCGTATGCCATCAGAGTTATAGCTGATGTTATTGAGTGATTCGCCACTAAACATCGGTAGCTCTAAATTGGGTGCCACTTGTACAGATTGAGCTTCACGTTGGCCATACAAGTAGTAGCAAGACCAACTCACAACGAAAAACAGCAGTAAATAAATCAGCCGAGAAAAACTCATATACTCAGACCTTTGTGAGCGTCTAATTCTCCACGTGCCTGTAAAATGAGATCGCAAACTTCACGCACTGCGCCATGCCCCCCCTTAATGCGGGTAACATAGTTGGCGCGTTGTGCCAGTAATGGATGACCATCTGCAACACAAACTTGTAGTGCGACTTTTTCCATCACAGGCCAGTCGATTAAATCGTCTCCAATATACCCGGTTTGTTCTGGGAGGATGGAGAGTTTGTCACAAATATCGTAGTAGGCGCGGACTTTATCATCCTGACCTTGATAAATGAGTGAAATACCTAATGCCTTCATTCGGTTTTCGACGATCTGTGACTGACGACCTGTAATAATCGCAATTTCAATGCCCGCATTCATGAGTGCTTTGACGCCATAACCGTCTCGGGTGTGGAAAGTTTTCAACTCTTCTCCCTGATTGCCCATATAAATCAGACCGTCAGAAAATACCCCATCCACATCACAAATGAGAAGTTTAATATCGCGGGCAATATCGACGATCGCTTGCTCTACTGGACCGTATAAAGTTTCAACGAATTGCGTCACTACATGACTCCCGCTTTCAATAAATCGTGCATATTTAATGCGCCAACCAGTTTACCATCTTGGCACAACATTAAACCGTTAATTTTCTTTTGTTGCATGAGATTGAGCCCTTCAACCGCGAGCATGCTTGGATTGGCAACCGTTGGGTGTTTGGTCATCACTTCGCCGATCTGTGCGTTGTGAATGTCGACACGCTTATCTAAGATACGGCGTAAGTCTCCGTCAGTAAAAATGCCGAGCAACAGATTGTCTTTATCCACAATGGCCGTCATGCCAAGGCCTTTTTGGGAGATCTCCAATAACGCATCACGCACTAAAGCATCCGGAGATACGCGTGGTAACTGTTCGCCCGTATGCATGATGTCGTTGAGTTTCAATAATAGCTTTCTTCCCAGCGCGCCACCAGGATGGGACAGTGCGAAATCCTCAGCGGTAAAGCCGCGAGCTTGCAGCAAGGCCACAGCCATGGCATCACCCATCACTAAAGTAGCCGTTGTGCTGGTGGTTGGAGCCAAACCCAACGGGCACGCTTCTTCAGGAACGGTGATCTGTAAATGGTAATCGGCCAGTTTTGCCATGGTTGAGCTGGGTTTGCCAGTCATGCTGATGATGCGGATACCCAATCGCTTTAACACCGGAAAGAGCGCGAGAATTTCTGAGGATTCACCGGAGTTGGAAATGGCAAGGACGATGTCACCACGTTCGATCATTCCTAAATCACCGTGCGAAGCTTCCCCTGGATGGACAAAGAACGAGGAAGTGCCGGTGCTGGCTAACGAGGCGGCGATCTTTTTCCCGATATGGCCTGATTTCCCCATCCCCATAACAACCACTTTTCCAGCGTTATTCAGGATTAATTCGCACGCTTGCTCAAATTGCTCATCAAAATATTGCGATAACTGCTCAAGACCGCGTATTTCCGTGGCTAAAACTTGTTTTGCTACCGCACGATAATCAAAGGACAGGGTCATGTGTACTCCTAGCGAAACAGCTTACGCTGCCATGTTCATTAACAGATAGGCCTGATAACCGATAAAGCAGGTCAGTAGGATACCACCTTCGGTACGACTAATTCTGCGAGATTTGCCCAATGCCATGACAACCAAAAGTAAGGAAATCGCCAGCATTACCCAAAAATCACGTCCCATTGCGTATTCACTAATAAATGATGGGTTGAGAATACCGGGGATCCCCATCACGGCAAGAATATTGAAAACGTTGGAGCCGATGATGTTACCGACCGCCATGTCATCTTCACCTTTCAGAGCGCCCGCCAAAGACGCGGCCAGCTCTGGCAAGCTGGTGCCCACGGCAATAATGGTTAAACCAATCACCAAGTCACTCATGCCAAAGTATTTGGCAATGATGACCGCATTATCCACTAGCATATCGGCCGCGAGTGGTAAAAGGATCAGACCAATGACGATCCACATTGCGGCTTTTGGATTGCTGACGCCTTGAGGAATTTCCGACTCTTGCTCTTCTAAGAAGGCATCTCCGGTTTTTTGTTCACGACGGCTGATTTGCAGCATCGCGACTAGGAATAAGGTAAATAAAACAAACAGCAGCACGCCTTCATAGAAACCAAGGTGACTATCCCAAAGCAGGATGCCAGCCAAGACAGTCACACCAATCATGAGCGGCAACTCACGACGTACTACGGCAGAGTTGATCGACAGTGGGCGAACTAACGCGGTAATACCAAGAATCAGGGCGATGTTGGCGATATTCGAACCTAAAACATTACCCACTGCGGTATCGGTTTTACCGTCAAGTGCAGCGGTGGCTGAAACCATCATTTCTGGTGCGGAGGAGCCCATTGCGAGGATGGTCATACCGATGACCAATGGAGAAATACCGATATTGCGAGCGAGGGCGGCTGAACCAAAAACAAGTTTGTCGGCACTCCAGACTAACAAAATGAGACCAACGATAAGCAGCGCGACGGCTTCGAGCATGATAAGTTCCAGAAAGTAATGATAAGTTGAATGATTAACCGCTAATTTTGACCTTTTGCCGACAAAAATGGAAGCCAAAGTGGTAACAAATTACATCCTCGTAAGCGGTAAAGGCTAATATGTAAGGAAAATGAGAGATGAGCCGATAAGGTGTTATTTTTCGGTAGGATTGATAAAGAGTGCAGAAAGAAAGTCTATTGAATTGAGTGATGGTTCAAAGGAATTAATCGAACACTGCTTTTAATTCTGAAATAATCTGCTTATCATGGCTTGCCGAATTTGTCGCCAATCGACACAATCGCGATGAAAAAACGCAGGGGAATACCTGAGTAAATAAAGAGAGAGTATGTCACACAACGATTTAGTAACGATTCATGGACTGACGTTTTCCCGTGGCCAACGTAAGATTTTCGACAACATCGATTTGCGTATTCCCAAAGGAAAGGTGACGGCCATCATGGGGCCATCTGGAATTGGAAAGACCACATTGCTTCGCCTGATTGGTGGGCAAATCTTGCCGGAAAGTGGTGAGATTTGGTTTGATGGTGTCAATATTCCTAGTTTGTCTCGCTCTAAGCTTTATCACGCCAGAAAAAAAATGAGCATGCTGTTTCAATCCGGCGCGCTGTTTACTGATCTCAATGTCTTCGATAACGTCGCCTTTCCTTTACGTGAACACACTCAACTGAGTGACTCACTCATTCGCACTTTAGTGTTATTGAAGCTTGAAGCGGTTGGCCTGAGAGGGGCTGCTGAACTGATGCCAAGTGAGTTATCCGGCGGTATGGCTCGTCGAGCTGCCCTAGCAAGAGCCATTGCGCTCGACCCAGAACTGATCATGTATGACGAACCTTTTGTTGGTCAGGATCCGATCACCATGGGGGTGCTGGTTGAGTTGATTCGTAATTTGAACAGTGCCTTAGGGGTCACGGCCGTTGTCGTTTCTCATGATGTCCCGGAGGTGATGAGCATTGCCGATTGGGTGTATCTGCTGGCGGATGGCAAAGTGATCGCGAAAGGCACACCAGAGGAGCTGCGCAACAACAGCGATCCTCGTGTTCAACAATTTTTATTGGGTGAAGCGGATGGTCCTGTGCCGTTTCGTTTTCCCGCGCAACCCATAGAAAAGGATTTATTTCACGATGCCTAACTTAGTCGACATGATTTCAGCGCTCGGGCGTCGCTTCCTTAGCTTATGTCAATCATTTGGTAAGGCGAGTTTAATGCTTGCCGGTGCACTTGCGGGGAGACCACAACCGCGAAAAACGCTGCCACTATTGGTAAAGCAAATCTATAACGTGGGGGTGCAGTCTTTAGCCATCATCGTGGTCTCTGGACTCTTCATTGGTATGGTGTTGAGTCTACAAGGCTACGTGATTTTGGTGGATTACGGCGCAGAAGGCAGCCTAGGGCAAATGGTCGCGCTGTCGTTATTGCGTGAGCTAGGGCCAGTTGTGACGGCTTTGTTGTTTGCTGGGCGAGCGGGCTCTGCGCTCACGGCTGAAATTGGCCTGATGAAAGCGACAGAGCAACTTTCTAGTATGGAGATGATGGCGGTTGACCCCCTAAAAAGAATCATAGCGCCAAGGTTGTGGGCAGGCATTATCTCGATGCCGCTGTTGGCGATGATCTTCATGGCCGTGGGTATTTGGGGCGGCCAATTGGTGGGTGTTGACTGGAAAGGCATCGACCACGGCAGTTTTTGGTCAGCCATGCAAGCTTCGGTGGAGTTAGGGCAAGATATTGGTAACAGCATGATCAAATGCGTGGTCTTTGCCATTACCGTGACTTGGATTGCGCTCTTTAATGGTTACGATGCTATTCCAACTTCGGAAGGCATCAGCCGTGCGACGACTCGCACGGTGGTTCACTCTTCTTTAGCGGTGTTGGGGCTGGATTTTGTCCTCACTGCGTTGATGTTTGGGAATTAAACATGCAACAAACACGTAAAACAGAATTATGGGTTGGCAGCTTTGTCTTGGCGGGAATTTGCGCAATTCTGGTCATGATTTTTCAAGTCGCTGACGTAAAGGGGCTAGGCTCGGGCAATACTTACACGCTCAAAGCACAGTTTGACAACATCGGTAGTCTCAAAGTGCGCTCGCCTGTGAAGGTGGGAGGGGTGGTGATTGGACGCGTATCCGACATTTCGTTGAATCCTGAAACTTTGGTGCCTGTCGTATCGCTGTCGATCAACAGTCTCTACAACCAGTTTCCGGAAACCTCGAGTGTGCAGATACTGACATCCGGCTTGATTGGTGAGCAGTATATTGGCTTAGTGCCAGGATTCGTTTTTGAAGACGAGCAGATGCTTAAAGATGGTGACTTTATTGAAGACACCAAATCGGCATTGGTATTGGAAGATTTGATTGGCCAAGTGCTGTATAGCGTCGGCAACAAAGATGAAACTAAGAAGGACTAATTCGATGAAAAGATTCTTTTTGACCTGTCTCTCGCTGTTGATGTCGCTTAATGTATTGGCGAGCACGGCAGTGGACAAAGCCGAGCCGTATCAAATGATGAAGCAGGTTTCAGAGCAGGCTTTTGCGCGTTTAAAGGCAGAGCAACCTAAAATTCAGCAAGATCCGGACTACCTCAAAGTGGTGGTAGAAGAAGAGCTGATGCCATACGTGAATGAAAAGTACGCGGCACTTAAGTTATTGGGTACAAATCTCAAAGGGGCAAAGCGTGAAGACGTCACCGCGTTTATTGACGCGTTTCGCGCGTACTTAGTGAGCTCTTATGCGCAGGTGTTGACGCAATACACGGATCAGAGAATTCTCTTTGGCCCGGAACCTAAGGTAGAAGACGGCCAGCGCATCACCAGTGTGAAAGTTGATATCATTGATACCCCCCGTCCAAACATTAAGCTAGAGTTCAAATTGCGTCGTGAGAATAACGGCGATTGGCTGGCTTTTGATATGGTTGCCGAAGGGATCAGCTTACTCTCCAGCAAGCAGTCGGAGTGGAATGGTAAAATTCGTCAAGATGGTATTCTTGCCGTCGCCAACGAGCTGGAAGCATTAGCGAAACAACCGATTCGTTTTGAGGCGAAAAACTGATGTCACACCCGCAATGGCAGCAATCGACAGACGAGAAAGTTAGCTTAAGTGGTAATTTGGATCGTGAACAGGTGCCATCACTGTGGCGTTTTGCTCAGACTTGGAAGCCAAGAAATAGTCAGGTGGAATTCTCACTAAAAACCGTACAACGGGTGGATTCTGCCGGAATGGTGATGCTAATTCACTTATTAGAGCATGCAAAAAAGCAAAACTGTCATATAATGCTGAGTTTTGTGCCAGCGCAACTGCGCACACTGTTTCAGTTAAGCAACGTTGAAGCCGTGGTTGCCAAACATATTCAAAGTTATCAGGGGTAAATTGTGGATAGCGCAAAAGTACAACAGTTACTAGAAGAAGCACTCAACCTTGAAGAGTTGCATGTAAAAGGTGAAGGTAGCCACTATGAAGTGGTCGCTGTTGATGCTTGTTTCGAAGGAATGAGCCGCGTTAAGAAGCAACAGCTGATCTACAAACCACTCATGGACTACATCCAACGCAATGATATTCATGCCTTGTCGATCAAAGCATACACGCCCGCCGAATGGGCACGTGACAAGAAACTGATGTCTCTTTAAGGTTTTATAATGGAAAAGTTCCGTGTAATTGGGTCGACTCAGCCATTGATGGGTGAGGTGACTATTTCAGGTGCCAAAAACGCTGCACTGCCGATTTTATTTGCGTCGATTCTGGCTGAAGAGCCAGTTGAAGTGGCCAATGTGCCGCATCTTCGAGATATTGATACCACCATGGAGCTGCTAAAGCGCCTTGGTGCCAAAGTGGAACGCAATGGTTCCGTTCATGTTGACCCTAGCTCTATCGATGAATATTGTGCGCCTTATGATTTGGTGAAAACCATGCGTGCATCGATCTGGGCATTAGGGCCGCTTGTTGCTCGTTTCGGTCAAGGACAAGTGTCTCTGCCGGGTGGTTGTGCGATCGGTGCTCGTCCCGTGGATTTACACATCACTGGCCTTGAGCAACTAGGTGCCACCATCACATTAGAAGATGGTTACGTTAAAGCGCATGTCGACGGCCGTTTACAAGGCGCACACATTGTCATGGACAAAGTGAGCGTAGGTGCCACGATCACCATCATGTGTGCAGCCACGCTTGCCGAAGGCACGACGGTTTTAGATAACGCAGCGCGTGAGCCAGAAATTGTCGATACCGCGAAATTCCTCAACACGCTTGGGGCTAAAATCAGCGGTGCAGGCACTGACACCATCACCATTGAGGGCGTTGAACGTCTGGGTGGTGGTAAGCATGCCGTGGTGGCAGACCGCATCGAAACGGGGACTTTCCTTGTTGCTGCAGCGGTGTCTGGCGGTAAAGTCGTTTGCCACAATACGCAAGCGCATTTACTTGAAGCCGTGTTGGCGAAGTTGGAAGAAGCGGGCGCCTTGGTTGAAACTGGTGAAGATTGGATTTCTGTCGATATGACAGGTCGAGAGCTCAAAGCGGTCAATATCCGCACGGCGCCTCACCCGGGTTTCCCGACCGATATGCAAGCACAGTTTACCTTGCTGAATATGATGGCGAAAGGCGGTGGCGTGATCACTGAAACCATCTTTGAAAACCGTTTCATGCATGTTCCAGAGCTAAAACGTATGGGTGCAAAAGCGGAGATTGAAGGTAACACTGTCATCTGTGGTGACGTGGAGCGTTTGAGCGCAGCACAAGTTATGGCGACCGATCTACGAGCGTCAGCCAGCTTAGTGATTGCAGGTTGTATCGCTAAGGGTGAAACCATCGTTGATCGCATTTACCACATTGACCGTGGCTACGACAAAATCGAGAACAAGCTTAATGCACTGGGTGCAAAGATTGAGCGTTTTCGTGAGTCAAACTAAACTACGTTGATACCAATATAGCCGAAACACAGGTTTCGGCTTTTTTATATTTTAGAAGCTGTTTTTGTCAGAGAAGTAGAGCGTTGCTTTCAATATCTTGGGAGTGCAATGCCTATCTGAATGAATACCGGAGTTATAAATGATTGCTCTAGTGCGTTTGTTAGCAACGGCGTTGTTTGCTGTTGTGATGTTCGTCTTTGGTTGTGGCTACTGTTTACTTAGCCCTCGAAATCCTAAGCATGTGTTCACCTTTGGCCGTCTGTTTGCCAAAATGTCGCGTGTATTTGGCATAAAGCTGGAACTGCGTCTTCCTGAAGATGCCTACCAACGTGGTCAACATATCTACATTGCCAACCACCAAAATAACTGGGACCTCTTTACCGTTTCTGCGGCAGTGACACCCAAAGTTGTAACGGTAGGCAAAAAGAGCCTAGCGTGGTTACCGCTGTTTGGACAGCTTTACTGGCTGACGGGTAACATCTTGATTGACCGTGCGAATAAGACCAAAGCCAAAGGGACGATTGATCAGGTAGTGGCAAGCATGAAAGCAAGTGAAGTTTCGGTATGGATGTTTCCTGAAGGCACACGCTCACGCGGTCGTGGTCTCATGCCTTTCAAAACGGGCGCTTTTCACGCTGCGATTGGCGCTGGCGTGCCGATTATCCCGATCGTATGTAGTTCAACAGATCAACTGAAATTGAATCGTTGGAATAATGGCCACGTGATTGTCGAAATGTTGGATCCCATTAGCACCGAAGGTTATGGCAAAGAGCATATTCGCGAGCTTGCAGAAATCTGTCGCGAAAAGATGAAAGCCAAATTAGAAAGTTTGGATGAAGAAGTGAAGTTACGTAATCAGCAATGATTCACTTAAAAATCGATGGTTAAAATAAAAAGGATGTCATATGACATCCTTTTTTTTGTTCCGGCTTAACTGAGTAGAATTCGGGACTAAGCTTGCGGTTTGACCACCAATACGTTAATGGGTGAGTTCTCAACCACTTTACTGGCAACAGAACCGAGCACCACTTTATCGATTTTTGAACGTTTGTGGCTTGGCATGATAATCAAATCCGCCCCCAGCTTTTCAGCGTACTCTAAGATAGTCGCGTAAGGTTTGCCTTCGGCAACATGGACTTTGTAGACAATTTCATCGGCAATGTGTTGATCCGCAAAGTTCTTAAGTTGTTGCACCACATCTTGCTTCATTTTCTGTGCCGCATCTTTAGGGAAGTAGCTCGCCACCATCGACATGTGAATGCCGGGCAATACGTTGAGCAAATGTAATTGAGCATTGGCTTGGCGCGCGTGCCACACCGCGAGCTCAACGGCTCTATCTGAAAAACCTTTATCGTTCAGATCGACGGGAACAAGAATCTGTTTGTACATGGTATGATCTCTATTGTTGTTATTTCAGCATACTGTTTTGAGATAAATATAGCCCCGATTTCACGGGGCTATTGATGTTTACGCTTGAATGAGTTGAGATCGAATTCGGCGTTTCTGATTTGCTGCCATGAAAATAAGGATCAGCAAACAAGGGACAAACACCCATTCTTTCATTGGTCGATCTGCTTCTTCTACCACCCATTTGATTTCCCAATCGAAATCGATACCGGAGGCTTCAGCAGGGCTGTCAAATTCAACCATATCAACCAGCATCTTGCCTTGATCTTCAACGAGGGAAAGCCCCATCGACTGAAGACGTTCAAGTGCGGTTGTTGCATTATCATCAAAAGGTAAACGGACCGTCTTTTCGGTGAAATCACCTTCTAGATTGGTACCAGCTACACGAAGCTCCAGTGATTGTCCTACATCTAGCTTCTGAGTGATTTGCTCTATCTCAATACCTGGTGAAAGAACTTTGGCTGGGTAAATCATGTCCCACCAGAAGCCTGGACGGAAGAACGAGAACGTAAGTATTAGCAGTAACAGCGTTTCCCACCATTTGTTTTTGGTCAACCACCAGCCTTGTGTGGCCGCGGAGAAGATCAGCATGGCGATAATCGAGGAGAGTATCGTTAACAGCAAGTGCCACCAAGTATCAATGCCCATCAACAAGAGCTGAGTATTGAAGACAAACATGAATGGCAAGATAGCGGTACGAATGTCGTAAGCAAACCCTTGGATACCCGTACGGATCGGGTCGGATTTCGCAATCGCGGCAGCGGCAAACGCGGCTAAGCCAACTGGAGGGGTGTCATCGGCCAAAATGCCGAAATAGAACACAAACAGGTGGACGGCGATAAGTGGAATGATCAAGCCGTGCTGAGCGCCTAGCGTGACGATCACTGGCGCCATCAAGGTCGACACCACAATGTAGTTCGCGGTTGTAGGGAGTCCCATACCAAGGATCAAGCTGATCACTGCGGTGAAGATCAGCATCATGATCACGCTGCCGCCGGAAATGAACTCAACAAAATCGGTCATGACCAAACCGATCCCGGTTAGGGTCACCACGCCGACGACGGTACCCGCAGCGGCGGTTGCGACACCGATGCCAATCATATTGCGAGCGCCCGATACTAAGCTCTCTAACAGATCGGTCCAACCAGCCTTGGTTTGCTGTGCAATGTCGCCACTCTTGTTCATCAACGCCATCAAAGGACGTTGAGTGAGAAGAATAAAGATCATGAACACCGTCGCCCAAAACGCTGAAAGGCCAGGAGAAAAGCGTTCAACGGTGAGACACCAAACAAGCACAACAATCGGGAGCAAAAAGTGCAAACCTGATTTGATCGTCGGTCCTGGATCGGGCACTTCAGTCAGTTCTGCATCGATCTCCAAGGCGCCATCTTGCGCATGATTGGCGGAAATTTTGACTAAGCCTACGTAGGCAACCAGTAAGGCAATGGTCACCATTGGTGTCGCGGCATCGCCAAAGACATCCTTGGTCCAACCGATGCCGTAGTAAACCACCGCACTGACGACACACAATCCTAAAATCGTTCCCGTAAAGGAGAGCAAGCTTTGCAGCATGGTTGGATTGTGGCGGCGAGGTAAGCCTGTCATGCCCGCTTTGCAGGCTTCTAAGTGAACAATATAAATCAGCGCAATATAAGAAATTAAGGCCGGCAGAATGGCCGCTTTAATGACTTCAACGTAAGAAATACCGACATATTCCACCATCAAGAAAGCTGCAGCTCCCATGATCGGCGGCGTTAATTGCCCATTGGTTGATGCCGCAACTTCAACAGCCCCCGCTTTGGTGCCTGGAAACCCAACCCGCTTCATTAAGGGAATCGTAAATGTCCCTGTCGTCACTACGTTTGCGATGGAAGAACCAGAAACAAGCCCTGATAAACCGGAGGCGACGACGGCTGCTTTGGCTGGGCCACCACGCATGTGACCGAGCAATGAGAAGGCGACTTTAATAAAGTATGCCCCCGCACCTGCGCGTTCCAGCATGGCACCAAAGAGTACAAACAAGAACACAAACGAGGTGGATACGCCAAGAGCAACGCCGAACACGCCTTCCGTGGTCAACCATAAATGGGACATCGCTTTGTTGATGCTTGCCCCTTTATGGGCAATGACATCCGGCATGTAGGGACCGGCAAAGGTATAAAAGAGAAAAAGAGCGGCCACGAGCATTAAAGGAGGGCCTAATGCTCTGCGAGTGGCTTCAAGCAACAGCACCATGCCAGTGACTGCTATCACAACATCCATCGTCGTTGGAGCGCCTGAACGGCCAGCAAGCTCGGTGTAGAAGATGTAGATGTAAGAAGCAGAGAAACTGCCGAGCAAAGCCAATACCCAATCGAGGGCAGGGATGTGCTCTCTAGGTGAGCTTTTCAGCGCAGGGTAAGCAGTGAAAGCAAGAAAGATAGCAAAGGTTAAATGTACAGCTCGTGCCTGCGTGTCATTAAGAACGGCGAAATCGAAAATAAACGGCAGCGGTGAAGCGTACCATAATTGAAACAATGACCAGCAAAGAGGAACAAACCAAAGGATTCGTCCCTGTAACCCTGCCGGGTTACGTGCGCCAGTATCGGCTTGAGCCACCATTTCTTGCACATCTTGTGACGGAGTGGTATTCGTCGTCATGTACGTTTCCTTGTTATTGATGGTCTAGTTGATGCTGTCACCCTTCCGATTCTGAACTCGGAGAGGGCAGTGAACTCAATGCTGTCTGAATTAATGAGATTGTAACGGCAAATCAGACAACAGAATGATTGAAGTCGGGAGCAGGATTGAATCGCAGGCAGGAAGATGGCCTTCCTGCCTGAACCGTGGGGGTGCTTATTTCAGCAGACCCACTTCTTTGTAGTATTTCACTGCACCTGGGTGTAGTGGGATAGAAATACCAGCGCTCACCATATCCTCTTTCTTAAGGGTAGCAAACGCAGGGTGTAGACGTTTGAAAGTATCGAAGTTCTCGAATACTGCTTTCGCCACGTTGTAAGCCACGTCGTCAGACACATCGGCAGTGGTGACAAGCGTTGCCGCTACACCAAAGCTCTTCACGTCTTTATCAGTGCCACGGTACATACCAGCAGGCACGGTGCTGTAAGCATAGTATGGGTTGTCAGCAACAATTTTGTCGATCTGTGGACCTGTTGCGGACACCAGTTTGGCGTCACAAGAGGTAGTCGCTTCTTTGATTGAGCCGTTTGGGTGCCCAACCATGTAAATGAACGCGTCGATCTTGTTGTCACATAGAGCTTGTGAACGCTCAGAACCTTTTAGCTCTGACGCTAGCTTGAAGCTGTCGTTGTTCCAACCCATTGCATCCATCACCACGCTCATCGTTGCGTGGTCGCCCGAACCAGGGTTACCGATGTTGACGCGCTTGCCTTTCAGATCTTCAAGCTTGTCGATACCTGCGTCAGAACGTGCAATGATGTTAAAAGGTTCGGTATGAAGAGAGAACATGGCACGCAGCTTAGTGTAAGGGCCTTGCTCTTCAAATTTACTAGTGCCTTTGTAGCCATGGTATTGCCAGTCAGACTGAACGATACCAAAGTCCAACTCGCCAGAGCGGATGGTATTGACGTTGTAGATCGAACCACCCGTTGATTCAACAGAACAACGGATGTTGTGATCTTTACGATCTTTGTTGACCAGTTTACAGATGGCGCCACCCGTAGGGTAGTAAACACCCGTCACTGAACCTGTACCAATCGTAATAAATTCTTGAGCGTGAACCGCACCTGCGCCCATAACGGCAGCAGCAATTGCACCCACTTTAATCAGCGTATTTAATGCCATGAATGTTCCTTCCTTTATCCATTATTAACCCAGAAGCATAACAAATTATCTTCAGGGGTTTCCTGTTTGGAAACGGCATCTTTTCCAATCCAATCGTTTGGAAAAGTGGCGGAATAATAACAAATAATTGGCAGATAATTATACAATTGTTAAAACTTATAGCGAAAAAATCTAAGAAAAGAGAATAGGAGTGACGTTTTTTTAGTGTTAGGTTCTTTTAGATCAATGAGTTAAATTGATGCTTATCTTTGTAGAGATTTGGTTGAATGCGTGAATTAGATCACGAACAATTAACGCGTATTTGAATGCATTTCAAAGAAAATGCTCACCATAGCATCGCTAAAGTGAGCATTGTTTGCCGTTAGTTAGCCCGCGTATTCAAACAATTCGCAGACCGATTTGAACAGTTGTTCTGTCGTGATTGTTAGGGTAGGGGTAATGAAGATGGTGTCATCACCCGCCACTACGCCAAGGATGCCTTCTGATTTACCAAGAGAATCGAGCATACGGGCAATAAGCTGTGCCGCTCCTGGGCCAGTATGGATGACCACTAATGCTTGGTTATGGTCAACATCTAAAACCAATTCACGCAAAGAACTGCTGACGGTCGGAACGCCCAGTTCGGTGGGTAGGCAGTAAACCATTTCCATTTTCGCATTGCGGGTACGAACGGCACCAAACTTGGTCAGCATGCGAGAAACTTTAGATTGGTTAATGTTTTCAAAGCCTTCTTGTTTCAGGGCTTCAACAATTTCACCTTGAGAACCAAAGCGTTCTTCTTTCAATAAAGCTTTAAAAGCGCGTACTAGGTTGTCTTGTTTTTCTGATGGGCGCATAAAATCCACATTCCATTTCTTAACGTTTTGCATATTTTCGCATAGATATTCACTCAGTGCCAAAAGCTGATTGCAATCTGTTAGTTGTATCACTGTAAATTTTAAACAGATTACTGTCCGATTAGTGCAGTGAATAGCGAACAAAGCAAGAAATGTAGTCAATTTCTTTCATGCTTAAGCCTTTGTCATACCTACAATTTATGTGGATAATGACCGAAGTGAATGTGGCACGCGATAATCGAGTTGCGCAAGGTCGCAAAGCGAGCGTTAATTGATTGTAATCAAGTTGTAATTGCTATAGCGTTCTACACAGTTGTTTACAAAATACCCTACTAAAACGTCTATAAGAGATCGCTCTCAAGGAGAACTACAATGAAAGTAGCTGTTATTGGTGCCGCAGGTGGCATCGGTCAAGCCCTAGCTCTTTTACTGAAAAACCGCCTTCCAGCGGGTTCTGATTTAGCCCTATATGATATTGCTCCGGTTACTCCGGGTGTTGCTGCAGACCTAAGCCACATCCCAACCCCCGTTTCGATCAAAGGTTATGCCGGTGAAGATCCAACGCCAGCACTAGAAGGTGCTGATGTGGTTCTTATTTCTGCCGGTGTTGCGCGTAAGCCAGGTATGGATCGTGCGGATCTATTTAATGTCAATGCTGGTATCGTCAAATCACTTGCTGAGCGCATTGCCGTGGTTTGTCCGAATGCTTGTATTGGTATCATCACCAACCCTGTGAACACCACTGTGCCAATTGCAGCAGAAGTTCTGAAAAAAGCGGGCGTTTATGACAAGCGTAAACTTTTTGGTGTGACGACGTTGGATGTGATCCGTTCAGAAACGTTTGTTGCTGAGCTGAAAGGTCAAGATCCAGGTGAAGTTCGTGTACCAGTGATCGGCGGTCACTCTGGTGTGACGATTCTGCCTCTTCTTTCTCAAGTGGAAGGTGTCGAGTTCAGCGACGAAGAAATCGCAGCCCTAACCAAACGTATCCAAAATGCAGGTACTGAAGTGGTTGAAGCGAAAGCGGGTGGCGGTAGTGCAACACTTTCAATGGGTCAGGCTGCGTGTCGTTTTGGTCTTGCGCTCGTGAAAGCACTGCAAGGTGAAGAAGTGATCGAATACGCTTACGTTGAAGGTAACGGCGAGCATGCTAGCTTCTTTGCACAGCCAGTGAAACTTGGCAAAGAGGGTGTTGAAGAAATCCTACCTTATGGCGAGCTAAGTGATTTCGAAAAAGCAGCTCTCGATGGCATGCTAGAAACGCTTAACGGTGACATTCAAATTGGCGTGGACTTCGTAAAGTAAGTCAGCGAATGTGAGTGTTAGAAAAACAAAGCCGATCGTTGGATCGGCTTTTTTGTTTGTGGTTGATAGTATTCGACTCAACAAAGAAGAAAGGGAGCAATTGCTCCCTTTCTTTGCTCTTACTATTTGCTGCGCTTGACCGCCATATGTGCAAGTGCAATCAATGCTTGCTTGTATTCAGACTCAGGTAATACCTGTAATTCTGCAATGGCCTTATCGGCTTCTTCCATTGCTTTTGTTTCAGTATAGGTCAACGAACCTGCTTGTTGCATTACGGCCAGAATGTCATCTAGACGTTCCATCCCATTGGCATTCTCGATCGCTTCGCGGATCATCTGCGCGTTTTCTGCATTGGTATGACGCATGGCATGTAACAAGGGCAGAGTAGGTTTGCCTTCAGCGAGATCATCCCCAACGTTTTTGCCCATTTCTTCGCCATCTGAAGTGTAATCCATCACATCATCGATCAACTGAAATGCGGTACCGAGATACTTGCCATAATTTTGCAGTGCGGTTTCGACTTCCGCCGGAGCATCATTGAGTATGGCACCAATCTGTGTTGCGGCTTCAAACAGGCGTGCGGTCTTAGAGTAGATCACCTGCATGTAGCTTTCTTCAGTGGTATCGGGATCGTTACAGTTCATTAACTGCAATACTTCCCCTTCCGCAATGATGTTAACGGCATCGCTCATGAGCTTCAGGATCTTCATGGATCCTAGCTCTGTCATCATCTGAAAAGAGCGCGTGTAGATGAAGTCACCAACCAAAACGCTGGCAGCGTTGCCAAAGGCAGCGTTAGCGGTGGCTTTGCCACGACGCATATCCGACTCATCCACCACATCATCGTGCAGCAAGGTTGCGGTATGAATAAACTCGATGAAAGCGGCTGCGGTTGTGTGAGCATTACCCTGATAGCCTAACGCTCGCGCTGAAAGCACGGCCAAAAGAGGGCGAAGACGTTTGCCACCACCACTGATGATATAAAAACCAAGTTGATTGATTAAAGAGACATCAGAATTGAGTTGGGCTTGAATTGTTTCATTCACTTTTGCCATGTCATCGGCAGTAAGCGCTTGGATAGTTTTAAAATCCATCGTATATCCGGCTGAAGTTAGACCCTGCAAGGCTTAATCGATTTGTATAATTGTCGAATAATACACTAAAAAACATTGATTAATACATTACTAAAGGGCATGATTGCCGCACTTTTATTTGGCGATTAGCTTTTCGCCAATTTTTTCAAAATATGGCTTGTCATAGGGAGATCCTTTCTGTAGAATCTGCGCCCTATTGATGATTAGTTTAGCGCACACCCTTATTGCACAAAATATAGGCATAGGCTGTGCGGAAAGAGCGGAGTAAAATATGTACGCTGTTTTCCAATCTGGTGGTAAACAACACCGTGTAAGCGAAGGTCAAACTCTTCGTTTAGAGAAATTAGACGTTGAAACTGGTGCAACTGTTGAATTTGATAAAGTTCTTCTTGTTGCTAACGGCGAAGACATCAAAGTTGGTGCTCCTCTAGTAGAGGGCGGTAAAGTAGTTGCTGAAGTTGTACAACACGGTCGTGGCGATAAAGTTAAAATCGTTAAGTTCCGTCGTCGTAAGCACTCTCGTAAGCAACAAGGTCACCGTCAGTGGTTCACGGAAGTGAAAATCACTGGTATCAACGCGTAATCTATTAGGAGAGTTTAACAATGGCACACAAAAAAGCTGGTGGTTCTACTCGTAACGGCCGCGACTCAGAAAGCAAACGTCTGGGTGTAAAACGTTTTGGTGGTGAATCTGTTCTTGCAGGTAACATCATCGTTCGTCAACGCGGTACTCAGTTCCACGCTGGTAACAACGTTGGCCTAGGTAAAGACCACACTCTATTCGCTCTAACTGACGGTAAAGTTAAGTTCGAAGTGAAAGGTCCTAAAAACCGTAAATTCGTAAGCATCGAAGCTGAGTAATTTAGGTTTCTAGCAGAATCGAAAAACCCTGCCGTAATGGTGGGGTTTTTTATTGCAGTCGACATATTCAAAACACCCTCTCATGGTGTCTTCGATCTGTCATCTGCTAAAATGTAGTGATATTGATTTACGGGCGAAAGTAGCCGGAGTAAGAAATGAAATTCGTTGATGAAGCGGTAATTAAAGTTCAAGCTGGCGACGGCGGAAACGGTGTTGTAAGTTTCTGGCGTGAAAAATTCGTGACCAAAGGTGGCCCAGATGGCGGCGACGGTGGTGACGGTGGTGATGTATACATCCAAGCTGACGAAAACTTAAATACGCTGATTGACTACCGTTTTCAACGCTTCTATGAAGCGGAGCGTGGCCAAAACGGTAGTGGTGGTAACTGTACCGGTAAACGTGGTAAAGACATTACTTTACGCGTGCCAGTTGGTACACGTGCAGTCGATATTCATACTAATGAAATTGTGGCGGAAGTCGCTGAGCACGGAAAGAAAGTCATGGTCGCCAAAGGCGGCTGGCATGGTTTAGGTAACACGCGTTTTAAATCGTCAGTGAACCGCGCGCCACGTCAGAAAACCATGGGTACAAAAGGTGAGATTCGCGAATTGCGTTTGGAGCTATTGCTATTGGCTGATGTGGGTATGTTAGGTTTGCCGAATGCTGGTAAATCAACCTTCATCCGCGCTGTCTCTGCAGCGAAACCGAAAGTCGCGGATTACCCGTTTACTACCTTGATCCCAAGTCTCGGTGTTGTGAGTGTTGTTCCTGAGAAAAGCTTTGTTGTTGCTGATATTCCAGGGTTGATTGAAGGTGCGGCTGATGGCGCTGGTTTGGGGATTCGTTTCCTTAAACACTTAGAACGTTGTCGTGTACTGCTGCATATGATCGATATTTTCCCAATTGATCAATCGGATCCTGTACAAAATGCGCTGACCATCATTGATGAGTTAGAGCAATACAGCGAGAAATTGGCCAATAAACCTCGTTGGTTAGTATTTAACAAGGTGGATCTTGTTAGCGAAGAGCAAGCGGATGAGATCATTCAAGAAGTGATTGATGCGCTAGGCTGGGAAGAGCAATACTTCAAGATCTCTGCGGTAAATCGCCAGGGTACTAAAGAGCTTTGTTACAAACTCGCTGACTTTATGGAACAGTTGCCACGTGAAGAGCAAGAAGTCTCTGAAGAAGAGAAAGTGAACTTCATGTGGGATTACCACCCAGATGCAAATCAAGGCGAAGTTATCACTGAAGATGATGACGACTGGGATGACTGGGACGATGAAGAAGATGACGGTCACGTTATCTACGTTCGTGAGTAATCGAGATATTACCATTAAAAGCCGCAATATTATTTGCGGCTTTTTTGCATCTAAATCATGTTTAGTCCGATTTTTTTCGGGCAGAATATTTGTTTTTCGAGGCGCTTTTGCCTTTTGTTTCAATTAACAGGTCCGATTAAAAGGAATTAGGAAGTTGTTATGGCATCAACACAGCGAGCCATCTCTCGGCTGGTCGCACAAGCGGGGCAGATGTTATTAGCGCATGGAGCGGAAAGTACCTTGGTGGGCGATATTATGCGCCGCATTGGTATTGCATCTGGCGTCAGTGAAGTCGAAGTGGCGCTCTCTGCCAACGCATTGGTTGTCACCACTGTGATGGATGGTCACTGCATTACCACCACGCGGAGCTGCGTCGATCGTGGTATCAATATGAAAGCGGTCACCGAGATTCAGCGGATTTGCATCATGATGGAAAAAGGGGTGCTTGATCCGATGATGGCTCAGAGAAAACTGAATAATATCAGTCCAGAGCGTTACAACCGCTGGTTGGTGGTGTTTATGATCGGCATCTCTTGCGCCTCTTTTGCTCGTTTAGCAGGGGGAGATTGGGCCGTGTTTGCTATGACATTTTTGGCTTCGGCTTGCGGCATGATCGTTCGTCAAGAAATTGGACATCGTCATTTCAACCCACTTTTGAACTTTGCTGCAACGGCGTTCGTGACCACCCTTATCTCTGCACAAGCGGTCATTCTTGAAATTGGCAACTTGCCGACGGTGGTGATGGCGTCTTCTGTGTTAATGCTGGTTCCTGGCTTCCCATTGATTAATTCGGTTGCGGATATGCTGAAAGGCCATATCAATATGGGTATTGCTCGCTTCGTTATGGCGAGTTTACTGACGTTGGCGACCAGCTTAGGGATTGTCGCGGCGATGAGTGTAACGGGTATTTGGGGATGGTCGAGCTAATGGAATTGCTAGTCGGTTTACTCAACGATATGTTTTTTGCCGCGATTCCTGCGGTTGGGTTTGCATTGGTGTTCAATGTGCCACCGAGAGCGTTAATTTATTGTGCGCTCGGCGGAGCCATTGGTCATGGCAGTCGATATTTAATGATGAAATTTGGCATTCCGATTGAATGGGCGACGTTTTTTGCAGCTACCTTAGTCGGGATGATTGGGGTGTACTGGTCACGGCGTTTGTTGGCGCACCCGAAGGTGTTTACTGTCGCTGCATTGATTCCAATGGTTCCCGGCGTATTCACTTTTAAAGCCATGATCGCAATGGTGGAGATCAATCATCTTGGCTATACCCCAGAGTTGGTGGCGGTTTGTATGGAAAACTTTTTAAAAGCGATGTTCATCATTGCGGGACTGGCGGTTGGCCTTGCCGTTCCTGGGCTGTTATTCTACCGCCGCAGACCAATAGTGTAAGGAAGAGAGATGATCATCAGTATGATTGCCGCGATGGCAAAGCAAAGAATCATTGGTAAAGATAACCAGATGCCTTGGCATCTTCCCGCAGATTTTGCTTGGTTCAAACGCTGCACGATGGGGAAACCGGTCGTGATGGGGCGTAAAACGTATGATTCGATCGGACGTCCGTTGCCAGGGCGATTGAATATAGTGATTAGTCGTGACGAAAGCTTGGTTATTGAGGGGGTCACTATGGCCAACTCGATTGCGCATGCCTTAGCGTTAGCGGGGAATGTGGATGAAGTGATGATCATCGGTGGCGGTTCAATTTACGCTGAGTGTTTACCAAAAGCAGACAAACTTTATCTGACGTTTATCGATGCCACTATTGATGGTGATACTCAGTTTCCTGATTGGGGGGAGCAATGGTATGAGAGCCATCGCGAACATTATTCTGCTGATGAGAAAAATGGCTACGCGATGGATTTTGTTATTTTAGAAAGAGATAATTGCTAGTTTGCTAGTGCCTTCTGACTAAATACTTGTTTGTCTTCCCAGCGGATCATAGTCAGGCTGCCGTCCCAAACGCAGCCTGTATCCAATCCAATCACTTCTTCGCTAATATAACCTTCTAAAGCCGCCCAATGACCAAATAAAACGGGTTTCTCAAGTGATCGACGCTGTGGCAATTTAAACCAGGGCATCAGTTCGCTTTCTTTTACTTCTGATGGTGGCAGTTTGCAATCCATATCCAAACGCCCATCGGTGAAGCAAAAGCGCATGCGTGTAAAGGCATTGATGATGTAACGGTAGCGATCCAAGCCGGAGAGATTGTCCTGCCAGAGATCAGGTTGGTTACAGTACATGTTCTCAATCAGCCAGCGGTAATTTTCGCTGCGCAGCAGGCTTTCTACTTCCTCGGCACACAAACGTGCTGTCGCAAGATCCCATTGAGGCGAGATGCCTGCGTGGCAAACGACAAATTCGGGATGTTCTGCAAGAAGCGGTTGCTGGCGCAGCCAGTGGAGGAGTTCATTACCATCTTCACTTGCAAAAATTGGCGCTGTTTTGTCTTTGGCTTTGTTATTGCGAATCCCCAGAGATACGGCAATGAGATGGAGATCGTGGTTACCCAGAACTACTTTGGCACTGTTGCCGAGTGATTTGATAAATCTCAGTGTTTCTAATGATTTTGGTCCGCGCGCGACCAAATCACCAGCGACCCAGAGTGTATCCTGGTTTTTATCGAACTGGCACTGCGCTAATAGCAGCATCAATTCATCAAAACAGCCTTGGATGTCTCCAACAATATAGTTTGCCAAATTATTGCCTCAAATCAGTTAAGAATGTTGGGAACCGCGAGGCGGAAAGGTTCAATTTCGACGACAAATTCTTTGCCTTGAGCGTCGTGCATGATGTATTGACCTTGCATGACGCCAACTGGGGTGTCTAATGCGGTGCCACTGCTGTAAGTGTACTCATCACCAGCGTCGATAAACGGTTGTTGGCCGACGACGCCATCGCCTTCGACAGAGATCTGTTTGCCATTGGCATCGGTGATCAACCAGCGTCGACTAAGCAGTTGTACGCTCTCAGAACTGTGGTTTTTAATGGTAATGATGTAAGCGAAGATATAGCGAGCAAGTTCAGGATTGGATTGTTCTTCGACGTATTTGGTGTGAACTTGAATTTGAATACGGGGTTGAGATACGTCCATGCTGACTCCGTGTTTGGAAAAGCAGAGAGTGAGTCTATGCTCACTCTCATACCGATAGATTTATTTATGGTTAGCATCCAGCCAGTTTGCCATCGCCACAAATTGCTGCAGCGTCAGATTCTCTGGACGCATGCCAGGGTTTACCCCGAGTTCTTCAAGAACTTGCTCACTCATCAGCGACTTATAACAGTTACGCACGGTTTTGCGGCGTTGGTTAAAGCCTTCGCGACAGACGCGTTCTAGCCATTGCAGGTTATTCGCTGGATGAGGTAAGGTCTCGTAAGGAACGAGGCGAACCACCGCTGAGTCGACTTTTGGTGGTGGAACGAATGCCGTTGGTGGCACTTCCAACACGGGCACCACTTTACAGTAGTATTGTGCCATCACCGTTAGACGACCATAGGCTTTGCTACCCGGACCTGCAGCAAGGCGGTTCACCACTTCTTTTTGCAACATAAAGTGCATATCTTGAATGTCTTTATGAAATTCAAATAGGTGGAACATCAGCGGCGTTGAGATGTTGTACGGCAGGTTACCAAAAATACGTAATTTATTGTTTGGTTTCACTAATTGAGTGAAATCAAAACGCATCGCATCGCCCTCATGAATCGTCAGTTTGTCTGCCAATTCGGGATGGGTACGAAGGCGCTCCGCCAAATCTCGGTCGAGCTCGATAACGGTGAATTTGTCCACTTCGCGGCCAACTGGCTCGGTAATCGCGCCTAAACCAGGACCGATTTCAACCAGGTTTTGTCCCGGTCTTGGGTTAATGGCCGAGACGATACCATCAATAATGTATGGATCGTTAAGGAAGTTCTGACCAAAGCGTTTACGCGCTTTGTGCCCCATATGGACATCATTTCTCATTGTTTTTTCTCTACCAGTTCTATCGCATGCTGAAGTGCTGTTCGGAAGCTCCCTGTATCCGCTTGGCCAGTCCCGGCTAAATCGAGTGCAGTTCCGTGATCTACCGATGTTCTTATAAAGGGTAGACCAAGAGTAATGTTGACCGACTGACCAAATCCCTTGTATTTCAACACAGGCAAGACTTGGTCGTGATACATTCCTAGAACAGCATCGGCATCGTTTAAATATTTTTCATTGAAAATGGTGTCTGCTGGCAATGGGCCTAGCAGATGGATTCCTTTTTCTTGACGAATTTTTTCCAGCGTCGGCGTGATGGTTTCAATCTCTTCACGGCCTAAGCATCCGTCCTCTCCTGCGTGCGGGTTTAGTCCACACACGTAAATCTTAGGCTCGGCAATGGCGAATTTTTCTACTAAGTCGCGATGCAAAATATCGATGATCTTCTGCAATCGCTCTGCAGTGACCGCTTTCGACACATACGCCAATGGAATATGTGTCGTGACAAGCGCTACTCTTAAGCCTTCGGTGGCTAACATCATGACCACAAGAGGCGTGTTTGATAGCTCGGCAAAAAACTCGGTATGGCCGCTAAAAGCAACCCCAGCTCGGTTAATCACCCCCTTGTGAACAGGGCCGGTGACAATAGCATCAAATTCGCTTTTCATACAGCCTAAAGCGGCTCTTTCCAGCGTTTTTAATACATAATGACCATTCTCTTCATTGAGCTGCCCTGCCACACAAGTGCTCGGCATATCGATATGCTCGACCACTAATGTCCCCGCTTGTTGGGGGGAGGGGGCAGTTGAAGCATCATAATTAAGCAGGGTAACGTTAATCCCCAATTGCTCTGCACGTTGGGCGAGCATTTTTTTATCTGCACACACCACTAACTGGTGTGGCCAATGCTCTTTTGATAAAGCGAGAACAAGATCGGGACCAATGCCAGCGGGTTCTCCAGCTGTCACCACTAAGCGTTTAACCATCGTTTTCTTCCTCGTTGATGATTTCGACAAACGCACCTGCTCGAAGCTCTTGCATCCAAGCGCCGACTTCCTCGTTGAATTTACGATTAAAGAGGATGCGATAGGCCTTATTTTTCATCGCAGAGTCGGTGCGGTCGACTTCACGGCGGTCAAGCACTTCAACAATATGCCAGCCATGCACGGTCTTAAAGGGTTCACTGATGGTTCCTACCGGCAATGTTTCAACTTGGTGCTTAAACTCGGGCACATAGAGGTCGGGTGTTTGATAGCCCAGTTCACCGTCTTGTGCTGCGGAACCTGGGTCTTGGCTGTATTGCTGCGCCAACTCACCAAAGGTTGCTTCGCCTGCGCGAATTCGACGGATGAACTCATTCAGTTCGCGCTGAGCACCTTCATCGCTCAAAATAACCGTTGGTTTTAACAGAATATGTCGTGCATTCACCTCAGTGACCGCAACGGTTTCCAACCCTTTTACGTCTTCAATTTTTAAAATATGAAAACCAACACCACTGCGGAATGGACCAATGATGCTGCCTTTATTTTGCATCTTGATTTGGTCAGCAAAAATGGTTGGCATCTCTTCTTTACGCATCCAACCCCAATCACCGCCTTGCAGTGCTTTTGGTCCTTTGGAATAAGTGTAAGCCATGGTGCTGAAATCAGCCCCTTGCTTGAGCTTTTCAACTAGCTCTTTCGCTTGTGCTTCCAAGGCCGATTTGTCTTGCCCATCAGTAAAACGCAACTGAATGTGACCAATACGATACTCAACGCTAGCGTTGGTTTCTTTCGATAGCAGTTCAGCGAGGTTATCCACTTCTGCCGGCAAAATATTGATACGACGTCTCACCAAGGCATTTCGTGCTTCAGATGCCGCCATCTCTTTACGAATTTGTTCGCGAAACTCTGCGTAACTCACTCCTTCGCTGGCAATGGCCGCCGAGAGTTCGTCGATGGTTTGATTATTGTTGCGTGCGATTTCCTCAATTGCTTGATTGAGACGTGTATCATCAATGCGCACGCCAATGCGGTCGGCTTCTTGTGTTTGCAGTGTATCGATGATCAATTTATCGACGATTTGTTCGTTTAGCACGTCAGCATCGGGTAGGGCTTGTCCGCTTTTTTTCGCGTTAGCGCGCAAGGTTTTGGTCGCGGTATCAATATCACTTTGTAAGATCACACCATCGTTGACGATCACGGCGACCTTATCTAGCTCAACAGGAGCAGAAACGGCGCTGCCAGTGACCAGCATGCCAAGTAAAAGGGTTTTCCAAATGTTCATTTTGTAATCCATATAACGTTTTGTCTCTTTCGATAAGGTCATCAAAAGTACTAATTATTCAGATAGAAAGGGCGACCGTAGGTAATCGCGTTATCTGTGCTATCCAATTCTTTTGCAGCAGTTTCTGCTTTGTTCTTAGTAGCAAAACCTTGAATACCAAAGTTTACGCTAATGTTGGTATCGTAGACCGGATTGTTACTATCGCCGCCGACCACATCATTGCGCCATTTCACTAATTGGTTGGTGTAAGTAAAACCGATATACCAACAATCTGATTGGTAACGCAAACTAGCCATCCATTCCAAGTCGATCTCTTCGGTCAAATCGTAATAATACTGACCGCTCGCAGACCAATGGCGATTAATATTGTAGGCCCCAACAATCCCCGCTTGTGAAATGCCTTTGCGGGTAATCTTGTCTAACTCATCAAAGCTGATGGTATCTTCGATGTAATCTTTGGTGACATAGCGATAATTACCTTGAATAAAGCCATCGGTAAACTGGTATTCCAAGGTGCTGTTGGCCAACTGCATCGCATTGAGATCGATGTCGTATTGGATGCCTCCGTGATAGAACAAAAAGTCTTCGTAGTTGAAATCGGTCTCTACGGCCCAAGAGGAATAGTTTGACGTTTCTTCTTGGTTACCAGTCAATTTGGTTTTCTTGTCAATGTAGTAAATTTGACCGAAAGAGATGTTCAAACGCTCTTTGTACTCATCGTCAAAGAAGCGAGTACTGGCACCATAACTCAGTTGGTTTGCTGCGGCGATTTTGTCGATACTACTGTACTTACGACTGCGGAAGAGGCCGTAATAATCGGTTTGTAGCAGCGTCGTATCGTAGTTGTAGATATTGCCCTGTTCTTCTTCCGGTACATAGAGGTACTGAATTTGTGGCTCCAAACTTTGCGTGTAGCCTTCAAAGAGTTTCGCTTCACGCTCAAGATAAATACGAGCATGAGAGCGGTATTCAGGAATGACACGCGCAACGGTTTCATCCAACTGAGACTTCAGCGTTGGGTCGGTTAATCTATCAAGATCTTGCTGATAGTAGGTGGCTAAAAGACGTGCTTCGGTCGTCCATGTTGCCCAACTGGTCGAGAGGGGAATGGTTAAACCTGGCTCTACGTGCGCACGCAGTGCATTCGGTTTCGAGGCATCTTGAATGTCAAATTGCGTTAACTCACTTTTAACGTCAAAGTTGAGATAATTGCCAAGCAGTGGAGTGTAAAAGTTGAACTTCACCTGCGGCAGCAGTCGATAAGGTTGATTGTTATCTTGCAATAAGATTTGGAAATCTCGCACTTGCAGCGACATATCCCAAAAGTCTGAGCGGTAAGCCACTTTGCCTTGTTGCATCAGTTGACCGTCTTCTCGGTTACCTAGATCGGAGCTCAAGTCCCGGAAGTAATCGATATCACTGACTTGAGAGTAGTCGAGAGAAACCAACCACTGCTTATTGATGATGCCATCATGTTTGTACTGATAACCCCAACGATCTTCATCGTTGTATTTTTCATCCCCAGGTAAGTATTCACCTTTGAGTTCACCAGCCCCCCAGCCATCGCTTAGATAGCGGAAGTCAGCATCTTGCTTCACCCCACGCTGTTGCATGTAGAGTGTAGTGAGCGTTAAATCGTAGTTAGGTGCAATGTTCCAGTAGAAAGGAACTTCGATTTCTAAACCATCGCTAGAACCATAGTTCACTGATGGGAAAAGAAAACCCGTTTTACGAGTATTGCCGATCGGTAGAGTAAGGTAGGGAGCATAAAAAACCGGTACGTCGAGCACTTCAAACCGTGGGTGGTAGAACGTTGCGGTTTCTTCATTTTGATCAACTTCAATACTGGATGCGACCAAACGCCATGCGTTGTCATCCGCAGGACAAGAGGTGATAGAGCCATCTTCTAATTCGTAAACCGCTTGGCCTGTTTTTGCGATGTAGGCAGCTTGGCCTCGTCCTTGCTGGCAAAGAAACTGATATTCAGTATTTTCTAGCGAGAAGGTCTCTGACGTCATATTATTGGTGACTTTGCTAGAGCTTGCTTTGACTTCGCCATCATTGAAAGTGACATTACCTTCTGCCACAACAATGTTTTCTTGTTGATGCAAGGTGACCGATTCTGCCGTAATTTTTTTGTTGCCTTGAGTGACTTCAACATCGCCCGAGTAAATGGCTTTGTCACCATTGATGGCTTGCAGGTTATCCGCTTGAATCACGATTTCAGCATTCGCATCATTTTTTTCAGCGTCGACCAAGCATTGATCTGTAGTGGGCATTTCCTGCACACTGTTGTTTAATATCGCTTCAGCTTGAGCGTAGGGGGCAAACAGAGCGGTGGCAATTGAAGCCGCTAAAAATGTCCGGGAGAAATGTTGCATTAAAGGAACTATCCTATGTCACTGCTGCTCGATGGCTCTATGATGGCCATGGTGAAAAAATGATTGCCTTATCATAAAGGAAATCCGTGCTTCCAGCACTATATGACCGTCAATGACGGGAAAAATTCATAGATAGAGAACTCACAAATGCAGATTTTTGGCAAAATTCTTGGTGCCTTTTTTGGTTTTTTGTTCGGCGGGGTGTTTGGGGCGCTGTTCGGTTTATTTATTGGTCACCAGTTCGACAAAGCACGACGCTTGAGTCAAGCGGGCTTTAAAACCGCAGGTTTTGGCCAAGGACCAAGTCAAGCTCAGCGACAAGAGGAGTTTTTTAAGTCCGCTTTTGCTGTTATGGGGCATGTAGCTAAAGCAAAAGGCCAAGTCACCAAGGAAGAGATCCAACTTGCCAGTGCAATGATGGATCGAATGAGCTTGCATGGCGAACAGCGCAGAGCAGCGCAAGATGCGTTTCGTGAAGGTAAAGAACGTGATTTCCCTCTGGAACAAGTCTTAGAGAGAGTTAAAATTGCCACTAGTGGCCGTTTTGATTTATTGCAGTTCTTTTTGGAATTACAGATCTCTGCGGCTTTTGCCGATGGCGATGTGCATCCAAGTGAACGAAATGTATTGCACAAGATTGCGCGAGGTTTAGGATTTTCGTCTGAACAGCTCGAGCGTCGTTTGCAGATGCAAGAAGCGGCATTTCGTTTCCAACGTCAGGGCGGATTTGGGGGACAACAGCATCAATCTCATCACTCATCTTCTCACGGTGGCTGGCAGCAAGCGTCGCAAACTGACCGTCTCGCGGATGCCTATAAGATCTTGGGCATTGACGCCAATGCCGATGGCAAAGAGGTGAAGCGCGCATATCGTAAGTTAATGAATGAGCACCACCCTGATAAATTGATGGCAAAAGGTCTACCGCCAGAAATGATGAATATGGCGAAAGAAAAATCGCAAGAAATTCAAAGTGCTTACGATCTTATTAAGAAAGAAAAAGGCTTCAAGTAACCAACAAAAAAACAGGACGATGAGATCGCCTGTTTTTTCTCATTCATGTAAAGAGAGAAAGGCCGTATTTCGGCCTTTCTGCGTTTATTGGGCTTGGTTGAGATTCCAGTCATAGTCGTACTCGATTTGACCAGAAAAATCTTGATACTGTGGCGCATAGCGGCCAATGTGGGAAAATAATCCCGCTTTTCCACCAAAATCATCCGCAAACCAATCGTATATTGAAGAGAGCTGCGCTTTATTACCTTGTCGTGATACGCCTTTGGCACTATTGATAAACTCTTTCGCTGCCGCATCGAGCAAAGCCGGCGTGTTATCGGCTGTAAAGGCTTGCGGTTGCAGGTTAGGACAACCTAGGCTGGCGCAATTGACCGCATAATGGGTGCGAGGATCATTCCAGATCGGGCGCAAAATACGATGTTCGATGTCGTTGAGCGTTAATGGCTTGCTATTGATGGTGATGACTTCTTCATTCCACGGTCCAAAGCTAAACAAGCCACCTAACTTGGTAATAGACGTGAGCGGATAATTGTCGAGGATAAGATCAACGGTAATCGCATTGTAGAGATTCACCCAATAGGCATATTGCTCTGCGCGGTTGAGTATCAGCGGATTTTGCTTAGCCAGCGTAGCAAGGTATTGTTTAAGAGCCTGGTGGTCTTGTGTCGACACTTGGGCATAGTGAAAAAGTGTATTTTCGCCTTGGCGAATCAAATAGCGATCGAGCAGTGTTTGCCAAGCTTGATGAGACACTTTGATGGTGCTCTGCTCGTCGGATGGTTGCCAATATGGCCAAAGATCCGACTTTGGTGCCGCGTAACTCGCAACAGAAAATAAGGTGAAAATCAGCAGTAAATATCGTCGCATCGGGAAATATCCTCTACAAAGCATAGTGTTTTAGTTTGATATAGGACCGTGACAAACGACGATCAATTTCATCGCCAGCAAACAAAATGGGAATAGCATGCTATTCCCATTGTTATCTAACTCAATGCAGAAATTAGCGCAGAAACGCAGGAATATCTGCTTCAAAAGCGGCGATCTTGTCCTCATGTTGTAGGGTCAAACCAATGTGGTCTAAACCATTCAACAAGCAGTGACGACGAAAGTCATCGATCTCAAATGAGTATTCTTTGCCATTTGCGCGCACTTTCAACGCTTCAAGATCTACTTCGATTTGTGCCCCTTCCGTCGCTTGCACATATTGGAACAGTTCATCGACTTCTTGTTCAGTTAAACGAACAGGCACCATTTGGTTATTGATCGAGTTGCCGTAGAAAATATCGGCAAAACTCGGTGCAATCATCGCACGAATGCCATAGTCAGCCAGTGCCCAAGGGGCGTGCTCACGTGAAGAGCCACAACCGAAGTTCTCTCGTGCCAGCAGGATAGAGGCACCTTGGTAACGCGCGTGGTTCATGACAAATTCTGGATTGGGTTGTTCGCCCGCATCATCAAGAAAACGCCAATCATGGAAGAGGTGTTTGCCAAAACCTAAGCGAGAGACTTTTTGTAGAAACTGCTTGGGAATGATCGCATCGGTATCCACGTTCGCCGCATCAAGAGGAACCACCAAACCGGTGTGTTGTTTAAAACCTTGCATGTGTGTTCCCCTTATTTCCAATCTCGAATATCAACAAAATGACCAGCAATTGCCGCCGCGGCAGCCATGGCTGGGCTCACTAGATGTGTACGACCATCACGACCTTGGCGGCCTTCAAAGTTACGGTTTGACGTTGACGCACAGCGCTCATGTGGCCCTAGACGATCATTGTTCATTGCCAGGCACATAGAGCAACCAGGTAGGCGCCATTCAAAACCCGCTTCTTTGAAAATGACATCCAAACCTTCGGCTTCGGCTTGCGCTTTGACTTGCTCAGACCCTGGAACAATCAGCGCTTGAACGTGTGATGCTACTTTGCGCCCTTTGGCAACGACAGCGGCGGCGCGCATATCTTCGATACGTGAGTTTGTGCAAGAGCCGACAAAGACTTTGTCGACTTTGTATTCGGACAGCGATTTACCCGCTTCCAGTCCCATGTACGCCAGTGCTTTTTCGGCGGACGCTTTTTCAACGGGATCGCTGAAGCTTTCTGGTGCTGGAATGGGCTCATCTACGGCAATCACCTGGCCTGGGTTCGTGCCCCACGTCACTTGAGGTTTGATATCGGCAGCGTTTAACGTCACCACAGCATCAAACTTAGCGTCTTCATCGGTTTTGAGTGTTTTCCAGTATTCAACCGCCGCATCCCAATCTGCGCCAGTTGGCGCGAATTTACGACCTTTGATGTAGTCGAAGGTGGTCTGGTCTGGTGCGATCAAGCCTGCTTTGGCACCCAACTCAATTGCCATATTGCACACGGTCATGCGGCCTTCCATGGAAAGGTCTGTAATTGCTTCACCACAGAACTCCACCACATAGCCCGTTCCACCCGCTGCGGTGGTTTTGCCAATGATGGCAAGGACGATGTCCTTGGCGGTGATACCGTCAGCGACTTTGCCTTGAACTTCTATTTTCATGGTTTTGGCGCGCGCTTGCTTAAGGGTTTGTGTTGCCAGCACGTGCTCGACTTCAGAAGTACCAATACCAAATGCCAGCGAACCAAACGCACCGTGTGTTGCGGTGTGAGAATCACCACAGACAATGGTCATGCCTGGTAAAGTGATGCCCAATTCTGGCCCCATAACATGCACAATGCCTTGATATTTATGGTTGATGTCGTACAAGGTGACGCCGAATTCCTGACAGTTTTTGATCAGGGTTTCCATCTGAATACGGGCCATTTCACCAGACGCATTTATGTCTTTGGTGGTGGTGGATACGTTATGATCCATGGTCGCGAACGTTTTGCTCACTTGACGCACTTGGCGCCCCTTTTCACGTAAGCCATCAAACGCTTGTGGAGAAGTCACTTCATGCACTAAATGACGGTCGATATATAGGATCGGCGTCTCACCTTCTGCGGCAACCGCGACGTGTGCTTCATAAACTTTTTCGTATAGTGTTTTGCCCATTGCTCGAACTTCCGTGTTTTTATGAATTTAGAATGTATTGTGCGATCTTATCGCCCATTTCAGCGGTCGATAGTGCTGGTTTGTCACCGGCAAGATCGGCAGTCAGTTCACCGGCGGCTAGCGCTTGAGAAACCGCGTTTTCAATGTCTTGTGCTGCGGCCTCTTCACCAAGGCTATAACGTAGCATGAGAGCGGCTGAAAGGATTTGCGCGACCGGGTTAGCGATGTTTTTCCCTGCGATGTCAGGCGCACTGCCACCTGCAGGTTCATACAGGCCGAATTTGCTTTCGTTTAGGCTTGCTGATGGCAACATGCCCATGGAACCCGTGATCATTGCACACTCGTCCGAAATAATGTCGCCAAAGATGTTAGAACAAAGCATGACGTCAAACTGCGCAGGATCTTTGATCAACTGCATCGTTGCGTTGTCGATGTACATATGCGATAGCTCAACATCTGGGTAGTCTTTAGCGATCTCTTCGACGACTTCACGCCATAAGATAGAACTTTGCAGTACATTGGCTTTGTCGATAGAGCACACTTTCTTGCGGCGTAGGCGAGCCGACTCGAAGGCAATCTTCGCAATGCGTTCAATTTCAAAGCGGTGATAAATTTCTGTGTCGTACGCTTTTTCGTTGGCGCCTTCACCTTCACGGCCTTTGGGTTGACCGAAATAGATACCACCAGTTAGCTCACGCACGACGACAATATCAAAACCACGGCCCGAGATGTCGGCACGCAATGGTGAAAATGCTTCTAAGCCACTGTGAATTTGAGCAGGGCGAAGGTTGCAAAACAGCTGGAAGTGCTTACGTAGCGGTAGGAGCGCGCCACGCTCTGGTTGGTCGTTAGGTGGCAAATGTTCCCACTTAGGGCCGCCTACTGAACCAAACAGCACCGCGTCTGACTCTTCACATGCGGTTACCGTGCTTTGGGGGAGTGGACAGCCATGATTATCAATCGCAATACCGCCAACGTCGTGCTCTTCACGTTCGAAGTGAATCGCGTGTTTTTTCTCAATCGCATCCAGCACTTTGTGTGCTTGAGCCATTACTTCTGGGCCAATACCATCGCCAGGTAAAACGGCGATTTTGTAAGTTTTGTCTGTCATGTTAATCCTTTAATTATTGAATTTTATTGTGCTGTGTTGCAGCGAATTATGGGCGTTCCGAGCACAATGAAGTGCTCGGAATACAGTTATACGGTTGCGATTTTTTTCTGTTTCATTTCGGCAATTTCGTCGGCACGATGAATGCTGTTGATAACGTGCAGCAATGCCTGACCTGATGCTTCAACGATATCCGTTGAGATACCCGTACCGTGGTACTTACGGCCTTTGTAATTGGCGATAATGTCTGCTTGGCCTAAGCCGTCTTCACCTTCCCCTTTGGCAGTGAGATCGAACTTGTCCAATACGATGTCGTAGCCCGTCAGACGGTAGATACATTGGTATAACGCATCGACAGGACCATTACCAACGGCTGCTTCGCATTTCTCTTCATCGCCACACAACAGTTTAATGCTGGTGGTCGCCATCACGCTGCCTGATTGCACGCTTAGGTAGTTCAGCTTGTAATAATCATCTTCTTCGCGCAGGTTAGAGAAGTGCATCAGTGCTTCTAGGTCATAGTCGAAGACTTGTCCTTTGCGATCCGCTAGTTTTAGGAAATCTTGGTATAGCGCATCTAAGTTGTACTCATCTTCCTTATAGCCCATGGCATCCATGTGGCTCTTCACCGCAGCACGGCCACTGCGACTGGTTAGGTTCAGCGCTTGGTTCTTCAGGCCAATCGACTCAGGCGTCATGATTTCGTAAGTGTTCTTATTCTTTAGCATGCCATCTTGGTGGATACCGGAAGAGTGGCTAAAGGCATTGGCACCGACAATGGCTTTATTGGCTTGGATTGGCATGTTGCAAAGTTGGCTGACCAACTTACTGGTACGATGGATTTCTTCGTGGTTGATGCCTGTTCGAACCCCTAGTAACTCTTGACGAGTTTTGATGATCATGGCGATCTCTTCTAGAGAGCAGTTACCCGCTCGTTCACCAATGCCATTGATTGTCCCTTCGACCTGACGAGCTCCAGCTTGAACAGCAGCAATGGAGTTGGCGACAGACATGCCTAAATCATCGTGACAGTGAACTGAAATGATCGCTTTGTCGATGTTCGGTACGCGGTTAAATAGGGTTTGGATAATGCCGCCAAATTCGCTTGGTACGGTGTAGCCCACGGTGTCTGGGATATTGATGGTACGCGCGCCCGCATTTATCGCGGCTTCTACCATGCGGCAAAGATTGTCGATAGGCGTACGTCCGGCATCTTCGCAAGAAAATTCCACATCGTCCGTGTATTTGCGAGCATGTTTTACTGCTCTAACGCCCATTTCAACGACATCATCGTAGCTACGACGTAATTTGTCTTGCACGTGAATGGTCGAGGTGGAAATAAAAGTGTGGATACGAAATGCTTCTGCCACTTTCAAGGCTTCAGCGGCGGCATCAATGTCTTTTTCTACGGCGCGAGAAAGGGCACATACGCGGCTGTTTTTAATATTACGAGCGATGGTTTGTACGGACTCAAAATCACCAGGAGAAGAAACCGGGAAGCCTGCTTCGATCACATCAACGCCAAGTCGTTCAAGCGCATAAGCAATCTGCAACTTCTCTTTTACCGTTAGGCTCGCTGATAACGCTTGTTCGCCATCACGTAACGTGGTGTCGAATATAATTACCTGATCGTTCATGTTCGCTTCCTTTTCTCGATAGTTAATCGATTTCTTCTGGTCAATGTTGTGTTTGGATATAAAAAAGCCCGCATCGATGTGCGGGCTAGTTGTTATTCTGTGTGGTTTATTTTTCTTCCACAGCCTACCCGCGCGATCTTGTCACGATGAGGAGGAGGTTCAGTAGGAAAGAAAAATGTGCTGTCATCTTGTTAAGCATTCCACAAAATTAAGTTAACAGATTAGTACCGCACTCAGTGTGGCGCGTCAACCCTAAAGTTGATTTTTTATTCATATCCGATCAGTTGAGCGATAAAAATACGATTTGTTGGAAAAAACAACGTCAGAGCCCTCTAGTGACGTCGTTGTCTGTGGCATTTCTGCTCTCGGCGATTATTGGATAGCAAAGATTAAGTGAGAGAGTTAACGAGTTGTCGCTACGTAATGTGACATCACTGCTAAAGCGTTTGCTTTCATACTTTTCTAATACTTGCCCGAAACGGTGTTCGCCTAGCACTATTGGGCACTAAGAAAATGAAGGTGTACCGATTATTCCGGGTTGGCTGGCGCTTAGCGCTCGATGGAACAAGAGTTTAAGTGATGAAGAGAAGGGAGAAGATAATGTCTAATAAATCGGCTTGGTATGCAGTGTTAACATTGAGCTGCTTGACGTTACTTGGCTGTCAATCAACCAGTACCGAAAGAAAAGTAAGCAGTGTCTCTTCGGCACAATTATCTAAAAATGCAGAAGTATTACAACAGCAGCTTGAGTTGACGTTGAGCTCTCAGGAACAGAAAACCTTCCTAACCGCAATGGCGACTTTGTTGGAAAGCGAGAGTTCTGAAATGGCTGGTGGGGAGGAGAAAGAAGGGTTGAAGGCGTCACAATGGCGTATTGCTTCTTCTGATCCTAAAACCAAAACGTTTCTTGTCGGGACTGACGTTTACCCCGGAGTAACATTAAAAGGGGAACTGTCTCTACTGGATTTGCCATTCAGTGCCACCACGGTGGTTAACCTACGCTCAGCTCCATCTGCGAAATCAAATAAAGTAGGGCAGCTGCAAACGGGAGATGTCTTCATCGCGTTGGCAAAAGTCCCCGGCGCACCTTGGTTGTTAGTCGAGAGACAGGGAATGATTGAAGGCTATGTACATCAAGGTTATGTGCAAAGCCGTATCGAACCGCGTGACATTTTATCGGTGAAGCCCAATGCAGCGTTAACGCCGAAAACCCGATCAGCAAGCCAAAAAATATTGTGGACAGGCAGTTATCAATGTCGTGATTTACAGTATCAGCTCAATGGTGCCAATCAGGCTCGCTCAGGCAATTTGATGGCATGTCGAAAAGACAAAAACATTTGGTATATACAGTCAATTGATCCCAGTTAATTTTCGCGATGGCGATTTCTTCTCTTTATTGATCGCAAAGAGAGCACTCTGTTCGTGCTCTCTTCGTTCTTCTCCTCTTCCTTTGTCCCTCTCGCTATCTTCTTGATCGCCCAAGCCTTATCAAGGATTCTGGGCGTTGTCACTAAATCGCCAAATTCCTTTCATGGGATTGTCACTCTGGTTTCCTAGCTTAGTAGCAGGAGAACGACATTCAGGATGGCAACAATGAAATCGATCAACACGCTGCGTCTGCCGATACAACGTATTGCAGACTTTGACTTTGCGCTTTCTAGCTTTTGCTTAAAACATAGATTCAATTACCAAGTGGCAACCATCAGCAAAGCGATTTCCCACAGTGGCGATGGGCACCTTTACGCCTTGATTGGACTGGCCGCATGGCTGGCTATTCCTTCACTAGGAACGTGGTTTTTGCTCTGTGGTTTGCTGGCCTTTATCATTGAGTTGCCCATTTATTGGGGGCTCAAAAACAGCTTCAAGCGCCGTCGCCCAGAAGAGTACAGTGCCTATTTGCCCGCTTTTATCACCCCTTCAGATCGCTACAGCTTGCCCTCTGGTCACACCGCCGCAGGGTTTGTCATGGCCACCATCACAAGTTACTTCTTCCCAGAGTTGACATGGTTTGCGTTTAGCTGGGCGACCCTGATCGGGTTGTCACGCATTTTACTGGGCGTGCATTTTTTTAGTGACATTGTGATTGGTGCTCTGCTCGGTCATGCCTGTGCCACTTTGGCCTTGATTCTTGTGATGGAGTGAGCCTATGAAAATTCTGTATGGCGTACAAGGCACGGGGAATGGTCATATCGCCCGTGCTCGGGCAATGGCAAACGCTTTTGCGGCGCAGCATTGCCAAGTGGATTTTCTTTTTTCTGGTCGAGACCCGAAGCGCTATTTCTCCATGGAAGCCTTTGGCCAGTACAAAACGTGTCGAGGGCTCACCTTTGCGACGAAAAATGGCCGTGTGGATTATTGGCAAACTGCGCTCGAAAACAGTTTATTGACTCTGAAGCAAGAAGTGCAGCAGCAAGATCTTAGTCAGTATGATTTGGTGATCAGTGACTTTGAGCCCGTTTCGGCGTGGGCTGCTAAACGACAAAACAAGCCCTGCATTGGGCTTAGTCATCAAAATGCGTTTCGTTATTCTGTGCCATTGCGGGGGGCATCATGGCTCGATAAGCAAGTACTGCGTCATTTTGCTCCTGCTAACATTCATTTAGGTTTGCATTGGTACCATTTTGATCAACCGATCTTACCGCCGATTGTTCACACGCTTTGTTACCAAACCGAGCAAAGCGATGCGATTCTGGTTTATTTACCCTTTGAACAGTTGGAATCCATTTGCGAGTTGTTGTGGCGTTTTAAATCGCAGTCATTCATCTGTTATCACCCAGATGTGCTCGCGGAAGAAATGGAAGGCAATATTTCACTCCGTGCGCTCGATCATCATTCATTTCAATTAGATTTACATCGTTGTAAAGGGGTGATCGCGAATGGTGGTTTTGAGCTTCCTTCAGAAGCGTTGACCTTAGGTAAAAAATTATTAGTGAAACCACTTGAAGGGCAATTTGAGCAACAAAGCAACGTGGCGACCTTAGAAACTCTTGGCTTAGCGACGGTGATGGACACCTTGGACAGTCAGGTTGTGCGGCGTTGGTTGCAAGACGCGTTGGCGGAAAAAGTCATTTATCCTCAAGTGGCGCCAGCGATTGTCGAATGGATACTCAAAGGTGAGTGGTCATGTCATCAAACGCTGTGTGAGCAACTATGGCAACAAGTCGACTTTCCCAGTTACGTGTCAATTTCATAACGCTAATATTGACGAGATTGTTGGGTTTGGTGGTCAAACAATAGTTGCAGCAAATGCTTTAAGGGGGTTAAGTGATGAGACATCACTTAGCTCAATAATTGCTACTTATGAGGGTATTTCTGTTTTTTATAGTTTTTTAGGTTTTACTTAAATATATGTTTTTAATCAACAAAAATGATAATTGGCTAAAATATTGTGATTAATTATCAATCTAGTTGCTAAACATCAATGAATTCAATGATAGTGAGCTGCGCCCTGAGAGTGATGAGGGCGATAAATATAAGAAATACAGGTTATCTATTCCTGACTATCAAATTCAAATTTGTTGACCGTTACACGAGAGGCGCACTAGATGTTAGATAAAAAAGATGCGATGAGCGCGATTGCCAGCTATCGAATGGAAAGTACTTTACGCGGAGTGGATCTCAACCTACTGACGGTATTTGATGCCGTTATGCAAGAGCAAAATATTACTCGCGCAGCACATAATTTAGGCATGTCACAGCCTGCAGTGAGCAACGCGGTTGCTCGCTTAAAAGTGATGTTTAATGATGAGCTTTTCATGCGTCAAGGCCGTGGTATTCAACCGACCCAGCGTGCTCGTCAATTATTTGGTCCAGTCCGCCAAGCGCTGCAATTGATCCGCAATGAATTACCAAGTTCTGTATTCCAGCCTGAGTCTTCAACTCGTCTGTTCAAACTGGTGATTTGCAGCCCATGTGATATGCGTTTTGCACCACGCATTATGGCAGACATTCATAACAAAGCGCCTAATGTACAATTGCATTTGGATGCAGAGTTTGATCGCATGCTCTCTGAGCGTATGCGCTATCAAGAAATCGACTTTGTGATTGATTACGCACGTTTTGACGAGCAAGGCTTCTCAAGCACAGAGATCTTCAAAGATGAACTCGTGGTTGTGACGTCTAAGCAGCATCCTCGTATTCAAGGTAAAGTGACAGAAGCGCAGTTGATGCAAGAGCGTCACGCGAAACTGTCTCGCATTCACGGCCAACGCAGCTTCTCTGAGCAAGCGTATCGCGATCTGGATGTGGCAGCGTATTTTGAAGGCACAAGCTTGAGCAACGTTCTGTATGTGGTTGGTCAATCTGAGCTTGTGACGATCGCGCCTCGCTGGATTGTGGAAAATGCGGCAAACAACGCGCAGCTACAGATTCTTGACTTCCCATTTGAAAATCGTGAAATCAGCGGTTTCTTAAGCTGGCACGAGTCATCAGAAAAAGACAAAGGCCACATTTGGCTGCGTGATCTGCTGATGGTGACATGTGGCGAAGTGGTTGCTGCGGTATAACCGACACGGCCTGTTACAAATTGGATGCCCTCATTGAGCCTTGGCCATGAGGGCATTTTTTTATCTTGTTATTGATGATTCTCTCTAATTGAGCATAAGTTTGACCCTCATCAGTTGCGTTTTTTGTTCCCACCGCTACACTGTGCCCGCAAATAGAGCTTACATGTGTAAGCCAAAGGTAAGAGACATGGCCAATTTAGATTTTCACATCGTAAAACGAATTCGTAAGCAGATTGCACAAGGTGCGGAGCGAGTTGCGCTCAAGCATAAAGTTGGTGCAGTTTGGCAAGGTATTAGCTGGAAGCAATTTGGTCAGCAAATTGATGAATTATCCCTAGCGTTGCTTGCGCAGGGCATTGAAGTCCAAGATAAGATCGCTATCTTTTCTAATAACATGCCGCAGTGGACGGTGGCCGATTTTGCGGCCCTACAATTACGTGCTGTCACGGTCCCGATTTATCCAACCAATACGGCAGCTCAAGCGGCTTATATTCTGCAAAATGCCGACGTTAAAGTTCTGTTTGTGGGTGAACAGCCACAATTTGACGCCGCAGTGAAAATCTTCGATGAGTGTGAGCAACTGAACCTGATTGTCGCCATGTCAGACGATATTGATTTAGGCGAACATCACTTTGCGATCCATTGGAAAGCATTCATTCAACAAGGTCAACAAGAGGCCCGTGCTGAGCTCGAACGACGTTTAGAACAGGCAAATTTTGAGGATTTGCTGACGCTAATCTATACCTCTGGCACCACGGGGCAGCCGAAAGGGGTGATGTTAGATTATGCCAACATTGCCGCTCAATTAGAGGGACATGATCGACGCTTAAGCCTGACAGAAAACGACGTTTCGCTTTGTTTCTTGCCGTTATCACACGTTTTTGAGCGCGCTTGGACCTTTTACGTTCTTTATAAAGGCGGTACGAACTGTTATTTGCAAGATACCATGCAAGTTCGTGACGCTCTGAGTGATATCAAGCCAACAGTGATGTGCGCCGTGCCGCGCTTTTACGAGAAGATCTTCTCTGCCATCCATGAGAAAGTCTCTCGTGCGCCGCTGATGCGCAAAATCATGTTTACCTGGGCGGTGAACATGGGCGCGAAGATGTCCGTGTGTCACCAAGAAGGTCGCCAGCCTTCATTGATGCTGAAAAAAGCCCATGCGTTGGCGGATAAGCTGGTGTTGTCAAAACTGCGTGCCCTGCTGGGGGGCAACATCAACTTTATGCCATGTGGTGGTGCAAAACTGGATGAAACCATTGGCCGTTTCTTCCATGCGATTGGTATCAACGTGAAGCTGGGCTACGGCATGACCGAAACCACAGCAACGATTTCATGTTGGGATGACAAGTGCTTTAACCCCGACTCTATCGGCATGGCGATGCCGGGCGCACAAGTAAAGATTGGCGAAAACAACGAAATTTTGGTTCGTGGTCCGATGGTGATGCGTGGTTACTACAAGCTCCCAGAAGAAACGGAGAAAACGTTTGATGAACACGGTTTCCTTAAAACGGGCGACGCGGGTCACATTGATGAGCACGGCAACCTGTTCATTACCGATCGTATCAAAGAGCTGATGAAAACGTCTGGAGGCAAATACATTGCCCCGCAGATGATTGAAGGTGCGATTGGTAAAGATCATTTCATTGAGCAAATCGCGGTGATTGCGGATACACGCAAATTCGTTTCAGCGTTGATAGTGCCTTGTTTTGACTCTTTGGAAGAGTACGCCAAAGAGCTCAATATTAAGTATCACGATCGCGTTGAATTGATTAAGCATCACCAAGTTGTTGAAATGCTGGAGAAGCGCGTTAACGATCTGCAGAAAGAGCTGGCGAAATTTGAACAAGTGAAGAAGTTCAAGTTGCTACCAAAAGCATTTTCTATGGATGAAGGTGAGTTGACGCCAACGCAGAAATTGCGCCGTAAGGTGATTAACGACAAGTATCAAGACGAAATCGAAGAAATGTATTCAGAAAAGAAAGAGAAATAAGCTTTTCTGTCGAACATTGACGTCACATTGATCCTTGATGAACCTCACTGAGTGTGAAACGCCAGTGAGGTTTTTTCGTCTTTGACGCCTGTAGGCAGGCGTTGCCTTGTATTGTCTAAAATAGCATTCTCGCCGTCAGAACTGAGTGAGGTGTGAATTTTTGTTCTTTTTTAACGAAGAAATATGGTTTTCATCCTGTTTAATGGCCTTTGGCCGCGATCTATTCCTTATTAAGTGCTAATAAATAGCATCTTGTTTAAATTTCGATCTATCTCTCATTAGACCTGCTGATAATAAAAAGTTACATTTGTTGCGTTACCTTGCTCTTTGTTATGACAAAGGCAGGACATAGCAAAAATGAAGTTTTTTCGAATTAGGCTACAAATAAGCCCTAAACTATGTAAAACCAGCCCATTAGATTGACCTTATTTAATGGAAACTGGCTAAGGAGAAGCACTATGACAGCAATGTTGTCAGGCGCAGAGATGGTTGTTCAATCTCTGATCGAAGAAAACGTAGAGCAAATTTTTGGTTATCCCGGTGGTTCAGTACTGGATATTTATGATGCTCTTCACGCCAAAACTGAACAAATCAAGCATGTATTAGTTCGTCATGAACAAGCCGCGACCCACATGGCTGATGGTTATGCTCGTGCCACGGGCAAACCTGGCGTTGTCCTAGTTTGTTCAGGACCAGGCGCAACGAACACCATCACCGGAATTGCCACGGCTTACATGGATTCCATCCCGATGATCGTTATTTCAGGAAACGTACCCAATAGCTTAATTGGTAATGATGCTTTCCAAGAGTGCGATATCGTTGGTGTTTCTCGCCCTGTGGTTAAACATAGTTTCCTCGTTAAGCGTGCGGAAGACATTCCTGAGACCATCAAGAAAGCATTTTACATTGCCACGACAGGCCGCCCTGGCCCTGTGGTGATTGACTTACCAAAAGATGTGATGAACCCGCTGATCAAATTGCCTTATGAATATCCTAAGTCAATCAGCATGCGGTCATACAAACCGACCACTTCGGGCCATAAAGGTCAAATCAAGAAAGCGCTAAAGGCATTACTTGAAGCGAAGAAGCCCGTTCTTTATATCGGTGGTGGTGCGATTATCTCAGGTGCGCATGAGTCGATCCTCAAGCTGGCTGAAACATTAAATTTGCCCGTTGTAAGCACACTAATGGGGCTCGGTGCTTTCCCGGGGACCCACAAAAACGCTCTAGGCATGCTCGGCATGCATGGTAAATATGAAGCCAATATGGCGATGCATAACGCCGATCTTATTTTTGGTGTTGGGGTACGTTTTGATGACCGTACCACCAACAACTTAGAAAAATACTGCCCTAATGCGAAGATCATGCACATCGATATCGACCCTTCTTCGATCTCGAAGAATGTCAAAGTTGACCTACCCATCGTGGGGTCAGCGGAGCAAGTGCTTGAGACCATGGTGACACTTCTTGAAGAGCAAGGCGCTGAAAACGATACGCAAGCCTTAGCGAGCTGGTGGGATGAAATTGAAGGCTGGAAAGCACGAGATTGCCTCGCCTACGACACCTCTTCGGAGCGCATTAAGCCACAGCAAGTGATCGAGACACTGCATAAGCTGACCAATGGGGATGCTTACGTTGCATCAGATGTTGGCCAGCATCAAATGTTTGCTGCGCTTTACTACCCGTTCAACAAACCGCGCCGTTGGATCAATTCTGGTGGTCTAGGCACGATGGGCTTTGGTCTGCCCGCTGGTATGGGGGTGAAATTCGCCATGCCAGAAGAAGAAGTGGTGGTGGTGACGGGGGATGGCAGTATCCAAATGAACATTCAAGAACTGTCGACTGCCATGCAATATGATATTCCGGTCAAAATTATCAACTTGAATAATCGTTTCCTAGGGATGGTGAAACAGTGGCAAGACATTATCTATCAAGGTCGCCACTCTAACTCATACATGAGTTCTGTTCCTGATTTTGCAGCCATTGCAGAAGCTTATGGCCATGTAGGTATTCGCATTGAAACCCCCGATCAACTCGAGTCAGAGCTTAAACGCGCCCTCGACATGAAAGATCGCTTGGTGTTTGTCGATATCAATGTGGATGAAACTGAGCACGTCTACCCAATGCAAATCAAAGGCGAAGGCATGGACAAAATGTGGCTAAGCAAAACGGAGAGAACTTAATATGAGACACATTATTTCGTTGTTAATGGAAAACCAACCGGGTGCCTTGTCTCGTGTGGTAGGGCTGTTCTCTCAGCGTGGCTATAACATTGAATCGTTGACCGTTTCACCCACGGACGATGAAACCTTGTCTCGTTTGAACATTACCACGATGACCGACGAGATGCAGTTAGAGCAGATTCAAAAGCAGTTACATAAACTGATTGATGTGCTGAAAGTCCAAGAGGTGACGGAGTTCGATCATATCGAACGTGAACTGATGATGGTGAAAGTGAAAGCCAGTGGTTTTGCTCGTGCAGAAGTGAAACGTACTGCGGATATTTTCCGAGGTCAGATTGTCGACGTTACGGCCTCGCAGTACACGGTGCAACTTGCAGGTACCAGCGAAAAGTTGGATGCTTTCATTCAGGCCATTTCTGAAGTCACGGAAGTGATTGAAGTTGCGCGCAGCGGTGTGGTCGGCATTGCTCGTGGAGAAAGAGCGCTAAAAGCGTAAGCTATCTCTCATCATGATGTAATGGCCACCGATAGGTGGTCATTATTATTGTGATTCCATAATCAATCTGTAGTGCCTGATGGCGATTAAATTGACTACTATCTATGCTATACTCCCGCGGTATTCTTCTCCCTGATAGGTAAAATTTACGAGTGAAAATCAGAAAGTTACTCGGCATTCTTATTTTGACCAGCGCTTTTTTCGCTGCACTCATTGCTATCTACTATCAGGATAAATACCAAGATCTGCTCAACGCCAATATTGAAAACACCGCGAAAGAAGCTCTCAATCAGCTCTCCTACACCGAGCGCGAATACAACAACCTGTATGATCAAGTTGCCTCGGTATTACAACTACTGACTTATAACCAAACCTTGACGGATTTCGTCGTTGATCCCAATCCTCAATCGGAAAGGGCGTTAATGTCTTTGTGGGAATCTGTGGTGGTCAATCAAAAGTGGTATACCGAAATCCGCTTGTTGGACACGGAAGGGATGGAGCAGTTGCGCCTCAATTACGACGTCAGCCGTAATTACTTTTTCCCTGCGGCGAAGATGCAAAACGATGCAAGCGAAGCCTATTTTGTCTATGCCAAGACACTCGAAAATAGCGAGATCGGGGCATGGGGAATCACGTTAGACACGCGAGATGAGCAATTAATTAAACCTTATGTGCCGGTTATTTCTATTTTTACTCCAGTTACGATACGCGGTGAGCGCAAAGGGTATTTGGCGCTAAATCTGAATGTGGATTACATCGCCGATCGGTTGAATTACTCACCCGTAAAAGATTTTGACATTGAGATCGTCAATGATCGTGGCTACTTCGTCATCAGTGAGGAAGAAGAAAAGCAGTTTGGTGACTTGCTGCCAGAGCGAGCGGCCTTTCGTTTCAGTGATCAATATCCGCAAGCTTGGCTGCAGTTTAGACACCAGAAAGCGGGTTACAGCTACGATGAGCAGGATTTAGTGGTTCATAACAGTGTTAGCTTTGGCCAAGACAGGGATCTCTACTTGCTGATCGATATGGATCAGCAGCAGTTAATGGAACGCTCGAAAATTGCCGTGAATGATCTTACGCGTGAAGCACTCTTTGTGTTGTGTTTGATCCTGGTTGTCGCACTGCCTTCTCTGACGATTGTACTGCACTATCGCCAGCGCAATTTAGAAAGTAAATTGGCCAGGGCGGCTTTGAATGGCATGACCGCCGTGATGATTTCAGACACTTCTCACCGCATCATTCTTGTGAATCATGAATTCGAAGTGATGTTTGGTCATCAGGGAGATAAGATTGAAGGGAAAAGCGCTCAACAACTGATCTTTTTGAATGACGAATTAGAAACCGTGATCAAAGCATGGAGCGAGTTACAAAAGAACGAGGTATGGGAAGGCGAGATCCGTTGCCAAACCAAGCTCAACCACATCATCACAGTGATCATGCGTATTCAGGCGGTGAAAAACTCTCTCAATCAAGTGAGCTACTACATTACTTCGCTGGTGGATATCAGTGCGCGCAAAGAACTTGAGGAACGTTTGAGAAACTTAAGTGAGCGTGATGAACTGACACAAATCTGGAACCGACGTAAATTTGAACAGCAGCTTGCTCAACATACCAGCTTGATCGAGCGCTATCCAGCGACGCCTATGGCATGTTTAGCCTTAGTCGATATCGATTATTTTAAGCGAGTGAATGATGAGCAAGGCCATGATGAAGGTGATCGTGTGATACGCGAAGTGGCTAAGATTCTTCAAAATGGCTTGAGAAACACCGATGTCTTAGCACGCGTTGGTGGTGAAGAGTTTGCCATCATCATGCCACATACCACCGTTTCCGCCGCGGAAGTGGTGTTAAATCGTCTGCGTGTCGCAGTGTCGATTTCCAAACAAGTCGATGTCACGATTAGCGTGGGCTATACCGAACTCACCTCCAACAGCACCCTCAGTTATAAGTGTGCTGATATTGCCTTGTACGACTCTAAAAGCTCTGGTCGCAACAAAGTCTCCCTCTGCTACAACGATGAAGATCTCGCTTAATCCGCTACGATGGAATTGTAACGAGATATATACAGTTAGACTAAAGTCTAATATGTGAGCAAAATTGAACTAAAATGGTTATTAAGTAAACTGTCACCCCTAAGTGAGTTTGCTGTGATTACTGTCATATTTGGTGGTGATAAACAGTAAGATCGGTCCAGTGCAGTTTGCCCTTGTCTTGAACGGAAACGTCGCGCGTTGCGTGTTTATAAGGAAATATTCAGTTCGGGCGCTAGAGGCAGAGTATGTTAAACCATTTTTTAGTTAGATTGACCATTGGAACCCTAGTGGTACTTGGATTTAAATTGAGCGCAATTTACTTCTTATTGTTGATCCTTTTGCTCAACACACATCACAAAGAGTTTTTTGGTTGGTAGATGCAAACGCAGCAGCTTGAAGCTGTCACTTCAAGTCGTTTGGGTATCACTCAAATAAAAAATCGGGGAATATCCCCGATTTTTTTGTTTCTGCAAAATGAAATTAAGCGGCTTGGATAGCGGATTCAATCATTTTCATCGAACTATCAAGATGGCTGTCTAAAAGGCGTGCCGCTTCTTCGGAATTTTTTGCCAAAGCAAGTTTCATGATCATCTCATGCTCTTCAATATCAAACAGAGAGTGCTTATTACCTTGATGTTGAGAGAGAGCAAAATAGCGGTAGCGTTTAATCTGATTGGCGAGATCTCTAAAGAAATCAAACATGTTTCTTGCTTCAGCGCCTGCAAGTAACGTGGTGTGGAAATGGTTGTGGCGCTCTTCCCATTCTGTCCAATCTGGTGTGGTGTCTAAATTCTGAGCACGGGAAAGTTTGTGATAAGCCGTTAGTACTTCAAGTTCCCAGTTTTCATTTCCGCAAGCGATTGCTTTTTTCAGCAAAACAGGAGCCACGACGCGTAGGCTTTCATAAAGATCGCGCAGTTCGTTTTCGCAGACTGGGGCAACCCAACAGCCTTTTTGTGGTTCAAGTTTGACGTATTTGCTCCAAGAGAGCTGCACGAGTGCTTCGCGGATTGGTGATGCCCCAACGTTGTACTTGTCTTTTAGATCCGCAACGACTAATTTTTGTCCTGGTTTCAGCTCGCCATGAAGAATATCCTGGCAGATCATTTTTGATACTTTGTCAGTTAGGGTCGGGCTAGACACAAGAAAACCTCATTGATAACAATATATTTTATTTAGTAAGAATGTGATTATTTTAACGGTACGCAATTCTGGTTGATAATATAGCGTACTGATTGTTATCGCAAGCCGTTTCATAAAAAAAGAGGGCCGAGGCCCTCTTTTTATTTTTTACAAATTGTAACGAATTCTTATAGTACGTGTACTGACGCAGTATTCGTTGTACCAGATGCAACAAGAGCACCAGATACCATCACAACGATGTCGCCTTTGCTACCTAGGCCAGATTCAAGAGCAAGCTCTTTACCGGCTACGTAGAACGCATCCGTGTTGTCGATTGAATCAACAACAACAGGTGTAACACCTTTAGTCAGTACAAGTTGAGCAGCTGTCTTCTTGTTAGTCGTTAGCGCAAGAATGTTTGCAGTTGGGAAGTACTTACGTACAGAACGTGCAGACTTACCACCTTCAGTGGCAACGATGATCAGTGGTGCTGCTAGTTTCTCAGCTGTGTCTACTGCACCTTTACATACCGCTTCAGTGATACGTAGGCGTGGGCTGTCTAGACGAGAGCCTAGCTCTGCTTTTAGTACAGAATCAGTACGGTTAGCGATTTGCGCCATGATAGTTACCGCTTCAACAGGGTATTTACCTTTCGCTGTTTCGCCAGAAAGCATGACTGCATCAGTACCATCCATGATTGCGTTTGCAACGTCACCCGCTTCAGCACGAGTTGGACGTGGGTTCTTGATCATAGAATCTAGCATTTGAGTTGCAGTGATAACCACTTTACGTGCGCGGTTACATTTTTCGATCATCATCTTCTGTGCGAAGATAACTTCTTCTGCAGGGATTTCTACACCTAGGTCACCACGAGCAACCATGATACCGTCAGAAAGCTCTAGGATTTCGTCGAAGTTATCAACACCTTCTTGGTTTTCAATCTTAGAAATGATCTGAATGTTCGCGCCGCCGTTTGCTGCTAGAACTTCACGGATTTCTTTCACGTCAGATGCTTTACGGATGAAAGATGCTGCAACGAAGTCAACGCCTTGCTCACAACCAAATTTAAGGTCGTTTTTGTCTTTTTCAGATAGTGCAGGTAGGTTTACAGAAACGCCTGGTAGGTTAACACCTTTGTTTTCGCCTAGAGCACCGTTGTTCAGTACTTTACACTTAACTTCAGTCGCAGTCGTTGCGATAACTTCCATCTCGATTAGACCATCGTCAACTAGGATAGTGTTACCAGCAGATAGATCCGCAGCAAAACCAGGGTAAGTTACTGCTACGATGTCTTTATTACCAACAACAGAAGTATCAGTCGTGAAAGTGAACTCTTGACCAGCTACTAGATCAACGTCGTCGCCGTTTTCTAGTTTGATAGTGCGGATTTCAGGACCTTTAGTGTCTAGTAAGATAGCAAGTTGCTTACCTGTGTTTTCCATTACTTGGCGGAAGTTCGCGATACGAGTGCCGTGCTCTACGTAGTCACCGTGAGAAAAGTTCAGGCGCATTACGTTCATACCTGAGTTGACTAGTTCAGTCAGTTTCTCTACAGACTCAGTTTTTGGGCCAATCGTACATACGATTTTGGTCTTTTTCATGGAAGATACTCTCCGGTCAATATAGTTACAATTTGAAAGTCGGTGTTTGTAGCCTAATGCCTTTACATGTCCCACTTTTTTTAGCTTCTCAGCGGGTCTATCTACAAAAAACTTAATGACATCAGGGTTGAAAGTCTTTCATCAAGTTTAGTCATTTTATGACCAACTCAATAATTCAAAATTCTCTATTTTTGTGACTTTCTCCACTTTATATGAAGAAAGTTGCAAAAAAATAACGGTCAATTCTGTAATAAATTTTCTTTTCGGAGGCGAATTCTACCACTGAATTCAGTCAATATCACTGTCTAAGAATTGTCTTAGGACAAGGTTTCAGCGCTATTTATTAATTTTTTGGATCGAAATAAATGGACTAAAAAGTTTCACTTCAACTATAATTTCTTTCAATTCGAAACTTAAAGTTAAAAGTTAAATGTCGAAACGAAACACTCAGCTGAGAAGACACAGTATTTCTAAACTGGTTAATGAGAAAGGAGAGGTCAGTGTTGACGAACTCGCTCATAAATTTGATACCTCAGAAGTCACGATTCGAAAGGATTTGGCGTCATTAGAAAAGAATGGCCAATTGTTGCGCCGCTACGGTGGCGCGATTGCGATCCCCAAAGAAGTGATTCATGAAGAAATGAGTCAAAACGTTTCGGATCGAAAGCTAAAACTCGCAGAGAAAGCGGCGGAGCTGATTCGAGACCACAACCGTATCGTGATCGACAGCGGTAGCACAACCGGGGCGCTTATCCAGCAACTCAACAGCAAACGTGGTTTGGTGGTGATGACCAACTCATTGCACGTAGCCAACGCGTTGAACGAGTTGGAAAGTGAACCTACGCTTTTAATGACTGGCGGAACTTGGGACAACCATTCTGAATCCTTTCAAGGCAAAGTGGCCGAATCGGTGTTGCGATCGTACGACTTTGACCAGCTCTTTATCGGCGCAGATGGTGTTGACCTGACCCGTGGGACCACCACATTTAATGAACTTGTCGGCCTGAGTAAAGTGATGGCGGAAGTCTCGCGAGAAGTGATCGTCATGGTTGAGTCCGACAAGGTGGGGCGCAAAATCCCGAATCTCGAACTGGCGTGGGAGATGATCGATATTCTGATCACCAACAATGACTTGCTGCCAGAACACAAAGCCGAAATGGAAGCCAATGGCGTGCGCGTCATCTGTGCCTAATCTTTTTCCTCGTAACGACTTTTGCTTGCGAAGTACGAGGAAGCAAAAAATAAAAATGGAGATAAAACATGTGTGGAATCGTTGGTGCCGTTGCACAGCGTGATGTCGCAGAGATCTTGGTTGAAGGTCTACGTCGTTTAGAATACCGCGGTTATGACTCTGCGGGTGTCGCAGTGGTTGATAGCCAATCCAATCTGACCCGAATTCGTCGCTTGGGTAAAGTACAAGAATTGGCGGATGCTGTGGATCAAGCCGATGTCGTTGGTGGGACGGGGATCGCGCACACGCGTTGGGCGACTCATGGTGAGCCTTCTGAGATCAACGCGCACCCACATCAGTCGGGCGACATCAGCGTGGTACATAACGGCATTATTGAAAACCATGAAACGCTACGTGAGTTGTTGCAATCTCGTGGCTATGTGTTTGAATCTCAAACGGATACAGAAGTGATCGCTCACTTGGTCGAGTGGGAGTTGCGTACAGCAGCGTCATTACTTGAAGCCGTACAAAAAACCGTTAAACAATTGGAAGGTGCTTACGGCACGGTTGTCTTGGATCGTAACGATCCTTCGCGCATCGTGGTGGCTCGTTCTGGTAGTCCGATTGTGATTGGTTTTGGTGTGGGTGAAAACTTCCTTGCTTCCGACCAACTGGCACTGCTTAACGTAACTCGCCGCTTTATGTACCTAGAAGAAGGGGACGTTGCAGAAATTACGCGCCGTGAGGTTGCGGTATATGACGCATCGGGTGAGCGTGTTGAGCGTGAGATTGCCGAATCAAACGCTGAGCATGATGCGGGTGATAAAGGTCAATACCGTCACTTCATGCAAAAAGAAATTTACGAGCAGCCGACGGCACTGATCAACACCATGGAAGGGCGTATTACCGCAGATTCCGTGGTGACCGAAGCCATTGGTGTTAATGCAGCTGAGATCCTAAGCAAAGTTGAGCACGTTCAGATTGTCGCATGTGGCACCTCTTACAATGCGGGCATGACAGCGCGTTACTGGTTCGAAGACATTGCTGGTGTGAGCTGTGATGTGGAAATTGCTTCGGAATTTCGCTACCGCAAGTTTGTGACTCGTCCAAACAGCCTGCTTATTACGTTATCTCAATCGGGTGAAACGGCGGATACTCTTGCAGCTTTGCGACTAGCAAAAGAAAAAGGGTATATGGCGGCCATGACCATCTGTAACGTGGCGGGGTCATCTTTGGTCCGTGAATCTGACTTTGCCTTTATGACTCGTGCAGGGGTGGAGATTGGTGTCGCTTCTACCAAGGCGTTTACAACCCAATTGGCCGCTCTACTTATGCTGGTGACGGCGCTGGGTAAACAACAAGGCCGTATCAGTAAAGAAAAGGAAAAAGAGATCGTAGAAGCGTTGCACGCGTTACCTAAGCAAATCAACGCAGCACTCTCTTTTGAAAAAGACATTGAAGCCTTGGCGACAGATTTTGCAGATAAGCACCACACCTTGTTCCTTGGTCGTGGTGAGTTCTATCCCATTGCAATGGAAGCGTCTTTGAAGCTGAAAGAAATCTCTTACATTCACGCTGAAGCGTACGCGGCGGGTGAGCTTAAACACGGTCCTCTTGCGTTGATTGATGCAGACATGCCTGTGGTGGTAGTCGCGCCAAGTAACGATCTTCTCGAGAAGTTAAAATCTAACGTTGAAGAAGTGCGTGCACGCGGTGGTCTTTTGTATGTATTTGCGGATGCGGACGCAGGGTTCGAGGGCGATGAAACCATGAAGATCATCACTATGCCTCACGTGAGTGAAATCACCGCAGCAATCTACTACACCATTCCAATGCAATTGCTCTCGTACTACGTGGCGTTGATCAAAGGAACGGACGTTGACCAACCTCGCAACCTAGCGAAAGCGGTCACGGTAGAATAATCGTTTTGAAAGAATGCGATGAGCCGAGGTGTTGTCACCTCGGCTTTTTTGTTTGAACGCAGAGGTGCAGAGGAAAGGGAAGTCGGTTTAAAAGAGATAAGACTAAAATGGGCTGTCCTTGCCCAATTCATGACAGATTTCGACAATGGCGAGTGAGAGACCAGAGCGGATGATTTGTTGCTTTCTTTGCAGTTGAAGCTGATAAAAACTCAGCTCGATATCGCCATCCGGGTCATCGACTTCAAGTTGCACCATGCTCATTTTCTGCACGAGATGAAGTTTCTTAATCGGTTCGAGTATTTGGGGATCGGTAAACTCGTATTCTGTGCTATCGCTGTTGAGTTTGTTTTTGAGCTTAATGATGTCTTCAATATCGTGGTAGTGATGATCTGATAGCACGCCTAAACCAAAGAGCAGTTTTAAGCGTACAGAAACATCACCTAATGGACCAGAGTCCTGCAAAAGCGGCCCAACGACAGATTGCACGGCAAAATTATCTTTGCGAAAAATTCGTTGTACCAAGCCATCGACGGCCTCGGTAAGGATGTCGACGGTCTCAACAAAAAAACCGCGTACACTGGGGGCGTGATTTAATCGTTCAATGATGTCACTTTCGTTTGTATGCTCTGCCATAAACTGAATCAATATATCGTTTTTATATTTGAGGGGAGCATAGCTCCCCTACTGATTAAAGTTGGTTGTAAAGAGTTTCAATCTTTGCAACCTCAACACTGTCCTCTGCAAGGCTTGTGTATTTTGCTAACGTTTTTTTCACGCCAACTTGCTGCAGTGAGCGCTGTAATTCCACGGCCTGTGGATCACTGTCATTTTGATATTTTAACGCGGCAGCGATGCCTTTTAAGAGATGCTGATTTGCCGTGCCGAACTCAATTGTACCCAGTAATGGTTTGATTAATCTATCATTCATACCAAGTTTGCGAATAGGTTGGCGACCAACGCGGTCCACTTCATCCACTAAGAATGGATTGGCAAAACGCGCCAAGATCTTCTCGATGTAGGCTTGGTGCATCTCACGATCAAAACCGTAGCGACGAATCAGCACTTCACCACTTTCCATCATCGCCTGTTTGACTTGGTCACGAATGGCTGGGTTTTCAATCGCTTCTCGAATAGTTCGGTGGCCTTGTAAGCAACCTAAGTACGCAGTAATGCAATGGCCAGTATTTAAGGTAAACAGTTTGCGTTCAACAAAAGCCATGAGGTTATGGGTCTTTTCCATCCCGGCAATGGAAGGCACTTCGCCTTTAAATTGCTGCTCATCGACAATCCATTCACTGAAGCTTTCAACGGTGACTTCCAGAGGATCATCGTTAGCGGCTTCTGCTGGGGGCACAATGCGATCTACTGCTGAGTCAACAAAGCCAACAAGCTCGTCAGCTTGGGTGTGTAAGGATGCATCGAGATGTTTGTACACTTCCCCTTTTAAGTGAGTTGTGCCACGAACCATATTCTCGCAAGCAATAATATTAAGTGGTGCCAGATTGCCAGCGGCAAAGCGTTTTGCAATCCCTTGGGCAATGGTTTTGGCTATGATATCCAACACATTCGGTCCCACTGCGGTGGTGACTAAATCCGTCTGGACGATGCGATCAATCACCTCTTCACTGGCCGAATTAACAGCGGTGACATGGGTAACGGTATCAATTTGGCATTCACTGCCGACCACTTTGACTTTGTACTCTTGCCTGTGGCTCAACTGATCAACCAAAGGAGCATCGACATCAGCGAACGTCACTGCAACATTGGCATCAGCCAACAATTTACCAATAAAGCCACGACCAATGTTACCGGCACCAAAATGTACTGCGTTTTTCATAATACTTACCTACCAATTTAAAATGCATGATGAACTTAGGGTGAGGCCAACCGTATAGGGGAGCAGTTGACCTCGATTTTGCTCAGGAGCAAAAAAGTTGAACGAATTAAGCGGCTTGTTTTCCACCGAGGATGTCTAGAATTTCTTCGATATCATCAGTGCTGGTGAGCCTCTCAATCGCTTCTGGTTCATCAAGGGCGCTGGTAATAGTGGTAATCACTTGGATGTGTTCATCGTTCTTGGCTGCAATACCAATCACAAGTTTGGCCACATCGTCTTTGTCGTCAGTAAATTGGATACCCGATGGGTATTGGCAAATGACAATGCCTGTTTTTTTCACGCGATCTTTCGCTTCCACAGTGCCATGTGGCACGGCAATGGATTCGCCAAGATAGGTAGGGACGAGGGCTTCGCGTTCAAACATCGCCTCTATATACTCAGGTTCTGCGTAGCCAAGCTCAACCAGTTTGTTGCCAGCGAAACGAATGGCTTCTTCTTTGCTATTCGCTTTCAGGCCTAGGTGAATGTTTTCACGCTGGATTTGAAAGACTGAGGGTGGTTGCGCTTCAAATGTATCGTCGTTGGCAGCTAATACAGATACTTTGACGACGTTGTCATCATTTGCTGCTGACAGCTGTTGCGCTGCAAACAGCTTGGTCACGAGTTGATTGTACATTTCACTGTCTAGGAAGTTGGTTAGTGAAATGTGGTAAGCATTCGGTGCGTGCTTACGTGCACGATCCGTAAGATCTTTATGCGTAATCACAATGTCGGCGCTCTCTGGTAAGCTGTTAATCGCAAGGTTAGTCACATGGATGTTGAGCCCCGCATCCTGAATTTTTTTACGCAGCATGCTCGCCCCCATGGCACTGGAGCCCATTCCTGCATCGCACGCCACAATAATGCTGTGCACGGTTGCTAGGTCTACATCACTTTTGTTTTGGTTAGTGACATTAGCACGCCCTTTTGACGCCGATTTCATGTTCTTCATCTGTGAAGTGGCTTTTTCCAATGCAGCTTCGTCGCCTTCCTCTTCTGTCGATGTTTGTGTTTTCATCAGTAATGCAGCGACAGCAAAAGAGACACCGGTTGCTGAAGCAATGGACGCTAATACGCCGAGGATAGAGGCTTTTTGCGTCATTAGGAGAATCGCGAAAATAGAACCTGGAGAGGCAGGTGAAACAATCCCAGCATTGAATACCGTCAGGATAAACACCCCAGTCATACCACCCGCGATTGCGGCAAGGATCAGGCGTGGATTCATCAAAATATAAGGGAAATAGATTTCGTGGATCCCACCAAAGAAATGGATGATCGAAGCACCACCTGCCGTCTGACGTGCTGTACCTTTACCAAACACTATGTAGGCGAGAAGAATACCGAGTCCAGGACCAGGGTTTGCTTCAATGAGGAAGAAAATCGATTGGCCAGCTTCTGAAGCCTGTTGGATGCCCAGTGGAGAAAAAATACCGTGGTTAATGGCATTGTTGAGGAACAAGATCTTCGCAGGCTCAACAAAAACAGAGGTCAAAGGAAGGAGGTGCGCAGAGACCAGGAAGTTGACGCCAGCCGCTAACCCGCCAGATAGGACTTTGACAAATGGCCCGATAAAGAAGAAGGCGAGAATCGCACACAGCATGCCAATAATGCCGGCAGAGAAGTTGTTCACCAACATCTCAAAGCCACTTTTGACTTTGCCATCAATGTAATTGTCGAATCGTTTGATCGCCCAACCACCCATAGGGCCAACCATCATTGCTCCCATGAACATCGGGATGTCAGTGCCGACAATCACACCCATTGTGGTAATCGCACCGACAACCGCCCCTCGGTCTCCGCCGACAAGCTTACCACCGGTATAACCGATGAGCAGTGGCAGTAGATAAGTGATCATTGGTCCAACCATTGCAGCCAGCGTTTCATTTGGCAGCCAGCCAGTCGGAATAAATAGGGCGGTAATAAAGCCCCACGCAATAAATGCCCCGATGTTGGGCATAACCATGTTAGACAAGAAGCGACCAAAATTTTGTATCTTGATCTTTGCATCTGGTGATATCATACGAATTCCCCGTTTGATGTTCTGATGAATGTTGTAGTAACGGTTCGCCAAAACCGTTTGATTGCTTAGTTCTCAATCAATCTACCACATATTTTTCTATTAGAACTGATAGCGGGTTTTTCGTGATCCCCCTCCTGATTTTTCCATTCGCAAGCGTTTTTTACGTGAGTTTTCTCACTTTATTGAGTTGTAAGTTAATAACAAATTACGCTTTGGTTATTTGTCAAACCCTTTATTATTGATGCTTGTCTCGTTTTGTTAAATTTGAAATAAAAATAAATTGTGATGCTGATCATTAAAATCTTCTTTTTGAGCTCTAATTAAGATTTTTGAGTGACTTTTATCACAATTGAATTTTGAGTGGCTTTGTCGAATGTGGTGATGAAGATCACTGTTTTTGTTGGGCTGTAATTTTTTGACAGAATGCAGTGAAGAAAAGAAGCACGCTTGGTGCTTCTTTTGGGCTAGGTTGAGTGAACTACTGCGGGTTAGTATCCAAATACGCTTTGGCGGAGATCGCCGTCCAAGCACGCACTTTCTTCAGGTAGTTTTCTTGTGAAGTGATGATCTCTTTCGCGAGCGGATCTTTGGCTGCTTCTTCCTCTAACAACTCATTGGTTGCCTGTCGCATAGCTTGTAACACAACAGGCGGAAAGTCGCGCACCTTGATGTCTGGGTATTCGCTTTGCATGGTTGCCCAGCTATTGGCATTGGCATCGATCGCTTTGTTGTACATATCAAACGCCGCCACACGGAAGGCGGTTTCTAAGATCACTTGCAGATCTTTGGGTAATGCCTCCCAGGTTTTTTTATTCACTAAAAACTGTGTTTCTGAGCCCGGCTCATGCCACGCGGTATAGTAGTAGGGCGCGATTTTGTGAAAACCCATACGCAAGTCAAACGCAGGACCCACCCACTCCAATGCGTCAATTGTGCCACGTTCGAGTGATGTGTAGAGTTCTCCCGGCGCAATATTGGTCGGTTTAGCGCCAACTCGTGCCAGCACTTCGCCCGCAAAACCGGGGATACGCATTTTCAACCCTTTCAAATCTTCAACGGAATTGATCTCTTTCTTAAACCAGCCACCCATTTGGATATCTGAGTTTCCGCCAGGAAATGAGAGCAAATTGTGCGGAGCATAAACTTTTTGCATCAGTTCCATACCACCACCGTAATAGAACCAAGCGTACTGCTCCGTGGTGATCATGCCAAAGGGCATCGAAGAGAAATAGAGCGTGTTGGGGACCTTCCCTTTCCAATAATAAGAGCTGGAGTGGCCAAGATCATATTGACCAGACTTGACCATATCAAACACACCCAATGGTGCTTTGTGCTTGTTGGCTGAATCGATGCGAATCTGTAAACGACCGTTTGACATTTCTTCAGCGAGCTTAGCCATGTTTTTTGATGCGTCACCGAGTATCGGCGTATTCGGGCCCCAAGTTTCAGCCAGTTTTAAGCGATACACTTCTTCTGCAGCAAAAAGTGAAAAAGAGAGCAGGGCAGTGGAAGCGATAATCGCACGTTTCAGAAAAGAGCGGTTGGGCTTGATTGTCGGCATGACGTCCTCGTTTGTGTTGTTGTTTGCCAACAGATTCAAATTAGATGATTTTTTCGTCAATAGAATAAAAAACAGTCTAATGGACTGTGATAAGACGAATATCTGTCATAGTGAACAAAATATGCACGGAGTATCGGTGATTTAACGGTCCTGCTCAGTACTTTGGCCGCCTGGCGCTCGTGCTTTAAGAGGATTACTCTGATTGTAAAACTGCTGCTTAGGTCACGACATGGCAATGCATACGTGACCAAAAGCCATCAATTCATGCTTGATGAAGTGAGAGATAGTGCCGTGCTTTAGCTGGCGTCATGTATTTGCCTAGCGTTTTTTCGGGCACATCACGCAGATCCACCACAATCATGCCATCCAACGCATTGTTAAACGCAGGGTCGACATTAAAGCACACCAATTTGCCATTCAGCCCTAAGTATTGTCTTAGCAAAACGGGCACCCCTTTACCTTCATCAATACGAGAAATTACTCGAGACAGCAGTTGCAAATCACCAAGTGCCGTTAGCATGCTGGTGTTCCATTTGGGATGATGATCGGGAATGGGATTAAGTGGTTTGACGAGCTCGGCGCTGGCAGCATCATAATGGTGCAGCGTCATGGATTGAGCGAGCAGTTGTCTTGCAGTGGGGCTGTAATCGTTGCTGATGCTGACCGGCCCAAACAAATGCGTGTATTGCGGATGTTGAGAGACAAAGGTCGCAATTCCCTTCCACAGGAGCAAAAGTGCATTCATGCTGCGCTGGTAGGGGGAGGTGATCACAGAGCGTCCCATCTCAATCGACTGGCTTAACTGGGTAAGAAAGGGTGCGTCATAGTCGAATAATGTGCGCGAATAGAGCCCATCCAATCCAGATTTTTCCAGCAGTTTGTCCACTAAACCGAGGCGATAAGCCCCAACCAGGTGCTGGTTTTCATCATCCCAGACAAACAGATGATGATAATGGTGATCAAAACGATCGATGTCGATCGCATAACCCGTCCCTTCCCCTACAGCGCGAAAATTGATCTCTCGTTGTCGGCCGATCTCATGCAGAATCGAAGGAATGTATTTGGCAGTGGTGCAATAGACACTAAAATTACCTTGGCGAAGCAATAAAGCATCTTCAGGGAGCATCGCCAGATCCAATAACCACTTTTGCTTTTCTAATGGCTCAGCAATCGGGGCTAGAGGGGGATTGGTGTCGTGATCCATTGGGGGGTGAAGTGGTGGTTCAGCGCTGAGTAAATACGTGTTTAAACGCAAATAACTGACTAGCTGCTCATCCGTCAAATGTTGTACTTCTTTGAATTTGATTGGCTGACCAATGGCAATTGGAATCGCTTGCTGCTTCTTATTGAGTAATTCACGCCCTAACATCAGCGTGCGCAAGAGAGGGTGAATCTTGCCTGCAAGATAAAAGCGTTGTGAGTTCTGCCCGTCGATAAACACAGGCAGAGCACGCGCTTTATGTCTGCGGATCAGAGCGCTGACAGAACGACTCCACTCTTTATCTTCTAAGCGTTTTTGCTTTCTATCAACAAGTTGTGATACCTCACCGGCAGGAAAAACTAAGAGTAACCCTCCTTGAGCGAGATGCTTGTTTGCATCGCGTAGCGCCTTCATGTTGGACTTTGCTGCCTGCTGGGAATCAAATACATCCACGCCAATAAAGAGCGTATCCAACTCAGGAACGGTTTTGAGATATTGGTTGGCAAGGATCTGAACATCCTCCCGCATCATCAGCAAGAGTTCAGCAAGAATCACCCCTTCAACGCAGCCTAACGGATGATTAGCCACCACCACCGTTGGGCCAATCTGTGGGACGTTCGCAAGCGAGCCTTTAACGAGCTGATAATCAATACCCAGAACCTCAAGGGTAAAGCGTAGAAAGGCTTGAGTGTCACAGTTAGGTGGACGCTGAGCATAAAACTTATCCAATTTGCTCAGCCCCGTCATCCATTCAGCAACATTTTCTCCAATGCCAAAAGGCGTTTTACGTGGAAGACGAAAAGGACTGTTGATTGCCATAAAGACCTCGAATCTGGGTTTCTGATCCTCATGCTAATCGTAAGAGATGACAGTCAGGCTTCAGCAAGATTGGCCTTTAATGACGCTTTTGTGACGCTTTGGTTAACAGATGAGTCGAGAAGTGCGTGCAACAACAAGTAAAATGATGGAAATAAATTATCTGCTGCTCACAAAATATACTAATTTTGCATCAAAATGTAAGTTTGGGTGTTAAGTTGAAACTGCGGGACAAAATAATATAACGCAAACGTCAATAAACCTTTGTTATGCTGCTCTGGAAAGCGGGAACCGAATTCGGTTCCCGTTTCTTTATCTAATTAGTGCCATGTCTCAGTACTGAAGAACTGACTACGCTATGTTGTAGGATTCGAAAGTTTTGGTAATTTTTAAAGGTTAGGTTATGAGAGAAATGACAACCAAAGCCGCGTTGATTCTAGGTGTATCCCTAATTGTCGGCTTAGGCGTATTGGGTTATCTAGTTCAGCAAACGGCCATTCAATACAAAGCACTGGATCGCATTGTAACGGTTAAGGGGTTATCGGAGAGAGAGTATCCTGCTGATACGGTCATTTGGCCGATCCGTTTTACGGTTGCCAGCAATGACATCCAAGATCTTTTCACCAAAGTGGATACGCAATCAACGTTAATCACCGATTTTCTTAATGAACGTGAGCTTGCTGATAGTGTCCAATGGTCTGCCCCTGCGGTGATTGATAAGAAAGCTCAGCAATATGGGGGAGAAGCAAATGCGGAATATCGCTATCTCGCCATTCAAACCATCACGGTGTACAGCAATAAAGTTGATTCGGTACGACAGGCCATCAGTCTCATTGGACAGCTGGGCAAGAAGGGGATTGTTTTCAACCAAGATTCTTACGACAACCCGATTGTCTACAGCTTCACTCGCTTAAACGAAATCAAGCCGGAAATGATCGAAGAAGCCACACACAACGCGAGAGAGGTGGCTGAGAAGTTTGCCAAAGATTCCAATAGTTCACTTGGCAAAATCCGCACAGCATCACAAGGCCAGTTTTCTATCATGGATAGAGATCACAACACACCACATATTAAACGCATTCGTGTTGTTTCGACGGTTCAATACTATCTTTCTGATTGATTAAGGGAAGTGCCTAATGAACCAAAGCTTACTGGAAGTACTCACAGACCAGGTATAGAGCTGACTAGAAAAGACAAAGGCTCGTAGATTTCTCTACGAACCTTCTAGAATTTGGTGGCCCCTCCCAGACTTGAACTGGGGACCAATCGATTATGAGTCGACTGCTCTAACCACTGAGCTAAGGGGCCAAATCAGAGCCAAGATTATAGGAGAACTCGCGCAGGGTGTCTAGACGTAGCTACGGCTAATTGCGCTTAGTTTTTATTCACTTAGCGAAGGAAACGACAAAAAAGGTGAGCCATGGCTCACCTTTTTGCTTGAGAAGAGTATGCGTTACTCGTCAAGGAAGCTGCGCAGAGTTTCTGAGCGGCTTGGATGACGCAGTTTACGCAGTGCTTTTGCTTCGATCTGACGAATACGCTCACGCGTTACGTCGAACTGTTTGCCCACTTCTTCTAGAGTGTGGTCGGTGTTCATGTCGATACCAAAACGCATACGCAGTACTTTTGCTTCACGAGGTGTTAGGCCAGCAAGAACATCTTTTGTCGCTGCTTTTAGGCTGGTCGCCGTTGCAGAATCAAGAGGTAGCTCTAGCGTGGTATCTTCGATGAAATCACCTAGATGCGAATCTTCATCGTCACCGATTGGCGTCTCCATTGAGATTGGCTCTTTAGCAATTTTCAGTACTTTACGGATCTTATCTTCTGGCATTTGCATACGCTCTGCCAGTTCTTCCGGTAACGGCTCTCGACCCATCTCTTGTAGCATTTGACGAGAGATACGGTTTAGCTTGTTGATCGTTTCGATCATGTGTACCGGAATACGAATCGTACGTGCTTGGTCTGCGATTGAACGCGTGATTGCCTGACGAATCCACCAAGTTGCGTAGGTCGAAAACTTGTAACCACGACGGTATTCAAATTTATCAACCGCTTTCATCAGACCGATGTTACCTTCTTGGATTAGATCCAAGAACTGTAGACCACGGTTTGTGTACTTCTTCGCGATAGAGATAACGAGACGTAAGTTCGCCTCAACCATCTCTTTCTTCGCACGGCGAGCTTTTGCTTCACCGATAGACATACGACGGCTGATGTCTTTGATGTTGTTTACTGAAAGCGACGTTTCTTCTTCAATTGCTCTTAGCTTGGCGATTGAACGACGAATGTCTTCTTCGTGCAGCTTGATCTTTTCTACGTATGGCTTGTCAGAAGCGAGGATCTGATCTAACCATTCTTCGTTAGATTCGTTGCCAGTAAAGAGTGCAATGAACGACTTCTTCGGCATTTTCGCGATTTCTACCGCAGACTTCATGATCAAGCGCTCTTGCGTACGAACGCGATCCATGGCGGTGCGAAGTTCGTTAACCAAATGGTCAAACTGCTTCGGTGTTAGACGAAACTCTTTAAACACATCGAGCATCAGTTCATGGGCTTGAGCTGTTTGAGCACTCTCTCGACCATGTTCATTCACGGCAAGTTGCAGATTCTGGTAGCTGTTACGAAGCTGAGTGAACTTCTCTAGCGCCATTTCAGGGTCGATGCCGACATCTTCCTCTGAATCACTGCTTGAATCGCCATCTTCGTCTTCATCTTCGTCTTCATCGTCGATGTCGGTGTTGTCTTCATCTTCCAAATCAGATTCTGCAAGCTCTGAACCGATGTGTGTTGCGGTTGGAGCTGCCGTTTCATCTGCATTTGGATCAACAAAACCACTGATAAGATCAGTGAGGCGAAGTTCTTCCGCTTGTACTTTGTCGAACTGTTCAAGAATATAAGGAATGGTTCCTGGGTATTCAGCAACAGACGACTGTACTTGGTTGATACCATCTTCAATTCGTTTAGCGATGTCGATTTCGCCTTCACGAGTTAGAAGTTCAACGGTCCCCATTTCACGCATGTACATGCGCACTGGGTCTGTAGTGCGACCAATTTCGCTTTCTACGCTTGAAAGCGCAGCAGCGGCTGCTTCGGCAGCATCTTCGTCGGTAATGTTTGTTTCATCACTCAGTGCTAGGTCATCGGCATCAGGAGCAGTTTCTACTACCTTGATACCCATGTCGTTAATCATCTGAATGATATCTTCCACCTGTTCTGAATCTACGATTTCAGCAGGTAGGTGGTCATTTACTTCGGCGTAGGTCAGATAGCCTTGCTCTTTGCCACGGATGACAAGTAGTTTTAGCTGTGACTGCGGATTATGATCCATAGACGGTATCCAACTTCGTAATCTGGTGAAGGAATTAGTATGCGAAATGCAAACCACTAACTATAGCAAATAAAACTGTTGCTGACTAATTAAACAGGGTTACGCTTTTAAATCTAGCATGAGTGCCATAAGCTCCCTTCTTTCATCGGCTGATAAGCCGATGCTTCTATCTTTTGCCTGCAGGTTCTCAATTTGCTTTTCAACACACTGAGCAAGAATCTTGTCCAGCGAGTCTAAAAATATGTCTTCTTCATTGTCATCGTCGAGGGGGATTTCCCAACCTGCTAAACGAGACAGAAGTTGTTCATTCTGGCTGCCACGCCAGCTTTCTAGCAATTGGCCTGTGGTTATATTGGGGCGTGCTTGGCATCTTTCAAGCACTTCTATCAATAAACTCAAGCCGGGTATGGTTAAATGTTTGACCGGGGTTAAATCCGGCACCAGCTGCGAGAAGCTTGGACGCTGAATTAATAGGGCGACCACTTCACGCATGGGTGTTCTTTTTAGCTCACGGTGGGGCTGTGGCTTTTTGTCGGTTTGGCCTTGGCGATCGATCAGTTGTTGTAGCTGTCGTTCATCCACCAAGCCTAAACGGCGGCCAAGTAATTCCCTCAAGTATAGACGCAAAGTGCCGCCTGGCACTTTATCGATCAAAGGAACCGCTAAGGTTGTGAGCTTCGCCATACCTTCTTTGCTGCTCATGTCAACTTGTTGCGCAAGCGAGCTGAACATGAACTCTGACAAGGGCATGGCATTGGCCACTTGTTGCTCAAACTGCGCTTTACCAAATTGACGAATATACGAATCGGGATCTTCGCCATCAGGTAAAAACATGAACTTCAATTGTCGGCCATCATTTAAGTAAGGCAATGCGTTTTCCATGGCTCGCCAAGCGGCTTCTCTTCCTGCTCGGTCACCATCGTAACAACAGACGACGGTGCTGGTTTGACGAAACAGCACTTGTAGATGATCACCCGTGGTGGAGGTTCCTAGTGAAGCGACGGAATAATCTACGCCATATTGGGCTAGAGCGACAACGTCCATATAGCCTTCGACCACTAAAATTTGAGGTGGCTCTCGATATGCCTGTAGGACTTCGTACAAGCCGTAAAGCTCTTTGCCTTTGTGGAAGATTGGGGTCTCTGGTGAGTTGAGATATTTTGGGGTGCCATCCCCAAGCACTCGCCCACCAAATCCGATAACACGCCCACGGCGATCGCGAATAGGGAACATCACACGGCCACGGAAGCGATCGTAGCGATTACCTTTTTCGTTCTCGATCAACATACCACCGGCGACCAGCATCTCTTGTGCTTCAGGATGCTGACCAAAGTTTTTACGCACCAAATCCCATTCATCGGCAATATAACCAATGCCAAATTTCTGTACGATCTCGCCTGATAGGCCGCGATTTTTTAGGTAATCGATCGCGATTTTGCCTGAAGACAGCTTCAGTTGATTGCGATAGAACTGGCTAATGCTGGCCATTAAATCGTAGAGGCTGCGCTTTTGGCTACTGCTGGCTTGAGGTGCTTGGCTAAACTTAGTGTTGGTTGAGCGTTGTTCGCGTGGAACGTCGAGACCAAGATAAGAGGCAAGTTCCTCAATGGCTTCCACAAACTCCAATCGTTCAAATTCCATCATAAAATCGATGGCATTGCCGTGTGCACCGCAACCGAAACAATGGTAGAACTGTTTTTCTTGGCTAACGCTGAAAGAGGGGGTTTTTTCGTTGTGGAATGGGCAGCAAGCCCCATAGTTCTTGCCTTTTTTCTTAAGTTTCACCCGTGCGTCGATGATGTCGACGATATCAAGTCGAGCAAGGAGATCATCAATAAAACTGCGTGGGATGTGTCCTGCCATAAAACCTAATAAAAAAGAGAAGGGTAGATACAAACAAGCCGTGCGTTCCAGAGGATAGCACGGCTTGCTGCAAACAGGTGCGGGAACTAAGCCAGTTTAGCGCGAACTAAACCACTTACTTTACCCATATCTGCACGGCCTTGAATTTGCGGTTTCAGTACAGCCATTACTTTGCCCATGTCTTGCATGCCTGCTGCACCAGATTCGGCAATCGCACTGTCGATCAGCGCGGCTACTTCGTCTTCATTCAGCGGTTGAGGCATGAATTCTTCAAGCACCGTAATTTCTGCTTTTTCCGCATCAGCTAAGTCTTGACGACCTGCTGCTTCAAATTGCGTAACAGAGTCGCGACGTTGTTTAACCATTTTTGTCAGCACAGCAAGAATGTCATCATCGTTCAGAGTGATCTGTTCGTCGACTTCACGTTGCTTGATAGCAGACAGGGCTAAACGAATAGTGCCAAGGCGCTGTTTGTCCTTGGCTTTCATCGCTAGTTTTTGCTCTTCTTTGAGTTGTTCAATAAGAGCCATAACTAAATTCCTTTCCGGAGCTCAGTTATTAGTACAGGCGAACGCGACGAGCGTTTTCGCGAGCTAGCTTCTTAGCGTGACGCTTTTGAGCTGCTGCTTTAGCGCGTTTGCGAACTGTAGTTGGTTTTTCGTAGTGCTCACGACGACGCACTTCAGAAAGGATACCTGCTTTTTCGCAAGAGCGCTTGAAACGACGTAGAGCAACGTCGAACGGTTCGTTTTCACGTACTTTAACTACTGGCATATGCCTTTCACCTCAGGGGTTATTCGTTAACGCTGGCAATAAATAGACAAATCACTAGCGATTGGTCTCTAACCAGCTTGATCAAAAATGGTGCGGAATTTTAATCCGATCCCTGCGCCTTTGTAAAGCCTTTTGTCGATTATTGTCTGTACAAAATTTGTTTGTCTGGGCTGCGCGAGGTAATATGTCGGCAAATTTTCTATTAGCACTGAGCATACAGAGAAAACTATGCGCATTCTCGGCATTGAAACCTCCTGTGATGAAACAGGAATCGCCATTTATGACGATGAAAAAGGCCTACTGGCCCATAAATTATATAGCCAAATTAAACTGCATGCCGATTACGGCGGTGTCGTGCCTGAGCTCGCTTCTCGTGACCACGTGAAGAAAACCATTCCTCTTATTAAAGAGGCGTTGAAAGAAGCCAATTTAACAGCAAAAGATATTGATGGTGTTGCTTACACAGCAGGGCCAGGTTTAGTGGGGGCACTTTTGGTGGGGGCAACGATCGGTCGAAGCCTCGCTTACGCTTGGGGAGTGCCAGCCGTTCCGGTTCATCATATGGAAGGTCACTTGCTCGCACCTATGCTTGAAGACAACCCACCGCCGTTTCCATTTGTGGCGGTGTTGGTCTCGGGTGGTCACTCGATGATGGTGGAAGTGAAAGGCATTGGTGAGTACAAAATTCTAGGCGAATCCATTGATGATGCGGCGGGTGAAGCATTCGATAAGACGGCGAAACTCATGGGGCTAGATTATCCCGGTGGTCCATTGCTGTCTAAATTGGCCGAAAAAGGGACGCCGGGTCGCTTTAAGTTTCCGCGTCCGATGACCAATGTACCCGGTTTGGACATGAGCTTCTCTGGTTTGAAAACCTTTACCGCGAATACCATTGCGGCGAATGGTGATGATGAACAAACACGTGCCGATATTGCGTACGCTTTTGAAGAGGCCGTGTGTGCCACATTGGCGATCAAATGCAAGCGCGCACTAGAGCAAACGGGCATGAAACGTATTGTGATTGCGGGTGGGGTGAGTGCCAACCGTCGTCTTCGTGCTGAGCTAGAAAAACTGGCGCACAAAGTGGGTGGGGATGTCTATTATCCACGTACCGAGTTTTGTACTGATAATGGTGCAATGATCGCGTATGCGGGCATGCAACGTTTGAAGAATAATGAAGTGTCAGATCTTGCGGTAGAGGCCCGACCTCGCTGGCCAATTGATCAATTGACGCCAGTGATGAAATAAACTCAGTATAATCACGGTCGCTTAGGCGGCCGTTTTTTTAATTTGCTGCTTTGTATTCAACATGGAACTGGATGGCATCTTGTGTTGCCTATGTTAGGTTCTGCTGATTTTAGGAAAAATAATGAAAACATTCGTCATAGATGGCAAAAGCATGGCTTATCAAGATGTGGGTCAAGGTCCGGTCTTGTTATTTGGTCATAGCTATTTGTGGGATAGCCAGATGTGGGCGCCACAAATTGAATTTTTAAGTCAGTCTTATCGTTGTATTGTGCCGGATTTATGGGCGCATGGGGAATCTGAGTCCGCACCAACTCACTGCAATTCATTGGTGGATTACGCTCAACACCTGCTCGCGTTGATGGATCATCTACAAATTGAGACGTTTTCTATTGTCGGTTTATCCGTTGGTGGGATGTGGGGAGCGGAACTGGTTTCACAAGCACCAGCACGAGTGACTTCTTTAGTCATGATGGACACCTTCATTGGTCTAGAGCCGGAAGTGACCCATCAGAAATATTTCGCCATGTTGGATGCTATTGCGCAAAGCCAAATGGTGCCAGCACCGATTGTGGAAGCGGTGGTGCCGCTGTTTTTTGCCAACGATGCGAAAGAGCAAACCCCGCAATTGGTTTCGGATTTCGAACAACGCTTAGCGTCACTTTCCGGTGAACGTGCGGTGGAAGTGGCGAGAGTTGGACGTATGGTGTTTGGTCGTCGCGATGTGATTGAGGATGCGGAAAAATTCGCTTTGCCAACCTTGATCGCCGTTGGTCAGCAGGACAAACCTCGGCCAGTGTTTGAATCTTACTTGATGCACGATGTGATCACCGGCAGTCAATTGGTGGAAATTCCTAACGCTGGCCACATCAGTAACTTAGAGCAGGTTGAGTTTGTTAACCAAATGCTTGAGACGTTTCTCGCGGCAGTTTACGCCAAGTAAGCGAACGAAAATGGCCTCATGAGAGGCCATTTTCTATTCCTTTGACGTTTATCGTCGTCTCTTATTTCGCTTTACTGTGACTTGGGCATTTGCAGTTTTTTCTCACCGATCTTGGGTTCTTCACCAGTAAATAAACGGCGGATATTTTGGTGATGTCTTAACACAATCAAGCAGCAGAGCATGCCTACGGGCAAGGTGTACTGGGGCTTGATCATCCAAGTGTACATCGGGGCAAGTAAAACGGTGACCAAAGCGGCCAATGAAGAGTAGCGGAAGAGTATCGCGACCAACAGCCATGTCACCATGATCATCCCTGTCAAATCCAAACCGATAGGGGCTATGGCTCCCAGCGCTGTTGCCACCCCTTTACCCCCTTGGAAATGAAAGAACAATGGGTACATATGACCAAGGCAGGCCGCAATGGCGATCACGCCAAGCAGTACGGGTTCAATGCCGAGGTAGTAACCACTCCAAACCGGAATGGTCCCTTTGAGCATATCGCACAGCAGCACGGCCGCGGCGGCACCTTTGCCACCGATGCGCAACACGTTGGTAGCACCAGGGTTGTTTGAACCCACACCTCGAGGATCGGGCAATCTCAGCACACGACAAATCAGCACCGCACTGGAAATTGATCCCAGCAGGTAGGCGATGATGGTCATTGTCACTGCCATTGCGTCCATGTGAGTCCCTAAATGATTGGAAAGTAATGCTCATTTTTCGCGTAGTTGCTATCATAGCGCGATTGCAAAAATAATACGATGAATTTACCCCATTCGGGTATCCGACCTCTATAAGGACAAATTATGGCGCTGGATAAAGTGTTTATTGAACAGTTGGAAGTGATTACCACCATTGGTGTCTACGACTGGGAACAGCAAATTAAGCAAAAATTGGTGTTGGATATCGAAATGGCGCACGACAATCGTCCTGCAGGCAAAAGTGATGATGTGGCCGATGCGTTGGATTATGCGCAAGTGAGCGAGGCGGTATTGAATCACATTGAAAGTGGTCGTTTCTTGCTGGTGGAACGCGTCGCGGAAGAAGTGGCTGAGCTCATCATGACTCAATTCTCAGTGCCTTGGATTCGCATTCGCTTGGCTAAGCCGGGAGCCGTTCCACAAGCTCGCGCTGTGGGTGTGGTGATTGAGCGAGGCCAAGCATGAACACCGTCTATATCGGCGTAGGCAGTAATATTGAGCGAGAAAAGCACGCACGAGCCGCTTGGCAAGAGCTCACTTTGCTTGGCGAAGCCTTACAAGCCTCACCGATATATGAATGTGCCGCTGTTGGTTTCGACAGCCATGCCTTTTTCAATTTTGTCATTCGTCTCAATACGTCTATGACGTTAGAGGAACTGGCTTCTCAGCTCCGCCAAATCGAACTGCGATGGGGCCGAGAAGAAAATGCAGCGAAGTATCAGGATCGAACACTGGATCTTGATATTGTGCTGTTCGGCGAATGCATTTCGAGCCAAAAGCCTGAACTGCCTCGCAGTGATATCTTTAAATATCCCTTTGTCATACAACCGCTTTATGATTTGCAGCCGGATCTGGTGATTCCAGGAGATGGCCGTACCGTGGAAGAGATTTGGCAAACTGCACGCGATCTCGACACATTGAAAGCGGTTGATTTTTCATTATAAAAAACTGAGTAAACCATGAGTTATTTTGAAGCGTTTGTGTTGGCTTTGATTCAAGGCCTGACCGAGTTTTTGCCGATTTCCAGTTCGGCGCATTTGATCCTGCCTTCCGCCATTCTTGGTTGGGAAGATCAAGGGTTAGCTTTTGATGTGGCGGTGCATGTCGGTACCTTAGCCGCCGTGGTGATCTATTTCCGTAAAGAGGTGATCACGCTCTTCGCTGCTTTGTTCGCGTCGATTTTTAAAGGCGAACGAAGTAAAGAAGCCAAGTTGGCGTGGATGATTGTGATTGCGACGATCCCAGCCTGTATCTTTGGCTTGGTGATGAAAGATGTCATCGAAGTTTATCTGCGTAGTGCCTATGTGATTGCCACAACGACCATTATTTTTGGTCTGTTGCTTTGGTGGGTCGATAAGAATGCCTCTTTGCTGGATGATGAATACCAAGCTGGTTGGAAGAAAGCCCTGTTTATTGGTATTGCTCAAGCATTGGCGATGATTCCCGGTACTTCTCGCTCTGGGGCGACCATTACCGCTGCGCTTTACTTGGGCTTTACTCGTGAAGCGGCCGCGCGCTTTTCTTTCTTGATGTCGATTCCCATCATTACGCTGGCGGGTTCTTATCTTGGCTTGAAGTTAGTGACCAGTGGCGAGCCCGTTCATGTCGGCTTTTTGCTAACCGGTATTGTCACTTCCTTTATTAGTGCCTATCTGTGTATTCACCTGTTCTTGAAGATGATTTCACGTATGGGAATGACGCCGTTTGTGATCTACCGATTGATCTTAGGTGTCGGCTTATTTGCTTACCTGTTAATGGCTTAATCTCGAGTTGCTTGATCGCACAATCACTATAACGCCCACAAGAAATTGTGGGCGTTATGTATTTTAAGCGTTCAGCAGCACTGCTTTTACCGCTTCAGTGCGCCTTCTTTCCTGTTCATCACGAATGGCAGGCCCTTTAAACCCATCCTGAATGATCGATTGCACCTCGACAGAGAGCGCGGCTTGATACGCTAACTGGATCCGTTCTGCTTGAGGGTAAGGGTGATCTTGCAGACCTTGGCGACCCGCATGATCGGCTTGGCAACAAAGGAGGATATCGTTTAACCGCTCCGCTTTGCGCCACACATCCAGTTTGTTGAAGATTTTGACCATGGTTTGCGGCTTGAGCTCGGCTGCGCGATGGATGTTGGAGTGCTGCTCACACACCATTAAAGCCAGATCGCGAAACTCATTCGGTACGCGCACGCGTTCACACAACTGTTTAATCAACTTGAGACCGGTGTGGCAATGCATTTTGTGGCTTGGCCATTCGCTTGGCGGTGTCACGCCTTTGCCTAAGTCGTGCAATTGGGCTGCAAAGCGCACCACAGCAGATGAGCTCAGCTTCGCCGCTTGTTCTGCGACCAACAAGGTGTGTATGCCAGTGTCGATCTCTGGGTGCCATTTTTCAGGCTGAGGGACACCAAACAAAGCATCGATTTCGGGAAGTACCACGGCCAGAGCGCCACACTGACGCAAGACAGCAAGAAACTGCTGTGGCGCAGGCGTGAGTAGCGATTTGTGCCATTCTTGCCAAACTCGCTCGGCGGTCAGTGCAGACAGCTCGCCAGAAACGGCAATGGATTGCATCAACTGCAAGGTTTCATCGGCCACGCGAAACCCGAGTGGTGCCAGTTTGGCCGCAAAGCGAGCCACTCGCAGTACGCGCAGAGGATCTTCGACAAAGGCCTCTGACACATGGCGTAAAATACGATCCTGCATATCTTGCTGTCCACCATACGGGTCATAAAGCACGCCCTGGCTATCCATGGCAATGGCGTTGATGGTCAGGTCGCGTCTGAGGAGATCCTCTTCTAAAGTCACATCTGGGGAGAAAAAGCACTCAAAGCCTTTGTAGCCTTGGCCTGTTTTTCGCTCAGTGCGAGCCAGCGCGTACTCTTGTTTGGTTTTGGGGTGTAAGAAAACTGGAAAATCTTTCCCGACAGGAGAGTATCCAGCATTGAGCATTTGTTCCGCAGTTGCACCGACGACAACCCAATCTTGATCGTAGACGGGAATGCCCAATAACTTGTCTCTTACCGCTCCACCCACTAAGTAAACTTCCACGCGTGTGACCTCGAATATTTGCTTATCTGACTGGACATTGTAGCAAGCAATGGTACTTTGCTCTCTATTCAATTGACGTATTTGCATTTGGTCTGTGTATGTATAAGGATTTTTTTGGTTTCTCTGAGCTGCCTTTCTCGATAGTGCCCAACTCCCGCTATCTCTATTTAAGTCAGCGCCATCGTGAAGCCATCACACATTTACAGGCTGGCCTCGGTGATGGTGGTGGTTTTGCCATGCTGACTGGGGAAGTGGGGACGGGGAAAACCACAGTCGCAAAATCAATGTTGGCCAACCTTGACGGCCAAACCTGTGCCGCTTTGCTGCTCAACCCAACCTTTTCCAGTGTCGAACTGCTTGAAGCCATTTGTGATGAGTTTGGCTTGAGCTACGCGGCCAACGCTTCCCTTAAACAGCTCAACCAACGCATTTACCAGTTTTTGTTGGAAAATCATCAGCAAAATATCCAAACTTTGTTGGTGATTGATGAAGCACAACATTTGGCGGCGGATGTATTGGAGCAGTTGCGTTTATTGACCAATCTGGAAACGGAAACACGCAAGCTGTTAAAAGTGTTGTTGGTGGGGCAACCTGAACTGCAACAATTACTGCAGACCACACAATTGCGGCAACTTGCTCAGCGCATTACAGGCCGTTACCACCTATTGCCACTGAATCCTCAAGAAACCGCAGACTACATTGCGTTTCGTATTCATACCGCTGGGGGAAATCGTACCCTGTTTGATCACGCCAGCGCCAAAGTGATTGCTCAGTATAGTCATGGTATTCCCCGCCTGATTAACTTGATTTGCGATAAAGCGTTGCAATTGAGCTATCACCAAGGCGACAAAAAAATCACTAAAGCGACGGTCGAGCGTGCTTGCCAAAATGTGATGGCATTTCAGGCTGAGATCTATCAGCAAACCTCAAACCGTTTGTCTTTCCCTTGGGGGAAAGTCTCTGTAGTGGCCGTTTGCGTTGCCGGAGTGTTGGCCATGGCCGCTTATTGGCCTTTGATCCCCACTGACAATGTCGTTTCCACTGCGCCTCAGGTCGAGCTAGACAGGCCTGCAACCGAGTTGCCTGTACCAGCTTCAGTGCCAGCAATCTTGGTGAATGATGAACAATGGCTCGGCGAGTCAGCTGTCGCGCGGATGACCACTCGAGCGCAAGGATTAGAAGAGCTTTACAAATTATGGGGATATCGAGCAACGCGCATCGATACCTTATGTGAACAGCCATCCACGTCGATTTTCCAGTGCCAAGTTCGGCAGCTTAATTGGCAAGAGTTGCAGCAAACGCCACACCCTTTGTTGCTGACACTGCAGCATGAAGGGCAACGGGCTTACGTTGTCTTGCTGGAAGTCAACTCAGAGCGCGTCGTTCTGCTTACAGGCGAGCAACGCCTCACCTTCACGGTTCCACAGTTGATGTCATTATGGCGGGGCGAAGTCACCGATCTATGGCCTATGCCTCTGAGAGAGACATTGCGCCTGGGTATGCACGGTGAGGCCATTGAAGTTTTGGACCAATTGCTCGCTAAAGCACTCAATGATGAACCGTTAATGACGACGCAGTTTAATGCAGAGCTGATGCAGCGAGTGGAATGGTTTCAACGTTGGCAAGCGATGACCGAGGATGGCATCGCCGGTCAGCGTACCTTGGCGCGTTTGCAGCACATGGTCTCATTGTCCGAGCCGTGGCGAGAACTCTCTCAGGCTGAGAAACAAGGCGAAGAGCAGGTGATGCGCTATCCTGAGTTTCCCTCGCTCGCGCCCCTTCTCAGAACATATCCGTTGGCGGAAACTGGCGACGTTATCAACGTGGCCGATCAAACAAGCCCCACTTTGGTGGCGAGCCCATCAATTCCGAGTGAAGAAAAGAAAACAGAGGACGAGCGACTGTTTGAAAACCTCGACCTGTCAGGCTTATCGCCAGAGCTGGCGCAAAAAGTCGAAAATGCCTTGCTGGTGGAGACACAAACTGACAACTCTCCGCAAGCAGAGTCAACGGTTTCAAGGCTCGATCTGAGCGCGGAAAAATGGCATGGGCGCTTGCCGCCACTCAATTTGCAGACACACATGTATTCGAGCGATCCGAAACGTCGCTGGTTGAAGATTAATGGTGCGGAGTTCCATCAAGGTGAGTGGATCGATAACCAGATTCAACTGGTGGAGATTTCAGCGCAGTCGGTGATTGTTGAGTTCCAAGGAGAGCAGATCGAAATTCCAGCGCTCTATGAATGGAAAGGCTAAAGAGGAACTGCAAGGGTTCATCAGCCGAAGAGTGAGAAAGAAATCGGGCCGCGAATGCGGCCCGTTTTGATGTTTATGCCCAGCCTGAGTTTGACTTCTTACGACGTGGGATCATGTAAGGCAGAATCAAGCCGAACAGAAGACCAATGCCAGCCACACCACCACCGTACATGAAGTATTTCAACAGTAGGTCGTCTTTTTGTGTGTCGAGTTTTGCACGCAGTTGGCGATTTTCTGTTTGTACAGAAGCAAGTTGATCACTGATTTCGCTGTATTTCTTCTCTAGATCTGAAATTTGTTGGTTGCGAGTGTCAAGGGAGTCCACCAAGCCTGCCTTTTCGGTATCGGCATTTTGGCGCGCATTCGCCAATTGAGATTTTACTTCTTTCAGCTCTTTCTCAAGACGAGGAAGGCGCACAGCCATACTTTCTTGGCGTGTGATGAATTTTGCTTGAACCCAGCCCTTGCGGCCTCGCTCATCGACCACTTCGCTATAGCCAGTTTCGCTGTTGGTTTGAAGGAGTTTTACTTTGCTACCCGCATCAACGCTACCAATAATACGAAACGTGTTATTTGGGCCAGAGTGCATGTAGGTAAACAGTTCATCTGCGATGTAGCGGTCTTGGGCGAAAACGGATGGTACAGCCAGAATAGTCAGTAACACCGTGACGATGAGTTTTTTCACAATAAATCCCTTAACGATTTAATCAGAGTCGGCGATAAAAATTCGGATTAACGAATAGTAAAAACTTTCCCTGACGCATGCAACAAAGAAGGGAGGCAAAGCCTCCCTTAATGTGCGTTTGAGTCAAATATGACAAGGCGCTTACACAATCGCGGCGCGCCTTACATTCTCATGACGAGAAAATTAACCGAAGATCGCTTGCATTGCGTAGTAGAACACTACGGCAAGCAGTGCACCTGCAGGTAGTGTTACAACCCAAGAAGCAACGATATTACGAACCACGCCTAGGTTGAGTGCTGCGATACCGCGTGCAAAACCAACACCCAATACCGCACCCACAAGTGTTTGTGTGGTCGAAATTGGTAAACCAGTACCAGAAGCCAGTACAACGGTTGAGGCAGTGGCAAGCTGAGCAGCAAAACCACGGCTTGGAGTCAGTTCAGTGATACCTGTACCCACCGTTGCCATTACTTTGTGGCCCATGGTCGCAAGACCCACAACAATACCAAAACCACCAAGAGGAAGAATCCACCAAGCGATAGTGCTTTTCGCGGTTACTTCGCCCATGTGCTCAATGGTTGATACAACGGCAGACAGTGGACCGATCGCGTTTGCTACGTCGTTTGAGCCGTGTGCGAATGCCATTGCACAAGCGGTGATGACCATAAGAACGCTGAAGATGCTTTCTACGCCAGCGAAACCATGATCGTCTTCGCGGTTAGCGAATTTCTTCTGGATGTAGAGGTAGCCGCCTAGCATAACAAGGCCAGAAACACCGGCAGACCAGAACCACGCTTCGGTGCTGCTCAGGTGCAGACCAACGTGTTTTAGCCCTTTCTTGATGGTAACCAGTGCAATCACCATGGTGGTAATAAACATGTACACAGGTACGAAACGCTTGGCGTTCATCAATGGTTTTTCTGTATCGAAAATCAGGCGTTGTGCGCTGACGAAAATGACGTAAGCGAAGAAACCAGAGATAAGTGGTGTAATGATCCAGCTTCCCACGATGCCTTGTACGCTGCTCCAGTCTACCGCTTCAGTGCCGACTGAAACGCAGGCGAAACCGATGATCGCACCGATAATAGAGTGCGTGGTCGATACTGGCCAACCCATGTAAGAAGCCAACAGTAGCCATGTACCTGCTGCTAGGAGCGCAGACATCATACCGAAGACAAGAACATCTGGTTGGTGAGCAAAGAGAGATGTTTCGATAACACCTTTACGGATAGTGTCGGTTACTTCACCGCCTGCAAGATATGCCCCCGCAAATTCGAAGATCATCGCAATGATGATCGCTTGTTTTACGGTAAGTGCTTTTGAGCCTACCGATGTGCCCATCGCATTGGCAACGTCGTTCGCGCCAATACCAATTGCCATCATAAAACCAAAAACAGCTGCAACAATAATCAGGACAGTGCCGTAGTTCGCAAGGATATCCATCGTAATACCTAGTTGATTTATAACAAGCGGAGCAATATCAAACAGACGTTATCCTGCCTTAGCCAGAAAACTGTTATTGGCCAAAACAGGATGGGTCGATAATGCTCTTCGTTATGTTTCGTTGACTTAAAAAATTAAGATCGAGATAGCATCAATTCCAGACGCGCGCCTACACGCTGAGCCTGGTCTGCAATGCCGCCTACCCATTCAAGAATCTTGTACAAGAACATGACATCGATAGGGTTCATCTCTGACTCAATGGTCATCAGTTGCTGACGCAGGCCGATTTGCATCGCATCAGTGTCATCTTCAATGACATCCAATTGATTAATCATTTCTGCAACCAGCGTGACTTCACGCCCTTTGAATCCAGTTTCAAGAAGCTCATCAAGCTCATTGATCACGTTTTGCGCTTGGTTAGCCGCATCAAGACAACGTTGAACATAAGCAATGAAATTTGGTTGGAGTGCTTCAGGAATCATCAGCTTACGACCGTAAACACGGCCTGCAATGTCCTTTGCTAAGTTGGCGAGTTTGTCTTGCTGAGTCAGTAGCTCAAGCATGTCAGTACGATCGACTGGCAGGAACAAACCGCGAGGAAGTTTCAGACGAATTTCACGTTTTAGAACATCCGCTTCTTTCTCTAGATGTGAGATCTGAGCACGGATTTCTGCTGCTTTTTCCCAATCACCCTCTGAACAAACTTCAAAGAAATTGATTAGGTGTCCGCAACATTCGTTGACACAAACTACGTGACGCTGCAAAGGCTTGATAGGGGACTTTGCAAATAACCCCATAATTGTATTCATTGGCATGGTCATTCAACCTAATAAATATAACCTTAAAAGAACATACACCATTTCGTGGTGAAATGTTGAGCGATGGCTATAAAGGCGCGCATGTTAACGCATTAAATCCATCATTAAAACTGTTTTAGATCATCATTAGTGCGATATTTCTTTCTTGCCCCTCGAGAATTTAGGCAATATCCTGTCCCAGTCTGCTTGAGAAGGTATAACTATGGAAACCGAGATAGAACTGAAGTTTTTTGTTTCTCCTGAATTTTCAGAAACTTTGCGCGAGAAAATCGCCGAAACCAAAGTACTTCAGCACAGTTGTCGCGATTTAGGAAACACCTATTTTGATACGCCAGACAACTGGCTTCGCCAACACGATACAGGCTTACGGATACGCCGCTTTGATGATGTTTTCGTGCAAACCGTCAAGACGGCAGGACGCGTTGTTGCAGGCTTACATCAACGCCCTGAATACAACGCAGAACATACCTGCAATACGCCAAATCTTCATTTACATCCTGGTGATATTTGGCCACAAGGTAAAGATGTTGATACCTTGCAATCGGAATTGATGGCGCTGTTCTCTACGAACTTTACCCGCGAACAATGGCTGATTGGTATGCCCGATGGTAGCCAAGTTGAAGTGGCGTTTGACCAAGGAATGGTGAGCGCAGAGGATAAGCAAGATCCCATCTGTGAGGTGGAGTTAGAACTGAAATCAGGTCAAACCGAAGCCTTATTTACCCTTGCTCGCCATTTGTGTGAGTCTGGCGGTATGCGTTTAGGCAATTTAAGTAAAGCGGCGAAAGGTTATCGCTTGGCTTTAGGTTACCAAGGCGACGAAGTGAAACCATTGAGCCTAGTGGATACGGGCAAGATGGACAATGTGGAATATTGTTTGATCAACTCACTCGAGCATGCTCTTTCCCATTGGCACTATCACGAGCAAATTTATGTGGAACGCGAATCGGTGGAAGCGTTACATGAAATCAGCCACGCCATCAGCTTTATTCGCCAAACCTTGACCATTTATGGCGGAGTTGTGCCACGACGCGCCAGTGCGATTCTGCGTCAAGAGCTTAAATGGCTAGAAGAAGAGCTAGCGTGGTTGTCAGAGCACGCACATTTAACGGAACTTCTTGATGACAAAGGCAATGTGCTGCGTAAATTGGATGCGCGTAAGTTCTTAGTGGCGGAGTTAACCCAGCAATTTGAAGAGTTGCCTGATCGAGAAGAGGTGTTGACCTTGCTCACCAGTGCGCGTTATACCGGATTACTGCTCGATTTGAGCCGTTGGATTTTAACGCGTGGTTGGCAGCCATTCCTTGATGACAAAGCAAGAGAAAAGATGGCCAGCGCGATCCGTGACTTTTCAGTTAAGCAACTTGATCGCACTTGGGCTGAGTTGATGGAAGCGTTTCCGGCGGAAAGAAGTATGTCGGCACAAGAGTACATCGATCAACGTTATCGTTTGATGCGCAATCTCTATACTGGTGTGGGCTTTGCCAGTTTGTATGATGCAGAAGAGCGTAATAGCTTCCGTATGCCTTGGGCCGATTTGATCCATGGTATTGATGATCTCTTAATGCTGCGTCATTTACTCCCACTGGTGGAGAAACTCGAAGGCGAAGAGAAAGAGCAACTGGAACGCTGGTTGGTTCGTCAGGAGCGCTCGATGCTGCATGCGATGGATCAAACTCGCGCCATTGGTGTGGAAGCAGAGCCATACTGGCGTCATTAATGGTGAAGCGAGATAAGAATAGGGCGATGCGCCCTATTTTTTTTGCTCCTCTTCGAGCCGTTTCAGCCGCTCTAAAATTTCATGCTGTTGCTCGAGGAGGGTTTCTAGCATCTTCTCCTTGTTGATGGCTCGATTGGTTTGCTGTTTGCTCGGAGTGGTCAGTATCGAGGTGATCAAACCGGAAATCATACCAAATAAGCCAACGCCGCTCATGATGATCACCACCGCCAGCAATTTACCCCCATCTGTTACTGGATAATGATCACCGTAACCTACGGTCGAAATCGTCACAAACGCCCACCAAAGGGCATCCGTTCCGGTTTGAATATTCGACGCCGGATTTTTCCCTTCAATAAACAGCATCATGCCAGAGCCAACGGTCACCAAGACCACAAGTAAAAGTAAAATCGTCGCAATGGTGGTCTCTTTTCGATTTTCTTTGAGCTGATTGAGAATAAAGCGAGAAGAACGCAGTACGAGGATGACGCGCAAGATATGGAACAAGCGGGCAAATCGCAGCGGCTCAATCATGGGTAAACTGGCAAGAATATCGATCCAGTGTGTTTTGAGGTATTGGCGTTTATCTGCGGCGCGGATCAAATCTACGCTGAGCTGAAGAAGAAAAATACTACAGATTATGAAATCGAGACCGATAAGAACTTGTCGGGTCTCTGCATCCAAAGGAAAAAACAGTAAGCCAGAGATCACAAATAGCGCCATAAAAGACAAGATTAGTGATAACAGACTCATCGGTTTGGTGTTCTCTTTGATATCATTACTTTTCATACGGGGCTCGAAATAAATAGCAAGGTGGCGTTTTTAACGCGCAAAGTATTTAAGCAAAGTGCCCAAAGGCAACATCTTCTTGATACGACTATAAAAGAACTGGTGGAGAAACAACAATGGAAAAGCTGGCTTTTAAGCCCTGGGAAAGGGTGATCTCTGACATTCGCCTCGTTCCCAAAATGATTTTGCTGATGGTGTTCAGTACCGTTTTGATTGTTGGCAAACAGCTTTGGGATGCAAGCACCTTCTATCAAGCTTTGTTGGCGGCAACGCAAAATGAGCAACTCGCGCAACAACATTACGATGAATACATGGTTCAAGTGGCTTGGCAAACTGGCTTATTGATTGTTGTGTTTGTGGTTCTTTTGATGGCGGCTGCCAGCGTGATGCTGCGTCAAACTCGCTATTTAAATGATGCGATCAAATTAATGGCGCAAAGAAACCTTTCGGTTCCGTTTGGCATGGCTTGTAAAGATGAATATGGCGATGTGGCGCGTGAGCTGGAGAAAACCCGTCAGCAATTGCATGACATGATCAAAATGCAGATCAACGCCTCTGATGAGCTGGCTGGCTTGACGGAAGTGATGACGCTGAGCATGTCGGAAACTAAAGAGTCGGCACAAGAAGAGTTCAATGAAATTGATCAACTGGCGACCGCGATGAGCGAAATGACCTCGACGGTACAAACTGTGGCCGATCACGCCAACAATGCGTCGAGTTTGACCGAGCAAGCCTCGCAACAGGCGAAAAAGGGCCAGCAATTCTTGCAAGGCACAGTGTCGAAAATGAGTCAATTGTCGTCAGACATTGCTTCTTCAGCTCAAGCCGTGAACCAAGTGGAAGAGCGAGTCGGTGCCATTGGTAGTGTGGTTGGCACCATTCAAGGCATTTCAGAACAAACCAACTTGTTGGCACTGAACGCCGCGATTGAAGCTGCTCGTGCTGGTGAAGCGGGTCGTGGCTTTGCCGTTGTTGCCGACGAAGTTCGCAACCTAGCTCAGCGCACTCAAACGGCAACGGTAGAAATTCAAGACATGATCACTCAGCTGCAAACCAGTGCCAGCAGTGCCGTTGACCTCATGGAGAAGAGTGTGGTGCAAGCGGCGGAAGGCGTTGAGTTGGTGTCCAATGCCGGGACGGAATTGGATGGCATTGTTGGTCAGGTAACCAGCATCAATGACATGAACTTACAAATCGCGACGGCAGCTGGCCAGCAGAGCAGTGTTGCCGCGGAAATGGACCAAAATCTTTCCAATGTGCGTGAGCTAGTGGAAGCATCGGTTGTGGTGGTCAGTGAGCTGCTGGAAACCTCGGAAATGATGCAAGGCAACGCGGAAGAGTTAGATAAGAAAATCAAATCTTTCAAAGTCTAAGCTTTTAGTCACAATGAAACGCCCACATTACTCATGTGGGCGTTTTTTATTGCAGTAAGTCTGATATAAATAAGAACAACCGCTCAACAAGAACAAGGAAGAAAAATGTCGCTGCCATCCCCTTTGCTCCCCGTCGCTGAACTGGCAATGCAAAATGCCCAGCAGTCTGGTTATCTTGAACACTGGCCGCAAGCGCTCATCACACAGTTTCAGTTTATTTCAGGACTGAGCAAGTTTGTGGTGGAAACGGTTCAGCGTGATGCTCAATTGGCCGAGAGTCTTCCAGAGATGTTGGCGCAAGAAAGCCGACAAGAAGCTTATCGAACTCGTTTGGCTGAGCAGTTACAAGCGTGTCACGATGAAGTGGCGGGCCACCGAGTATTGCGTCAATTTCGTAACCGAGAAATGGTCTACATCGCTTGGAAAGATTTTACTCAGGCTTGGAGTCTTGAGGCATCCTTAAGTCATCTTTCGGAGTTGGCCGAGGCGATGATCTTTGAAACATACCAGTGGCAATATCAGTTGTGCTGCCAAGAGTGGGGGACCCCGACCAATGCGCAAGGCGAAGCGCAACCGATGCTGATCATTGGGATGGGGAAACTGGGAGGCGGCGAACTTAACTTTTCCTCCGACATCGATTTGATTTTTACTTACCCTGAAAATGGCGAAACACAAGGTGCACGTCGTAGCATCGCCAACGCACAGTTTTTCACTCGTTTGGGGCAACGTCTCATTAAAGCGCTGGATCAGCAGACCTTCGATGGTTTCTGTTATCGAGTCGACATGCGCTTACGCCCGTTTGGCGAAAGTGGCCCATTAGTGATGAGTTATGCGGCTTTGGAAGATTACTACCAAGAGCAGGGGCGAGATTGGGAACGCTACGCGATGATCAAAGCGCGGGTGATGGGGCGAGAAATGTACCCTGAATACCAAGAGCTGCGCCAAATGCTCAGACCGTTTGTTTTCCGTCGCTATATCGACTTCAGTGCCATTCAATCGCTGCGTCGGATGAAATCAATGATCAGCAGTGAAGTACGTCGTCGCGGCTTAAGCAACAACATCAAACTGGGAGCGGGGGGCATTCGTGAAATTGAGTTTATCGCCCAAGTGTTCCAACTGATTCGTGGTGGGCGTGAACCTGCTTTGCGCCAGCGAGGCCTATTGGTGACACTAGAGGCAATTAAGCAACTGCAATTGCTGGAAGAGGCGCAAGTGTGTCATCTGGTTGAGGCTTACAAGTATTTACGACGCTTAGAAAACTTATTGCAAGCGATGGCAGACAAACAGACGCAAACCTTACCTGATAACGAATTAGAACAGCTCGCTTTAGCGGTGGCGATGGGCTATTCGCAGTGGCAAGCGTTGCAAAATGATGTGCAGCAACACATGGCAAAAGTGCATGCTGTGTTTGTTACCCTGATCGGTGATGAAGAAGATGAAGTGAGCCCGGTGGAACGTCATTTTAATGAGTTGTGGGATATGGCCCATAACCCAGAGGTGATTGAGCAGATTCTACAAAATGACTTGGCTTGCCAAAATGCCGCCACGATGTCAGAGCAAATCATTCAATTCAAGGCGGATTTGGCCAAGAAAACCTTAGGGCCTCGCGGGCGAGAAGTGCTCAATCGACTGATGCCAAAACTTTTTTCAGCCATCTTTGCCGATGCCGATGCGCAATTTGGCTTACCACGCGTTTTGCATTTGCTGCACAACATCGCCACTCGTACCACTTACCTTGAGCTGCTCGATGAGCACCCTGCGGCATTAACGCAGTTGGTGCGTCTGTGTACGGCCAGCCCGATGATTTCTGAGCAGCTCGCACGTTACCCTATTTTGTTGGATGAATTGATCGACCCACAGCAGTTGTACAACCCGATTGCACTTGATGCCTATCGCACCGAACTGCGTGATTTTCTGGCGCGAATCCCAGAGGACGACGTTGAACAGCAGATGGACGCGCTGCGTCAGTTCAAACAGATTTGTAGCTTACGCATTGCCGCGGCAGACATTGCGGGTGTCTTGCCCGTCATGAAAGTGAGTGATCACTTAACCTACTTGGCAGAAGCGATTGTTGAAGCGGTGGTACATCAAGCTTGGCAACAGGTCGCGGAGAAATATGGCGAACCAACGCATCTTAAAGATCGTGAGGGTAAAGGCTTTGCGGTCGTCGGCTACGGCAAAGTGGGTGGTTGGGAGTTAGGCTACAATTCGGATCTCGATGTTGTTTTCCTGCATGATTGCCCGGTGAACGTTTATACCGATGGTAAGAAAGAGATCGATGGGCGTCAGTTTTATCTGCGCTTAGCGCAGCGCATTATCCATATTTTCTCAACGCGAACGGCGTCGGGCATTTTGTATGAAGTCGATACGCGCTTACGCCCTTCCGGCGCTTCTGGCTTGTTGGTTTGCCCTGTCGATGCCTTTGAAGAATATCAGCATAATGATGCCTGGACGTGGGAGCACCAAGCATTAGTGCGCGCTCGTATGATTTATGGCGATGAACACCTTGCCAGTGAGTTTCACCGAGTGCGCCACCAAGTGCTGGCCAAACCGCGTGAGCAAGCCAAGCTGCAAAAAGAGGTCGCCGATATGCGTGCGAAAATGCGTGATCATCTGGGCGGGAAAAAATCCGATCGCTTTATGTTGAAGCAAGATCAGGGTGGGATCACCGATATCGAGTTTTTGGCTCAATACATGGTGTTGAACTACAGTGCTGAAAAGCCTAAGTTGACACGTTGGTGCGATAACGTGCGCATCTTTGAAACCTTGATTGCTCAAGGGGTGATGGAAGAAGCGCAGGCGATGCTACTCACTCAAGCTTACACGACGATGCGCGATGAGATTCACCGACGCAATTTGCTTAACTTAGATGCCGATGTCGCTCTCGATAAGTTTGTTGCGTTGCGCCAAGGAGTCAGCAAAGCTTGGCAAGAGTGGCTTGAATCCTCAACTATTTAGACCCGATAAAGGCTGTGTTACACTCAGCACAGCAAAAAAATTGGAGACCGAGAATGAAACCAATCCTACCTGATTACAACAATGCAGGTGTACTGATCATTGGCGATGTGATGCTAGACCGTTACTGGTATGGCCCAACAAGTCGTATTTCACCAGAAGCCCCTGTACCTGTTGTAAAAGTAGAGAACAATGAAGAGCGCCCAGGCGGAGCGGCAAACGTCGCAATGAACATTGCCTCGCTTGGTGGTCATGCGCGCATTGTGGGTTTAACCGGGATGGATGAGCCAGCGAAAGTGCTGACCGAAACCCTGAATTCGTTAAAAGTAAAATGCGATTTTGTTGCGCTTCCTGAATACCCAACCATCACCAAACTGCGTGTGATGAGCCGTGGTCAGCAATTGATTCGCTTAGATTTTGAAGACAAGTTTGAAGGCACCGATCCTGATCTGGTCCTAACACGCATGGAGCGCGCTCTGCCTCACGTGCAGGCGGTGATTCTGTCTGATTATGCAAAAGGGGCGTTAGAGCACGTTGAAGCTTTGATCGCGAAAGCCCGTGCGGCCAATGTTCCCGTGTTTATCGATCCGAAAGGCACCAACTTTGAACCTTATCGTGGCGCTACTCTGCTAACGCCAAACATGTCTGAGTTTGAGGCGGTGGTCGGCAAAGTGACATCCGACGATGACTTGGTGGAAAAAGCATTAGGCTTGATTGAAAAGTTTGAACTTGGAGCGCTGCTGGTGACGCGCAGTGAGCATGGCATGACATTGGTTCGTCCAGATCAGAAGCCATTCCACTTGCCAACCCAAGCCAAAGAAGTGTACGACGTGACAGGTGCAGGCGATACGGTGATTTCTGTCTTAGCGGCCTCAGTTGCAGCAGGTAAACCGCTTGATGAAGCATGTGCATTGGCTAATGCGGCGGCGGGTGTCGTAGTCGGTAAGCTAGGTACTTCAACGTTATCGACCATCGAATTAGCAGAAGCCATTCATGGCAGCCGTGATACCGATTTCGGTGTGATTGCCGAAGCGGCACTGATTGATGCGGTGAAAGCGGCGCAAGCTAAAGGCGAGAAAGTGGTCATGACTAATGGCTGCTTCGACATCCTTCATGCAGGCCATGTTTCTTACCTAAATAACGCAGCAAAATTGGGTGACCGCCTGATTGTTGCCGTGAATACCGATGAGTCGGTGAAACGCCTGAAAGGTCCTGGCCGTCCTGTGAATCCAACCGATCGTCGTATGGCCGTGCTCGCCGGGCTCGGTGCTGTTGATTGGGTGGTGCCGTTTAGTGAAGACACGCCACAACGTTTGATTTCAGAAGTGCTACCGGATCTGTTGGTTAAAGGCGGCGATTACAAGCCAGAAGATATCGCTGGTGGCAAAGAAGTGATTGCTGCGGGCGGTGAAGTTAAAGTACTGAACTTTGAAGATGGCTGTTCAACCACAGAGATCATTGATGCAATCAAAGGCGGACGCGGCTAACCACATCGCTTTTCAATGAGCGGTACACATCATCAATATGAGACAAAAAAGGGTGACATTGCTGTCACCCTTTTCTTTATGCGTGTGTCTCTTTATGCGTTTGTGGCTTCGATTACTTTTTCGCAATCAAACCAGCATCAACATCCAGTACATCTTGCTCGCTCAGTGTACCCACCGCCTGACGAAGTTGCAGTACACTCAAGATGTAGTTGTAGCGTGCATTCGATAGGTTTTTGTTGGCATCGTAAAGGCGACGAGTGGCATCAAGTACATCCACAATAGTACGAGTACCAACATCAAAGCCCGCTTCGGTTGCTTCTAATGCTGAACGCGCAGAAACAACAGATTGCTCATACGCACGAAGTGCACCGATTGAGGCATTGATGTTGTTGTTTTGCGCTCGCACTTCTTTCACGACACCGCGATAAGTGGCTTCAAGATCTTGGCTCGCAGAGACGTAATTAAACTCAGCTTGTTTGGTTTGCGACGTTGTATTACCACCGGTATAGAGTGGAACAACGAGATTTACACCCACATTGAAATTATTGGTTGTACCATCACTTTGTGCACTGTTACTAACGTCTGCGTAGTTGTAGCCACCGTCTAGAGTCAGAGATGGAAGGTGGCCAGAGCTCGCTAGAGAAATATTGTCTTTGGCGATGTCTTTTGTGATACGCGCTGACAGTAAGCTTAAGTTTTTCTCTTGCGCTTCTTCGATCAAGGTTTCAGCTGAAGCATTTGAGCGGCTTGCTGAGAAACGCTTGGTATCTAACACGTTCAGGTTTTTATGCTCTTGACCTGTGATTTCACGCAACGCTTCATAACTGTTGGTTAGGCTGTTTTCGGCCAGAACTTCGTCAGCTAATACGCCATCGTATTGCGCTTGGGCGTCATGCACGTCTGTAATGGCCGAGAGACCCACTTCAAAACGTTGTTTGGTTTGCTCTAGCTGACGAGCAACCGCCGCTTTTTCTGCACGGACAAATTCTAAGTTGTCTTGCGCTTTTAGCACCTCAAAGTACGCTTGCGCGGTTCTTAAGATCAAACCCTGTTGCGTCGCTGCGTATGCTGCATCTGCTTGACGAGCGCTTTTCTCTGCGTTGTCTAGCGTGATCCAAGACGAACGCTGATACAGTTCCTGAGAGAAATTAATCCCAGCAGTTAATGCATTTTGGTCGTTGTCGATCGTCGCCCCAGCATCAAGATCCGTATCACCGCGTTTTAGGTTATAACCTGCGGTTAAATTAATTTGCGGTAATAAGGTACTACGGCTAGAAGTGACCGCTTCAAATGCGGCGTCACGTTTAGCTTGTACGCTCAATAACTGTGGATCGTTTTGCTTTGCCAGATCATAGATTTCTGCCAAGGAATCAGCCCACACTGAAGAACTCAGGCTACCTAGCGCTGCACCAATAAGTAGTGGAAGCAGTTTTTTCATTTTCCATTCTCGCCATGTATAGTTTGATTAATTCTCAAGAGTTTAACTCAAGTTGCTGGATATTTGCCCTAAATTCTGCACTTTTTATTTTTAACTGTCCAGTTGTGCAATAAATGAATTGTTTAAACCTAAAAATTTTTAGAACAATTATATAAAAAGTTGAGCAATGTCCTTTGAGTCATGTTTAAACAGTGAGTAAACTACAAGATTCACTCAGTGAGGTGCGAAATGCAACAGGATGACAAACAACACGCTGTTTTTACTCCAGAAGATGTAGAGGTTCTCTCAAAAGAGCCACTCTTTCAGGGATTCTTCAAGATGATCAAGTACCGCTTCCGTCATAAGTTATTTGCCGGTGGGTGGAGCAATGTGATCGAACGCGAAATGTTTGAACGTGGTCATGCTGCTGCAATGCTTCCTTACGATCCTATTCGTGATCAAGTGGTGTTAATTGAACAAATTCGTGTCGGAGCACTGGAGCATCAGCATCCTTGGCAGTTGGAAATTGTCGCAGGCATGATCGATCGTGATGAATCGGCGGATGATGTCGTGCGTCGAGAGGCGCAAGAAGAAGCTGGCCTAGAAGTCGGACAACTTGTTTCGGTGGTTTCGTATTATCCTTCAGCGGGTGGGTGTTCAGAAAAGCTGGATGTTTTTATCGGTGAAGTGGATGCCTCTAAAGCGCATGGCATTCATGGTTTAGACTATGAAGATGAAGATATCCGTGTGCATGTGATGACACGTGAGCAAGCCTACGATTTGGTCAAACAAGGCAAAATCGAGAATGGTGCCTCAATTATCGCCTTACAATGGTTAGAGTTAAATCACTTGCAGTTAAAGTCACAGTGGTTGGAGATTGAGTGATGGGTTTAGCAGCAGCAAAACAACCTTATTATGTTGATTTGGCAGGGTTAATGAGAACCTATGAAACCAATTATGCCAAATTAAATGCTTTGCTGCCGTTCAACGCTGAAGTGGGTGATGTTCGCTGTTATCAAGTTGTAAACATGATCTACCAAATGACAGTGAAAGAGGTCACAAAATACACCACCATAGTGGAGATATGTCAGAGTGATGACATACCGTTATTTCCTTTACCTACGATGTCTGTCAGGCTTTATCACGATGCCAGAGTCGCGGAAGTGCTCTCGAGTGGTGAGCATGTTCGATTCAAAGCGAAATACGACTACCCAAATGAAAAGTTGATGCAGAAAGATGAAAAGCATCAATTGAATGCGTTTCTTGGCGAGTGGCTGACGTTTTGTTTAAAAAGCGGTATTAGCCGAACCCCAATAACATTTAAAGAAGAATAACAGAGTCAGGTTTTCATTTTGCAACATACATCCAGTGATACGCTCAGCGAGAACAGTATTAAGCTGTTACAGATTACGGATACTCATCTCTTTGCATCGGATGAGGGCAGTTTGCTGAGTGTTAAAACACTCCAAAGTTTTCAGGCCGTTGTCGAGCAAGTGATGGCGCGCCATGTTGAGTTTGACTATCTATTAGCAACCGGTGACATTTCTCAAGACCATAGTGCGGCCTCCTACCAGCGTTTTGCTGACGGAATTGCGCCACTAGAGAAAGCCTGTTTTTGGTTGCCAGGTAACCACGACTATAAACCCAATATGTCGAGTGTTTTACCTTCCCCCCAAATTACTACGCCGGAGCAGGTGGAGCTCAATGCTCATTGGCAACTGATTTTGCTGGATTCCCAAGTCGTGGGTGTGCCACATGGTCGCCTCAGTGATCAACAGTTGTCGATGCTGGAGCATCATTTGCAAGCGTCGCCAGAGAAAAACACCTTAATTTTACTTCACCACCATCCACTGCTGGTCGGCAGTGCTTGGTTAGATCAGCATACCTTGAAAGATGCAGAGGCGTTTTGGCAAATTGTTGAACGTTTTCCTATGGTGAAAGGCATTGTGTGTGGTCATGTTCATCAGGATATGAATGTGATGCATAAAGGCATCCGTGTGATGGCAACCCCATCGACATGTGTTCAGTTCAAACCGCAATCTGACGATTTTGCGCTCGACACGGTTTCACCCGGATGGCGCGAATTAACACTGCATGCCAATGGTGAGATCACCACTCAAGTGCAACGCCTAGCTTCAGGCAGTTTTTTACCTGACTTTACCTCAAGTGGTTACTAATATGAGCCATCCTAAGCCTTCATTGCTGCTGTACATTCATGGTTTTAACAGTTCGCCGTTATCGATGAAAGCCAATCTGATGCGTGAATATTGTGAGCAACACCGACCCGACATCAAGGTTGTGGTGCCACAGTTACCGAGTTTTCCGCAAGCGGCTGCAGAGTGTTTGCTAGAAATCGTTCAGCAACATAAAACCACTCATCGTATTGGTTTGGTGGGGAGCTCGCTCGGTGGTTATTTGTCGACTTGGCTCAATGCCGAGTTTGGTTTTCGCGCTGTGGTTGTCAACCCAGCGGTGAAGCCATATGAGCTGCTGGCTGACTATCTAGGGCCACAAACTAACCCATATACGCATGAAAGCTATACACTCGAAGCGCGTCATATTGACGAATTGAAAGCGCTTGAGGTAAAAGAGGTCGCGAATCCAGAATCTTTCTGGCTATTGCAGCAAACCGAAGATGAAGTGCTGGACTACCGTCAGGCAGTGGAAAAGTACGCAGGTTCTGCACAAACGGTAGAAGAGGGAGGCGATCATAGTTTTGTTGGCTTTGAACGCTATCCAGAGCGAATCATTCACTTTCTTGGTTTGTAACGCTACCACTCAGAGACAGGATTAGGAGGGGCTCATAATTTTACCTCTGATATCCAACCGTTTCTTGACATAGTCGCACTGCTTTCCGACTATGTTTCTCCGAATACAGCTACCGTGAAACGCACAGAGTCACGCTCTGTGAGTAACAGGGTAGCTTTTTCGTTGTCGTCAGTTGGTGCAAAAGTGTGACCAACTAGGCTCAGACAACAGGTAAACATTGAGAACGATTCCGTATTATGACTGAACAATATAATGCTGGTGCCATTGAAGTACTGAATGGTTTAGAGCCAGTACGTCGCCGACCAGGTATGTATACGGATACAGCGCGCCCGAACCATTTGGGCCAAGAAGTTATCGATAACAGTGTCGATGAAGCGCTGGCCGGACATGCCTCCAAAGTACAAGTCATCCTACATGCAGACCAATCACTGGAAGTGATCGATGATGGTCGAGGCATGCCAGTCGATATCCACCCAGAAGAGAAAGTCTCGGGCGTTGAGCTGATCCTATGTAAGCTGCACGCTGGTGGTAAATTCTCCAACAAAAACTATCAGTTTTCTGGTGGTTTGCACGGGGTGGGTATTTCGGTGGTGAACGCCCTGTCTAAAAGGGTTGAAGTGACAGTACGTCGAGATGGTCAGGTTTACGAAATCGCTTTTGAACATGGTGACAAAGTGTCGGATCTCACCGTGACGGGAACGTGTGGTCGTCGTAATCGCGGTACAAGCGTGCACTTCTGGCCAGACACCAAATACTTTGATTCGCCAAATTTCTCGGTCACACGTTTAGTGAATAACTTGCGCGCGAAGGCGGTTCTTTGCCCTGGTTTGGAAATTACTTTCAGTGACCGTGTGAATGGTAAAGAGCATCAGTGGCTCTACCAAGATGGCTTGAAAGACTATTTGATTGAAGGGGTGAAGGGCTACACCTTACTCCCTGAAGAACCATTTACAGGCCAATTCTCGGCAGAAACAGAAGCTGCGGATTGGGCGGTGATCTGGCAGCCAGAAGGCGGTGAGATGATCACCGAAAGCTATGTTAACCTGATCCCAACCGCACAAGGCGGTACGCATGTGAACGGTTTGCGCCAAGGTTTGTTGGATGCGATGAGAGAGTTTTGTGAGTTCCGCAACTTACTGCCCCGTGGCGTGAAGTTAACGGGCGAAGACGTTTTCGACCGCTGTTCTTACGTACTGTCGGTGAAGATGCAAGATCCGCAGTTTGCCGGCCAAACCAAAGAGCGCCTTTCTTCTCGTCAAACCGCGGCGTTTGTCTCTGGGGTGGTAAAAGACACCTTTAGCTTGTGGTTAAATGAAAAGCCACAACTTGCTGAGCAACTCGCAGAAGTGTGTATTGCGAACGCCCATCGTCGTATGCGTGCGAGCAAGAAGGTCGTGCGTAAAAAGATTGCATCAGGCCCTGCTTTGCCAGGTAAGTTGACCGATTGTTCCGTGCAAGACTTAGCTCGTACTGAAATCTTCTTCGTGGAAGGGGATTCAGCAGGCGGCAGTGCCAAGCAAGCGCGTGATCGTGAGTTCCAAGCCGTGATGCCTCTGCGTGGTAAAATCTTAAATACTTGGGAAGTCTCTGCCGATCAAGTATTGGCGTCTCAAGAAGTGCACGATATTTCTGTTGCACTAGGGATTGATCCAGATAGCGATAATCTTGAAGGGCTGCGTTACGGCAAAATCTGTATCCTTGCCGATGCGGACTCGGATGGTCTGCACATCGCGACACTCTTGTGTGCGCTATTCACACGTCATTTCCGCGCGCTAGTTGAAGCAGGTCATATCTACGTAGCAATGCCACCACTGTATCGTATCGACTGTGGCAAAGAGGTGTTCTATGCGCTGGATGATGCAGAAAAAGATGGCGTATTAGAGCGCCTAAGCCAGAAGCGCGCCAAAATCAACGTGCAACGATTCAAAGGTCTGGGTGAGATGAACCCACTGCAGTTGCGTGAAACCACGATGGATCCGAACACGCGTCGTCTGGTGCAACTGACCATTGATGACTCCGATGCGACCATGGAAATGATGGACATGCTGCTGGGTAAGAAACGCGCAGATGACCGTCGTAGCTGGTTACAAAACAACGGCGATATGGCAGAGGTTTAATAGATGTCTACAGAAATTACTTATGATGGCGTCGAACAATTGCCAATGCGCAAGTTCACCGAAGATGCTTATCTAAACTATTCGATGTACGTCATTATGGATCGTGCGTTGCCTTATATTGGTGACGGTCTGAAACCGGTTCAACGACGTATTATCTACGCGATGTCGGAGCTTGGGCTTTCGGCGGCGGCAAAATATAAAAAATCAGCGCGTACCGTGGGTGACGTGTTGGGTAAGTACCATCCGCATGGCGACTCTGCGTGTTATGAAGCGATGGTTCTGATGGCACAGCCATTCTCATACCGCTATCCGTTGGTGGACGGTCAAGGTAACTGGGGTGCGCCGGATGATCCGAAATCCTTCGCTGCGATGCGTTATACCGAAGCCAAATTGTCGAAATTTGCCGATGTGCTTCTGGGAGAGCTTGGTCAAGGCACGGTCGAGTGGCAGCCTAACTTTGATGGCACGATGAAAGAGCCAAAAATGCTGCCCGCACGTTTGCCTCACATTCTTCTCAATGGCGTGACAGGGATTGCGGTGGGTATGGCGACCGATATTCCCCCTCATAACGTACGTGAAGTTGCGGATGCCACCATTCATTTGATTGATAATCCAGCTGCGCCGCTGATGGATTTAATGCAGTACGTCAAAGGGCCTGATTTCCCGACAGAAGCGGAGATCATTACCCCAAGTAGCGATCTGGAAAAAATGTACCGCAGTGGCCGTGGCAGCGTAAAAATGCGCGCGGTTTGGTGCAAAGAGGGCAGTGACATCGTTATCACGGCACTCCCGCATCAAGTCTCAGGGGCCAAGCTGCTTGAGCAAATTGCGGCGCAAATGCGCGCGAAAAAATTGCCAATGGTGGAAGACTTGCGTGATGAGTCTGACCACGAAAACCCAACTCGTATTGTGATTGTACCGCGCTCAAATCGCGTTGATTGCGACCAGTTAATGAACCACTTGTTTGCGTCCACTGATTTGGAGAAGAGCTATCGTGTTAACTTAAACATGATTGGTCTCGACAACCGCCCACAAGTGAAAGGCTTGGTGCAGATTTTGACGGAATGGATCACTTTCCGTCGCGAAACGGTACGTTCACGCTTGCAATACCGTCTTGATAAAGTGCTGGCTCGCTTGCACATCTTGGAAGGTTTGTTGATCGCGTATCTCAACATCGATGAGGTGATTGAGATCATTCGTACTGAAGACGATCCTAAAGCGGTATTGATGGCCAGATTTGGCATTACCGATATTCAAGCCGATGCGATTCTGGATACCAAACTTCGTCACTTAGCCAAATTGGAAGAGATGAAGATCCGCGGTGAACAAGATGAGCTGGAAAAAGAACGTAAGAAACTGGAAGAGTTACTGGGTTCTGAGCGTCGTCTGAATACCTTGCTGAAAAAAGAGATCCGTGCCGATGCCGAGAAATTTGGTGATGATCGCCGTTCTCCGCTAGTGGTTCGTGAAGAAGCGAAAGCACTGACTGAACGTGACCTGATGCCGAATGAAGCTATTACGGTTGTCTTGTCAGAGAAAGGTTGGATTCGTCACGCCAAAGGTCATGAAGTGGATTGTCAGGGGCTGAGCTACAAAGCGGGTGACAGCTATCTGGCGCATGCGTGTGGTAAGAGTAACCAGCAAGCGGTACTGCTTGGTTCAGATGGCCGCAGTTACTCATTAGAATCGCACACACTGCCTTCGGCTCGCGGTCAAGGTGAGCCGATTACTGGCCGCCTCAACATCACGCCAGGAAGCAGTATTCGCCAAGTGATCATGGGTGAAGAAGAACAGCTGTGGCTGATTGGCTCTGATGCGGGTTACGGCTTCGTGTGTAAAGGCAGTGATTTGTTGTCGAAAAACCGCAGTGGTAAAGCGCTGGTGTCGTTGCCTGAAAACGCAGAAGTGATGACACCATCGGCGGTATTGGATCTGGACAATGACGATATTCTTGCCATTACCAACCAAGGCCGTATGTTGATGTTCCCAATTAAAGACTTGCCGCAACTTGGTAAAGGTAAAGGTAATAAGATCATCAATATTCCAGCGGCGAAAGCCAAAGCGAAAGAAGAGATCCTGTCGCATTTGATTGCTTTGCCAAAAGGCGCTTCACTGACGCTGTACGCAGGCAAACGTAAGTTGGGCTTGAAGCCCGCCGATTTGGATAACTTCCGTGGAGAGCGAGGCCGTCGAGGTGGTTTATTGCCACGTGGCTTGCAGCGAGTCACTCGTATTGAGCTCGAGCAAAGTGACTCATCGGATGGTTCAGAAACGGCCACCGACGCGTAATAGAAGCAGAAAAAAGAACCCCAAGCCTAGGCTTGGGGTTCTTTTTATCACTTGGATTAGATTGTTTGAACTGAGATTAGATTTCTCGGTTATCTTCCGCAATCGTCACTTTTAGAGTCATCTCTTGTCCTTTGCGGATGATACCGACATCGACGGTTGTCCCCGGACGTAGGTCGGTCACAATATCCATCACACTCTGACGACCTTGGATCTTCTTGTCATCAATGCTTAAGATAATGTCTTGTGCTTCAAAACCGGCGTTTGCTGCCGGGCCGTTGGGATCGACGCCCAATACGACGATACCACCAATATGTTCATTGCCAAGCAAACGTGCAGTCACCGCATTAATGTCTTGCCCATCAATGCCAATATAACCTCGGATCACTCGGCCATCGGCAATGATCTTTTCCATGATTTTATTTGCCAGAGGGAAAGGGATGGCGAAAGAAATACCATAAGTTTCCAGATCGGTGGCTTGCTGAAAAGAGGCGGTGTTGATACCAACCAGCTCGCCTTTGGTATTGACTAAAGCACCACCTGAGTTGCCTTCGTTGATCGCGGCATCGGTCTGAATAAAAGCTTGTCTGCCATCGGCACTGATGGAAGAGCGGCCAGTGGCCGAAATAATGCCAAAGGTGGTGGTTTGCCCGAGGTTATAGGGATTACCTATCGCCAACACCACATCGCCAACTTTGGCTTTGTAGTTTGAATTTAATGGAATGACAGGTAAGTTGCTGCCTTCGATGCGCAAAATGGCGATGTCAGTGCGACGATCTTTGCCCACCAATTGCGCGGCGGCGACTCGGCCATCTTGCAACGCCACAACGATTTGATCGGCTTGAGCGACCACATGGTAGTTGGTGATGATATAGCCTTTTTCACTGACGATGACACCAGAACCCAGCCCCTGTGTTGACAGCTTACTACGGTCGTTTTCAACGTATTTTCGGCTGTAAATGTTGACCACCGCAGGCGCGGCATTTCTCACCGCCTGATTAAATGAGATTTGCAGAGAACTGGCATCTTGTGGTGATACATCCAGCGTGGTTGTAATCACATTACTACGAAGAGAGGGAACAGCGAGTAACACCAGCAAAGCTGTCACCAGCCCTAAAACGACGGAACGCATAAGAAAGTTGAGCATGCCCTCTCCACAGAAGTCACAAAGTTAGAACAGAAAGCAGAGAATAGCATTACCTGATTGAATAATAAAAGGGCAGCCCACTTTAGGACTGCCCTTTGTATGCTCGATCATCATTGAGGCGATATGTTTACTTAGCGAATGACTAAATAGATAGTGCGCTCACCACGTTGGATATTGAGCGCAAGCACACCAGTTTGTTTTTCAACAATGGCACGGAAATCGGCGAGATTTTTCACTCGCTGACGGTTGACACCGATAATGATGTCGTCTTTTTGTAACTGGTATTGTGCCGCTGGCGAGTTATCTGCCACGTTGATCACTTTAACCCCAGCAATGCGATCGTCTGACGTGGTATTCGCCAACTCAGCACCAGCAAGGCCTTCGTGCATTTTATCGGCTTTGGCCTTGGTTTGTTGCGACTCACCCAAAGTGACATCAAAGCGCTTATCCTTACCATCACGCACCACGCCAAGCTCGATTTCTTTGCCAGCTCCGAGTGTTGCAATTTTGGCTCTTAGCTCAGAGAAGGTATCGACTTTCTTACCATTGAGAGACACAATGATGTCGCCCGCCTTGATGCCAGCTTTATCTGCGGCGGAGTCAGGAACCACTTGGCTGACAAATGCACCTTTGCTCGAGTTATAGCCCAGCGCCTCAGCCAGCTCAGAGGTGATTTCGCCACCTTGAACGCCTAACATGCCACGTTTGACTTCACCAAATTCCAAAATTTGGTCAGTTAAGTTCTTCATCATATTCGATGGAATGGCGAAGCCAATACCGACGTTGCCGCCATTAGGGCCGAGAATCGCCGTATTGATGCCGATGAGCTCGCCATTGAGGTTGACGAGTGCACCACCGGAGTTGCCGCTGTTAATTGCCGCGTCGGTTTGAATAAAGTTTTCGAAGTTTTCAATGTTCAAACCACTGCGACCTAAGGCTGAAACAATGCCGGACGTCACTGTCTGTCCTAAACCAAATGGGTTACCAATGGCGACGCTGAAATCACCCACACGTAACTTGTCGGAATCGGCGAGCTTAATCTCGGTTAAGTCTTTAGCGCCATCGACTTTGAGCAGAGCGACATCGGACATCTCATCGCCACCAATTAACTCGGCATCGTATTCACGACCATCGTGAAGCTGAATTCGTATCTCATCCGCCCCTTTGATGACGTGGTAGTTCGTCACGATATAGCCTTTATTGGCATTAATGATGACCCCAGAACCTAAACCACGGAATGGACGTTCACGAACTTGTTCTGTTGGGAAATCAGGGCCAAAAAAGAACTGAAATTGATCGGGAATACGCGAGCGTTCTACCTGTTTACCTTCAACCGCGATACTGACGACCGCTGGGGTAACACGTTCGAGCATTGGCGCTAAGCTCGGCAACTCCTGTCCGCTGACGCTAAAAGGCAGTGCGGCGGTTGCTGGAAGAGGGGCAAGGGCTGAGCTTAAGCTCAAAGACAATGCAGTCAAAACAAGCAAAGGTTTTTTCATCCAATAACTCCTATAAATACCAGTCTATTGCAAAGGACAGAGACTCAAACAAAATAGGTTTACTTCCTATCAATATTGTCGTCTTAAACAGTTTTCAATAGACAGTGATGTGAGTTAGGACTCAAAAACCTTTGAAAAGTTCATCAATGAGAAAAATTAGGATGCTTTTGCAGTGATGGCTTCTGGTGCATCCAGGATGACTTTTTTCTGATCATTGAATAGCCCAGTTGCGCCGTTTGCGTAATCTTTTGGCTGTTCAGTGACTTCATCCGTTACATTTTCTTCGGTGTTATCTTCTTTCGCCGACAGTGCCACTTTATCAAATGGATTGTCTTGCGCTGGCAGGTTCGGTAGAAGCTCTGCCGAAGTCTTCGCCATATGCTGATATAGCTTGCTGTAATCTTTACCGAGTGTTTCGAGTAGCTCAGCGGTTTGGGAGAAGTGATCAATCAGCTCTTGGCGTTGTTGCTCTAGTTCATATTTTGCTACATCGAGCTCTTTTTTGATGTTCTTCTGTTTTTTATATTCTGGCGTGGTAAGTCGTGATACGACAACACCAACAATTGCTCCGACAAGCAAGCCCACAATGGCATACATCCAAGGCATAACAGCTCCTTATAATGGTTTTAACATGTTATTTACTGCTTAGTTACACGTATTGCGCCACCATGTTACTATGGGAGCAGTAGTCAATAAAGCAAAATAGCAACGACACAATCTCAAGTTTGATAACGGGATTTTATGCCCTGTTTTGGTATGAGAACAATGAGCCCATTAGAAAAATACGAACACGACCTCGCGCACAACGGATTCCAGAAAGACGCTGCTCAGTACAATGCAGTGCGAGCACTAGATAGGCTTTTTCATCAATATCTCGATTATTGTGCCCAGCCTCAACCGCAACAAACGCGTTGGCAAAAATTATTAGGCAAACAGCCGCCAGCCAAATTACCACCTCAAGGACTCTATTTTTGGGGTGGTGTTGGGCGTGGAAAAACGTATCTCATGGATACTTTTTTTGAGGCTTTGCCAACTCAACGCAAAATGCGCGTCCATTTTCATCGCTTTATGTATCGAGTTCACGATGAACTGAAACGGTTAGGTGATGTAGAAAATCCACTGGAAAAAGTGGCTGATGTGTTTAAGAAAGAGGCGGATATTGTCTGCTTTGATGAGTTTTTTGTTTCGGATATTACCGATGCGATGATTCTCGGCACGCTGATGCAGGCGATGTTTAGGCGTCAAATGATACTGGTGGCGACGTCGAACATTGTACCTCAAGAGCTATATCGTAATGGATTACAGAGAGCGCGCTTTTTGCCTGCTATCGCTTTGATTGAGCAACACTGTGAAGTGCTCAATGTGGATAGTGGCATTGACTATCGCCTACGAACGTTAGAGCAAGCAGAGATCTATCATTATCCATTGGATGAGCAGGCAAATCTCAATCTAAATCTCTACTATCAGCAGTTAGTTGGAGAGGGCAAAGCCAAATTACACAGTGTTGACATCAATCATCGCCAAATAGCCGTTATAGAGGCCAGTGATGGGGTACTGCATGCTACGTTCGCCCAGCTATGCCAAACCGCACGCAGTCAAAATGACTATATTGAACTGTCCAAAATCTATCACACGGTGTTGTTGGCGGATGTGCCACAAATGGACAATAAGATCGATGATGCCGCGCGGCGATTTATCGCCCTCGTGGATGAGTTTTACGAGCGACACGTTAAATTGATTATTTCGGCGGAAGTCGCACTAGAACAACTCTATCGGCAAGGGCAATTGGAGTTTGAGTTTAAGCGTTGTCAATCTCGTTTAGTGGAAATGCAAAGTCATGAGTACTTAGCGAGAGAACATCTGGCTTAGATTGTTTATTGGGAGAAAGACGTGACGAAAAAATTAGTGATTGAGTGCAAAAAAAGGTGATTTTTTCTTCGCTCTTCTCTATAATCCTGCGACCCACCGTTACTGCAGACCTAATTTATCGAAGTTATTCGAGATATAAGGTCGAGAGTGCCAACCGCTCGAAGGGGTGATGACTGGGCTCTTAGACAGTGTGGGAGCACAGCGGTGTGTTCCTTTAAAGTTTAAATTTGAATTAACGGGTTATTATTAGCATGAAAACTTTCGTTGCTAAACCAGAAACTGTAAAACGCGACTGGTACGTTGTAGACGCTGAAGGTAAAACTCTTGGCCGTCTAGCAAGTGAAATTGCATCTCGCCTACGTGGCAAACACAAAGCTGAGTACACTCCACACGTTGACACTGGTGATTACATCATCGTTATCAACGCGGAGAAAGTTACTGTAACTGGTAACAAAGCTGCAGCAAAAACTTACTACCGTCACACTGAATTCCCTGGTGGTATTAAGTCAATCACTTTTGACAAGCTGATTGTTCGTAAACCAGAAATGGTCATTGAGCTAGCGGTTAAAGGTATGCTACCACGTGGTCCTCTAGGCCGTGCTATGTACCGTAAGCTAAAAGTTTACGCTGGCGCTGAGCACAACCATGTTGCTCAACAACCAAAAGTACTAGACATCTAATTGGGGATATCGGAAATGGCAGAGAATCAATACTACGGCACTGGCCGTCGCAAAAGCTCAGCTGCTCGTGTTTTCATCAAACCAGGCAGCGGCAACATCGTAATCAACAAGCGTGCGCTTGAAGAGTACTTCGGTCGTCCAACTTCTTGCATGGTTGTTAAACAACCTCTTGAATTGGTAGACATGGTTGAGAAGCTAGACCTATACATCACTGTTAAAGGTGGTGGTATTTCTGGTCAAGCTGGCGCAATCCGTCACGGCATCACTCGTGCTCTTATGGAATACGATGAATCTCTACGTCCTGCTCTACGTGCAGCTGGCTACGTTACTCGCGACGCTCGTTGCGTTGAACGTAAGAAAGTTGGTCTACGTAAAGCACGTCGTCGTCCACAATTCTCTAAGCGTTAATTTTTCGTTTTCGAAAAATTTACGCTCCAGAATTATTTCTGGAAGTTGTGGTTCAAAGCTCGGCTATATGCCGAGCTTTTTGTTTATTTATAGCTACTTATTTCCTTTCTTTGTTACATCTCACACCAAATATTTAGAATTTTGCCGCTTTTGTGACGTCGTGAGCGATTTACCTCACAAATGTTACAAAAAGGTAGCTTTATCTTGTCAAAAAGTAGGGTTTTATTTATCATTTCTCGTCAATAAATAGAACTAGATTCATATTTTGTTAGCCATGCTCTATAAGCGGAATAATCACGATCCAAAAGGAGCAAATGGGAGAATGTTTGGATGAGCAACGCGCCTTTAAATAACGGTCGCAGGCGTTTTCTAACCGCCACAACAGCAGTTGTAGGTGGGTTAGGGGCAGCTGCCGTCGCCGTTCCTTTTATCAAATCATGGAATCCGAGTGCCAAAGCGAAAGCAGCAGGTGCGCCGGTGGAAGTGGATGTTAGTAAAATTGAAGCCGGACAGATGATTCGTGTGGAATGGCAAGGTAAACCTGTATGGGTTGTACGCCGTACCCAAGAAGTTATCGACAACCTCAAAACGATTGGTGGTCAGCTACGCGATCCTCAATCTGAGATGGAACAACAGCCAACTTATGCTCAAAACGAGTTTCGCTCAATTAAACCTGAGTTTTTTGTTGCGGTCGGTTTCTGTACACACCTAGGTTGTTCGCCAACCTATCTGCCAGATTCTTTCGCAGAACAAGTGCAAGGCGTGAAATCGGGCTTCTTCTGCCCATGTCACGGCTCTAAGTTTGATATGGCAGGCCGCGTGTTCCAAGGCGTTCCTGCACCTTTGAACCTAGTGGTACCTAAGCACATGTATTTAAGCGATACCACGATCCTTATCGGTGTTGACGAGGGGGATGCCTAATGCAAGCACTATTAGACTGGGTTGAAAAACGTATCCCTGCGATGAATGCTTACAAAAAGCATTTGTCCGAATACCCAATGCCAAAGAACTTCAACTTTTGGTACCTTTTTGGTTCTTTAGCAATGCTCGTACTGGTAAACCAGATCCTAACGGGTATTTGGTTAACCATGAACTATGTTCCTTCTGGTGAAGGTGCATTTGCTTCTATCGAATACATCATGCGTGATGTGGAATATGGCTGGTTGTTGCGTTACATGCACTCTACAGGCGCTTCTGCATTCTTCGTGGTGGTTTATTTGCATATGTTCCGTGGTTTGATCTACGGTTCTTACCAAAAGCCTCGTGAGCTACTGTGGATCTTCGGTATGTTGATCTTCCTAGTGTTGATGGCAGAAGCGTTCATGGGATATCTACTTCCATGGGGTCAGATGTCTTACTGGGGTGCACAGGTCATCATTTCCTTGTTTGGTGCCATTCCGGTCATCGGTGATGATTTAACCTTGTGGATCCGTGGTGACTACATCATCTCGGGTGCAACGCTGAACCGTTTCTTTGCTCTGCACGTCATTGCCTTACCTATCGTGCTGCTGCTGTTGATCGTGTTGCACATTCTGGCGTTGCATGAAGTGGGTTCTAACAACCCAGACGGCATTGAAACGAAGCTGCCGAAAGGTTCAATGGGACCAGATTACAAGACACAGTTTAAGTTCCACGAGTACTACTCAAACAAATACGACATCATTGATTCGATTCCTTTCCACCCTTATGGAACGGTAAAAGATATGGTGGGGGTAGCGGGCTTCCTGTTCTTGTTCTGCTATGTCTTGTTCTTTAACCCAGAGATGGGTGGGTACTTCCTAGAGCCGCCTAACTTTGAAGCTGCAAACCCGCTGAAAACGCCTGAGCACATTGCACCAGTTTGGTACTTTACGCCTTTCTATGCCATTTTGCGTGCTGTTCCAGATAAGCTGTTGGGTGTTGTAGCGATGGGACTATCGATTGTGTTCCTATTCCTACTGCCATGGTTTGACCGTTGTAAAGTTCGCTCTTACCGTTACCGTAGCAAAATTCATTTGATTAACATTATCCAGTTTACGATCAGCTTTATTGCATTGGGTATTCTTGGTGCGCTTCCAGCAACACCAACTTACACGCTACTAGCTCAGATCTTTAGCTTGGGTTATTTCATGTTCTTTATTCTTCTGTACGTATACAGCAAGAATGAAGCAACGAAGCCACTACCAGAGAGGGTGACATTCAAATGAAGAAATGGATTGTAATTCTATTTGCTATGTTGCCATCACTGGCGATGGCGGCGGGAGCGGGTGTTCCGTTGGACAAAGCAAATGTTGATTTGTCAGACAAAGCATCACTACAAAATGGTGCCAAGTTGTTCATGAACTACTGTTTTGCTTGTCACTCGACACAGTATCAACGTTACGAGCGTGTGGCGGATGATCTTGGTATCCCTGCCGATCTCATGAAAGAAAATCTGATGTTTAACCCAGAGAGCAAAATTGGCGATCTGATGGTAAACGCTATGCCACCAAAACAAGCTGCGGCTTGGTTTGGTGCACCGCCACCAGATTTGACGCTTGTTGCTCGTGTTCGTGGTGCTGATTGGTTGTACACTTACTTGCGTACTTTCTATGTTGATCCATCACGTCCATTTGGCGTGAACAACTTAGTTTTCCCAAGCGTTGGTATGCCACATGTATTGGAAGAGCTGCAAGGTATTCCTAACCCTGTTTACGGCACGAAAGTGGTTGATGGTAAGGAAATCCAAGTTGTGGTTGGTGTTGAAAGCGACGGCACTGGTGAACTAAGCAAGGGTGAGTACGACAAAGCCGTGCTCGACTTAGTCAGCTTCTTGGTTTACTCCGGTGATCCAGTCAAGGCTGAGCGTCATGCTCTAGGTTGGTGGGTCATGGCTTTCTTAGTACTATTCACTATCGTGGTTGTGCTGCTGAAGAAAGAGTATTGGCGTGATGTGCATTAATTGTGCTATCATACCGCGCTAATTCCCAATTTTATTGAATAAACAATGGAGGCTTAGCCTCCATTGTTTTTATTATTGTAAGTGTACTGGAGGGCCCATGGCTTTAGCTGCCAATAAACGTTCTGTAATGACTCTATTCTCAAGTGCATCAGACTTGTACAGCCATCAAGTGCGTATCGTTCTCGCAGAGAAGGGTGTAAGTGTTGAGGTTGAGTTGGTTGATGAAACTAACCTACCAGCAGAGCTGATCGAGCTAAATCCTTATAAATCAGTACCAACACTGGTGGATCGTGAGCTAGCACTCTATGACTCGAAGATCATCATGGAGTACCTAGATGAGCGTTTTCCTCATCCGCCGTTGATGCCTGTTTATCCGGTAGCCCGTGGTAATAGCCGTCTAATGATGTACCGTATCGAACGTAACTGGTACTCATTGGCTGAGAAAATTGTTAAAGGCAATGCAGAAGAATCAGAAAAAGCGCGTAACAAACTGCGCAATGATTTGCTGACTCTATCGCCAATCTTCGCTGAATTTGAATACTTCATGAGTGAAGAATTTAGCCTAATTGACTGCTACTTAGCGCCTTTATTGTGGCGTTTGCCTCTACTGGGTATCGATCTGATTGGTCCTGGTTCAAAAGAGATCAAAGCTTACATGAACAAAGTGTTTGAGCGTGATTCATTCCTAGCTTCTTTAACTGAAGCAGAACGCGAGATGCGTTTGGTTCGTTAAGATATGGAAATTGCTCAAATGACCGCTCGCCGACCGTACATGCTAAGAGCATTTTACGATTGGCTAGTGGATAATGATTTAACTCCTCACCTCGTTGTGCAAGCAACATTGGCTGGAGTACGCGTACCTCAAGAGTTTATTCAAGATGGTCAGATTATTCTGAACATTGCCCCGCGTGCGGTTGGTAATCTTGAATTAGGTAACGACATCATCAGCTTTAATGCTCGTTTTGGTGGTCGTCCACATTCTGTGATTGTTCCGTTGTACGCGGTGCTGGCGATTTATGCTCGCGAAAATGGTGCTGGCACCATGTTCGAACCTGAAGAAGCGTATACCAGTATCCCTGGGGCTGAGCAGGAAGAGGACGATGGTATTTGGTTGGAAGAGGAGCATTCAGCGCCTCAACCTAGCATCGATTTTGATGATGAACCAGAGCCACCGAGACCCAAAGGTCGACCTAGCTTGAGAGTCGTTAAATAACGATGAACGTCAAATAATAAAAAAGCAGCGAAAGCTGCTTTTTTTGTGCCTGAGAGTTGAGCCATGCCGATATTGATCATTGGCTGGCATTATTCACTTGTGTTGCGTTCTCGCCATACTGGAATGCGCGAACAACCTGCTTAACTCCAGATATATTGCGTGCAATCTCAGTCGCTTTCTCCGCTTGTTCGCTGTTTACATAGCCAAACAGAAACACATCACCATCTTCGGTGATGACTTTGATTTTTACGCTGTTTAAGGATTCATCGGTAAGCAAGGCAGATTTCACTTTAGTTGTGATCCAACTGTCATTACTGATTTGTGACACGCTGAGTGGGGCTTTCACTTTAACTTGATTGTGAAGCACTTGAACACCTTTAACACTACGAGCTTGCTGTTCAAATCCCGACCTTTCCTCAGCAGTGGAGGCTTGTCCCATCAACACCACCGTGCCATTGTAAGAGCTCGCGACGATTCGCACTTTGCCACGATAAGGTGCTTTATTGCCAATAGCCGCAATTTCAAACTCGATATTGTTATCTTGCCAGATCTCTTTGGTTGTTCGTGTATCCGTCACAAGATTTGCGGTGGTTGCTGCTCCAGCGATGAAAAGCCCGGCACAACCTGATAAGGCCCAAGTTGTGATGAAAAGCAAAACGTAACGTAGCATCTTTATTCCTCGTGAGCAGGGAAAAGCACTTGATCAATGAGATCGCACAAACAGTGCAGTGTCACCATGTGTACTTCGTGAATACGTGCGGTGCGGTGAGATGGAATTCGAATCTCAACATCGTTTTCACCGAGTAAGCCTGCCATCTCGCCACCATCTTTGCCAGTGAGAGCAATGATCGTCATGTCTCGAGTTACCGCCGCTTCCATCGCTTTTATGATGTTTTTGCTATTGCCACTGGTGGAAATCGCCAACAAAATATCGCCAGGTTGACCAAAGGCACGCACCTGTTTCGAGAAAATCTCTTGATAGTGGTAGTCATTTGCCACTGCCGTCAGGGTGGTGTTGTCGGCGGTTAGCGCCATGGCTGGTAAGCTTGGTCGCTCAGTCTCGAAACGGTTGAGTAGACATGAAACAAACTGTTGAACGTTCGCAGCTGATCCGCCATTGCCACAACACAGAATCTTGTGACCATTCAGCAGAGTTGCCACCATCGCCTGTGCGGCATGGGTGATGGCATCTGGCAGCGCTTCTGCAGCGGCGATTTGAATTTGAATACTTTCGGTAAAGCTGTCTTTAATGCTGTCGAGCATCGATTATCCTTGAGTAATTGCATTGGCGATCCAGTTAATATCATGGCCATTGGAGTGAATGGCCACAACATCAAACCGCATCGCAGTGTTACAAGCATTATATCCGTGTTTGTTTAACCATAAATAAGCGGTTTTAATAAGCTTGTTGGCTTTGGCAGGATTCACCATCTCTGCGGCGTCGCCATAACAGCTATTTTTTCGATACTTAACTTCAACAAACACAATGGTTTGTGCTTCTTTGAAAATCAGGTCGATTTCGCCAACCTTGGTCGTAAAGTTGGCTTCAATAAACCTCAGTCCTTGGCATTGTAAGTATTCCTTCGCCAAGGACTCATATTGGTTACCAATGGCGCGTCGGCTAAAGAGCCCCATGCTCTTTCCAGCTGATTTCGCGATGAACGACGCATTGATCATCAATCGTCAGCACGCCCGTTTGACCGTTGACGGCATGATTTGGGACCACTTTCATTTGTGGTAGTTCCGCCATCAGTTTGTAGGCATCCATCCCCAACGCTTGTAAGCGCTTTTGGAAGTTTGACTGATCTGGCCAAAGTTGTTCCATTTGGCTATCCAGTGCAGGGTTCACTTCAAGCAACATTGGAATGTCGCTGTAAACAATGCCTGTGAGGTCTTCGTATTGCTTCTCACCACTATTGCTCATGGAGTTGGAGAAGAGCTTCGGTGGTTTTGCATCTGGGTTTACAGCCACTTCAATAAATGGCTTGATGAGAGTGAGCTCTGAGCTGCGAGCAGCGATGTAGACGGAGTCTATGTCACGACGACTGCGAGGCTGCGTTTCCATTGGCAACTTCATTAGCCCTTCCATTTGCGCGATTCGCTGCTGGCTTTCTTGTAAGCCAAATACCGAGTTTACATCACGTTGTAGCTGACGCTTATCACCAAAGTAGCTTACGGCCACTTTATTGGTGCTGTATTTCTTCCATTCGGCTTCAAAGGCGCTGACCACTCGTTGCCCTAAGTTACCTTGAGGGGCGAAGATGAGTGGATACTTGTAGCCATTAGCAAACAAGTGCTTCGCCGCTTGGGCGACTTCTTGTTCGGGAGAAAGGGTCAGGTAGCAGATCCCCGTCCCTGTTTGTAGCTCATCGGGAATGTTGAGTGCCAGTGACGGGATGGACACTTGGCCGCTGTCGTCACTTAACTCGCCTTGTAGCACTTCGATGACATCTTTACGTAGCGGTCCGACAATGAAATCAATTTGCTCATCGGTCAGTTGCTGTTTCAACTGATGTGGTTGATAGAGATTGGTATCAATGACCTTGAGGGTCGCTTCAGGATCGCGATCTTTGTCGTTCATCATGGCAAAGATGAAACCATCACGAATCAATTGTGCTTGCTTAGCATATTTGCCACTGAGAGGGAGCAATAACGCAGTGTGCACCGGTTGAACAATCTCTAAGTCGAGAATGCTTTGAATTTCAGCCGGGGTATACAAAGCAGCAGGGTGCGCGGTATTTTCTGCAAACCAATGTTCAAGCGTGTTTTTTAGCTGTGGCACATTGGCAGACATGGTTTTCATGTATATCGCCAATTGTAACCAGCCATCGAGCACTTCTTCGCTGGCATCGGGATGAAGTTGCGTGATCTCATACTGAGAGTAACCGGTAAAGTTCGCCCAAATTTGCTGCGCGATTTCAGCTTGCTGAGATTCGTCCACGTATTGGCTTAGAGTGACCAGTTGTCGGTTGGCTTCAAGCGGCTGCTGTAATGCGGTGTAAGCTTCGGCACGCAACGTGTAATAATCTTTCCACTGTTCGTTTGGTAGTTTCCACCAAGCTTTGAAATTCAATAGCTCGATCACGTTGTCAGCTTGGTTGAGTTTGAGATGGTAAGCAGCACGTGTTAACTGCCATTCCGCCTGCTGCACTTCGGAGAGCGGCATTCTTGCTAAGCGTTTGATCAGTAAGTCAGCTTGAGCAAGATCGCCATTTTGCAGCGCTGCTTTGGCTGCCATAATCAGCCAATCTGCTTGTAGGCTACCCTCACTGCTGTCTGCATTTATCATGTAGTTTTGAACTGACAGGGTGGGCTCAAGTGTAATATCAACACTGGTTGGCGTTTTAGGGCCTGAAGAACAAGCCGCTAGCGTAATTGCCAGTGCAACTGGAGTGAGTAAGCGTGGTACACTGAGTCTCTTAGGGTTCATCATTGCCGTGAGTTCTCTTAAAGTCCGTACAAAATTGTCTCTATATTAATCGTTGAAGTGATGCTAAACAAATGACAGATAAAAATAACTTCCCAACAGAAGGCGCAACCCTCTATATCGTGCCGACACCGATTGGCAATTTAGGGGATATTACCCAGCGTGCCATTGAGGTGCTATCCAGCGTGGATATGATCGCTGCAGAAGATACCCGACATACAGGTAAGTTATTGTCTCACTTCAACATTCAAACTAAAACTTTTGCTTTGCATGACCACAATGAGCAGCAAAAAGCGCAAGTTTTAGTGGATAAATTGCTTTCCGGGCAGAACATCGCTTTAGTGTCTGATGCGGGAACGCCACTTATCAGTGATCCAGGGTATCACTTGGTTACACAGTGTCGTCAGGCGGGCGTTAAAGTTGTGCCACTTCCTGGTGCTTGTGCGGTGATCACTGCATTAAGTGCGTCAGGTTTGCCCTCTGATCGCTTTAGTTTCGAAGGTTTCTTGCCGCCAAAAAGCAAAGGTCGTAAGGATAAGTTCCTCGAAATTGCAAAGGTAGAGCGTACCTGTATTTTTTATGAGTCACCACATCGAATTGTCGATTCTTTGCACGATATGCTTGAAATCCTCGGTCCAGATCGCGAAGTTGTGTTGGCGCGTGAACTCACCAAGACCTTTGAAACGATTCAGGGCATGCGTTTGTCTGAGTTGGTTGAGTGGGTTCAGTCGGACGATAATCAGCAAAAAGGTGAGATGGTGCTGTTGATCCACGGTTACCGTGATTCTTCGGAGGAGTCGCTACCGGAAGAGGCATTACGGAGTTTGGCCATTCTGACCAAAGAATTACCATTGAAAAAAGCCGCTGCGTTAGCTGCGGAAATCTATAACTTGAAGAAAAATGCGCTCTACAAGTGGGGCCTTGAGAACCTCGAATAACGGTTCTCCGGTTTGGTTGGTTTGCAAAATCGTCTCTATTTGCGCCAATAATGTGATCTCACTAGACACTCAGTGGAGAAGTCTATACAATCCGCCCTCGGAGTTGACTGGGTAGTCGCTGCTTTGTTGATGTCCTTCGGGAGACTGACGTTGAAGTCCTTTGGGAGACTGACGTTGACGTCCTTCGGGAGACTGACAAAGGGGAGGAAAGTCCGGGCTCCATAGAGCAGGGTGCCAGGTAACGCCTGGGGGGCGCAAGCCTACGACAAGTGCAACAGAGAGAAGACCGCCGATGGCCTTGATTCGCAAGATGAGAGGATCAGGTAAGGGTGAAAGGGTGCGGTAAGAGCGCACCGGACGACTGGCAACAGTTCGTAGCAGGGTAAACTCCACCCGGAGCAAGACCAAATAGGCCTCCACATAGCGTTGCTCGCGTTAGGAGGCGGGTAGGTTGCTTGAGCCAGTGAGCGATTGCTGGCCTAGAGGAATGGCTACCGCCGCGCAAGCGGAACAGAACCCGGCTTATATGTCGGCTCCACCCTTTTAAGCCCATCATTACCTAGTAATGATGGGTTTTTTGCATTTTACTGACGCAATGATTATGTGAACCAATAAACTTGGCGCTATATCACGCCTGAACTTTGTCAAATAGTGGCACTGAACAAGGAAATCAGTACACTAATGATTCGCCGCACAGGCTTTGAATATTCAACGAGAAAACCATGACCGACACATTCCAGCACATTTCCGTACTACTTCATGAATCTATTGATGGTCTCGCCATCAAGCCGGATGGTATTTACATTGATGGAACATTTGGTCGTGGTGGTCACAGCCGTACGATTCTTTCTAAACTTGGCGAACACGGTCGTCTGTACAGTATTGACCGAGATCCGCAAGCTATCGCGGAAGCGGGTAAAATTGATGATCCACGTTTTACTATCATTCATGGTCCTTTTTCAGGAATGGCGAATTATGCCGAGCAATATGATTTAGTCGGTAAAGTGGATGGTGTGTTGTTGGATCTCGGCGTCTCCTCGCCACAACTCGATGACGCTGAGCGTGGCTTTAGCTTTATGAAAGACGGCCCGTTGGACATGCGTATGGACCCAACCTCGGGTATTCCAGTTTCTCAGTGGCTGATGGAAGCGGATTTGGACGACATTACGTGGGTGATTCGTGAGTTCGGTGAAGACAAACATGCCCGCCGCATTGCCAAAGCGATTGTTGCGCATCGCGAAGATGAAACCAAAGAGCCACTGACTCGCACGAGTCAACTGGCAAAACTGATTTCGGAAGCGGCGCCAAAAAGCTTTAAAGAGAAAAAACACCCAGCGACTCGTGCGTTTCAAGCATTTCGTATCTACATCAACAGTGAGCTTGAAGAGATCGATACAGCACTGAAAGGAGCGGCGAGTATTCTGGCACCAGAAGGGCGCTTATCGGTGATCAGCTTCCACTCTTTGGAAGACCGCATGGTGAAACGCTTTATGCGCAAAGAAAGTAAAGGGCCTGAAGTGCCTCACGGTATCCCTCTGACCGAGGCGCAAATCAAAGCGTTAGGCAGTGCTAATATGAAAACGGTGGGTAAAGCGATCATGCCAACAGCGCAAGAAATTGAACTGAATCCTCGTTCACGTAGCTCTGTGTTGAGAATTGCTGAAAAGCTTTAATTTAAACCTATGCGTCAAGCCAAGCCAAATCTCGCCAAAGAAATTTTCTTTGACCTACTGACGGTAGGTCGAACGCCTTTGATCTTGCTTGTCCTGATCTTTGCCTCAGCGATGGCGGTGGTTTTTGCCACCCACCATACCCGTCAAGCGATCACCCAAAAAGATGAAGCACTGCAAGAGCGTGAGCATTTGGATAACGAGTGGCGCAATCTGATGTTGGAAGAGACCGCACTGGCTGAGCACAGTCGCGTGCAAGAGATGGCGAAAAAAGAGCTCGAAATGAAACGGCCAGATGGCGACAAAGAAGTGGTGATTAATCTGAAATGATGGGTAAAAAGAGCAAAACCACCGTCAAACCCAAAGAGAGTGAGCAAGGGACATCTTTGCTTATCCGCTGGCGTTTCCATTTAGTCCTAGGATTTGTTTTCCTCGCGTTTGCTGCGCTTGTTGTTCGTCTTGCATTTATTCAAGTCATTGAGCCTGACAACCTTATTCGTGAAGGGGATCTGCGTTCTATCCGTGTGAAAGCCCTTCCGTCCGCGCGAGGTATCATCTCCGATCGCAATGGTGAACCTTTAGCGGTGAGTGTTCCTGTTGAAGCGGTCTGGGCCGATCCGGTGACGATTTTCAAAGAAAAGGCGCTGGATAACACACAGCGTTGGTATGCGTTAGCCGATGTGTTGGGGTTGCAGCGTGAAGAATTGATTGAACGTATCGAGCGCAATGAAAACCGCCGCTTCATCTACTTGCAGCGCCAAGTGAGCCCCGCGATGGCGAACTACATACGCGAGCTTAAAATTCCAGGCGTGGGGCTGAAATCAGAATCGCGCCGCTATTATCCCGCTGGTGAAGTGAGTGCTCATTTAGTAGGCGTAACGGGTATCGATGGTCACGGCCTTGAAGGGGTGGAACGCAGTTACGATAACTGGTTGACTGGTGAAGCGGGTAAACAGACGATTCGTAAAGACCGTTATGGCCGCGTGGTGGAAAACATTGCCTATGAAGACAGGCAAGAAGGCAAGTCACTTGAACTCACCATTGATCAGCGTCTCCAAGCCATTGCTTATCGCGCCATCAAACAGGCGGTGGCCGATCACCGTGCGACTTCTGGTTCGGCAGTGATGTTGGATGTGAAAACCGGCGCCGTGTTGGCGATGGTCAACGCGCCTTCTTACAACCCAAACAATCGCAGTGATTGGCAAAGCTACAAGATGCGTAACCGTATCATCACCGATTCGTTGGAGCCAGGCTCTACGGTGAAGCCTTTTGTGATTCTTGCCGCGCTGGAAAACGGCGTTGCCACCAAAGACACGGTGATTGACACGGGCAACGGCATTCTCCAAGTCGGTGGCAGTCGAGTTCGAGATACGAGTAAGGTCGGTAAAGCGGATCTGACCGAAATCCTCAAAAAATCCAGTAATATCGGCGTGACAAAACTGTCGATGGAAATGCCCGTGGAAGCGATTCTCGGCATGTATAACTCGGTTGGGCTTGGAGAGCCTTCTGGGTTAAATCTTGTTGGCGAAGTGACCGGTATTTTCCCTACTCGTTCGCGTTGGTCTCCGATTGAGAGAGCGACGCTGTCGTTTGGGTACGGTCTGTCGATCACTCCGATTCAATTGGCTCATGCCTACGCAACCTTAGGCAATGAAGGTATGTACGAGCCGATCCACATCATTAAAAGCAACGATCGTGATATGGCGAAGCAAGTGGTGTCCAAACAACACGCTCGTGAAGTGCTCAATATGCTTGAAACCGTGACGCAAAAAGGCGGCTCAGCCAGACGAGCGGCCGTTCCGGGTTACCGGGTTGGGGCGAAAACGGGGACATCACGTAAAGCAACGGCTGGTGGGTATAGCGATGAATACATCACCTACACGGCGGGCGTGGCGCCAGTTAGCGATCCGAGAATTGCTTTGGTCGTGGTGGTCAATGAACCACAAGGGGATGATTACTATGGCGGTTCCGTCGCTTCCCCTGTTTTTTCAGAAATTATGAAAGGTGCGCTGCAAATTTTGAATGTGGCACCCGATGAAAATGCATTCCAGAACTAGTTTTATGGCTGAGCGTGGCTCGGAGAACAAAATGCGAAATACCATGAATCTGACAAATTTATTAGCGCCGTGGCTAGATTGTCCTGAGCTTGCGGACATTACCGTCCAATCGCTGGAGTTAGACAGTCGTCAGGTGAAACAAGGCGATACTTTTGTCGCTATCGTTGGTCACGTGGTGGATGGCCGCCAGTATATTGAGAAAGCAATAGAACAGGGCGCAAATGCCGTCATTGCTCAATCTTGTCAGCAATACCCTCCCGGCTTGGTGCGCTATCAGCAAAACGTGGTGATTGTCTATCTTGAGAAGCTGGACGAAAAACTGTCGCAATTAGCGGGACGCCTGTACCAACATCCTGAGATGTCATTAATTGGTGTGACAGGAACCAATGGCAAAACCACCATCACTCAATTGATTGCGCAATGGCTAGAGTTAGCTGGGCAAAAAGCCGCGGTGATGGGGACCACAGGCAACGGTTTTCTCAATGCCTTACAGCCAGCGACCAATACCACGGGCAATGCGGTTGAGATTCAAAAAACGTTGGCAGACTTACAGCAGCAAGGGGCAAAAGCAACTGCGTTGGAAGTCTCTTCTCATGGCTTAGTTCAGGGGCGCGTTAAGGCGCTGCAGTTTGCTGCTGGCGTGTTTACCAATCTGAGTCGTGATCATTTGGATTATCACGGCACGATGGAAGCCTATGCCAAAGCCAAAATGACGCTGTTTACTGAACACCAGTGCCAGCATGCAATCATCAATCTGGATGACGAAGTCGGTGCGCAGTGGTTTCAAGAGCTACAACAAGGGGTCGGCGTTTCATTGTTTCCACAAGATGCAAGTGTAAAAGCACTGTGGGCCAGCTCGGTAGCTTACGCAGAAAGCGGTATTACGATTGAGTTTGATGGCTGCTTTGGCCAAGGGCGTCTGCACGCGCCATTGATTGGTGAATTTAATGCCACCAACTTACTGCTCGCGTTGGCAACACTGCTAGCCTTAGGCGTTGATAAGCAAGCTTTATTGGATTCGGCCGCAAGCCTGCGCCCAGTACTTGGACGTATGGAACTGTTTCAAGTGAACAGCAAAGCAAAAGTGGTGGTCGATTATGCCCATACTCCAGATGCGCTGGAGAAAGCGCTGCAAGCACTGCGTGTTCACTGTACCGGTCATTTGTGGGCGATTTTCGGCTGTGGTGGTGATCGCGATAAAGGCAAGCGACCAATGATGGCTGAGATTGCAGAGCGTCTGGCCGATCACGTCGTGCTTACCGACGACAACCCACGCAGTGAAGACCCCACCATGATTGTGCAAGATATGCTGGCGGGCTTAACCCGTGCGGACAGTGCGGTGGTTGAGCACGATCGCTTCAGTGCGCTTCAATACGCGCTCGACAATGCACAAGCGGATGACATCATTTTGTTGGCAGGCAAAGGCCACGAAGATTATCAAGTACTCAAGCACCAGACGGTTCACTACTCGGATCGTGAATCGGCGCAGCAACTGCTAGGAATTTCATCATGATTGAGACCTCTCTGAGTCATTTGGCGCAATTGACGCAAGGACAACTGATTGGCGATGACGCCATCTTTTGTAGCGTTTCAACGGATACGCGTCATATCCCTCAGCAATCGTTGTTTATTGCGCTCGTCGGTGAACGTTTTGATGCGCATGATTTTTGCCAGCAAGCGGTGGACGCAGGTGCTATTGCATTGTTGGTGGAGCGAGCGCTGGATCTTCCCGTTGCACAAGTAGTGGTCAAAGATACGAAAATGGCACTCGGTCAGCTCGGAGCGAATGTGCATCAGCGCTGCCAAACTCCAACTGTGGCGATCACGGGCAGTTGCGGCAAAACCACGGTGAAAGAGATGGTGGCCAGTATTCTGCAGCAAAAAGGCAAAGTGCTGTTCACGGCAGGTAATTTTAACAATGACATTGGCGCGCCTCTGACGTTGCTACGCTCTGAGCCAGAAGATGATTTTGCGGTGATTGAACTGGGCGCCAATCATATTGGTGAAATTGCCTATACCACCCAGCTTGTTCGGCCTGATGTGGCGTTGGTGAACAACGTGGCTGCGGCGCATCTTGAAGGGTTTGGCTCGATTGATGGCGTGAAACAAGCGAAAGGGGAGATCTACCAAGGTTTGTCTGCTGGTGGCGTGGCCATCGTCAATCTAGACAGTCATGGCGGTGAGTACTGGACACAGGTACTGGCCGATAAACAGGTCACGACGTTTTCGGCAAGCTCCGAGCAGGCCGATTTCTACGCAACAGACATCGTACTGGATACGCAAGGGAAAGCGTCATTCGTATTGCATACGCCTGAAGAACGCATTTCACTTTCTCTTGGTATCATTGGCCAACATAACGTCGCCAATGCGATTGCCGCTAGCATCATTGCTTTGCAGTTTGGTGCCAGCTTAGCGCAAATCCAATCGGGATTGCTCAATTTGATGCCTGTCAAAGGGCGTGTTGATGTTCAACAATTATCCGACAACATCAAACTGATTGATGACAGTTATAATGCCAGTGTGCCAGCTATGAAGGCGGCGGTGGACCTATTAGGTAGTTTTACCGGACAGCGTTGGTTAGTTTTAGGTTATATGGCGGAATTGGGCAATGAAAGTCTTGCACTTCATCGTCAAGTCGGTGAACATGCTGCCCCATTAAATTTTGAACACGTCCTTACCTATGGCGAGGATACAAGGATCATTAGCCAGTTGTGTGGTGGAAAACATTTTTCAAACCATGGTGAACTGATCGAATACATCAAGCAGAATTTAGCCAACGAAAATGAAGCCTGTCACACCGTGTTGGTCAAAGGCGCAAACTCAGCTGGCATGAGTAAAGTGGCTGCTGCTTTGAAGGAGAACTATCAATGATTATTTGGCTTGCCGAGCTGCTACAGCCATACTTTTCCTTTTTCCGACTGTTTGAATACCTGTCGTTTCGCGCGATCTTAAGTGTGCTAACCGCGTTGGGGCTATCGCTTTGGATGGGGCCACGCCTCATTAAGCGCTTACAGTTGCTGCAAATTGGTCAAGTGGTGCGTAACGAAGGCCCGGAGTCTCATTTTAGTAAACGTGGCACGCCAACCATGGGTGGCGTCATGATCCTCGCGGCTATTTCCATTACCATTTTGCTGTGGGCCAACTTATCCAACCCTTACGTTTGGGCAGTACTGGCCGTCTTGATGGGCTATGGTGCGGTCGGGTTTGTTGATGATTATCGCAAAGTGGTGCGCAAGAATACCGATGGTTTGATCGCACGTTGGAAGTACTTTTGGCAGTCAGCCATTGCGTTGGTCGTGGCTTTTGCTCTATACGCATATGGCAAGGATACTGCCGCGACTCAGTTGGTTGTGCCTTTCTTTAAAGACGTTATGCCACAACTTGGTCTGATGTACATCGTACTGACCTATTTTGTGATTGTCGGCACCAGTAATGCGGTGAACCTAACCGATGGTCTAGATGGTTTGGCGATCATGCCGACGGTTTTGGTGGCTGCAGGGTTTGCCGTGATTGCTTGGGCAACCGGCAACGTCAATTTTTCTCAGTATCTTCACATCCCGTATCTACCTCACGCCTCTGAACTGGTGGTGGTATGTACTGCCATCGTCGGTGCTGGTTTGGGCTTCTTATGGTTTAACACTTACCCAGCACAAGTCTTTATGGGCGATGTCGGTTCTCTCGCGCTGGGTGGCGCATTGGGGACGATTGCCGTACTTGTACGCCAAGAGTTGGTTTTGGTCATCATGGGTGGCGTCTTTGTCATGGAAACCTTGTCAGTGATTTTGCAGGTCGGTTCATACAAGTTGCGCGGCCAACGTATTTTCCGCATGGCACCCATTCACCACCACTACGAGTTGAAAGGTTGGCCTGAGCCACGTGTTATTGTGCGTTTCTGGATTATTTCTATGGTGTTGGTTCTGATCGGTCTAGCGACACTGAAAGTGCGTTAATCGACGGACACTCTTTTTACGGTGTAATGAATATGGATCGTTGGCAAGACATCAAACAGGTTGTGGTGGTAGGGCTCGGTATTACTGGGCTCTCCGTCGTTAGACATTTGCGAAAAACACAGCCGCAGTTGCAAGTGAAAGTGATTGATACGCGTCCAACCCCACCTGGTGTGGAACAATTGCCTCCAGACATTGCGCTGCATGTTGGCAGTTGGAATGACGCTTGGTTAGCTGAGGCTGATTTGGTCGTCACAAACCCAGGTATCGCCTTAGCGACGCCTCAAATTCAAACGGTGTTAGCACGCGGCGTTGCTGTGGTGGGTGATATCGAGTTGTTCGCTTGGGCGGCAGATAAACCCGTCATCGCGATTACTGGCTCAAATGGCAAAAGCACCGTCACGGATTTAACCGGAGTGATGGCTAACGCCTGTGGGGTGAAATGCGCGATTGGCGGTAACATTGGTGTTCCTGCACTCGATTTGTTGGAGCAAGAGGTTGAGCTTTATGTACTTGAACTCTCGAGTTTTCAATTAGAGACGACTACCAGTCTCCATTTGGTTGCAGCGGCATTTTTGAACCTTTCTGAAGATCACATGGATCGCTACCAAGGCATGGATGACTATCGCCAAGCTAAACTGCGCATCTTTCAGCATGCAAAACATGGTGTCGTGAATCGCGATGATCGTCAGACTTATCCTGAAACTTCCCATGGCCAGCAATCACTTGCTTTGGTGACTTTTGGCTCCGATGACAAAGAGTTTGGTGTCATGAGTCATCAGGGGGAATCTTGGTTGTCATATAACCAGCAACCTATTTTGGCAAGCCGAGAACTCAAATTAGTCGGTCAGCACAACGTGGCAAACGTATTGGTGGTTTTGGCGCTGCTGACGTGCGCTGGTATTGATTACCGTAAAGGCTTGAGCGCTTTGAAGTCTTACACCGGTTTGACACACCGATGTCAGGTTGTCGCCGATAATCGTGGCATCAAGTGGGTCAATGATTCAAAAGCGACAAATCTTGCTAGTACACAGGCTGCCTTATCGGGGCTTAACTGTGCTGGCAAACTCTACCTGCTGGTGGGTGGAGATGGCAAAGGGGCTGACTTCTCGCCATTGAAGCCGATTTTGGCGCAGCTAAACCTCCAACTATGTTGTTTTGGTGCTGATGGTGATCAATTTATGCCATTGCACGCATCGGCTACGCGTTTTGAGCGGATGGAAGATGTGATTGAACATATATCTCCACAATTACAATCCGGAGATATGGTGATGCTTTCCCCTGCATGTGCTAGTTTTGACCAATTCAGTAATTTTATGGCGCGAGGCGATCGATTCGCCGAATTGGCTCGCCAGTATGCATAGCGCTAGCGCAACCTCTAACGCGTATTTTTAACAAGGCACGATGTTTGGTGATGGTAGGTAATATCAAAAACAATTTGTTCGGCTGGTTTCGCCACTCACCACCAGACGCCTTGTTTGATCGGCAGTTGGTTTGGATTGCATTGTGTTTAATGCTGACGGGGCTGGTGATGGTGACATCGGCGTCCTTTCCTATCAGCTCTCGTCTGACGGATCAGCCTTTTCACTTTATGTTCCGCCATGCCACTTTTTTGTGCTTGGCGTTGGGCACCTCCGCAGTAGTGTTGCAAATCCCACTACAGAAATGGCAAAGCCATAGCCACTATTTGTTGGGCATCGCATTTGCGTTGCTCGTCGTGGTTTTAATTGCGGGTAAATCGGTGAATGGCGCGTCACGCTGGATCCCTCTAGGGCTTTTTAACCTACAGCCAGCGGAAGTGGCCAAGCTTGCACTGTTTATCTTCATGTCCGGTTATTTGGTTCGTAAACAGGATGAAGTAAGAGCGACCTTTTTTGGTGGCTTCATGAAACCCATTATGGTTTTTGGCGCGTTAGCGCTATTGCTACTTGGGCAACCAGACTTGGGGACGGTCGTTGTTATGCTGGTCACCTTGTTTGGCATGCTTTTTATCGCCGGAGCCAAATTGAGCCAGTTTCTGGCGTTGATGGTTGCTGGGATTACCGCGGTTGTAGGATTGATTCTCATCGAACCGTATCGTGTAAGACGTGTGACGTCTTTCTTAGATCCTTGGGAAGACCCATTTGGTAGCGGCTATCAGTTGACTCAATCATTAATGGCGTTTGGTCGCGGTGAATGGTTTGGCCAAGGTTTGGGTAACTCGATTCAAAAATTAGAGTATTTGCCGGAAGCTCACACCGACTTCGTGTTTGCTGTTATGGCAGAAGAGCTTGGTTTCATTGGTGTGGTGCTGATATTAGCACTCATTTTTAGCCTAGTGATCAAAGCGGTGTTTATCGGTAAAAAGGCGTTTGAACATCAATTGCAATTTGGTGGATATCTCGCTTTTGGTATTGGTATCTGGTTCGCTTTTCAAACCCTAGTTAATGTAGGGGCAGCAGCGGGGATGGTCCCTACCAAAGGTCTTACGTTACCGCTGATCAGCTATGGTGGTTCGAGTTTAATTATTATGTCCATCGCTGTATCGATTCTTCTGAGAATTGATCATGAATGCCGACTTATCTCGATGGGCAATAAAACAGACTTACAGACAGATGAAAAAGAATAAAAGATTAATGGTCATGGCAGGAGGCACAGGTGGACACGTTTTTCCTGGCTTGGCGGTGGCGAAAAAATTACAGCAACAAGGCTGGGAAATCCGCTGGCTCGGAACAGCGGATCGTATGGAAGCCGAGTTGGTGCCAAAGCACGGTATCGATATCGATTTCATTAAAGTCAAAGGTTTGCGTGGCCAAGGCATCAAACGCCTTGTTTTGGCGCCTTTTCAAATCCTCAATGCTATTTTTCAAGCGAAGGCACACATTAAGCGTTGGCAGCCGGATGCCGTGTTAGGGATGGGCGGCTACGTAAGTGGTCCTGGTGGTATTGCCGCTTGGCTATCTGGCATTCCAGTGGTCCTGCATGAGCAAAATGCGGTGGCAGGGTTAACCAATCACTGGCTAGCGAAAATCGCCAAAAAGGTATTTCAAGCCTTCCCGGGGGCATTTAAAGATGCACCAGTCGTAGGTAATCCAGTACGTGAAGATGTCGTTGCCCTTCCTGATCCCATGCAGAGAATGCAGGACAGAGAAGGTGCAGTACGCATTTTAGTGATGGGTGGCAGCCAAGGTGCCAGAATCCTCAATCAAACCATGCCACAAGTGATGGCACAACTCGGGTCTGGTTTTGAGATTCGCCATCAAGCGGGTAAAGGCAGTGCGGATGAAGTGCGTCTGGCCTACCAACAAGCGGGCGTTGAGCACGTTGAGGTGAGCGAGTTCATTGATGACGTTGCTGCGCAATACGCTTGGGCCGACCTATTGGTGTGTCGCTCTGGAGCTCTGACCGTATCGGAAGTCTCTGCCGCTGGCGTAGGGGCCATTTTTATCCCATTTATGCACAAAGATCGTCAACAAGCGTTGAATGCAGATCATCTCGTGGCGTGCGGAGCCGCACTGATGATTGAGCAGCCACAACTGACGGTGGATAAGCTCGCGGGAGAAATTCAAAAATTAGGTCGAGATACATTGCTCTCAATGGCGCTTCACGCCCGAGCTGCAGCACAAAATAATGCCGACCAAGTTGTGGCGGATGCGATTGTCGCCCTAACTGAACAGAAATAAAGAGAACAGGTTAATGACTATTCAACACAAGCAAGATCTTGCACAGATTCGCGCTATGGTTCCAGAGATGCGCCGAGTGAAATCCATCCACTTCATTGGTATTGGTGGCGCAGGTATGAGCGGCATTGCCGAAGTGTTGCTCAATGAAGGGTATCAAATCACCGGCTCTGATATTGCGGAAAATGCCGTTACTGAGCGCTTGGCTCAAAAAGGCGCGAAAGTGTATATCGGCCACCAAGCGACGAATGTTGCAGAGGCGAGTGTTGTTGTTGTCTCAACAGCGATCAATGAAGCGAACCCAGAAGTCAAAGCGGCGCGTGAAGCTCGCATTCCGGTTGTTCGCCGTGCAGAAATGCTGGCGGAACTGATGCGTTTTCGTCATGGTATCGCCGTCGCTGGTACGCATGGTAAAACCACCACGACAGCATTGGTGACGCAAATTTATTCAGAAGCGGGACTGGATCCAACGTTCGTGAATGGTGGTCTGGTAAAAAGTGCAGGTACCAATGCGCGTTTAGGTTCTAGCCGAATTTTGATTGCTGAAGCCGATGAAAGTGACGCATCGTTCTTACATTTGCAACCGATGGTGTGTATTGTCACCAACATTGAAGCTGACCATATGGATACCTATGGCGGTGACTTCGAAACGCTAAAGCAAACTTTCATCGATTTCTTACACAATTTGCCATTTTATGGTCAGGCGATTGTTTGTATTGATGATCCGGTGATTCGTGAGTTGATTCCGCGCATCAGTCGTCAAGTCATTACTTACGGTTTCTCGGAAGATGCCGATGTTCGCATTGAGAATTACCGCCAAGAAGGCCAGCAAGGCAAATTCACTGTGGTCCGCAAAGATTGCGAAGCGCTGGATATTACCCTGAATATTCCTGGCCGCCACAATGCATTGAATGCCGCTGCGGCCATTGCTGTTGCAACGGAAGATGAAATTGGCGATGACGCGATCCTTGCTGCCATGATTGGTACTCAAGGCACAGGTCGCCGTTTTGAACATCTAGGTGAGTTCGAAACAGGCAATGGCAACGTAATGCTGGTTGATGATTATGGCCATCACCCAACCGAGGTGGATGTGACCATTCATGCCGCTCGTAATGGTTGGCAAGACAAACGTCTAGTGATGATTTTCCAACCCCACCGTTACAGCCGTACCCGAGATCTCTACGATGATTTCGCGAACGTGCTTGAGCAGGTTGATGTGTTGGTCATGTTGGATGTGTACGCGGCGGGTGAAAAAGCGATCGCTGGAGCGGACAGTCGTTCATTGTGCCGCACGATTCGCAGCCGTGGAAAAATCGACCCTATTTTTGTTGCAGATACCCAACAACTGCCAGAGGTATTGGCGAACATTTTACAAGAAGGCGATCTGTTATTAGCACAAGGTGCGGGGGATATTGGTAAAGTCGCCCGACAATTGGCAGCACTTGAGCTAAATATCAGTAATATGAAAGCAAAATAGCCATTTGTGGCGGATATTAAGCAGTTAGTAACGCAGATCTCGTATTTGCGATAACTTCGTTGCGATTTCTCTCTATCAATGTTTGATAGTTTACAAGAGCTCAGTATAATCCCGAAGTTAAAGTCATTACTTTTCGCTCGCGAATATCCGCTGAATAAAGAGTATTTGAACAAAGTCAGGAAGCGTTAACTTTGACAGAAATAGCAGTTGATGAAGCTGATGTACTTCCCTCGCACTGGAAGAGACAAAAGCACCAAATAATTGGCGCTGCATTTTTCGTATTGGTTGTCGCTTTAATCGGCTCAATTTTATATTCAACCTTGAGTTGGATGTGGGATGACCAACGCCTGCCTTTATCAAAGATAATTCTGCAAGGGGATTTGCAGTACGTCACAGCCGATGATGTACAGCATGCCTTTGGCAGTATTACTCATATCGGCACCTTTATGTCGCAAGACGTTTCGGTGTTGCAAGAAAGCGTGGAAGCCTTGCCTTGGGTCGCGCATGCATCCATTCGCAAGCAATGGCCAGATACGGTGAAAGTGTTTATCACCGAGCACCGTGCCGCGGCGATTTGGAATGGCAACGCATTACTCAATCAAGATGGAATGGTCTTTGATGGTGACGTCGCGCAACTGAATGAAGAGAGAGTCAAACTTTACGGGCCAGTTGCGACTGGGGTTGAGGTACTGAAAAAGTATCGAGAAATGAATCCTGAGTTTAGTAAGTTAGGCTTATCGATTTCTTCATTAGTATTAAATGACCGACGCGCTTGGCAAATCATCCTAGATAATGGTATTCGCCTTGAACTAGGCAAAGAGTCTTTGGATGAGCGAGTAGCGAGGTTTTTTTCGCTCTATCGCCAATTAGGCAGCAAAGCTGATAAGGTCAGCTATGTTGACCTCAGGTATGACACGGGAGCCGCTGTTGGCTGGTTCCCTGAGCAAGAGTCAGAATAAGAGAGTACAGATGACTAAGACCGCCGATGACAACATTATTGTTGGTCTTGATATAGGCACTGCAACCGTATCCGCTCTGGTAGGCGAAATTCTGCCTGATGGTCAAATTAATATCATTGGAGCCGGCAGTAGCCCATCTCGTGGTATGGATAAAGGCGGCGTGAACGATCTTGAATCTGTGGTGAAATCTGTCCAGAGAGCGATCGATCAAGCTGAAATGATGGCTGAGTGCCAAATCAGCAACGTATTTATTTCTTTATCGGGGAAGCATATTGCCAGCCGCATAGAAAAGGGCATGGGTACCATTTCCGATGAAGAAGTCTCACAAGAAGATATGGATCGTGCTATACATACAGCTAAATCCATTAAAATCGGTGATGAGCAGAGAATCCTTCATGTGATTCCACAAGAGTTCACCATCGATTATCAAGAAGGCATTAAAAACCCTCTTGGTTTGTCTGGCGTGAGAATGGAAGTAAGTGTTCATCTTATTTCCTGCCACAACGACATGGCGCGTAATATAATTAAAGCGGTAGAGCGTTGTGGCTTAAAAGTCGAGCAAATTGTCTTTTCTGGTTTGGCGGCAAGTAATGCAGTCATTACAGAAGATGAAAGAGAGCTGGGAGTGTGTGTGGTCGATATCGGCGCAGGCACCATGGACGTAGCAATCTGGACTGGTGGTGCACTTCGACATACCGAAGTGTTCTCTTATGCCGGCAATGCTGTCACCAGCGACATCGCTTTTGCCTTTGGTACACCCGTGAGTGATGCCGAAGAGATCAAAGTGAAATATGGCTGTGCTCTGAGTGAGCTAGTCAGCAAGGATGATACGGTTAACGTCCCAAGTGTTGGTGGGCGTCCCTCTCGGAGTTTGCAACGTCAAACTTTGTCTGAGGTGATTGAACCGCGCTATTCTGAACTGATGGGATTAGTTAACCAAACTATTGAATCTGTTCAAATGAAGCTGCGTGAAGATGGAATTAAGCACCATCTTGCAGCGGGTGTTGTCCTCACCGGAGGGGCAGCGCAAATTGAAGGTTTAGTAGAATGTGCGGAGCGAGTGTTCCGCAATCAAGTTCGCGTTGGTAAGCCACTAGAAGTAAGTGGCTTAACTGATTATGTAAAAGAGCCGTATCATTCCACGGCAGTTGGATTACTTCATTACGCACGAGATATGCGCTCAAGCGATGATAGTGACTACAACGAGCCTAAACGTTCGGCAGTCACTGGCTTGTTTGGCAAGCTGCGTAATTGGATACAAAAAGAGTTTTAACCTGAGAGTTGCAGGAAAAACGGAGATAACACATGTTTGAACCGATGATGGAAATGTCTGACGATGCTGTAATTAAAGTCGTTGGGGTTGGTGGCGGCGGCGGTAATGCTGTAGAACACATGGTGCGTGAATCCATCGAAGGCGTGGAATTCATCAGCGTCAATACGGATGCACAAGCACTTCGTAAGACAAGTGTGGGCAATGTGATCCAGATTGGTGGCAACATCACTAAAGGTCTGGGTGCAGGTGCAAACCCACAAGTTGGTCGTGACGCAGCTCTTGAAGACAAAGAAAGAATTAAAGAATTGCTGATTGGTGCCGATATGGTGTTTATCGCAGCTGGCATGGGCGGTGGTACTGGTACTGGTGCTGCTCCCGTTATTGCAGAAGTTGCGAAAGAGCTAGGCATCCTGACGGTTGCAGTAGTAACCAAGCCGTTCAGTTTCGAAGGAAAGAAGCGCTTAGCATTTGCTGAGCAAGGTATCGATGAATTATCAAAGCATGTTGACTCATTGATCACCATTCCAAACGAAAAGTTGCTGAAAGTGCTTGGTCGCGGCATCACTTTGTTGGAAGCCTTTGCTAGCGCGAATGATGTACTAAAAAATGCAGTGCAAGGTATCGCCGAGCTAATTACTCGTCCTGGCATGATCAACGTGGACTTTGCGGACGTTCGTACAGTGATGTCTGAGATGGGTCACGCGATGATGGGTAGCGGTGTGGCAAAAGGCGAAGATCGTGCAGAAGAAGCGGCGGAAATGGCTATTTCTAGCCCACTTCTCGAAGATATCGACCTTGCAGGTGCTCGTGGCGTGCTGGTTAACATTACCGCTGGTCTAGATATGCGCCTAGATGAATTTGAAACGGTGGGTAATACTGTTAAAGCGTTTGCTTCGGATAACGCAACAGTCGTAATCGGTACTTCACTTGATCCAGACATGGCGGATGAAATTCGAGTGACGGTGGTTGCTACCGGTATCGGTAACGATAAGAAACCAGACATCACGTTAGTTTCAGGTGGTAAAGCTAAAGTCGCTCAACCAACTGCAGCACCACAACCTGTTGTGGCAGCGAAGGTGGAAGAGAAACCGGCACAAACTTTGCAGGAAAGACCTCAGGTTACTCCTCAGCCATCGACGCCTGTTTCTTCTTCTCCTGCATCAGGTAGCCAGAATGCGGCACCTAAGCAGGAAAAAGAGAGCGGATATTTGGATATTCCGGCATTTTTACGTCGTCAGGCTGATTAATATTCAGGCACAAATTTGACACTGTTCAAAATTGTGGTAGCATTCACGGTCGGCGTCTTAGACGACCGTGATTTGTAGCACTTCAAAGAGGCAATCAGATGATCAGACAACGTACTCTGAAAGAAATTGTGAAAACAACTGGTGTGGGTCTCCACTCTGGTCGTAAAGTCACATTAACTCTTCGCCCTGCAGCTGCAAACACTGGCATTATTTATCGCCGCACTGATCTAACGCCTGCGGTAGATTTTCCTGCTGATCCTGCTTCTGTTCGTGACACTATGTTGTGTACTGCGCTCGTGAATGATGAGGGTGTGCGCATTTCTACAGTGGAGCATTTGAACGCAGCGCTTGCGGGTATGGGTATCGATAACATCATCATTGAAGTTGATGCTCCTGAAATTCCAATTATGGATGGCAGCGCAAGTCCATTTGTTTACTTGCTTCAGCAAGCAGGCATTGAGACACAAAATGCAGCGAAGCGTTTTATCCGTATTAAGAAACCAGTTCGTTTTGAAGACGGTGACAAGTGGGCTGAATTTGTACCATTTAATGGTTTCCGCATGGATTTTGAAATCGAGTTTAACCACCCTGCAATCGATTCTGATGAGCAGCGTTTGTTGTTCGATTTCTCAACGCAAGGTTTTGTTCGTGAAATCTCTCGTGCACGTACTTTTGGCTTTATGCGTGATATCGAATATCTCCAGTCACAAAATTTAGTCTTGGGTGGCAGCTTTGACAACGCCATTGTGTTGGACGATTACCGCATTCTTAACGAAGAAGGCCTTCGTTTCGAAAACGAATTTGTTACGCACAAAGTGTTGGATGCGATCGGTGACCTTTACATGTGTGGTCATGCGATTATTGGTGAGTTCCGCGCATACAAATCCGGACATGGTTTAAATAACCAATTGCTACGCGCAGTGTTGGCAGATCAAGAAGCTTGGGAATGGACAACGTTTGAAGAAGAAGTTGGTTCTCCAGTTGCCTTCGCAGAACCGAATATGGTTTTAGCGTAACAAGCGAATGAATAAAGAAAAGCCAGACAGATGTCTGGCTTTTTACTTTTTTGATTCATTAACAAATCAAAATTCAGCTCGATTTCTTCTCTGCCATTGCAGCCAATCGCTCGAGACGAGCTTTCACTTTTGGTGGTGCCATTTCGGCAATCATAGTTAAAGCATTTGCAGCATTTTGCGAGATCGGCTCGCGCTTCTTTTGAACCTTAGGATCTTTTTGCTGATAAAGGCCAGGATTAATGCGTACTTCGATAGCCATTAATTTAGCGAATCCGCGAGAGCGTAAAGCATTCAGGATCGTTAATCGATCATAATCAATCTTCATTTTGATCGCTGCGCTGGCGACATCGAGGATCAAACATCCCTGACGTAAATTTGCCGCTCGGCAATGCTGTGCCGTCCCATTTGGCAGCAATTCTGCTAACACTTTATTCAACTCGAGTATCTCGCACGCATGATGCTGGATCTTTTGTAGCGAGCTACCGCTACCGTCAATAAGTTCTTGTGTTGAAGTGGGGCGATGATCACGCATGATAGGCACCTAAAAAAACATCCATACATGCATTCTAAGTTACCACTTAAGCCTGCTTCAAGTTGCTTTGGGGTTATTTCACTGGTGAATCCATCGCCAATAACAATAAAAACTTCAAAGCGCTTCAAACAAATGGGGTTTGTGATGGTTGTCTTAACGAAAAATCCTTACACTAGACGACATTATTTGCCACCTTAGCCTTGAAAAAATAGCTCGCCAGTACAATATCTGAGTTACATGATTTATCTCAGTATCCTTAGTTTAAAACTGGTAGAGACTGAAGGCATTTATCGTAGGCCGAAATGGTCTAACAAAGAGAGATTCATAAGAAATGATAACTAAGCTACTGACAAAGGTGATTGGTAGTCGCAACGATCGCACACTGCGCCGCCTTAGAAAGATTGTTAAAGAGATTAACAACTACGAGCCGACCTTTGAGGCTCTCTCAGATGAACAATTAAAAGCAAAAACGGTTGAGTTTCGCCAACGTCTAGAACAAGGCGAAACGCTTGACCAACTATTACCTGAAGCATTTGCTACCGTTCGTGAAGCATCAAAGCGTGTTTACGGTATGCGTCATTTCGATGTTCAGTTGATCGGTGGTATGGTTCTCAATGCAGGCCAAATCGCTGAAATGCGTACGGGTGAAGGTAAAACTTTAACCGCAACTCTTCCTGCTTACCTTAACGCACTGGCTGGTAAAGGTGTTCACATTGTTACCGTCAATGATTACTTGGCAAAGCGTGACGCAGAAACCAACCGCCCTCTATTTGAGTTTCTAGGAATGACCGTTGGCATTAATGTGCCAAACATGCCTCATCCTGCGAAAAAAGAAGCGTACCAAGCCGATATCCTATACGGGACCAACAACGAGTTTGGTTTTGATTACCTACGCGATAACATGGCTTTCCGCAATGAAGATCGCGTTCAGCGTGAGCGTTTCTTTGCCGTCGTCGATGAGGTGGACTCGATCTTGATCGATGAAGCGCGTACACCACTTATCATTTCTGGTCCTGCTGAAGACAGCTCTGAGCTTTACACGCGTGTCAATGCGCTGATTCCATTATTGCAGAAGCAAGATAAAGAAGACTCTGAAGAGTATCGTGGTGATGGCCACTACACTGTCGACGAAAAATCGAAGCAAGTGCATCTAACGGAAACAGGCCAAGAGTTTGTGGAAGAGTTGATGGTGAAAAATGGCCTAATGGAAGAGGGAGATACATTGTACTCTCCAACCAACATCAGCCTTCTGCATCACGTTAACGCGGCATTACGTGCGCATGTCCTGTTTGAGAAGAACGTAGACTACATCGTAAACGAAGACGGTGAAGTGGTGATCGTTGACGAACACACTGGCCGTACTATGCCAGGTCGTCGTTGGTCTGAAGGTCTTCACCAAGCGGTTGAAGCGAAAGAAGGCGTTAAGATTCAAAACGAAAACCAGACCTTGGCTTCGATTACATTCCAGAACTACTTCCGTTTGTATGAAAAACTGTCTGGTATGACGGGTACAGCGGACACCGAAGCGTTCGAATTCCAATCGATTTACGGTCTTGAGACAGTGGTTATCCCAACCAACAAGCCAATGATCCGTAACGACATGCCAGATGTTGTTTATCGTACTGAAGCAGAGAAATTTGCTGCCATTATTGAAGACATCAAAGCGCGTGTAGAAAAAGGTCAACCTGTTCTCGTGGGTACGGTTTCTATCGAAAAATCCGAGCTGCTTTCGAATGCACTGAAGAAAGCGAAAATTAAACACAATGTTCTAAATGCCAAGTTCCACGAAAAAGAAGCGGAAATTGTTGCAGAAGCCGGTAAACCGGGTGCGGTGACCATTGCAACCAACATGGCTGGTCGTGGTACGGACATCGTGCTAGGCGGTAGTTGGCAAGCGAAAGTTGAATCGATGGCTAACCCAACGCAACAACAGATTGATGAAATCAAAGCGGAGTGGAAGCTGGTTCACGATCAAGTGCTTGAGTCGGGCGGTCTACACATTATTGGTACAGAGCGTCACGAATCTCGTCGTATCGATAACCAGTTGCGCGGTCGCTCAGGTCGTCAGGGTGATGCCGGTTCATCTCGTTTCTACCTTTCTATGGAAGATTCACTACTCCGTATCTTTACTTCGGATCGTATGGCGGCATTGATTCAAAGTGGTATGGAAGAAGGGGAAGCGATCGAATCTAAGATGCTGTCTCGCTCTATCGAAAAAGCGCAACGCAAAGTGGAAGGACGTAACTTCGATATTCGTAAGCAGCTACTTGAATACGATGATGTGGCGAACGATCAGCGTAAAGTCGTGTATGAGCTACGTGATGAGTTGATGAGTGTTGATGACATTAGCGATATGATCGAACACAATCGCGTTGATGTGCTTCAAGGTGTCATCGATGAATACATTCCACCCCAATCACTGGAAGACATGTGGGATCTTGAAGGCCTACAAGAACGTCTAAAGAACGATTTCGATATCGATGCTCCTGTGAAGCAATGGTTGGAAGAAGACGACAAGCTTTACGAAGAAGCACTACGTGAAAAAGTCATTGATACCGCGGTTGAAGTCTACAAAGCGAAAGAAGAAGTGGTTGGTGCACAAGTGCTACGTAACTTCGAAAAATCGGTGATGTTACAAACGTTGGATACATTGTGGAAAGAGCACTTGGCGGCGATGGATCACTTACGTCAAGGTATTCATCTGCGTGGTTATGCACAAAAGAACCCGAAACAGGAATACAAGCGTGAGTCGTTTGAACTGTTTGAAGGCTTGCTTGAAACATTGAAATCCGATGTTGTGATGATTTTGTCAAAAGTTCGTGTGCAGCAGCAAGAAGAAGTGGAGCGTATGGAAGCTCAGCGTCGTGCTCAAGCTGAAGAAGCCGCTCGCCGTGCACAAGCTCAACATGCCTCAGCTCAAAGCCAGCTTGCTGATGATTCTGACGAAGGGCATCACCAGCCAGTGGTCCGTGACGAGCGTAAAGTAGGTCGTAATGAACCTTGCCCTTGTGGTAGTGGCAAAAAATACAAACAGTGTCACGGTCAAATCAATTAGTGTTAGCCTAATTAATGTAATCAATTAAGAGTCGCTTAGGCGGCTCTTTTTTTAAGGAAAAAATGATGAAACGTATCCATATTGTTGCGGCGATTATTTTCAATCAAGATAAGAGCCAGGTTTACATTACCAAGCGTCCGGATGATAAACACAAAGGTGGCTTTTGGGAGTTTCCTGGAGGCAAAGTCGAAGAGGGGGAAAGCATAGAGCAAGCCATGGTACGTGAACTCGAAGAAGAAATTGGTATTACGGCGACTCAACAACAGCTGTTTGAGCATTTAGAGTACGATTACCCAGATAAATCGCTCAAGTTTGACTTTATCACAGTGACGGATTTTAACGGTCAGCCTTATGGAAGAGAAGGACAACAGGGAGAGTGGGTGGCGATTGCGGAACTGAGCCGTTACCCGTTTCCAGAAGCAAACGTACCAATTCTCGAAAGAGTGCTAAAAGAGTTTGCTTGAGATCTGGTCTCGCTTTGCAATAGTTGATAGTTTAAGAACCTATTTGATCGATTTGCCCGTTTGGCAGATCCAGAAACACGGAGAAAAATGCAATGGTAAGAATTGCAGTGGCAGGAGCGGCGGGTCGTATGGGTCGCAATTTGGTTAAAGCAGCACATCACAATCCCGCAGCCAAGGTTGCTGCTGGCTCAGAGCGTCCAGAATCATCACTGGTTGGTGTCGATCTTGGTGAACTATGCGGTGAAGGTAAATTTGACGTTGTGGTTTGCGATGATTTAGCCAAACAGATTGATCAATTTGACGTAATTATTGACTTTACCGCTCCAGCAAGCACCTTGAACAATTTGGCGCTTTGCCAACAATATGGCAAGAGTATTGTTATTGGTACTACTGGCTTTACCGAAGAGCAACGTGAGCAGATCGATCTGGTCGCGCAACAGGTACCTGTGGTCATGGCGCCAAATTACTCTGTGGGCGTGAATCTTGTTTTCAAGCTGCTTGAAAAAGCGGCTAAAGTGATGGGCGACTACTGTGACATCGAAATTGTGGAAGCGCATCACCGCCACAAAGTGGATGCTCCATCGGGTACAGCTATTGGTATGGGCGAAGCGATTGCAGGTGCCATGGGTAATAAACTCAGTGATGTTGCCGTCTATGCTCGTGAAGGGATCACTGGAGAGCGAACCAAGGACGAAATTGGTTTCGCGACCATTCGAGCGGGGGATATTGTTGGCGAGCATACCGCGATGTTTGCTGATATTGGTGAGCGTGTAGAAATTACCCACAAAGCAACAGACCGTATGACTTTTGCTAATGGTGCCGTCAAAGCCGCAGTGTGGCTGCACGAAAAACCTGCCGGGTTTTATACCATGACAGATGTCCTTGGTCTTAACGACCTGTAAATAAATAATTATGCGCCAGCCAATGCTGGCGCTTCTTTTATCTGCTCTACTTTTCCTTAAAGTTTGCTCAAAGTTCTTCTCTTCTTAGTGTTAAGTTAATGTGTTATTTCTTGTTGTTTAGCCTTGTTTTGTACTGAAGTGCTAGAAAGTAAGTGTAATGGAAACTTGCGCAACGTTTGCTTTTTGGTGTAAATAAAAAATGTGATCTAGGTTTGCTTGGTTTTTGCTCGTTTCATAAAATTTTCATGAATTGGGTAGTTGAGGCTGAATAAAGTTATACTTTTGGGGCTGTTTTGCTGTTTTTTACCCTAGATGCTCTAAAGTGCTATTTTGTTAAAAGCGAAATGTTGACATGTATCAAGAGTGTCTTTAGAATACCGCCAATTTGTCTGAATTCCCCAAAATCACACTTTTCTGGTGATAGATAGGGCAGATTTGCAGTTTAATTTATTTTTTATGCATTTTTATTCTGGAGGTTGTCTTGAGTAAATCAGCACTGTTAGTCCTGGAAGATGGGACAGTGTTCCGCGGAGTGTCCATTGGCGCAGATGGTATTTCCGTTGGAGAAGTCGTTTTCAATACCTCGATGACGGGGTATCAAGAAATCCTCACTGATCCTTCTTATTCCCAGCAAATCGTTACTCTTACTTATCCTCACATTGGCAATACCGGAACCACTTCCGAAGACGAAGAATCCTCTTCCATTCATGCTCAAGGCCTTGTGATTCGCGATCTTCCTCTTATCGCTTCTAACTTCCGTAGTGAACAATCTCTTTCTGATTACCTCAAATCGCAAAACATTGTCGGCATTGCTGATATTGATACGCGTAAGCTCACTCGTATTCTGCGTGAGAAAGGTGCACAAAACGGTTGTATCGTTGCAGGTAACAACCTAGATGAAGCTTTGGCACTGGCGAAAGCAAAAGAATTCCCAGGTTTAAAAGGAATGGATCTTGCGAAAGAGGTTACAACAAAAGAAGCGTATCAATGGAAACAAGGTTCGTGGACGCTTGAGGGTGGACTTCCAGAAGCGAAAGATGACAGCGAATTGCCATATCACGTTGTTGCCTACGATTTCGGCGCAAAACGCAACATCTTACGAATGTTGGTTGACCGCGGCTGCCGCTTAACGGTCGTGCCAGCTGAAACGTCGGCAGAAGACGTTCTGGCGCTAAACCCAGATGGTGTTTTCCTGTCAAACGGCCCAGGTGACCCAGCACCTTGTACTTATGCGATTGAAGCAACCAAAGTGTTCCTAGAAAAAGGCCTACCAGTATTTGGTATTTGTCTTGGCCACCAAATTCTCGCGTTGGCGTCTGGTGCGAAAACGGTGAAGATGAAGTTTGGTCACCATGGTGCAAACCATCCTGTAAAAGATTTAGACCGCAATGTGGTGATGATTACTTCGCAAAACCACGGTTTTGCCGCTGATGAAGCAACTCTACCAGATAACCTACGTGCTACTCACGTATCGCTCTTTGATGGCTCTTTGCAGGGAATTCACCGTACAGACAAGCCAGCATTCAGCTTCCAAGGTCACCCAGAAGCGAGCCCAGGTCCACACGACGCAGCTCCGCTATTTGACCATTTCATCGAACTGATTAAACAACACAGCGCTTAATTTGGAGTAGTAGACAATGCCAAAACGTACTGACATTCAAAGCATTCTTATCCTAGGTGCTGGTCCAATTGTTATCGGTCAGGCTTGTGAGTTTGACTACTCAGGCGCACAAGCATGTAAAGCGCTACGTGAAGAAGGTTACCGAGTTATCCTAGTAAACTCGAACCCAGCGACCATCATGACAGACCCAGATATGGCGGATGCGACCTACATCGAGCCAATTCAATGGGAAGTGGTACGCAAGATTATCGAAAAAGAGCGTCCAGATGCGGTTCTACCAACCATGGGTGGTCAGACAGCTCTAAACTGTGCGCTTGCGCTTGAAAAGCACGGTGTGCTAGCGGAATTTGGCGTAGAAATGATCGGTGCAACTGCTGATGCCATCGATAAAGCGGAAGACCGTTCGCGTTTCGACAAAGCGATGAAATCTATCGGCCTAGAGTGTCCTCGTGCTGATACGGCAAAGACCATGGAAGAAGCGTACAAAGTGCTCGATATGGTTGGCTTCCCATGTATCATCCGCCCATCATTCACCATGGGTGGTACGGGTGGTGGTATCGCGTACAACAAAGAAGAGTTCGAAGAAATCTGTCGCCGTGGTCTTGACCTGTCGCCAACCAATGAACTGCTTATCGATGAATCTTTGATCGGTTGGAAAGAGTACGAAATGGAAGTGGTTCGCGACAAAGCGGACAACTGTATCATCGTATGTTCAATCGAAAACTTCGACCCAATGGGCATCCACACCGGTGACTCTATCACCGTGGCACCGGCTCAAACGCTGACAGATAAAGAATACCAACTGATGCGTAATGCGTCGCTAGCGGTACTTCGTGAAATCGGTGTAGAGACCGGTGGTTCAAACGTGCAGTTTGGTATCAACCCGAAAGATGGCCGTATGGTTATCATCGAGATGAACCCACGTGTATCGCGCTCTTCTGCTCTAGCGTCAAAAGCAACGGGTTTCCCTATTGCGAAGATTGCAGCGAAACTAGCCGTTGGCTTCACGCTTGATGAGCTACAAAACGACATCACTGGTGGTGCGACGCCAGCATCATTTGAACCGACCATCGACTACGTAGTGACTAAGATTCCTCGTTTTAACTTCGAGAAATTTGCCGGTGCTAACGACCGTTTGACGACGCAAATGAAGTCAGTTGGTGAAGTGATGGCCATTGGCCGTAACCAACAAGAATCACTGCACAAAGCGCTGCGCGGTCTAGAAGTGGGCGCGACTGGTTTTGATGAGATGGTTGATCTTGATTCACCAGATGCACTGACCAAAATTCGCCACGAGCTGAAAGAAGCGGGCGCTGAGCGTATTTGGTACATTGCCGATGCATTCCGTGCGGGTATGTCTGTTGATGGTGTATTTAACCTAACTAACATCGATCGCTGGTTCTTGGTTCAAATCGAAGAGATTGTGAAGCTGGAAGAGCAAGTGAAAGCGGGTGGTTTTGCTGGTTTGACTCAAGATGTGCTTCGTCAAATGAAGCGTAAAGGTTTCTCCGACGCTCGCCTATCAAAACTACTCGGCGTGGCTGAAAGTGAAATCCGTCGTCTACGTGACCAATTCGACATCCACCCTGTATACAAGCGTGTTGATACCTGTGCGGCAGAATTCTCATCGGATACGGCTTACATGTACTCATCTTATGATGACGAGTGTGAAGCAAACCCAACCGATAAAGAAAAGATCATGGTTCTGGGCGGTGGTCCAAACCGTATCGGTCAAGGTATTGAATTTGACTACTGCTGTGTACACGCTTCGCTAGCGCTACGTGAAGATGGTTACGAGACCATCATGGTGAACTGTAACCCAGAAACCGTATCAACCGACTACGACACTTCAGACCGTCTCTACTTTGAACCGGTGACTCTAGAAGATGTGTTGGCGATTGCTCGCGTTGAAAAACCAAAAGGCGTGATCGTGCAGTACGGTGGTCAAACGCCACTGAAACTGGCGCGTGCGCTAGAAGCAGCGGGTGTGCCAATTATCGGTACTAGCCCAGATGCCATCGACCGTGCGGAAGACCGTGAGCGTTTCCAACAAGCGGTTGACCGTTTAGGCCTGCTACAGCCAGAGAACGCAACTGTGACCACCATGGAGCAAGCGGTTGAGAAATCGCGTGAAATTGGCTTCCCATTGGTCGTTCGTCCATCTTACGTACTGGGTGGCCGCGCGATGGAAATCGTTTATGACGAGCAAGACCTACGTCGCTACTTCAATGAAGCGGTTAGCGTGTCGAACGAATCACCGGTTCTACTGGATCGCTTCCTAGACGATGCTATTGAAGTCGACATCGACGCTATCTGTGACGGTGAGCGCGTGGTGATTGGCGGTATCATGGAGCACATCGAGCAAGCAGGTGTTCACTCAGGTGACTCAGCATGTTCACTGCCTGCTTACACGTTAAGCCAAGAAATCCAAGACAAGATGCGTGAGCAAGTTGAAAAGCTGGCATTTGAGTTGGGCGTTCGTGGCCTAATGAACACGCAGTTTGCTGTAAAAGACAACGAAGTGTACCTTATCGAAGTGAACCCTCGTGCTGCACGTACCGTTCCATTCGTATCGAAAGCGACCGGTGCACCATTGGCTAAAATCGCTGCACGTGTTATGGCTGGTCAGTCTCTGGAATCGCAAGGTTTCACCAAAGAGATTATTCCTCCTTATTACTCGGTAAAAGAAGTGGTTCTGCCATTTAACAAGTTCCCTGGCGTTGACCCACTATTGGGTCCTGAAATGCGCTCAACCGGTGAAGTGATGGGTGTAGGTGCAACTTTTGCTGAAGCGTATGCGAAAGCAGAACTGGGTTGTGGCAATGTGTATCCTGAAGGTGGTCGTGCGCTGCTTTCGGTACGCGAAGGCGACAAGCAACGTGTGGTTGACCTGGCGTCTAAGCTATTGAAACTGGGTTACAAGTTGGATGCGACACACGGTACGGCAGTGATCTTAGGTGAAGCGGGCATCAACCCACGCCTAGTAAACAAAGTGCACGAAGGTCGTCCTCACATTCTTGACCGCATCAAGAACAACGAATACACCTACATCGTGAACACGGCGGCTGGTCGTCAAGCGATTGAAGATTCGAAAGTTCTACGCCGTGGCGCACTTGCAGAGAAAGTGAACTACACCACGACACTTAACGCGGCATTTGCAACCTGTATGTCTCATACGGCGGACGCGAAAGCAAGCGTGACGTCGGTGCAGGAACTGCACGCGCAAGTGCAAGCGAGTTTGAAAGCGTAATAATCAGTAAGCCCTGAGTTCATAACTATAACGGCTTATATGACAACCTCATTGCCCGCTCATGTGAGCGGGCTTTTTTCTAGAAAGAAATCGCCAAATACGCTTGGCTTGTATTCTCTTAGTCAACGACTTGATGGCGCTGAGTGAAATCCTCGTACTCTTTCCTTGCTTGCTGAAGGTTATTCTGCCTCTTGCGAATTTCCTCTGGTGTTGAAGCTTGTTCCCTTTACAGTTCTGCGATTCTTAGGTTCTGTTTCAGTAACGTTCCCTTGATGTAGTTTGTCCAGTTGGGAAATCCGATGTTCTGCATCTCCCAACTTGTGTTGTCCACGTTCTCCTTCATATTTGAAGCATCCCAAATAAGCTATGTTTCTAACAAAATACAATCGATGAATTTTAGGAATGGATTGCTGTCTTGGGTTTCCTTTTTACCTCGCTAGTTTTGATGCTACCGTCTTGTTCTTTACTCTTCCTCTTTGAAAAGGATGCTTGAATTGGACATAACGATTGAGATGTTGGCAGCACTGTTCTTTGTTGCTTCTGTGGCTGGTTTTATTGATGCCATGGCAGGTGGTGGTGGACTGCTCACTCTTCCTGCGTTGTTGGCTTCAGGGTTGAGCCCAACACAAGCATTGGCGACCAATAAGTTGCAAAGCTCATTCGGCAGTTTCTCAGCCAGCTTATATTTTGTCCGTAATGGCATCGTCAGTTTAAAAGAGATGAAAGTCGCCATCGCATGCACCTTTATTGGAGCGGCCATCGGGGCAGAGCTTGTTCAAGTGATTGATGCCAGCGTGCTAACCAGTTTGATTCCCGTGCTGCTAATAGCGATTTCTCTCTATTTTTTACTTGCGCCACCCACCCGCAATACGGGCGGGCAGCCAAAGTTATCCGAGGCGATGTTTGCACTGTCGGTCGGCGGTGGTGTTGGTTTCTATGATGGTTTTTTTGGCCCGGGAACGGGATCGATCTTTACCGTTTGTTTTGTTGTGCTTGGACAGTTTTCCCTCGTTGAAGCCACTGCGCGAACCAAAGTGCTCAATTTTACCTCTAACATCGCGGCATTACTGTTTTTTGTGCTGGCGGGATTGCCAGTCTGGAAAGTGGGCTTAGTGATGGCTGTGGGGGGCTTTATTGGTGCGCGCTTGGGGGCAAAAGTGGTGGTGACCAAAGGACACAAATGGATCCGTCCTCTGGTCATTGTGATGTCGATGGCAATGGCTTCTAAACTACTTTGGCAACAGCATCAGCAATGGTTGTTATCACTGTTTTAACTCGGCTGTTTTGATGGCTTTTGGCGCGGCAACATATCGTCACCGGACGGGTTAGGTGGCTAAGCTCGTCAAAGTGATAGCAATACTGTGGCTCTATTCGTAATGCGTTAATCACGGATTTCGGCACTAGGGCGGGTGCCATACCACCCACGGCGAGCTGGGCTGACGCGGTGTAAGAGTCCATTTGCATCAAGGGCGTCACACCCACCGCTGACAATGCAGCCAGTTGATAGGTATTGGCGGGATTGTTGAGGTCATTGGTTATGATTGCTTTTGGTAGCTCAGTTAGTGGGTACTTACTAATGATGCTAAAAGATTCATCAAAAAGGTGAAAGGTCATCAATCCATGATTTGGCGGCAAATAGCCGGCGCAAAATCCGAGAGTAGCTTTGCCTGACTGAACGTGTTCCACAATCCTAGGTGTGTGGTTGGTGGTCAAGGAAAGGTGACGATCCTGCTGATACAGTGCTTCCATCGCATTGTTCAAATAACCCGCCAGTAGCGTTTCTGAACAATCGATTTTAATCAATGCATTGTCTTCGATAAGTTGCTGATCGTAGATCTGCCCACGCAGCTCATTAAAACTCGGTTCAATGCTCTTTATTAAGGCTTGAGCGTCAGCGGTTAAACGAATATGGCGTCCGTCAGGTTCAATCAGTTTCTTTCCAAGCTTTTTCTCAAGATTCGCAATCCGTTTACTGACAGCAGATTGACTAATATAGAGCTGACTGCCGGTGCGACTCATGGTCTTTTCTTTATGTAGAACCAATAAGGTTTCAATGCCTTCGAGTAACATAATGATTGATGACGAGTGGGAATAGGTAGTTCACTTTAACGAGTAAAGAGTCGGCTGCCAAGGCGAAAGCAAGTGAGGCGTGACGTTGGCCGATAAAGTCGGCCAACACAGATTATTTATTTAGTGCAAATGTAGGCAATGATAAATGCCAGCGAATGGCGCCCAAGCGGATGATCAAGGTCGAAAATACTCCTGCCAATAAGGCTGTAGAGTGATCATATCCAAGGCTTAGGGTAGAGGTGTGGAATATCCCACCAACAAGACAGGCAGTCGCATACACTTCACTTCGCAGCACCATTGGAATCTCACGCGCTAACACATCGCGAATGATCCCGCCACCACAGCCGGTAATGACGCCCATGATCACCGCGACCATCGCTGAATCTTGATAGGCGAGGGCTTTCTCGACGCCGATCCCAACAAATACCGCCAAGCCAATGGCATCGCAGACGGGTAATATCCACCACGCCAAGCGCTTAGGTCGGCGCACAACGAGCATTGTCAACAGACAGGTAACGATGATAACCCAAAGATAGGTGGTGTCCTTGATCCAAAAGACGGGGGTTGCGCCCAAGGCCATATCGCGAATAGTGCCACCACCAATCGCGGTCACGCTGCCTAATACAACCACACCAAAAGGATCCATCTTTAACCGTCCAGCCAAGAGAACGCCGGAAACAGCAAAAACAGCGGTGCCAAATAAATCGATAAAATACAGCAGCATGGAGTCCATGTTACTTAATGCCTTAAAAAGTGAGGGAACAGAAAATGGGGGCAAATTGTACGAAATTTTCCAGCCAAACGTTAGCGTTTTTGCTCGATGCTGGCAAAGTGCTCACAGACTTGTTCAATCGCCAGCAGGGTGCGAGGGGTTGGTCGGTTTAACCAATCTGAATTGAGCTGCCAAAAATGCGCATTTTTTAATGCTGGAATCTCCTCAACCCAAGGGCTCCACATGCCGTTATTTTGAATCGCGTGAGGAGAAACGAACATGGCTTGGGGTCTTTTTAGAATCACCTGCTCAATACTGACTTGAGGATAAGGTGCTGATGCGCCATCAAACACATTCTCACCGCCACAAAAACGAAAGACCTCTGTAGGCCAGTTTTGGCCAGCAACGGTGATGATCGGCGTGTCGCTGAGTTGGTAGAAGTAGCGGGTTTTAGGCAGAGTTTGGTACTTTGCTCTTAGTGCTTCGAGATGAGTTCGGTAATCTCGAGCATTGTTTAGGCCGATTTGCGGATCGTCACTGTATTGACTGAGTTGTTCAATGTTATCGCCAATATCTTTAAGTGATTTGGTTTGTGAGTAGTAGATCTTAAAGCCAAACTGCTCGAGTTTTTCTAACTCTTTTGCAGGGTTACCTGCCGGCCATGCGATGATCAAATCCGGTTTTAAAGTGATGATTTTCTCTAGGTTAATCCCCTTGTAGTTGGAGACTTTCTCTAACTTTTTTGCTGCCTCTGGATAATCGCTCATCTCGCTAACGGCAATCAGTTTATCTCCAAGCCCTGCTGCGTACGCGATCTCGGTGGCGTGTGGTGCCAAGCTGATGACGCGTTCAATGGGGGCTGCTTGTAAACTGACCGAAAACAGTAGAAGAAGTGAAGAGAGAGTTTTCATCATATCCCTTGATAAATAAGCCCCATAAGTAGGCTCTGAAGCAAAATCCAAACTAGGATCCTACGTGCTAATAAATGTTGTAGCTGATCAATATGCAAAGCGGAGGGCGCAATGCGTCCACCAATTTTGGCTCTTTCGGCTCTTTTACCTTGATAAATCGCTGGCCCACCCAAAGAGAGTTGCAGCTTGTTGCCTACGGCACACAGTAACCAAGCCGGACCAGGCAATGGCCAAGAAGCGACTTGTTGACGCATGCCTTGCCATGTTTGACCTGTGTGTTGACCAAGCAGGATCATAACGGCAAATAAACGCAGCGGAATAAAATCCAGCACCGCGGCAAGCCGCACTGCTGCCATGCCAAATGGCGCATAGTTAGCGCGACTTGGCGACCAAGCTCTTGCCAGTTCAACCGTGAGGCGATACATCAACGCTCCGATGCCGCCTGAAAGTGCGAACCAAAAGAGAACGCCAACCACATTTCTCCCATACCCTATAATCAAGGTTTCAGCGGCGGCTTTACCGATCCCAAGCTGGGAGAGTGCGTTGGTTTCTCGATTGAGGTAGGGGGCCAATAGGCTTCTTGCCGCAGGTTTATCTTCATTGGCCATGGCACGAATCAGCGCTTTGGCGAGGCTCTCGTTACTGCGCCAATCTAGTGCCAACAGCAGCAACGCAAGTTCAAATAGTTGCGGTTGCCAAACCAAAGGTTTTAAAGCAAACAGGACCGCTAAACAAGGAAACAGCATCAACAATAACGCTAAATGGCCTGAGATGAGGCTTTGTTGATAGCTTTGTTGGGTATTGACTTTGTCTGCCAACAGCTCTGCAAATTTGTGCCAGAGTGTGACGGGATGAGAGGAGCGTGGAATCGGGATAATGAGATGGAACAGTAACGCTCCCCACAGAATGAGGAGCGCGCCGTTGGCATAGAGTTGATCAAACAGCTCTGTCATAGATAGGGCGATTACTTCAGTAGTTCCAACATTTTGAAGACCATTTCTGACGAGCTCTTGGCTGCCAAAGGTAAGAACTCTTCAAAGCTCATTGGTGATTCTTTGTCTGCCACATCTGAAATTGCACGTACGACAACAAACGGCACTTTGAACTGGTGACAAGTTTGTGCAATCGCAGACGCTTCCATTTCAACCGCAATCACGGATGGGAAGTGTTGACGGATAAAGGCTTGACGCTCAGCGGTACAAACGAATGCATCACCAGTACAGATGAGACCACGAACCGCGTGCTGTCCGTCCATTTGTTCTAACGCTTTTTCAGCCAAGTTCATCAATTTTTCATCAGCGAGGAAAGCGGCTGGTTGACCTGCCATTTGGCCCATTTCATAGCCAAATGCCGTCACGTCAGCATCGTGATGACGGACTTCAGTCGAAATGACCACATCACCAAGATTTAAGCTGGAATCAAAACCACCTGCAGAACCGGTGTTGAGCACCATATCAGGTTGATATTCATCGAGAAGGATAGTGGTGCCAATCGCGGCAGCAACTTTACCAATGCCGGATTGCAGTAGCACAACCTCAACACCATTGATTTGACCTGAATAGAAGGTGCAACCTGCTTTATTTACGGTTTGTGCGTTGGTCATTGCTTCTTTAAGGATGGCCACTTCTTGTTGCATGGCACCGATAATACCGACTTTCATATCAATCTCTTCATTTTTAAACAAACATAGAATTGGCGAGAGTATAGCAAAGCTCTGTCACAATAAGTACTTTCGCTTGTTGTTTACCCTTTGCCTTTACTTAATGAAACCCGCCTCAGTCAGTAAGCTTCTTAATTGCTCTGCACGCTTGCGATTGACGCCAAGATCGGAGTAACCAACGCGTGACTCTGAACGGACGAGCAATTGGCCATCGACGATTTTGAGTTCAAGATCATCAACAAAGCGAAACAGTCGTGAGGTGCATTCTACTCTTAAGTAGTGTTCCGTTTTGTCCGCCACTTTTGCCCCAGGAAGTTCAAGGGCAACTTGCTCTATTTGATCTAAGGTGGCGTTGGCCGTGAGCTTAAAAGGGTCGAGTTGGAAACTCGCGCGCTCATCTTGTGTGGAAACACAGTTGGGTTTATTGCCACAAGGCTGAGAAGTTCGATCGGTCATTGTGTAAGCTCCATTGCTGCAAGCGGTCAGGGCTAAGGTGGCGCAAATCGTTAAAATGAGTTTTTTCATCCTGTACACCTACTGTTCCCAAAAGGGCGTTATCCGCAGATCCTAAACATTAAGTCTAAAAGAAAAAAGGTTGGTGATCGCTCACCAACCTCTCATAACACACCGATAGATATTAGAGTTCGAGATAATCTAATATGCCTTCCGCGGCTTTACGGCCTTCATCAATCGCCGTTACCACCAAATCGGAACCACGCACCGCATCACCACCGGCAAAAATCTTCTCATTGCTGGTTTGGAATTGGTAAGTCTGTTTCGCAGCAGCTTTGATGCGACCCCATTGGTCGAGCTCAACCCCATAGGGTTCCAACCAACTCATTTGATGGGGTTGGAAACCAAAGGCCATGATCACCACATCGGCAGGTAACACATGCTCACTGCCTGCCACAGGTTCGGGACGGCGGCGGCCGGCCTCATCGGGCTCACCTAACGCAGTCTGCACCACTTTCACGCCCGTTACTTGCCCGCGAGTGTCCACGTCAATCGACAGAGGTTGCAGGTTAAACATAAAGTTCACCCCTTCCTCTTTGGCGTTTTTCACTTCACGACGTGAGCCTGGCATGTTCTCTTCATCGCGACGATAGGCACAAACGACATTGGCAGCGCCTTGGCGGATAGAAGTACGAACACAGTCCATCGCGGTATCACCGCCACCAAGCACGACAACATTTTTGCCCGCCATATCGATGAAAGGCTGGTCGTGTTCAAGGCCCATTACTTTGTAAGTGTTGGAAATCAAAAAAGGCAGGGCGTCATACACGCCGGAGGCATCCTCATTCTCCAAACCAGCACGCATGTATTTGTAGGTGCCGACGCCAAGGAACACGGCATCATACTCTTCCAGCAGTTCTTGCATCTGTACATCTTTACCGACTTCGACGTTCATGCGGAACTCAACCCCCATTTCGCTGAAAATGCGGCGGCGGTTTTCCATCACCCCTTTTTCCAGTTTGAAAGACGGAATACCAAACGTCAGTAGCCCACCGATCTCTGGGTAGCGGTCGAAGACAACGGGTTTGACCCCATTGCGCACCAAAATATCAGCCGCCGCGAGACCTGCAGGGCCCGCGCCAATGATGGCCACTTTCTTATCTGTCCATTCGACTTTGGACATGTCTGGCTTCCAGCCCATCTCAAAGGCTTTGTCGGTGATGTATTTTTCAATATTACCGATGGTGACGGCACCAAAGTCGTCATTTAATGTGCAAGAGCCTTCACACAGTCGGTCTTGAGGGCAAACTCGGCCACACACTTCCGGCAAGCTGTTGGTCTGATGTGAAAGCTCGACCGCTTCCAAAATTCGTCCTTCATTGGCCAGTTTTAGCCACTGAGGGATGTAGTTGTGTACCGGGCACTTCCATTCACAATAAGGGTTACCACAATCTAAGCAGCGATCCGCTTGAGCGGTCGCTTGTTGTTTAGTAAAGGGTTCGTAGATTTCGACGAACTCGATCTTGCGAATCTGCAGCGGCTTCTTAGCAGGATCGACACGTTGAACATCGATAAACTGGTATACATTCTGGCTCATGTTCATATCCTCCTTGAATTACTGGGCCTGCACGCGAAGTTCTGCCGCACTGCGGCTTTGGTGGCCAAGCAGGGTGTTAAGATCCGCTGCTTTCGGTTTCACCAAGTAGAACTTCGGTATCCATGCGTCAAAGTTGGCCAGAATATCTTCGGCGTGAACGGAGCCGGTCTCTTCCAGATGCTCGGCGATCAAACCGCGTAGATGTTCTTGGTGGATATAAAGATCAGAAAGCGAAATTGCTTCAACCGATTCACTGTTAACACGGCCTTGGAAATCTTCATTCTCATCCAGAACGTAAGCAAAGCCACCTGTCATCCCCGCGCCGAAGTTAACCCCAGTCGCGCCAAGAATGGCCACGATGCCGCCGGTCATATATTCACAAGCGTTGTCGCCCGCGCCTTCAATTACGGTGATGGTGCCGGAGTTACGTACACCAAAGCGTTCACCCGCCTTACCAGCAGCGAACAGTTTGCCGCCTGTTGCGCCATAGAGACAGGTGTTGCCGATAATGGTCGCATCGTTACAACGGAAGGCAGTGCCTAAGTGCGGTTTGATGACAATCTTACCGCCCGCCATGCCTTTGCCGACGTAGTCATTGGCATCACCAGTGAGATAAAGCTCAACGCCACCCGCGTTCCACACGCCAAAAGATTGGCCAGCAGTACCATCGAGATAGAGTTTAATGGGCGATGCTGCCATTCCTTGGTTGCCATAACGCTTGGCGATTTCACCGGAAAGGCGTGCGCCAATCGAACGATCGGTATTGATCACGTTGTAGAAGAAGCTGGCAGATTGACGGTTTTCAACCGCATCAAGCGCATCTTCAATGATCTTTTGGTTTAGCACTGCTTTATCAAATGGTGCATTTGGCTCTGTCCAGAACAGAGGTAGATTCTGCGGTGATACAGGTGCTTCAAGAATGCCTGACAGATCAAGCTTGGACTGCTTAGCGGTCATGCCTTGCACCACTTCGAGCAGATCGGTACGGCCAATCAAGTCGGTGAGTTTTTCAACGCCCAGTTCAGCGAGCAAGCCTCGTACTTCATCAGCCAAGCCGATAAAGTAGTTCATCACCATTTCTGGCAAGCCTTTGAAGTACTCTTTACGCAGAGTTTCGTCTTGCGTTGCTACTCCGGTCGCGCAGTTGTTGAGGTGACAGATACGCAGGAACTTACAACCCATTGCCACCATTGGCGCCGTACCGAAACCAAAGCTCTCGGCACCTAGAATCGCCCCTTTCACCACATCCAAGCCCGTTTTCAAACCACCATCCACTTGAAGACGAATTTTATGACGTAGGCCATTGGCTACTAAGGCTTGTTGCGTTTCTGCTAGGCCCAGTTCCCATGGACTGCCGGCGTATTTTACTGATGTCAGCGGGCTGGCAGCAGTACCGCCATCATAGCCAGAGATGGTGATGAGATCGGCATAGGCTTTGGCAACGCCGGTGGCGATGGTGCCGACGCCGGGCTCAGAGACCAGTTTGACGGAAACCAACGCTTTCGGGTTGACCTGTTTCAAGTCAAAAATCAATTGCGCTAAGTCTTCAATCGAATAGATGTCGTGATGCGGTGGTGGCGAGATAAGTGTCACGCCTTGCACGGAATAACGCAGCTTAGCAATCTCGGCAGTGACTTTGTGGCCAGGTAACTGACCGCCTTCACCTGGCTTAGCGCCTTGAGCGACTTTGATTTGCAGTACATCAGCGTTGGTGAGGTAGTGTGGCGTGACGCCAAAACGGCCAGAGGCAACTTGCTTAATGCGCGAGTTACGCTCGGTGCCAAAGCGACGTGGATCCTCGCCCCCTTCGCCTGAGTTGGAGTAACCGCCCAAACGGTTCATGGCGGTTGCCAACGCTTCATGTGCTTCTGGGCTTAATGCACCAATCGACATCGCCGCAGAATCAAAGCGCTTAAACAGTTCGGTACTGGGTTCAATGTTTTCTAACGCAAGTGGTTGGTCCGCTTTTTTCAGTTGCATTAAATCGCGCAGCATGGCGACAGGGCGCTGATTCACTTGTTGAGCGAACTGCTGATAATCACCGCTTTCTCCCGATTTCACCGCTTTTTGCAACGTACCAACAACATCAGGGTTGTAGGCGTGGTACTCACCACCGTGTACGTATTTGAGTAAGCCGCCATGTTCGATCGATTTACGTTTTGCCCATGCCTTGCGAGAGAGGTTAAAGAGATCTTGTTGGAAGTCCGTAAACCCAGCGCCTTCAATGCGGGCGGTTACGCCTTTAAAGCACAACTCCACCACATCACGGCTCAAACCAACCGCTTCAAAAAGTTGAGAACAGCGGTAGGATGCAACGGTGGAGATGCCCATCTTCGACATGATCTTATACAGACCTTTATTGATGCCGTATTGATAGTTTTGCATCACCTCGCGATAGCTTTTTTCGAGTGCGCCATCGTCGATCAATTTCCCTAGCACTTCATAGGCAAGGTAGGGGTAGACGGCGGTTGCACCAAAGCCAAGTAAGACGGCAAATTGATGAGGATCACGCGCGGTCGCCGTTTCCACCACTATGTTGGCATCGCAACGCAAGTTGGCGTTAACGAGGCGAGTTTGTACCGCACCCACCGCCATGGCTGCTGGAATTGGCAGTTTACCTGCCACTAAAGGGCGGTCAGAAAGCACAATCAAAACCGTGCCATCACGGACAACTTGCTCTGCTTGATCGCAGAGATCTAATATCGCTTGCTTGAGATCTTTTTCACTTGGGTCGTAGTTGATGTCCAAAATGGTGTTGCGATAGTGGTCATCGCTCAGCTCAAGTAGTTGCTGCATATCGGAATAGAGCAGCACCGGAGAACCGAATGTCACGCGGTGAGCGTGACCGTCTGTTTCGCAAAAGACGTTCATCTCTTGGCCGATGCTGGTGGCCAATGACATGACGTGCTGTTCGCGCAATGGATCAATCGGTGGGTTGGTGACCTGAGCAAATTTCTGACGGAAGTAATCCGTTACGAGTCGCTCTTTTGAAGACAAGACGGCCATCGGTGTGTCATCACCCATAGAGCCAACGGCTTCTTGTGCCATATCACCCAACACGCGCAGTACTTGATCGACTTCTTCATTGCTCATCGCAAATTGCTTTTGATAGGTTTTTAGTGTGTCACTATCAAAGCTGCGTTCACCCACTTGATCTTCAGGTAGTTCAGAAAATGGTGTAAGGCGGCGAACGTTGTTGTCCATCCATTCGCGGTAAGGATGGCGGCTCTTGAGATCGTTATCGATCTCGCTCGATTGCCATAACTTGCCTTTACGGGTATCAATCACCAATAGCTCGCCGGGACCAACGCGACCTTTCTCCGCCACTTCATCCGGTGCGTAATCCCAAATGCCCACTTCTGAGGCTAGGGTGATCAACTTGTCTTTGGTGATCACATAGCGAGCTGGGCGTAGGCCGTTGCGGTCGAGGTTACAGGCGGCGTAGCGTCCATCAGAAAGTACGATACCAGCAGGACCATCCCAAGGCTCCATGTGTTTGGAGTTGAAATCGTAGAAGGCACGTAGGTCGGGATCCATATCTGGGTGGTTTTGCCACGCAGGCGGCACCAACATGCGCATGGCACGGAAGATATCCATACCGCCAGCAAGGAAGAGATCCAGCATATTGTCTAAGCTGGAGGAGTCCGAGCCCGTTTCGTTAACAAACGGCGCAGCGCTTTGCAGATCAGGCAGAAGTGGCGACGCAAATTTATAGCCACGAGCACGAGCCCATTGGCGGTTGCCTTCGATGGTATTGATCTCACCGTTGTGTGCTAAGTAGCGGAACGGTTGAGCGAGCGGCCAACGTGGTTGAGTGTTGGTTGAGAAACGTTGATGGAACAAACAGATAGCCGATTCCATCCGCAGATCCGCGAGATCCAAATAGAAACGCGGCAGATCCGCTGGCATACACAAGCCTTTATAGACAATCACTTGTGTTGATAAGCTACAAACGTAGAAATCTCTATCGTCAATGATCTGTTTTTCAATACGGCGGCGAGCAATATACAAGCGTCGCTCGATATCTCGCTCACGCCAGCCAGCGGGAGCAGAAATGAACACTTGTTGAATATCGGGTAAAGAATCCGCGGCAATGGGACCAAGTACCGCTGGATTGGTTGGCACTTTGCGCCAACCTGCGACCGTGAGTGTCTCTTTGGCGAGTTCTTTGTTGATGATATCGCGAGCGGTTTGTGCCTTAACGGGATCTTGACTGAAGAAGATCATACCAATCGCATACTGCTTCGCTAAATTGAAGCCATTTTCTTTGGCGATAAGACGTAAATAAGAGTCGGGTTTCTGAAGTAATAGTCCACAACCGTCACCGGTTTTTCCATCGGCAGCGATACCGCCGCGGTGTGTCATGCGATCAAGTGCTGAAATCGCGGTACGGACCAGCTTATGGCTAGGCTCACCTTCCATGTGTGCGATAAGACCAAAACCACAGTTGTCCTTCTCTAAACTTGGATCATAAAGAGCCATTGCAATTCTCCCTTTGCTTCTCTGTCTTCCAGACAGAAATACCAACACAGTTTATGTTGGTATGTATGACTAACTATGCGTTCTAATTATTCGTATTTGTATGTTTATGCAATAAAAACGTTCTAAATTCTTAACAATAAATTAGGCTTTATGTTGCACTGAATTCACAACGTATAGGTTATTGTGAAAAAGGTCAAGTTGTTAGTGAATAATCACGTCAATATGCGATTTACCACGTAATGGTCTAAATAAGGTGTTTAAATTCAAAAAGATAGATTTTTTATTGTTACAGTTTTGCAACATAAATAAAGTCTGGAGAAGAAAAAAGACCAGCATAAAATGCTGGTCAAAAGAAAAAGTTTGGAAGGATTGGATTATCTTTCTTTACTCGGATAGGTTTCTTGACCGCTCCGAGTAAAGAGTAGGCAATTAAGCAGAAAGCATGAGTGAATCGGCTTTTGCTTCCAGATTGGTATTGCCCATTAGGTATTGGTCGATAGCACGTGCACATTCACGACCTTCGTTGATACAGCGCACCACCAAAGATTGACCAGTACGCATATCACCTGCGGCAAATACGCCTTGTTGATTGGTCTGGAAATCTTGAGTTGCCACGTTACCGCGTTCATCCAGCGCGACATTCAACTGCGCAAGTACACCATGCGGTTCTGGGTGAAGGAAACCCATCGCCAAGAAAGCCATATCACATGGAATCACGCGCTCGCTACCTTCGACTTCTTTGAAGCTTGGGCGTTCGCCTGGTTGTGCATCTTGCCAAACAATGTCTGCAAGACGTAGACCTGTGACTTCACCTTTGTCGTTGCCGATGAACTCTTTGGTCAGAATATTCCAATGGCGATCAACTCCTTCTTCATGCGAAGTTGAGGTGCGAAGAATCATTGGGTATTGTGGCCAAGGCATATTAGCAGGGCGCTTTTCTGGTGGCACAGGCATAATTTCTACTTGAGTTACACTTGCAGCACCATGACGGTTAGAAGTACCCACACAGTCTGAACCAGTATCACCACCACCGATCACGACAACATGTTTTCCTGCTGCGTGAATTTCTTCACCTTTAAGGTCCATTTCATTTGCTCGGCGGTTGTTTTGTGCGAGGAACTGCATCGCAAAGTAAACGCCTTTCAGCTCGCGGCCAGGGACAGGAAGATCGCGTGGTACGGTCGAGCCGCCAGTAAGCAGAACAACATCGTATTCTTGGCGAATTTGCTGTGCGTTCACATCCACACCAACATGTTGATTCACCTTAAACTCAACCCCTGCTTCTGCCATGAGATTGATCTTGCGGTCAATGATGTCCATGCCCAGTTTGAAATCCGGGATACCGAAACGCAGTAGACCACCGACTTTTTCGTCACGCTCAAAAACAGTGACGGTGTGGCCTGCACTATTGAGCTGCTCAGCTGCCGCTAATCCTGCCGGACCGGAACCGATGATCGCCACTTTCTTACCTGTGCGCGAACGTGGAGTTTTGGGTTTGGCGTACCCTTCACGATACGCCGTCTCCACAATGGTTTTCTCAATGTTACAGATGGTGATTGGGTCTTGGTTGATGCCCAAGACACAAGCACTTTCACATGGCGCAGGGCAAACTCGTCCGGTGAACTCTGGGAAGTTGTTGGTGGAACTTAGAATGTTCCACGCTTCTTCCCAACTGTCGCGATAAACCGCATCGTTAAATTCCGGAATGATGTTACCAATTGGGCAGCCGTTGTGACAAAACGGCACACCACAGTCCATACAACGAGACGCTTGAGTATTGATTTTCTTACCAAATTCCGCGTTGAGTACGAACTCTTTATTGTTTTTGATTCGCTCTGCTGGTGCAAGCTTCTTTGGAAGCTCGCGTCCAAACTCTAAAAATCCAGTCGGCTTACCCATTACACTGCCTCCGCTTCACGTTGCTCTGCTTCTGCCTTGCGTTTTTGTAGTACCGCTTTGTAATCACGTGGCATGACTTTTACCAAGGATTTCAAGCTGGTTTCAAAATTAGCAAGGAAAGCTTGAGCCACTTCACTTCCTGTGAACTGAACATGTTTGTTCAACATATCCAGCAGTAGATCTTTGTCTTCTTGTTCGATTGGATCGAGGTCAACCAGTTCAGGGTTCAGTTTCGACTGGAAGTCACCTGATTTGTCCCAAACGTAGGCCACGCCGCCACTCATACCGGCGGCAAAGTTGCGACCTGTTGAACCGAGGATAATTGCGACACCACCGGTCATGTATTCACAACCGTGGTCACCCACGCCTTCAACGACCACTTTGGCACCGGAGTTACGAACACAGAAGCGCTCGCCCGCTAGGCCACGAATGTAAGATTCACCGGATGTTGCACCGTAGAAACAAACGTTACCCACGACGATGTTGTCTTCTGGCACCAGTGTTGAGTTGCTGTCTGGGTAGAGCACCAGCGTACCGCCAGAGAGACCTTTGCCCCAGTAGTCGTTCGCATCGCCTTCCACTTCAAACTTCACGCCTTTCGCGAGGAAAGCACCAAAGGATTGGCCAGCAGAACCTTTGAACTTGACGTTCATTGGTTGTGGTAAACCTTGGTCTTTGTACACTTTCGAAATTTCGTTCGACAGCATGGTACCCACAGAGCGATCGGTGTTGATGATTGGGAATTCCGCGGTTACCGCCAAACCTTCTTCCAGTGCTGGTGTCGCCACTTGAATTAATTGACGATCAAGTACCGCTTCTAGCTGGTGGTTTTGTTTGGTTTGACAGTAAATGCCATCTTGCTCGCGAGGCTGCTCTAGGAAGAGAACTGGAGAAAGATCCAAATTCTTGTATTTCCAATGAGAAACGTTGTCGCGTACTTTGAGTTTTTGCGCCTGACCCACCATCTCATCCACAGTACGGAAGCCAAGTTCCGCCATGATTTCACGCACGCCTTGTGCCATGTAGAGGAAGAAGGTCACCACGTCTTCTACGCGGCCATCAAAGCGCTCACGTAGCGTTTTGTTCTGAGTTGCAATACCAACAGGGCAAGTGTTTTTATGACACTTACGCATCATGATACAGCCTTCAACCACGAGGGCAGCAGTCGCGACACCCCATTCCTCAGCACCTAATAGCGTTGCGATTGCGATGTCACGAGGGGTTTTCATCTGGCCATCGGCTTGAACTACGATACGGTTGCGTAAACCGTTCTTCAGCAGCGTTTGGTGTGTTTCTGCAAGACCAAGTTCCCAAGGTAGACCTGTGTGACGAATCGACGAAATTGGTGAAGCACCGGTACCACCATCGTGACCGGCAATCAGAACCACGTCTGCTTTTGCTTTTGCCACGCCAGAGGCAATCGTCCCTACGCCAGCTTCGGAAACCAGCTTAACGTTGACACGGCCTTTACGGTTGGCGTTTTTCAAGTCGTAGATCAGCTGAGCCAAATCTTCGATCGAGTAGATGTCATGGTGTGGCGGTGGCGAAATCAAACCAACCCCAGGAGTGGAGTGACGTGTTGCACCAATCCAATCGTCGACTTTGTCGCCCGGTAGCTGACCACCTTCGCCCGGTTTTGCCCCTTGTGCCATCTTGATCTGAATTTCGTCAGAGTTAGTGAGGTAGTAAGAGGTCACACCAAAACGGCCTGAAGCAACCTGTTTGATCGCAGAGCGCTCTGAGTCGCCATTCTCATTCGGTGAGAAGCGAATTGGATCTTCACCACCTTCACCGGAGTTCGATTTCGCACCGAGACGGTTCATCGCGACTGCTAGAGTCGAGTGTGCCTCGTAAGAGATAGAGCCAAATGACATTGCGCCAGTGGCGAAACGTTTGACGATGCTCTCTACGGGTTCCACTTCATCGATTGGGATTGAACCCGCTGGATTTTTCACGAAATCAAGTTGGCTACGTAGGGTAACGGCGTTGTCACCTTGGCGATCCACTTCTGCTGCGTATTTTTTGAACTCTGCGTAGTCTTTGTTACGAGTAGAGTGTTGCAGCAGGTGAATGGTTTCAGGGTTAAACAGGTGTTTTTCACCACGTTGTTTCCACTGATAAACGCCGCCCACATCGAGCATTTGAATTGGGATTTCACGAGTTGGGTAGCCCACGCGATGGCGCACTAAGACTTCTTTAGCGATGTCATCTAAGGTCAAACCTTGAATACGTGTAACGGTACCGGTGAAGTATTTGTCGACCACCGCTTTGCTGATACCAAGGGCTTCAAAAATTTGCGCACCGTGGTAGGACTGCAGCGTCGAAATACCCATTTTCGAGAAGATCTTTAATAGGCCGCCGTTGACCCCTTTACGGTAGTTGTTGAAGTACTCTTCAACCGACACGTTGGCATCCAGCTTTTTACGACGTTGTAGATCAACGATCGTTTCAGTGACCAGATAAGGGTTCACCGCATTGGCGCCATAGCCTACGAGCGTGGCGAAATGGTGTGTTTCACGCGCATCACCCGTTTCCACTACGATGCCACATTTGGCGCGTAGCCCTTTACGAATCAGGTGATGGTGAACCGCACCCACGGCTAACATCGCTGGAATCGCTGCGTGGTTAGAGTTTACAGCACGGTCAGTCAATAGAATGATGGAGTAACCGTCGATCACGGCATCTTCCGCGTACTGACAAATACGTTTGAGTGCGCGTTCCAGTTTGCCAGCGTCTTCGTTGGCTTGGAATACGATATCTAACGTTTTTGCTTGCAAGTGTTCGTTGTCGATAGCACGCAGTTTTTCGAGCTCAGCGTTTGAGATCACTGGAGATTCAAGTTCTACTTTGCGGCAATGAACCGGCGATTCTGCCAGCAGGTTCTGATCTTTACCGATGTAGGTATTGAGTGACATCACCATACGTTCACGGATCGGGTCGATCGGCGGGTTAGTCACCTGAGCAAACAGCTGCTTAAAGTAGTTTGAAAGATGTTGCGATTGGTGTGACAAAATCGCAACTGGCCAGTCCGCACCCATCGAACCAAGTGGTTCATAGCCAGTTTGTGCCAACGGTAGAATGATCTCATTCACTTCTTCTGCGCTGATGCCAAACGCTTGCTGGCGATGCAGTAGACGCTCTGGAGAAGGTTGGCTGTGTACGTTATCAGCATCTGGCAGCGATTTTAGGCTGAGCAGATTGTCTGTTACCCACTGCTCATACGGCTGAGCGTTGGCAATCGAATCTTTCACTTCTTCATCGGAAATGATGCGGCCTTGTTCGAGATCGGCGACGAAGATGCGTCCTGGCTGCAAACGGCCACGGTATTCAACGTTTTCTGGTGGGATTTCCACGACGCCAGATTCGGATGCCATGATCAGCATGTTGTCTTTTGTCACGGTATAGCGTGACGGGCGCAGACCGTTACGGTCTAGTGTTGCACCGACTTGTACACCATCGGTAAAGCAGACAGACGCAGGGCCATCCCACGGTTCCATGATGTTGGCATGGTATTGATAGAAGGCACGGCATTTTGGATCCATGGCTTTGTTTTCTTGCCACGCTTCAGGAATCATCATCATCAGCGCGTGCGGCAGACTGCGGCCTGAAAGCACCAGCAGTTCCAACACCATGTCAAAGTTGGCAGAGTCAGAAGCACCTTCCTGACAGATCGGCAATAGCATGTCGATCTCTGCTTGCGTGAAGAGCTTAGATTCTAAGATCGCTTCGCGTGCTTTCATCCAGTTAAGGTTGCCGCGAACCGTGTTGATTTCACCGTTGTGCGCAATGTAACGGAAAGGTTGAGCCAAGCGCCATTTCGGGAAAGTATTGGTAGAGAAACGAGAGTGCACAAGAGCCAGTGCGGTGACCATGGTCGGGTTTTGTAGGTCTTGGAAATACTGAGGCACTTGCTCAGTGGTTAGCTGACCTTTATAGACCAAGGTTTTGTAAGACATCGAGTTGATGTAGAAGTCATCCCCGATATTCGAAACGCTCTCAAGGCAAACGCGTACGGTGTAGTTACGCAGCACATACAGCTTGCGCTCAAGTTCTTCTGGTGAGGTACCTGGGCCGCCAGAAATAAACACATGCTCAAATTGAGGCTCTGTGCTTAGCGGATCGGCGCCAATCATCGAATTGTCGGTTGGCAGAACACGATAGCCAATGATATCCAAATCAAGGCGTTTCGCATTGCGTTCTAGGATGTCACGGCATTGTTCGCGTTTGTATTCATCTTTCGGGAACAAAACGACACCGACACCGTATTTCTCAAAAGAAGGTAGCTTGATACCAAGCTTGACCGCTTCTTCTAACAAAAATTCGTGAGGCTTTTGCAGCAAAATACCCGCACCGTCGCCACTGCATGGATCGCAGCCTTGACCACCACGGTGTTCCATGCGAGCTAGCATATCTAGAGCTTGAGTCACAACCTGATGGGATTTGCGGTTTTTGAGATGAGCGACAAAACCGATACCACAGGCATCATGCTCTAGCTCGGGAGTATAAAGCCCTTGCGAACTTTGCTCTCTATCTACCATAGATACTTCCTTCCAGTTCTAGAAGGCGCAGCAACACCAATACGATGAGATCGCATTCTCGGGTTGAGCACCTTGTCCTTTATAGTTTTGAATCGCAATCAACCAGAGGGGGTTGATTTTGAGTCCTTTCCGTATCCCACAGGAAAAATTTTGTGGGAAAAACAATCCTTGGTGATAAGCCTGTTTTATTGGTCACTTTTTAGTGATTTATATAGGTTGGAGTGGCTTATCGCAGACATATTCCGCATTTGATTTTGTAATAAAGCTCACAAAAATGACGGTTATGTGTAAGTATCCTACAATTTAGTGACTAAGGAATGCAACGAAAAGTAACCAGAGTTAGGCAAAATTCTTGTTTAAAAATGCACTTTTTGTTTAACAAATATGCAACACTGGCTTGTTTTGCTTTTATTTATGCATGTTTATTGATTTTTGCCATGAAAAGCTTCGTTTGAATTCAATAAAATTTTGTGTTTTTTCTTGCAGGTGTGTAATTAATTTACATAAACCGTAGTGAGATTGATTGCGGTTTACAATTGGTGGTTTTCAATGCAATTACATGAGCTAGTGAATACGATTGGTCAGGATCTTCAGCGCCGATATGGAGAAAAAGTGCATAAATTGACGCTTCATGGAGGGTTTAGCTGTCCAAATCGTGATGGCACGATCGGCCGTGGTGGTTGTACTTTCTGCAATGTGGCGTCGTTCGCTGATGAGCAAGCTCAAGTCAAAAGTATTCGAGAGCAATTGACCGAACGAGCGGGAGAAGTGCATCGCGCGAAGAAGTACTTAGCCTATTTTCAAGCTTACACCAGCACCTATGCGGAAGTGCAGGTGCTGAAAAACATGTATGAAGAGGCGTTGAAAGCCGCGGACATTGTCGGTCTTTGTGTCGGGACTCGCCCAGATTGTGTGCCAGATGCGGTGTTAGACCTGCTCTCGGATTACGTGCAGCAAGGGTATGAAATTTGGCTGGAGTTGGGGCTGCAAACGGCCAGCAATGACACCTTAAAGCGGATCAATCGTGGACACGATTTTGAATGCTATGCAGAGATCACCCAGCGAGCCCGTGCGTTGGGCATCAAAGTATGTACGCATTTGATCGTTGGGTTACCAAAAGAGTCTCGAGACGATAACTTTACCACCTTGGAAAAAGTGATTGAGGTCGGTACGGATGGCATCAAGTTACATGGTTTGCATATTGTTGAAGGCAGTACCATGGCCAAAGCTTGGCGTGCGGGTAAGTTGGATGCACCAGAATTGGAGCAATATGTCGAGATTGCCTGCGAAATGATTCGCCGAACACCGCCAGAGGTGATTTTCCACCGAGTCTCTTCAGCCGCTCGTCGTCCGACATTGCTATCACCTTTATGGTGTGAAAATCGCTGGTTAGCCATGACTGAAATCGGTCAATACCTTGCTCAGCATGGCGGACAGGGCAGTGCGCTTGGCCATTCTTTTGTCTATACTAAACCGCAATTAAAAAGCGGAATTCACCCTCAATAGTTGGTATAGTCGCCGCACACACAATTCATCTAAGAGTGAGAATGGACAAGCAGTTTGCATGGATAGCACACCTCGCAGAGCATTACGGCGCGATTATTTTAATGGCGGTGTTCGGCTATGTTGTGGCTCGGCTACTGCATCTTCGCTATCAACGAGAGCTTGATACGCTGATTCTCGATTTGATGTCCCCAGTCTTATTAGTCGATCTCACTGGGCAGCATGTTCTATTGGCAAACAGTGTGGCAATGCAGCAGCTTGGGGTTCGTCAGCTTAATCGAACGTATCTTTTTCCGGCGACGTTCGCCATTGAACAGTTGTCCAACTCGTTAACCTCACTCTCTGGGCGTCAGTTCAGTCAGCTTGCGTTTGCCTGGCAAGCATCGGAACACGAGCATCTTGACGTGGCGTTAAGTGGCCGCAAAGTTTACTACCGTGGTCAGCACTGCTGGCTACTGAATATCCAATTAAATCCTTCGAATCGCTCTCGTCATATGGACGATCTCGATGCCTTCTTAGTGGCGCAATCAGCGTTAGATTCGCTAAGCGAACTGATCTGCCTGAAAGACAATGACGGCAAAATTCTGGCCACCAACCGCGCTTTTGAACTGTTCTGGGAAGGGCGGAGAGATGAAGCGATTATGCCGGAAAGTCGCCTGATGAAAGGCCGTCAAAGTGAACGCCGCTGGACGACCGATCCGCAAGGGCGCAGTTGTTTGTTGGAAGTTAATCAAAGTTTATTGATGACCAAAGCGGGTGAGCCGATTGGTACTCTTAGCATCAGCCACGATGTAACAGAGTGGCATGCCATGCAGCAAAATCTACGAGATGAGATGGAGCGCCGCAAAGATACCGAGGTGGCGTTGGCACAGCGAGATACCATCTTACAAAACATTTTGGAAGCCAGCCCTGATTCGATCGGCATCTTCAATGAGAATTTGGTGTATCAAGCGTGTAACGAGCCATTCGTGCGAGCGCTGGGCATCGCGGACGTGAATGATCTCATCGGTAAGCGTTTGCAAGATGTGGTTCCCGGCGAGATGTACCAACGCCTCTCTGTGACGGACAGCCAGGTGTTGCACGAAGGTAAGTCGCTGCGTTATATCGATAAAGTGCTCGACAGTAATGGAGAATACGCTTGGTATGACGTGGTGAAGTCACCGTTTCGCGATCCCGCTTCGGGGACCAACGGTGTCTTGATCATGGCACGCGATATCTCTGAGCGTTATCTCGCCGAGCAGAAATTGGAAGCCGCAAACCTAGAGCTAGAAAAATTGAGCTTTATGGACAGCTTAACTCAAGTGTCCAACCGTCGCCGTTTTGATGAGCAACTGAATACTCTGTGGTTCCACCATGCCCGAGAAAAATTGCCGCTGACCATCATGCTCTGCGATATTGATTTCTTCAAAGAGTTCAATGACCGCTATGGCCATCAAGCAGGAGATGAGGCGCTGATCCAAGTTGCGACCGTTTTTAGTCAAGTTGTCAGCCGCTCGTCTGACTGTGTTGCGCGCTATGGTGGCGAGGAATTTGCTCTATTGCTGCCCAACACTACGGCAGAAGGGGCTTTGAAAGTGGCGGAGAAGATCCACGCTTACATCGCCGAAAGCAACATAGCCCATCAAGGTTCCAAGATTGCAGGGCGAGTGACCATCAGTATTGGTTTGGTTTCTTACATTCCCTCCCCCGAAGATGTCCCTGATATGGGAGTGGCGCTTGCTGATAGCGCGCTTTATCAAGCCAAATCTGATGGCCGGAATCGCACTTGTGTTCATCCTATTTCTCTCTCTTCTGGCGAATCGCCGTCTACTTTGGCAAAGGGTAATTCCCCTCACGCCAACTGATTTTCTATTGATTGCGCTTGTTGTGATTTCAATAGCTTAACCCTCAAGGGTAAACAAGCTAAACTAAGTGCGTGAGTTTGATGTTGAAACGTGCCGCGATCGCCATTTTCATTACATGGTCTGTTCGATGTTTGCACGGCATTAAATGCTAATGTCGCCAACGACTTCACTAGTTCAGGTTGTCCTCTCATCTTTTGGAGCATTAAATGAAACCGATGAAAAACCTTGCCCAGTATTACGTTGATCTACTGGTTAAGCTGGGGATTGTGCGTTTTTCGATGTTGCTAGCCTTGGCGTTGGTTGCATTAGCTGTGGTGGTCCAAGTGGGCATCACCTTGGTGCTGAAAGGTAATGTGGATGATATCGATATTGTCCGCTCAGTCTTTTTCGGTTTGCTCATTACTCCTTGGGCGGTCTATTTCTTGTCAGTGGTGGTGGATCAGCTGGAAGAGTCACGCCAGCGTCTCTCAAAATTGGTTTCTAAATTGAAAGATATGCGCTCACGAGATCAAGAGCTTAATGTTCAGTTGCAACAGAACATCGAGCAATTGAACCAAGAGATTGAAGAACGTATTCGCGCCGAAGAAGCCAGAGAAGAGGCAATGAAAGATCTCGAAAACGAGGTGTTTCAACGGGAACGGACCCAAGTGGAACTTGCGGAGCGCACGGCGTTATTGCGTTCTTTTATTGATGCCTCTCCGGATTTGATTTACTACCGCAATGCCGAGGGGGTGTTCTCTGGTTGTAACCGAGCGATGGAAGAGTTGACTGGCAAGAAAGAGCATCAATTGGTCGGCTTAAGCCCTTGGGATGTTTACAGCAAGGAAGTTGCTCAACAAATTGTCGATACGGATCAGCAAGTTTTTGCCAATAATCGCGCTTTGACTTACGAGCAGTGGCTTGAATACCCAGATGGTAGAAAACACTACTTTGAGCTGCGTAAAGTGCCGTTTTACAGCAAAGATGGGCGTCACCTAGGATTGGTTGGCTTTGGCCGTGACATTACAGAACGTAAGCGCCATGAAGAATCATTGGAAAAAGCGAGCCGCGATAAAACCACGTTCATTTCAACCATCAGTCACGAGCTTAGAACCCCACTTAACGGCATTGTTGGTTTAAGTCGTATGTTATTGGATACGCGCTTAACCGATGAGCAGCGCAAGTACATGCAAACCATCAATGTCAGCGCGATCACCTTAGGTAATATATTCAATGACATCATTGATATGGACAAGTTTGATCGCCGCAAATTAGAGCTGTTACCAGCTCCGCTTAACTTTGAAGATTTTGTCGCAGAAATCGAAAGCATTTCGGCACTTATGGCAGAACAAAAAGGATTGCGATTTGATTTAGAGCGTCTGAGTGAACTGCCTAAAGCCATCGAGGTGGATGCCACGCGCTTGCGCCAAGTCATTTGGAATCTCATCAGCAATGCGATGAAGTTTACCAAAGAGGGTGGAGTGGTCATGACGGTGAGTTCCGAAGTGGAAGAGGATTTTGCCACCATCATTATTGAAGTAGAAGATACAGGGATCGGGATTCCAGAAGCGGAACTGGATAAGATTTTTGCCATGTACTACCAAGTCAAATCGGGTAAAGATAACTTGCATGCCGTTGGAACCGGGATTGGTTTGGCGGTTTCACGCCAGTTGATCAACATGATGGACGGCGATATTACCGTCAGCAGTGAGGAAGGCTTTGGTAGTACGTTCACTATTTCGATTCACGTTCCTGTGATTGAATCTGCACCATCGACTGTGGACAAACCGAAAACCCAGCTCCATCTCAGTATCTTTATGGTGGAAGACATTGCACTCAATGTCACCGTTGCTCGCTCTCTACTTGAAAGTCTCGGCCACAAAGTGACGGTTGCGATGACAGGGGACGAGGCGATACGTTCCTTTGACCCGAGCCGCTACGATTTGGTGTTACTGGACATCCAACTGCCGGATATGACGGGGTTTGATGTCGCTGCGTACTATCGTAAACACTATAGCCAATTGCCACCGCTGGTTGCTCTCACTGCCAACGTATTGAAAGATAAACGAGAGTATCTAGACAATGGCATGGATGAAGCCATTAGCAAGCCACTTGCGGTACAGGCAATTCAAGATGTGATTGAAAAACTGATCATCAAACAAGAAAGCACCACGATCGAGATGGAAGAGGCAGAAGTTGTTGAGATCACAACCAGCCATGTAGAGAATCATATTTTGGATCTGGTGATGCTTGAATCCTACGTAGAGATTGTTGGACCGCAGCCCGTCCTCGATAGCATTCGTATGTTTGAAGAGATGATGCCTGAATACCTTGAAATACTCGATTCCAATATGATTGCAAAAGATCAACCAGGGATTGTTTCCGAAGCGCATAAAATCAAGGGGGCTGCGGGTTCGATCGGGTTGAAACGAATTCAAAGCGTTGCGCAAAAAGCGCAATCTCCAGACATGCCCGCATGGTGGGAAAATATCGCGGACTGGGTAGAAGAAATCAAGAATGAGTATCAAAATGATATTCAGATATTGAAGAGTTGGTTAGAACAGAGGTGAAGAAATGAAAAAACCATTAATTGCACTGCTGCCACTATTGCTGTTGGTAGGATGCACCTCCGAGCCAAACGTGAGTTGGCAGCAAGATAATCGTATCACCATTGCTGATACTCGCATTGAACTGGCCAGTAACCTTTGGATCAACCAGATGCCGACGCTAGGTGAATCGCAACAAGATAACCTGCATGGCGCTTTGTATCTCTCGTCGGATCGCGATCTGCCAGCTAGCTTAACAGTGAGTGAGTTAACGATTAAGCAAGGCGATCAAGAGTGGAAAATTGATGGCGATTTGCTTGAATTGCGCACGCACAGTGAGAATAAATGGGAAATTGCCTTTGTGTGGCAAGCGAATTTTGATCCAGAAAAGAATGTTGATTTGCTGGTGGAGCTCGATAATCACGGTAAACGTGAATGGTTAGTTGAGCGCAACATTACGATCGATAAAGTGTTTTAAGCCAAACGGATAGGGCATAACAAAATAAAAAAGGTTGGTAAACACCAACCTTTTTTTGTTTATGCGGCGCGCTTACGCTTCTAAATCACCACAGAAACGGTAGCCTTCACCGTGAATGGTTGCGATGATTTCTGGTGTGCCAGATACCGATTCAAAGTGCTTACGGATGCGACGAATGGTCACGTCAACGGTACGATCGTGCGGCTTCAGTTCACGTCCCGTCATCTTCTTCAGAAGATCGGCACGAGTTTGGATCTTGCCTGGGTTTTCACAGAAGTGCAGCAATGCACGGAACTCTGAACGTGGCAGTTTGTAGCCATCACCCGATGGGCTGATGAGTGAGCGGCTGTTGATATCCAACACCCAACCGTTAAATTCGTATTTCTCAACCGAACGTTTTTCTTCCGGCATAACACTGCTGCTCATAGAGCGGCTTAGCAGGTTACGAGCACGGATCGTCAGTTCGCGAGGATTAAATGGCTTCGTGATGTAATCATCTGCGCCGATTTCTAAGCCAAGAATCTTGTCGACTTCATTGTCGCGACCGGTTAAGAACATCAAAGCAACATCGGCTTGCTCGCGGAGTTCACGGGCAAGAAGAAGGCCGTTTTTACCAGGCAGGTTGATGTCCATAATCACCAGATTAATACTATTTTCAGACAGCATGTGATGCATCTCATCACCGTTGCTGGCTTCAAATACAGCATATCCCTCTGCTTCAAAAATACTCTTAAGAGTGTTACGAGTTACTTGCTCATCTTCGACGATAAGAATCTGCGGGGTTTGCATTGGCGGTACCTAAATTTGTGACAAAATTGTACGAATAGAATAAATTCTAGGCAAAAACATAACATACAGGTAATGATTTTTTGATAATAAAACAAAGTGATCAAAAAAACACTTCTTTAAGTTATCTGCCTTCCGTGGGTTCTCGCCAAATGTATACAGTGTCCAACTGTTACTGGATTATTCTACTGGGTCTGTTTACCTTTCGACGCCTTTCGTCTGGTGTGGAAAGGTAAGCATCCCAAGGCTTTTGTGCGGATTCTATAATGTTAACAGCATGCTAACAATGAACAAATGTTAATTCCATTCACTTTGTTGATTTATATCAATTGATGAAATGTAACAATTATTAATCGATGGAGACTTATGATAAATAATGGTGAAACAACTGTAGATGCGTCATTATGGCATGCCTATTCAGCCTCTTTTTTCCATTTTAATGATGAATGGCAAAGCGATCGTTTCGCCATTATTACAGCATGGAACCCTGCGAGTATTTTGCAGTCAAAAAAAGAGAATTGCATAAGTAATCAGAAGTTAAAAACAAAGATTAACACGCGACGCTTTTGTTCTGTTTTAGTCGCCGATAAGGCGTGCTGCTGGAGCGAAGAAAGTTTTGCTGTCGAGATAAATTTGAATTACGCACTAAACTTAGCAAGAGAGTTCAAACAAAACGCGATTTATTTTGTTGAACAAGGAGAGCTTTTTTTAGTGTCTTGCTTGAGTGATGAAAGGAAAGAATCACTGGGGCCGTTTGACCAGCGCATCAGATAAGAAATTTTGAATTCGAGCCGCATGTTTGATGTGGCAAAAATTTTCTCAAGGAGGATATATGAAGGACATTACCCCGGATATCTGTGATCAACATGAAGACAAAGTCACTTTACTCAATTTGCCATTACAGAATTTTGGTCAGAAAGCGGCATTCTTCGGAGAGATTGTGACCGTTCGCTGTTATCACGATAACTCGAAAGTGCGAGATGTTTTGAGTGAAAATGGTAAAGGTAAAGTGTTGGTTGTGGATGGGCATGGTTCCTGCCAAAAAGCATTACTTGGCGATCAATTAGCGATATTGGCCATTGAAAATGATTGGGAAGGGGTGATTGTGTTTGGTGCCGTGCGCGACGTCGCCCAGATGTCACAGATGGAACTGGGGATTAAAGCATTGGGCACGTCACCATTCAAAACGGAAAAACGAGGGGCCGGTGAAGTCAATGTTACCTTAACCATGCACAACCAAATGGTGCAGCCAAAGGATTACATCTACGCCGATTGGAATGGAATTCTTATTTCCAAAGAGTTGCTTCAATTCTAAAAGCGGAAACCTAAACCAAACTCAATACCTTGTTGCCACTCTTGCAGGTCGAGAGTGGCATGCAAATCCAGTTGTTCGCTAATTTTGACTCGGCTTGTCACTTCTGCAGCAAAATTACCATTATGTTCAGTGCCACTTTCTTCCTGAACTTTGAAGGAACGAATGGTACTTTTCACTACCACCCGATCGCTAATTTGGTAACTCACGCCACTTAAAAAGCCACTCTGATTGGCTGTTTGCGAGTTATTGACACGAGCGCCCACGTAAAGGTCCACTGAATCAAACAATTGATAGGCGTAGCCTCCATCGATATTCCAGACATCAAAACTTTCTTCTGTTTGACTTTCACTGGTGAGAAACAGTTTGTGGGGCGACGTTTTCGTCGGGTTTAAAGCAGGCAAATTGTTGGCATATGCATGAGAAAACACAAAGAAAAGCAGCAAGATGGGCCAGTTTTTCATACCACTACTCCTTGTGATTATTATGAGGATTTTTTTATTGTACTCTCAAGTTAAGCACAAAATTCCTCCCATGTTGGGAAAAATTTTTCCGTCGAAGATCTAGGTTAGCGAGTTTTCTACAGCCATTTTGCTGAGAAGATCAAAATGCTGAGATTTAAGATCCTGAAAATGAGAACACGATCCTAAAATGTGCGCATATGCATAACCCCCGTGATAAAAAAAACGTAACTTTTTGTTGACGAACCGCTCGAAACTACGGTAAACGTAGATACAAGCAAACACACAAAAGCAATAGATAACGTTTTATGATTCTTAACAGCCAACTAGTAATGACCACCACCATTATTATTACCGACATCACACATGTTGGGGCAGGCTGCTGAGCGAAAGAACAAATTTCAAAAAAAGGCCTGTATCCAACAAGATACAGGCCTTTTTTTATACAGATTAAAAATAATCCGGGAGGAAGGGATGCGAGTATTAAAGTTTGGTGGCTCATCGTTAGCCGATGCAGACCGCTTTTTAAGAGCGGCGGACATTGTTGCTAACAATGCCAAGCAGGAAGAAGTTTCTGTAGTGTTGTCGGCGCCAGGGAAAACAACCAATAAATTGGTCGCGGTCATTGAGTCTGCACTGAAAAATGGCGAAGCAGAACGACAAGTCGACGAGCTAGACAGTGCGTTCAAACAATTGCTGAGTGATATTAAACAGCAGCTTCCTAGCCTTAACGGTGACGCGTATTTAAAGCAAGTCGCGGATTCACTTTCGCAACTGCGTCAATTTGTTCATGGTATCGGCTTGTTGGGGATGTGTCCTGACAACGTCAATGCTCGCATCATCAGCAAAGGTGAGCGTGTTTCCATCCAGTTGATGAAGGCGGTGTTGGAAGCAAAAGGTCATCTCGTTAATCTTATTGACCCGGTTGACTACTTGCTTGCCCATGGTGATCACTTAGAAGGGATGGTGGATGTCGATGTATCTACGCAAAACTTCCGTTCAAATCCTCTTCCTCAGGGGCACGTTCATATCATGCCTGGCTTTACCGCGGGCAATAAGCATGGTGAGCTGGTTACTCTAGGTCGTAATGGTTCCGATTACTCAGCTGCCGTGTTGGCGGCATGTCTGCGCGCGGATTGTTGTGAGATCTGGACGGATGTGGATGGGGTGTACAACTGTGACCCTCGTTTAGTCGAAGATGCTCGCTTATTGAAGTCATTAAGCTATCAAGAGGCCATGGAGCTTTCATACTTTGGCGCATCCGTTTTGCATCCCAAAACCATTGCGCCAATTGCTCAATTTCATATCCCATGTTTGATTAAGAACAGCTTCAATCCTCAAGGTGCTGGTACGCTGATTGGCCAAGATACAGGCGAAGATAATCTAGCGATCAAAGGCATCACTACGCTCAATAACCTGACGATGGTCAACGTGTCTGGACCGGGAATGAAAGGCATGGTTGGTATGGCGAGCCGAGTATTTGGTGCGATGTCGGCCTCTGGCGTGTCAATCGTTCTGATTACTCAGTCTTCTTCTGAGTACAGTATCAGCTTCTGTATTGAAGCTGCCGACAGACCTTTAGCCGAACAGGCACTCTCAGATGCTTTTGAGTTAGAACTGAAAGATGGTCTATTGGAGCCCGTCGAGTTCCTGACTAATGTCTCTATCATCACGCTGGTGGGTGATGGTATGCGCACTTCCAAAGGTGTCGCATCACAATTCTTTGCTTCTCTTGCGGAAGTGAGTGTCAATGTCATCGCTATTGCTCAAGGTTCGTCAGAGCGCGCTATTTCAGCGGTGATCCCAGAGGATAAGATCTCTCAAGCGATCAAAGCGTGTCATGAAAATCTCTTCAACTCGAAACATTACCTTGATGTTTTTGTTGTTGGTGTCGGTGGTGTTGGTGGTGAGTTGGTGGATCAGATCCAGCGTCAGCAAGCCAAACTGGCAGACAAAGGCATTGTCATCCGAGTGTGTGGTTTGGCCAATAGCAAAGGGCTATTGTTAGACAGTAACGGCTTACCACTGGAACATTGGCGTGACCGCATGGCCAATGCATCTGAAGCGTTTAGCCTTGCCAGTTTGATTGCCACCGTGCAGCGTAACCATATCATCAACCCTGTGCTCGTCGATTGTACTTCTAGCGACGTGATTGCTAACCAATACGCAGAGTTTTTAGCCGCTGGTTTCCATGTTGTGACGCCAAATAAGAAAGCAAATACCGCGAGTATGGCGTATTACCATCAGCTACGCGATGTGGCACGCAGCTCTCGTCGTAAGTTGATGTATGAAACCACGGTTGGTGCAGGCTTGCCTGTGATCGAGAACTTGCAAAATCTGATTTCTGCCGGAGATGAGTTGGAGCGATTCAGCGGCATTCTCTCTGGTTCACTTTCCTTTATCTTCGGTAAGTTGGATGAAGGCATGACGTTGAGTGAGGCGACCAATATCGCCAAACAAAATGGTTTTACAGAGCCAGATCCTCGTGATGATCTGTCCGGAATGGATGTGGCGCGTAAACTGTTGATCTTGGCGCGTGAAGCGGGCATGGCATTAGAGCTGGAAGATGTCGAAGTGGATCAAGCCTTGCCACCAAGTTTTGATGATTCAGGCAGTGTCGATGAATTTATGGCTCGACTACCGGAAGCTGATGCGTACTTCAAGCAACTTTCTGCGCAAGCGGCCGAAGAAGGCAAGGTACTGCGTTATGTCGGTGAAATCATCGATGGTAAGTGCAAAGTCTCGATCGCTGCGGTAGATGAAAATGATCCGATGTTCAAAATTAAAGATGGTGAAAATGCGTTAGCATTCTACAGCCGTTACTATCAGCCGATCCCGTTAGTATTGAGAGGTTACGGTGCCGGTACTCAAGTGACTGCGGCAGGCGTGTTCTCAGATGTGATGCGTACTTTAGGCTGGAAATTAGGGGTTTAATCGATGAGTTCAAGCGATATGGCTGTGGTAGTGTACGCTCCCGCTTCTATTGGTAATGTCAGTGTTGGTTTTGATGTATTAGGGGCGGCAGTGTCGCCCATCGATGGCACTTTACTTGGCGATCGAGTCATGGTGAAAGCGGGGAACGAGCCGTTTTCGTTAAAGACGGCGGGTAGTTTTGTTGCAAAGCTGCCAAGCGATCCGAAAGAAAACATTGTTTATGATTGCTGGCGAGTGTTTGCTCGCGAACTCGATAAAAAAGGTCTTGAGCTCAAACCGCTTGAGATGACATTAGAAAAGAACATGCCGATTGGATCTGGGCTTGGCTCTAGTGCTTGTTCTATTGTTGCCGCGTTAGATGCCCTCAATCAGTTCCATGCCAACCCACTGGATGAAATGGAATTGCTCGCACTGATGGGTGAAATGGAAGGTCAAATCTCCGGTGGAGTGCACTATGACAACGTTGCACCCTGCTATTTAGGTGGCTTGCAATTAATGCTCGAAGAGCTCGGCATTATTAGCCAAGAAGTTCCGTGCTTCGATGATTGGTATTGGGTGATGGCCTACCCTGGCATTAAGGTGTCGACGGCAGAAGCGCGTGCGATTTTACCTTCTCAATACCGACGTCAAGATGTGATCGCACATGGCCGCCATTTGGCCGGCTTTATTCACGCTTGTCACTCAGGGCAGCCTGAGCTTGCCGCGAAGATGATCAAAGACGTGATCGCAGAGCCTTATCGTGAGAAACTGCTTCCCGGTTTTGCCGATGCGCGTAAATATGCCGCTTCTGCGGGGGCATTGGCAACGGGCATTTCTGGCAGTGGGCCGACACTGTTTAGTATTTGCAAAGACCAAGATGTTGCACAGCGTGTAGCACGCTGGTTAGAACAAAATTACGTACAAAATGAAGAAGGATTCGTCCACATTTGTCGTTTAGACAAAAAGGGCTCAATTGTGACAGGAAGTGAGCTATGAAGCTTTACAACATAAAAGAAAATGACGAACAAGTTTCCTTTGGCCAAGCCGTGCGCCAAGGGTTAGGCCGTAATCAGGGGCTATTTTTCCCAGCAGAATTACCGAAATTTGATGATATCGATGCGTTGCTTGCGCAAGATTTTATCTCGCGCAGCACTGCGATTCTTTCCGCGTTGATTGGTGATGAGCTAGCAGAAGACAAAGTTAACTCAATGGTGGATGCGGCATTCCAATTCCCAGCACCGATTAAACAAGTGAAAGAGGGTGTCTACGCGCTTGAACTGTTCCATGGACCGACACTTGCCTTCAAAGACTTCGGTGGCCGCTTTATGGCTCAGTCGTTGGCTGCGGTTTCTGATGGTGGAAAAATCACTATTCTAACAGCGACATCGGGTGATACAGGAGCCGCGGTTGCACACGCTTTTTACGGTATGGAAGACATCAATGTGGTCATTCTTTATCCGAAAGGCAAAATCAGCCCATTGCAAGAAAAGCTGTTCTGCACATTAGGCAAAAACATTCACACGGTAGCGATCAATGGTGACTTTGATGCGTGTCAGGCGCTGGTGAAGCAAGCGTTTGATGATGCAGAGCTGCGTGAAGAGATTGGTCTCAACTCCGCAAACTCCATCAACATTAGCCGTTTGATGGCGCAAATCTGCTACTACTTTGAAGCAGCGGCGCAGATGAGTAAGCAAGAGCGCGAGAATCTGGTGGTGTCGGTACCAAGCGGCAACTTTGGTAACCTTACTGCGGGTTTGCTTGCTAAAGCTCTGGGTTTACCGATTAAGCGCTTTATCGCTGCAACGAATGCCAATGATACCGTGCCTCGTTACCTAGAAACCGGTAAATGGGATCCAAAACCGACTGTCGCGACGACTTCAAATGCCATGGACGTGAGTCAGCCTAATAACTGGCCACGAATTGAAGAGTTGTGCCGTGTGAAAGAGTGGGGTTTGGAAACTTTGGGCAAAGGTGCTGTGTCTGATGAGCAAAGTGCGCAATCGGTGAAAGATCTCTATTCACTTGGTTACCTTTGTGAACCACATGGTGCGATTGCCTATCGTGTGCTGGATCAGCAGCTACAAGAAGGTGAAACTGGCTTGTTCCTCTGTACCGCACATCCGGCGAAGTTTAAGGAAGTGGTCGATGACATTCTTGGCAGTGACATCGATTTGCCAGCACCACTGGCAAAACATGCGGTGATGGAACTGCTCTCAGAAGAGTTGGATGCGGATTTTACGGCTCTGAAAGAAGTATTGCGTCGCGTGCAATAAGCAGGCATCAATCTCACAGGTGGAGCTTGGCCTCCACCCTATTGTTTTCTTTAGAAAACAAATGCAAGAATAGAAAAACGGCGCTCGATGAGCGCCGTTTTTTTTAATATTTAGGTCTCTATATTATAGAGATTCAGTAAACGTACGAGCAATGACGTCACGCTGTTGTTCTGGTGTTAGTGAGTTGAAACGCACAGCATAACCCGATACACGGATGGTTAGTTGTGGGTATTTCTCTGGGTGCGCAACTGCATCTTCTAGCGTTTCACGTTTTAGAACGTTCACGTTTAGGTGTTGACCACCTTCAATGCGAGGTGCTGCTTCGATAGCCACTTCACGGCTTTCAAACTCACCTAGCTCGTTAATTGCAACGATTTGATCGGCTTCGTAGCCAGAAACTGCCGCTACACAGCGAGCTTCATTTTTCTCGCTATCTAGAAGCCAGATTGAGTTTAGTAGGTCGTCGTTTGCTGCTTTAGTAATTTGGATACCTTGGATCATCACTATCTCCTAGTCCACTTACGTGGTGATTATTGGTGTTAATTTTCGAATTTTGTCGAGCTGAGTATTATATAGCTAATATCCATTATGATAGTATTGATTTAGGTCAAAAAACAACTAAAAACATTAATTTTGTGATGGTTATTTTATTGAGTTAAATCAATAAACCCTTTAAAAACTATCAATTACGATTTATTTGATAATATCAAAAATAGTTAAGTGTTAATTTTGTTGTAAATTTACTACAAAATTAATTGGAAATTTGACTGAACTAAGCTAAATGGTTGTAATTAGCCCCTTATCTTGAAAGTGTTAAGTGATTAAATGACAAACAGCAAAAACCGTTTTGGTAACAAATTTATTGGCGCGCATGTTTCAGCGGCGGGCGGGGTTGACAATGCACCTCTGCGGGCGCGTGAGATTGGAGCAAACGCGTTTGCTTTGTTCACGAAGAATCAACGTCAATGGGTTGCCAAGCCATTAGAAGAGAAAACCATCTCGGCGTTCAAAGCCAATTGCGCGTTGTTGGGTTTTTCTCCACAGCAAATTCTTCCCCATGATTCTTATCTTATTAATTTAGGTGCGCCAGAAGCGGAGAAGCTGGAAAAGTCTCGTCTCGCGTTTATTGATGAAATGGAGCGATGCCAGCAGCTAGGGTTGAACTTACTCAATTTCCACCCAGGCAGCCATTTGGAGAAGATCTCAGAAAAAGCGTGTTTGTCTTTAATCGCAGAATCGATCAACTTAGCGCATCAAGCGGTACCTGATGTGGTGGCGGTGATAGAAAACACGGCCGGACAAGGTTCCAACTTAGGTTGGCGATTTGAGCACCTTGCAGAAATCATTGAGCAGGTTGAAGATAAGAGTCGAGTTGGGGTTTGTTTGGATACTTGCCACACCTTTGCCGCAGGCTATGATCTGCGAACTCCTGAGGCGTGTGAGGCGACCTTCGCTGAGTTTGAACGTGTGGTCGGAATGCACTATTTACGTGCAATGCATATTAATGATTCAAAAGTAAAATTAGCCAGTAAGGTGGATAGGCACCATGCCCTAGGGAAAGGTGAAATTGGCTGGGACTGTTTTGAATACATTGCGAAAGACAGCCGTTTTGATTCTATCCCATTGATTTTAGAAACTATTGAACCTGAACTTTGGCCGCAAGAAATTGAGCAGTTGAGAAAATATCATCTCTCTTCAATCGCTTAGCGCTTTTTGTCATCAGATTGGCATCTTTCTTTCATAGCAAACAAGAACAATAGTGTTTATCGAGTTTGTCACAGGAGGATGCCACTATGTTTACAACCATGATGTTCCATTCCACTTACGTTGTGCGTTCTGTCGCAAGACGGCCAATACCGAACCGTCATATTACCGGGCAGGGGCATGCAAGAACGCCACAAAAAAGCCCACAAAGTCACGAAAAAAACCAATAGCTTGTGATGAATTTGGTTAGGGGAGTGACCTGACTTAGAATAACCGCCTGATGGTTTTCAATAGGATTCTCCCCATGACACAGCAACTCACTTGGCACGATGTAATTGGTGCGGAAAAAGAGCAAAGCTATTTTCAACAGACACTCAACTTTGTTGAAGCAGAGCGACAAGCTGGCAAAGTGATTTACCCTCCAGCAAAGGATGTCTTCAATGCCTTTCGTTATACCGAGTTTCAAGATGTCAAAGTGGTGATCTTAGGACAGGATCCTTACCATGGCCCCAACCAAGCTCATGGTTTGTGTTTTTCAGTGTTACCGGGCATCAAGACACCTCCTTCTTTGGTGAATATGTACAAAGAGTTGGCGCAGGATATCCAGGGCTTTCAGATCCCGGCGCATGGTTACCTTGAAGCTTGGGCTAAACAAGGCGTATTGCTGCTCAATACGGTGCTTACGGTGGAGCAGGGCAAAGCGCATTCTCACGCTTCATTAGGATGGGAAACATTCACTGACAAAGTGATTGAGGCGATCAATCAGCACCAACAAGGTGTGGTATTCCTATTGTGGGGATCGCACGCACAGAAAAAAGGCCGATTTATTGATCGCCATAAGCATGTGGTTCTCACCGCGCCACACCCATCCCCTCTTTCTGCTCACCGCGGCTTTTTGGGCTGTAAGCATTTTTCACAAGCGAATCAACATTTACTTGATCAAGGAAAGCAAGCAATAGACTGGCAACTACCTTTGTCGCTCTAAGCACATTTGAATGTAATTTCGTAGAAAGCGATGGTTTTTTGAGCGATATCTAAGCCGAATGGCGTTCTATCTTATACACTTACAACAAATGAGGTGTTAAGGAGAAACGCTATGATGATTGAACGGATAAGACGCGAACACGGTTACATTGTGCGCATGCTCGCTATACTGCGCCATAAAGTGGAGTTGCTCAAAAATGAGCAACCTATTAACTACAGTTTGGTCGCCGAGATTGTCAGCTATTTATCTGATCATGCGGAGAAGGTGCACCATCCGAAAGAAGACATCCTTTATCGCCATTACTTAGAGCATTACGGCGCGCAGAGAACCATTGAAAACTTAGAGCTTGAACACAAAGAACTAGCGAAGAAAACCGCAGCTTTTGCTGACGTGGTGCATATGATTTTGAACGATGCAGTGGTGCCACAAGCGATGTTCATTGAGCAGTTAGAGGCGTTTATCTCATCACAACGCCAACATTTGGACATTGAAGAGCGCTTGATTCTGCCATTGATCGCCGAGTCTTTTACCACACAAGATTGGCAACAAGTGGAATCACAATGGCTGGTTAATGAAGACGATCCAGTCTTTGGTGAAACCATTGCCGATCATTACCGACAACTGGCAGAGCGTGTACAGCAAAGTGAAAAAGAGATGATCTAGCCCAAAATAAACAAAGGCACCTGTGAGAGGTGCCTTTTTCGTTGAGTAAGAGTGCTATTTTTTGTTCGTTAATGTGGTTAAAGCTTAATATCTTCCAGTGAGTAGTCGTGACACATGTCCATATCACGCAGCTCTTTGAGTAAGTTACGTCGGTCAAGCATCGCCTCAATTTCACGCCATTTCCTTTTTACTGGTTTAGAGCGCGTTTTCGTTGTGCTTGTTGTTTCAAAATCCAGTAAGTCATCTAGTTCAAAGCCATCCATAAGCCACCTCACATAAATCACCAGCGCTTGTGCAGTCACTAAGTACCACAGTTTCTCCGAGCATAACCATGATAGATTTCGCATTTGTGTCGGTATGATGAAGATTTCGATTAAAACTGAACACACCATCACATTTTGCTTGCAATAAGAGCTCAAAAAGTGAGCGATCGATCTCACGAAAACGATTAAATGAAAAGAATTTTAATGTTAACAATGTGTGTGTTTATACAGTACGAAGTCAAAGAGAGGAGGGTAAGGATCCGAAAAGGCGCTTGTGAATTTCTCATCCACAACAGGTAAGTGAGGGAGGGGGCGTGGGGAAAGAGCAAAAGCCTTGTCACTCTTGGTTTAACAGAGAATTGACGCGAAATGAAAAACAAAATATTTCGATACATTTTGTTGTAATGGAATTGTTTGGTTTATGTAACTGCTTTTGATTCTTGATTCTGGTTTGTATGTTAAGAAATGGTATAAAAATAGTGAAAAATACAAAAATTGAGTATGCAGTTTCATATTGATTTTTGCGTGGCTAGGCTGCATTATCCGCCCGTCAAAAAACGCTAGTACGTAAAACGGATGCATGAAGCGACATTTACGATTCTAGATTGCAGAAAGAAAATAATAGTTCACCAAGCTAATTTGACACTTGGTTAAGCAATCTGGTGGATGGCTCGGAAGCACAGACTGGCGCAAACTCAATTTGAGGTAACTATGACAGACTTGATCAATCTAATGAATGACCTGCTTTGGGGTTCCATTCTTGTTTATTTGCTTGTCGGTGTGGGAATTTATTTCACGGTTCGACTCGGCTTCATTCAGTTCCGCCATTTCGGCCACATGTTTTCTGTTCTAAAAAACAGCCGTAAATCGGACAACGCTGGTATCTCCTCCTTTCAAGCGCTTTGTACCAGCCTTGCTGCACGTGTAGGCACTGGTAACATGGCCGGTGTGGCTGTTGCGCTGACCGCCGGTGGCCCTGGTGCGATTTTCTGGATGTGGCTCATCGCCATGTTGGGTATGGCGACATCATTTGCTGAAAGTACGCTAGCTCAGCTCTACAAAACCAAAGATGACGATGGCAACTATCGTGGTGGTCCTGCTTACTACATGGAAAAAGGCCTTGGTATGCGTTGGATGGGGGTGCTGTTCTCCATCTTCCTTATCATTGCTTTTGGTCTGGTGTTTAACGCGGTGCAAGCCAACTCGATCGCCAACGCAATGCAAAATGCCTTTGGTTGGGAAAATGCCTACGTAGGCGTTGTGATTGTGGTGCTGTCTGGTGTGATTATCTTTGGTGGTATCAAGCGTATCGCGCGTACTGCTGAGCTTATCGTTCCAGTGATGGCATTGGCTTACCTTGCTTTAGCGCTGTTTGTGATGCTCTCTAACTTGGAGAAACTACCTGACGTACTCATGCTGATCTTCAAGAGCGCTTTTGGCTTGCAAGAAGCGGCTGCGGGTGGTTTGGGCTACGCGATTGCACAAGCGATGATTAATGGTATCAAACGTGGCCTGTTCTCGAACGAAGCCGGTATGGGTTCCGCGCCAAACGCTGCGGCATCAGCTACGCCATATCCTCCACACCCAGCTTCTCAGGGGTACGTGCAAATGCTGGGCGTTTTCATGGATACTATTGTGATCTGTTCAGCGACCGTTGCAATTATTTTGATGTCGGGCGAGTACGTGCCGCATGGTGAGATCACGGGCATTGAATTGACTCAGTTAGCGTTAAGCTCGCAAGTGGGTAGCTGGGGTAGCATTTTTGTCGCGGTCGCGATCTTCTTCTTCGCGTTCACCTCCATCATTGCTAACTACTCTTATGCAGAAACCAACTTGGTCTTCTTGGAGCACAACCACAAAGCTGGCTTAAATGTTTTCCGTTTGGTCGTGCTTGGTCTTGTGGGCTTTGGTGCGATTGCGCCACTTCCAGTGGTATGGGCTCTGGCTGACGTATCGATGGGTCTGATGGCCATTGTGAACTTAGTCGCGATCCTGCTGCTATCTGGTATCGTGATTAAACTGGCAAAAGACTACAACCGTCAGTTACAAGCGGGTAAGTTGCCAACCTTTAATGCCGATGATTTTCCTGAGCTGAAATCTCAACTGGAAGAAGGCATTTGGGACAACAACAAGAAAGACTAAGGTAGAAATCGAGATTTTCTATCACTGTGATTCGAAAAGCCGTGCAGACAATGCACGGCTTTTTTTGTACCCTAGACAAAAAGAAAATAAGGGAAAGAATCGTCATGCTTATCGTTGTTTCACCAGCTAAAACTCTGGACTACGAATCACCACTCGTGACCCACAAGTTCACTCAGCCAGAGCTCGTGGATTACTCAAAACAGTTGATTGAAGTTTGCCGTCAGTTGACGCCTGCGGATGTGGCTTCGTTGATGAAAGTGAGTGATAAAATCGCCGATCTCAATGTGGGTCGCTTCCAAGAGTGGAGCGAAGAATTCACTCCAGATAACGCGCGCCAAGCGATTCTGGCTTTTAAAGGTGATGTGTACACAGGGCTTGAAGCGGAAACGCTCAACGATGACGATTTTGATTACGCGCAAAAACATTTGCGTATGCTATCTGGGCTGTATGGGCTATTAAAGCCACTGGATCTGATGCAACCCTATCGCTTGGAGATGGGCACAAAATTGGCCAACCCCAAAGGCAGTAATCTTTATCAGTTTTGGGGCAATGTGATCACTGAGAAACTTAATGAGGCGATTGTGGCTCAAGGTGATAACGTGTTGATCAATCTGGCGTCCAATGAGTATTTTAAAGCGGTGAAACCGAAAGCCTTGGACGCGCAAGTGATCACGCCGATTTTTAAAGATGCGAAGAACGGTCAATACAAGGTCATTAGCTTTTTTGCTAAAAAGGCGCGAGGCATGATGGCGCGCTACATCATTGAAAATCGTATTTCGAGTGTGGCGGATTTAACTCAATTTGACAGTGCGGGTTACTACTTCGTCGAAGAAGAGTCGACCCCGACAGAATTGGTGTTTAAGCGCGAAGAGCAACACTGAGATTTGGTTTTAGTTAAGGTCTGAAAACAGAAAGGGTTGGCACAGTGCCAACCCTTTTACGTTATCGAACCATTACTTTTTCTTTTTGGTGCTTTTCTTTTTCACTGACGTTTTTTTATCGTCTTTTTTCTTTTTCTTCTTAAACACCGGCTTCTTGTGTTGAGGGCGAAGCTCTTTGACAAAGCGCTCTTTAATATCCTCTTTCACATAGCGAGCAACGCGATCCATCATGGGTTGGTCGTGGGCTTCTACAATAGAGATTGCGTTGCCTTTCTTACCTGCGCGAGCGGTACGACCGATGCGGTGAAGGTAAACATCGGCACTGCGTGGCATGTCGAAGTTTACAACGTGTGACACGTCAGGCAAGTCGATACCACGAGCTGCGACATCCGTTGCAAGCAGCACATTCACACTGCCATCACGGAAGCGAGCAATCGCGTTGTTACGACGATCTTGCGGCATTTCACCTTGAATCCAAGCGCAATTGACTTGTTCGCTTTCGAGGTGAGCACGTAGATCCGCCAGACGTTCACGTGTTTTGAGGAAAACAATCGTACGTTCCGCTTGGTTGTTGATGATGTCTTTCAGTAGCGCGAGCTTGTGCTCCATGTTATCTGCACGGTAATACCACTGGGTGATTTTTTTACGCTCGCGGCGCGAAGGCTCAGCATCAATGTCCGCAGGATCGTTCAGCAGATCCGCGGTAAAACCTTCCACCCCTTTGCCTTCTAGCGTTGCAGAGAAGAGCATGGTCTGTTTGCGCCAACGACATTCGTTAGATAGGCGATCCACTGTCGGAGCAAAGCCCATGTCAAGCATGCGGTCTGCTTCATCGAGGATCAGCCATTCGATCGCGCGGCAATCAAAGCGCTCTGCTTGGATGTACTCCATCAAGCGGCCCGGTGTCGCTACCACGATATCTTGTGTGGTAGCAAGGATATCCGCATGTTCTTGGTATTGAACACCACCTGTGATGGTGAAAATGTTCAAACTGGTATTTTTGGCAAGCGCACGAGCTTGATCGGCCACTTGCATCGCTAGCTCACGGGTTGGCGTGAGGATAAGAACGCGTGCTGGTCCTGGTTTACGGCGTGGAAAATCTTGCAAGTATTGCAGCGCAGGCAAGACAAATGCGGCGGTTTTTCCGGTTCCTGTCGGAGCGGAAGCAAGAATATCACGGCCTTCTAGGGCTTGTGGAATTGCTTCTGCCTGAATTTGAGTTGGGCGCTCGTAACCCATCTCTTCGATGGCAGACAGCAAGTTTGGGTCAAGATCAAGATCGGCAAAGGTTCTGATCACAGTGTGTTCTCCACAAGCAATGCCCTGAGATACAAAGTTCAATGGGCAGCAATAGTTTAAAAGGGCGAATATTATAGAGTGTTCGGTGATTTTGATCACACGTTATTTCTACATCTTGAGATAAAAATCCTGGCACAGTTTGACAAAGTCTGCGCTGTAGGTCGATCCGTCGTTGATCGTGAGATGCTCTTCACTCGTTGTTGCCGTGGATAAACCGAGTTCAAACAGTAAGCGATGAACAGGCTTATTCGGATTAGGCTTGACACGACATAGCCGGTGCAGGTGCCAACCTTGCTGTTGAGCGAGTTGCAGAAATTGTTCTCCCTCGGTCAGTGGCAACACAAAGTTAGCTTTGCCATTCGGGGTGAGTAATTCTCTGCAGCGCAATAACAGCGCATCGTGAGCTAGAGTATCGGTGTGTCTGGCGGTAGCGCGCTGCGTCGCTTGGGCTTGTTCGCCGCTATTAAAATAAGGCGGGTTACAAATAATGCCATCAAAACGATGTGTAAAATTGAGCTTGAGTACGTCACCGTGTTGCAAGTGAAGCCTTGAGTGCCAAGGGCTGTGGCTGAAGTTTTCTTGTGCGGCTTCCATGGCATGCGCGTCAATATCGACGGCTGTGATCGAAAGATGTACGTATCGCTGAGCGCACATCAAGCTAAGCAATCCTGTCCCTGTACCAATATCGAGTAGGTTTTGGCTGTGATGGAAGTCGGCCCAAGCACCAAGTAATACACCATCAGTACTGACAGGCATACCAGAGTTGCTGCTGGCGATTGAAAACTGTTTAAATTTGAACCCTTTAGTTTTTAATGTGCCACTCTTCATGTTTATCTCTTCATTTTCTCTATTTCTAGATAGAAAAACCATTGTTAACGATTTGTTTGAATTATTTCTCTATCTGTTATCGCTTTGATGCGGCATTGTGTAGGTTATCTGTCTAAATACAAATTAGATCTCAGTCACATTCACTGTGATATTGTCACTTATATAAATTAATATAGTGTTTTCGGGCTTAAAGGTTGCCAATTGGTGGTCATTTCGTCATTATGCGCCCCTAAAATTAGCACAATCGTCGGTCGCAAGAGCGGCGAATGCATACACAACATCATTCAGAATTATTCTAAGGGTTATCTGTGAATCAGACTTTAAAACTAACCGATATTATCGCAGTCGGCTTTATGCTGTTTGCGTTTTTCTTGGGAGCGGGCAACATTATTTTCCCTCCTCTAGCAGGTCAACTTGCGGGTGAGCATCTGTTCCCTGCGATGTCAGGCTTCCTTGTGACGGCAGTAGGTCTTCCTTTGATCACCATTATTGCCATTGCCGTTGCTGGTGGATCTTGGGATCACTTAACCAAAGATCTTCCTAAACAAGCAGCAACATTGATGGCGGTATTGATTTTTATCATCATCGGTCCTGCGTTTGCCGCGCCACGTACTGGCCTAGTAGCCTACGAAATGGCGGTGAAGCCTTTCTTTGTTGATGCGCTTCAGTCGCATTTGACCATTTTCTCGATCCTTTTCTTTGCGGTGGCGATGTTCTTTTCTTGGTCGCAAGGCAAACTGATTGACATCATTGGTAAGGTATTAACACCGGCGTTGTTTGTTGGTCTGATTATTTTGGCGCTTGCGGTATTTATTGATCCTCAGGGCGAAATGCTTGCTGCGCAAGGTGAGTATCTAACACAGCCACTCACCAAAGGTTTCCTTGAAGGTTACAACACCATGGATACGTTTGGTTCACTGATGTTCGGTATGCTGATCGTTGATGCGCTGCGCAGCCGTGGTATTACGGAGCGTTCTGCAACGACTAAATACCTGATTTACGCAGGTTTCATTGCTGCAGCCGGTCTGGCATTTGTTTACATCTCATTGTTCTACCTTGGCGCAACGAGCGCGGCGGTGGCCTCTGGTGCGGACAACGGTGGCGTGGTTCTCAGCCTATATGTTCAAGCGCTGTTTGGTCCTTATGGTCAAATCGTGTTGTCTGTAATTGTACTGCTTGCCTGTTTAACCACTGCGATTGGTCTGATCTCAGCGTGTTCAGATTACTTCAGCTCACTGACTCCGCTTTCATACAAAGCGTGGGTTGTGATCAATGGCGTTGCTTGTGCTGTGGTGGCGAATGTTGGTCTTGCACAGCTTATCGCTCTGTCTGTGCCGGTCCTGTTTGCACTATACCCAGTGGCCATTGCGTTGGTGGCACTGACTTTCGTGCGTAAGAAATTGCCAAACCCACAAGTGGCGTACCGCGTGGTTATCCTTGTTTCACTGCTGTTTGCCTTGATTGATGCAGCAAAAGTGGCGGGCGTGGATGTGTCTGCATTCAAAGTACTGCCGCTATTTGAAGTGGGCATGGCGTGGTTGCTACCAACCATGACGGCGATTGTGTGTATGTTCTTTGTCAGCCGCTCTGTTCGTCAAGAACTGGCTGAAGAAGCCGCTTAATCGCAGCACTTTAAGAAAACGTAAGACAATAAAAAGCCCGTCCAATGTGACGGGCTTTTTGCTGACTGCTGATTCACAAACCGGCGAGATTCAGAAAATTCGCCTTAAGCGTTACAGCTTGTCGTGAAATTCCGTTAGAACTTGCTCAATCCAAGTTTCAATGCGCTCGTCGCTCAATTCGTATTGGGAATCTTCATCGAGCGCCAAGCCAACAAAGTGGCTGCCATCTTCAGTGAGGGCTTTGGAGGCTTCAAACTGGTAGCCTTGATTTGGCCAATAGCCGATGAACTCCGCACCTACCGCTTTAAGCTCATCGTGCAGCAATCCCATCGCGTCGAGATACCATTCACCATAACCTTCTTGGTCACCAAGACCGAAAAGTGCGATGGTTTTACCTTGCACTGGAGAGGAGGCGAGATCGTGCCAAATGGCAGCCCAATCTTCTTGAATTTCGCCAAAATCCCAAGTGGAAATGCCAAGAAGCAGCAGGTCATAGTCTGCCATTTGTGCGAGGTCGCACTCTTTGACATTATGGATCTCAACCAAGTCATCCCCCAAAATGGCGCGCATTTTTTCTGCCGCCATTTCGGTGTAACAGGTGGTTGAGCCGTAAAAAAGTCCGATTTTCATCTGCGTTATCAGTACTGTTTTGCCATGCGATGGCGAATTCTACCTCGATTCTGCGGAGGATTGCAGCGAATATCGCGTCCGAATGGATTTTTTATAGCATTAAATCTGTGGCTGTCTTACTCTCAGCACTGTTGATTTACAGTGATTTAAGGTGTGTCCATGCAACAAACGGCATCGGTTAATATGCAAGATTTTGGCTACGTAGAGCAATTTCTCGATGCGATGTGGATGGAGCGAGGCCTCGCAGAGAATACGTTGGCCTCTTACCGCAACGATCTGATGAAGTTATTGCAGTGGATGGAGGCGAATCATTATCGGCTCGATTTCATCAGTCTGTCTGGGCTTCAGCAATACCAAAGCTATTTGGTGGATCAAGACTACAAGCAGACTTCAAGAGCACGGATGTTGTCAGCGATTCGTCGTCTGTTTCAATATCTCCATCGAGAAAAAGTGCGCGCCGATGATCCTAGTGCCCTATTGGTCAGCCCTAAATTACCGCAACGTTTGCCAAAAGACATCAGTGAAGAGCAGGTCGATGCGTTATTGGATGCGCCCGATCCGAATGATCCGGTGGAACTGCGTGACAAAGCCATGCTTGAGCTACTGTATGCCACGGGATTGCGTGTTACCGAGCTGGTGAGTTTAACCATGGAAAACATCAGCTTGCGTCAAGGTGTGGTGCGGGTGACGGGTAAAGGTGGCAAAGAGCGCTTAGTGCCCATGGGGGAAAATGCCATCGACTGGATCGAAACCTTTATCAAACAAGGTCGTCCGGCGTTATTGGGTGAAACCTCTTCGGATGTGGTGTTTCCAAGTAAGCGTGCCAGACAAATGACCAGACAAACCTTTTGGCATCGCATCAAATTCTATGCGGTGATTGCAGGTATCGATACTGATCATTTGTCACCACACGTTTTGAGGCACGCTTTCGCCACCCATTTATTGAACTATGGGGCCGATCTCAGGGTCGTACAGATGCTGCTTGGTCATAGTGACTTATCGACCACGCAAATTTATACTCACGTGGCAACAGAACGACTAAAACAGATTCATAGCCAACATCATCCGCGTGCTTAAAGCGGAATAACGACAAGGTGATTTTAATGAGCGTATTACGCCGATTAACTCTTTTAACTCTTCCTCTCTTTGTGACGGCCTGCGGTGCTGAAGAAAGCCAAGCGGTCGAAACAGCTCAGCCAGCGGCACAAGTGGCGGCGAGCACGCATTTTGATAGCGAGGCTCTCAAAGCTCGTTTTTCCAAGCTGGGCCTGAACATCATGGATATTCAACCTTCGGATGTGGCGGGTTTAGTCGAAATTCAAACCAGTGGCGGGGTGTTATTTGCGTCTAATGACGGTAGCCACTTTATCGCAGGAACCTTGTATTCCATTGACGAAAATGGTCAATACAAGGACGTAATCGCAGAACGCCAAGCGCCGCTCAACGCCAAGAAAATTGCCGAATTTGCTGACAGCGCGATCGAGTACAAAGCCAAAGATGAAAAATACGTGGTGACGGTGTTTACCGACATTACTTGCGGTTACTGCGTTCGTCTACACAGCCAGATGCAGGGCTACAATGACTTAGGTATCACCGTGCGTTACATGGCATACCCACGCCAAGGTGGCACGGGCCCTGTGGCAGAACAAATGGCGGGCATCTGGTGTGCCGCTAATCCGCAAGAAGCGATGCATGATGCTAAAGTGAACCGCAAATTTGCCCCAGCGAAAAATGATTTACAGCAGTGCAAGCAGACCGTGGCTCAACATTACCAACTTGGTCAGCAACTCGGTATTACAGGCACGCCTGCGATTTTCTTGCCAAATGGTGAGCTGGTTGCTGGTTACTTGCCACCAGAAAAACTGCTAGAACGTTTACAGCAACCATAAACCTTCAAGGAGCAGAGCCTGCGCGTTTGACCCGCGGGCTCTATTCAATTAATGATAGAAATACAACGACGACCAGAACCCGATCTTTCCCTCTTGCCCGACAGTGTGCCGGATATCCTCAAACGCATCTATCTCAACCGTGGTATTCAAGACATAAGCCAGTTGGAAACCGCCGTCAAAGGGTTGCATTCATACCAAAAACTGCACGGAATTGAACTTGCCGTTGCGCTGCTTTTTGAGGCTATACGTGAGCAGAAGCGCATTATTGTGGTCGGGGATTTTGATGCTGATGGCGCGACCAGCTCGGCACTCTCGGTCCTTGCACTGCGCATGCTTGGCAGCAACAATGTCGACTACTTAGTACCAAACCGCTTTGAAGATGGCTATGGTTTGAGCCCTGAAGTGGTCGAGCAGGCTATCGCCTTGGGCGCTGAAGTGATCATGACCGTGGATAACGGCGTCTCCTCCATTGAAGGGGTGCGTTATGCCAAAGAGCATGGCTTAAAAGTGTTGGTGACCGATCACCATTTGCCCGGGCAAGTGTTGCCTGAGGTAGATGCGATGGTCAATCCAAACTTACAGACCTGCGCGTTTCCTTCCAAAGCACTGGCTGGGGTTGGCGTGGCTTTTTATCTGATGATGGCCTTGTGTGTCCACATGCGTCAATGCGGTTGGTTTGCCGAGCAAGGTATGGCAGAGCCGAAGCTGATGGAGCTGGTGGATTTGGTGGCCTTAGGCACCGTTGCGGATGTTGTTCCGCTGGATGAGAACAACCGCATTTTGGTGCACCAAGGTCTACAGCGCATTCGCGCCGGGAAAGCGCGTCCGGGTATTCAAGCCTTGATTGAAGTGGCCAAGCGCGATGCTCGTCGTTTGGTGGCGGCAGATTTCGGTTTTGCACTGGGCCCGCGCATCAATGCCGCAGGACGTTTGGATGACATGTCGTTTGGGGTTGAATTGCTGATGTGCAACAACATCCACGCGGCGCGTCGTATGGCGCATGAACTGGACGGGCTCAATCAAACTCGTAAAGAAATTGAAGAGGGCATGAAGCAAGAGGCAATGGCGTTTTGTGAACGTCTGCAGTTTGGCGAAAACAGCGAGTTGCCTTATGGTTTGGCTCTTTTCCAGCGTGATTGGCATCAGGGCGTGATTGGCATTCTAGCGTCGAGAATCAAAGAGAAATATCATCGTCCGGTGATTGCATTTGCCGATGGTGGCGATGGGTATATCAAAGGATCTTGTCGCTCTATTCCTGGCCTACACATGCGCGATGCGCTGGATTTGATTGATACACAAAATCCCGGCTTGATCCTCAAATTTGGTGGTCACGCGATGGCGGCTGGCTTGACCATCAAAGAGTGCGATTTTGAACGATTTAGTCAGCTGTTTGATCAACTGGTGAAACGCGAATTGGATGAAGCCGCACTGAAAGGTATTGTGCTTTCTGATGGCGAACTCAAGCCTGAAGAGTTTTCCATGCATACAGCGGAGCTGCTGCGATCTGCGGGGCCTTGGGGGCAGGCATTTCCAGAGCCCATTTTTGATGGCGAATTTAAAGTGCTGCACCAGAAATTGGTCGGCGAAAAACATCTAAAATTGATGCTTGAGCCTTTATTCAAAGGCTATCCAACCAACATCATGATTGACGGGATCGCCTTCAACGTCGATTTACGTCGCTGGCCAGATGCCTCGGTGAAAACCGTTCGCCTTGCCTACAAACTGGATATCAATGAGTTTCGCAACAATCAATCGTTGCAATTGATGATTGAACACATCGAGGCTCGATAACCGCCATTAAAGGAGTGAGAACGAATCTCGCTCCTTTTTTCTCTTCAGGATTCGACAAATTTCCTCCCAATTTTTCCTGTATCTCTGTCACATTTTTGAGTAGAATTCCTCGGTTAAATTCTACTCTAAAATGTTGAGCCAACATGTTTGAAATCAATCCCATTAAAAACCGTCTACAGGACGTGTCTGAGCGCACAAATGTCCTGAGGGGGTATCTTTGACTATGACGCTAAGAAAGAGCGTCTAGAAGAAGTTAACGCAGAACTTGAACAACCGGACGTTTGGAACGAGCCTGATCGAGCGCAAGCTCTCGGTCGTGAACGTGCGTCACTGGAAGCGGTTGTTGAAACCATTGATCAACTTGATCAAGGTGTGGATGACGTTGAAGGTTTGCTTGAGCTGGCCATTGAAGCTGAAGATCAAGAGACCTTTGATGAAATCGGTCCAGAACTTGAAGCCTTAGAAGAGAAGCTCGCGGGCTTAGAGTTCCGTCGCATGTTCTCTGGCGCACACGATTCTTCAGATTGCTATATTGATCTGCAAGCAGGTTCTGGCGGTACAGAAGCGCAAGACTGGACGAGCATGATGCTTCGCATGTATCTTCGTTGGGCTGAAGCGAAAGGCTTCAAAACCGAAGTGATCGAAGTCTCCGAAGGAGATGTTGCTGGCCTTAAGTCGGTCACCGTACGTATTATCGGTGATTATGCTTATGGTTGGTTGCGTACCGAAACGGGTGTTCACCGTTTAGTGCGTAAATCTCCGTTTGACTCAGGCGGTCGTCGTCACACTTCTTTTGCTTCTGCGTTTGTTTACCCAGAGATTGATGAAAACATCGACATCGACATTAACCCTGCCGATCTCCGTATTGACGTGTATCGTGCGTCTGGTGCGGGTGGTCAGCACGTAAACACCACCGAATCTGCGGTACGTATTACCCACGTACCAACGAATACCGTGGTTCAGTGTCAGAACGACCGTTCTCAACACAAAAACAAAGATCAAGCGATGAAGCAGCTTCGCGCTAAGCTGTTTGAACTTGAGTTGCAAAAGCAAAATGCGGAAAAACAAGCTAATGAAGACGCTAAGTCTGACATTGGCTGGGGTAGCCAGATCCGTTCTTACGTATTGGATGATTCACGCATTAAAGACCTCCGTACGGGCGTCGAAAACCGTAATACTCAAGCGGTTCTTGACGGTGATCTGGACAAATTTATTGAAGCTAGCCTGAAATCAGGCCTTTAAGCTTTTCACCGACTAAACAGGATACATCGAAAATGACTGATGCTGTTCAAAACGAAACTGTACAAGAAGCCTCTGCACAAGAAGAGAATAAGCTCATTGCTGAACGCCGCGCAAAATTGGATCAAATCCGAAAGAGCTGCAAAGCAAATGGCCACCCAAACGACTTCCGTCGTGACAGCCTAGCTGGCGACCTTCAAAAAGAGTTCGGTGAAAAGAGTAAGGAAGAGCTAGAAGCACTTAACCACGTTGTTGCTATTGCGGGTCGTGTTATGGCGAAACGTGGTCCATTCTTGGTGATCCAAGAAACTTCTGGTCGTATCCAGGCTTACGCGGACAAAGATGTACAAAAAGTATTGAAAGACAAATACCAAGGTCTTGATATCGGTGACATCATCGGTGTGAAAGGTGCGCTGCACAAATCTGGCAAAGGCGACCTATACGTAAACATGGAAGAGTACGAGTTGCTAACTAAAGCACTTCGTCCACTGCCAGAGAAGTTCCACGGTCTCACTGACCAAGAAATGCGTTACCGTCAGCGTTATGTTGACCTCATCGTGAATGAAGATTCTCGTAATGCGTTTGTAGTACGTTCAAAAGTGATGTCGGCAATCCGTAATTTCATGATCTCTAAACAGTTCATGGAAGTTGAAACGCCAATGATGCACGTGATCCCTGGCGGTGCGAGTGCGCGTCCATTCATCACGCATCACAATGCGTTAGACATGCCAATGTACCTACGTATTGCGCCAGAGCTATACCTGAAGCGTCTAGTTGTTGGTGGTTTTGATCGCGTATTCGAAATCAACCGTAACTTCCGTAACGAAGGTCTTTCTCCACGTCACAACCCTGAATTCACGATGATGGAATTCTACATGGCGTACGCAGACTACAAAGATCTGATGGACCTAACTGAAGAGCTACTAAGCTCGGTGGCTTTAGAAGTTCTAGGTTCAACGTCAATGCCTTACGGTGAGCATACTGTTGAGTTTGGTGGCACATACACTCGCATGAGCATGTTTGAAGCAATCAAGCACTACAACCCAGACCACGCGCAAATCCAAGCGCTAACGGAAGAAGACATTCAAAACCGTGACCTAATGGTTTCTATCGCGAAATCGGTTCACGTAGAAGTCGAACCTTTCTGGACATGTGGTCAGCTTCTTGAAGAGATCTTTGGTGAAACAGCAGAACCTAAGCTAATGCAGCCAACGTTCATCACTGGCTACCCAGCAGATATCTCTCCACTGGCTCGTCGTAGCGATGACAACCCGTTCTTCACAGACCGCTTTGAGTTCTTCATCGGTGGCCGTGAAGTGGCGAACGGTTTCTCTGAGCTTAACGATGCAGAAGACCAAGACGCACGTTTCAAAGCACAGGTTGAAGCGAAAGAGTCGGGTGATGACGAAGCCATGTTCTACGATGCAGACTACATCACAGCACTAGAGCACGGCCTACCACCGACTGCTGGTCAAGGTATCGGCATCGACCGTCTAGTGATGCTACTGACCAACACGCACACGATTCGTGACGTTATTCTATTCCCAGCGATGCGTCCTCAGGCGTAAGAGCAAATAGATTGAAAAACCACCTTCGGGTGGTTTTTTTTATCGAGCAGAATTCCTTTTACATCACTAAATGCTACCTGCATTCCAAGTATTAGTAATTGAGTCTAGAATTAATTAACTGTCTCATATTTGAAACAGACTTATGAATCATTAGTCTCGATAATGTAACTAACGATCGAAATAGTGAAAGGGTTGTATATGGCTACTCAGTTTAAGATGGATTCTGTACCGGGGTCATTGGTAGTGGTTGGTGGTACTTATGAGCCTTGGTTGTCCGTTTTGGAGCAGGTGGGCTGGAAGTGCCATCAATGTGCGGATTTACGCAAAGTGGACGCGCTGTTAGAAGATATTGGGCCATGCATCGGCATTGTTGACCTTAGCCATGATGAGTTCAGTCTCAATGGCATCGCTAATCTTGTGAGTACACACAAGCACGTGCGCTGGCTCGCCTTTATTCGTGAACAGCAACTCAGCTCTGACACGATTTGCCAGTTTATCGTTAACTTTTGTATCGACTTTTTCACCGCACCTATCCCTGATGCGCAACTGCTTAGTACGATAGGCCATCAATTGGGCATGTTAAAGCTTGAGAAGAAGGTTTGGCCGACGTTTGGCAATAATCAAGATATGGGACTGATTGGGGAATCGGTTCCTTTGAAGCGCCTACGCGATCAAATTAAACGCATTGGTCCTACCGATGTGAGCATTCTGATCAATGGGGAAAATGGCTCAGGAAAAGAAACGGTCGCTCGAGCCATTCATAAAATCTCATCGCGTGCGATGAAGCCATTCTTTTCTGTCAAATGTCGTGCAATGAGCGAGCAACGTTTTCAAGCGGATGTTTTTGGCATTGGGGCTGACGCAAATGCAGGGCCGTCAATACTAGAGCAGGCTGATGGTGGCACGGTGCTGTTTAATGACATTCTAACCATTTCCAAAACTCAGCAACTGCACCTTCTTCGTTTCTTGCAAGAAGGAACGATAGAAACCAGCGATGGTATGAAGAAGGTCAATGTCCGCATTTTGACGGCGAATGCTTCCGATATTGAAAAAGCATTGATCGATGGGGATTTTAGTGAAGAGCTTTACCACTACATCAATGTGCTGCGGATTAATGTGCCAAGTCTCAAAGAGCGTGCCAGTGACATCACCTTGTTGGCTCGTTACTACCTGCAAGAGTACTCAAAAGAGTATAACGCGCAGGCAAAAGGCTATTCTGAAGAAGCGCTGAGAGCTTTGATGCGTTATTACTGGCCTGGCAATGTACGCGAGCTGATGAATCAAATTAAGCGTGCTGTCTTGATGTCAGATAGCGTGATCATCGATGTGCCGCAATTGGATCTTCCTAAACGTGGCGATAGTAAACGCAGCTTAAAAAATATCCGTGAGAAAAGTGAGCGCGATGCGCTATTGCTGGTACTGGAATCTCATTCTGGTCAGGTCTCTAATGCCGCCAAAGAATTGGGGGTTTCACGTGCGACGATGTATCGACTGCTAAACAAACACAATTTGATTTCCGAACAAACGGTGTAGCGGAATATCCTGTTTAAATCACCCAAAGCTTGAGGCCATTCTATTGAATGGCCTTTTTACATTCAGATAATCATCTAACAACCTCATATTGCTAAGGTGAATATGTTATAACCAATCAATATGCAACTGACATTTAGTAGGATGTTTTGTAATTGCTGCATTGGAGAAAAAGTGATTGATTAGCAACCGTTTTCGCTTACAATTTAACCGTAACTTTCGAGTTATACCACATCAAAACTTTAGGATTAATAAACCATTGAAGGGGGCTAACATGTTGAGATTGAATGCAAATCAACCCGTTTGTGCTCTTCGTGATGCTCATTCATCTGAGATGAGTGTGGTTATCAGCATCGGCGCTGATAACGCTATCAATGGTTAGTTAATCCGCACCCTCATTGTTATTTAACTGAGCTGCGGAAAATGGCAGCTTAGTTTGTGTCTCTCTCTACGAGTTGATCTACCCGAAAGCACGTCATTTTTCTCAGCAATCATTTTTATTTGGAGAAAAATAATGCGTCACTCTATTTATTTGAAATTAGCCACTATTTTGGTTCAAGCCGATTTAAAACGTGAAGAACGTGAATGGGCGAAACGTGTTCGTCGTAGTAGTTATGAAATTCCTTGGAACAACGCCTTCTTACTAAGAGACATTGGTTTAGATGAAGGTGGTCGAGCGAACCCAAACACCACTCCGGACGAAGTCAAAGTCGCGCGTCGAATCCGTCATATTCGCCGTGTGCTTAGTGCGCGAATACCGACGTAATCGAAAGGGCTGTAACCTTGGTGGTTACAGCCCGCAATGTTATGGGCATGGATTGGAGTAGATGGTACCAATCTGCTGTATTTTATTTAACACCTCATCTTCTAACTTGACATTGAGACTCTCGATATTGGCTTTAAGCTGATCGAGAGTCGTTGCTCCAATGATATTACTGGCGACAAATGGGCGTTGATTAACAAAAGCCAGCGCCATTTGCGCGGGATCCAAGCCGTAATCTCTGGCGAGTGAAACATACGCTTTGGTTGCTTCTAGCCCTTGCGGGGTAAAGTAGCGCTGAAAACGCTCAAAGAGAGTACAGCGAGCGCCTTTTGGGCGAGCGCCATCGAGGTACTTACCGCTTAACGTGCCAAACGCCATCGGAGAGTAGGCAAGCAGCTGAACGCCTTCATAGTGGCTAATCTCGGACAAGCCAACTTCAAAGCTACGATTGAGTAAATTGTATGGATTTTGAATCGAAACAATTCTTGGTAAGTCGTGTTTTTCGGCTAAACGCAGCAAGGTCATTACGCCCCAAGGGGTTTCATTAGACACGCCTATATAACGTACCTTTCCTGCTTTAACGAGTTCATTCAGTGCTTCTAGCGTTTCAATGAGCGTCACTTCTTCTTGCGCATCGGGATAAGGGTAGTTGAGTTGACCAAAGCAGTTGGTTTGACGCTGAGGCCAATGTAATTGATAGAGATCGACATAATCGGTTTGTAGGCGCGTTAGGCTGTCATCGATCGCCGTATGAATATGGCGTCGGTTTAAACTCATGTTGTCTCGAATATAGGGAACATTGCGAGGGCCGGCTATTTTTGTGGCGATGAGGACTTTTTCACGTTTGCCACTTTTGCTTAGCCAATTACCGATAAACTGCTCCGTTAACCCCTGGCTTTGTGCTTTTGGTGGTACCGGATACATTTCTGCTGTATCAATAAAATTAATACCTTGAGCGACCGCATAATCGAGTTGTTCGAAAGCGTCTTGTTGAGAGTTTTGTTCACCAAAGGTCATGGTTCCAAGGCAAAGTTTGCTGATCTCAAGCGTGGAATGGGGCAGCTTAGTGTATTGCATGGCACTTCCTTGTTAATTGGATTTATTGTCGGTTACCTATTGTTCAACATCTTATGCCGACTTAACGCTCAGGAGAAGAGGTGAAGATGCAATATCATAATTGATAATTTCATCAACTTAAGCGAGCTTCTCTCTTGCCCTACCATATTGATCATGGACTACACTTACAGCCTAATGGACAAATCGCGAAATCGGATTGAGGTAAGCTATGCAGAAACATCAATTGGATCTTTGGCTACACAGTAAACATCATGATCATTATGTGCCGCCTAAAATGTTCGTAATAGGTTGCTCTGATGCCAATGAGTATCTGTTGGCCATAGAGTACAAACATCATCTTGAGCCTATTAAACAAGGGGAGGAATTGATGCATTTCTCGTCTTTGGATTTAGTGAAAGAAGAATTACTGAAATTGGGGGTGGAGAAAGCGTATCTTCGTTTACATAACGTCTACGAAGAAGTTGGTAGCGACCGATTGGCTTCTTACTATGATATTGAACTGCAACTCACTCCTCATTGAGCAATGAGTTGAAGGCATTTTGCAAAATCTGAGCGGTAAACTGAGTTCGTAAATAAAATCCACGTGGCAGTGTTTTAATCGGTTTTCCGTTGATGTTATACGCTTCGGTGAGTGCTTTGCTATTCGCGGCTTTTGGTCTGAGATGAAGAGCCACGCCATGTCGGGCAGAAATTTGATCAAATTGACCAAACACGATCATCTCCATCAATTCTTCCCAGTCATTTTTGAGTAATATTTCTTCCTCGTCATTGGGAGACCAAAGCAGTGGTGTGCCGACATGACGCTCGGCCAGTGGGATTTCTCGCTCTCCTTCAACCGGAATCCATAACACGCGAGAGAGTTTATTGCGCACGTGACTGGTTTCCCACGTTAATCCATGCACTCCCGTCAGTGGTGCTACGCAGACAAACGTCGTTTCAAGCGGTTTGCCGCTATAACTGACGGGAATGCTTTTTAACTCAATACCCAGTTCGGAAAAATCTTGCTGTGGTTTACTGCCAGCAGGAGCGCCCAAGTGCCACTCAAGCAGTTGCCCCACCCAACCTTTGTCACGTTTGAGATCCAGAGGAACGTCCATATTAGCTTCTTCTGCCAACTCGGCGAAGCTACAACCTGCAATTTGATTCGCTCGTTGGAGCAGTTCTGCTTCTGTTTGTGGAATGGGTTTCATAACCAAGACCGTAATAAAGGGAAAGCGATATGGTAACAAAGAATCGGATCGAAGCGATACGCTCAAGGATCATCATTGCTGGTGTTTTGATCTATTAATAAGTTATCCACAGAAAGGGGCGTTCTTAAAGGTGAAAAGTAAAATCATGGATCAATAAACAGTATATGGTAAGCGATATTTTGCTTGATTTTTAGTGATGTTAGTCATTTTTAAAACTTTGAGTGTGGATAAAATAGGCGTTGTATGATCTTTGACCGATCTGTTTGCGGTCAAAAGATCATCAAGAGTTAGTTTGCTGAAAGATCTTGTTTGTATTTTTAATTGATTGAATATCAAAGGATATTTTTTATTTTTGGAAAGGGGTAATGTTTATGAGAGAGTGATGATGAAACTATCATTGACGAAAAGAAGTTATTCTTCACAAAGTTATTCACAGAAAAGGTGAATAAATGTGGTCTGTGTCTCAAACTTGTGTTGATAACTGTTTTTGTGCTGAAAAGTTATTCAATTGGGTCTGAAACACGATAAATCTTAGCTATATCACATCAGTAAGTTTGCTACTGTTGGGGATATGTGGAAAAATCACTGTAATAAAAAACTTATCTTAGAGGTTAGCCAGTGATAGATGGCGATGGTTACCGGCTAAATGTTGGTATAGTGATTTGTAATAACCATGGTCAGGTCTTCTGGGCTAAGCGATACGGGCAACACTCTTGGCAATTTCCTCAAGGGGGGATTGATGATGGTGAGACTCCGGAACAAGCAATGTTTCGAGAGTTGTATGAAGAAGTCGGTCTAACGCACAAAGACGTTAAGATCATTGCGAGCAGTCGTCATTGGTTAAGATATAAGCTACCAAAGAGACTGGTTCGTTGGGACTCTAAGCCTGTTTGTATCGGCCAAAAGCAGAAATGGTTCCTTTTGCGTCTTGAGTGCGATGAATCCAAGATCAATATGCAAAAAGGTAGCTCTCCTGAATTTGATGGTTGGCGTTGGGTTAGCTATTGGTATCCTGTGCGTCAGGTGGTTTCATTTAAGCGAGACGTTTATCGCCGAGCGATGAAGGAATTTGCATCGTTAGCCATGCCTTTTCGCGAACGTAAATTGAAAGGTAAAAAAGTTAAACGAAGAGGATAACCATGCTGAGTCAACTCAGGGAGATAGTTGAAAAGGTTTCTCGTGTCGAGGATGTTCACCAAGCATTGAATACATTGGTACGAGAAACTTGCACAGCATTGAGCACAGAGTGTTGCACGATTTATCTGGCGAATGAAGAAAGGCAACGGCTAGAGCTAATGGCAACGCAAGGCCTGACTTTTCATGGCGACAGTATTCACATCCAGTTTGAAGAGGGCTTGGTTGGCTTAGTGAAACGCAGCGCCGAGCCTCTTAACTTAGCCGAAGCCTCGAAGCATCCCGCTTTTAAATATTTTCCTCAGTTAGGCGAAGAAACGTATCACTCGTTTTTAGGTGCGCCGATTATCCATCGTAAAAAAGTATTGGGCGTGCTGGTAATCCAGCAGAAAACCCCACGACTTTTCAGCGAGATGGAAGAATCCTTCCTTGTCACTCTATCCGCTCAGTTAGCCGTCATCATTGCGCATGCACAAAGTCTTGGCCATTGGTCATTGGCGTCTAAACCTGCTGCGGTGCAGGGCATTGCCGCTTCAAGTGGGGTCGCAATTGGCGAGTTTTGGTATGACAATTCACAGCCGATATTGTCGGAGGTGTGCCCAGCCTCGACACTCGATAAAGAGCGAGAGCAAGAGTGGTTAGCTGTTGCGATTGAAGCCGCGTTGGCGGATTTTCGCCGTATGCGCAAAAAGTTCGACAGTGAAATCAATAAAGATGCGCTGGCCATATTCGATCTCTTCACGCACTTGCTGAACGATCCTATGTTACGTACAGACTTGAAAAAGCATGTGGAGCGCGGAGATCGCGCGGACTGGGCATTGCGTCAAGTGGTCGAAAGCTATTCCAGTCGCTTTGCACGAATGTCGGATGTTTACCTGAGAGAGCGAGCGCATGACATTCGTGAGTTAGGTCAGCGTTTACTGTTCTTTTTACACAACAGTGAGCAAGAGCAGCCAAGAATTGAGCGACCGGTAATTTTGGTTGCCAATGAACTCACCGCCTCACTTTTGGCGTCTGTGCCGAAAAAATACCTGTTGGCAGTGGTGGCATTAGAAGGCGCGGCGAACTCCCACGCTGCGATTTTATCCAGAGCGCTAGGAGTGCCTGCTGTCATGGGGGCGAACCTGAATCTGGAAGAGGTGCATGGCAAGCAGGGGATCGTCGATGGCTACTCCGGCGAGATTTATATTCAGCCTAATCGCCAGATTTTGCGTGAGTACCGCAGCCTTGTAACGGAAGAGAGTGAATTGTTCGCGATGGTGAACAAGGAGCTTGCTCTGCCCGCGAAAACTCAGGATAACGTCGATGTCGAGGTATTACTCAACGCGGGCTTGAGCGCCGACAGTAATATCGCGATCAACGCGGGTGTGGATGGTGTGGGATTATATCGCACTGAAATTGCTTTTCTCTTGCAACATCGTTTTCCTTCTGAGGATGAGCAATATCAGCAATATCGCGCTATTTTAAGTAGTTATCCTCAGCAGCGAGTGGTGATGCGCACCTTAGATATTGGCGGCGATAAACCGCTGCCTTACCTGCCTATTGAAGAGGATAACCCCTTTTTAGGCTGGCGTGGGATCCGTTTTACCCTAGATCATCCAGACATCTTCCTTATCCAGTTACGAGCCATGTTACGAGCCAGTGCTGAGCATGGCAATTTGAGTATTCTCTTGCCGATGATTTCTGGTGTCGGAGAGCTTGATGACGCCATTCGTTTGATTCAGCAAGCTTATCATGAGGTCGTGTTGCTGGATGAACGCGTGGTGATGCCACAAATTGGCGTGATGATTGAAGTCCCTTCGATGGTCTATTTGATTCCATCAATTGCTCAGCGCGTGGATTTTGTCTCGGTGGGGACAAACGACTTAACGCAATATTTATTGGCTGTGGATCGGAACAATGCACGAGTTTCTGATGTCTATGAATCGTTGCATCCAGCGGTATTGCAAGCCCTGCAGCAGATTTATCAGCAGTGTGGACAATACCACTTACCCGTTTGTATTTGTGGCGAGTTAGCGGGAGACCCATTTGGCGCATTACTGCTACTTGGTTTGGGTTACCGTAGTTTGAGCATGAACACCTCAAACGTCGCGCGGATCAAATATTTGATTCGCCATAGCCAATTGAGCGATTTACAAGCCTTGTCTCAACAAGCTTTGTCGCTTTCTTATGGCAAGGATATTCACCAGTTGATGCGGGATTATTTTATTAATCATGATTTTGCCGGTTTTATCCGTGCAGGTAAGAAGTAGGTTGCTGTGACGTTTGAATTATTAAGTGTGTTGTTGGTGCTGGGTGCGTTTGTTGGCGTGATGGCAGGGTTATTAGGCATCGGTGGTGGTTTGATTGTGGTGCCTGCGTTGCTTTACTTATTGCCGTGGGCTGGAATTCCCACTGAATTGAGCATGCACATGGCATTAGCAACGTCTTTAGCCAGTATTATTGTCACTTCGGGCTCTTCAGCGTTAAATCATCTCAAATTGGGCAACGTGGATATCTTTGTCGTGAAGTGGCTGATGCCGGGAGTGGTGATTGGTGGATTTGTCGGGGCGAATATCGCTGAATGGATCCCAACCCAATATTTGCCGAGAGTGTTTGGGGTTATCGTTTTATTCTTGGCACTGCAAATGTTCCGCTCGATTCGAGTGACGACAACCCGCGCAATGCCAAGCAGCCCAGTCACCATGCTGTATGGTACAGGTATCGGAGTGGTATCGAGTTTAGCAGGGATCGGTGGTGGTTCTTTATCGGTTCCGTTTCTTAACCGACACGGCGTTGAAATGCGCAAAGCTGTTGGATCCTCATCGGTATGCGGTTGTGTGATTGCGATTGCGGGGATGACGGGATTCATCCTGCATGGCTACAGCGTCGCTTCATTACCTGATTACAGTGTGGGCTATGTTTATCTACCAGCCCTGCTGGCGATTGCAGGAACCTCAATGCTAACCACTCGAATTGGTGCTCGCTGGGCCACCACGCTTCCAACGGCAAAGCTGAAAAAAATCTTTGCGTTATTTTTAATGTTTGTCGCGCTCAGCATGTTAGTCTAGCCGCGTTATTTCAAAGTTGATGATTAAGAGTACTTCATTATGTCTCAGGGTTACCTGCCTTTTCCTAATATCGACCCCGTCTTTTTCTCGATAGGACCCATCTCAGTTCGTTGGTACGGGTTGATGTATCTATTTGGTTTTTTGTTTGCGATGTGGCTCGCCAATCGCCGAGCAGACAAACCGGGCAGTGGCTGGACGCGAGAGCAAGTTTCGGATTTGCTGTTCGCTGGATTCCTAGGCGTTGTGCTGGGTGGTCGCATTGGGTATGTGCTGTTCTATAACTTCGATCTCTTCCTCGCCGATCCGATTTACCTCTTTAAAGTCTGGACAGGTGGCATGTCTTTCCATGGCGGCTTGCTGGGTGTCATTACGGCTATGCTCTGGTACGCGAAGAAAAATGGCCGAACCTTTTTTGGCGTGGCGGACTTCGTTGCTCCGTTAGTGCCATTTGGCTTAGGGGTAGGGCGCTTAGGCAACTTTATGAACGGCGAGCTTTGGGGCAGAGTGACCGATGTGCCTTGGGCGATGGTGTTCCCAACCGGCGGACCACTACCACGCCACCCTTCGCAATTGTATGAGATGGCATTAGAAGGGGTGGTGCTGTTCTTTATCCTCAACTGGTTTATCCGCAAACCAAGACCTTTAGGATCCGTATCTGGTTTATTCCTTGCTGGTTATGGTACATTCCGTTTCCTCGTTGAATACGTGCGTGAGCCGGATGCGCAACTGGGTCTGTTTGGTGGTTTCATTTCAATGGGACAGATCTTGTCGTCACCGATGATTATTGGTGGATTGGCGCTGATGGCTTGGGCTTATAAACGTGGCCACTATCAAGACAAAGTAACCGTGAAGTAAGGAATTGAAGTGAAACAATATTTAGAATTGTGCCGTCGCATCGTTGATGAAGGGCACTGGGTTGAAAATGAACGTACCGGTAAGCGCTGCCTTACTGTGATCAACGCGGATTTAACCTACGATGTTGCCAACAATCACTTTCCTTTGGTTACCACGCGTAAGAGTTTCTGGAAGGCGGCGGTTGCAGAGTTGCTTGGCTACATTCGAGGCTATGACAATGCGGAAGATTTTCGCAAGTTAGGTACGAAAACCTGGGATGCGAACGCCAATCTCAATGATGCTTGGTTGAATAACCCATATCGCAAAGGCGAAGATGACATGGGCCGTGTCTATGGCGTACAAGGTCGAGCTTGGGCGAAGCCTGATGGTGGCCATATCGACCAATTGCGTAAAATTGTCGATGACCTGACGCGCGGAGTAGACGATCGCGGGGAGATCCTCAATTTCTACAACCCAGGTGAATTTCATATGGGCTGTTTGCGCCCTTGTATGTACAGTCATCACTTCTCATTGCTGGGTGATACGTTATACCTCAATAGCACACAACGTTCGTGTGACGTACCGCTGGGGCTGAATTTCAACATGGTCCAGGTGTATGTGTTCTTGGCGATCATGGCGCAGATTACGGGCAAGAAACCGGGCCAAGCATTCCATAAAATTGTTAATGCACATATCTATGAAGATCAGTTAGCACTGATGCGTGATGTGCAACTCAAGCGAGAACCGTTACAAGCGCCAACGTTCTACATCAACCCTGAGATCAAATCTTTGGAAGATTTGGAAACTTGGGTCACTTTGGATGATTTCTGGGTAGAAGGGTATGAACATCATGACCCAATCCAGTACCCATTCTCGGTATAACATCACGATGGTTGAAAAGGGCTCCTAGAGCCCTTTTTTGTTACCTGAAGCGTTTGTGCTATTTGAGCGCATTGGCGACAAATTTATAGATAGGATCCGCTGGGGCGGGTTTGGCGATGGCTGGGCTAATGAATTTTGGTGGCTGAATGAGGCCATCTGCGACCAGCGACTTGATGGTGGAGAAATAGCGTATTTCTGTTTTGCCCGCGAGCAACAAATTAAAATCGTCGCCGAGCTGATCATAGGCATTGAGGATTTCTCTAAAGCCGCGTAGATAGAGATAATCCTTGGTATAACCACCGCCACGATAGACGCGAGCCGTAATCGTAAATGCTGTCATGTCATCCGTTTTATACTGCTCTTTGAGCAGTAAAAAGGTATTGCGAAAATCTCGATCTTTGATCATCGATTCGACAGCAATAACGCGAAGAGCCAAGGTTCTAAGGCGTTTGAGACTAAAATGCCCAGAGAGAAACTCACAGAGAATAGCCAATCCTTCTTGTGTGGTCGTATTTACTGGGCAACCCAAGCTGAGTAATTTCAACGGCTGGGCTCGCCCGTTCAACGTCGTAAGCAAGTGAACACCGAGTTCATGATGGGCAAGAGCGTGCATCTCTTTCGTGGTGATGCTGGCCGAAGCATTAATTTTCACTTTGGTTCCCGAGACCAGCGCATTAGCAATCATGCTGTTGTTGATCTCAATCTCCCCTGTATAGCCATGATCCTGACAGAACTGCTGCATAAAGGCGGCGATTTCATGGCAATCGTGGCGCTGGGAGGCTTCTTCTTCAATGGGAAGATGCAATAAGAAATTGGCATTACGGATATCTTTGCTGCTCGGTTCACCATAATAACGCAGTGAGTTATAGAGAAACTCCGCATTACCGATGGAACAAAGTTGATCGAGTTTGTCAGCATAAGACTGGATCACTTCCGCGTACAGAGCACGTAGCTTCACGCTGTCGATGTTTTCAATGGGAAGAGAGTAAAGATTTCGCTTAGCTTGATGAACATCAAACGTTTGATCTTTGTAGGTAAAGCTGGGTTCAATGGAAAAGCGATTATCAAAAAAGCGCTGCCGCTCTTCCTTGTAGTTTTGCGGCGTGACACTGCTCAAAATATCTATGTTTTCAACAAGTAGAGAAAGTTGGTCGTCAATCTTTCTTGCCGCTTCTAACCGTTGTTGGTTCTCTTTATGTTCCATCATTGCGTACACCGCTGTTTTTCTTCAGTGTGTATCAGCCAACGATTTTTGCCAATGAAAACCTTTGCTTCAGCAACAAAAAAGGAGAGCAATTTGCTCTCCTTTTCCGGTATTTCAATGTTCTATGCCGTTAGTGCCAGAATCGACCCTGGGATGAAGATGAATACTGCAAGTAGGTACCCAGCAACCACCGCTTTGTTCTTAATCGCCATCTCTGAAATGAATTCTGCACCTTTAATTGGGATTTCGCGTAAGAACGGAATACCAAAGATGAACAGAGTTGCTAACACGTTAAAGGTTAAGTGGACGAGAGCAATCTGTAGTGCAAACACAGCAAACTCACCAGAAACTGCCGTAGCTGCAAGCAGTGCGGTAATACAAGTACCAATGTTCGCACCCAGAGTGAATGGGTAAACATCACGTACTTTCAGTACACCAGTACCAACGAGTGGAACCATTAAGCTGGTTGTTGTTGATGAAGACTGAACCAACACCGTTACGATAGAACCTGACACGATACCGTGGATAGGACCGCGGCCAATTGCGTTCTTCAGGATGTCACGAGCGCGGCCAACCATTAGGCTCTTCATCAATTTACCCATCACCGTGATAGCAACGAAGATGGTAGCAATACCCAGTACAATCAGTGCAACACCTGCAAAAGTATCACCAAATGTGCTTAGTGGGCCTTTCACTGCACTTACGACAGGTTTGGTAATTGGCTTGATGAAGTCAAACCCTTTCATGCTCATATCACCCGTGTTCAATAGTGGTGACACAAGCCAGTGAGACACTTTCTCTAGAATGCCGAACATCATTTCCAAAGGAAGGAAGATGGCAACCGCAAGTAGGTTGAAGAAATCGTGAATTGTCGCACTTGCAAAAGCGCGCTTGAATTCTTCTTTACAGCGTACATGGCCAAGAGAAACCAAGGTGTTTGTTACTGTGGTGCCAATGTTTGCACCCATAACCATAGGGATTGCAGTTTCTACTGGTAAGCCACCAGCGACCAAACCGACGATAATCGAGGTCACAGTACTGGAAGATTGAATAAGAGCTGTCGCCACAAGGCCAATCATTAGGCCCGCAACAGGGTGTGAGGCAAACTCAAAAAGTACTTTAGCTTGATCGCCAGTAGCCAGTTTAAAACCACTACCTACCATAGATACTGCTAAAAGTAGCAGGTATAACATGAATGCCAAGTTAGCCCAGCGAAGCCAACGAGTTGTGCTCGAAATTGGCGTTGCTGCCGTAGTAGCTTGGTTCATCATAATTTTCTCCATTGACCGTCTAAATCTCAGTTTGGTCTGTTGTTGAAACTGAGGCCGATACTAGAGATGAAATATTTCAGTAATATGACAATTCGGTGTCATCTGGATATTTTCACCGTTGAGCTCGGATTAATTCGCTGAAATAAAAATAACTCATCATTAAGTTTTTGATTTTTAGTTGTTTTTCACTTCATCTCAAGCGGTTGTTTTTTTGTTCAATTAGTGGGTGGTATGTCACAAAATATGACAATATGAAATTGATTGGTTCTGTTTTTTTTAATGTTATTGCGTTTTAAATTCGGTTTTTCCGATATAATTGGCGACGTCTGTCATATTTGTCACGTTCTCAGGGACGGCAGTGGTTTCTTTTAAGGAAGGGTTATGTCACATCTCAATTATAATCACCTCTACTATTTCTGGATGGTTTGTAAGCAAGGTTCCGTTACTAAAGCGGCAGACGCGCTGTTTCTCACGCCACAAACGGTGACTGGACAGATCAAAGCGCTAGAAGATCGCATGAAAGGCAAGCTGACAAAGCGAAACGGCCGTACCGTTGAACCCACTGAGCTTGGGCAATTGGTATTCAAATACGCTGACCGTATGTTCGGTTTAAGTTACGAAATGCTCGATATCGTCAACTATAGCCAGCATGCCAATATTCTATTTGAAGTCGGTGTTGCTGATGCGTTGTCAAAACGGCTAGTGAGTAAGGTGCTGAAAACCACTGTACCTCAAGACAAAAAAATCCACTTATGTTGTTACGAATCGACGCACGAATTGCTGCTGGAACGTTTGGCACAACACAAGCTCGACATGATTCTGTCTGATTGTCCTGTCGACTCGACACAAAGTCCCGGCCTATATAGTAAGAAACTGGGTGAGTCGAGCATGAGTTTCTTCTCTTCCACCAAAATAGATAATGCTGAATTTCCCGCAATTTTGGAGCAGAAAAAACTGTTGATTCCTGGGAGCCGAACAGCGATGGGGCGTAAGGTTTTACAGTGGTTTGATCGCCAAGGGATTCAACCTGATGTCTTAGGGGAATTTGATGATGTGGCCCTAATGAAAGCCTTTGCTCGCTACCATGATGACGTCATTTTCCTTGCCCCGACCGTCTATATCTCAGAAATCGAAGAAGATCTGACTTTACAACTCATTGGCCATGTTGACGATCTCAAAGAAGAGTATTACGTGATCTTTGCTGAGCGTATGATTCAACATCCCGCAGTAAAGAATGTATGTGACGCAGATTTTAGCCAATTGTTTGAATGAAACCGTTCCCTTGAATACCCCAAATAGATTACTATCTACAAAAATATAAACCTAAATTATAAAATTGTTTAACACAACTATCTGCAACAACCGTTGGGACATGTGAGTTGTAGCTAGAGGACCAACACATGAACTTAAAAGATATGGAGCAGAATTCTGCTAAAGCTGTCGTATTACTCAAAGCCATGGCCAATGAAAGACGCCTGCAAATCTTATGCATGCTACACAATCAAGAGCTATCGGTCGGGGAACTTTGTGCCAAATTGCAATTAAGTCAGTCTGCATTGTCTCAGCATCTGGCATGGTTGCGTCGTGATGGTTTGGTGACCACGCGTAAAGAAGCACAAACGGTTTACTACACTCTGAAAAGTGAAGAAGTAAAAGCAATGATTAAACTGCTGCACAGTCTTTATTGCGAAGAATAATGCTTTTGCGTGCCGTGTAGAAAAGAAAAGCTGGCTTACAAGCCAGCTTTTTTATATGGGTAATTTGATAGCAATAAAAAAACCGGCATAAAGCCGGCTTTTTTCACTGAATCGAGACTCTATTAAAGAGCTTTGATTTGTGCAGCGAAACGAGACTTGTGACGAGCTGCTTTATTCTTGTGAATAAGGCCTTTAGTCGCCATGCGGTCTAGGATCGGTGTAACTACAGCGAATGCAGCAGTTGCAGCTTCTTTATCGCCAGCAGCGATTGCAGCAACAGTTTTTTTCATGTAAGTGCGCATCATTGAACGACGGCTAGCATTGTGCTGACGACGTTTCTCAGCTTGGATAGCGCGCTTCTTAGCAGATTTGTTATTTGCCAAGGGTCTAACTCCCAAAAACTTTAGTTCGGTGACAATTTAAGGGCGAGGAATATCCCTCATTTATGCCCGATTGTCAAATGATTTGTGCAAAAACCCATCGCGACCAAAACAAGTTTTGGTAAGAAAGGGCATCGCGGTTAAGATGGCGGGGATTCTATCAGCATTTTTAGACCAATGCTAATAAATATCCGCGTCTGTCCTAACAAAAGACGGATAAAAGTTAAGCTACGGTGATATTTCGAGGTTACAGTGAGTAAACGACTACTCAAGTCCGGCATGATCGTCAGCGCTATGACGTTGGTTTCTCGTGTTTTAGGCTTAGTGCGCGATGTGGTTGTCGCCAATTTAATGGGCGCAGGTGCCAGTGCCGACGTATTTTTCTTTGCCAACAAAATTCCGAATTTCTTAAGAAGACTTTTTGCTGAGGGAGCGTTCTCTCAAGCCTTTGTGCCAGTACTGACGGAATACCACGCCAGTGGCGATCTAAACAAAACACGGGATCTCATCGCTAAAGCATCAGGGACGCTCGGAGTGATCGTTTCCGTCGTGACGATTTTAGGGGTGCTCGGTTCTGGCGTTGTCACGGCATTATTTGGCGCGGGATGGTTTATTGACTGGTTACATGGTGGGCCAGCCGCGGAAAAATTTGAGCTTGCCAGCTTTATGCTCAAAATCACCTTTCCCTATCTTTGGTTTATTACCTTTGTTGCCTTGTCTGGTGCGATTCTCAATACCATGGGCAAATTCGCGGTGTCCTCATTTACACCCGTTTTTCTCAACGTGATGATCATTCTCAGTGCATGGTACATATCACCGATCATGGCTCAACCTGAAGTGGGTTTGGCGATAGGGGTGTTTCTGGGTGGTTTAGTACAGTTTCTTTTTCAAATGCCCTTCCTTATTAAAGCGGGGGTTTTAGTCAAACCGAAGTGGGGTTGGCGCGATCCGGGCGTGGTCAAAATCCGTACCTTGATGATCCCCGCTTTATTTGGGGTATCGGTCAGTCAAATTAACTTATTGTTTGATACCTTTATCGCCAGCTTCCTGCAAACCGGTTCGATTTCATGGCTTTACTATTCTGATCGCTTGCTCGAGTTCCCTCTGGGTCTATTTGGTATTGCCATTGCAACGGTGATCCTTCCTGCGCTTTCTCGCAAACATGTTGATGCACACAGCGAGGGTTTTGCCCATACCATGGATTGGGGGGTTCGCATGGTCACCTTACTAGGCATTCCAGCAATGCTCGGTTTGATGGTATTGGCCAAGCCAATGCTGATGGTGCTGTTTATGCGTGGTGAGTTTACCCCACAAGATGTGCATCAAGCCTCTCTGTCTCTTTTGGCGTACGCTTCTGGGTTGTTGAATTTTATGCTGATTAAGGTACTCGCGCCTGGCTACTATTCTCGTCAAGACACTAAAACGCCAGTGAAATATGGCATTGTTGCTATGGTGACCAACATGGTGTTTAACGCCATTTTTGCTTGGTTCTATGGTTATGTTGGTTTGGCTATTGCGACCGCTTTGTCTGCCTTTGTTAACATGGCACTGTTGTATCGAGGTTTGCATATCGCTGGTGTTTATAAAATCTCTCGACGTACGTTTTTATTTATCAGTCGTTTAGTGCTTTCTGGTGCGGTGATGGTGGCGGCGATTTTGTGGCAACTTGATGAGATGAGTGTTTGGCTTGAGTGGACCACCGCCCATCGTGCAGCAATGTTGACGATGTTGATCGGCTTTGGCGCATTGGCGTACGTTGCTTGTGCCTTTTTGCTCGGGATTCGGGTAAAAGACCTAAAAGCTGGGACAGAGTAAGGTGGATTGGTATATAATCCGCCAGTTTGACACTGTATAAAACGAAAACAGAGGCATTTCGCTGTATCCAAATGGAACTGATACGAGGTATACACAATATAAAACCACAGCATCGCGGCTGTGTATTGACCATAGGTAACTTTGATGGTGTGCATTTAGGGCACCAAGAAGTGTTGCGTCAGGTCTCTCTGCGAGCTAGGGAAATGTCGTTACCTTCTGTCGTGATGACATTTGAACCTCAGCCTTTAGAGCTGTTTGCCAAAGAGAAAGCCCCTGCGCGCTTAACGCGTTTACGCGATAAGTTTGTCCAATTGGGTAAGCTTGAGATCGACCGATTGTTGTGCGTCAACTTTAATCGTCATTTCGCTTCCTTAGATGCGGATGCCTTTATTCGCGACTTGTTGGTTGAGCGTTTGGGTGTTAAGTTTCTCGTTGTTGGCGATGACTTTTGTTTTGGTAAAGCAAGACAAGGCAATTTTGCCATGCTGCAAGAAGCGGGCAAAAAATACGGTTTCACCGTAGTGAATACCCAAAGCTTCTGTTTAGCGCAGTTAAGAGTCAGTAGTACCGCCATTCGTGAAGCGCTTGCTCACGATCAGCTAGCGGTTGCCGCTCAAATGTTAGGGCGGGATTACAGCATTAGCGGACGTGTTTCACATGGCCGTAAATTAGGCAGGACGATAGGTTTTCCTACCGCCAATATTCCGCTAAAACGCTGTGTTTCTCCCGTCTCTGGCGTGTATGTCGTTCAAGCGTTAGGCTTGGATAACAAACCGATTGGTGGTGTGGTCAATATTGGCCAAAGACCGACGGTTAACGGCGTTCGTCAGCAGTTAGAGGTACATTTATTCGACTTTCAAGCCAACTTGTATGGCAAGCAGTTAGAAGTGGTACTTTTGCATAAACTGCGTGATGAAAAGAAGTTTGAGTCTTTTGACGCACTCAAACAGCAAATTGAATTGGATGCTGAGGCAGCAAGGGTGTGGCTGCGTCAGCTAAAGCGTTGAACGGTTTATTCCACCGAACAACATAATGTCTAACTTTCGCCCAATATAACGGAATTAAGAATCGATGAGTGAGTATAAAGATACCCTGAACTTACCTGAAACAGGGTTTCCGATGCGCGGCGATCTGGCTAAACGTGAGCCAGAAATGCTAAAGCGTTGGTATCAAGAAGACCTTTACGGTGAAATCCGTAAAGCGAAAAAAGGCAAGAAATCATTTGTGTTGCACGATGGTCCTCCATATGCAAACGGTGATATTCACATTGGTCACGCACTAAACAAGATTCTTAAAGACATTATTATTAAATCCAAAACACTTTCAGGTTTTGACGCACCTTACGTTCCAGGTTGGGACTGCCACGGTCTGCCAATTGAATTGATGGTAGAGAAAAAAGTGGGTAAGCCAGGTCAAAAAGTGACTGCTGCTGAGTTCCGTGAAAAATGTCGTGAATACGCAGCAGGCCAAGTAGAAGGTCAAAAAGAGAGCTTTAAACGTCTTGGCATCATGGGTGAGTGGGATAAACCTTACCGCACCATGGACTTCACGACGGAAGCTAACATCATCCGTGCGCTTGGTCAGATCGCTGATAACGGCCACTTATTGAAAGGTTTCAAACCTGTTCACTGGTGTACCGATTGTGGTTCTGCATTGGCAGAAGCGGAAGTTGAGTACAAGAACAAAGTGTCTCCTTCTATTGATGTGCGCTTTAAAGCTGCGGATGAAGCCGAGCTATTAGCGAAATTCTCTTTGAATGAAGGCCATCAAGGTCAAGGTGACGTTTCCATCGTCATCTGGACAACCACGCCTTGGACACTTCCTGCAAACCGCGCAGTGTGTCTGCGTGATGATCTTGAGTACGTGCTTATCCAAGTTGAGGGTGACAACCCTGAGCGTATTATCGTTGCGGCGGAATTGGCGAAAGACGTGATGGATCGTGCGGGTATCGAGCACTTCCATAACCTTGGTTTTGCCAAAGGTGCAGAGCTTGAGCTTACTCAGTTCCAACACCCATTCTACGATTTCACTGTTCCGGCGATCCTTGGTGATCACGTGACGACTGACTCAGGTACTGGTGTGGTTCACACTGCGCCTGGTCACGGTCAGGAAGACTTTGCAGTTGGCCAAAAGTACAACCTAGAAGTGGCAAACCCAGTGGGTTCAAACGGTGTTTACCTACCAGACACAGAACTATTTGCTGGTCAGCACGTATTTAAAGCGAATGACGCTGTAGTAGAAACGCTAAAAGAAAAAGGCGCGCTATTGCATCACCACGCTTACGAGCACAGCTACCCACATTGCTGGCGCCATAAAACGCCGATCATCTTCCGTGCAACTCCTCAATGGTTCGTCTCTATGGACCAAGCAGGCCTACGTGCTAAAGCGCTTGAGTCTATCAAAGGTGTTCAGTGGATGCCTGAGTGGGGTCAAAGCCGTATCGAAGGGATGATCGAAGGTCGTCCTGAATGGTGTATCTCACGTCAACGTACTTGGGGTGTGCCAATTGCCCTTTTCGTACACAAAGAAACCGCAGAGTTGCATCCAAACACGTCTGAGTTGATTGAAAAAGTCGCTCAAGTGGTGGAGCAAAAAGGCATTCAAGCATGGTGGGATATCGATGCAGCGGAATTGCTTGGTGATGACGCAGCTCAATATGAGAAAGTCCTGGATACCCTAGATGTTTGGTTTGACTCTGGTGTGACACACTACGCAGTGGTAGACAAACGTGAAGAGTTCAACGGTGCGGAAGCAGATATGTACCTTGAAGGTTCAGACCAACACCGTGGTTGGTTCCAATCTTCATTGATCTCTTCTATTGCGATGAAAGGCAAAGCGCCTTATAAGCAAGTGTTGACGCACGGTTTCGTGGTTGACGGCCATGGTCGTAAAATGTCGAAATCGATCGGTAACGTGGTTGCACCAAAAGATGTCACCAACAAACTGGGTGCAGACATCCTGCGTCTATGGGTTGCTTCTACAGACTACACGGGTGAAGTTGCGGTTTCTGACGAAATCTTAAAACGTTCAGCCGACGCTTACCGCCGTATTCGTAACACAGCGCGCTTCTTCCTTGCTAACTTGAACGGCTTCAATCCTGAAACGGATATCGTGCCAGTTGAAGAGATGGTCGCGCTTGACCGTTGGGCAGTTGGTCGTGCACTAGCGGCGCAAAATGAAATTGTTAAAGCGTACGATGAGTACAACACGCACGCAGTCACACAGCGCTTGATGCACTTCTGCTCTATCGAGATGGGTTCATTCTATCTTGATGTGATCAAAGACCGTCAGTACACCGCCAAACTGGGTGGTCACGCGCAACGTAGCTGTCAAACCGCGCTGTACTACATCGTAGAAGCCTTGGTTCGTTGGATGGCACCGATTATGTCGTTCACTGCCGACGAAATCTGGAACCAAATGCCAGCTTCTCTTCCTGGTGGAGAAAGCCGTGACAAGTTCGTCTTCACCGGTGAGTGGTTCGATGGTCTGTTTGGTCTTGCTGAAGGTGAAGAACTGAACAACGCATTCTGGTCTGAAATGCAGAAAGTGCGTGGTGCGGTGAACAAACTGCTGGAAGCGGCACGTAGTGATAAAACCATTGGTGGTTCTCTACAAGCAGAATTGACTCTATTTGCTGACGATGCCCTAGCGGCGAAAATCAACAAGCTGGAAGATGAACTGCGCTTTGTTCTGCTCACGTCTGCCGCAACAGTGAAACCACTGAGCGAGAAATCAGATGCTGCGCAAGCCACCGACATCGAAGGTCTGTTCGTCGAAGTTCGTGCAACGGAAGCTGAGAAGTGTGACCGTTGTTGGCACCACACTCCAGACGTAGGCACCATTGAAGGTCACGAGAAGATTTGTGGCCGTTGTGTGTCGAACGTGGATGGTGAAGGCGAAGCGCGTAAGTTCGCTTAATCGGTCTCTTTAATACGATTGAACTTTTTTTAAATTTTATAGCCCCAGTATCGACTGGGGTTATTTTTAGGAAGAAAGATGAGCGGTAAAGCGCAGATATTCAAACAAACGGGTGTACGTTGGTTGTGGCTGGCACTGGTGGTGTTTTTAGCCGATATCGGTATTAAATTCATTGTGATGGAAAACATGGGGTATGGCTGGGCAAATCGCATTGAGGTTTTGCCTTTCTTTAACCTGCTCTATGTGCATAACTACGGTGCCGCATTTAGCTTTTTGAGCGAGCAAGCCGGTTGGCAGCGCTGGTTATTTACCAGTATTGCTTTTGTGGTCACGGGTCTATTGACCTACTGGATGAGCAAGCTACCAGCGGCAGAAAAATGGAATAATGTCGCTTATGCCATGATCATTGGTGGTGCGATTGGCAACGTGTTTGATCGCATGGTGCATGGCTTTGTGGTGGATTACCTCGATTTTTACTGGGGTACTTACCATTGGCCTGCGTTCAACTTAGCCGACACGGCAATTTGTCTTGGCGCGGCGATGATCATTCTCGATGGCTTCCGGAAAAAGGAAGAAGAGAAGTAATCTTTGCGAGATCGCGAATAACCCTAAGCGTCGTCGGTTGATTCTGGCGACGCTTTTTAGTATACCCGTCATATTTGAAGCTGCAGCGTTGTTGACTGCGATAATTTCCCGGTACGCCAGCCGCCCTAATCACATAGCGCATTATGCTCATAGGGATGAATTATCTTGTCGCCTAGCCGCAACTCCCACTATTTAGGGTATACACCAACAAAAACAATAATGACCTCAAGGAAGCAGTAACGTGAGTACAATCAATAATAATTCCGCAGTCACACTGCATTTTACGATAAAAATGAATGACGGTTCTGTCGCAGACAGTACGCACAATATGGGCAAACCCGCGAAGTTTGTTATGGGCGATGGCAGTTTAAGTGAGAATTTTGAGCAGTGTTTGCTTGGTCTCACCGTAGGGGAAAACAAAGCGATTGAGCTAAAAGCAGCGGACGCTTTTGGCATGCCTAACCCAGACCATATTCACCATATGGACCGCACGAAATTTGTTGGCGAAGCGCAAGTGGAAGTCGGCACCATTATGGCGTTCAGCGGGCCAGATGGCATGGAGATCCCAGGCATCATTACTGAAATTGCTGGTGATTCAGTGACGGTGGATTTCAATCACCCACTTGCAGGCCAAGATGTGACTTTTGAAGTTGAAATTTTGTCAGTAGAATAGCCAGCGAAAAGAAAACTACCATGAGCAATGAAATGAAAATCTTGTTAGCGAACCCACGTGGATTCTGTGCGGGTGTCGACCGTGCCATCAGTATTGTTGAGCGTGCACTGGAACTGTATCAACCGCCTATCTACGTACGCCATGAAGTGGTGCACAACCGTTTTGTGGTGGAAGGCTTAAAGCAGCGCGGCGCGATCTTTGTCGAAGAGTTGCATGAAGTGCCAGACGACAATATTGTTATTTTCTCTGCTCATGGCGTGTCTCAAGCGGTGCGTCAGGAAGCCAAAGAGCGTGCGCTAACTGTGTTTGATGCGACATGCCCATTGGTGACGAAAGTACATATGGAAGTGGCGAGAGCCAGCCGTAAGCATATGGAAGTGGTGCTGATCGGTCATGCGGGCCACCCAGAGGTAGAAGGTACCATGGGTCAATATGCCAGCTTGCAGGGTGGCATGTACCTTGTAGAAAAACCGGAAGATGTACTTGGCTTGAAAGCCATTGTTAAAGATCCGAGCAACTTGCACTACGTAAGCCAAACGACTTTATCGGTGGATGAAACCGCGGACGTGATTGATGAGTTGCGTCGTGTTTTCCCAGAGATCCAAGGCCCACGCAAAGACGATATCTGCTATGCGACACAAAACCGCCAGGATGCGGTGCGTGAATTGGCGAAAGATGTCGACGTGGTAGTGGTAGTTGGTTCAAAGAACTCCTCAAACTCGACCCGACTAAAAGAGTTGGCGGAAAAACTAGGCACACCTGCTTACTTAACAGATTGTCCGCAAGACATTGAGCCACAATGGTTTGATGGCAAAGTCAAAGTGGGCGTAACGGCAGGGGCCTCTGCACCAGAAGAACTGGTCAATCAAATCCTAACTCGCATTAAAGAGTTGGGTGCTCAATCGGTTGAAGAAGTGCTAGGCCGTGAAGAGAACATGTTCTTTGAAGTGCCTAAAGAGCTGCAAATTAAGCAGATTGACTAACGAGTCACCCTGATTTTAATACCTAAGGTCAACAGGTCTTAGTAATGGCGATCTCAGTATCGCCATTTTTAATGGCTGAGTCCCAGCATCTCTTTGAGCAATTTCAGGTAGCGGCGACTGACGGGCACTTCAAATCCAGTTTTAGTGATGATTTCCGCTAAACCATTTTCCAGCAGTTTGATCTCGCTGATGGCTTTAATACTGATCAGGTATTGGCGGTGGCAGCGCACCAATGAGGTTTTTTCTTCCAGCACTTTTAAGGTGAGCTGAGTACTGGCGGTTTGGCTGGCTGAGCGCACATGCACACCACTGATGTCGCTGTAGGCGCATTCAACGCTCTCTGTCGCCATGATCACAATGCGGTTGTGACCAATGCAGGGAATTTGATCGAGGGTCTCTGGGGCTAAACTGGCGATGTGCTGGCTCAAGGCGGAATGACTGGCGGCTTTACTCAGGCGTTTAACCGTTTTGCGTAAGCGTTCTGGATCAACGGGCTTGAGTAGGTAATCAAACGCATTGTCTTCAAAAGCTTGGATAGCGTATTGATCGTAAGCGGTGACGAAGACAACGTAAGGCATGGTGTCGGGATCCATCATCCCTAGCAGTTCAATGCCCGTAACTTGTGGCATCTGGATATCGAGAAACACCACATCCGGTTTTAACTCATTAATTTTCTTTAAGCCGACAATCGCGTTGGCGGCGTCGCCAATCACATCAATGTCACCTGTTTCGCTAAGCAGGTCTGTAAGCTCTTCGCGAGCAAAAGGTTCATCGTCGATTACCAGTGCGGTCAACATCCGTTTACTACCTTGTTGGCTAAATTGAAGTGTGATGGCTGCGGGGAATGATAAAGCTCATTTTAGTAAATTGATGCTCTTTCGCCTCGATTTTTAGTGCTGAGTCACGCCCAAAATGGTGCGTCAGCCGTTTATCGACTATTTCCATTCCCAGTCCTGAATGATTTTCTGCTGGGGGCTGATAGCTACCTGCATTATCTTCGACCACGATGACATCACCTTGCTCACAAGATTGGCTGTAAATGCGTACCCGTCCTCCCTCAAGCATATTTGAAATACCATGCTTAATGGCGTTTTCCACCAAAGGCTGCAAGGTAAAGCTGGGCAGTTTGATGTCCAACAGCTCTGGTGTGATATCAATCTCTATCTCTAGGCGGTCAGCAAAACGTGCTTTTTCAATGCTGAGGTAGGCATTCACATGCGCCAGCTCTTCTTTCAGTGTGACGGTGTTGATGTTCTGTTTTAAGTTGCTGCGAAAGAAGTGCGACAAATTTTGAATCAGTTCGCGTGCTTTATCAGGATCGCGACGAATCACCGCGCTAATCGTGTTTAGCGCGTTGAATAAGAAATGCGGATTCACTTGAGCATGCAGCAGCTTAATCTCCGATTGCGTCAGCAGCGTTTGTTGTTGCTGATAATCGCCATAGAGAATTTGGCTGGAAAGCAGTTGGGCAATGCCTTCGGCCATCGACATATTAATGGTTGAAAACAACTTGCGCTTCGGCTCGTACAGCTTAATGGTTCCCACCACCTCTTTACCTGCCCGCAGTGGAATGATCAGTGCCGAGCCCAATTTACAGTCGGCAGCGAGAGAGCATTGATATGGACGCTCGCTACCATCGAGGTAAATGATGGCGTTTTGACTCATCGAATCAAGGGTGCTTTGCGACGAAATGGGCGTATTAGGCTTGTGGTGATCATCGCCAATGCCGACAAACGCGAGGATCTTCTCTTGGTCGGTGATCGCAACCGCGCCCACATTGGTTTCTTCATAAATAATGCGGGCGATTTTTTCTGCGTTGGCACTGTTAAAGCCCGTGTGCAAGATACCCACAGAGCGATCCGCAATGGTCAATGCCCGACGCGAAAAGGTGGCGGAGTACTTTTCAAAGATGGTTTTTCTGTCTTGCAAAATGCTCATAAACAACGCGGCACCGACCGAATTGGCAATGATCATCGGTGCAGCGATGGTGGAGACGAGGTTATAGGCTTGATCGAATGGTTTTGCCACGACCAACAAAATGATCATTTGCATGATTTCGGCGACGAAGGTGATGCTAAACACCACAGAGGGATTAAACAGCTGTGCGCCTTTGTTTCTCTTAATCAGATAGATATGCAGCAAGCCACCAATCAAGCCTTCAGCCGTGGTCGAAATCGCGCAGGCTAAATCGGTGAATCCCCCTAAGCTGTAGCGATGTAAGCCGCCGGTTAATCCCACCGCAAAGCCCACAATTGGCCCACCAAACAAGCCACCCATCACCGCCCCAATCGCACGAGTATTGGCTATGGCGTCATTGATGTGTAAACCAAAGTAGGTGCCCAAGATACAGAAGGCGGAAAACAATAAGTAGCAAAGAACACGATGGCTCAAACGCGATGAGATGTTCAGCAGTGGTAAGATGATGGGGGTCTTGCTGAGCATATAGGCTAAAACAAGATAGACACACATCTGTTGTAGCAGTGAAATCACCAGTTCCATATTGCCTCTTCGTGGCTACTGTTTGTTGTCGGTGGCATCAGCGTTTGTGAGTCACGATTATTGACAACACCGAAAGTGAGAAAGCGTTAGTCTGCCTGAGTTTAGTGGATAAAAACAGAGCCTACACTTGGCAGGCTCTGTTGGGTTTAGCAAGCAAAGGTGGATTGATTAAGCGGTTTCAGTGACGCCTTGAGGTTTTTCCTCATCGGCAAGGTTCGTTTCGCCTTTGCCTTTTGATGTTTTAATCACGTAACCGGTTACCGCTGCCGCGAAGAGTACGCCAGCAATGGTGGAGAGTTGCATTGGCAAACCAAAGCCCAGCGCGCTGTTGTTGAGGATAAAGGTCACACAAACCGTTGTCATGAAGAAAGCAGGTACTGTGGTGATCCAATGTAGCTTGTTGTGACGCAGTAGGTACGCTGATGCGGTCCACAACATCATGACTGCGGTGGTTTGGTTGGCAAAACCGAAGTAACGCCAAATGATGCCGAAATCGACTTGAGTCAGAATGCCACCCAGTACGAACAGTGGAACGGCCATTAATAGTCGGTTACGTAGGGTTTTTTGTTCCATGTTGAAGTATTCAGCAAGGATCAAACGGCTAGAGCGGAATGCCGTGTCACCCGAAGTGATAGGTAGAATCACCACACCTAGGAAGGCAATCACGCCACCAAATACGCCAAGCAGACCAAATGATGCGCTGTAAACCACGTTGCCAGGGCCACCGTTTTTCACTGCTTCTGCGAGTCCTTCAAGAGTGCCGAAAAACGAGAGTGCGATAGCACACCAGATCAGTGCGATAACACCTTCACCAATCATCGCGCCGTAGAAGACAAAGCGGCCGTTTTTCTCGTTTTCCATACAACGAGCCATCAAAGGTGATTGTGTTGCGTGGAAGCCAGAGATCGCACCACAGGCGATAGTGATGAACAGAGCTGGCCATAGAGGCATATCATTCGGGTTCAAGTTAGTGAACATGTCGCTGACTTGGAAATCACCCATCACCGTGTGCTCAGAAGAGAACGCAATCGCCGTCATCAGACCAACAGACATGAAAATCAGCAACGCACCAAACAGTGGGTAGAAGCGACCGATGATTTTATCAACCGGTACGATGGTCGCGATGATGTAGTAAGCAAAAATCACCACAACCATGGTGGTCATGCTCACAGAGAAGCTGGTTTGGTCATTGATCAGATTGGTGATCATGCCAGCAGGCGCGGAAACGAAGACCACACCAACAAGCAGCAGCAAGACAATGGCAAAAATGTTCATAAAGTGTTTCGCGCCATTGCCGAGGTAGCGACCTGTGATAGTCGGTACAGAAGCACCACCGTTACGCACAGAAAGCATGCCAGAGAAGTAATCGTGTACTGCACCAGCGAAGATACAGCCGACAACAATCCAAAGCATCGCCGCAGGGCCGTATAGGGCACCCATGATTGGACCAAAGATAGGGCCAACGCCAGCAATGTTAAGGAGTTGCACTAAGTAGACTTTTTTGGTCGACATTGGCACATAGTCAACGCCGTCGGTTTTTGTATGGGCAGGGGTACGGCGATTTTCATTGATACCAAATACCTTCTCAACGAAAGCACCGTAGATGAAGTATCCGCCAATCAGGGCTGCGACACAGGTAAGAAACCACATCATAGCAATTTGTCCTTGGATAATTAATTAAGCTCAGGATGGATAGTAAAGCTTGGTTTGGCGAGATGCATTCGGTGATGAAGTCAGTGGTCGAATATCGAGTTGAATGGTCGATGGGCCAATTAAGTGGTTTTAACGTTTGCTCAATGGTTGGAACAAAACTATTTTTTGTGCACGAGCGGCATATTCGCTGTTTTGATGATAATGTATTTGCACAAACAATCAGTTAAGGAAATGGAATGAAAACAAGTGCGCTAGGATTGGCCGTGTTTCTGCTGGCGGGTTGCGTCGCTTCAACAGAGCAACTCGCTCAGCAAGGCGATTGGCAGCAAATTGGTTATCAAGATGGTATCGCAGGACACACTCAGCGCAGCTATAAAGCGTTGGCGGAGTTAGGTGAAGTTAACAAAAGTGACTATGAACAAGGTTACCTTGAAGGGGTAGCGGAATATTGTAACCCCGATTTTGCCTATCAGATGGGACTCTCTGGTCAATACTATGAAGGTGTTTGTGAAGGGACAGAGCAAGCACAAAAATTCCGTATGGAATGGCAGCGTGGTTGGAATGAATACCAAAACTAATTAACCCAACGGATGAGGCAACGGATATGCAAACCGAAACAACCGCATTATGGCTTGCTGGTATAGGGGTAATAGGGCTTGCCTGTCAGTGGTTTGCTTGGCGGTTAAAACTGCCTGCAATTCTATTTTTATTGGTGGCGGGCTTATTGGTTGGGCCGGTGAGTGGCTGGCTTCAGCCAGAGCTGCTTTTGGGCGATTTGCTTTTTCCTATGGTGTCATTAGCGGTCGCTGTGATTCTGTTTGAAGGCAGCTTAACGCTGAACTTTCGCGAAATACGCGGTGTCAGTAACACCGTTTGGAGCATAGTGACGCTCGGTGCGGTGGTTTCATGGGGATTAACCAGTACCGCAACTCACTATCTGCTGGGGTTTGATTGGCCGCTTGCGTTGTTGTTTGGTAGTTTGACAGTGGTCACTGGGCCAACGGTGATTGTGCCGCTGCTGCGCACTGTTAGGCCATCGACGCGTCTCTCCAATATTTTGCGTTGGGAGGGGATTTTAATCGATCCGCTCGGTGCTCTGTTTGTGGTGATGGTGTATGAGTTCATTGTCTCCAGCAGTGAGACGCACAGTTTGGTGGTATTAGCGTGGATTCTGGCCATTGGTCTTGGATTAGGCGTTCTGTTTGGTCAGTTTCTCGCGGTGGTACTGCGCCGTGGCTGGCTGCCTGAATACCTACAACCGTTTGCCGTTTTAAGCTTAGTGCTGGGCGTGTTTGCGCTCTCGAATCATCTGGAGCATGAATCGGGTCTATTAACGGTCACAGTGATGGGGATGTGGTTAGCCAACTCCAAAGGGGTGGATATCAAGCATATTCTTCACTTTAAAGAGCATCTCACCATTCTCTTCATTACTGGCTTGTTCATTTTGTTGGCGGCGCGTATCCAGCCGGAAGACTTTTACACACTCGGCATCAGCGCCTTGGTCTTATTCGCGTTTATTCAGTTTGTCTCTCGCCCGGTATCTATCTATCTATCTTTCTACGCTACGCAGCTCGCTTAATGGTAAAGAAAAGGCTTTTCTGGCTTGGGTGGCGCCACGTGGCATTGTCGCCGCGTCCATTTCGTCGTTATTTGCGATCAAGTTAGAATCACTCGGCATGTCTGAGGCTGCGTTGTTAGTGCCACTTACCTTTATGGTGATTATTGGTACTGTAGTGCTGCAAAGTGCAACGGCTCGCCCGATGGCGGTGGCACTAGGGGTGTCAGAACCCGCTCCAAAAGGTTTCTTGATCATCGGAGCGAACGATGTTGCGCGTACATTAGCGCAGGCAATCAACAAGTACGATTGCCGCGTGGTGTTAACGGATTCGAACTGGGATTACATTCGTCAAGCACGCATGGCAGGCTTAGAACACTACTTTGGGAATCCGGTATCGAGCCATGCTGATGAGTACCTCAACTTAATTGGCATCGGGCATGTGGTGGCGCTGAGTCCTGATCGCTACTTCAACATTATGGCGTGTATGCACTTTCTCAACGACTTCAGTGATAAGCGGATTTTCTGTTTGTACGATAAGTCCAATGGCAATGGCTCGGGTGACAAACATTCGGTGTCCGATGGCTACAAAGGGCTGCCATTCTTAGATGAGGCGATCAGTTATAAAAAGTTAGCCAGTCTGATCAATCAAGGGGCGGAAGTGCGTCACACCAAGATCAGTGAAAACTACACGTACGCAGATTATCGTGAGACGCACGCGAATAATTACGTATTGCCGCTGTTTGTGGTGGATACCAATGGGCGTGTGCAAATTTGCCACAACAGTGCGAACTTCTCGCCAAAAGAAGGAGAGACGATAGTCTCTTTGATCAAGGTGCAAGAAGCCTAATTTCACGCGGTGGCAGGCATCTACCCGTCACCGCGTTTTATCTAGGCTTTGGGGTAGAGTACACCGAGGCTCGCCAAGCGGCTCGCGCCAGTCACTTCGGGTAAATTGCTTGGTAAGCGGTGCAGGTGGCGATAGGCCAACCAAGCAAACGCCATGGCTTCCATGTAGTCACCACTGACCCCTTTTGCATCGGTCGTTGAGACCTGCCAGTGAGGCAGCTGCTGCTGCAATCGTTGCATCAACAGTGGGTTGCGTGCGCCGCCACCACAAACCAGCAACTGCGGTGTTGGACCATAGCGAAAGCGCTCAACTTCTTTACTAATGGTTAAGGCGGTGTACTCACACAAGGTGCGCTGTACATCTTCGCTTCGATAGTTCTGCCCTTGTAATTTTGCTCTCAACCACTCCATATTGAAAAGCTCGCGCCCTGTGCTCTTTGGGGCATCTTGATGCAAATAAGGCTCTTGCAACAGCGTATTCAGTAACGCCTCATTCACCTCTCCTTGAAGAGCAAACCGTGCGTCTTTGTCATAATTCTGTTGTGTGTGTGTTTCACACCAAGCATCCATCAACATATTCCCAGGTCCTGTGTCGTAACCAAGAACAGGGCGAGTTGGGTGGAGCACTGAGATATTGGCAATCCCGCCGATGTTCAACACCACGGTCGTGGAATCTTGCAGCGCAAATACACTTTGATGAAAAGCCGGAACTAAAGGGGCGCCTTGGCCGCCCAATGCCATGTCTTTGCGACGAAAATCTGCCACGGTGTCAATGTTGGTGCGGGTGGCAATAATGTTGGCGTCGCCCAATTGGGTGGTAAAAGGAAACTCGCCATTCGGTTGATGAAATACCGTTTGGCCATGATTACCGATAGCGCTAATCTGGCTCGCGTCGACGCCTGCTTGGCTGAGCAAATCCATCACGGCATCGGCAAAAAGATGACCGAGACGGTGATCAAGTTCGCCAATCTGCTTTAAGTTGGTGGCTTGCCCAGTGCAAACGGAGAGCAGTTGCTGGCGTAAGTCTGCTGGCATCGGGTAGTCACTGTGGGCAATTAAGCGGACTTGCTCTTGGTCGAACTCCACGAGGGCACAATCTACCCCATCCATACTCGTGCCGGACATGACACCGATATATAACTCTTTTGTGCTCACACTCAATTCCATTGTGTTTTCATCATGCCAACCATTGTAATGCAAATTCATTCGGAATAACCTCGATGAGTTTGAGATATTCCGTCGATTTTGGAGAGAAAAATGGGGCCACTTTGGGTTGATGTCGCAGGTTATGAACTGAATGCAGAAGACAAAGAAATTTTACAGCATCCATCCGTTGGCGGATTGATCTTATTTACCCGCAACTATCACGATAGTGAGCAGCTGTTGGCGCTCACTTCGGCCATTCGCCAAGTGGTCAAACGTCCTTTTCTGATTGGTGTCGACCAAGAGGGAGGGCGAGTTCAGCGTTTCCGTGAGGGTTTTTCTCTGATTCCCGCCGCGGCAGAATATGCCAAACAGGCCAATGGGGAAGCGATGGCACAAATGGGCGGTTGGCTGATGGCGGCCGAACTGATTGCTCATGATATCGACCTGAGTTTTGCCCCCGTGTTAGACCAAGGCTTTGGATGTAAAGCGATTGGCAACCGAGCATTTGGTGAAGACACGCAGACTATTTTGTGCCATAGCAGTGCCTACATGCAGGGCATGAAATCGGTGGGGATGGCAACAACGGGCAAACACTTCCCAGGTCATGGCGGCGTGGTGGCCGATTCGCATCTTGAAACCCCGTTTGACCAACGAAGCGATATTGTTGAGCAGGATATGGCAATCTTCAAAACGCAAATAGATGCAGGCCTATTAGACGCCATGATGCCTGCACATGTGATTTACCCGCATTACGATCCTCAACCAGCGAGTGGTTCAGAATATTGGTTAAAACAGGTATTACGCCAGCAATTGGGTTTCAAGGGCTTAATTTTTTCTGATGATCTCACCATGGAAGGGGCCGCCGTGATGGGAGGCCCTGCAGATAGGGCTTTACAAGCATTGAATGCGGGCTGTGACATGCTTTTGATGTGCAATAAACGCGATGCACAAGTGGCAGCCTTGGACGCACTGCCTATCGTCGAGGTTCCCTTGGCATTATCTTTGTTGAAGAAACGCAGCTTCAGCCTTTCTGAACTGAAAATGGCGCCGCAATGGAAAGAAGCAAGAGAAAACATGCTACGCATACTGGGCCACTAAAACTTAACAAAAGACGAACTTGAAAACCAAAGCGAGGCGCTTTGGTTTTTTATTGTGTGTAAATTATTTTTTACACTTGATGTTTTTTATTGTTTACGGTTGATTTTTAATTCAACCCTGTTAACTTGTGTTCAAACAGATTTCGACTCTCAGGGATATGAGGGTGTAAAAAATAATATACAGGTTGAGTGTCATGCAGAAAAGTGAACTAAGCAATATTAATATCAGCGATGAACAAGTGCTGATTACGCCAGAACAGCTAAAACAGAAACTGCCACTGAGCGACAACGCCCGCCGCTTCATTCAAGAGTCGCGTAATACCGTCGCCAATATTATTCATAAGCAAGATCATCGTCTGCTGGTGGTTTGTGGTCCTTGTTCTATTCACGATCTGGACGCGGCAAAGGATTACGCGCGTCGCCTAAAAGCGCTCTCCGCCGAGTTAAGCGATCAACTGTATATTGTGATGCGTGTTTACTTTGAAAAACCTCGTACAACTGTGGGTTGGAAAGGGCTCATCAACGACCCTCATCTGGATGGTAGCTTCGATATTGAGCATGGTCTGCATGTTGGCCGTCAATTGCTGGTGGAGCTGGCTGAAATGGAGATCCCTCTGGCGACAGAAGCACTCGACCCAATTAGCCCGCAATACTTGGCTGATACATTCAGTTGGGCTGCAATTGGTGCGCGTACGACAGAATCACAAACTCACCGTGAAATGGCCAGTGGTTTGTCTATGCCGATTGGTTTTAAAAATGGCACGGATGGCAGCTTGTCAACGGCGATCAACGCAATGCAAGCGGCCTCTTCAAGCCACCGTTTTATGGGGATCAACCGTGAAGGCCAAGTGTCATTGCTGACGACTCAAGGTAACCCAAATGGTCACGTGATTCTGCGTGGTGGTAAGCAGACCAACTACGATTCTGTGTCGGTGGCGGAGTGTGAGCAAGACATGGCCAAAGTGGGTTTGGATGCGTCATTGATGGTGGATTGTAGCCATGCCAATTCACGCAAAGATTACCGTCGTCAGCCTTTAGTCGCCGAAGATGTGATTCATCAAATTCGCGAAGGCAACAAATCGATCATTGGTTTGATGATTGAAAGCCACATTAATGAAGGTAACCAATCCTCAGATTTACCGCTTTCTGAGATGCAGTACGGTGTTTCTATTACCGACGCCTGTATCAATTGGCAGGCAACTGAGGCACTATTGCGTAAAGCACACAAAGAGTTAGTGCCGCATTTAGAAAACCGTCTCAAATAAGGATAGAGCAAGGTAAATCATGGCAGTTGAACTGAACGCATTGCGTGAACAGATTGATGCAGTAGACAAACAGATGTTGGAGCTATTGGCTCAGCGCTTGGCATTGGTAGAGCAAGTTGGCCATGTGAAAAGCCAACATGGCTTACCAATTTATGCACCCGATAGAGAAGCGGCGATGCTGGCCTCTCGTCGTGCAGAAGCCGAAAAAATCGGTGTACCTCCACAGCTCATTGAGGACATTTTGCGCCGAACCATGCGTGAATCTTATGCTAGTGAGAAAGATTCTGGGTTTAAATGTCTCAATCCGGACTTGCGTTCTGTGGTGATCATTGGTGGTCATGGCCAGTTGGGTGGTCTGTTTTCTCGGATGTTTACCCTCTCGGGTTACCAGGTCAAAATCTTAGGCAGTAAGGATTGGCACCGCGCTGATGAGATATTGGATGGGGCAGGATTGGTGGTGGTTACCGTGCCGATTCATTTAACCCAAGGAGTGATTGAAAAGCTGACCCAACTGCCATCGGATTGCATCTTGTGTGACCTCACTTCGATCAAGTCGAAGCCGCTGAAAACCATGCTCGATGTGCACTCTGGGCCGGTTGTTGGTTTGCACCCTATGTTTGGTCCCGATGTGCCGAGTTTAGCCAAGCAAGTGATTGTCTACTGTGATGGTCGAGGTGCTGAGCAATATCAGTGGTTACTGCAGCAGTTTAAGATTTGGGGGGCAAGCTTGTGCCAAATTGAGGCCAGCGAACACGACCACGGCATGACGTTAATTCAAGCGTTAAGGCACTTTACTTCCTTTGCGTACGGCATGCATTTGAGTCAGGAAAATCCAAGTCTCGATAAACTGCTGAAACTGAGTTCGCCCATTTACCGTCTTGAGTTAGCGATGGTAGGGCGTCTGTTTGCCCAAGATCCAAACTTGTATGGCGACATTATTCTTTCGTCGCAAGAGAACATCGACATGATCAAGCGTTTCCATCGCCGCTTTGGCGAGGCACTAGAGATGTTAGATCAGCACGATAAAGCGCGTTTTGTTGAACGTTTCACGCAAGTGAGTGATTGGTTTGGGGGGTATTCGCAGCAGTTTATGGCGGAAAGCCAAAATTTACTCAAACAAGCGAATGACAACTTGCATCGTGATTAACATTTAAGCGTATTAGAAATAGAAAAAGAGCAGCCTGATGCTGCTCTTTCTATTTTCGGCTTACCCATTGCATTAGTTGGTTTGCAAGCTTGGGTCGAGGCTATTCTCTTCACTGGAAACCGTGTCAATACTGATGTCACGATAGGGGGATTTAGTGAGATTGACTTGTAAGCGAACCACGTTATCAATCATCTTGACCAAAGGACTCCATTTGACCGTTTTCTCTTTTTCAAACAGATAGTTGAAGTTCTCTTGGTTCCAATCCATGGTGTACTGTGGATTGAGGGCTCGGCCTAAAAAACGCACTTCGTAATGCAAGTGAGGGCCAGTTGAATTCCCTGAGTTACCACAGGTGGCAATCACATCGCCCTTGCTGACAAATTGGCCACTTTTGACGTTGAAGCCCTGCAAATGCGCATAAGAGCTCATGAAACCAAAGGAATGACGCATGGTGATGAAGTTGCCAAAGCCTTTCTTACTTGGGCGTACCGTCTCAATCACCCCATCGGCAGGTGCCACGATTTCTTCCCCGCGCTTACAGGTGAGATCAATACCGGTATGGGTATGGCGTTTACCAGAGATAGGATTGGTTCGACGTCCAAACGAAGAAGAGACACGCAAGTAAGACATTGGTGAATCATTTGGGATCAAACGGAACATGGTGGCTCGTACCGCAGAGTCAATAGCAGCGGTATCGATGCGCTCTTCCAGAGAGTTCTCATCGACGATGATCTCTTCATCGGCAATGCCGAGTACGGATTCCACATCAAATACCCGTTTGCCTAGCAACTGAATTTGGTTGCTTTTTTCGGTTAACGTCTGCGACAGAGAGTGATTGGTATCAAGCTGTTCTTGGTAGTCGGCCATCAATTGCTGCTTTTCTGATGTCAATACATCAAGTTGAGCACGCAATTGTTGGGATTGTTCGCTTTGCTGCTGATACCAATACCACCCGCCACCGAGTACCAGTGGAAAAGCGGTGATAGAGAGCAGTAGGGTAGCAACGGTACCTTTACCCAAATAAAAAAGCTGATCCCCATTTTTAGTGGGGATCTGCATAGTAATTTTTTTCGACATAGCTACATGATTATATTCGTCAGGCAATCTAACTTGCTTCGTCACCGAGATCAGACAAATGTTCTATTTCTCGATGAAGCAGCGCGTCATCACCCACATTTAGTTCAACCAAGCGTTTTAAATGACTGATACTATCTATATCAATGTGGGTAATTTTAAGTCTAATTGTCTGTTGATCAAAGCCCACAACATCTGCTTCGAGACTGATATCAATATCACTATCAGAAAGTGTGAAGTCCACCAACACAGTGTCGTTGTTCCTTAACGTATGCATTGAATCAGTACGTAACAACAGCCCGTGCAGTGAGAGATCCTGAATCGTAGTATGCAACACATATTGCCCCTGTTTCACTATCGCAGGGACTTGATACATGATGCGTGAAAATCGACGTCGTTCAGCCATATTTACTCTCTCAAAGTTTCCGTTTTCGGGCTGGATGGCAATGGGAACAGTAGACCGTAATTAAAACAAAGGCCGCTATATTAGCGGCCTTTGCACAAATTTCAAGCAATAATCGATTACTTAGTCATACGCTTGTATTTGATACGGTGTGGTTCCGCTGCCGCAGGACCAAGAGTCTTCTTCAGCCACTCCATGTACTCAGTATAGTTGCCTTCGTAGAAGTTAACCTGACCTTCGTCACGGTAATCAATGATGTGAGTCGCAATACGGTCGAGGAACCAACGGTCGTGCGAGATCACCATAGCACAGCCAGGGAACTCAAGCAGCGCTTCTTCTAGTGCACGCAGTGTTTCAACGTCAAGGTCGTTGGTTGGTTCGTCCAGTAAGAGAACGTTGCCACCGGCTTTGAGCAGCTTCGCTAAGTGAACACGGTTACGCTCACCACCCGAGAGTTCGCCGATTACTTTCTGCTGATCCACGCCTTTGAAATTAAAACGTGAGCAGTAAGCTCGCGCTGGAAGTTCGAAGTTGTTGATCTTGATGATGTCCGCACCTTCAGAGATCTCTTGGAATATGGTGTTTTTATCGTTCATTGAATCACGGAACTGATCAACTGACGCCAACTTCACCGTTTCGCCCATCTCGATAGTACCGGAATCAGGCTGCTCAACACCACTCAGCATCTTGAATAGGGTTGATTTACCCGCACCGTTGGCACCGATGATGCCGACGATAGCCCCTTTAGGCATGCTGAATGAAAGATCGTCGATCAGAACACGGCCGTCAAATGACTTAGTCAAATTCTTCACTTCGATGACTTTATCACCTAAGCGCTCACCTGGTGGGATGAACAACTCGTTGGTTTCGTTACGTTTCTGGTGATCGGTGTTCTGTAGCTCTTCAAAGCGTGCCATACGCGCTTTAGATTTGGCTTGGCGACCTTTTGGATTTTGACGAACCCATTCCAGTTCTTTCTCAATGGTTTTCTGACGAGCTTTTTCTTGAGAGGCTTCTTGTTGTAGACGCGCATCTTTTTGCTCTAGCCACGAGGTGTAGTTACCTTGCCATGGAATACCTTCACCACGGTCAAGTTCCAAAATCCAGCCTGCAGCGTTGTCTAGGAAGTAACGGTCGTGGGTGATGGCCACAACAGTGCCTGAGTAATCCACCAAGAAGCGTTCAAGCCAAGCGACAGATTCAGCATCCAAGTGGTTGGTTGGTTCGTCAAGCAGCAGCATATCTGGTTTTTCAAGCAGTAGACGACAAATAGCCACACGGCGACGTTCACCACCGGACAGGTGCGCCACTTTTTGATCCCACTCTGGAAGACGCAGTGCATCCGCAGCACGCTCAAGCGCGTTATCTAAGTTATGACCATCTTTCGCTTGAATCAGAGCTTCAAGCTCGCCTTGTTCTTTTGCAAGCGCATCGAAATCCGCATCAGGATCGGCATAAGCAGCGTACACTTCATCAAGACGTTTCAATGCTCCCGCCACATCGGCAACGGCTTCTTCTACCACTTCGCGGACGGTTTTGCTTTCATCAAGAACAGGCTCCTGTGGAAGGTAGCCCACTTTCAAACCGGGTTGTGGACGTGCTTCACCATCAATATCGGTATCCAGACCTGCCATAATGCGCAATAAGGTTGATTTACCTGAACCGTTTAGGCCCAAAACACCGATTTTTGCACCAGGGAAAAAGCTTAGAGAGATGTCTTTAAGAATTTGACGCTTAGGTGGCACGATTTTGCTCACCCGCGACATGGTATATACGTATTCAGCCATTGCCGATCGTTCCTAATTTTAAATCCACATAGAGGCGGTATTTTATATCAACTGCTGAGGATTTGTTACTGTCCAAGGAGAAATTCAGTGGCCATTCCACACTATTCTGCTCACAGAGATTGGCCTGCAAATGAATAAAATTGACAACACGATGACCGCATTAGTGTGTAACTGTGTTTCATTAAAATGAAATCACTATTATTTACATCTGTCATCTTTACAACACTATAACAGAACGGTGTAATTGGATGCATATCGTGAGTTATTTGGCCCTAATACCCTTATGGGCAATGAGCGGTAAAAAACGTCTGGGGATATGACGCGAATGAGTTTAAAAAATATTGGGAGAGAGTCGGCCACAAAATGGCTGATGGCAGCGTTGTGTGGCGTGGCGATGAATGTCAGTGCTGCGGATGTGGTGACATTAGAAAAACAGCGCGCCTTGTATGAACAAGCGCAAAAACTGTTGGATGACAAAAACGATGAGGCCTATGTACAAGTGCGTTCTCAACTGGACGACTATGCTCTTACGCCTTATCTCGATTACCGTTTTTTCCTGGCGCAGCTGTCAAAAAAATCGCCAACAGAAGTGGAGCAATTTATCACTCAAAGCCGTGATTACCCGTTTTCCCAACGTATTCGCGCGCCATATCTTGATGCTTTATATCGCCAACAAGCATGGTCTGAGGTGGTGTCATTTCAGCAGCAAGAGCCGAGAGGCGAAAGTTATCAATGTATTTATTACTACGCGCAATACAATCAAGGGCAGAAAAAACTGGCCTATCAAGGCGCAGAGCAATTATGGCTAAGCGGATTAGAAATTGCGGATGAGTGTGATCATTTGTTTACGGTTTGGGAGCAGGCGGGAGGACGAACCGACAACCTGATTTTGCAACGTATGTTGCTTGCGTTTGAGCAGAAAAACAGCAAGTTAATGACTTATTTGCTGAAATTGCCGAAAAGTAGCCAAGCGAAAAAGCAAGCCCAAGAGATGAAAGCGCTGTTCAATCGTCCTGAGTCGGTGTTGGAGTTTGCCAAGCAGCATAAAGCCAATGAATTTTATCGTAAGCAAACTGAGCTAGCACTAGAGAAACTGGCACGTAAAGATATCAAACGTGCTCAAGAGCAGTACGCACAGGTCATCAAAGCTCAAAAGTTTTCATCGGTACAGGCTCAGGAATCGGCCGAATATTTGGCTTTCCGTTTGATTAATACCGAATCGGAAGCGCTGGCTCAGTGGCGTGATGCAGTGCTGAAAAAATCACATAAGCAAAACCTCATTGAGCGCCGAATTCGTCTTGCGTTACAACAGGCGGATTGGAAAGGCGTGCAAAGCTGGGTTGCTCAGTTGGATGATGAACATCGAAACTCATTGCGTTGGCAATATTGGTTGGGGCGCAGTGAAATTGAAATGGGCAAAGCAACCCAAGGGAAGCTGCGACTGAGTAAACTGGTTGGCCAACGTAATTTTTATAGTGTCGCGGCAGCGAAAGAGATCGGGCAGTCTATTAATTATCCTACCTCCACATTGAAGTTGGATAGCAGCTTGGTTGAACCTTATCGTCGTTCATTAGCGCGTATCGAAGAATTGATTGCGCTAGACAAAATTGCCGCGGCAAAAAGCGAGTGGCAATACCTGTTATCTCGCAGTGACGAACAAACTCAAGGCATGCTTGCGGTCTATGCGGCCTCTAAGCGTTGGTATCATTTGACGGTGACCGCCAGCATTGCGGCGCAAATGTGGGACAACATGGAAATTCGTTTTCCGGTGGCGCATCGCTGGTGGTTCAACTTCTATGCTGAGAAGCACGATATTGATCCTATCATGTTGATGTCACTTGCCCGTCAAGAGAGCGGTATGGACGCAGAAGCCACCTCTCCTGTGGGGGCTCGCGGTATCATGCAAATTATGCCGTCCACTGCGAAGTACACAGCAAAGAAGTATCAATTGAGCTATGAAGGTTCTGATGACTTATACCAAGTCGGTAAGAACATCGAAATTGGCAGCCATTATCTCAATGGTTTATTGGAACAGTACGATAATAATCGAATTTTTGCGTTTGCCGCTTATAATGCAGGTCCACATCGAGTAAAAAGCTGGCGTGAACGTACTGGCGGGAAATTGGATGCGTACGCGTTCATTGAAGCCATTCCATTTAAAGAAACGCGTGGGTATGTACAAAATATCCTGATGTTTGAAACCTATTATCGAGACATTCTCGGGGTAGATGGTGCGTTCCTAAATCAGCATGAGCTTGAGACTAAATACTGAGATAGGTAAAGAGTAATGTCGCAACAACCAGAATATACAGACTGGCAACAAATTGTGGATTTGGTCAAGCACAGTGTCGAACAAAAGCAGCATGATATGTTATTGACGATGCTGATGACGCCTGACGAACGTGAAGCTTTAGTGTCTAGAGTGAACATCGTTCGTGAGTTATTGAAAGGCGAGCTTTCCCAGCGACAAATCAGCCAAATGTTGGGCGTTGGTATTGCGACCATTACTCGAGGTTCCAATGAGCTGAAGTTAAAGTCAGATGAAGATAAAGCGCGCTTGAATCAGTTATTGGAAGGGACGAAAAAAGGCGGTTGATACCGCCTTTTTTGCTCTTGAGTTCCCATCCTAGCTTAAATTGGCAGGGAAATGCTCAGGATTGGTAAAAGGAATTAAGGCTAAGATTAACGCTTGATGGTAGACCGAGCTACGAGTGAGCTGGTTTTGCGTCAATAAACTGATCGCTCCACCTTTTTGTTTAATATTCTCGGTGCCAAACACCTCATCCATCACATCACCCAGCTCGTTTTCATTGGCCAATTTGGCAATGACATTCGGTGGCAACATCAAACTGGCTGAACGAGATTCGCCACGATGAGTGTGAGATTCAATCACCGTCCAAGCGAAGGTGACGTTACCATCAATGCCCGCCTCCAAACCAACATAAAATGCACCGTCTGCTCGGCAAGCCTTAGCATTTCTGACTCGATTAAGAGCACCAAGGTGAGTTTCGCTGTCGCTCATTGGCTGATCGGCCACTTCACTAGGGACATTCACTCCCACAAACTCAAAGGTACCGTTGGGAAAGGCGCTTGTGAACGCGCTTTCCACTGCGGTGATTTTGGCTGGGTTCAGCGAAGCAATAATGACTTTTTGAGTTGCCATGATCTTTTTGCTCATTCTGTACTTTTAGCTCAGTTTAACTTGGGTGGGTTTAACGTTTTCACTTGGGTAGCAACCAAGCACTTTCAGATGTTTGGTGATCTTAGTGAGTTCTCCAAGGGCCAGTTGCATCTCTTCAGAATCAAGATGTGCTTCGAGATCGACATAGAACATTTCTTCCCAAGGGTTGCCCATGATAGGACGCGATTCTAGCTTGGTCATGTTGATGCCATAGCGTTGTAACACCAACAAGGTTTCCACCAACGAACCCGCCTTTTGCGAGGTAGACATGATCAGTGTGGTCTTGGCTGGGATCTGCGCGGACACTTCAACTGGCTTACGTGCCACGACAATAAAACGTGTGTGGTTCTCCGTTTGGTTGGCGATGTTGCCCTGAATCGGTTGCAGCCCGTAAAGTTTGCCACTGGATGCGTTGCCAATCGCCGCCACATCATCACGGTTTAGCTCTTGTACTTTCTTCATCGCATCGGCAGTGCTCGCGCACGATTTGAGGGTAACGCCTTTAAGACGGCCCAAAAACTCGCTGCATTGCTGATGAGGCTGTGGATGAGAGTAAAGCACTTTTATTTCTTCGAGACGCACATCTTTGGTGGCCACTAGGCAATGCTCAATGGGTTGCGTCAGCTCGCCAACGATGTAGAGCGTGGTATGTTGCAGTAAATCGTAAACTTCGTTGATCGAGCCTGAACTGGTGTTTTCAATCGGCAAAACGCCAAAATCTGCGTGGCCCGATTCCACGGTTTGGGTGACTTCTTTGAAGTGATCGCAATTGAGTTCGATCAGTTCAGTGTTTTTGCGACTAAAGTACTCACGGCTTGCCAGATGCGAGTAGGAGCCCTTAGAGCCTAGAAATGCGACTCGAGCGAGAGGCTTTCTGCTCTGCTCAGGGTTGAGCAGGTTTTGCAGGTACGATTGCTGTAGCAGCACCGAATCTTCAATAATGGTATGGAACAGCTTGGTGATGTACTGAGCGTCGAGCTGATATTTCTCACGGCCATTGGTGATCAGTTTTACCAGTAATTGTTGTTCACGCGAGGCGTCTCTGACTGGTTTCGAGGTTTCAACTTTGCTTTTAGCAACTTCAATGCTGAGCTTGCGACGCTCAGAGAGCAAGCTGAGTAGTTGGTCATCTAAATCATTTAATCGCAAACGAATCTCATCGAGAGAAAGTGGCTGTTCAGTCATCGCTCATTTCCTTAATAAAAAAGCCCCCCGATGTGGGAGGCTTTCTGTTTGTTTTTGACTTTTCTTTCACAAACGAGTTAGCCCCTCCGCTATCGAAGAAAAAAGAAGTCAAAACTAAACAGAGAGTGGATTTGCATAAATAGTAAACTTTTGTGAATGTGGGAACACAATAAGCAAGCCAGCATTGAGCGTCAAGCAAAAAAATGGCGCCTTTTGGCGCCATTCCCTCAATCTGGTTGTTGATTACTCTTCTTCTACGACTTCTGGTTTTTCAGCTCGACGTGCATCAGGCTTATGTTGCAGTTTGTTCAATTGTCGTTCTAGTTTTTGTTCCACCTCGTTGATGGCTGCGTATAGATCTTCATGAATCGCGGAAGCAATTAGCTGTCCTTTAGGAACCTTAATCACGGCCTCGAACTTCATCTGTTTTCCAGGTTCTTCACTAAAGGTCGTTTGACAACTAATAATGTCGGTTTGCCATTTTTCTAGCTTTTTAAATTTGCTCTCAATGTGATTGCGGATAGCAGAGGTGATTTCGATGTTTTTACCAGTGATGTTTAGTTTCATAAATGCGTTTCCTCTGTTGCATCCCTCATGGGTTGACTCCAGATTACGATTTTAAGGATAAAAGAATGTGATATAAATCACATTTTGGTGGGCGTTTTTTATTGTTCAAGAGGAATGTGATCTTTCGCAAGCCTTGTCGTTTTTTCTTTGAAAAAAGCTTGTGCTTCGATAGGAAAACAGTAGATTGGGTAGAGTAGATGGCTGAAATTCAACTGGTTTTCAGGGGAGTTGTTCAGCTTAAATAACGAGTTGTATCAAAAAGTAACCAATATCGATTTGTGATCTTTGTCACTATGATTCATATAAAAACGCCGCTGTATAGCGGCGTTTTGTGTTTCTTGTCATCGTGGCATTAGAGCGGATTCAGACGTATCAACTCTTCAGTGCGTGCGATGGCATCTTGTAAACCTAATTGTTTATACGCCTCAAGCTGGATTTTGAGTGATTTTCTCGCAGCGATGGTATCTGGATAGGTTTTCTGCAACTCCTGAGAACGATTGATGGCTGCAATCCAAGCTTCACGACGCAGATAGTAATCGGCGGTTGCTAGATCATATTCTGCTAAACGGTTTTTAAGAGCAAACATGCGTTTTTGAGAATCTTCCGCATATGGGCTGTTTGGATAGCGCTCAAGCAGTTTTTTGAAATCATCAAAAGCTTGTTTGACTGGCTCAGGATCGCGATCGCTACGATCAATGTTAAACAAGTCGTGCATGAAGTTACGATCTTGTGCCATATGGGTGAGACCACGCATGTACAGCACCCAGTCCATTTTTTCGTGTGTTGGATTTAAACGCGTAAAACGCGAAATGGTCGCCAGACCCAAAGCCAAATCATCGTTCTTGTAATAGGCGTAAATCAAATCAAGTTGTACTTGTTCTGAGTAAGCACCAAAAGGGTAGCGGGAATCTAGCGCTTCTAGTTTCTCAATCGCTGTGAGCCAGTTTCCTCCTTGAAGAGAGGTTTGTGCTTCTGCATACAGCTCTGCTGGTGGCACATCCGGCACAATTTGTTCACTGCTTGAACAGCCAAACAACACTGATACCGCGAGCAGGCCTGCTAAAGTATGGTGTTTCATGTCAGGAGTCGATTCCTTGATTCTAAATATTTCTTAAGCTTCCGTTACTTTCTTGTCAGTAACAGATACAATGTTGCAATACACTATTTTTCCACAGTAGTGAGCATTAGTCTCACAGTTTTTAAAAAAGTTCGATATGGCTCAGCAGATTGAATTAACAAATACCGTAAAAGATAGCCAATTAGGCCAACGCCTAGATCAAGCTATCGCAGAGTTGTTCGCTGACTTTTCTCGCTCGCGCCTGAAAGAATGGTTGCTTGACGGAAAAGTCACAGTGGACGGTAACGTAGTCACCAAACCTAGAACGAAAGTAATGGGTGGGGAAGTGATTACTGTTTTGGCCGAGCTGGAAGATGAAGTGCGCTGGGAAGCGCAAGATATTCCACTGGATATTGTCTATGAAGATGACGATATCTTAGTGATCAATAAGCCTCGTGATTTTGTCGTCCACCCAGGGGCTGGTACGCCAGACGGTACAGTGTTAAACGCATTGTTGTTCCATTGTCCTGAAGTGGCGGAAGTGCCGCGTGCAGGTATTGTTCACCGTTTGGACAAAGACACCACGGGTCTGATGGTTGTGGCGAAAACCGTACCGGCACAAACACGTTTGGTGCGTGCTCTTCAAAAACGCAATATTACGCGTGAATACGAAGCCATTGCCATTGGCCGAATGACGGCGGGGGGCAAAGTCGATAAACCGATTGGCCGCCATGCAACAAAACGTACCTTAATGGCGGTGAGCCCCATGGGTAAGCCTGCTGTGACGCATTTCCGAGTGGCGGAGCATTTCCGAGAGCACACGCGTATCCGTTTGCGTCTTGAAACTGGCCGTACTCACCAGATTCGTGTGCATATGTCTTACCTACAACATCCATTATTAGGTGATGCGGCTTACGGTGGGCGTGCTCGAATTCCAGCGGGCGCTTCTGAAGACGTTACGGCAATGATCCGAAACTTTGATCGCCAAGCGCTTCATGCAGTGATGCTGCGCTTTGAGCATCCGATCACAGGTGAAGAGATGGAGTTCCATGCGCCGGTGCCAGACGATATGGTTGAGTTGACTGAAACTTTACGTCGTGATGCACAAGAGCATGGTTTACCAGACGAGTACTGATTGATGCTTATCCCCAACTGGCCTGCGCCTAAGAATGTCAAAGCATTATCGTCGACTCGCCAAGGTGGCTATTCGACGGGTGTTTACACTGGTTTGAACTTAGGCACACATGTTGGGGATGATTTTTCAATAGTAATGAGAAATCGTCAATGGTTAGCCGAACAGGCTCAGATGCCGAGTGCACCGATTTGGCTCAATCAAACTCATTCTACGACGGTGATTGAAGCAACAGGACCAACCGAAGTAATCCTTGATGCTGATGGGGTTTTTACTCATTCCTCTGATGTCGTTTGCAGTGCGATGACTGCCGATTGTTTACCCGTTTTAATCACCAATACCTCAGGGACGCAAGTTGCCGCCGTGCATGCGGGTTGGCGTGGTTTGGCGGGCGGGATCGTTGAGGAAGCACTTCGTCACTTTTCACAAGATGTGCTGATTTGGCTTGGCCCTGCGATCGGTCCTCAGGCTTTTGAAGTCGGAGAGGATGTGGTGGAGGCTTTTTGCCAACAACACCCTCAAGCAGTGAATGCGTTTTCTACTCATATCACACCAAATAAGTGGTTGGCTGATATGGATCAGCTGGCGCGTATTCGTCTCTCTTCAATAGGGGTTGAGGCGATTTACTCTTCTGAATTGTGTACCTATCAAGATTCACGCTTCTATTCTTACCGTCGCGAAGGTGTCACTGGACGTCAAGCGAGCTTTATCTGGTTTGAATAACGTCAGTTTAATTTACCGAGCGTTAGTTTTTAATTCCCCCTTGAAAAACGATTTTTGCGTAGCCATCTTTCATACTGATTAAAGAATTTACTTCAGTTGAGGTTAGGAAGGTAGCTATGCGTCTTGATCGATTTACCAGCAAATTTCAAATCGCTATCTCTGATGCACAATCATTGGCGTTAGGGCGCGATCATCAATACATTGAACCTGTTCACTTAATGGTGGCGCTGCTTGATCAAAACGGCAGCCCTATTCGTCCACTGCTGACCATCTTAAATGTGGATGTCACTCACCTACGTTCAAAACTCAGCGAAATGCTGGATCGTTTGCCCAAAGTGAGCGGTATTGGTGGTGATGTACAGCTCTCCTCAGCCATGGGCGCGATGTTTAACTTGTGCGATAAGATTGCACAAAAACGCCAAGATGCTTACATCTCATCTGAAATCTTTTTGCTCGCAGCAATCGAAGATAGAGGACCACTTGGCCAGCTCTTCAAAGAACTTGGCTTAACTGAACAGAAAGTGAGTCAAGCTATCGAGCAAATTCGCGGTGGTCAAAAAGTGAATGATCAAAATGCGGAAGAACTTCGCCAAGCGTTAGAGAAATTTACCATTGATCTGACGGAACGTGCAGAACAGGGCAAACTTGACCCTGTGATTGGACGTGACGATGAAATTCGTCGCACCATCCAAGTATTGCAGCGTCGAACCAAAAACAACCCCGTGATCATTGGTGAGCCAGGTGTTGGTAAAACCGCCATTGTTGAAGGTTTAGCACAACGTATCATCAATAACGAGGTGCCCGAAGGTCTGCGTGGTCGCCGAGTATTGTCACTCGATATGGGCGCGTTGGTGGCTGGAGCGAAGTACCGTGGTGAATTTGAAGAGCGACTTAAATCGGTATTGAATGAGTTGTCTAAAGAAGAAGGCAATATCATCCTCTTTATTGATGAGCTTCATACCATGGTTGGCGCCGGTAAAGGTGAAGGGTCGATGGATGCGGGCAATATGCTCAAACCCGCATTGGCACGTGGTGAGTTACATTGTGTGGGCGCAACGACACTTGATGAGTATCGTCAGTATATCGAGAAAGATCCGGCACTTGAGCGCCGCTTCCAAAAAGTGCTGGTTGATGAACCAACAGTGGAAGACACCATTGCAATTTTGCGTGGTTTAAAAGAACGCTATGAGCTGCATCATCATGTTGAAATTACCGATCCAGCGATCGTTGCTGCGGCCAGTTTGTCGCATCGCTATGTTTCTGATCGTCAATTACCGGACAAAGCGATCGACCTCATCGACGAAGCCGCATCCAGTATTCGCATGCAGATCGATTCTAAACCCGAAGCTTTGGATAAGTTGGAGCGCAAAATCATCCAACTTAAGATAGAGCAGCAGGCGCTGAGTAATGAACACGATGAAGCGAGTGAAAAACGTCTGCGCTCACTTAACGAAGAGTTGAATGAGAAAGAGCGTGAGTTTGCTGAGTTAGAGGAAATTTGGAATGCGGAAAAAGCCGCGCTGTCTGGCACTCAGCATATTAAAGCGGCGTTAGAGCAAGCACGCATGGATATGGAGTTTGCAAGACGAGCGGGGGATCTTAGCCGCATGTCTGAGCTTCAATATGGCCGTATTCCAGAGCTTGAGAAGCAACTTGACCTAGCAACGCAAGCAGAAATGCAGGAAATGACCTTGTTGAAAAACAAAGTCACCGATAATGAAATTGCGGAAGTGCTTTCCAAGCAAACGGGTATCCCTGTTTCCAAAATGCTTGAAGCAGAAAAAGAAAAACTACTTCGCATGGAAGAGGTGCTGCATAAACGCGTTATTGGGCAGAAAGAGGCGGTGGAAGTTGTTGCGAATGCAATACGTCGCAGCCGCGCGGGTTTGTCCGATCCCAATAAGCCGATTGGTTCGTTCTTATTCTTAGGTCCAACCGGTGTGGGGAAAACGGAACTGTGCAAAACGTTGGCGAATTTCATGTTCGACAGTGAAGATGCCATGGTGCGTATCGACATGTCCGAGTTTATGGAGAAACACTCAGTGGCACGCTTAGTCGGTGCACCTCCTGGCTATGTGGGTTATGAAGAAGGTGGTTACTTAACGGAAGCCGTTCGACGTAAGCCTTATTCAGTGATTTTGCTCGACGAGGTGGAAAAGGCGCATCCTGATGTGTTCAACATCCTGCTGCAAGTCTTGGATGATGGTCGATTGACGGATGGACAAGGTAGAACAGTGGATTTCCGCAATACCGTGGTCATCATGACATCAAACCTAGGCTCCAGCCGCATCCAAGAAAACTTCGCTATGTTGGATTACCAAGGCATCAAAGAACAGGTGATGGAAGTGGTGACCAAGCACTTCAGGCCGGAGTTTTTGAACCGTGTTGATGAGACAGTGGTCTTCCACCCACTTGGTCAAGACCATATTAAGTCGATCGCAGCGATTCAACTTAACCGCTTGGCGAATCGCATGGAAGAGCATGGCTATCCGTTGGAAGTGTCTGATAAAGCGCTCGAATTGATCGCACAAGTTGGTTTTGACCCGGTTTACGGAGCAAGACCATTGAAACGAGCGATTCAGCAAAGTATCGAAAACCCGCTGGCGAAATCTATTTTGGCAGGTTCAGTGCTACCGGATAAGAAAATACAGCTTATCGTCAACAACGACCAAATTGTGGCACACCAATAGATAGAGTGGTTTTCTCTTCTTTGAGGGAGAAAATAGTAAATCAAAAGAGGCGAAACGCCTCTTTTGATGTTTTTAAATACGACTTGAGCAAAAAGTAGGCAAATGATTTGCTTTTTTCTTTTTTTTCTAATTTTGCTCTTGTGCATGTGAAGAAACTACCTATAATGCGCATCCACTGACACGGCAGACAGCGTAAGGCTTCAGCAAGTGAAAAGTTAAGGTAAGTTCCTGAGAAATAAATTTGAAAAAGTGTTTGACTCTTCAAATTAACTCGCTAGAATGCACCTCCGCTTTGAGAGAAAAACTTCTCGAAAAGCAAGCTCTTTAACAATATAAACCTATCAATCTGTGTGGGCACTCGTTGATGATAATCCAAAAGAT
>NZ_JAQQBT010000059.1:0-581 GCF_028570825.1 Vibrio sp. CCUG 15886 | reverse complement strand
GCGTTATGTGTAATCGAAAGAAAGGAGGCTTTTATGGCGAATAAACATCGAGGTTCATGCCTTTGTGGTAGTGTGAAGTATGAGCTTTTAGGTGAGTTCCAGTCTTTCTTTTTATGCCATTGTACTCGTTGCCAAAAGGGTACAGGCTCGGCTCATGGCGCAAATTTGTTTGCTAAAGCTGGCACCTTAACTTGGTTAAACGGTGAAAGTGATGTCAGAACGTATAAGCATCCAAATTCATTTCATGCAAAAAGTTTTTGTTCAAAATGCGGGTCTGCAATCCCAACGTTTGCAGAAAGTATTAACAGCGTAATGGTTCCGGCTGGTAGCCTCGATAGTCCAGTTCCAATTCCGCCTACTGCTAAAATCTTTGTTGGTAGTAGCGCTAAATGGTCTATGAAATTGTGTGATGTACCTAGTTACGAAAGGCTTCCAGAACAAGCTAAGAGCTAAACACATAACAAAGCGTTCAAGCGGGACTCATGCCGCGTGGCATTTTTGGTTTGCGGTGAGTTTTGGTGGTGAAAGTGGTCTGCGGAAGGTTGGTTTATGCGGCATTCACCCCTTAACGCGGCGTTATG
>NZ_JAQQBT010000058.1:0-588 GCF_028570825.1 Vibrio sp. CCUG 15886 | reverse complement strand
GCGGCGTTATACGCTTTTGAGGAAATAATCCAATATGAACAAGGTAGTGTTCAGAAATTGCGATGAAAAGAGTGAGTATTGGGTTGCTCTAGAGAAGCTGTTTCAAACGGAATGGTCTGACTTTCTGTTTGTAGATACCTATAAACCTTCCACCGGTAATTGTTGCTCTCAGAGAGAACCAAGTTATTGGTGGTCTCGCTTATTCGCGCTTTACAGAACCTCATGGTGACTCAGAAGTTATTTGGCTTAACGCAGTCTTTGTATCCAATGAGTGGCGTGGTCAAGGTATTGCGAGTGAACTGATCAATCGAGGTGTTAGGCAAGTATCAGCAACAACTCAAAGTAACCTGTATGTTTACACAAATGTACCATCGTTGTATGAGTCTTTAGGTTGGTTAGCGGTTGATGTTGAAAGTTAGCCAAATCATAAGGTTATGAAAGTTCCGTTGTAGTGTCAGCACGCGTATAACAAACTGTTTAAGAGTGATTCGCAACGCGTGGCATTTTCACTATGCGTTGCGTTTAGTGTTTAAGGTGGTATGCGGCGGCATCGGTATTGCGTTGCTCACACCTTAACAGGGCGTTATG
>NZ_JAQQBT010000057.1:0-590 GCF_028570825.1 Vibrio sp. CCUG 15886 | reverse complement strand
TAAAACAGCAGCAGTTTGAATATGCGTATTTGTTTGGCTCAGTATGCCCCGCTAGAGGTATTGGTGAGGCAATGGTCGTTCCTTGGGTTAACAAGAACATTATGGTTGAGCATTTGAAGCAGCTCTCCGCGGTGACCGAAAAAGGTCGTCACGCAGTGGTCATTATGGATGGCGCGGGTTGGCATACCAATGACATTGCTGAGCCATTTGACAATGTCAGTATCATCAAGCTCCCACCCTATTCACCAGAGCTAAACCCAATAGAACAAGTGTGGAGTTGGTTAAGACAACACTCTCTCGCCAATCAATCTTTTGCGGATTACGAAGACATTGTCTCCAAAGTATGTAGGGCTTGGAATAGTTTTTTGGAATGTTCGGCCAGAGTCAGACAGATGTGCTCGAGAAGATGGATAGACCTGACCAGTTAATTTTCCAGATTGGTATTAGTAGTGGTGAAGTGCTGATATTTGACAACTAGGGGTTTGACACAAATCCCTTCTTATTATCAAACACCAGAAATGACGAAAGCCTGCAAATTACTTTGCAGGCTTTCTATGTAGTGGCGGAGAGATAGGGATTTGAACCCTAGG
>NZ_JAQQBT010000056.1:0-601 GCF_028570825.1 Vibrio sp. CCUG 15886 | reverse complement strand
GGCGTTATGTGAATGGAGCTCATCTTGAAAATATCAGTCGTCAAAAGTGGTGAAATTGAGGCGTATGAAGCGTCAATTAATGCACATCTAAACTCAGTTTTTGGTCAAGATTCTACAGTCAATTTTAACCACGAATTCGTTTGTGCAGTTCTCATCGAAGACGACAGTCAGATTGTTGCTACCGGCTTTGCTTATAGCCGGTTAATGTCACAGGGCTCCATCAACTTCAAAGCGGGCATAGTTGGCGGTATAACAGTTGCAGCAAATAAGCGTGGTCTGGGTTTAGCCAAGGTTATCGTAAAAGAACTGGATAAATACTTGGTGTCTTATGGTGTAACTCATTCTTTTCTTTTCGCTTATGAGCCAGATGTATATCGAAGTTCAGGGTATTCAGAGTTAATTTGTCCTATTCATTACTACGATATACAGCAGAAAAATTGGAACGAGTTTGTCTACCGTGGAGGCATGGTTAAGACTTACAATGTTGGTCACGCCCTAAGCAATCAAATCATTGAGTTTAATGGTTGTGTGTATTGAGCGCGCTGGAAAAATTCACATAACAAAGCGTTCAAGAGGGATTCATGCCGCGTGGCATTTTTGG
>NZ_JAQQBT010000055.1:0-605 GCF_028570825.1 Vibrio sp. CCUG 15886 | reverse complement strand
CTCAGAAAGCAAGGAATTAGTACCGCTAAAATAGCTAAACAACTGGGGCGTCACAAAGCCACTATCTATCGAGAAATTGAACGTAATTCCCGATACAACAGACACTTTAAAAGGTACTCCTATCAGGCATGGAGAGCCCAACAAATGGCTCGCAACCGGCTGCGCCGGTCGCGCAGAAATAAGCGCTATACCGAACTTGACTTCAGGTTACCTGAAGCCTTGCTACGACTGGATTGGAGTCCTGACCAAATCGTCGGATACCTAAGGGTAAGAGGCTATCCAACAATGAGCCACGAGCTCATTTATCAGCATATTTGGAACGACAAAACTCTCGGTGGAACCTTATGGAAGCACCTACGCCAATCCACTAAGAAAAGGCGTAAAAGGTATAACTCAAAAGACAGCCGTGGACGGCTGGCAGCAAAGCGTCATATTACCGAAAGACCTGCAAAAGCTGAGCATCGAAAAGAGCCTGGTCACTGGGAAATTGATACCGTCGTTGGCCGCGGAACCAAGCACTGTATCGTAACTTTAGTCGACAGAATGACTGGCTACACTTTTATTGGGCAAATGGACGATAGAACAAGCGAGTCGCTCAACGTAAG
>NZ_JAQQBT010000054.1:0-616 GCF_028570825.1 Vibrio sp. CCUG 15886 | reverse complement strand
CGATTGCTCGCATTGGCCCATTTTAAAGATGGTCACTCTCGAACCCAAATTGCTAAGTTCCTTAAGGTAAGCAGAACCAGTGTGAATAAATGGGTACAAACCTTCCTTGAAGAAGGGCTTGAAGGACTGCAAGAGAAACCAAGAACGGGTCGCCCAGCATTTCTTAACGCGGAGCAGCGAGAACAATTAAGTCAGTATATAAAAGCTCGAGCGATGGATTCGTCTGGCGGTCGATTAACTGGTAACGATATTCATGCTTATATCGTTAATGAATTTGGCAAACACTACCACCCAGATTCGATCTACTACTTGCTCAACCATATGGGCTTTTCTTGGATAACTTCACGCTCCAAGCACCCTCGTCAATCCCAGCAAATCCAAGACGATTTTAAAAAAATTCAAAATTGAAACGATCCTTAAGATCCCCGGTCACATGGGGCTTGATAACGTCGATGTCTGGTTTCAAGATGAAGCAAGATTTGGCCAGCAAAACACGACAACTCGACTTTGGGCTGAGCGTGGCTCAAGACCAAGAGTGGTAAAACAGCAGCAGTTTGAATATGCGTATTTGTTTGGCTCAGTATGCCCCGCTAGAGGTATTGGTGAGGCAATGGTC
>NZ_JAQQBT010000053.1:0-626 GCF_028570825.1 Vibrio sp. CCUG 15886 | reverse complement strand
CATAACGCCCTGTTAAGGTGTGAGCAACGCAATACCGAAGCCGCCGCATACCACCTTAATCACTAAAACCAACGCATGGTAAAAACGCCACGCGTTGCGAATCACTCTTAAACAGTTTGTTATGTTGTATTTAAAATCCTTTGATGCTATCTGGAAATTCAGCCAATCTATCTCGGTATTTACCTTTAAACCACTCCAAGTCAATTGCGTTATAATTAACGTTATAATAATAAAATGCATTTTCAATTGCTTCACTCAAACCAAACAAATAGGCGGAGCATGTTTCTGGACAATTTTCTCCTGGAAGGTCCGAATTAGGAGGCACAATAAAAAAGAATTCTCGCTGCGGGTTTATCCGGTGTTGATACATAACAGAGTGTGCAGCTAATTCAGCTTGCCCCATGTCATCTACTCCCCATAGATAAGAGATCACAAACGGTAAAGGCGTCGAAGTATTATATAGCTGTCTTAACCTTTCTACTGGGTCAAGAGTGAAACCAATCTTAACCACATTACAGTTCAATTGGTCTTCCATTATGTATATATATCCTGGATTCATAAAAATAATTCCCTATTAAAAATTGATTGCAATGCAACATAACGCTGCGTTAAGGGGTGAATGCCGC
>NZ_JAQQBT010000052.1:0-655 GCF_028570825.1 Vibrio sp. CCUG 15886 | reverse complement strand
GTGGATAACGTGGATGCGCCGACGCCAACGGTTGAGTTCCAAGGCATGGGTGCGGATGGCGTCTACAACCAAGATGAAATCGGTGCTGATGGCACAGTGAGCGCGAAAGTGACGCTGGCCGATGGTACGAAAGTGGACGACATCTTGGTCATCAAAGATGGCAATGGCACTGAGCTGTTCAACGGCAAGGTGACCCAAGAGATGCTGGACAACGGCTACACCGTTGAGGTGACAGTGCCGGCAGATGCGACAGGCGTGAAAGTGACGGCGCAAGTGACCGACGTTGCGGGCAACGCATCGGGTGTCGCAGAAGATACGCAAGGCGTGGATAACGTGGATGCGCCGACGCCAACGGTTGAGTTCCAAGGCATGGGTGCGGATGGCGTCTACAACCAAGATGAAATCGGTGCTGATGGCACAGTGAGCGCGAAAGTGACGCTGGCCGATGGTACGAAAGTGGACGACATCTTGGTCATCAAAGATGGCAATGGCACTGAGCTGTTCAACGGCAAGGTGACCCAAGAGATGCTGGACAACGGCTACACCGTTGAGGTGACAGTGCCGGCAGATGCGACAGGCGTGAAAGTGACGGCGCAAGTGACCGACGTTGCGGGCAACGCATCGGGTGTCGCAGAAGATACGCAAGGCGTGGATA
>NZ_JAQQBT010000051.1:0-722 GCF_028570825.1 Vibrio sp. CCUG 15886 | reverse complement strand
TAACGCCCTGTTAAGGTGTGAGCAACGCAATACCGATGCCGACGCATACCACCTTAAACACTACACGCAACGCATGGAAAAAATACCACGCGTTGCGAATCACTCTTAAACAGTTTGTTAGGCCGCTAGAGTTTCATAAAACTCATACATTCTTAGAGAATTATCTTCAAAGGTCTCAATTTTTCTCGACTCTCTATAGTTAAGCCATTTTTTGTGCAGTCTATAAATTGCTTTGTAGTAACTAGCATCCGGCTTAAGCTCTAATTCATGAACTCTGGGGTGATTACACGCCAAAAAGAACCTATGCGCGAAAGCATTATCAATATCTTCAAAGGTTATAACCCCAGTATCAATTAGTGAAGATATACTTTCATATATATTCAAAAATGCCACAACCTCAGCTTTTGTTATATCTGTTGAATGTTTATTTTGTAACTTCTCATGCAAGACTTTTTGCTCTCCAAGTTGTTCCATTGCTCTGAGAGTGAAATTTGCCACGTTAAGGTGCTTCTGCATGGACAATTGCTTCTTAATTACAAAGAATGCCAGCAATTGAATCACAACCATTACCACTGTTGAAACGTGCGCAAACAACTGAAGCTTATCTGAAAGATTTGGGAAAAATAAAATAAAGAGCAGTAAAAAACTTGAAAAAGTGAACACTAGTATCATTTTCGCTAAATTTGACATATATAACTCCATTTAAATAAAAAGCCTAACGC
>NZ_JAQQBT010000050.1:0-724 GCF_028570825.1 Vibrio sp. CCUG 15886 | reverse complement strand
ATAACGCCGCGTTAAGGGGCGCGGGCACGCAATACAAAAGTGACCGCATAACACCTTAACCACTAAACCCAACGCAAACTGAAAATGCCACGCGTGCCAAGTCCCTCTTTAACGCTTTGTTAGCTTAAATTTCGCCAGTAAATGTTAAATAGCCACCCAATATTGCCATTAGCCACCACGCGCCCCCCAGGGATAGCCATACATAGTTAAGCCAACTTAACTTTTTGTTGGTGTCACCAAACATATCATTTTGAGACTCATTAATAGTCAGCTGTATCTTATAAAGAATTTGACACATAAAAGGAAAAAGAACAAAACTTACAAAAAAGCTGTATGGTAATGCTATTTCGTTGTCAGCAAGACCGTCTGAAATTACACCTAAAACATTCAATAAAACATATTTTGTTGCATCCCACTCCAGTACCTTAGGCAAATCTCCTTGGGAAGACAAACTGTCACTCTGAGTTACCTTAGTGCACAGTGAATGTAAGAAGAAAATAAAAAATATCGCTCTTGCTATAGGCCAGATGTTTTCACCGGAAGCAGTTCTGTATATAGACCAATTTTTATACATCCAATAAAATCCATAGAGACCCAAGGTTCCAACATACATTACCGTAAACTTCTTAGGTGACACTACATAGAACGAAACATCAGAACCTAGTTTATCCATTTTTATTACTACTCCTTCTATAAAAATTTATGCTAACGCCGCGTTAAGGGG
>NZ_JAQQBT010000004.1:0-343386 GCF_028570825.1 Vibrio sp. CCUG 15886 | reverse complement strand
TGCGACACTAGCTCAGTTGGTAGAGCGCAACCTTGCCAAGGTTGAGGTCACGAGTTCGAACCTCGTGTGTCGCTCCAAACACGAAAGCTCAGCAGAAATGCTGGGCTTTTTTGTTTTCACCGATTCTTCAAGTCGATGTTGCCTGTGGTGCTTCGTTTCGTCCCGTTTTCTTCTTGTTATTCTCTATTCTTGCATTTCGTAGTGCGAGCTAATCGGCAAAATTATTATTAAAACTTGTTGCCAGTCTATTTCTAATTGTGCTAAATTCGCGCGCAATCTCGGACAGTAGTTCTGGGGGACACGCGTAGTGACCATTCAAGCTGATTGTGACACTACGTAGGGTAGGTATCGACAGAGCCTTTTGTCGATAGACGGGATACTAATGTTGCTTAAGCAGCGGCATGTAAATGGGAAACCCAACGTTGAACTTTTTTAATAATCACACATTAATCAGCTTCATACTTCCTGAATGCCCTGTTTTGCAAAACAGAAGCATTACCGAGCCTTGATTTTAAGACCGATACTTTACCATTCGATGTAATGGTCGCTATTCCGTACCCGTTATTTAACGCCAATCGGAAGGCTTGGTCATGTCCCAATTACGTACTAAGAGTTACTGAGTGCGCCGGGGGCGAGAATCATTTTTTTATTTCAAGGGAAAATGTATGAGCACCGCCTTTGAAGTCGATACTAACACTATCGCGACTATCTTTTCTTCTCAAGTTCCTGTTGTTGAAGGAATTTATGATTTAACGCCAGATCAAGTGTTACTTGATCAGGCTGAGCACGAGTCAGAAGTACGTTCTTACCCACGCCGTTTGCCTATCGCAATTAAGCAGGCTTATGGCTGTCTAGTGGAAGATACTCGCGGTCAGATCTTTTTGGACTGTCTTGCTGGTGCGGGTACTTTGGCACTGGGTTACAACCACCCGGAAATCAATCAAGCGCTAAAAGAGCAGCTCGATTCTGGTCTTCCATATCAAACGCTTGATATTGCGACGACAGCAAAAACCAATTTCATCAAATCGGTGAAAGCCTTCCTACCTGAAGAGCTTGGCAACAACTGTGTGATTCAGTTCTGTGGCCCATCTGGCGCGGATGCTGTGGAAGCGGCCATCAAACTGGCGAAACAAACCACTGGTCGTAATACCATGTTTGCTTTCCGCGGTGCATACCACGGTATGACTAACGGCACCATGGGTATGATGGGTAACTTGAATACCAAGGCTCGTCGTACTGGTTTGATGTCGGATGTGCATTTTATGCCTTTCCCATACAGCCTACGCTGTCCGTTTGGACTGGGTGGTGACGAAGGTGCAAAAGCGAGTATTCGCTACATCGAACGTCTGCTTAACGATGACGAGGCAGGTATCATGAAACCTGCAGCAATCATTGTTGAGCCTGTTCAAGGTGAAGGCGGTGTTATTCCTGCTCCAGCGTTTTGGTTACGTGAACTTCGTCGTATCTGTGACGAACACGGTATGCTATTGATTTTCGACGAAATCCAGTGTGGCGTCGGCAAATCAGGTTATAACTTCGCGTTTGAAGAAGCGGGCATTGTTCCTGACGTATTGTGTCTATCTAAAGCCATTGGTGGTGGTCTACCAATGTCGCTACTAGTGATTAACAAAAAGCATGACACATGGCGTCCGGGTGAACACACGGGTACCTTCCGTGGTAACCAGCTCGCGATGGTTTCTGGTGCAAAAGCGCTTGAAATTATCACGCGTGATAACCTTGTTGAACACGCAAATGTGGCAGGTCAGTACCTACGTCACGGCTTGGAAAAAATTCAACAACGCGTGGATTGTATTGCGGAAGTTCGTGGCAAAGGCTTGATGCTGGGCGTTGAAATTCGTAAGCCAGGCTCAGAATTGAATAAGTTTGGTGAGCCTGTTTCTGACGGTCAGCTGACTCTTGCCATTCAACGTGCTGCGCTAGAGCGCGGTTTGATGGTCGAGAAAGGTGGTCGTGACGGTTCGGTTATCCGTTTCCTTCCTCCTCTCATCATCTCTTTTGAGCAGATTGATTTTGCCCTACGTATTTTGGAAGAAGCGATTCTCGCTGCGGGTGGCAATTTGAAAACTGTTGAAGAAAATGCCGAGTGGAAAAAACACTTTATCCACACAGGCGTAAACGGCAGTAAAGAGTTCGCCTCGGTGATGAACCACACGACTGCGGCACTAAAGAACGCGTTTGAAGAAGTGGATGCACCGTACTCCGGTATGGATCCGAAAGCGTTAGAATCCGCGATTTACGCGGTTGATCTAGATAACAAAAACGCGCCACTAAAAGAGATCATCGACGAAACAACAGAGCTCGTTGTTAAGAACTCTATCTTTACTCAGCACCCTGACTGTATTGCGCATTTGCACACGCCACCACTTATGCCAGCGGTGGCTGCAGAAGCAATGATCGCGGCACTGAACCAATCGATGGATTCATGGGATCAATCTTCATCAGCTACTTACGTTGAACAGAAAGTAATTAACTGGCTGTGCGACAAGTATGAGTTGGGTGCGAAAGCAGACGGTATCTTCACCAGTGGCGGTACTCAAAGCAACCAAATGGGCCTAATGCTGGCTCGTGATTGGATTGCAGACAAGTTGAGTGGTCACTCAATCCAGAAGCATGGTCTTCCAGATTACGCTGACAAACTGCGCATTATCTGTTCTAAGAAGTCGCACTTCACAGTGCAAAAATCCGCTTCTTGGATGGGCTTGGGCGAAAAAGCCGTTCTGACCATTGATGCACACGCAAATGGCACAATGGATGTGACTAAGCTGGAAGCTGCGGTAGAGCAGGCGAAAGCTGAAGGTTTGATTCCATTTGCTGTCGTGGGTACGGCAGGTACGACAGACCACGGTGCGATTGACGATTTGAACACCATTGCTGACGTGGCAGAAAAACACGATCTGTGGATGCACGTTGACGGTGCTTACGGTGGTGCTCTGATTCTGAGCAGTCAGAAAGCGCGCTTGAAAGGCGTTGAACGTGCGCAATCAGTGAGTGTTGATTTCCACAAATTGTTCTATCAAACAATCAGTTGTGGTGCTGTGCTTGTTAACGACAAGCAGAACTTCAAGTTCTTGTTGCACCATGCCGATTACTTAAACCGCGAACACGACGAACTGCCAAACTTGGTGGACAAATCGATCGCAACCACTAAACGTTTTGACGCTTTGAAAGTCTTCATGACGATGCAAAACGTGGGTCCGAAAGCGCTAGGCGCGATGTACGACCACATTCTAGGTCAAACACTTGAGGTGGCTGATTTAGTGCGTAATACAGAGGGCTTCGAGCTATTGGCTGAACCTTCACTATCCACTGTCTTGTTCCGTTCTACTCTAGGTTCGGATCTGGATGAGTTGAATAAAACGCTGAGACTGGAGGCACTGACTCGCGGTGTGGCAGTCCTGGGTGAAACAATCGTAGATGGCAAAACAGCGCTGAAATTCACGATTCTTAACCCATGTCTGAAGATGTCAGATTTTGAATCTTTACTATCTAAAATCAACACTCTAGCGGCTGAGCTAGCGCAATAAAGGTAACGGAAAACTATGGCAATTTTACAAATTGGTGCAGGCGGCGTAGGCTGGGTAATTGCACACAAAGCAGCACAAAACAACGATGTTCTAGGTGACATTACTATCGCTTCTCGCACTTTAGACAAGTGTGAAAAGATCATTGAGTCGATTCATGGTCGTAACAACCTGAAAGATTCAAGTAAGAAACTTGAAGCTCGTGCTGTGAATGCTGACGATGTGGACTCGCTGGTTGCACTAATTAAGGAAGTAAAACCTGATTTGGTTATCAATGCAGGTCCTCCTTGGGTAAACCTGACCATTATGGAAGCGTGTTACCAAGCGAAAGTGTCTTACCTAGATACATCGGTAGCGGTTGACCTATGTAGTGAAGGTCAGCAAGTACCAGAAGCTTATGACGAGCAATGGAAATACCGTGCTAAGTTCGAAGAAGCGGGCATCACGGGTATCCTTGGTGCAGGTTTCGATCCTGGTGTTGTTTCTGTTTTCGCTGCGTATGCAGTGAAGCACCTATTTGATGAGATCGACACCATTGACGTGATGGACATCAACGCAGGCGATCACGGTAAGAAATTTGCAACCAACTTTGACCCAGAGACGAACCTATTGGAAATCCAAGGGGATTCTTTCTACTGGGAAAATGAAGAGTGGAAGCGCGTTCCTTGCCACACTCGTATGCTAGAGTTTGATTTCCCGAAATGTGGCAACTTCAAAGTGTACTCAATGGCGCACGATGAAGTTCGCTCGCTGAAAGAGTTCATCCCTGCTAAGCGCATTGAATTCTGGATGGGCTTTGGTGATCGTTACCTAAACTACTTCAACTGCATGCGTGACATTGGTTTGTTGAGTCCAGAGCCACTAACACTCCATGACGGTACGGTGGTTCAGCCTCTGCAAGTATTGAAAGCGATGCTGCCAGATCCAACGTCTTTGGCTCCAGGTTACACCGGTTTAACGTGTATCGGTACTTGGGTTCAAGGTAAGAAAGACGGCAAAGAGCGTAGCGTGTTTATCTACAATAACGCAGACCACGAAGTCGCTTACAAAGACGTCGAGCACCAAGCAATTGCCTACACCACAGGTGTTCCTGCGATTACTGCTGCACTGCAGTATTTCCGCGGTGCTTGGGCTGAGGCTGGCGTATTCAACATGGAACAGTTGGATCCAGATCCGTTCCTAGAAACCATGCCAGCTATCGGCTTGGATTGGGATGTGCTAGAGCTAGCTCCTGGTCAACCAACGATTCATACACTGAAGTAAGCCTTTCGCTGTATTATTCAGTCCTATCTTCAAGCCGGTGCGTTGCACCGGCTTTGTTCAGTTAAAGTGATGATAAATATGAACAAAGAGCAATTGAAAACACCATTTTTCATGATTGACGAAGCAAAGTTGATCCAAAATCTAGAGATTGCTAAGCAGTTAAAAGAAATTTCTGGGGTTAAGTTGGTATTGGCACTGAAGTGCTTTTCTACTTGGGGTGTATTCGACATCATCAAACCTTACCTAGACGGTACGACGAGCTCAGGGCCGTTCGAAGTGAAGCTAGGTTATGAAAAGTTTGGTGGCGAAACGCACGCTTACAGTGTGGGTTATAGCGAAGATGATGTTCGTGAAGTCGCGGATCTGTGCGATAAAATCATTTTCAACTCACAGTCTCAGCTGGCAGCGCACCGTCATATCGTTGAAGGCAAAGCGTCTATCGGTCTGCGTTTGAACCCAGGTGTGAGTTACGCAAGCCAAGATTTAGCAAACCCTGCTCGCCAGTTCTCACGTTTGGGTGTACAGGCTGACCATATTGATCCGGCGGTATTCGATAGCATTAATGGCGTGATGTTCCACATGAACTGTGAGAACAAAGATGTGGACGTCTTCATCGCGCTACTGGATTCCATCTCTGAGCGTTTCGGTGCTTATCTCAACAAACTTGATTGGGTCAGCATGGGCGGAGGCGTGTTCTTCACGTGGCCAGGTTACGATGTAGAAAAGCTGGGTCTAGCGCTGAAAGCGTTCTCTGAGAAGCACGGCGTACAGATGTATTTAGAGCCAGGTGAAGCGATCATCACTAAAACCACCGATTTGGTTGTGACCGTGGTGGATTTGGTTGAAAACGGCATGAAAACGGCAATCGTAGATTCTGCAACAGAAGCACACCGCCTTGATACGCTGATCTACAAAGAACCTGCATCAGTGCTTGAAGCATCAGAAAATGGTGAACATGAGTACGTGATTGGTTCTTGTTCATGTTTGGCAGGCGACCAATTCTGTGTGGCTAAGTTTGACCAGCCTCTGCACGTTGGCCAGCGTCTGCACATTCTTGATAGTGCAGGTTACACTATGGTGAAACTGAACTGGTTCAACGGTCTGAAGATGCCTTCCGTATACTGTGAGCGCACTAATGGTGAGATTCAAAAACTCAACGAGTTTGGTTACGAAGATTTCAAACGTAGTTTATCACTATGGTCGGTACAGTAAGTCCGGTTATATAGATAATAGAGGAGAGCAGCCAGTTGGCTGCTCTTTTTGTTTGTTAAGACTCGATAATCACGCGAGTGTCTTCACTCAAGGATTCTAGCTCGTTGGCGACGTCTTCGATATCAAGCTCGACAGGCAATTTAATCGCCATATTAGCGGTAAACAAACTGGAGCTGACACCACCGCCGCCAGCAATAAATACGCGTTGGCAGTCCATATCAAGAATGCTGATGCCTTGATTGTCGAGCACGTGGGTAATCTCATTGACAATGCCGGCACGATCATTCGAATCGAGACGAAGTTGGAAGATGGTTTCTTTGTCGTGAGTGGTTGAGTCTGAATCAACAAACTGAACAACCAAGTCTGGGTGAGAGCTGAAGGCATCTTTAACGGTTTGAACGTGCTGTGATGGCATGTCAATTTTAATCACTGCGGCCACTTGGTCTTCAATGAAGTTAACCTTGCTGATTAGCCATTTCCCCCCATTTTCATGAGTAATAGCCGCTAACTGTTTGATCGTTGTTGGAGAGGCTCTACCAACGAAATTAACGATGAATACACTGTTCATAACTTCCCCCTGACACATCAAGCAACTTGTTGATTAAAAGAAATAATCCTTGTCTGATTTCAGTGTAGAAGCTATCGATGTATGACAGGTTTGACTAAGGTCAAGTTTTTTACCTAATCCCCAAAGTGGATGGAGAAATTCAGTGGTAGGGCACAAAAAGGGCGACCGTAGAGGTCGCCCGATACAAAAATGGCTGGTTAGAATGTGACTTTGAAATCAAACCCGTAGAACTGGTTATCGTAAGCGTAGCCAGAATCCAACGCATATTTGGCCGCATCCTGATTACCAAACCAAGGATTAGAAACAAAGTTGACTTCAGCACTGCCACCCCATGCGTTACTGACCCAGTAATGGATATGACCAACAGGGTTAAGGAAAAACAGTGACACATTGCCCACGGTTTCGGAGCCTAAAACTTCACCGCCATTGGCGATAATATTTTGCTCCGTTTCCAACATGATTTCACCAACCACGGCACCGAAAAATGGCGTAATGAAGATATCTTGCCATGATGGTACTTCTGCAAACGCTTCTACGCCGTATTCCCAGAAGAAGGTCGACATGACAGAAGAGTAAAGAAACGACTCAAATTCGTTGTATCCGGCGTGGCGTGCCGCCGTGTAGTACACACCACCAAAGTAAGGGTGCATGATGTAGTTTAAGAAGTGCTCGTCGCGGTCCCATACTGGGCCAGAGGAAACGTTGTCTTTCCACTTGCTACCTAGATTACTGATGTCTCGAGCATCGTCATCCCACTTGGTAATGCTTTCTGGTAACAAAGTCATCAAGCCTACTGTCGCCACACTCAAACCGAGAATGGTGTAGGTTTGACCCATCAGATAGTCCCAGTCTTTATCTTGTGGGACAATGTAGTGCTTAGGTTGCGTACCTGCGTCTAAATTCAGTTCATTACTCGGCTCATCTAAAGACAACGTAGTCGTAGGCTTGTAGCTATACAAGTTGTCGCTGACACAGTACTCTTGAAGACAGTTGGTGCTGTACGAAAATTCTATGTGCTTACTGAAGTCGTATTGTTCGGTAGCAGATGCAGAAGCGGTAAGAATGAGTCCACTCAAAGCTGTAGTTTTTAAGATTTGCTTTGACACAAAGGGTCTCCAAGTTGTGTTAGATGATCGAGCTCACAATTATCCCTTAAAGTGACCTTTATGGGAACAGTTGTCATCAATTTAGCCGAAACAATTGGCATAAGAGTTTGGTCTAACCGAAATATATCGCTTTAAGAGTGAATGACTCCAGATTATTTAAGGAATACGATTCGTGAAAATTGCCATGTTGAGTACGGGTGAAGAAGTGCTTCACGGTGACATTGTCGACACGAATGCCGCTTGGCTTTCAAGCGTCATGTATGAGCAAGGTTTTGCCCTGACTAAGCGTTCGACCGTTGGGGATCAAATGAATGCCTTGGTCGAAGAGCTACTCATGTTGAGCTTTAACAACGATGTTGTCATCGTCAATGGTGGCTTAGGACCAACCACAGACGATATGAGTGCGGCAGCGGCAGCCAAAGCCGCCGAATGCAAAATTGTGCTGTTTAAAGCGTGGTTGACTCGCATGGAAGAGATGTACCGTGAGCGTAATCGCCCTATGCCAGACAGTAACCTCAAGCAAGCCATGTTGCCTGAAATAGCCGAAATTGTAGACAACCCGATAGGTACGGCTTGCGGCTTCAAGATGCACATCAATGATGCCCTGTTCTATTTCACGCCGGGTGTCCCTCGTGAATTTAAAGTTATGGTTGAAACGCAGATTTTGCCTGATCTCAAAGACCAATGGCCCAATAATGAAGCGTATCAATGTAGCTGTCTTTATACCTTTGGTCTGTCTGAATCTGGTATTTCAGATAAGCTCGATGCGCTGAAATTGCCACAAGGCTACGAGTTAGGTTACCGCTCCAGTTTGCCATTTATTGAAGTGAAACTGTTTGGACCAAAAGATGCCCTTGATGAGCGCGTCAAAGTGATGCAGTTGATCTACAAATTACTGGAAAGTAACGTAGTGAGCGTGGACGAGCCGATGCTAGAACACATTGGCCATATGTTGAAAGAGAAAGACTTAACTTTAGCGACGGCGGAACAGAGTAGCTATGGTTACTTAACCAGTTGGCTGCAATCTGAGCAGAATATTGCGGAGCAGAGTGGCCATGGCTGGGTGCTTTCGGCCAAAGGCAGTGAGACCATCGATCACAGTAATCCTCTTGCTGCGGCGTTCGCTTTAGCGGGTGCGACGCGTGAAAAATGCGCGACAGACCTTGCTTTGGTGACCGGTAAACTCAACGGAAAACAATTCTCTGTGGCTTTATCAGCGCATGGTGGTGAGTGGGGGATGGTGCTGGAGTTAAACCGTGAGTATGCGAGAAAGGAAGCGAATAAGGTGATCAGCACGGTCGCGGCGGATGTATTGCGTCGTTACTTAGAAAAGAAACCCATGTTTGGGGACTATTTCTCCGTTACGAAAGTCAAAGAAATGTTTGTACCGAGCAGTCTAGTGAAATAAATATGTTGAGTTAAGCGCGATTTGTTTTCGTTCACTCGTTCACACAGAAAGAAAAAGAGCCAGCATATTTTTTGCTGGCTCTTTGTTTCTTGGTCAAAAAAGATTAAGCGCGTTTTTCTTTTAGGACGTAATTGACGTCACTCAATACCACATCTGTTTTCGCGCGGCAGATACACGGCAAAATCTCATTGCCTTGTGTATAGGCCATGGCAAAACCCACATACTCCACTTCGCCAGACTCAAGCTTGCAGCGACATGCACCACAGTGCCCGTCACGACAGTTATATTCTGGCTGCAACCCTGCTTGTTCCATCGTTTCCAAGATGGTGTTAGCACGGTTAGACTCAATGCTGTGTAGCTTGTTGATGCGGATTTTTGGCATTAGAGTTCAAAACCCTCAAAATCGTCAGAGTGAACTTCGTTGTCAATTTGGCCTACCAAGTAAGAGGAAATTTCCGCTTCTTGTGGTGCCACTTGCACGTTGTCTGAAGACAACCAAGCATTGATCCAAGGAATTGGATTCGAGGTTGCATTCGGGTACGCCACAGGAAGACCAACTGCTTGCATGCGAATGTTGGTAATGTACTCAACGTACTGACAAAGAATGTCTTTGTTCAGGCCAATCATCGAACCATCTTTGAACAGGTATTCTGCCCATTCTTTCTCTTGCTCAGCCGCTTCTTTGAACAGATCAAAACACTGTTGCTTCGCTTCTTCTGCAATTTGCATGAAGGAGAAGTCATCTTGACCATTGCGCAGTAAGTTGATCATGTGCTGAGTGCCGTTAAGGTGCAGGGCCTCATCACGAGCGATCAGCTTGATGATTTTTGCGTTGCCTTCCATAAGCTCACGCTCCGCGAAAGCAAATGAACATGCAAAGCTCACGTAGAAGCGGATGGCTTCGAGCGCGTTAACTGACATCAGACACAAGTAGAGTTTTTTCTTCAGTTCATACAGGCTAACTTTAATGGTTTCGCCATTCACCACGTGCTCACCTTCGCCAAAGCGGTGGTAGTCGTTGGTCAATTGAATCAAATCATCGTAGTAGTGCGCGATGTCTTTCGCACGCTTAAGAATGTGTTCGTTTTCGACGATGTCATCAAACACGACACTTGGATCATTGACGATATTACGAATGATGTGCGTGTAAGAACGAGAGTGAATCGTTTCAGAGAAAGACCAAGTTTCAATCCATGTTTCTAGCTCAGGAAGAGAAACCAAAGGAAGCAGTGCCACGTTCGGGCTACGGCCTTGGATCGAATCAAGCAGCGTTTGGTACTTCAAGTTTGAGATGAAGATGTGCTTCTCATGATCAGGCAGTTTGTTGTAGTCGATGCGATCGCTCGACACGTCGACTTCTTCTGGGCGCCAGAAGAAAGACAATTGTTTTTCGATCAGCTTTTCAAAGATCTCGAACTTTTGCTGGTCGTAACGTGCAACGTTAACCGATTGGCCCAAAAACATCGGTTCTTTGAGCTGGTCATTTTTAGTTTGGTTAAAAGTACTGTAAGCCATGATGCCTCAATTCCTTTTAACCTCCCCTACAGGGGAGGCATTCGATAGTCTGTATTGGTTTCGATTATGAGTGGGGAAGATTAAATCTTACAACCGCCGCCTGCACAATCGTCATCTTGTGGTTGAACTGCGTCTTTTTGCTCGTCTTTCGCGCCATCACGGGTGTTATGGTAGTAAAGCGTTTTTACGCCAAACTTGTACGCGGTGAGCAAATCTTGAAGCAGCTTCTTCATTGGCACTTTGCCGCTCTCATAACGAGCAGGATCGTAGTTCGTGTTTGCCGAAATGGCTTGGTCAACGAACTTCTGCATAATACCAACAAGATGTAGGTAGCCATCGTTTGAGCCGATGTTCCACAACAGCTCATAGTTGTTCTTCAACTCGATGAAGTCAGGCACAACCTGCTTCAAAATACCATCTTTTGATGCTTTGACCGACACATAACCACGTGGTGGCTCGATACCGTTCGTCGCGTTAGAAATCTGAGAAGAGGTCTCAGAAGGCATTAGCGCGGTGAGTGTCGAGTTACGTAGACCATGTTCCATGATTTCAGCACGCAGCGCATCCCAGTCGTAATGAAGGGGCTCATCACAGATCAAATCGATGTCTTTCTTGTACGTGTCAATCGGCATTAAGCCTTTCGCGTAGTTGGTTTCGTGGAACAGTGGGCACTTACCTTGTTCTTTCGCCAACTCAACCGATGCTTTCAATAGGTAGTACTGAATCGCTTCAAAAGTACGATGAGTCAAACCATTGGCACTGCCATCCGAGTATTTCACACCGTGTTTGGCAAGGTAGTAAGCGTAGTTGATCACACCCACACCCAAAGTACGACGGTTCATCGTTGATTTGTACGCCGCTGGTAGTGGGTAATCTTGATAATCAAGCAGAGCATCAAGAGCACGCACCACCAATTCAGATAACTCTTTAAGATCGTCAAGTGTGTTGATTGCACCAAGGTTGAAAGCAGACAAGGTACAGAGCGCGATTTCGCCTGAATCATCTTCAACGTTAGCAAGTGGTTTGGTTGGCAGCGCAATTTCCAGACACAAGTTTGATTGGCGCACCGGCGCGACTTCTGCATCAAATGGGCTATGTGTATTACAGTGGTCCACGTTCTGAATGTAAATACGGCCAGTAGACGCACGCTCTTGCATGAGTAAGGTAAACATCTCTAGCGCTTTTACCGTCTCTTTCTTAATTGACGGATCGTTTTCGTATTTCACATACAGACGTTCAAATTCCGCTTGGTTCTCGAAGAACGCATCGTAAAGCCCTGGTACATCTGACGGAGAGAACAGCGTGATGTTGCCACCTTCAACCAGACGTTGGTACATCAGTTTGTTTAACTGAACACCGTAGTCCATGTGGCGGACACGGTTTTCTTCAACGCCACGGTTGTTTTTCAGTACCATGAGTGAGCGAGCTTCGCCGTGCCACATTGGGTAGAACACCGTTGCTGCACCACCACGCACACCGCCTTGAGAACAGCATTTCACGGCAGTTTGGAAGTACTTGTAGAACGGAATACAACCCGTGTGGAACGCTTCACCACCACGGATTTCAGACCCCAACGCACGAATACGACCTGCGTTGATACCGATACCCGCACGTTGAGAAACGTAACGTACGATAGAGCTTGCTGTCGCATTAATCGAATCTAGGCTGTCACCACATTCGATCAGAACGCATGAGCTGAACTGACGAGTCGGTGTACGCACGCCAGACATGATTGGTGTTGGTAGCGAAATCTTAAAGGTTGATGTCGCGTCATAGAAACGCTTAACGTAATCTAGGCGTGTCTCTTTTGGGTATTTTGCAAATAGGCAAGCGGCTACCAAAATGTACAGGAACTGTGCACTTTCGTAGATTTGACCACTTACACGGTTTTGCACGAAATACTTACCTTCAAGCTGTTTTACAGCCGCGTAAGAGAAATCGAGGTCACGTTTGTGATCGAGGTAAGCATCCAGCTCATCGAGCTCTGCTTTGGTATAGTCTTCAAGGATATGCTTGTCGTATTTACCCATATCAACGAGGCGCGCAACGTGATCGTACAGCGTTGGTGGCTCATATTGGCCGTATGCTTTTTTACGCAAGTGGAAGACTGCAAGACGAGCCGCCAAATATTGGTAATCTGGCGTCTCTTCAGAAATCAAGTCAGCAGCAGATTTGATGATAGTCTCGTGGATATCGCTCGTCGTGATGCCATCATAGAACTGAATGTGAGCGCGCAGTTCTACTTGTGAAACAGAGACGTTGTCTAGGCCTTCGGCGGCCCAAGTAATCACGCGATGGAGCTTCTCTAGATCGATGTTTTCTTTACGGCCATCACGCTTGGTGACGGTAAGTTGTTGGTTCATTCTGCTTTCTTTCCCTAACAAAACTGATAAAAGCCTTATTTTTGTGTGTTTCTATTGAAACAACTGTAAATTTCTTCGTGGCTTTGTGATCAAAGTCTATCTACATATTGTAGTTCAAACACAACATATAGGGGTACTAATGTTTTCGGGTTACAAGATAGTGCTATTGGCATCGGTTTTCAAGGCACAGACTCTGGATGACTTGTGGATAACTTGCAAAATTACAAAAAACTGTAAGTAAACACTTACCGATGAGAAAAGAGCGCACTTGGATGAAGAAAAGTGTGATTTTTGGATCGGTTTATTCTTAACCGCAAACGAAAATATTTTTCTTGATCTTTATGCTTTTTTGTATGCGAAAACTGGCTTGGTTAAAATGGAATCGCAAGCACAAAAAACGTGCATGCTTTAACTAAAAAAGGCAGTAGTTTTGTGCTACTGCCTTTAAAAATTACATTCACTTTACTTTAGAATTTCTGAGTGTGAACGATGTAATTGACATCAACATTACGCCCCAATTTGTAGGTGTCGTTCAGAGGGTTGTAGTGCAAGCCTGTGATGCCTTGTTCACACAAATCGGTTTGGTCGATCATCTTAATCAATTCAGAAGGACGGATGAACTTGTTATGGTCGTGCGTCCCTTCGGGAACGATTTTCAACAGTTTCTCCGCACCAACAATCGCAAACAGATACGATTTGATATTGCGATTTAAGGTAGAAAAGAACACGTGGCCACCCGGTTTAACCAGGGCAGCACAAGAACGAATCACAGACAGTGGATCGGGAACGTGCTCTAGCATTTCCATGCATGTCACGACATCGTACATTTGTGCATTTTCAGCCGCGTGATCTTCAATAGTGCTTTGGATATACGTGAGTTTGGTACCGGTTTCAAGAGCATGAAGACGAGCAACCTCAAGGGGTTCTTTGCCCATGTCCAATCCCGTCACAACAGCGCCTTCTTTTGCCATGCTTTCGGCTAAAATGCCACCGCCGCAGCCGACATCGAGCACTTTCTTGCCAAATAAACCATCTGCTTTTGACAGTACGTAATCCAGACGCAACGGGTTGATTTGGTGAAGTGGTTTAAACTCACCTTCCAAGTCCCACCAGCGAGAAGCCATGTCTTCGAATTTTTTGATTTCGTTTGGGTCAACGTTTTGTGTTTTAGTCATAAGCGCTGCTCTGGGTGATTCTGCTTCCTTGAAAATAGGACGGCATTATAACGCCTTCGCTTTTTTCCTCCATAGAGAAACTGCTTTTTGTGCTGAACTGGTCAAAATTACACCCTCTATCAGCAGCATAGACAAAAAATGTGCAATTTCTCTTCGATTGATTCTCAACCGAGGTCACAACCTGATAAAAGGACAGGGAAAGTGATGCCGAACTAGGGAATTGTGTGTTATATTTTTGCACCTTACACGTATTGTACATACGATCAGAAAATAGAGGGATAATGGCTCTATGAGCGATCTAGCTAAAGAGATCACGCCCGTAAACATTGAAGATGAGCTAAGAGGTTCATACCTTGACTACGCGATGTCCGTTATCGTGGGTCGTGCTCTTCCGGATGTGCGTGATGGCCTAAAACCAGTACACCGCCGCGTGCTTTACGCGATGAATGTACTAGGCAACGACTGGAATAAACCATATAAAAAATCTGCCCGTGTCGTCGGCGACGTAATCGGTAAATATCACCCTCATGGTGACAGTGCGGTATACGACACCATCGTGCGTATGGCACAACCGTTCTCGCTACGTTACATGCTGGTCGATGGCCAAGGTAACTTTGGTTCGATCGATGGTGACTCCGCGGCAGCAATGCGTTATACCGAAGTTCGCATGGCGAAAATCGCCCACGAGCTTTTGGCTGACCTAGATAAAGAAACCGTGGATTACGTGCCGAACTATGACGGTACAGAACAGATCCCAGCGGTTCTTCCTACGAAAATTCCAAACCTGCTGGTCAACGGTTCTTCCGGTATCGCAGTAGGTATGGCAACCAACATTCCTCCGCACAACTTGACGGAAGTTATTGATGGCTGCCTTGCATACATCAATAACGAAGCTATCACGATTGATGAGCTGATGGATTACATTCCTGGTCCAGATTTCCCTACGGCTGCTTTGATTAGCGGACGTAAAGGCATTATTGACGCGTATAAAACTGGTCGCGGCAAAATCTACATGCGTTCAAAAGCGGAAATCGAAGTCGAGAAGAATGGCAAAGAAACCATCATCGTTACTGAGATCCCATATCAAGTGAACAAAGCTCGTTTGATCGAAAAGATCGCTGAGCTAGTGAAAGATAAGAAAGTAGAAGGCATCAGTGCACTGCGCGACGAGTCGGACAAAGACGGTATGCGCATTGTTATTGAATGTAAGCGCGACGCAGTGGGTGAAGTGGTTCTAAACAACCTTTACGCCCAAACTCAGCTGCAAACGACTTTCGGCATCAACATGGTTGCGCTTGATAATGGCCAGCCAAAGTTATTCAACTTGAAAGAGATGTTGAAGTGCTTCGTTGATCACCGTCGTGAAGTCGTCACTCGTCGTACTATCTTCGAGTTGAAGAAAGCACGCGATCGTGCCCATATCCTTGAAGCGTTGGCGCTGGCTCTTGCGAACATCGATGAAATCATCGAATTGATCCGTAACGCCGCGACTCCAGCAGAAGCGAAAGCGGGCTTAGTGGCTCGTGGCTGGGATCTGGGCAACGTAGCTGCCATGCTTGAAAGCGCCGGGACTGACGCTGCTCGTCCAGATTGGCTTGAACCTCAATATGGCATCCGTGATGGTCAGTACTTCCTAACGGAAACCCAAGCGCAAGCGATCCTTGATCTACGCCTACATAAACTGACAGGCCTAGAGCACGAGAAGATCCTAGACGAGTACAAAGCGCTATTAGACGAAATCAAAGAGTTGATGCATATCCTTGCAAGCACTGAACGTTTGATGGAAGTGATTCGCGAAGAACTTGAAATGGTTCGTGATGCATTCGGCGATGTACGTCGTACTGAAATCACCGCTGCGAGCCATGACATTGATCTTGAAGAGCTGATCGCTCGTGAAGACGTTGTTGTGACGCTTTCTCACGAAGGTTACGTTAAGTACCAAATTCTAAGCGACTACGAAGCACAGCGTCGTGGTGGTAAGGGTAAGAGCGCAACCAAGATGAAAGATGAAGATTACATCGAACGTCTATTGGTCGCGAACACGCACGACAACATTTTGTTATTCTCAACGCGTGGTAAGACTTACCGCATGAAAGTATACCAATTGCCTCTCGCAAGCCGCACGGCTCGTGGTAAGCCAATTGTGAACCTACTACCGCTGGAAGAAAACGAACGTATTACGGCTATTCTACCGGTAACAGAGTTCAGTGCTGACAAGTTTATCTTCATGGCAACTGGCGATGGTACGGTGAAGAAAACCTCACTTGATCAATTCTCCAACGTTCGTGCAAATGGTCTTATCGCTGTGAACCTACGTGATGAAGATTCGCTGATTGGTGTTGATATCACTGACGGCGAAAGCGAAATCATGCTGTTCTCTAAATTTGGTAAAGTGGTGCGCTTCAAAGAAGCAGAAGAGAGCCCAGTACTGGATGAAAATGGTAACCCAGTTCTTGATGAGAACGGTCAGCCAGAGATCAAGTTCAAAGGCGTGCGTCCTATGGGCCGTACCGCGGCAGGTGTTCGTGGTATGAAACTCGCTGATGGCGATCAAGTTGTGTCACTGATCGTACCGAAGAATGACGGCGATGTCCTTACTGTGACTGAAAACGGTTACGGTAAACGTACTGTGCTTTCAGAGTACCCAACCAAAGGCCGCGGCACTCAGGGTGTTGTGTCTATCAAGGTTTCTGAGCGTAACGGTAGTGTTGTTGGTGCGGTTCAAGTTGAAGACGGTGACGAATTCATGATGATCACGGACGCTGGTACACTAGTACGTACTCGTGTGGCGGAAGTGAGCCAAGTGGGTCGTAACACTCAAGGTGTCACCCTGATCCGTACTGCAGAAGACGAATCGGTCGTGGGCTTACAACGCATTGATGAAGTTGAAGAAACTGACTTGCCAGAAGGCGAAGAAGCGGACGCAACGGAAGCGACTGAGCAAGCACCTCAGGCACAAGATCCTCAAGCAGACAACGATGACGCAGCCGACCAAGAGTAATCTTGCTTAGCAACGACATAACAAAGCCAGATAGTGCAAACTATCTGGCTTTTTTCATTTTTGTCGATAGGAAGTTGGCAATGGGTCAAAGCAGTTGCTTAAAAAGTTTGCTAAGCTGGCTGCTCATTTTCTAAAGGATAATCATATGGATAGCTGGTTAATTATCGCGACAATTATGATGCTGTTTTTTCTGATCAGTATCTGGATGGCGGCAGCGAAATGGGCAGCGAAACAATGGTATTTACTTAGCTTATTAACGATGATCGGCGCTGTAATTACCTATGGTGTACTGCAGAGCCCCCGCCCCGAAACAAAGCCAGAAAATGCGATGTTCAAGAGCATGACGGCAGAGGATTTGATGGCGCAACTGCAAGTTCAATTAAAAGAGAATCCGAATGATGCGGGGTTGTGGTTTCAACTTGGGCAAGGGTATCTGCTCAATAAAGAGTTGGATGCTGCTTTGATCTGTTTCGACTATGCAATACAGCTGACCGAGCGCCCTTCCTCTACTCAACTTGCGGCAAAAGCAACCGCATTGTACTACCTTGGATCTCAGCAAATGAGTGGTGAGGTAAGCCTTTTGCTTGAGCAAGCCTTACAACTTGAACCTTACAATGAAGCCGCCTTATCGCTGCTCGCGAATGATCATTTTATCTCTTTTCGTTTTCAGCAAGCGATTGATACATGGACCTATTTGCTGGATTCTAATGATCCTAAATTGGACAGAGAATCGGTTATCCGCTCCATTGATCAAGCCAAGGCATTGATGCAAACTTCAACTCGTTAAGCGTATTGTGGCTAAGCAATACATTAATTAGCGTTGTTCAAGTAAATGTTGCCAAACATGGGATGCGTTTCGGTATTTTTGAAACTGAGTGCTGCCATATGACCATTTTCCTAACCAACTCTGCTATCCTCCTCAGGTAACTCCTTGGCACAAGTGTCAGAAACGTTGTTGTTTGGCTTACTCACTCCAAGCAAAGAGTTTGCTGTGTTTAAACAGATGGCCTGAACGTGAACTGTAACGCTAAGCTGCTAGGGTACTGTTTAAGGTATATATGGAAGTATTCTTATAGGGAGGTGACCAGGATGGAATTACTCTCAACCTATCTTACGATCATTATGGCAATGCTCATTGCTTATCCGTTTGTTTTAGTTGGTTTAAAAGCAGCCAGTAACGGATGTGAGGTTACGAAAGTCAAAGTAACCAATCGTTTTAACTATGGATTTTCGTTGATTCTTTTGATTTTCATGATTGCGCATATCCAGACAGAAACTTTTCACGCCGCAGGTTTGCTTGAAATGTTCAAACCAGAATAAGCAACAATCGATAAATAAAAACGTCAGCCTGAAGGCTGACGTTTTTGGTTAATTGTACTTTGTTAGTATTTAGACTCACGTTCTGCTGCGGCTTTATCCCAGTCAGGCACAACGGTTTTTAAGAAGTGTTGTTTCTCGGCGTTCATTTTCTCCATATCCATACCGAGTGCTTTTTGTGCTGCAGCTTTGGTGGAAATGTCTGGAATTTGAACTGGCTCGGTGATGCCTTTTGTAGCAAGGAGACGAACAAGCTTGGTTCTGGCATCTGCTGCACGATCGACCGCAGTACCTAACACTTCAAGTGCCACTTCAGGTGCGTGCATATGGACGCCGTGTGATGCAATCGCGTAGTCCCAACGCCATTGAGCGTGACGAATATCTTGCAAAATCGGTTTCATTTCTTCTTCAGTAGCGCCAGCTTTCCAAGCTGCACCCGCTTCAAAGTGAGCCGCAACGATTTGTTTTTCCGCAGTCAACTTCATGTTTAGTACTTGTGCTTTGCGGGTAGAGACAATTTCACGTAGCTGATCTTTGCTCTGAGTGTGGCACTGTGCACAGGTATCTTCGAAACGGTCGAAAGGATTACCGACTTTGTGATCGGTGTAGACGGTACCATCTTCTTTCTTCACTTTTGGCATGTGACAGTCCACACAGACGACTTTGTTCTTGCCATGAATGCCTTCACGCCATGTCTCAAAACCTGGGTGCTGCGCTTTTAACATGGGTGCTTTCGAGACCGCATGCGTCCAGTCAGCAAAGCCTAGAGCGTCATAGTACTCTTCCATTTGTTGTACGCCAGTGCCCATATCCCAGGGGAATTTGACGGCTTTGGTTGGGCCAGTAAAGTAATATTCAACGTGGCACTGAGCACAAACCGATGCTTGTTTGTCTAAGCGGGATTGCTGCTCAAACGGTTTGTTGATCGCTTGGAAAGCGCGTTCTACATAAGGGCGGGTCAGCGCTAGCTCAGGTTCGCCATTTTTGAATTTCTCGCTTCGGATATCATGACAATCGGCGCAGCCGATAGGATTAGCAATTTCCGCTCCTAAACGTGCCCACTTACCTTCAAAGTAACCATCTTCGCCACGCTCATCAATGACGCGGGCAACATCTGGGCTTTTACAGCTCCAACAAGCCATTGGCATTGGGCCTGATTTCGCATCTTGGGGCCCGCCAGTGCGTAGTGTCTGTCTGACATCATCCAATGCGTAAAAGTGGCCGCGCGCTTTGTTGTAATCTTTAGCAAAGCCATAGCCAGCCCAGAGAATCACCATATTTGGATCTTCTGCTAAGGCATCTTCAATTTCGACGCTTTCAGAGGTTTTTTTCCAAGATTGATATTGGTCTGGGTGATTTTGTTCAAATGCGTCGTTACGCGGATCAACCAGTCCTTTTTCTTCTGCAGAGACTGCAGTGATATTCAGCAACGCTGTCATCACAAGGGCAGTAACTGAGACTGAGGAAGCCATCCAGTGTTTTATGCTCACGGTGTTATCTCCATATTCGTTTTTATTAGCAGCGTTGTGAGTTTGCTATTTCCAAATAAGAATTGGAGATCTGATGTTTATATTAGGTCAGTAACATTTAGAAAAGAATTGGCGAAAATCTATTCATTGCTTTAGATCAATTTAGGTAGGTGATCGCTATCACGATAAGATCCATATACCCCTAAAGGGGTAGGTTTATTCTTTTTTAACTCAATGATTTAGCAAAATTTCACAATGGAAAATGAGTGACTAAGGTCGCTTTTTAAGCAAAAAATAGATACTACTAAAGAGTAGTAGGGGTATGATAATTGACAGGTATAGCGTTGTGGCTTTTCCGAAATAAGAATTGATGTCATTTGAAATAATCGTGTTATTTCGAAGGAATTAATTTATCACCAAAGAAATAATTGAAAATGATTCTTAATTATTATTTGGATAAGGAAAGGATAAAATGGGCAATATAAAATTGGCCATAGTCATAATGCTGAAATCTATTCTCGCATTCTCTTTCTATGGCTATTCATTCTCAGCGATAGCAGACACTTCTGTAGCCACAGAAGCCACTGACTCGTCGCGATTCCAGGTCGAACTGATCCGTGACCGTGATTACAAATGCGTTCAATGCCATAAGGACTCGAAGGAAACGTTGTCCGGTTCTCATGGTGAAGATGCGCATAAAATTCTCGGTCGCGAAGTCAATTGTACGGAATGTCACAACAACATTGGACCAGACCATCGGGAAGGCGCACCACTTGTTACGAAATACTCTCCAGCGCAATCGAAAGAAGGGACGGAAAAAGTGTTCATGGACACCAGTGCTATCCTGAAAGCCAATGGTGCTTGTACCGATTGTCATCAACCTCAGGATCTCCAACAAGCCAGTTGGACCCATGATGTGCATGCGAAAAATCTAACCTGCTCGAATTGTCATGATGTTCATGCCAATAAAGCCAAAGTGTTGGGCTTGGAGCGCAAAGAGAAAATCAAGATGTGTGTGGATTGCCACTCTGACTTTAACCAGAAAGAAGAGGAGAGGTAATATGAGTTGTTCAAGACGAAATTTCCTTGCTGGTGGTGGCGCGTTGATCATGACAACGGGCATTGCTGGCACTTCTATGGTGACTGGGCGCTTAGCATTTGCGGAAGAGGATAAGGGCCAAGCAATTCGTTATGGCATGATCCACGACGAGACCGCCTGTATCGGATGTACGGCTTGTACCGATGCCTGCCGAGAGGTGAACAAAGTCCCTGAAGGCGTAAGTCGATTGGAGATCATACGCAGTGAGCCGCACGGTGAGTACCCGAATGTCGATTACCGTTTCACCCGTAAATCTTGCCAACACTGTGAAAACCCACCTTGTGTTTATGTTTGTCCTACCGGTGCGGCGTACAAAGATGAAAAAACCGGCATCGTGGATGTCCACAAAGAAAAATGTGTCGGTTGCGGCTATTGCCTTGCCGCGTGTCCCTATCAAGTGCGCTTCTTTAACCCAGTGGATCACTCGGCCGACAAATGCAATTTCTGTCGAGACACCAATTTGGCGCAAGGCAAGCTACCCGCCTGTGTGGAATCTTGTCCAACTAAGGCACTGATTTTTGGTGATTTAAATGATCCGCAAAGTGACGTGAATCGAGTATTGACTGACAAGGTCTATTACCGAGATAAAGTGCACTTAGGCACGAAACCCAAATTATTCAAAATCCCACATCAAAAAGGGGAGGTGTAGCATGAACGGATTTGAATCTGCATTCCACTTTGATTCTCTGGTCTGGGATTGGATCATTGCGATCTATCTTTTCCTTGCCGGTATGTCTGCAGGAGCGGTGATGATCACTGTGTACTTAAAACGCAAGGTGATTGTCGGCGATCCAGCACAAAATGGCATCATGAAAGCGATGGCTTGGCTGGCGCCGTTTGGCATCATTTCGGGTTTAACGATCTTGATTTTCCACTTAACCAAACCTCTTGAGTTTTGGAAGATCATGATTTTCTACAATCCAACTTCCGTTATGTCGATGGGGGTTATTCTCTTCCAAGTGTACATGGCCGTGTTGTTCGTTTGGATTGGGATTATTTTTCAGAAAACGATCGTTGATTTTCTCGGTGATAAGTTGACCTTTGTTGATGGCTTGTTGACCTGGTTCAAACGTTTTGAAAACAGCATCGAGTTGTTCTTAGCCTTTTTGGCGTTAGTGCTTGCGGCTTATACGGGGTTCCTACTGTCTGCATTGAAAACGTACCCGATGCTCAATAATCCAGTGTTGCCACTGCTGTTTCTTTTCTCCAGTTTGTCTTCAGGCGCTGCAGCGTGTTTGATGTTCGGTATTTTGGTGTTTAAAGAGTCAGTGAAAGATCCAAGTGTCAGTTGGGTACATGGTTTTGAGCGTCCTGTGGTCTTGTTTGAGTTGTTTGTATTGGTCACCTTCTTTACCGGGTTGATCTTTGCGGGTGGACAAGCGGAAATGGCGGCTTGGAATGCTATCTCTGGTGGATTTTGGGCGCAGTGGTTTTGGGTTGGTGTGGTGCTGATTGGTATGTTGCTACCGCTGACACTCAACTGGTTAGTGCCAGCCGAAGTGAGACATAAACATGCTTATATTTTTGTGGTCACGACACTTAGCATGGTTGGCGTTTTGATGCTGCGTACGTTTATTTTGTACGCTGGCCAGATGACGGTTGTCTAATAAAGGAGTATAGATGGAGGCAGAACTGGGCCTAATTTTCCTGATTTTTGCGGCAGTCGGCAGTAGCTTCGCAGTGATATTGCATGCCATGAATCGACTGTTATCGAAGCAAACACCCCTCGCATTGATGTTGGGTTGTGGGTATTTAGTGGCGCTCAGCTCTGCTTTTTCCTTGTTGTATCTGATTCTTGCTTTTGTTGCCGATGATTTCGCATTGGCTTATGTGGCAAGCCATTCCAACAGCCAATTACCCGTGATCTTTAAAATTGCGGCAAGTTGGGGAGGACATCAAGGCTCGATGCTGTTTTGGGTCGTCACCTTAAGTTTGTGGGCTTGCTTGATTCGATCTCGTGATGAGTTCTCATCGCAGTATAAAGCGGATTATATTGCGGCAATGCTCATGCTGACCGCCATTTTCGCGTGGTTTACTCTGTTAACCTCGAACCCATTCGAGTACGCGCCATCACTGGCCAGCGATGGACGCGATCTCAACCCAATGTTGCAAGATGTTGGGCTCATTTTGCATCCCCCGCTACTGTACCTTGGTTATGTCGGTTTCGCTTCTATCCTAGCGTTGGGCGTGGCGGCGTTGTTACAGCCATCGGCCATCCATCATTGGTTTCAGGCAGGCCGTGACTGGGCGATGGTTGCGTGGGGCTTTCTCACCTTAGGCATTATTGTCGGCTCCTGGTGGGCATACAATGAATTAGGCTGGGGAGGTTGGTGGTTCTGGGATCCGGTTGAAAATGCCTCTTTGCTACCTTGGTTAACAGCAACCGCCTTGTTACACACACTTGTTCAATCAAAGCGGCAAGGTGGGGTCAATAAATCCAGCTATATGCTCGCGTTTTTGACCTTCGGTTTCAGTGTTCTCGGTACTTTTATTGTCCGCTCGGGGATTTTGACATCGGTACATGCGTTTGCCGTGGATCCAACCAAAGGTATTGTACTTTTGCTGGTCATGGCGTTCATTTTTCTACTCACTTTTGCATTATTGATCCTCAAAAGCGATAGCATCCCCGCTAAAGCCATTACCCATTGGCTAAGTCGCCAATACCTTACGCTGGTGGCGATGGGTTTGTTACTGATCGCAACCAGTACCGTGTTCCTTGGCACCTTCTACCCAATGATTTATGAGCTGTTGCGGCTTGGGAGCATCTCAGTGGGTGCTCCGTATTTCAATACAATGATTGCGCCATTAAGCCTTTTAGGGCTGCTAGCAATGGGGTGGGGGCCGTTACTAAAATGGCAGCAAGGCCTGTTTCAGCGCCGCAAACGCGTTTTGACGGAGTTTGTGGTCTCCGCTGTACTCGGTGCCGTGCTCTATTTGCTGCAAGTGCAGGTATGGGCGCCAATGACTTTGTTGTTCTGGTGTGTTACGACCTGGGTGATTGTTAGCCACCTTCGGTTATTGTTTGTTATGCCACCAACAAAGAGGCGCCAAAAACTGCCAATGGTGCTTTCTCATATTGGTATTGCATTGGTGTGCCTCGGCGCGATGATGAATGCCCAACATTCGTTTGAACGAAATGTTCGTGTGGAACCTAACTCGTACCATCAGTTCGATGGCTTTTCCATTCGTTATCAAGGAATTGACTGGTCCATTGGACCAAACTACACCGCGGAGCGAGCGTCGGTCTCACTTATCCTTGCCGATAGACAATTTCAATTGTTACCCGAAAGACGGCATTACCCGGTGAGGGTCATGAACATGACAGAGCCCGCAATCAAGTCTTTTTGGCATGGGGATTACTACCTGACTCTGGGTGAGAAAGTCGGGCCTAAAGCCTATGCGTTGAAGATCCAATACCGTGCTTACATTTGGTGGATCTGGCTAGGCGGTTTGATGGTTGTTGCTGCGGTGTTCACTGCATTACAGCCAGTTCAGCAACGCGTTAAGGTGGAGCGCTACTGTGAACAACAAAGTTACTAAGTTGCTTGTGTTGGTGAGCATCGTCGGCATCGTTACGTTTACCGCAGTCTTGGGCATTGAACGACAAAATGCTGGTCACACAACGCCTGCCACTGTGATTCCCTTGCCCAATATTGAAGCAAAAGATCTTTTTTCGGCGAATACGATCACAACGCAAGATCTTATTTCCGATCAATACCGTGTGATGAACGTTTGGGCATCTTGGTGTGGGATTTGTCGAGATGAGCATACGTTTATTATGTCGCTTAAACAGCAGGGTATTGACGTGATTGGCTTAAATTATCGTGATAATAAGCAAGAAGCGTTGGGCTATTTGGAGAGCGAAGGTAACCCTTATTCCAAGGTGATTTATGATCCAGACGGGATCGTCTCAATCGATTTTGGCGTGATTGGCACACCGGAAACCTACTTAATAAACCCTAATGGGGAAATAATGATCAAATTTCGAGGTAAATTAGATCAAAAACAGTGGAATAAACATTTTGCTACGTATTTTAAATAGAACATTATTATCGACATGGCTCGTCTTATTCGTCGCTTTTGTCTCTTTCTCTAGTCAGGCACAGAACGAGAATACAAGCTCTAATCACGTTGATTTGTTTCAGTTTCATAGTGTCGAGCTGCAAGAGAGAGCAATACGTTTATCCAAGGAATTGCGCTGCCCCCAATGCCAGAATCAGAATCTCCTCGAGTCGAATGCGCAAGTGGCTCGAGATCTGCGTTTTATTGTGTATAGCCAAATAAATGATGGGAAAAGCGATCAAGAAGTGGTGGACTTTATGACCAGCCGATATGGCAATATGGTGTTATATAATCCGCCAATAAATAGCAGTACATTATTACTTTGGATCTTTCCTGTCGTTATTTTGATCATTTTCTTTGTTATTTCGATCCGAAATATTCACACAAAAAGAATGTGACAATTATTCCATAATAAGCAATTAATTGTGCAATTATCATGCAAGCTGTTATCATTTTTGAAAATTATATGAAATAGTTAATTCAGTTATTGTAGGTTTACTGACGGGTAATCAGAGTGGATACAATTAAGACGCAATTAAAAAAGGATTTTTATTCGCAAATTTATTCACTGCAATCAAGTGCATCGTCGCATACGACTTCAACACTTGCTTTACTCACAGAAGAAGAAATCAGTGAACTTGAAGCGCTATGGATTGAATTGGTGGTTTGGAAGAAAAGCCAAACACATTAAAAGCAAACGAATTTAAACAAAAAACCTCAAACCATGTTTGAGGTTTTTTGTTTCTCAGCATCTCGTAGGTGCATTTGTCCTTCGCAGCAAGTGCACGCTAGGTAAAACGTAGTGCTAATTTGGGTAACGGCAAGTAGAGGCTTTCAATCATTTCATCCAGCATCTCATCGTAGCAACGGAAAATAGTGGCTGAGATGAGCGAGGTTAGCTCATAGGCATTAGTCTTATTCAATTTTTCCTGCTGCAAGCTAGCGTACATCTCTAGCTCGCGTATGACTTCGACGCTCGCAGGGGCTGCAATGTGATAAGGGCTAAGCAAAGTGAGCTGATTCAAACGCCTAACCATGCGCTGAGCACAATGGGCAAAGCGTTCCCTTCCTTGTGGTTGATGTAAGTCTTGAATAGCAATACGCAATTGCGTCAATGCATCGAGATTTTCAATGATCACCTGCCAATGACAATGATACTCATCAATTAATTCGTCGCGCTCAGATTCCGCTAGCCAAGCCACGGTCGTTTCATCGACAAGAAACAATGTGTGGCGCAGCATTTTGCCGTGCAAAAACTGATTCTTGGCAATGCTTTGTTCCTGCCACTGTGAGAACAGAGTTTGATATTGACTGAGTAAAATCCGATACAACGGCTTGCTTTCTCCTGAAGCAAGCTCGATCAGTGCTTGGCATTTGGCCAGTACTTCCGTTTGGGTATGATGGATTTCGCTAGAGTGCACTTGTTTATACAAAAGGCTCAAGTGGGTTGCGCTACGATGCTGTCTCAAAAGCTGCACAATCTCGCGTAGTGTGCTGATCACTTGATATTTTTGCTCTTGTTGACGCTCTCGTTTGTGGGAGAGATAAAACAGTACGAGCAAGATTGCAATTGAAATGAGAGATGAGAGTAGAACGAACATAGCAGACTCCTTGTATGCATGATACTCAGCCCTTCCGTGTTGGATCTACTGCGGTGCGTTGTGTTTCTCTACGACAAAAGCTCACTATGCGTAAGGGGAATCACTCACATTCTATCGACCAGCAGTACCAACTGACTTGGGCATGACATAATAGGAGCAGTTTTAATGCCATATTAAATCTCTTTATAAAACAATGAGATGAAATATTCTGACTTGAGTCTATGGTTAATTTGGTGCATCAAATGCACTAATAGTGTGATTTTGGGCACAAAAAAGCCCTGCGGGTGCAGGGCTTTGAAAGATTGAAGCGTTGAATTACATCACGCGCATGCCTGGCTGCGCGCCTTCATGTGGTTCAAGGATCCAAAGATCTTTGCCACCAGGGCCTGCCGCTAGGATCATGCCCTCAGACATACCAAACTTCATCTTACGTGGTTTCAAGTTTGCCACAACCACTGTGTACTTGCCGACAAGATCTTCAGGATTGTACGCCGCTTTGATACCAGAGAAGACTTGACGCATTTCACCGCCGATATCCAATTGGAATTTCAACAGTTTGTCAGCTTTTGGCACCGATTCACAAGAAACGATTTTGGCAATACGAAGGTCCACTTTCGCGAAGTCATCAAACTCAATTTCTTCGGCAATGGGATCTTTGCTTAGCTCGGTCTCTTGAGCTGCATTAGAGGCTTCTGCTTTCTCTTTTGCCGCCATTTCAGCCGCCGCATCTTCTTTTGATGCTTCAATCATGGCTTCGATGTTTTTCGGATCGATACGATTGAATAGCGCTTTAAACGCAGTAATTTCGTGTGCTGTTAATGGCTGAGCAACACCTTCCCAGGTTAGCTCTTCATTCAAGAAGGCTTCAGTGCGAGCTGCAAGAGCAGGCATAACTGGCTTCAAGTAAGTCATTAGAACGCGGAACAGGTTAATACCAACAGAACAGATTTCCTGAAGTTCCTGATCTTTGCCTTCTTGTTTTGCCACAACCCAAGGCGCTTTTTCATCAACGTATTGGTTAGCTTTGTCCGCCAACGCGGTGATTTCACGGATCGCACGACCGAACTCACGCGCTTCGTAAAGTTCAGCAATACGGTCTGCCGCAGCAACAAATTCGTTGTAAAGCTCTGGCTCGACGAAGTTTTCAGCGAGCTTGCCTTCAAAGCGTTTCGCAATGAAGCCCGCATTACGCGATGCTAGGTTAACAATCTTGTTTACGACGTCAGCGTTTACGCGCTGAGTAAAGTCTTCAAGGTTAAGGTCTAGGTCATCAATGCGGCTGTTTAGCTTCGCTGCGTAGTAGTAACGCAGACACTCTGGATCAAGGTGCTCAAGGTAAGTGCTCGCTTTCACGAATGTACCTTTAGACTTCGACATCTTCGCACCATTTACGGTTACGTAGCCGTGAACAAAAACGTTGTTTGGCTTGCGGAAGCCAGAGCCGTCTAGCATTGCTGGCCAGAACAGGCTGTGGAAGTAAACGATGTCTTTACCGATGAAGTGGTAAAGTTCTGTTTTACTGTCTTTATTCCAGTATTCATCAAAATCAAGATCATCACGCTTATCACATAGGTTTTTGAATGAACCCATGTAGCCGATTGGCGCATCTAGCCAAACGTAGAAAAACTTGTCTTTTTCGCCTGGAATTTCAAAACCGAAGTAAGGTGCATCACGTGAGATATCCCACTGCTGAAGACCAGACTCAAACCATTCTTGCATTTTGTTTGCGGTTTCAGTTTGCAGAGAGCCAGAGCGAGTCCACTCTTTTAGCATGCTTTCAAACTGAGGCAGGTCGAAGAAGAAGTGCTCTGAATCTTTCATCACTGGCGTTGCGCCTGAGACGGCAGATTTTGGATTGATCAATTCTGTTGGGCTGTAGGTTTCGCCACAAGCATCGCAGTTGTCGCCGTATTGATCTTCAGACTTACACTTCGGACACGTTCCCTTCACGAAACGATCGGGTAGGAACATCTCTTTTTCAGGGTCGAACAACTGAGAAATAGTACGGCTTGAAATAAAGCCATTTTTTTTCAGTTGCAGATAAATGTGAGACGCCAGTTCACGGTTCTCATCGGAATGCGTACTGTGATAGTTATCGAAACTAATGTCAAAGCCAGCGAAATCTTTTTGGTGCTCGATGCTCACCGCAGCAATCATCTCTTCTGGAGACATACCCATCTGTTGCGCTTTAAGCATAATTGGCGTGCCGTGAGCGTCGTCAGCACAGATGAAGTTTACAATGTTGCCGCGTAGGCGTTGGTAACGAACCCAAATGTCCGCTTGGATATGCTCAAGCATATGGCCAAGGTGGATCGAACCGTTAGCGTACGGAAGGGCACAAGTTACCAGCAATTTCCTTTGGGGAAAGTTTCTTGGATCGTTTGCCATACTTAATATTCGCTTATCTCGATAGGTATAAAAATTGATTGGTAATACTAACTCAGGAAACCTTTAAGTCCAAGGTGCTGACAAGGATAATCACCTGGTTTTTTTGGGGTTCAGTCAGACAAGACTCGGTGATAGGATGTCGAAAAAGGAGGAGTTATGCATCAGTTCACTTCTAAACAAGATTTTTGTCATTGGTTGAATCAGTTTGAGCACGAAACGTTAGCTCCACGATGGAGCGAAGTGCATGGTGTTGTGATGGTTCAAGCCGATGGCACTTTCGCCATTCAGCTCCCATTTGCTGCCCAGCAACTTCAAGACGCGCTCAGCGAGTGGATTGTTCAGCAACAGCAGCGTGGTGCGGTTCCACCGTTTGCTTTCACGGTAGGTCAGCAAGTTAAGGCGTTAGAAACTCAAGTTTCTCAGTCTGTTCGTGGGGTTAAGAATATTATTGCCGTCACGTCCGCTAAAGGCGGTGTGGGTAAATCAACCACAGCGGTGAATTTGGCACTAGCGATCGCTTCTCAAGGCGCAAAGGTGGGATTGCTAGACGCGGATATCTACGGACCTTCTTTGCCTATCATGCTGGGGAGTGTCGATCAAAGACCGGATGTTCGTGACGGCAAATGGATGCAGCCGATCCTCGCGCACGGCATCTACACCAACTCTATTGGTTACTTGGTGGATAAGAATGAAGCCGCCATTTGGCGTGGACCTATGGCATCAAAAGCGCTCTCTCAATTACTGAATGAAACTGAGTGGCCAGATTTGGATTATTTGGTGATCGATATGCCTCCCGGCACTGGGGATATTCAGTTAACTCTTTCACAGCAAATTCCCGTTACTACCAGTGTTATCGTTACCACACCGCAGGACCTAGCGTTAGCCGATGCGAAGAAGGGCGCCGCGATGTTTGAAAAGATTGGCGTTCCCGTGGCAGGGATTGTAGAAAACATGAGTTACCATATTTGCAGTCAATGCGGTGCCAAAGAGCACATTTTTGGTCAAGGCGGCGCGGTACAGATGGCGCAACAGTTTGGCTTATCTTTGTTGGCGCAAGTGCCATTGCATATCAGCGTTCGTGAAGATCTCGACTCGGGTGTGCCAACGGTGGTCGCAAGGCCAGAGAGCGAGCACGGCAGACTATACCGTCAGCTTGCTTTGCAGATATGCAGCTCGATGTATTGGAATGGTAAGGCGAAGCCTGAAACGATCCTGTTTACCCGTATAGACGGATGATTTTATTACGAGTTAAAGAATAAATAATGACCAGGTAAACGTTTGCCTGGTTTATTATTCTTCGTAGTACACACAATGCACCACGAAACTGGGAAAAGCGACTAGTATCTAATGAGTGAACTCCTTATAATCAGGCGGTTTATCTTATTCCCACTGCAAAAAATCATCATCGGGTGCAACTAATGTCTGAAAAAAGTCAATGCGTCATCGTCGGTATTGCTGGCGCTTCTGCTTCTGGTAAAAGCCTCATCGCCAGTACGATTTATAACGAACTACGTGCAAAGGTGGGAGACCATCAAATCGGTGTGATTACGGAAGATTGCTACTATAACGACCAAAGCCATCTGAGTATGGAAGAGCGCGTTAAAACGAACTATGACCACCCAAATGCACTTGATCACGATCTTCTTTGTGAACACTTAGAAAAGTTAATGAAAGGCGAGTCGGTTGAAGTACCTGAATACAGCTACACGGAGCACACTCGTACTGAAAACACCACCACTATGACACCAAAGAAGGTGATCATTCTTGAAGGCATCCTGCTTCTGACGGATCCTCGTCTGCGTGATTTGATGCATGCGACAGTGTTTATGGACACGCCACTGGATATCTGTCTACTTCGCCGTGTGAAACGCGATGTGGAAGAGCGTGGTCGTACGATGGAATCGGTACTCAAACAGTATCAAAAAACAGTTCGCCCAATGTTTATGCAGTTTATTGAACCGTCTAAACAGTACGCAGATATCATCGTTCCTCGTGGTGGTAAAAACCGCATCGCGATTGACGTACTGAAAGCGCACATTGCAAAACTATTGAAAGCTTAAGTCATTGTCTTGTCAGCGAGCTTTATTTTTAATTAAGAAAGTGGCACTTTAGGTGCCACTTTCTTTTTTTGCAGCAAGAACCGCGTAAAATACGTGTTTTCTCTGTTCTTGTCTCAACTCTTGATGCAAAGGAATACGCATATGAAAAAACTGTTCCTTATTTTGGCTGCGCCTATCGCGGTTGTCGTGATGGCTGCGATAGCGCTAGTGACCTTAGTAAACCCCAATCAATTTAAACCGCTGATCACCGAACAAGTGGCCAAGCAAACGGGTTTAGAGTTGGTGATTGAAGGCGACATTGAATGGCAATTTTTTCCTTCGATTGGTTTTTCTCTAGGCAAAACGGAATTAAAGAATCCTCAGGGCTTTTCTCAAGAAAACTTGTTTAAAGTTGAGAGCGTTGGGATCGATATCTCGGTGATGCCTCTGCTTGATAAAGTTTTGCAGATTGGTGATGTTCGCCTAGATGGTGCGGAATTCCATCTAGAGACGCGTAAAGATGGGCAAAAGAATATTGATGCGCTAACTCAGCAGCAGAAAGCGCAACAAGAAACGGCTCAGCAAGAGGTGAGCTCGGAGCCCACTACGGATGCTCCACAGCAAGCTGGCGCAGCGGCAGAGTGGCGTATTGAGTTGGCTGGGATCTCGGTGAGCAATGCCAAACTCGTTAATCAAGATCGACAAGCGGGTACCTCACTTGAACTCTATGATGTGAATTTCTCACTTTCAGAATTCGCCTTTGAGCAATGGACCAAAGCGGAATTTTCAGCCAAAGGAAAAAACAACCAGCAGCAGTTCAGTGCAAACGGCAAGCTTGAGTTTCAGCTGACGCAAGATTTCTCTTCTTATGCTCTGCGCAATATTGAGCTAAACAGCCAGTTTAGCGATCCAGCCACGAAGATGGATCACTTCAAGTTGGTGCTGGACACCTTCGAGTTTGATAAAGACAACGCACTGACATTTGAAATCAAAGGCCAAGCATCCGGTATGGATCTTTCGGCCAATGGCTCGGCGCAGTTGCATGTGGATGCAGCCATCAGCACCGTGATGGTGAAGGCATTCCAGTTGGAATCGCAACTAAATGGGGAATCTCTGCCTCAATCGCCGATGAAGGTGGCAATGAGCTCTGAGGTGACCTTTGATGTGCCGCGCAGCCATCTATCGCTTGTGCTTAATAAACTGACCGCCAACGACATTGCTTTAGATGGTAAAGCCGATGTGACGTTAGCTGAGATTCCTAAAGTACGCTTTTCACTGCACAGCCCAGAGATTGATCTCGATAAATTTCTCGGCCTAACGCAGCCATCGCAAGAAACGGCAAGCACAAACAGCAGCAATGACAAAGACGCGCATCCAGAGGCAAACAACGAAGTTGAGCCTGACCTGAGCGCTTTAAAAACGTTGGATGTGATTGGCCAAGTGAGTATTGATAAGTTCAAAGCCAATAATGCCAAGCTGCAAAATGTCATCACCAAGTTCACGGTGAACCGTGGTATCGCGACTTTAGATCGTTTTGATGCCAATCTGTATCAAGGTTCTATCAACGCCAGCGCAAAACTGGATGCACGTCGATCACCCGCCACCTATAGTGTGAAAAAGCGCATCAAAGGTGTTCAGGTGCAACCGCTGTTGGTGGACGTGGCACAAAACGACAAGTTGGAAGGTACTGGCAATATCGATGTTGATGTTAAGGGATCAAGCTTAACGCCAAGCGGTATTCAGAAAAACCTCGTCGGTACAGTTGAAATCAATTTTGCTGATGGTGCCGTCAACGGCATTAACGTCGCGCAGATGATTCGTGAAAACTACGCCAAGATTAAAGGTGAAAAGTTAGACGCCACCGAAGGGGTGCAAAAAACCGACTTCAGTTCAATGACGGCAACGTTGACGTTGAACAAAGGCAAGGTGACAACCAATAACATGCACATGCAATCTCCGCTACTGCGTATTCGTGGGAAAGGAGAAGCAAACTACATCAATCAAACGGTTGATTTTACGGTCAGTACTTCGATTGTGGGATCGCTAGAAGGCCAAGGCGGTAAGGACATCGATGAACTGAGAGACGTGACAATTCCTATCAACATTTCAGGCAGTTGGGCGGATCCAAAATTCAAGTTGGTGTTTGATGATGTGTTAAAGCAAAAAGCCCAAAAAGAGATTGACCGCGGAGTCGAGAAGTTGACCGATAAGATCAAAGATGAGAAAACCAAAGAGGCGGTCGATGGTTTACTTAAAGGCTTGTTTAACTAGCTAAGTCATAGAAAGAGCAGGGCGACATCATGTCGCCCTGCTTATAGATTGGAGCTGGAAAAGCATTTCCATTACCAGTCGACACCTTTTAGTGCCTTGATACCGGATTCAAACGCATGTTTCACGTTTTTTACTTCGGAGACGGTATCGGCCATCTCAATCAAAGTGCGATGGGCACCGCGTCCAGTAATGATGACCGATTGCATTCTTGGTCTGTTATTGAGCGCTTCAACCACCTCTTCTAATTCGATATAGCCATAGCTCACCATGTAGGTTAGTTCATCAAAGAGCACCACATCGATCGAGTCGTCTTGCAGCATACGCTGACACTCTTTCCATACCGTTTGAGCGGCTTGAGTGTCGGTTTCTTTGTTTTGTGTTTCCCAAGTGAACCCCGTCGCCATCACTTGAAACTCAACGCCCAGTTTTTCTAAAAGATTACGCTCGCCATTGTCCCAAGTCCCTTTAATGTACTGAGCGACGGCGCATTTTTTCCCGTGCCCAACTGCGCGAGCGATCGTCCCAAAACCGGAGGTTGATTTGCCTTTTCCATTGCCCGTAATGACGAGAAGCAGTCCCTTTTCTTCCTGAGCTTGAGCAATTTTAGCGTCGACTTGCTCTTTCACTTTTTGTTGGCGCTCTTTGTGTCGCTGAGCTTTTACTTGCTCTGTGGATAGGTTTTCGCTTGATGCGCTTTCGTCAGACATAGACATCCCTTTTCAGCTTTTCGATTTTGCGGCTATGATAGACCATGTCGAATGGAAGAAAAACCACTGATATTACAGGGGATAAAATGAAGAAAATTTTGGTTGTCTGTATGGGAAACATTTGTCGCTCCCCAACTGGAGAGGCCGTATTAAGAGCAAAAGCACAGCAACTGGGGGTTGACGTAGAAGTGGATTCTGCAGGGACGATAGGTTACCACGCAGGCAATACACCGGATCATCGGGCCATGCAGGCAGGGCAGCAACGTGGTTACTCTTTTAGTGGCATTCGTTCGCGTCAAGTTACCCCCGAAGATTTTGCTAATTTCGATATGATTCTAGCGGCAGACAAAGCGAACTTAGCTGACCTTTTCGATATTTGCCCAAAGGAGTATCGTCACAAAGTGTCACTGTTTCTCAGCCATGCAGAGCTGGATGTGGATGAAATTCCTGATCCTTATTACGGCGGTGAGGAAGGGTTTGATTTGGTGCTGGATCTTATCGAAGCCGCGTCAGAAGCGATTCTTGAAAACGTTGCAAAGAACTAACGACCCAACAAAAAAGGGGATGACGTGAATTCATCCCCTAAAGTGATTATCCCGCGAGTACGTCGGTCGCGACTTTATAGCTTGGATCTTCTTTGACGTTAATCTCGACCAAACTTCCCGCCTTATCAAGCAACTTACGGCAATCTGGGCTCAAATGACGTAGGTGCAGCGTTTTGCCAACGGCAGAGTATCGTTCGGCCAATGTTTCGATCGCTTCGATTGCCGAGTGATCGGTAACACGAGAATCGGCAAAGTCAACGATGACATCGCTTGGGTCTTGCTGCGCGTTGAATAGTTCAAGGAAATTAGCTGTTGAACCAAAGAAGATAGGACCGTGGATCTTGTACTCTTTGGAACCTTCCTCGTTAATACGGGTATCTGCGTAAATGTGCTTAGCATGGTTCCAAGCAAACATCAGCGCTGAAGCGATCACGCCAACCGCAACTGCCACCGCTAGGTCTGTCATCACCGTTACGACCGTCACGAGCACGATAACAAAGAAGTCTTGCTTAGGTACGCGGCGTGCCAGCTTGAAGGTGGCCCATTCGAAGGTACCGATTACCACCATAAACATTACCCCAACGAGTGCAGCAAGAGGGATCATTTCAATCAGTGCGGCAGCAAACAAGATAAACATCAGCAGCGCCACAGCAGCAACGATGCCTGACAGACGGCCTCGGCCACCAGAATTGACGTTGATCATCGATTGACCAATCATTGCACAGCCACCCATTGCTCCGAAGACGGAACAGGTCATGTTTGCCATACCCTGACCGATACACTCACGGTTTGACTGACCACGGGTGTTGGTCATTTCGTCCAGCACGGTGAGTGTTAATAGTGATTCAATCAAACCAATAGCCGCAAGAATCACCGCGTATGGGAAGATGATTTGTAAGGTTTCCAGATCAAAAGGAACCATAGGTAAAGCAAAGGTCGGCAGGCTACCCGCGAGAGTTGCGCCTTCGTCTCCTGACATGGTGCGTAGGAAATCCACCACCGTGCGAGTCTCAAGATCAAAGCCAATCACTAAGCCTGTTACCGTCACGATGGCAACAAGAGACGAAGGAACGGCCGTGGTTAGTTTCGGTAAGAAGTGGATGATGGCCATAGTAAGCGCCACAAGGCCTAACATAAGCAACATCTGATCTTGAGGTAACCAAGTGAGTCCACCTGCTGCATCTGCCATTTTAAACTGACCGAGTTGCGCGAGGAAAATCACGATCGCGAGACCATTGACGAAGCCGATCATAACTGGGTGGGGCACGATACGGATAAACTTACCGAGTTTAAATAGACCAGCAGCAATCTGCAAAATACCTGCGAGCATAATAGCGGCAAACAGATACTGAACACCATGTGAAGAAACGAGCGAAACCATGACAACCGCCATTGCGCCTGTGGCGCCGGAAATCATACCAGGGCGTCCGCCGAAAATCGAAGTGACTAAACCAACAATAAAGGCTGCGTAGAGGCCAACCATAGGGTCAACGCCAGCAACGAAGGCAAAAGCAACGGCTTCTGGCACCAATGCTAGCGCAACGGTGAGCCCTGAGAGCACATCATTTTTTACTGAGTGCTTTGAAAATTGAGGAAATTCGAACATGTGTTTTGGCTAATATCGTTAAATGAATTTACCCGACACAAGTTCGCAAAGCATTAAAACTGAAACCTATCCTTGATCCGCGATTGAGATTCGCTGATTGAGGAAAAAAGAGCTTGTTTGCACCCGTGCCGAAAAGCTGAGTCGCAAGATGCTACAGAAAAGTGTGATTAAGTTCAATAATGATTAGGACGATGAATGGATATTTACAAGCAATAAAAAGGGCCATCCGAAGATGGCCCTTGTTCATTTAGCTTAAAGCGTTACACCATTTCTGGCTTTGTCATTGCCGCTGAGGCTTGACTTGTCGCCACTTGGCTACCCGCACCACGCTGTGCATAGCGCTCTGCTTTAAATGGTGCCGCGACAACTTGGATCTCAATAAGCTCTTGAGGGCCAGGTGCCTTAGTCATCGGTGCTGAAGCTTGCGCTTTAATTACCTTGATAGAGCTTTCGACTACTGCCACAGTTGCTTCAGTTTCGTTTGCAACTGTTTCCGTTGCGCTTTCCACCTCAGCGACAACCTCAGTAGTTTCAACGATTTCTGCCACCACTTCTGTAATTTCTACAGAAACCTGTTCTACTGGTTGCGAAACACTTTCAACTTGAGGCTCGATTTTCTGAACTTCAGTTTCTTGAATCGGTGCTACAACCGCGTTCTCTACCGTTGGTTCTTCAGTAACCACTTCAACAACGGCTGCTTTCGCTGGCTTGTTGTTACGAGATTTAGAACGTTTTGGTTTCGTTTCAGTCGGTGTTTGAGCCGCGGTGATATCGCGACGGATGATCACTTTACCCATCGCCATTTCTGGACATGCGACGCCACTTTGCATTGCAGGTACTGCAGCAACGGCTGTTACAACCTCTTCCTTAACCATCTCTTCTTTCTTAGCAACTGGTTTTGGAATGTAACGAGGCATCACTTTGCCCATGGCCATTTCTGGAGAAGCAACCCCACCTTTACGTAGGCGGAATGGGTTAGGGCGACGATCACGACCGCGACGACGACGTTGTCCACTTGCACGTAGATGACGAGGAGAACGACGATTACGACGTGGTTTTTCTTCGCTTTCGCTGTTGTCCATTGCATCGACAGTGTCAGCAACCACTTTCTCTGCTTTCTCAGATGCAGGTGTGTTTTGCTTGTTAAAGGTTTCTGCTTCAACGACCGGAGCTGCATCCATAAGCGTTTCTTCAGCTTGTTCTAGCTGATCTTTCACGCGAACAGGTTTGTTGAGTTTACGGCGCTGACGGCGCTCTTTCACTTTCTCCGCTTTGCTTGGCGTTTTCTGACCTTCTTGCTTAGAAGCACCCTGTGCTTCGGCTGCAAGCTGTAGGCCTTTCTCTGCCACTTTCGCGTTTGCTTTGCTCTCTACTGCATTGTCTGCTTTGTTTTGAGCAGGTTTTTGCTTACGCTTTTGCTGAGAACGTGGTTTGATTGCTTCGTCTTGAGTCTCAACGACGTTTTCATCACGATTGCGTTGACGACGTTTGCCATCACGATCACGATTGCTTTCACGGCTGTTGTCGCGGTTATTACGACGACGATCGTTACGGTCACGTTTTTGACGACGGTTGCCTTTCTCACGCTCATCTTTGCGTTCGGTCTTCTCTGCTTCTACTTTTTCTTCAGCAGAACCGAATAAGAAGCTACCCAATGCTTTGATTAAGCGACCAAACAAACCTGGTTTCTCTTCTGCCTGTGGTTTTTCATTTGCCACTTTAGCAACTGCTGCTTTTGGCGCAGGTGCTGGTACAGATTGAGCTGGAGAAGCAAAACCTTTAAGCACCGGCTCTTCGATTTTCTTCGGTTTGTATTCAGTCTCTGGGCTCTCTTTGCCTTCCGCTTCTTTCATTGCTTCGAGTTTCTTCGGTAGCAGGTAAGAAAGCAGATCCACTTCTTCGCCTTCACGTACACGAATCACTTCGAAATGCGGCGTTTCCATATCCGAGTTTGGAACAACGGTGATCTTCACTTCTTGAATACGTTCAATGTGGTTCACAGAGCGACGTTTTTCGTTAAGAAGGTAAGAGGCGATAGGCACTGGCACAACAGCCAATACTTGTGCTGTGTTGTCTTTCAGTGCTTCTTCTTCGATAAGACGAAGAACAGAAAGCGCAAGAGATTCGTTATCGCGAACCACACCTGTACCACTACAACGAGGACAGATATGATGACTTGCTTCTGCAAGAGAAGGGCTCAAGCGTTGACGAGACATCTCTAATAGACCAAAGCGAGAAATACGACCGATTTGAACGCGAGCGCGATCGAGACGAACGGCTTCACGCAGACGGTTTTCTACCTCACGTTGATGGCGTACTGGGGTCATATCGATGAAGTCGATCACCACAAGACCACCAAGGTCACGAAGACGCAACTGGCGAGCGATTTCGTCTGCAGCTTCTAAGTTGGTGTTCAGTGCGGTTTCTTCGATATCGCCGCCCTTTGTCGCGCGAGCAGAGTTGATATCGATAGACGTCAGTGCTTCTGTTGGGTCGATAACGATAGAGCCACCGGAAGGCAGACGCACTTCACGTTGGAAAGCCGATTCGATTTGGCTTTCAATTTGGTAGTGGCTAAACAGTGGCACTTCACCGTCATACTTCTTCACGCGATTAACAAAATCTGGGCGAACCAACTGAATGTGTTCTTTGGCACGTTCATAGATGGTGTTGCTATCAATAAGGATTTCACCAATGTCACGGCGTAGATAGTCGCGGATCGCACGAACGATGACGTTACTTTCTTGATGAATCAAGAAAGGTGCTGGATTGGATTCAGAAGCATCTTTGATGGCGGCCCAGTGCTTAAGCAGAACGTTTAAATCCCACTCTAGCTCTTCAGCGCTCTTACCAACACCTGCCGTACGCACGATAAGACCCATACCTTGAGGCAGTTCCAGTGTGCTTAATGCAGATTTTAATTCGGTGCGCTCATCTCCTTCGATACGACGGGAAATACCGCCAGCACGTGGGTTGTTTGGCATAAGAACTAAGTAACTACCCGCGAGGGAAATAAAGGTGGTCAGTGCTGCACCTTTGCTACCACGTTCTTCTTTTTCGATTTGAACGATGACTTCTTGACCTTCAGTCAGCACCTCTTTGATGCTTGGGCGACCTTGGTAAGAGTAACCATCTGGGAAGTATTCTTTGGCAATTTCTTTTAGAGGAAGGAAACCGTGACGCTCAGCACCGTAATCTACAAATGCAGCTTCCAAGCTAGGTTCAACACGGGTAATACGTCCTTTATAGATATTTGCTTTTTTTGACTCATGTCCAGGACTTTCGATATCTAGATCGTAAAGTCGCTGGCCATCAACCAAAGCGACACGCAACTCTTCTTTTTGAGTTGCGTTAATCAACATTCTTTTCATTGATAATTTCTCGTTGTCTTTATCTTTTATTGTCTTTAATTACCTGTCACTGAATATCGCTATCTCATGGTGCCTGATCCCGTGGTTTACGCGTTGCAGCCTCCCGGCTGGAAGGGGATGCTCTAAGGGCACGTCAGTCATCACAAACAAAAAATTGCCTGTGAGCCGCATTAATATCGGTAATTACTCAACATGAGTGTGCGATGAGTAGCGTGACAGTTATGTCGGTTTTGATATGTCTTACGCCAATTGCTGCATTCAAACACCAACAAACTACTCATTTGCTTGTGGATAAATGGTCGGTTTTGCATAAAATTCAACCAGACCTACCTTCGCAGCTGTGAACTATAGCAGTGGACGCTAATATCAGCAACGAGCATTGCGGCAAACGATGAAATTTTTTCGTGTTTCATTCAATTTTGCGTTCGCTAACTGATTGTTTAATAAACAACGATTGGGTTATTAGTAACCTGTGAGTAACTTTGAACTGCTCTGTTACACGGCCAGCAAAAATTCTACGGTTTTCCTAGTCGTGGAAAACCGCTAAAATGTGCGGCTTTGCGAACAGATAGCACAAGTTTGCCATAATAATGACTTGCTCGATGCTTGTATCACAACAAGTCAGCAGGCCCAGCAAATTCACCTTTAGAATAGCGCCATGAATGAAATAAGAACTAAAGTCCAAATCGTCGATATTGATGAAGATATGGCAGGGCAGCGTATTGATAATTTTCTACGCAACCAACTGAAAGATGTTCCGAAAAGCATGATTTATCGAATCGTGCGTAAGGGAGAAGTGCGCGTAAACAAAAAGCGAGTTAAGGCCGAGTATAAATTGGCTGCTGGTGATGTTGTTCGCATTCCACCGGTTACACTTGAGAAAAAAGATCCTGAAACGGCACCGAGTACGAAACTAAACAAAGTCGCGGAATTGCAAGATTTGATCATTTATGAAGACGATCATCTGTTGGTGTTAAATAAGCCGTCAGGTACCGCCGTCCACGGTGGAAGTGGTCTCAAGTTTGGTGCTATCGAAGCACTACGTGCACTGCGACCAGAAGCGCGCTTTCTTGAACTAGTGCATCGCATCGACCGTGATACCTCTGGTATTCTTTTGGTGGCAAAAAAACGGTCAGCTCTGCGTCATTTGCAAGCGCAGTTTCGTGAGAAAACAGTACAGAAATACTATTTTGCGCTGGTGATGGGAGAGTGGAAAAACAGCTGTAAAGTGGTTAACGCCCCATTACTGAAAAACGAAGTGAACAGCATTGTGCGCGTCAATCCAAACGGTAAGCCATCGGAAACGCGTTTCAAAGTGATTGAAAAGTTTCCACAGGCAACCCTAGTGCAAGCCAGCCCAATTACGGGGCGCACACACCAAATCCGAGTGCACACACAATACAGTGGTCATCCAATTGCCTGGGATGACAGATACGGTGATCGACGTTTCGATGCTTATACCGCTCAGCATGGACTGAACCGTTTGTTCCTTCATGCCGCCAATATTCGTTTTACACATCCGGCGACAGAACAACCAATGGAAATCAACGCGCCGATGGGTGAGCAGTTGGAAAAGGTCGTTCAATCATTGCGAATCAGTCGATAAGGAAAAAAGGGATGAGTGAATCATCCCTTTTTTGTATCAACCCAAAACCTGCATGCCTTGTTGAGCCAGTAAGTCAATGAGGTCGATTAAGGGGAGGCCAACTAAGGTATTGGGATCTTTGCCTTCCAACTTCTCAAACAAAGCAATTCCTAATCCTTCGCTTTTGAAACTGCCGGCACAGTAGAATGGCTGCTCCTTATCCACATAGCGCTCAATTTGAATTTGAGTCAGTGGGCGAAAATGCACTTTGAACTCATCAATACAAGAGCGTGTTTCTCCGGTTTCGCTGTTGTAAACCGCCAACCCGGTATAAAACACAATGGATTGGCCACTTTGAGCGGTCAGTTGTGCGATGGCATTTTGTCGATTATGAGGTTTACCAACAATGTTACCGTTAATAACGCACACTTGATCGCTGCCTATCACCAAGCTTGGTTGGTTGATTTGACAGGATTGCGCTTTGCTTTCGGCAAGTCTCAAGACCAACTGTTGTGGGGACTCGCCTTCCAGTGGGGTCTCATCGCAGTTTGGAGAGAGAGTTGAAAAAGGAATTGCCAGTTTTTCCAGCAGTTGCTGACGAAATGGTGAGGTAGACGCTAAAACTAGTTGGTAATTTTCCATTTTGGCTTACAATTTGACGGAGCATTCTTCATAGCATAACGGATTCCCGTTGGAGCATGCTAATGCTCTGTATAACAAGCGCAAAAAAGTACAACTTTTTTGCCTTTTCCTTTGACTAAATTCTTTTTGGAAGATAATATTCGCGCCCTATGCAAAAGGTAAAAATACCGCGAACGGTGGATCCAGCCAAAGCCGCGCAGAAGAGATTGGATTACGATGGCATCATCCAAGCCAGTCTGTTTAAGCGTCTAGCTGAAATGACCGAAGGCGTAAAACGCGACGCAGAAGTCTATTTGTCGTTTGAGATAGATGAACAGCGACTTGTTGTTATCTCTGGTAAAGCTAACATCGAAGTCGGTTTAGAATGTCAACGTTGTAATGAGACCTTCACGCATCTGTGTGAAGTAGAGTTCACTTATACTCCTTACTACAGTGAGAAAAGTGAGCAAGATGCCCCAGAATGTTACGATTTGGTAGATCTTAACGAATATGGCGAAGTCGACCTTATTCAACTTGTTGAAGACGAGTTCATCTTAGAATTACCTCAAATTGCAATGCATGACGAAGCGGATTGCAGCGTTGATTCAAATAACATGGTTTTTGGTGAGATTCCTGAAGAAATTGAGGAAACAAAACCAAATCCGTTCGACGTTTTAAAAAGCCTAAAGCGCTAAGCTTTAAGCTGAACCATAACATAGGAGTAGGGTCAATGGCCGTACAACAAAACCGTAAGACACGTTCTAAGCGTGGCATGCGTCGTTCACACGATGCGCTAACTACAGCTGCACTATCTGTAGACGCGACTTCAGGTGAAACTCACCTACGTCACAACGTAACCGCTGAAGGTTACTACCGTGGCAAAAAGGTTATCAACAAGTAAGGTTGACCCTTTGCAAAGTATTACCGTTGCACTTGATGCAATGGGCGGGGATTTCGGTCCACGCGTCACAGTGCCTGCCGCCGTGCAGGCACTGTCTCATTTCCCAGAGCTAAAAGTGATTCTTACAGGTGATCAACAACAGATCACGTCCCAACTTTCCTTATTAGGTTGCAAACCTGATGCTCGTCTGAGCGTTCAGCATTGTGATCGAATGATTTCTAATTCCGAAAAGCCTTCTTTAGCCCTGCGCAACAGCCAAGGCAGTTCAATGCGACACGCAATCGAGCTTGTTGCGGACTCAACCGCAGATGCATGCGTCAGCGGTGGCAACACCGGCGCACTCATGGCGCTTTCTCGTTTTATTCTCAAATTGCTGCCGGGAATCGACCGACCTGCATTGATCTCCGCTTTACCAACCGTAACGGGTGGTCGCAGTTGGATGTTGGATCTTGGTGCCAATGTTTCGTGTGATGCGGATACCTTATTTCAGTTTGCTGTCATGGGCTCTGCGCTTGCTGAAGAGCACTTAAACCGTGCTCCAAGAGTCGCGGTGTTGAACGTGGGTGAAGAAGAAACGAAAGGCAATGATTTGGTGAAGCGTTGCGCTGAACTGCTATCACAAACGCAAGCGGTTCACTTTGTCGGCTACATTGAAGGAAACCAAATCTTAAAAAACGCAGCAGACGTGATTGTATGCGATGGATTTGTTGGCAACGTCTGCCTAAAAGCCAGCGAAGGAACTGCGCAGCTGTTTATCGAAAAAATAAAAACCAGCATGATGGCTTCGTCGATCAAGGGTTGGATAGCCAGAATATTGTTTTCTGAGCTATTTAATGAACTAAAAACACTGAACCCCGACCAGTATAACGGCGCAAGTTTGCTAGGATTGCGCGGCATTGTCATAAAAAGTCATGGAAGTGCTGATGTATCTGCCTTAGTTAATGCGATTGGTGAGGCGGTACACGAGGTCAAACGACAAGTACCAAGCCGTATAAGCGATCGTTTGGAAGCGGTTTTACTCGAGAGGCATTATTAGTCTTCATGTATAGCAAAATTTTAGGTACTGGCAGCTACCTGCCATCTCAGATCCGCACCAATGCCGATCTAGAGAAAATGGTAGAGACAAGTGATGAGTGGATTGTTGCCCGAACTGGTATTAAAGAGCGTCGTATTGCTGCTGAAAATGAAACGGTAGCTGATATGGGTTTTTATGCGGCTCAAAACGCGATTGAGATGGCAGGTATCGACAAAAATGATATTGACCTGATCATCGTCGCGACGACAAGTGGAAGCCATACTTTTCCTTCATCTGCATGTCAGGTGCAGGCAAAGCTTGGCATCAAAGGTTGTCCTGCATTCGATTTAGCTGCTGCGTGCTCTGGCTTTGTCTACGCACTTTCTATTGCTGATCAACATATTAAAACGGGTATGTGTAAAAACGTACTGGTTATTGGTTCTGATACTTTATCGAAAACTTGCGATCCAACGGACCGCTCGACCATTATCTTATTCGGTGATGGTGCCGGTGCTGTGGTTGTTGGAGCAAGCGAAGAGCCGGGTATTCTGTCTACTCACATCTACGCGGATGGTGAGTTTGGCGATCTTCTTAGCTTAGAAGTACCTGAGCGCGGCAAAGATGCCGACAAATGGTTACACATGGCGGGTAACGAAGTATTCAAAGTAGCGGTGACTCAGTTATCGAAACTGGTGAAAGATACTCTAGAAGCGAACGGCATGCATAAATCTGAGTTGGATTGGTTAGTTCCACATCAGGCGAACTACCGGATCATCTCAGCGACGGCGAAAAAACTGTCTATGTCGCTCGAACAAGTGGTAATTACCCTTGATCGTCATGGCAATACCTCTGCGGCAACCGTACCGACGGCATTAGATGAGGCCGTGCGTGATGGGCGTATTCAGCGTGGTCAGACGCTACTACTAGAAGCCTTTGGTGGCGGTTTCACCTGGGGTTCGGCATTAGTTCGCTTTTAATTAAGAATTCTAATTTTGCTGTTGCTCGTGAGTAGTAACAGCATTTTATTTAGCTTCGGTTAAGGAAAATTACTATGAGCAAGTTTGCTATCGTATTTCCAGGTCAAGGTTCTCAAGCAGTTGGTATGCTGGCAGATCTTGGCGAACAGTATGAAATCGTTAAACAAACATTTGCACAAGCGTCAGAAGCGCTTGGCTACGATTTATGGGCACTGGTACAAAACGGTCCTGCGGAAGATTTGAATCAGACGTTCCGCACTCAACCGGCATTGCTGGCTTCGTCGGTAGCGATCTGGCGAGTGTGGCAAGAATTAGGTCTTGCTCAACCAGAAAACTTGGCAGGCCATAGCTTGGGTGAGTACTCAGCATTAGTGTGTGCTGGCGTGATTGATTTCCAAGAAGCGATCAAACTTGTCGAGCTTCGTGGTCAACTTATGCAAGAAGCCGTACCAGCAGGGACTGGCGCGATGTACGCGATCATCGGCCTAGATGATGAAGCGATTGCCAAAGCTTGTGAAGAAGCAGCGCAAGGCGAGGTGGTCTCTCCAGTGAACTTCAACTCTCCTGGCCAAGTGGTGATTGCAGGCAGCAAAGACGCAGTAGAGCGTGCGGGTGCACTGTGTAAAGAAGCGGGCGCTAAACGTGCTCTTCCTCTTCCAGTATCTGTGCCTTCACACTGTGCACTAATGAAACCAGCAGCAGAGAAACTTGCGGTTGCACTGGAATCTATCGAATTCAAAGCCCCACAGCTGCCAGTGATCAACAACGTGGATGTGGTTGCAGAAACCGACCCTGCGAAAATCAAAGATGCCCTAGTTCGTCAACTGTACAGCCCAGTTCGTTGGACTGAAAGTGTGGAACTAATGAGTTCACAGGGTGTCGAAAAATTGCTTGAAATGGGCCCAGGTAAAGTATTGACAGGTTTGACAAAACGTATTGTCAAATCACTAGAAGCAGCGGCAGTAAACGATGTTGCATCGCTTGACGCTGTAAAGTAATAGGGAATAAAAATGACTGACTTATTAAACCTAAGCGGTAAAGTTGCGTTAGTAACGGGCGCGAGCCGAGGTATCGGTCGCGCAATCGCAGAAACTCTGGTTGCACGTGGCGCGACAGTAATTGGTACCGCGACTTCAGAAAACGGCGCAGCGGCAATTTCAGAATACCTAGGCGAAAATGGCAAAGGCTTTGCTCTGAATGTGACGGATGCTGAATCGGTTGAAAGCGTACTAAAAGCGATTAATGATGAATTCGGCGCTGTCGACATCTTGATTAATAATGCAGGTATCACACGCGATAATCTGCTTATGCGTATGAAAGATGACGAGTGGAACGACATCATGGACACTAACCTAACGTCTATTTTCCGTCTTTCTAAAGCAGTGATGCGTGGCATGATGAAAAAACGTGATGGCCGCATCATCAACGTTGGTTCTGTTGTTGGCACAATGGGTAACGCAGGCCAAGCAAACTACGCGGCTGCGAAAGCGGGTGTTATTGGTTTCACAAAATCATTGGCTCGTGAAGTTGCATCTCGTGGTGTAACGGTCAATACTGTAGCGCCAGGTTTCATTGAGACAGATATGACTCGTGCTCTAAATGATGAGCAACGTGCGACCACTTTGGCGAATGTTCCAGCAGGTCGTCTTGGTGATCCTCGTGAAATTGCGGAAGCTGTGGTATTTTTGGCGTCGCCAGCTGCTGCTTACATCACTGGCGAAACACTGCACGTCAACGGCGGAATGTATATGGTCTAAATTATGTTCACTGTCTGTGCATGATTTAGGTCAAATATGTAATGAAAATCGGTTAAAATCGCGTAAATTGTGGTTTGACCAGAAAAGTTGGTCTTGCAACTTTTAATAGTTTGAATAAACTACGGAAAACATCGCATAAAGCGAACTCTGTAAAGGAAAAGAAAAATGAGCAACCTCGAAGAACGCGTAAAGAAAATCATTGTTGAACAACTAGGTGTTGATGAGTCTGAAGTTAAAAACGAAGCTTCTTTCGTAGACGACCTAGGTGCTGATTCTCTAGACACCGTTGAACTAGTAATGGCACTAGAAGAAGAATTCGACACTGAGATCCCTGACGAAGAAGCTGAAAAGATTACAACTGTTCAAGCTGCGATCGATTACGTAACTGCGAACGCTCAGTAATCATCTCCCCCAGGCGGTCACCTAGACCGCCTGTGTTTTTTCTAACTTCTTCTATCCTCTCATAGAAATTCAATCCCCGGAGAATTATATCGTGTCCAAGCGTCGTGTAGTTGTCACTGGCATGGGTATGTTGTCACCGGTTGGCAACACCGTAGCAGAATCCTGGAAATCCCTGCTTGAAGGCAAAAGTGGTATCGTCAATATCGAACATTTCGATGCAACTAACTTCTCTACCCGTTTCGCCGGTTTGGTAAAAGACTTCAACTGCGAAGAATACATGTCTAAAAAAGATGCACGTAAAATGGATCTCTTCATCCAGTACGGCATTGCAGCAGGTATTCAGGCTTTAGACGATTCAGGTCTTGAAATTACGGATGAAAACGCACACCGCGTTGGTGTTGCGATCGGCTCTGGTATCGGCGGTCTTGATCTTATTGAAGCTGGCCACACCGCTTTAGTTGAAAAAGGCCCACGTAAAGTTAGCCCATTCTTCGTTCCTTCAACTATTGTAAACATGGTTGCAGGTAATCTATCTATCATGCGTGGCATGCGCGGTCCGAACATCGCGATTTCTACTGCATGTACTACTGGTCTGCATAACATCGGCCATGCAGCGCGAATGATCGCTTACGGCGATGCTGATGCTATGGTTGCTGGTGGTGCTGAGAAAGCATCAACACCGCTTGGTATGGCTGGCTTTGGTGCGGCGAAAGCTCTTTCTACTCGTAACGATGAACCACAAAAAGCGTCTCGTCCTTGGGATAAAGATCGCGATGGTTTCGTATTAGGCGATGGTGCTGGCATCATGGTACTTGAAGAGTACGAACATGCAAAAGCACGTGGCGCAAAAATTTACGCTGAGCTGGTTGGCTTTGGTATGTCGGGTGATGCTTATCACATGACTTCACCAAGCGAAGACGGCTCTGGTGGCGCTCTAGCGATGGAAGCGGCAATGCGTGACGCAGGTATTGTTGGTACACAAGTGGGTTATGTGAACGCTCACGGTACATCAACACCAGCAGGCGATGTGGCTGAAATTAAAGGCGTAAAACGTGCTCTTGGTGAAGAGGGCGCAAAACAAGTTAAAGTATCTTCAACAAAATCTATGACCGGCCACCTACTTGGTGCTGCTGGCTCTGTTGAAGCGATCATTACCGTGTTGTCGTTGGTTGATCAGATCGTTCCACCAACCATTAACCTGGATAATCCAGAAGAAGGTTTGGATATTGATCTTGTTCCACATACTGCGAAGAAAGTGGATATGGAATACGCGATCTGTAACTCATTCGGCTTCGGTGGAACAAACGGCTCACTCGTATTTAAGAAAATCTAACACTCATTTAGGTTTCTGAAACTTGTATTTAAACGGCTTGATGCTTAGCATTAAGCCGTTTTGTTTTTATTGGGATATAGATAGCATGTATTGGGTCAATGGCGTTGTAGCAACGGAAGTTTCTCTCTCAGACCGATCATTCCAGTATGGTGATGGCTGCTTTACCACCATGAAAACATTGAATGGCCAAATCGAGCATTGGCCATTACATATTGAACGTATGGAAGCGTGCTTACAGGTTCTTTCTATTCCTCTCCCTGATTGGGCATTGGTTGAACAGTGGCTACACCAGGCCGCGTTACCGGATGCACGAGGTGGGTTGAAATTGCACATTAGCCGCGGAGAAGGCGGTCGCGGTTACAGTCCCAGTGGTGTTGCTACGCCAAATGTTACCATCTCGAGTTTTTCCTATCCTGTTCATTATTCCCAATGGCAACAACATGGTGTAGAGCTCGGTGTGTGTCAAACACCACTCGGTATCAATCCTATTCTTGCAGGACACAAGCATAATAATCGTCTTGAGCAAGTTCTTTGCAAAGGGGAACTCGATGCGTTGGGTTACCTAGATGGGGTGACGATTAATGTGCAAAACCATGTGATTGAAACTACAATAGCCAATCTTTTTTGGGTTAAGAATGGCGTACTTTTTACTCCCGATCTCACTTTAAGTGGCGTATCTGGTGTGATGCGTCGCTTGGTGATGGGCGAAGCACAACGTCGTGCGATAGCGTGTCAGGAAATCAAAGCAGACTTGTCCTCTTTATTGGCGGCTGAGGAAGTATTCATGACCAACTCTTTACTGAGTGTTGCTCCGATCAATCAGATTCTCGAAACCCGTTACCCAATTGGTACCACAACACGATATTTTCAAGGAATTTTTAACTCGTGATAAAAAAAATAATAGGGCTGCTCTTTATTGCCGCGTTGATGATAGGCGTTGCTACTTTTTGGGCATATTCGCAAACCAAAACCTACGTTAACCAACCGCTCAAACTCGAGGGCAGTGAGATCATCACCATTCCTTCAGGAAGTGGTTTTGGCCGCACATTGGCCATACTGACAGAGAAAGGCTGGATTGATGAACCCACATCTCTGGCGCGCTTAATTCCAAAACTCTACCCAGAAATTACTCGAATAAAAGCAGGTACCTACCAAATCGAATCAGAGATGTCGCTTTATCAAGCGTTGGAAGTGTTCAATCTTGGCAAAGAACATCAATTTACTATCACATTTGTCGAGGGAAGTCGTTTCCAAGAGTGGATGGTGCAGATGGCACAAGACCCTTATTTGGTTCATGAATTGGCAGGTTTGAGCGAAGCAGAAATTGCCAAGCGACTGGAGATTCCCTATGAAAAGCTTGAAGGCCTTTTTCTTGCGGAAACCTATCACTATACCTACGGCACTTCTGATGTTGAGTTACTCAAACGCGCACATGAGAAGTTAAATCGAGTGCTGGATAAACATTGGCAGCAGCGTCAAGATAAGTTGCCGCTAAAAAACAGTTATGAAGCGCTAATTTTAGCTTCCATTATTGAGAAAGAAACGGCTATTGATGAAGAAAGAGAGCGAGTTGCGTCTGTATTTGTGAACCGCTTAAATAAGCGAATGCGCTTGCAAACGGACCCTACGGTGATCTATGGCATGGGGGAGGCCTACGATGGCAACATTCGCAAGAAAGATCTTCGCACGCCAACGCCATACAATACTTACGTGATTAACGGATTGCCACCGACGCCGATTGCGATGGCGGGAGAAGCCTCTATCGCAGCCGCATTAAATCCAGAGAACAGCAGCTATCTTTACTTTGTCGCTAGCGGTAAGGGTGGGCATGTGTTCTCAAAAACATTAGCTGAACATAATAGAGCAGTAAGAGCATATCTGCGGGAATTGAAGAAAAGATGAAGCAAGCAAAATTTATCGTCATTGAAGGTTTAGAAGGCGCTGGGAAAAGCACGGCAATTCAAACGGTTTTGGACACATTACGCCAAGCAGGGATTAATGAGATTGCGCAAACGCGTGAACCGGGTGGCACACCTTTGGCGGAAAAGATGCGAGCTCTGGTGAAGGAAGAGCATCCTGGCGAGCATTTGCATGACATGACTGAGCTGCTACTGCTCTACGCGGCACGAGTTCAGTTAGTTGAGAATGTCATTAAGCCTGCGCTACACGAAGGAAAGTGGGTGGTGGGTGATCGTCATGATCTCTCTTCCCAAGCGTACCAAGGCGGTGGTCGTCAAATTGATGCAACACTAATGAAAAATCTGCGTGACACGGCATTAGGAGAGTTTAAGCCAGCCTTTACTCTGTATATGGATATCGATCCTAAAGTGGGCTTGGAGAGAGCGAGAGGGCGAGGAGAGCTCGATCGCATCGAAAAAATGGACATCAGCTTTTTCGAAAGAACACGTCAGCGTTATTTGGAGTTAGCGAAGAGCGATGCGTCTATCGTTACGATTAACGCAGAGCAAAGCATTGAGCAGGTCGCAAACGACATTCGATCTGCGCTCAACCTTTGGCTAGAACAGTTACAGGATTAAGGTTTTGACACACTATCCTTGGTTAGCATCGACATGGCAAGGGCTGCAGTCCGCCATGTCGGCACAGCGGTTACCTGGTGCCATCTTGTTGCAATCTGACGTTGAGCTCGGTGTTGACGAGCTTATCGAAAAGTTTTCGGCGGCTTTGCTGTGTAAGACATACCCTGATGAGGGTTGTGGCTTTTGCCATAGTTGCGAGCTGTTAAAGTCGCAAAACCATCCTGATCTTCATTTCATTAGGCCAGAGAAAGAAGGCAAGGCTATTACTGTTGAGCAGATACGCCAATGTAACCGTCAGGCACAAGAATCTTCTCAAATGGACGGATATCGTTTGTTTGTTATCGAACCTGCGGAGGCGATGAACGAATCGGCTTCAAATGCGTTGTTGAAAACATTGGAAGAGCCGTCTGGGAGCTGCCTATTTTTGTTGATTTGCCACGATAAGAAACGGTTGTTGCCCACTATCATCAGCCGTTGTCAGCAGTGGAGCATTACGCCTCCTGCGGTCTCGGAGTCAATGCAATGGTTGCAGCAAAAAGGGGTCATCGTGAATGAGTCCTTTTTGAAACTGGCTCATTACTCGCCCGTGACGGCAATGCACATGGCAAAAGAATCAGAGTTTCAACACTATGAAAAACTCGAAAGACAGTTTGTGGATTTCTTAATTCAGGCGGATTCTGACTACGTGTCACTATGTCAGACAATTCAAGCCGCGACGTTACGTAATCTCTCGTGGTTGTGGTTACTGCTTTCTGATGCGCAGAAGGTTCATTTTGGCTTGCAAAATGAAGAAACATTGCAAGGTAGTCACGCGCTAGGGCAACTGCCTTTGAGCGGATTACAAACCTCAATGGTAAAACTCAATCAATTAAATCAACAGTTACATCAGTTTTCGGGTTTAAACGAAGAACTGATGATCATCAACTGGTTAATCGAAACTAGAGAGGCATTATGTTTGTAGATTCTCATTGTCACCTAGACAAATTGAATTACGATGATCTGCACATAGATGTTGCTGACGTGATCAACAAAGCCAAGCAGGTAAATGTGGAGCAATTGCTGTCTGTCGGTGTGACATTGGATTCTTTTCCAAAAATGCTTGAGCTCATTGAGCCTTTTGACAACGTACACGCCTCTTGTGGAGTGCACCCATTAGACGTGGAAAGTCCCTTTTGCTTGGGCAAAATGAAAGCCTATGCCTCGCATTCTAAAGTTGTGGCTATTGGTGAAACGGGTCTTGATTATCACTATAAGCCAGAGACGCAAGCATTGCAGCGTGAACGTTTTGAACAGCAAGTTGCACTCGCGGTTGAGCTGAATAAGCCACTGATTATCCATACGAGGCAAGCGAGAGAAGATACCTTAGCCATTCTTCACAATGGGGGGGCAGACAAATGCGGTGGCGTGATTCACTGTTTTACCGAAGATCTTGCTTTTGCTGAAGCGGCAATGGCGCTCGGTTTTTACATCTCTATCTCTGGAATTGTCACGTTCAGACAAGCAACGGAGCTTAAAGAGGTTGTAAAACACATTCCTTTGGAACGGTTGTTGATCGAAACCGATTCTCCGTACTTGGCACCTGTACCTCATAGGGGCAAAGAGAATCAACCCGCCTATGTTATCGAAGTTGCTGCATATATCGCACAGCTTAAAAACATTTCCTTAGCAAGTGTTGGTGAAAAAACCACCCAAAACTTTAAAAATCTTTTTTTGCGATAGAAAAAGAAATATTGATTAAAAAGAGAGCAAATGCTCTCTTTTTTTATTTTTAACCCCATAAAGTAAATTAATTTTTCTTGTTAACTAAATCTGTTGATTGAAATTGTCGAAATTTAATCAAATGTAATTTTGTTACTAAAAATAACATTGCAATCAATTTTATTTACCCATCGAAATTAATAGTGTTATTAAAATAATTCATATAAAACAATGATATATGATCTGATGTGAGCCTATTGATAGGCTTATTTGTGTGTGATCCGTGACTTGTTTTGAAACTAATTTTCGTAACTCTGTAGAAAGTTTGAGGGGCATCAAGATATATTTAGAGGCGGAAAATATAATGCAACATGTGGTTACATTTTCATAGGGTGCTAACATTTAGGCTACGGGGGTGTGCCGTTAGAACCCAAAATACTAATAAATTAATCAGGAGCATAAACATGTTTAAGAACCTTTTTGCTAACCTGCAAAAAGTTGGTAAAGCGCTGATGCTACCAGTATCAGTTTTACCAGTTGCGGGTATTCTACTAGGTGTGGGTGCTGCCGACCTTAGTTTCATTCCAGATATCTTATCAAATCTGATGGAGCAGGCGGGTGGTTCTGTATTTGGTCAAATGGCACTACTATTTGCTGTAGGTGTTGCACTTGGCTTTACAAATAATGACGGCGTAGCAGGTCTAGCTGCGATCGTTGGTTACGGCATCATGACAGCAACACTTGCAGTTATGGCTGGCGTAATGGGCGTTGAAAAAATCGACACAGGTGTCCTTGGTGGTATCCTAGTCGGTGGTGTTGCTGCTTGGGCATTCAACCGTTTCTTCAAGATTCAACTACCAGAATACCTAGGCTTCTTTGCTGGTAAGCGTGCTGTGCCAATCATCACTGGTTTCACGGCTATCGCTCTTGGTATCCTACTATCCATCGTATGGCCTCCAATCGGTGGTGCTATTGCTTCTTTCTCTGATTGGGCTGCCCATCAGAACCCACAAGTTGCATTCGGTATCTACGGTATTGTTGAACGTTCTCTTATCCCATTCGGTCTGCACCACGTGTGGAACGTACCATTCTTCTTCGAAGCGGGTAGCTGTGTGAACGCTGCAGGCGAAGCTCAAAATGGTGTTCTAACGTGTTACCTAGTTGCAGATGAAGCTTCTCGTGCTGCGGGCAATGGCTTTGGTCAGCTAGCGGGTGGTTACATGTTCAAGATGTTTGGTCTACCAGCAGCAGCGATCGCTATCGCACACTGTGCTAAGCCAGAGAACCGCGCGAAAGTAATGGGTATCATGGCGTCAGCAGCTCTGACTTCATTCCTAACCGGTATTACTGAGCCAATCGAATTCTCATTCCTATTCGTTGCTCCTGTACTTTACGGTATCCACGCTCTACTAGCGGGTTCTGCATACGTTGTTGCTAACACTCTAGGTTTTGTACACGGTACTTCATTCTCTCACGGTCTGATCGACTTCCTAGTTCTATCTGGTAACGCGCAGAAGATGGGTCTGATGATTGGTGTTGGTCTCGTTTACGCAGCTATCTACTACGTAGTATTCCGCTTCGTTATTCAAGCGATGGATCTTAAGACTCCAGGTCGTGAAGATGAAACAGAAGAAGCAACTGCAACTTCTGGCTCAGACCTTGCTGGTGAATTGGTTGCTGCGTTCGGTGGTAAAGCAAACATCACAGGTCTAGATGCATGTATCACACGTCTACGTGTGGCTGTTGCTGACACAGCAGCAGTAGACCAAGATAAATTGAAGAAGCTAGGTGCAGCAGGTGTTGTTGTCGTTGCAGGTGGTGTTCAAGCTATCTTCGGTACTAAATCTGACAACCTAAAAACTGAAATGGATGAGTGGATCCGTAACCACGGTTAATCCCTAACACTCATTGATTGACAAAAGGAGGCTGAGGCCTCCTTTTTTATTGTTCCTTTCCTACTTGAAGCTGCAGCGATCAGGCTACGTTTGTTCACTGAGTCGCCTGCCAGGCACCCTCACATCGTGTATCTGTACTCAAGGGGATTCATTCATTTGCCGTTTACCAGCAACCCAAGTTATTTGGGTACCTCTTTCCCTGAATCTTCACCACCTCATTTGCAACGAATTATCGTAGGGCTAACCGTTGGCTGACATGGCGATATGGCTATGCGGACAAAATTGCATCACTGATATTACAGAGCAACGCAAAACCTGAGCTGTGGCGATGTTTACAGCTTTTGTTTTTTATTAATAGGACGTGTAGATGAAAAAGTGGTTAGTGGCTTCTCTTTGTTTATTTCCTTTCGCTACTCTAGCTGCAGAACAAAAGACCGACCTTGCTGTCGGTATGGCAGTTGACCAGCAGTTAAGTGTCGTGATTGAATTGAATCAGCAGTACCGAGGGGTGATTGGTAATGATGGTTTAGCATTTGATTACCTCGCCAAAAAAGGCACGTTTAATCAAGATACCCCTGTGACTTGGTATGTTGGCGTAGGTGGGTGGGCTGAGTGGAATGATGACTTTGGCTTTCGAGTACCGTTGGGACTCAATTGGGATCTCACCCACGGGTGGGACCTGTATGGTCAAATACAACCAGAGCTCAGTTTATATAAAGGTGCAGAACTGCAGCTTGGCGGTGCGGTAGGCATTAAATATCAGTTTTAGAAGACAAGAAAACCGGCTTAAGCCGGTTTTCATTTATGTGCAGTATTATCGAGAAATAAGAGACAAGTTATTGTTTGTCCATCGCTCGTTTAATACAGATGGCTGCACCACCCCAGGTAATGCCAAGACCAATCAGCATCATGATAATTGCACTCGTTGCCATAATTATGCTTCCTTACGATTTGTTGCGTTGATAACAAAGCCCATCACAAACAGCGCTGCGATAATTGCCCAGCCAAGCGTCAAGTCATAACCACCGTAGCCTTCGGTAAACAGCGTCATCAGCTTGGTGGCTAGAATCACAGCAAGAACCGCTGGGGTAATGAATTTCAGGCAAACATCGAACCAAGTACCAATCGTGAAATCGGAAATCTTGTTCACGTATTCGCGAACATCGGCCACTTTGTTGAGCAGCCATGCCATTAGTACGATTTCAACTAAACCACCGGCCATGATACCGACGTTGTTTGCAAAGTGATCAACGAGATCGAGTAGTAACAAACCGCCGTTGGTTGCAAATGCCATAGAGACAACCAGTCCACTACCGATGACAATAGTGGCCGCTTTTTTGCGGCTCCAGTTTAGTTTGTCGATAAGCGCAGAAGTGACCGCTTCCATGATTGAAATATGCGAGCTTAGACCTGCCACCACCAATGCTAAGAAGAATAATGGGCCAAGGATGTAAGGAGCGGGTAACAAGTTAATGGCTGCCGGGATCGTAACAAATGCGAGGCCCACACCAGCAGACACCACTTCCGTGATTGGTTTGCCTTGTTCTTGCGCCATATAGCCCAGTACCGAGAAAATCATAATACCCGCAAGAATCGAGAAACCACAGTTGATTAATACGGTCATGAAAGCATTATTTGTGATGTCCGATTTCTCAGGTAGATAGCTTGAATAAGCCAGCATGATGGCAAAACCAATACTGAGGGTAAAGAAGATCTGCCCGTAGGCTGCCGCCCATACTTTAACGTCCCAAATCTTGCTAAAGTCTGGCTCAAACATGTAGTTCACACCATCCAAAGCTCCGGGTAAGAAGATCATACGACCAATCAACAGCAGTACCATGATGAAAAGAATCGGCATCATGATCTTCGATGCTCGCTCAATGCCAGATTTTACGCCACCCACGATGGCGGCATAGGTGATCCCCCACGCAATCAGCATTGCCAAAGCAATTTTCCATTGAATGGAACCTAGATTAGTTGGTGAGTTATCGCCAAGTGCCAGATATTCACTGAAGAAAAAGGCGTTGGTATCGCTTCCCCAACTTTGTGTAAATGACATGCCAAAGTAGGAGATTGCCCAGCCAATAACGGCGACGTAGTACACTGCAATAACGGCCGCTACGCCAACTTGGAACCAACCTAACCATTCAAATTTAGGGTGGATTTTACCTAAGGTTGCTGGCGCTGAGCCGCGGTATTTTTGTCCCATACTGAACTCTAGGATCATAAAGGGAATACCTGCGGTGATCATGGCAAAAAGGTAAGGAATAAAAAATGCGCCGCCACCGTTCTCGTAAGCCATATATGGGAAACGCCAAATATTGCCTAAACCGATCGCTGAACCGACTGCCGCTAAAATAAATCCCGCTCGGGATCCCCATTGTTCTCGCTTCATAACTAACTCCTTTACGACTCCCTGAGGAATGAAGCTTTTCTCTTTGAATGACGAGTATGTATGAAAAACGGTCTTTCATACTGTATTCGAGCAATTAACCTAATGTTAATGTCATTGTTAGTTTTTGTGTCGAATCAAGAGAGAAAATTTAGAATTAAATTCCAATTTATTTGATGTGTGTTTGCGTTGGTTGAAATATTCAACTGTCGCGTAAGGTGGAGAGTAGCGATTTATTTTGCGTTAAGCAATAGAATGTAATTGTTAAATTTGGATTTATATTTGGTTTTTATTTTGCTTTTTAGTGTGTATGCAAAGTTAAGTAATGGTGTTTTGTGGTCTTTTTAGTGGAATGTGTTGGTTTGTTGGTTGTTGCTGGTGTATGTTGCTTTTTTAAACATTTAGGGCGTATAACTGATTTTTATACGCCCACCAGAATATTTTTGTTGTATTAATGTTAAAACTTGAAGGTTAATCCTAAATTAGATTGAAATTGGTTTACCCAATCGGTCTCAAATTGAATGACACAGTTTTGTCCCGTGGTGGGCACAACGCAGGCGGCGCTTGAGTCATTGTCGACCACCGTTCCTAGCCAACGAATTTGAGCTGAAATCAGCAAATTACTGGTAATTGGGTATTCAATTCCGCCCAAGATACTGGTGGAGAAACCAACTTTGTCATCTGCCCAATCTACATCAGCGTAAGAGGCACCGAGTCCCATACCGAGATAACTGCTTAAGCCAGAATCTGTTGGATAGTAAATGCTGCTTTGGAAGTATAAATAGTGGAAACCATAATCTTGTTTGATGACATCCACTTCCGAGCTTTGATAGGAGTAGAACAGACCAACTCGTCCCTTATCCAGAGGGGTTTCGATGGCGATGGCGTAGTTTGGCGCGGCATTGAGATCGAATGTGTCTTGATTTTCATCTTCAACAGCACCACCAAAGGTATAACCAACAAAAGGCGTTACAATCAGTTTGTTGGCTGATGCCAGTGGCGCAAACATAAGTAAGAGTGTGCAACTGAGGAGGGAGAGATGTTTTAACATGATAAATTCCTTTTTCGCCAACTGTTTATTTGTGATGCTAACGTCAAATTTGTATGACATCTTTAGACATTTTCCAGACATCCCTCATACTACTGTTATTACTTTGTTACAAGTTGGAGGTGTTTATGGAACACGATCTAAAAGCAGCCCTAATCATCACAGCAACTGTCTTTGCAGTTCTACTCTCTTTTGGTTTTATTGCGATCACTGCCGCTTAAATTTAGGTAACGCCGATGGCAATAAACAGTGGTATTGTCACGAACAGTTACACCAATCTTGACATAGAGCGGTACGCCAAATACCAACAGGGAAAAACATCTTTGGTTGCCCAAGGGGGTGGCCAAAGAGGTATTTTCACTGCTGGCGTTTTAGATGCTTTCATCCTCTCTGATTTTGACCCTTTCCATGAGTTCTATGGTACCTCTGCTGGCGCTTTAAATTTGTGTGCTTACTTGTGTCGTCAGCATGGATTAGGAAAAGCCTTCATACTCGATCTCACCACGGATTCTGAGTTTTTTAACCTATTTGGTTACATTCGGCAGAAGCAATATCTGGGTTTAGAATGGGCATTGGATAAAATTCGCTCTTATCCCTATAAGTTGGATCTTGATCTTGGTGAAACCATATTGGGTGAACGACAAGCGTATGCTTCGGTGACGGAAACATCGACATTGACTGACCGTTATTTGCCAATGTTTGGTCCGATATGGCACGACACCATGCTGGCAACGTGTGCCATTCCTAAGCTATATGCGAAGCCTGTGATGATAAATGGCAACGAGTATGTGGACGGTGGGGTATCGGCGTCCGTTCCGGTTCAGGAGCCGTGGCGGCGTAATGCCCGTTCTATTGTGGTGATCCGAACCGAACCGTTTAGTGCAACCGAGAATACTGCGCCTCTTAATCTTAATGAGATGAAACCGAGAGAAGCTGATTGGTTTCGTAATTCATTCGGTAATGTGCAGTTGAAATGGCAGGATAGGGTGAGCCGCTGGCGTGAAGATTGGAGCTTGTTCTTTCAACAACAAATTGCCGATTCTCAAGCGATTCCCGATCACAAATTTCGCTTGTTGAACGGGGGGCGTTGGTTATTTGGTGCAGACAACATCTACCGCCTTAGCCATCTGATTGGTGACAATTTTGATTCGGGATTAGCCGATATGCTGATGGTGCACTATCAAACGTATTCGTTAACCCGAGATTTTCTTGCTAAGCCACCTGACGATACGTTTATTATTCAAATTACACCGGATGCGCCACTGAGATCCAGTTCATTGCTCAGCGGCCGAGACGAATTGCTGTTTGATTACGATTGTGGTGTGCAGGCCGGTTATCGCTTTATTAAACAGTATCAATTGGTTAAACAGCAAAGAATGCTGTCACGGTTGAATCAGACAAATGACAACCGCTGAAGGGCGGTTGTCACTATCACTAATGAAGCGAGTTAGTCAAAAACAGGCAGGATTCTCATGCAGTTAGTTGAGCCTTCAACATCCATGATGTCCCCCTGTGTGATGATCACTAAATCCCCAAAATCGAGCAGTTTTTTCTTTCTAAGCGTGCTCAATGCGGCCATTGCGACATCAAATCCAGTTTCTACTTTGGTATCAAAAAATACGGGAGTGACGCCACGATAGAGAGAGCAGCGATTAAGGGTTCGCTCATTAGGCGAAAGCGCAAAAATGGGCAGTGTTGAGTTCAATCTTGACGTCATTAATGCGGTTCTTCCCGATTCAGTCAACGTCACCATCGCTTTGACGCCTTCCATATGATTTGCGGCGTAGATTGTCGACATTGCAATGGTTTCTTCGGCGGTGACAAAGGATTTATCGATGCGATAATTCTGGCTGCCCGGTTCCCACGTTTTTTCTGCCCCAATGCAGACTTCTGCCATAGAGCGCACCGTTTCGACTGGGTATTTACCAGCGGCGGTTTCCCCTGAAAGCATCACGGCATCGGTGCCATCCAGCACCGCGTTGGCTACGTCCATGACTTCTGCTCGAGTCGGCATTGGATTTTCAATCATCGATTCCATCATTTGTGTTGCCGTGATGACGACACGATTGAGTTCTTTGGCTCGTTTGATGAGTTTTTTCTGTACACCGATCAATTCCGGATCGCCGATTTCTACCCCTAGATCGCCACGAGCAACCATAATGACATCGGAAGCCATGATAATATCGTCGATGTTTTCATCGTTTCGAACGGTTTCTGCTCGTTCAACTTTGGCAACAAGTTTGGCTTCCAAGCCGGCATCTCTGGCCAAGCGACGAGCATAGTCCATGTCGGCACCATTACGTGGAAAGGAGATCGCGAGATAATCGACTTTGATCTCGGCGGCGAGCAAGATGTCTTGTTTGTCTTTTTCCGTTAGAGCGTCAGCAGAGAGTCCGCCCCCTTTTTTATTGATACCTTTATTGTTTGACAGCGGTCCGCCCACTATCACACGAGTGTTCACCTTGTTGCCATCGACCGTCAGCACTTGCAGTTGTACACGTCCATCATCAAGCAGCAGAATATCTTCTGGTCCCACATCCTGAGGCAGTGCTTTATAGTCTAATCCCACTGATTTTTGATCGCCTTCGCCTTTGGGCAAGTCACTGTCTAAAGTGAAGAGGTCACCCACTGAAAGGAAAATTTTCCCTTCTTTAAAGGTTGATACTCGGATCTTCGGGCCTTGTAAATCACCTAAAATAGCCACTTGTCTGCCAAGTCTGGCGGCAATATTGCGCACTTTTTCTGCGCGAGTTTTATGATCCTCTGCGCTGCCGTGAGAAAAATTCATCCTGACCACATTCGCGCCGGCTCGAATAATTTCTTCTAGTACATTATCTTTGTCAGTTGAAGGACCTAAAGTGGTCACGATTTTTGTTCTTCTTAATGGCTGAGTCATAGATTCTCCTGCGATAGACGTATGTCATAGATAGTTATACAGAGAAGCGTGGTCTCTTTGCTGTTGACTTTCCACAAAATTCAGAAATTTTTTCAAGAAAAATAAGTTTGAGGTGATGCGATATGTCGCCGACTAAATGATGGATATTTGATTCGATACACAAACATTCATGTTTATACGTGATGCTGGTCACGGGGATTTATCAATTCACTTCACAATTACTTCGCAAAGTAAAAAAATTGCTCCGTTATAGAATGTTGGAGTGCAAGATGTACATGGCTCAACCGGGCCATATTGATCATATCAAACAGGTCAATGCTGGTCGTGTATACAAACTAATTGACCTTAAGGGTCCAATCTCTCGAATCGATTTGTCAAAAGAAAGCGAGCTGGCACCGGCGAGTATTACGAAAATTACCCGTGAGTTGATAGAAGCACATCTTGTGCACGAAACTACCGTGCAAGAAGCGATTAGCCGAGGAAGACCAGCGGTCGGCCTTCAAGTGAATAATGCTGGATGGCAATTTCTTTCGATGCGACTTGGACGAGGTTATCTCACCATTGCACTCCATGAATTGGGTGGTGAAGTCCTGATCGATACAAAAATCGATATCCACGAAAGGGATCAAGATGACGTTCTTGCTCGACTCCTACACGAAATCGAAGAATTTTTCCAAACCTATGCCGATCAACTGGATCGTGTAACCAGCATCGCGATTACGTTGCCTGGCTTAGTCAATTCAGAACAAGGCATTGTGCTGCAAATGCCGCATTACAATGTTGAAAACCTCGCTCTCGGTCCAGAGATTTACAAAGCGACTGGGCTACCGGTTTTCATCGCCAATGACACACGAGCTTGGGCTTTGGCGGAAAAGCTATTTGGTCACTCTCAAGGTAACGAAAACTCGGTTCTTATTTCGATCCACCATGGTTTAGGTGCGGGTATCATACTTGATGGACGGGTATTGCAGGGCCGTCACGGGAACATTGGCGAATTAGGCCATATCCAGATCGATCCACAAGGCAAACTTTGCCACTGTGGCAACAGAGGGTGCCTTGAAACGGTCGCAAGTTCTAAAGCCATTCGTGAAGAGGTAATGGAACGCATTGCTAATGGAGAGTCGTCCATTCTCGAAGAGCTGGAAGATGTCACGATAGAAAGCATTTGTGAGGCCGCAGCGAATGGAGATGCATTAGCTGTGGATGTCATTGAGAAACTCGGCCGTTATCTTGGCTCGGCGATTGCGATTGTCATCAACTTATTTAACCCAGAAAAAGTGCTGATCGGCGGTGTAATCAACCAAGCGAAGGAAGTTCTCTATCCGGCTATTCGACGCTGCATTGAAGAGCAAAGCTTGCCTGTTTATCACCAAGATCTTGAACTGGTGGAATCGCGTTTCTATAAACAGGCAACCATGCCAGGGGCAGCATTGATTAAGCAGGCTCTTTACGATGGCTTGCTATTAATGAAAGTGGTCGAAGGTTAAATCCCAACTCGCGGCAAACCTGGATCTTCTCCAGGTTTTGTTTTATTCGGCCTTGAAATCAGTGACCTGCCTATCTCAATTGTCCCTCATCAATTGATCTCTGTTTTTCATTCATGTACTTTTGCCATGACTTATGTTTTTTAGGCTATTTTTAATAGAGTTTTAACCCATTAGGATGTTGTATGTCTGGAGTTTTAAATACTGTAGACCAGCGAACCAATTTGGTTGGTGAAAACCGTCTGGAACTTCTGCTGTTTAGTTTAAATAGCCGTCAGTTATTTGCGATCAACGTATTCAAGGTGAGGGAGGTGCTGAAAGTGCCACCGCTGACCAAGTTACCTGGCGCTCACGCAAACATCCGAGGCGTCGCTTCCTTGCGAGGTGAGCCAGTTCCTGTTATTGACCTTAGACGCTCGATAGGTTTTCCTGCCTCGAAATTAGAAGGGCAAGAAGAGAACCTCATCATTACCGAATACAACCGAACCATTCAGGGCTTTTTGGTTGGCCAAGTGCGCAATATTATTAATACCGCTTGGACGGAAATTCAGCCGCCACCGAAAACGTCAGGGCGCAGTAATTATTTAACGGCGATCACCCATGTGAAAGAAGGGAAAGAGAGCAAAATCGTCGAGATTATTGATGTTGAAAAAGTTCTGGCAGAAATCATCGATTACGACGTAACGATTTCTGAAGGCATTTTGGATTCGAAACTGTCGAATGAAATGGTGGGGCGTAAAGTGTTAGTGGTGGATGATTCGTCTACGGCACGTAATCAGATCCGCGATACTTTATCTCAGCTTGGCCTTCACATTATTGAATGTCGCGATGGCCTTGAGGCCCTGAATCTGCTCAAATCTTGGTGTGATGAAGGTAAGGATTTAAATAAAGAGCTGCTGTTAATGATCACCGATGCGGAAATGCCAGAAATGGATGGTTATAAACTCACACACGAAGTGCGCAGTGATCCGCGTATGTCTAAGTTGTTTATTACGCTCAATACATCATTAAGTGGCAGTTTCAATGAAGCGATGGTGCAAAAGGTAGGGTGTGACCGATTTATTTCGAAGTTCCAGCCAGACCTACTGGTGCAAGTTACCCAAGATCGCTTAAGAGAAATCATTTAACGGTGGTTAAACGCAAGGAGTGAAGATTCACTCCTTTTTTATTGCCTTTGGTTGCTGGTTGGCATTTTTTCTTAATGAAACTCACGAGATTTTGGGCTTAAACCCGACAGCTTCTCCGTCAGATCAATCAACCTCCCTGCGATCACATGTATGACGTCTCCTTCGCGCTCCAAAATGCCTTTCACCATTAACAGCCTCGCGGTTAAGTAGGCTTGCTTTTGTGCTCTTGAGGTTGCCTGCCAGACCACCACATTAATATTCCCAGTGTCGTCTTCGAGAGTGAAAAACGTGACACCAGCTGCGGTTCCGGGAGATTGTTTTCCGGTCACCAGTCCGATCACCGTCACCAATGAGCGATGAGAGCATTGGTTTAATTGGTTGGCGCGCGTAAAGCGTGTTAAGCCGCCCGCTTTTTCTAACATAGCAACGGGGTGCTCAGCCAAAGAGAGCCCTGTTGCCGCATAGTCTTCTAATACATTTTGATAATCGCTTGGCTTCGGTAAAGGGTTGTTGCTTATGCTGGGTAACGTTTGGAACAAAGGCAGTTCATCAAGGTTGTCCATCACCTGCCAGCGAGCCAAATAACGATTGTCCGCCAATTGATAAAAAGCATTGGCAGAGGCAAGGCTCTGGATATCTTTTGCCTGACGCAGGATTTGTTTCACTTCGCTTATGCATTGGTAGCCTTGTGCGGGTCGATGAGTCAGTAGGCGAGTGATGCCTTCGTGGCTTAACCCTTTGATCAGATTGAAACCAAGGCGAATGGCTAACTCGCCTGATGTTAACCTCACCAGTTGATGTTCTGCATTAGAGAAATTGACACAGATAGGTAGCACAGCAATACCATGCCTTTTGGCATCTTGCACCAGCTGGGATGGGCTATAAAAGCCCATGGGCTGGCTGTTGAGTAGGGCAGTATAAAACTCAGCGGGGTAGTAGTGTTTTAACCAAGCAGAGCAATAGGCTAAAACTGCGAAGGAAGCGGAGTGACTTTCTGGAAAACCATATTCACCAAAGCCACAAATTTGCTCAAAGATACGTTCTGCAAAGTCTAACTCATAGCCTCTTTCCAACATGCCATTGATTAACTTTGTTTTGAACTTGAAGACGTGACCGTTTTTTTTCCATGCCGCCATAGCGCGGCGTAATTGATCGGCTTCTCCGCCGCTGAATCCCGCAGCCACCATCGCCAATTTAATCACTTGTTCTTGGAAAATAGGCACACCGAGTGTTCGTTCCAATACTTCTTGGACGTGTACCGATGGATAACTAATCGGCTCCTCTCCATCACGTCTTTTAAGAAAAGGGTGGACCATATCACCTTGAATCGGGCCTGGGCGAACAATCGCAATCTGAATCACAAGATCGTAGTAACACGCAGGTTTAAGCCGTGGCAACATACTCATTTGCGCTCGAGATTCAATTTGAAAGACGCCGATAGTGTCGGCTTTTTGAATCATCTTGTAGACGGCTTGGTCATCTTGGCGGCGAGTAATGTCGGCAATAGAAAGTCGTTGTTGATGATGTTGCTCAATCGAGCGGAAGCACTTACGGATTGCGGTAAGCATACCAAGAGATAGAACATCGACTTTCAGTAACTTTAGGCTCTCAAGATCGTCTTTATCCCATTGAATAATGGTGCGCTCAGGCATGGCGGCATTCTCGACAGGAACCAGTTCGTATAATGGCCCAGAAGAGATAACAAACCCACCAACATGCTGTGAAAGATGACGAGGAAAACCAATGATTTCTTCGACTAACTGAATAAAGTGTTGTCCTTTGAGTGAATCGGGTTGCAAACCCAGTTCAACGAGCTGCGCTTGCCACCCAGCCTGGCGATCACGACGGTTGATGTTCTTCAAGAAAAAATCGAGCTGTGTTTCCTCGATACCCAAGGCTTTTCCTACCTGTCGAACGGCGCTTTTGAAACGATAGGAGATAACCGTCGCTGCCAGCGCAGCCCTTTGGCGACCGTACTTTTGATAGATATATTGAATGACTTCTTCACGTCGTTCGTGCTCGAAATCAACATCAATATCCGGTGGCTCGTCACGCTCTTTACTGATAAAACGCTCGAATAGTACCGCGATCTGTCTAGGGTCAACGGAGGTAATCTGTAAGCAATAGCAGACGACGGAATTGGCCGCAGACCCTCGCCCTTGGTAGAGAATGCCTTGCTGTTTGGCAAACATGACAATGTCATGGATAGTGAGGAAGAAAAATGGGTATTTTTGCTCTTTAATCAGAGCAAGCTCTTTTTGAATCGTTTGCTCGATAGCGTCGGGAACCCCTTCTGGAAAGCGCAATTTTTTGCCTTGTTCGACAAGGTGTTCGAGGTAAGAGTCGGGAGTATAGCCATCAGGAATCAACTCGCTTGGGTATTCATAACGTAAACTATCAAGGTCAAAACTGCATAGGCTGGCGATATACAGACTCTCTGCGAGCCACTGAGGTTTGAACAGCTTGCGGAGTTTCTTCTCCGAACGCAGAGACTGCTCTGCATTGGTCAATAACTGTGTGCCCAGTTGTTCTACCGTACAACCGTGACGAATGGCGGTGAGCGTGTGCTGTAGAGGTAATCGCTCGGGTCTGTGCATTAATACTCCACCGCAGGCTGTGATGGGCAAATCAAACTGGTTTGCCAATGTTTGGCAGTGGTGAAGGTAATGTTCATCATCATGGTGAAGATGGCGTTGTAAGCCAAGCCAAAGACGTGATTGTTGATAACGAGAAAGCCATGTTGCCCATTGTTCATCACTCGTTTGCCCTGTCGGAAGCCAGATGAGCAAGCAATGTTTTAGAGACATGACATCCCACTGTGACAGTTGATATTGGCCTTTTTCACAGCGTCGACGAGCGTTGGTGATGATTCGACATAATTCAGCGTAGGCTTCGCGGTTGGGGCAGAGCAAGACAAACTGACATTCTGTATTGAGTTTAAAAAAGCTGCCGACGATTTGTTTGACCGAAAGTTGATGTTGCTTAATGGCGCTGTGGGCTCTTACGATGCCAGCTAGTGAGCACTCATCCGTGATCGCCAGCGAGTGGTAGCCTAAAAAATTCGCCTGCACGATGAGTTCTTCAGGGTGAGAAGCCCCCGTCAGAAAAGAGAAGTTGCTTTGGCAAAAGAGTTCAGCGTAAAACATAACGACCTTAATTGCTTAACAAAATAAACCGTGTAAAAACCACTGCTTTTTTTGATCGCGAAATACCCAAAGCCACTGGCCTTGCTCGGTTCTCGCAATGAAATAATCGCGCATGATCTCATCGCCATCCCACCAACCACTGACAATACGTTCAGGACCATGTATCAAAGAAACATGATGTTGCAAAGGCTCAGGAGCAGGGAGTAAAAAACTTGGGCGTAGTAGCCGGCATTCAATCTCTTCGCTTGGGGTTTCTGTCAATGTTGATTGGTAACGGGTTGCTTTTTCAGGTCTAGGATCATGATTCAAGCTCAAAATGGCTATGGAATCTGCGCCTAATTTTGCTTGCAACAGTGAGTACAACTCGAGGCGAGAGAGTTGCCCTGTTCGATGAGAAAAGAGATCAGTAGGGTGAGCATTGGGCTCACCTTCCCGGATGACCTCTAGCTGCAGACGTGTAACGGGAGCCTGAAGAATCGTGGATTCTAACGTTAGAGCGGAGAGCTTTTGCCATTGTTGGCTACGATATTCACCTTGCGCGGAATGAAAAGAGATAGCCTTACTTAAGTCATTACGTTGGAATAAGGTGAGTTGCAGCTCATGCGCGGTTTTATTGCGAATGGTGAGATAGCTCTCTAACTGCCTAAATAGCTTCTCTAGCGGCTTTTCCAGCCATTGGACATTGTCTAACTCAAACAGCAGTTCTAACTCCTGTTTAAAACGAGAAGGTGGATGATAAAAGTCCACTGGGTGCTTGAGTTGACCAGTTAACTTTCCAATGTAATTAACCAGTTCGATATCGAAACGTCGTGCGAGCTCTTGTAAAGGAAGCGTCAGCAATGCATCGAATGTATGAATACCGATACGTTGCAGTTTTTCGATAGTGGTGGCTTTTAATTCGCTAAATGTGAGTGGGTGCTTTTTTACTTTTGTGAGTAGCTCCGTTTGGTTGTCGCTAATGAGCGGATGCCCTGACTTGGCCAGTAATTTCGCCGATAGGGGAGAAAACCCCGTCGAAGCGTGGTAGCTGACTGCCAGTGTCGCTAGGTGATCACTGAGAGTGTGCCAGTAATTATCAAGCCCTTGATAGAGATTCAGCATATGGCTGACACGAACCCATAGGCCACTCGGAGGATCTAACACGAGGTCTGCCGTCATAAAATAGAGCCATTGTGCGATCTCTTTGAGTTTGCGATGTTCCAACTTCTCATCATAAACAATGACTTGTAGCTGGGAGCAAAGAGTCGCAGCACTGGCTAATCCCATACCGACAGCCAGACCCGCATCTGAGGCCAAATCGTTTATTTGAACCACTTGGTGTGACTGAGGATGCACCACAGCAAGAGGATGTTGCGTCACCAACATAGAGTCTGTTTGTAGTCGAGGAAACGACAGATATAACCATAAATGCATGTTCACCCCTGCATAGCGACAGGAAAAGGAATGACAGTATGGTTTGGGATTTGGCTTGCCAGTGTCAGGTGGGGATACTGACTGTGGTAATCAATATCAACCGCTCCTTGTCCCCATCCTCCTCGGCGTTTTAAGAGTTCGACATGTATGCCGTGCTCGGTAGGCGAAAGACGCAAGCTTAAGGACAGTGGTAAAGAAAGGCGATGTGATTGATAAGGGCGGAACATAAACAGTACACAACCCCCTTGCTCGCTGGCCACTTGTAAGCGTTTGACTTGATGAATCTCCATCTCATCTTGCCAAAGGATAACGGTACGACACACTCCGCTTTTTAGGCATTGCTCGGCGGCCCATAATGCTTCTTTGGTTGACACTGAGTGGATCACGAGACAATTGGCTAAGGGAAAATCCATATTACGCCAAAAAGCGGCATTCAAAACGGCAGGGGGATGGATCAGCACGATCAGATCCTGCTGCTGTTTAAGATAATTAGCCAGTAAGCGCAATTCACCGATGCCGAGTGCAGATTCCATTTCCACCACACCATGCTGTGGGAATCCACCACCAAGCAGTTTATCTAACTCATCAATACCAGAAGTTTGGTAACGAGATTCATTAGCGCACCTTGTTGAATTTGCATGCCAAATCAACTGTTGGTTTTTTAAGGTCTGAATGATGTTCTGCATAATAAAATACCTGTGTATATATACAGTATATTTAACTGCCAGAAAGGCGCAAGATTTTTATCGTACAGAAAATGAAAAAAGGCAGCGTTTGCTGCCTTTCTAATCGATGGAAGTAACGAGAATCTGCGCGCTAGCGCTTTGGCTGTGCGTCAATGCATTGGCCATTCACGTCGGTGGTTGCAGGATCCATTAAATGGAGATAAAGCGGCATCAAATCTGCTGGTGTTTTCAGTGTATTGGCATCTTCACCAGGGTAGGCTTTTTCACGCATGCGTGTGCGTGTGGCACCTGGATTAATAGCATTAACACGAATTGGAGAATTGCTGAATTCGTCGGCTAGGATTTGCATCATCCCTTCAACCGCAAATTTAGAAATGGCGTAGGTGCCCCAAAATGCGCGGCCAGAATGGCCTACGGTGGATGAGGTGAATATGATGCGACCTGCTTGTGCTTTACGCAGCAATGGCAATAACGCTTGGGTCATTAAAAATTCGGATTTGACGTTGATTTGTAAGATGTCATCAAAGTCTTCTTCGCTGATTTGATCGAAAGGACTTAAGGTACCCAAGACTCCTGCGTTATGCAGTAAACCGTCCAAGCGACCGAATTGGCCCTCAATGGTTTCAGACATATCGATGTAGTTTTGTTTGGTGGCACCTTTGAGATCAAGAGGAATGATTGCCGCTTGTGGGTAACCAGAGGCTTCTATTTCATCGTAGACGGATTCGAGGTTCTTAACGTTGCGCCCTAAGAGAATTACGGTGGCACCATGTTTTGCGTAGGTCAATGCAGCTTGACGACCGATGCCAGCACCAGCACCCGTCACCAGTATAACTTTATCTTTCAGGGCATCTGTAGAGATTGAATAATCCACTGTGCTCAATCCTTATATTTCTATTTGTTCTATCCTGCGTTGCAAAATCAAACAGATATGCAACGGAAAGTCTTGGTAATCGTGACAAGATGGTTACAATACACCAATTCACACTCTAGGGGATATTACATTGGAATTTTTATTAGATTACGGCTTGTTTTTAGCGAAAGTCGTTACCTTTATTGTGGCGATTGTCGTGTTATTGGTGCTCGCAAAATCCTTGAGTAGCAAATCGTCTGCCACGAAAGGGGAGTTGGAGATAACCAATCTTTCTGAGCAACATAAACAGACTATCGAACATCTAGAGCATTACCTACATGATGACGCCTACTTAAAAGCGCGTGATAAAGCGGCTAAAAAAGAAGAAAAAGAGAAAGACAAACAGCGTGAAAAAGAGGTGAAAAAAGCCGCGAAAGAAGGGACGTTGGATCATAAACGTGAACCGCATCTGTTTGTATTGGATTTCAATGGCAGTATCGATGCGAAAGAAGTGAAATCATTACGCGAAGAGATCACCGCCATTCTAGCCGTTGCAGGCGAAGGAGATGAAGTATTGCTGCGTTTAGAATCTGGCGGCGGCATGGTTCACGGTTATGGTTTGGCCTCGTCACAATTGGATCGTATTAAAGCCGCGGGATTACCGCTCACGATTGCAGTTGATAAAGTGGCGGCCAGTGGTGGTTATATGATGGCTTGTGTCGCGGATAAAATTGTTTCTGCTCCATTTGCCATCGTTGGCTCAATCGGTGTCATTGCCCAGATCCCAAACTTCAACAAGCTATTAAAGAAGCATGATATTGAGTTTGAACAAATGACCGCTGGTGAATACAAACGCACCTTAACCATGTTTGGTGAAAATACCGACAAAGCTCGTGAGAAATTTAAGCAAGAATTGGAAGAAACGCATGATCTGTTTAAAGATTTTATTCGTGAGCGTCGTCCTGAATTAGAGCTTGAAAAAGTCGCAACAGGGGAGCACTGGTTTGGAACGCAGGCCCATGCGTTAGGATTAGTGGATGACATTGCGACTTCTGATGATCTTATTGTTGCGGCATGCAAAGAAAAAACCGTGCTGGCAGTACATTATGTACAAAAGAAAAAACTGGCAGATAAACTAGCCGGTAGCGCGGCAAAAGTGGCAGACAGTGTGATTCTTAAACTGGCTGAGCGTGGACAAAAGCCCATTGTTTAATGCGTACGCACAGGCAGTCATCATTACGGCGAAGGTTCTTACTTTCGCCGTTTTTCATTGTGGTCAATAAGATCGTCGATGTAATCGATTACTTAGGGATTTCTCCTCGCCCCAATTAGCGATTCCCTTTATAATACGCGCCTCTGAAACTGGGTATTAACCCGAGAAAGAAAACAAAAGGTGGAGAAAAACATGTCGTCTCAGACTCCGGTAGTGACCGTAGATGGACCAAGTGGTGCGGGTAAAGGTACCCTTTGCATGCTGCTGTCAAAGAAACTCGGCTTTCAATTATTAGATTCTGGTGCGATCTACCGTGTATTAGCACTGGCTGCTATTCATCATGGCGTAGACACAGAGTCTGAAGATGCATTAGTCCCACTTGCCACCCATTTGGACGTACAGTTTGTTGCTGAAGGCGACTTGGTTAAAGTGATTCTTGAAGGCGAGGATGTCTCTAAAGAATTGCGTAAAGAAGAAACGGGCATGGCGGCTTCAAAAGTGGCAGCATTACCCCGTGTTCGTGAAGCTTTACTGCGTCGTCAAAGAGCATTTGAAGCGGCTCCTGGTTTGGTGGCCGATGGCCGTGATATGGGAACGGTTGTTTTTCCAAATGCCAAAGCCAAAATCTTTCTTGATGCGAGCGCGGAAGAACGTGCACATCGTCGCCTTAAACAGTTGCAAGATAAAGGGTTAGATGTTAGATTTGACGACCTTTTAAGCGAGATCCAAGAGCGTGACGATCGAGATCGTAACCGCCCAGTGGCACCATTACGCCCTGCTGAGGATGCGCTTGTGCTAGATTCCACCTCGATGAGTATCGACGAAGTGGTCGAAAAGGCACTACAATATATCGAATCTAAGCTGGCTGAGTAATTTCACTCAGGCAGGTAAGAACGTCGATCGCAAGGATGATGATTGGCGAAGTTAATAACCCCATGCGGTAGGATACCCATGGAAGTTTAATTTTTTGAAGATTAAATAAATGACTGAATCTTTTGCTCAACTCTTTGAAGAGTTTCTAAACGAGACTGAATTCCAACAAGGTACTATCGTTAAAGGTATTGTAGTAGCTATCGAAAACGGCTACGTTCTTGTTGACGCTGGTCTTAAGTCTGAGTCTGCAATTCCTGCTGAACAGTTCAAGAACGCTGCTGGCGAACTTGAAGTTGAAGTTGGTTCTGAAGTAGACGTTGCTCTGGACGCTGTAGAAGACGGTTTCGGTGAAACTCAACTTTCTCGTGAGAAAGCGAAGCGTCACGAAGCTTGGATCGTTCTTGAGAAAGCTTACGAAGAAGCTGCAACTGTTGTTGGTATCATCAACGGTAAAGTTAAAGGCGGTTTCACTGTTGAACTAAACGGTATCCGTGCTTTCCTTCCAGGTTCTCTAGTAGACGTACGTCCTATCCGTGACACTGCTCACCTAGAAAACAAAGAGCTAGAGTTCAAAGTAATCAAGCTTGACCAGAAGCGTAACAACGTAGTTGTATCTCGCCGCGCAGTTATCGAATCTGAAAGCACAGTAGAACGTGACGAGCTTCTAGAAACTCTACAAGAAGGTTCTGAAGTTAAAGGTATCGTTAAGAACCTAACTGACTACGGTGCGTTCGTAGATCTAGGTGGCGTTGACGGTCTTCTACACATCACTGATATGGCGTGGAAGCGCGTTAAGCACCCATCTGAAATCGTTAACGTTGGTGACGAGATCCTAGTTAAAGTTCTTAAGTTCGATCGTGACCGCACTCGCGTTTCACTAGGTCTTAAGCAGCTAGGTGAAGATCCATGGGTAGCAATCGCTAAGCGTTACCCAGAAGGTCACAAACTATCTGGTCGCGTAACTAACCTAACTGACTACGGCTGTTTCGTTGAAATCGAAGAAGGCGTTGAAGGTCTAGTACACGTTTCTGAAATGGATTGGACTAACAAGAACATCCACCCATCTAAAGTTGTTAATGTTGGCGACGAAGTTGAGGTTATGGTTCTTGAAATCGACGAAGAACGTCGTCGTATCTCTCTAGGTCTGAAACAGTGTAAAGCTAACCCATGGCAGTCATTCGCTGAAGCTCAAGCTAAAGGCGATAAAGTAACTGGTAAGATCAAGTCAATCACTGACTTCGGTATCTTCATCGGTCTAGACGGTGGTATCGACGGTCTTGTTCACCTATCTGACATTTCTTGGAACGTAGCTGGCGAAGAAGCGGTTCGCGAATTCAAGAAAGGCGACGAAATCTCTGCAGTAGTTCTAGCAGTAGACGCAGAGCGTGAGCGTATCTCTCTAGGCATCAAGCAAATGGAAAACGACCCATTCAATGCTTACGTTGCTGACAACAAGAAAGGTGCTCTAGTTAACGGTACTGTAACTGCAGTTGACGCTAAAGGCGCAACTATCGAGCTAGAAGATGGCGTAGAAGGTTACATCCGCGCGTCTGAAGTTTCACGTGACCGCGTTGAAGACGCAACACTGATCCTAAGCGTTGGTGATAAAGTTGAAGCGAAATTTACTGGTGTTGACCGTAAGAACCGCGTAATCAACCTTTCAATCAAAGCGAAAGACGAAGCTGAAGAGCAAGAAGCAATGGCAAGCATCAACAAGGCTGACGAAGCTGCGTTTGGTAATGCTATGGCTGACGCTTTCAAAGCAGCTAAAGGCGAATAATAGACGTCTTAAAAAAGGAGCCGAAAGGCTCCTTTTTTTTACACGAAAGTCTGCTATAAGTTTTAATGGTGAATGTAGTAGTAATTCCACTGAATATTGCCGCCTAGCTTTTGGCTGGGGCTTAAATGAAATTTCCCCAAAAGGATTACATCCAAGTAGCGGATTTTTCACTACAATTTGTAGCAAGTATTTGGTGTAATTGATATTACTTACTATAATAAGTGATAAAAATGACTCGAAGAGGGAAACTATGACTAAGTCTGAACTGATTGAAAGACTCTGCGCTGAACAGACACATCTTTCAGCCAAAGAGATAGAAGATGCTGTCAAAGATATTTTGGAGCACATGGCTTCAACCTTAGAAAGCGGTGATCGTATCGAGATTCGTGGTTTCGGTAGTTTCTCGCTTCATTACCGTGAACCGCGTGTTGGTCGTAACCCAAAGACTGGCGATAAAGTGGAACTAGAAGGTAAATATGTACCGCACTTCAAGCCAGGTAAAGAGTTGCGCGAGCGCGTAAACATTGGCTGATTTACATAAATCGTGATTTAAAAGCGGCATACCTAGAGTATGCCGCTTTTTTATCGTCAGATAATTGTTATTATCCGTGGTCGGCAGGTGGGTTTTCCTGCATAATTGTATCGGCTGATATCTTCAAGGTGATGACAGATGAAAATTATAAAAATCATTGCTGTAATAGCTCTCTTTCTTATTGCACTGGCGTTAGGTTCTCAGAATCAAGAAGTTGTTACTTTCAACTACTTACTGGCAAAAGGGGATTTTCATTTGTCCACTTTGCTGGGCGGTGTGTTTGTCGCAGGCTTTGCATTAGCATGGGCTATTTTTGCTAGCTTACAGTTTAAGATGCGATTAAAAATCAGAAAGCTAAACAAACAGATCAAAAAGCAAAGCACACAGGTCGAAAAACAAGCGTAAGGGCGAATCGGTTTAATGCTTGAATTACTCTTCTTGTTACTTCCTATTGCCGCTGCGTATGGTTGGTATATGGGCCATCGCAGTGCACAGGATGACAAGCAGAAGCACTCCAATCAGATCTCTCAACAATATGTGACGGGGCTGAACTTACTGCTGTCTGATCAATCGGACAAAGCGGTAGATCACTTTATTGAGTTGCTTCAAGTCGATAACGACACGATTGATACTCATCTGGCATTAGGAAATCTCTTCCGTTCTAGAGGGGAAGTTGATCGCGCCATTCGCATACATCAAAATTTGATCTCTCGTTCCGGCTTGACCATTGACCAAAAAAACATCGCGCTACAACAACTGGCGAAAGACTATATGGTGTCGGGTTTTCTGGACCGCGCGGAAAAAATATTCGAACAGTTAGTTGAAGAGCCAGAACATCGTGATGCTGCTTTACAGCAATTAGTCTTAATCTACCAGCAGACACGAGAGTGGGACAAAGCGATTCACTATGCCCACCTTTTAGTGAAGACGGGGAAAAAATCGATTAGAAAAAACATCGCCCATTATTGGTGTGAGCTAGCGATGTTAGAACAAGCGGATGGCAATAAAACCAAGTCCATCAGCCATTTCAAAAAAGCACTGCAAGAAGATCCTAAATGTGTGAGAGCATCGATTTCTCTTGGGCGTATTTACCTCGAGATGGAAGAATATCGCAAGACGATCGAGTATCTAGAACATGTTCTAGAACAAGATGCGGATTTCGTTAGTGAAGCGTTGCCTATTCTTGCTGAGTGTTACCACCATCTAGGCCAAGAAGATCAACTTGTCGAATTTCTGCGCGCGTGTATTAGTAAAAAAGCAGGTGTGTCTGCTGAGCTAATGCTAGCCCAACTGGTTGCACATCACGAAAGTGTTGGTGCTGCCCAAGAGTTGTTAACAAGGCAATTAATTAAAAACCCGACGATGAAAGGTTTTTATCGATTGATGGACTACCATCTTGCAGAAGCGGAAGATGGAAGGGCCAAAGAAAGCTTAACAACGCTGCAGGCAATGGTCGGAGAGCAGCTTAAAATTAAGCCTCATTACCGATGTCGCAAATGTGGTTTTTCTACGCATTCCCTTTATTGGCATTGTCCTTCCTGTAAAGGGTGGGGGACGATCAAGCCAATCCGAGGATTGGATGGCGAATAGTTTCAATGCAGCTGACAGAGTTTCTGTTCGCTGCATTTTTTTAACCTTTTATTTAATAAGAACCAAAAACAGTTAGGAGATGAAATGATCGACCAAAAAGTTATTGTCGCACTGGATTACGATAATCAAGCCGATGCACTGGCCTTCGTAGATAGAATTGATCCTGCGTCATGTCGCCTAAAAGTAGGTAAGGAAATGTTTACGCTATTTGGTCCTGATTTCGTACGTGAGCTTCATAAACGTGGTTTTTCTGTCTTTCTAGATCTGAAGTTTCATGATATCCCAAATACATGTTCAAAAGCCGTTCGAGCAGCCGCTGAGTTGGGTGTCTGGATGGTGAATGTACATGCAAGTGGTGGCGAACGGATGATGACAGCATCTCGTGAGATTCTTGAACCTTATGGTAAAGATCGCCCGTTACTGATTGGTGTGACCGTACTCACCAGCATGGAGCAAAGCGACCTAGCAGGCATTGGTTTGAACGTTGCACCACAAGATCACGTGATTCGCTTAGCTACGTTGACGAAGAATTCTGGTTTGGATGGTGTTGTGTGTTCTGCTCAAGAATCCTCTCTGCTGAAGAATGAGCTGGGCAAAGAGTTTAAATTGGTTACGCCAGGTATTCGCCCGCTCGGCTCAGAACAAGGTGATCAACGTCGTATCATGACACCGCTTGAAGCGGTACAAGCAGGTTCTGATTACCTTGTTATCGGACGGCCAATTACGCAGGCAGTAGATCCTGCGGCAGTCTTGCAAGCTATAAATACAAGCCTAACCAAATAGCTTGAGCTCATAGATTGATACTTATGCTGTTTTTATTGTGATGCTTGTCGCAAAATAAATGGCGCGTTATGAAAATATTTATATTGAATTTTTATGCACTCTTTGTGACTATCAAAGAGTGCATTTTTATTTGATAGGGCAAGTAAAATCAAATGACTTTTGGATTGTTGAGTTTTCTATTGGTTCGGTGAATGGGTTTGTTATGCGGTAAAGTGAATGGGAGTCGACTATCTATGCATGTTTGTATCCGTAACGCGCTCTATATTAGAAAAGCCGAATTTGATATCACCCTAACATTTGGTTTTTAATTGATGCTTGTGTGTTAATTATTCGTAATCATAACCACACTTTCATACGTTTTACCGTGTGATTGACTAAAAAATATATGTAAGACTGAGCGTTCAAATGTTGCGGATTGTAACTGAGAACGTACTTATTGATACTTTTGTGATTATATATCATCAGAAATTATCGTTTGGCCGCAACAAGGTCGTTGTGGTCTTAAGGCAATCAATTTGTCACAGCATGGAGTTAGAGCGTAGGTGTTATCTTATATCCTCAGACGTATGGCGTTAATCGTGCCGACGTTTCTTGGCATTACCATCTTAATTTTTGCCATTACCCGTTTTGTGCCTGGTGGCCCTGTAGAGCGTATGCTGGCAAGCATGCATTCTGGCAGTGATAGCGCTACGGTCAGTGTCGCTGGTAACAATTCGGCCCTTTCCGAAGATCAAATGGCAGAGCTAAACGCTTTCTACGGTTTAGATAAACCAGTTGTTGAAGCTTATTGGGATTGGTTGACTCGTCTTCTTGTCTTAGATTTTGGTGAATCCACGCGCTATTATGAGCCTGTTGGGACTATGATCGCCGAGCGTCTTCCTGTTTCCTTATTTTATGGCGGCATGACGTTTTTTATCAGTTATTTTATTTCCATACCCTTAGGTTATTACAAAGCTATAAAGCACGGTTCTGTTTTTGACTCTGCATCATCGATAATGATTTTTGTTGGTTATGCTTTGCCTGGTTATGTTGTTGGCGTATTTTTGATCACCGTTTTTGCCTATAACCTTGAATGGTTTCCTATGGGTGGTTTTGTCGGCGATGACTTTGACGACTATGAAACCTTCTGGCTTCAATTTAAAGATATTATGTGGCACGCAGTCTTGCCGCTTATTTGTTATTTGATTGGCGACTTTGCGACGTTAACAATGACGATGAAGAATAGTTTAATGGAAAACCTTTCTTCAGATTATATCCGTACCGCGATTTCTAAAGGGTTGCCTTTTAAAAAAGCAGTGAAAAAGCATGCTTTGCAAAATAGCTTAATTCCAATCGCAAGTCATTTTGGTAATTCTCTATTGTTCTTTATGACAGGTTCATTTTTGATCGAAGTTATTTTTAATATCGATGGTATAGGACTTCTTGGCTACGAATCTATTATTGAGCGTGATTATCCCGTTGTAATGGGTATTGTTGCTATTAATGCTGTTATGTTGATGGTGGGCAATATTCTTTCAGATCTTTGTGTGGCATTAACTGACCCACGAGTAAGGTTTGGTGCCTGATGTTTACTGTAAGCCCATTAACTCAAAAGAAAATTAAGGCGTTCAAGAATATTAAACGTGGCTATTGGTCATTTATTGTTCTCTCGACCTTACTGGTTCTGTCTCTATTCGCTGAGTTATTAGTTAATAGCAAAGCTCTTATCGTAAAGTACCAAGGGGATTGGTTTTTCCCTGTGATTAGTGATGTACGCTCAGGAACAGATTTCGGTTTGGATTATGCTAGCGAAGCGGATTATCGTGTGCTGCAGAAAAAGTTTGCCCAAGCGGATGAAGGCAACTTTGTACTCATGCCAATCGTTCCTTGGAATCCGTACGAACAAGATTTCTCGGGTGACTTTCCTCCAACAGCGCCCAATGCAGAGACGAAGCATTATCTAGGGACTGATGTCATCGGACGAGATATTTTAGCGCGCTTGGTGTATGGCTTTAGAACTGCGATGGGATTTGCGCTAGTTACGATGGCGATATCCTATGCGATTGGCACCGTAGTCGGTTGTGCAATGGGATTCTTTGGTGGCAAGTTTGATCTGTTCGTCCAAAGGCTGATTGAAATATGGTCTATGGTGCCGTTCCTCTATGTCATTATGATTCTCGTTTCTATCACCCAACCAACTTTCGCGTTATTTGTCGCTATAAACGTGTTATTTGGCTGGATGGGGATGACTTGGTACATGCGTACCATGACATATAAAGAATCTGCTAGAGAATATGTTATGGCTGCGAAAGCGCTAGGTGCCTCGACTATGCGAATTCTATTGCACCATATTTTGCCGAATACAATGGTGATGATAGTAACCCTAGCTCCGTTCACCATTGCGGGTAACATTACAGCGCTAACCGCTTTAGACTATTTAGGGCTAGGCCTAATGCCACCAACACCAAGTTGGGGTGAATTATTACAACAAGGTAAATCGAACTTAGACTCTCCTTGGATCGTGTCATCTGTCGTTACGTCTATCGTAGCGGTATTGGTTATGGTGACTTTTATTGGTGAAGCGATCCGCGCAGCCTTTGATCCAAAGAAATTTACTCGATACGTATAGGTATCAGTTTCAAGGAAGATACACAGATGCAATACACAAAAGTAAGTCTCGCTACATTAGCCGCTTTGTCTGCTTTGAGTTTTCAGACATTCGCACAATCTCTGCCTAGTGACCTTAATTGGTTAACGAATAAAAACGAGCCGCTATTTGCTTCAGAAGAGGCCAAACGTGGCGGTACGCTAACGACCTATATGGTGAGTTTTCCTCAGACACTGAGAAGTGTTGGTCCTGATGCCAATTCTGGTTTACGCCATTACTTCATGGATGGCGCGCCAAAACTCGCGCAGCGTCACCCTAATACAGGTAAGTGGATTCCTCAATTGGCAGACTCTTGGGCTTTTGATGCGGACAACAAAACCGTCTACTTCAAGCTGGATAAGAACGCAAAGTGGTCTGATGGTGAAAGTGTTACCGCCGACGATTATGTGTTTATGATGAAGTATTATCAGTCAAAGGACATCATCGACCCTTGGTATAACGATTTCTTCACCAACAGCATAAAAGAAGTCGTCAAGTATGACGACTACACCATTGCTATCAAAACGGCCACTGCGCAGAGTGATGATGCTTTAATGGTGCTGATCAACATGCCAAGTAATGGTGTGCAACCTCGTCCTGAGCACTTTTTTAAAGGCACTAAAGACGACAATAAAGATGGTATGCCAGACAACTTTGTTCGTGCATTTAACTTTAAGGCAGAACCCACTACAGCCGCTTATTACATGGACAATGTAGAAAAAGGCAAACGCGTTACTTTTAAGCACGTTGGCGAGGATTGGTGGGGATACAGTAATCGCTATTATCAAAACCGCTACAATGTTGACAAAGTTCGCATCAATGTCATTCGTGATCAAGATATTGCCTTGAAACATTTCGAAAAAGGCAGTCTTGATTTCTTCGATATGATTCTACCAGAGTATTGGCACAGCAAAGCCGATTCTGAAGGCTTTGAGAAAGGGTATATCCAGAAGTTTTGGGGTTACAACCAAGCTCCACAGGGCGCTGGTGGTTTGTGGATGAATACTGCTATGCCGCTACTGGATGACATTAATGTTCGTAAGGGGATCATGCTTTCAACAGACTATGACGGTATGATCACGAACATCATGCGTGGCGATTATTCCCGTAAGCCTCATGGTCTTGGTTTCGGTCACGGACAATATGACAAACCAGACAATAAAGCACCTGAATTTGATGCAGAAAAAGCCATCGCATATTTTGAGAAAGCAGGCTTCGACAAAATCGGTGCTGATGGTATTCGCGTGAACGAAAAAGGGCAAAGATTGTCTTTTGCCATTACTTACGGCTACCAATCGTGGACTCCTCGAATCGCCTTCTTAAAAGAGCAAGCTAAACTAGCTGGCTTGGAGTTTACTTTGAACCTGGTGGATGGCTCTTCAGCCTTTAAATACATCCTTGAAAAGAAACATCAACTGGCATTTCTCAACATGGGCTCAGGTGAAATCCCTGCATATTGGGAATATTTGCATTCAGACAATGCCAATAAACCTCAAACCAACGCTCATACCAATTACAGCAGTCCTGAGTTAGATAAGTTGATCGAAGCATACGATGCTGAATTTGACCAAGAGAAGCGTTTTGCACTTTCTCACCAAATTCAAGAGTACGTAGCAGAAGCCAATATTATTGTCCCTGGTTACATGGTTCCTTACACCCGCGCAGTTCATTGGCGTTGGTTGAAAACACCTCAAACAGCAATGACTAAGGCGACAGAAAACATCTTCCACCCAATGGATATCGGCAATTTCTGGATCGATAAAGAGCTCAAAAAGGAAACTGAGAAAGCGATGAAGTCAGGTAAGACATTCCCGAAAGTTGCCGTTGTTGATGACAGATACAAGATGTAATTAGGTAGGATCAGGAAGATGAACAGTGAAGTAGTTCTAAGCGTTAAAAACTTAGAGACTGAGTTTCAAACGGATGATGGTGCTGTACAAGTACTCCACGGTGTAAGTTTTGATGTAAAAAAAGGACGTACACTAGGTTTGGTTGGCGAATCTGGATGCGGGAAAAGTGTCACGTCCATGTCTATCATGGGCTTGCTACCTAAGCCGTACGGACGAGTTATTGGTGGCGAAATCCTCTATCGAGGCAAAGACCTCGTCACTCTTCCAGCGGATGAAATGTATGCCATGCGTGGCGATCGTATTTCGATCATCTTCCAAGATCCTATGACAGCACTCAATCCTGTCCATACGGTAGGTAAGCAGCTTATGGAAGTATTGAAGCTTCATCGACCTGATTTGGATAGAAAAGCCCGTCGTGAACAGGCGTTGGAAATGTTGAAAAAAGTTCGCATCCCAATGCCTGAAAAGCGCTTAGATGAGTACCCACATAATTTATCTGGTGGTATGAGACAGCGAGTCATGATCGCAATGGCGTTGGCTTGCAAGCCTGAGATCCTGATTTGTGACGAACCCACAACCGCTCTAGATGTTACCGTTCAGGCCTCAATTTTGGAGTTGATTAACGAACTGCAAGAAGAGACCGGCATGGCGGTTATCTTTATTACCCATGATCTCGGTGTCGTTGCGGAGATATGTGATGATGTAGCGGTCATGTATGGCGGCAAGATAGTCGAATATGCCGATGTTTTTGAATTATTTGATGCCCCTAAACACCCTTATACAGAACGGTTAATGGGATTGATGCCAAGTTTAGAGCATGAACCTAAACAATTGATCGAAATTAAGCCGATTGACGTTTCAAAATTTCCTGAGTTTCGAGGTTAATTATGGATGAGATACTGAGAATCGAAGGATTGAAGCAACACTTTGTTTCAGGAAAAAAACTTTTTTCCAAGGGATATACCGTAAAAGCCGTTGATGGTGTTTCCTTAACAGTGAAACGAGGAGAAACTTTAGGTCTTGTTGGTGAGTCGGGGTGTGGGAAAAGTACGCTTGGTCGCACTATTCTCAAGCTATTTGAGCCAACTGACGGAAAGATCTTCTTTGAAGGACGTGATATTACGAAACTCTCTGCAAAAGAGATGCGTCCTTTGCGTAAAGAGATGCAAATTGTCTTTCAAGATCCACTTGAGTCGTTAAATCAGCGACATACGATAGGTATGATTTTGGAAGAGCCTTTCATTATTCACAAAGTAGGAACGCAGCAAGAAAGAAAGCAATGGGTATTGGAGTTACTCGAGAAGGTGGGGCTCCCTGCGAACGCGATTAATCGGTATCCACATGAATTCTCCGGTGGACAGCGCCAACGTATTGGTATCGCAAGAGCGATTGCACTAAAACCAAAGCTGCTTATCTGTGATGAATCGGTCTCCGCGCTCGATGTCTCTGTCCAAGCGCAAATCATTAACTTGCTTTTAAAATTACAGCAAGAAATGAACTTAGCCATTATCTTTATTTCACACGATTTATCAGTAGTGAGACAAGTGTCAGATAATGTTGCAGTGATGTATTTTGGTGAAATCGTGGAATATGGTAAATCAGTAGAGCTATACAATAATCCACAAAATGACTACACAAAAAAATTGCTTTCAGCGATACCAATAACGCATCCAAAATACAGAGTTAAAAAAAGAGAAGTGACTCGAAAAATATCATAATTTGTTACATATAGAAAAAGTGAATTTTTTAGAATTTAATATTATTTTCTATAAAGTAGCACAAGCGTTAAATTGAAAAATAAATATGGAATTTAACCGTAAAGAGAACTCTTTACGGTTAATAGGCTTATCGGAACAATTTGTTACGAAGGACACGTGCAAATGTAATTCGGTAAACCGTTTAACTTAAGTTTATTCAAATAAACTTAAATCTCATGGAAGTTAACAATATGCAGCACACAACAAAGTGGAAGATAACGCCGCTCGCTATTCTATTAGGTGCATTATTTTCTTCTTCTATATATGCAGAAGAAAATAGTCAAACTAATGGCGAAAGCAACACGGAATCGACCTCAGAAGCACAGTCTTCGTGTATTTGGTGTAATGTCAGCGGTTCAGCTTCACTTGCCTATGACAGTAATCTATACGACACGAATGATTATCGCTCGGTTAGAAACTTTTCATGGAATGGAACTCTTAACTACAAGTTATCAGATAAGACTGGCCTATATTTTTCTACAGGTGGCTATAGAGCCTTAGAAGATAAAGTCGGTACTTATGCAACAGACTCTGTTTTTGGAGCAAGTTACTCCAATATCTATGAGTTTGGTGAGACAGGTAAGATAGGGTTAAGTGGCCAACTAACCATTCCTACGTCAGAAATATCACAAGACACCAAGCTATATACAGCGATTCGGATATCAACCCCAATTCGTTTTCAAATGCTAGGCGGAAATTATTCCGTTACGCCTAGAGTGAGAAAAAACTTTTACAAGTATGAAACCATGAATGGCCGAGTTTTAACCGAATGGGTTTACTCCATCTCTGTAGGCGGTAGTTATAGTTTTGATGATCTAACGATTGGAGCTTCGGCTTTAGGCGGTAATGGCATGAGTTACAAAGGAACTCGCAGTCGTCAGTTTACTTATGGGGCGTCAGCATATGCCTCATATGGGATTACTGATAACTGGTCTACGTCATTCACGGTATCAACGGCAGGTTTCTATTCAGACGCAGAGCGAGGAACGCTAGGCAATATCGATTTGTTCGATACTGATAAAGCGACCTATATTGCACAACTAACGTTCTCTTTCTAGGGAAAAAAATATTATAACAGGACGATAATATGCATTTTAAAAAAGTAGCATTAGCGTCTGCAATAACAGCTATTTTAGCCGGCTGTGGCGCAGATGACCAAGCATATGACACACTAAGCAAACCAGAAAATTCGTTTGAAAAAACGAATGTAAAAACAGACCAAGTTTATCTTTATATGCCATCTATGGCGAACGCTCCTAAGTTTGCAGGCTCAATGGCCCCGTTTATGCAGGGACAAGAAAAGCTTGTAACTTTGGCGTTTGAAGCGAGCCAGGATAACTCGGGATCTGGCGAGTTGAAGGTACGAATGATTAGCCCTGACGTCATTAGCCAGGGAGAAATTGATAAAGGTCAATTAGGACGTTGGATCAATAATCCAGACGACACAAGTCTAGTTCTTTCCATTCCAGTTGACTACGTAGACTACCAATGTCGTGAAAATGACTACGGGGAGTGTACGAATAAAGAAGAAAAAGTAGATAACAATGAAGTGCGTTGGCAAGACCGCCGCTTTTTTGAACCTAGCTTTGATGATGTAAAAGTTGCTGAAGCAACATGGAACCAGTTATTCACATTCGCAAGTGGATGTTATACGAAAGTGGGTAGCCCTCGAGTTGCTGCAAACGCTAACACGGGTTGGAAGGGATACGAAGTTACAGCCGATGGCGTAATTAACTTTGAAGTTAAACAAGATTATCGTATCGCAAACAACTGGCGCTGCATGATTAACTCCTTAAGTAGTAACGGCTTTGACATGGATAAGTTGTCGTTTACGGCATCTCAATTCTATTCTCTTGTGCCTCTCGACCTTGTTCGCTCTTCATCGACAGAATATGAACCAGTGATGTATCTGAAAGGTGATGAGGATACTTTTGGCTTCTTTGCTAATGAAGTAGGCCGTCCTGATCCATCGTATGTAGATGGACAATTTGATCAGAAGTTTAGCTATCTTCACCGTTTTAACCCAAGCCTAGAATTTATTGATTACCATCTTTCGGACAGTTTTGATCAAAACGAAGAAACACGGTTCTTTAAGCAGGTCACGAAAGATGTTATTGACCGAATTAATCCACAGTTAGAGAAAGTGGGTGTTCCCAAAATTCGTCTTCACGAACCTTCAGGTAAGTTGTCAGGTGATTTGAGATACAATGTTATCAACTTGATTGATGAGCCACTAGACAATGGTTTGGCTGGGTATGGCCCCTCAGCGGTTAACCCGTTGACAGGCGAAATTGTTCACGCACATGTAAACCAGTACTCAGGTGTTTTGCGTTCAATCTCTGATTGGCTATGGGATCGTATTGCTCAAGATTATAACAAAGGGCGAGTTGAATTAGTTGCAAAACCGGATACAGGTTCTACATCTAACGCGACAAACAGCACTGGAGAATCAACTACATCAAACTCTGTCGCCTCTATTACTGAAGCGTCTCAGTCTACAGAAGTTGTTTCTTTGGGAGATATGGTTGCGTTTGAGCAATCTCCAATGGCGAATGAGTCTATGGCCGATGTCATTGCCGCTGTTAAAGAAGAACTTGAAGCCAATGATGAGAATGTCTCATTTGAAGATTTAAGTGCTATCAAAGAGTTGGAGCGTCGTCTGTGGGCTGAGAACAATATGTACCCAGTTTCAGCGCTTCGATCTGGTGCTACATTGAAGAGTCTGCCAAGTTCTATTGGTGGTATGAGCTTCAACTTCCAAGATGCATCTCTTTGGAACAATGGTCAAATAGGCGAAGTTGGTAGCCTAAAAGAATGGGCTGATTTGACGGAGAAACAACAAGAAGAGCTGAGCCTGTTCATTGTTGGCGTATTCTATGCGAAAACGCTTGTACATGAGCTAGGCCATAACTTTGGTCTTCGTCACAACTTCAAAGGTAGTAATGATGCTTCAAACTACTTTAAAGATCATGAGCTTGCCGAGCACGGTCTGAAAGTAGTACCTGGGTATTCATCGATCATGGATTACAACCCATCGCTATTGAATGCACTACCAGTTTTTGGTCCTTATGATTTGGCCGCTTTACGTTTTGGTTATAAGCGTCAAGTTGAAGCTACTGAAACGGTAGTGAATCAAGCAGACAATACCACGAGCGAGCAAACTGTTTATCTCGACGCTGGCCAGTATGATGCGCAGCTTCGCGAGGAGATTCTTGATCCTTACAAGGCACCTTCGGATCTTCTAAGTGACGGTACAATCAAAGCGCTAGCATCGGAAAACCCTGCGATTCCGATGAGAGACTTTGCGTTTTGTACTGACGGAAATGTAAGTTTAAATGATGACTGTAACCGTCATGATGAAGGGCGCAACCGTTCTGAAATTATGTCTTACAAGTTAGAAACTTACGATGACCTGTACTACAAACGTACAGTACGTGGTATGAGAGAGAACTTCTCTGAAGGGACGATGATGAGTTACACAGTTCGTCGAGTTCAAGAGTTCCAAGATTGGCGTAATGCCCTACATGTATACGATCGCTACCGTGAGTTAGTATTCTCTAGCCCTCTTTCACATATCCAAATGCAGGGCTTGCCAAAAGCACAGGAAGCGTTCTGTAGTGATGAAGCAAATGCAACTCGTTGGCCATTTGCCGTTTACTGTGGTGCTCCATTAGCTGTTGATAAAGCGCGTGATCAACTTGTAAACATCCTGATTACTCCAGACCATACGTGTGAAATTGAGAAAGCTGACGGTTCATTTACTTACAAGAAACTTGCAGAGATCATGGGCAATTATTCAATGCGTAATAATTTCCCTATCAACTTCGTCCCGACGACATGTTTTGATGACACTATCAAAGCGTCATTAGCAACAGGGGAAAAAGTTGTAGGTGAGATAGGTAAGTTCCTAAACAGTGGCAAGGCTCCACGTCCTGCTCCAGTAAATAACTACTCTAACTACATCGATTACATCGGTCATTGGCCAGATAAACTAGCGGCATCCGTGGCACTAGTTGATCGTGTTGGTATGCGTCGTTCAACAGATCGCTCTACGACATCACTGTTAGAATTACCAGAAACGACAGGGTTAGCAAATGGATTTTTCCAGTTCTATCCGAAAGGGGATCTCTTGCTAGATACTTTGATTTTGGGTGAAGAGTTTCTTTATCTGAACTTCAAAGATGAACAAGGTAATTACTCTCGACCAAAAGGTGACTTCACTGCAATAACATGGGACGATAAAGTCGAAACTATGCCATATTACGGTAGTTGGAGTGTACGTAATTACTTTGCGCTTCCTCGTTTCGAAGAAGTTCCATTGACCAAAGCTATTTTGACGGCAATGGTTTGGCATTCAGCAGGAAATATGGTGGATCAGCGTGATGAAGTATTAGCTCGCAAGATCAGTATGCGAAGTGAACCTGTTGGCTCAATGAGTGATTTACGTACGTTTAAACGCTCAAACGGCACTACTTACTACGCTACACCAGAAAACAGCTACGCTTGGAATATGATTGCATTCACGAATGACATTAAAGCGTTGCAAGAAGCTGAAGCAGCCTCTGTTGATTTGACAACGTTGACTTTAGAAGCTGTGGTGCTTGCAGATTATCAAGATGCTGAAAAACGAGCTGAGTTGCTTAAGAAGTATGCCTACCAGTTGAAGTCTCTGGAGAATTTACCAGTATATAACCGTACTAGTTACTTATCTGATGACTTACACGCACACTAATCATTGATAAATAACTCGAAGCCCGCTAACCAGCGGGCTTTTTATCATTTTAATCAATAAACAATATTTTTCAGCGTGTAGGCACGCCACTGTGAAACTTAAAGTCGTCGTCTTTTGAGCAAATCAGCTGTGCTTCAATTTGGCCAAAATGGGCGACTCGCTCGCTGATATCTTTGCCAGCGATCTGTTCTGCGAGGGTGAGGTAATCTTGGTAATGCCGTGCTTCTGAGCGCAGCAGAGAAACGTAGAACTTGGCAATGTCATCGTCCATGTGAGGAGCGAGCTTTGCAAACCGCTCACAAGATCGTGCCTCAATATACCCTCCGATAATAAGCTTATCGATCAGTGTCTCAGGCTCATGTGTCTTCATGTGTGAGAGCAGACCTTTTGCGTAGCGGCTTGCGGTCACGTTTTCGTATTCAATCCCTCTGGCACGCATGATTTCCAGAACTTGGTAAAAGTGGTGCAACTCTTCTTTAATGAGTAAGACCATTTTATCAATGAGCTCTTGGCTATAAGGCGAGTCTGACTTAGCCATAATGGCTTTAGAAATGTTACTTTTGCCCTTTAGTGTCTCAATGGAGCCAATTCCACGATAGGCAAAATCTTCGTATGGCTTAAACCAATCGAGTAGGGTATGTGAGCTTTCTTTATCCACCGCATATTTACGGATCAAATACATCGCTGATTGCCCAGCTTTCAGCTCACGCAAATCATGGGAATATTGAAACTATCGAAAAACAGACAAAAAACTTACCAGAATGAACTGTTATCAACCTCAATTCTTTAATTAAAACAGGGTGATATAGGTTTTCTGGGAAAGTCAAATTTTGGCAAAAGAGCAATATGCACGACTCGGCCTTTAGAAGAGTCACCGTGCATATTGCTACCTGTTTTGTTGTTTTTTTATGCTATGCAGCCAATTTGGGTGCGCCAGAATGGAAGCGGAATTCTGAATCGTCAGAGGTAATTAATTCGGCTTCAACATTAGCGAAGTGTTCAATACGCTCTGAAATATCTTCACCAGCAATCTGTTCTGCTAGTTCCAAGTAGTCTTGGTAGTGTCGTGCTTCTGAGCGTAGCAATGAGATGTAGAATTTTTGAATTGGCTCATCAAGGAATGGTGCGAGTTTAGCAAATCGTTCACAAGAACGAGCTTCAATGAACGCACCAATAATCAGCTTATCGATAAGCGCTGCTGGTTCAAAGGTGCGGATATGTTTAATCATCCCCTTAGCGTAACGACTTGCTGTTATTGGGCGATACTCCAAACCTTGTTCTTCAATAATTTCTAACACTTGGTAGAAGTGGTGTAGCTCTTCTCGAATCAAGAGAACCATCTTATCAATCATATCCTGTCCGTAGGCACAGCCATCTTTAGGTTTGATTGATTTAGATATGTTGCTCTTGCCTTTCAGAGTTTCAAGGCTGCCAATACCTTTGTAAGCAAAGTGCTCATAAGGCTCAACTAATTGAGTAATTTGCTCTTTACCTTCATCGGTTAAGACATAGCGCTTAAGAAGAAAAACCGCACTCTGCGAAGCTTTCAACTCGCATAGTAAATGATCCCGCAAAATCACGGAAAGGTTCTCTGGCTTACGAGCTTCTTCAATCCAAGAGTCAGGGGTTGAGCATTTTAGGAAGTTATTGATTGGTTCTAATAATTCTTTATACATCTATGATTACGTGTTTTTGTTGAGCTTTGTTTTGAGTTTAACACGATTGAAATTTGGGCTGAATGTTGAAGTGCTAAACTATTATAGCCCTCTACTAACTATCTAATTTACTTAATGTTTGTTTTTAACTAGAATACGCAAGTTACCACTTCGGCAATTCTCCTGCCTACTGACCCAAAGTAGCTTATTACATTGTGTGATGAGGCTACCTGTGGCAAACACAGGTCTTTGTGGAGATTTGCAAATGAGACCTAAAGTTGTTGATGTACGAAAGTACACTCGCTTTCGTCTTGGCAAACTTGAGGTAGTGTGCAAACACCGCCGCTCGTTACCAAGACGCTAAGTTGAATGAATGCCTTAGTGGTAACGTTTATTGTTCCATCATACAGTCATAGTGCTCTCTATCCTGAGTAGCGACAAAGATCCCCTCGAACCGCTCTAAATATGCTTGTGGGTTTATATTGACCATTAAGCCTATATTGGTTGGATCAGAGTGTGAGCCTCTATTGATGTATCTGTAAAAAGCTTTATGACCTTGTTCTGGTTCTTTGTCTGCTAATTCATTAAGTATTCCTGATAGCTTGTCCTTCTTGTGAACGAAGCCAAAGTAGTATTCTGTAATGTTTCTCATAACATTCGGAAGTACAACAGGGTTTGCTTTACCATTCATTACATCTTTTAGGATTTGCCAGAGTGACTGGTAGTCGTTTTTCAATTCATTCCGTGTCATTGGCTCTACGCTAGAGTATTGGTTCTTATTTAGGCGATAAAGAGTGTACTTCTTATCGAATTGCTCTGCGTTGTTTGGGGATAGCTTGATCAGTTCTTGGAAGAAAAATAGGCTATGAGTAAGCACAATCACTTTTTTGAATTTTTGGCCTTTAATGATCTTTGATTGAATCAATGAAGCAATATCATAGATGTAATTTTGAGAAAGGCTTGAAATAGGGTCGTCAATTACAATCAGTTTTTCTTTAGCCGCAATGTCGGTGTCTTTGCTCATACTGCCATTACACTTTTCAATGAAATATAAGAAAGTGATAAGCGTTTTTTCTCCCTCACTTAGAGAACGGAAGACAGGGGTTGTGTTGTCTGAGCTATCTCCTCGACTAAGCATAAAGAAGTTTTTTCGCTCTGTATTCGTGGAAGCCACAATTTGAAAGTTTGTAATACCTAGACTGATCAAGTTCTCATTGATCCTCTCTATTGTGTCGTCAATATTAGAGGTTTTTGAGCGAAGAGAGCTGATTCGATCCGCTACTTTTTTGCCAACACGTCTTATTTTTTCTTGTTGTTTTCTAAGCTTCTGAATCTCTTCTTCTTTTTCATCTAACAGTGTTTTTTCCAAGGAGAATATTGGGGTTGTATGGAACTTAACTGAGTCCCACATACGTGATCTAATGTTTTCTTCACTCTCTTTGAATTGTTTGGCTTTGTCGATAATTGCCTGAACCGATTTGTTGATTCCTTCTGCTAGTGCGAGTAATGGTTTGAACTGTTCTGTACAATCGGCAAGCTTGACTGAAAGGGTTGGGTTCTTAATTTTTGAAACGATCTGGTCTAGGTTACTAGTGTAAGCGTGTTCTAGAAGCTCTATTAGTGGTTCGGCATTGTGTTGGGTAGAGTCGTATATCGAACAATTTGCAAATGCAGACTTAATCGAATCAATGTGTTTCGTTATATTGTCACGGTATGAGCTTTCTACTAGTTCGACTTTTCTCAAAGTAGACTCATATGTTTTATCAAATAGAGCGGCTAATTCTGACCGAAACTCTTCGTCAATAGTTTCTTTCTGACAGAATGGGCATGTAGTCTGTGAGTCGTCTAGGTAGTTATCCTGCCCAACTTTCACCCAACCTAGATTGTCAACTTTGTTAATGAAATCTGTTAGTTGGCTACTTGATGACCCGACAATTGGTTCAAATAACAAAACACTATCCTGCGGAGAAATCTCTAGAATTGGTTCCAGTGATATCTTTGATGGTTGATTTTTATCGAATTGATTTAGTTCTTGATACTCGTGATCTAAGGCTTCAATGGTCTCGTTAGTAACGCCTTTCTGCATTTTTACTTGTTCATAGAATTTGCGTTTAGGGGTTTTGAACGATCTAAGGAAAGGATCAAGTGAGGTCTTTTCAATTATGTACTTTTGTTTGAATACTTCCTCAATGGCTGAGTCGGTTGCTTTTCGTTGAGCACTTTCAGCGGCGTCTATGAGTTTCTTTGTTTCAGTAAAGGCATCTAATAGCTTTTCTCTCAGCTTAGATTTAATGGCAATTTGAGCTTCAAGATCCGCATTATCTTTACTCAGCGTGAAGACACCTTCTTGTACTGAACTATTAACAAAATGATCATCCACAAACTTTTGGTTATAAACGATAGGAGTGTAGTTACCTTCAACACTAATGCTACAACTAGGATATTCGTCAGCTTTATACAAAAAGTTTGAAATTGTTGATTTTCCAGATCCATTCAATCCAAAAATGAAAGTGTTCTGCTTCGTAATGTCTAATGTTTCTGGACTGCTAGGGTGATAACTCGCCACCCCTTTGATAGACAATGTATCTGCCACAATTTTCTTCCTACGCTATTTATATGGAACAACATTACTATGTTTTCTTGTTGTGGACTTTGATCTAGCAGGAAAAACGGTAGGAGGGAGGATTGCAATAAGACTGGTTGAATATGGACTTTTTAATAATATGCACACCTATGCCTTTAGTTCACAAAGCAAATGATCTATCAAGATGGTGGGAAGATTTTCAGGCTTTTTGGCCTCTTCGACCCATTCACTAGGTGTTTCACATTGTAGAAAATGGTTAATGGGGCCAAGCAGATCTTGGTACGCTTCGAGAGATATCATAAATCAGTTTAACTAGTGATGAAAAAAGGCCGCTTTTGCGACCTTTTGTAAAGAGAATCGTAGTGGTAAATCTTACCACTTTTTCTTATCACCGAAGAGTGCATCCATGTCGTTGTTACGCTCTTTTTCTTCCATTTGCTGCAGTTCTACCGCGTTTTTATCTGAACGCTTCTTATCAACCTCATTAAGCATTGTTTCTAGCTTTTCTTTGGCTTGGATTGAGTAAGCATCATTTTTTGTGCTCAGTACATCAATACCTTTACGAAGCAATTGAACCGCGGTGCCTGCTTGACCGCGAGCAATAGAATCATGCGCACGCTTGATGACGTTTTCAATGTTAATGCGAATCTGCATCGTTTCTAATCGAGCATTTTCTTCTACATAAGCTTGGGTATCAAAGCGACCTTTATTGTGCTCGTTACGAATGGTGTCTCTCAGGCGTTTGACAAGTTTCAGCATTACAATCGCTTGCTTATCACTGTTCGGAACTTTAAAGGCTGTGCTTTCACCGCCTTGGTAGTTGTTCTTAAGGTGTTCGATTTGCTGCTTCATTGCTTCGACCCGTTGAGCAAGTTGCTTGCTCTTGGGATCAAGTGCCGCCATATTTTCTAACGCATCAAGAATGCGATTGTTGAGACAAACCAATAAGTCTTTGCTGTAAGGGATATGATGTGCATGTCCGATCAACTCCTCTGTTGCATCTATAACGGCAACATAACGCGCTGACTCCTGTCTTTTCGCGGTTTCTGCCTTTACTTTGTACTGCAACATAACGTTGTAACCAATAACAAGCACAAGTAAAACGGCGACCAGAGCGATGATTAAACCAATATTCATATCTGTTTTGTCTGCTTTATTTATTAACGGCTAACGAGTAAGGATACACGATTCCTTTAATGACATGCACCTATTAATCATATTCTTAGTGATTATTGCTGTTATTTAAAGCTTTAATAATCAAAAGTTGCTAATCCGATTGAAGAATGAGGTATGCATTACAAAAACCATCGTTGATGAGCTCCCCAGTTAAGTAATGGCAGAGAAAACTATCAATTTCACTGTTCATTTTTAACGTTACACGTTATAACTAATAATTATATTTGAGAACTTAGTATGCGCAAGTTCTGCTCAAATGAGTGAGATTTGTTATTAGTAACGGATTACGGGGCCAGTATGAAACTGCAACAACTGAAGTACATTGTTGAAGTCGTTAATCACAATCTAAATGTCTCGGCGACCGCCGAAAGCTTGTATACCTCTCAGCCAGGGATCAGTAAGCAAGTCAGGCTTTTAGAAGATGAGTTAGGCATTCAGATATTTGAACGAAGTGGTAAACACCTCACTCAAGTGACTCGAGCTGGGGAAGATATCGTGCGAATTTCGCAAGAAATTTTAGCTCGAGTTGAGAGTATTAAAGCTGTGGCAGGTGAGCATACTCATCCTGAAATGGGCACACTGAATATTTCTACCACCCATACACAGGCTCGTTATGCTTTACCGGATGTCATTAAAGGATTTGTTAAGCGTTACCCTAAGGTGTCACTGCATATGCACCAAGGGACGCCAAGTCAAATGTCCGAAGCGATTGCAAAAGGCACGGCGAACTTTGCTATTGCGACAGAAGCTCTTCATTTGTACCAAGACGCAATTATGTTGCCTTGTTACCATTGGAATCGTTCGATTGTTGTACCTAAAGAGCATCCATTGGCTAAGAAGGAAAAAGTGACTATTCAAGATTTGGCTTCTTATCCATTAGTGACTTATGTGTTTGGTTTTACAGGTCGATCTGAATTAGACACCGCGTTCAATCGAGTCGGATTAACACCGCGAGTGGTCTTTACGGCAACCGACGCGGATGTTATCAAAACCTATGTACGTATGGGGATTGGGGTGGGTGTGATTGCCAGCATGGCGGTAGATAAAGAGCAGGACAAAGATCTGGTATCGATCGATGCGAGCCACTTGTTTGGTGCAAGTACCACCAGTATCGGCTTCCGCCGAGGTACGTTCCTACGCTCATATATGTTTGATTTTATGGAAAGATTTGCACCTCATTTGACAAGGCCAGTAGTAGAACAGGCGATCTCGTTGAAATCAAATGCTGAGATTGATGAAATGTTTAAAGACATCGTTCTTCCCGTTCGTTAAAGCGCTTTCCTCCACCGCTTCTTCCCCCTAAAATAGCGTCGCAGTTTTAGGGGGATACATGCAAAAACAATTTCAATTGCTCGATGAATGGCTTACTGAGCACCAACGATTCTGGCGTTTTGAACCATTTCATCAAAGTTTGCATGAACAACTTCCTTGGGTCGACACGCATCCTGATATGTGTGCGTGGTTAAACTCACTCTCAGCGCAAGAGTTATCACAATACAAACTCGATCCCACTAGTTTGATTGCAGATCTTGGTAGGTTTATTCCAGATAGCAGAACGGTATTGGCGAACATTGCACTTGCACCACACTCGATAACGACCATTAAACTCGCTGAGCGTTTTGGTGTCGGAATTCCAGGACGAAAACTTAAGCAAATTGAAGCAATGGGCTCTTATAGCCTAACTCGTCACCAAGGGAGCGAATGGCTAGAATGGTGCTCGGGTAAGGGATACCTAGGCCGAGTTCTTTCTTCCCAAACCAGGCAACGCGTGACGAGTTTTGAGTATCAGTTACCCTTGTGCCAAAGTGGTCAATCCGAAGCGGATGCACTGAATCTGCCCATGCATTTTGTTCAAGGTGACGCTCTTGAATGTCAATCTAAACAATACTTTAAGCCCGAACAGCATGCCGTCGCCTTACATGCCTGCGGAGATTTACATGTTCGAATGATGCAGTATGGTTGCGAGAAAGGCGTAGCAGCGATGACGATTGCTCCTTGTTGTTATCACCTCATTCAGAGCGACGCTTACCAAGTATTGTCGAGTGTGGCTAAGCTCTCGACAATACGTCTTAGCCGAAGTGAACTGCGAATTCCATTGCAGCAGACAGTGACTGGTGGAAGCCGGGTTCAGCGACATCGACAATTAGAGATGAATTTTCGTCTTGGTTTGGATTTGCTACTAAGACAAGAGTGTGTTTTTAAAGAGTATGCGCCTGTACCGAGTATTAAAAAGTCACAGCTTTCACTTGGCTTTGAAGCGTTTTGTCGTTGGGCTGCGGAGCTGAAAGAATGGAACTTGCCGCAAGTGAACTTCGATCAGTATGAGGCTGAAGGTGCGAAACGTTTTTGGCGTATGGAAAGGCGAAGCTTGGTACAGCAAATCTTTCAACGTGCAATTGAAATGTGGCTTATTTATGACAAAGCCATGTATCTCCAAGAACAAGGGTATCAAGTATCGCTAAGTGAATTTTGCGATCGAGATATTACTCCGAGAAATATTCTTATTCACGCATCTGACAGAAAGAACACCTAAGAAATGCTTATTTGCTAGTGTTACATATAGACTTTGTTGTTATAACTTAGAACGCATCGTAATAAAAAAGCTCGCATTTATGCGAGCTTTTTACTGAGAGCATTAGAATCTGCAGCTTAGCTAAACATGCGAATGGCTTCTGCTGGATCTACGTATTCTAGGTTAAAGCTTTCTGCAACTTCTTTGCACGTCACTTTACCGTGAATCACATTTAGACCAAGTAAGAAGCCTTTATCTGCTGACAATGCTTCACGATATCCTTTGTTTGCAAGCTTAACAATGTAAGGTAGAGTCGCGTTATTAAGGGCAAAAGTAGAAGTACGAGCGACGGCACCTGGCATATTAGCAACACAGTAGTGTACGACATCGTCAACAATGTAAGTCGGCTCTGCGTGTGTGGTTGCGTGAGAAGTTTCGAAACAACCGCCTTGGTCGATTGCAACGTCAACAACAGCGGCACCTGGCTTCATTTTCGCGATGTGTTCTTTTGTGACCAGTTTTGGTGCTGCTGCGCCTGGGATGAGCACCGCACCGATGACAAGATCGGCTTCTAGAACGTGCTTCTCGATCGCATCTTCTGTAGAATAAACGACTTTAGCGCGGCCTTGGAATTCTTCGTCTAATTTACGAAGCGTATCCACGTTACGGTCAAGGATAGTAACATCAGCACGTAGGCCGACAGCCATACGAGCAGCGTTAGCACCAACGACACCGCCGCCAATAACAACGACTTTTGCTGGTTCAACGCCCGGTACACCACCAAGAAGTAAACCACGGCCACCGTGAGATTTTTCTAGAGTTTGTGCACCAGCTTGGATAGACATACGGCCAGCAACTTCAGACATTGGAGCAAGTAGTGGTAAGCGACCCATATGATCTGTTACAGTCTCATAGGCAATGCAGACAGCTTTGCTCTTGATTAGCTCTTCAGTTTGTGGAAAATCTGGAGCTAGGTGCAAATAAGTAAATAATATTTGCCCCTCTTTGAGCATGGCTCGCTCAACAGCTTGAGGTTCTTTTACCTTTACAATCATTTCTGCTTTCGCGAAGACGTCAGCAGCAGTAGGAAGAATGGATGCGCCTACAGCGATGTAATCATCGTCTGAAAAACCGATGCCTGCACCGGCATTAGTTTCAACAAAAACTTGGTGACCATGTGAGATAAGTTCTCTCACACTGGCTGGGATCATACCAACACGGTATTCGTGGTTCTTGATTTCCTTTGGAACGCCAATAATCATCCTGACTCCTCGTTTTATTCTGGTTGTATTGACTATGTGTAGGGTGTAATGTCGAATTTGTGCCTAGTATAGATGTGATGTGGCAAAATTTGATACTGAATATTAAAAAGTTGTAGTATATTTTTTTGCAAGGAAGTAATAAGGTGGAATAAAAAATGGTAGATAACTACAAAAAGCCGTCCAAGGATCTAGACCGTATCGATCGCAATATTTTGAATGAATTGCAGAAAGATGGTCGAATTTCAAACGTTGAACTCTCTAAGCGCGTGGGGCTTTCTCCAACGCCATGTTTAGAGCGTGTTCGTCGCTTAGAGCGTCAAGGATACATTACGGGTTATACCGCATTGTTAAACCCTCAATACCTAGACGCCTCATTGCTCGTGTTTGTTGAAATTACGTTAAATCGTGGTGCGCCCGATGTATTTGAACAGTTTAATGCCGCGGTTCAAAAACTGGATGATATCCAAGAGTGTCATCTTGTTTCTGGTGATTTCGACTATCTATTAAAAACGCGTGTATCTGATATGGGTGCTTACCGTAAATTGCTCGGTGATACTCTGCTTCGTTTACCAGGTGTAAATGACACTCGAACCTACGTTGTAATGGAAGAAGTGAAGCAAACCAACCAACTTGTGATTAAAACACGTTAAATTCTTGTAAGGAAAGCGGCTTATATCGCTGCTTTCACCTTCCAAGCGTTGGGTTTTTCCTTTCGATATGGTTAAATCGACTTATGAATCCGAGCGGCACAGGCCGCTCGGAATGTTTCAGTTACTGTTGATTCAAGTTGATTTATGTTCAAAGAGAACGCTAAAAAAGTACAAACCATTATTAAAACAAGCGAAGAGGCTCAGTCTTCTCGTCTGAACGGTTTTCAACGTCTCAAAGAGTGCTGCCTTATTCTAGGCGTACTGACTTCTGCTTTCCTTTCAATTGCCCTATTAACCTTTAGCCCAGCGGACCCTTCTTGGTCTCAAACCTCATGGGGTGGAGATATCAGCAATGCCGGTGGACAATTTGGTGCTTGGGTAGCGGATACACTTTTCTTTACATTTGGCCTGTTGGCTTATTTGTTGCCAGTGCTATTGGTGATTGTGACATGGGTCTTTTTCCGAACCAGAGACGAAGATGAACACATTGATCTCATGTTGTGGGGAACGCGTTTACTCGGTTTGGTGATACTTATTTTAACCAGTTGTGGTTTGGCGGACATCAATTTTGACGATATCTGGTATTTTTCTTCTGGTGGTGTGCTTGGTGATGTTCTCAATAGTCTTGCGTTACCCACACTGAACCTACTGGGTACAACGTTGGTGTTGCTGTTTGCTTGGGGGGCGGGTTTTACTCTACTTACTGGCATCTCATGGCTCTCGATTGTCGAATGGATCGGTAGCCTGTTTCTCGATGTTTGTCAGTGGGCGCTGAATCGCCTTCGCGGTGAAAAAACAGAAGTTATCGCCCCTGAATTACAACCGATGGCATTGTCTGACGATGAACCTAAAGCTCAGCCACAAATAGAAGCACAACAAGATGAGATTGTTGAGGAAGAACGTATTCCTGAACCGCTACCAGTGGAGCCTGTGGTTCAAATGCGTAGAGAATACCCGATCCATATGCCACAAACAGTAAGCTACCAAACGGTCTCTGACGAGCTGGATGAACTGGAGAATAACTCCTTTGAGCGAGCGAAAAAGCTTAACGCCACAATTGAAGAGTTAGAGCAAGAAGCGCTGTCGGTGAATGACCTGCCTGATAACACCATGAGTGCAGAGCGTGCACGTTATAATGTTGCCGACATCGCTCAAGTTTCTGCAGAACACTCTCAAACAACACAAGTTGAACATGCACAAGATTTCAGTGTGGATGTTGAAGAGTTTGATCACGTTATCTCACTTTCCGAACTGGATAAGATCTCAGAAGAAATCGATGAGCCTGTCATGGTCGGTTTTGCTGAAGAAGCACCATTGCATCACAATGAGGCGCAGAGAGCCGCAATGGCGTCGTCGGCAGAGCCAATGTTCTCTCACCTAGGAGTAGAACAAACTACTCAACATACTACTCAAGAAGAAATTGTGGACTTGCCTGTTGCTGACAGTGTGGGCGATGTGAATCCAGAAATGGAAGATTATGTGGAAGAGGACGAAGACCAAGATGTGGTCGCTTTCCAAAACATGGTCTCTAAAGCACAGCAAAATATGGCGGCGACGCAGAACCCGTTTTTGATGAAACAAGACACCTCACTGCCGGTGCCGAAAGAGCCGCTACCAACGCTTGAGCTACTTTATCACCCTGAAAAACGTGAGAATTTCATCGATAAAGAAGCGCTAGAACAAGTAGCAAGATTGGTCGAATCTAAACTGGCCGACTACAAGATCACCGCGGAAGTGGTTGGGATCTTCCCAGGACCTGTAATTACCCGTTTTGAACTTGATTTAGCGCCGGGCGTGAAGGTTAGCCGCATCTCGAGCTTATCCATGGACTTAGCACGTTCATTGTCGGCAATGGCTGTACGAGTTGTTGAAGTGATCCCTGGTAAACCATACGTGGGACTCGAGCTGCCAAACATGAGCCGTCAAACGGTTTACCTGTCTGATGTGATTGACAGTCCTCAGTTCCAGAATGCAACGTCACCGACCACGGTGGTTCTAGGGCAAGATATTGCTGGTGAAGCATTGGTCGCAGACTTGGCGAAAATGCCGCACGTGCTGGTGGCGGGTACCACGGGTTCTGGTAAATCTGTTGGGGTAAACGTTATGATTCTTAGCATGCTCTATAAAGCAAGCCCAGAAGATGTGCGTTTTATTATGATCGACCCGAAAATGCTGGAGCTTTCGGTGTACGAAGGCATTCCACACCTATTAGCGGAAGTCGTCACTGACATGAAAGATGCTTCTAATGCATTACGTTGGTGTGTTGGTGAGATGGAGCGTCGTTACAAACTGATGTCTGTGATGGGCGTGCGTAACATTAAAGGTTTTAATGAGAAACTGAAAATGGCGGCAGACGCGGGCCATCCTATTCACGATCCTTTCTGGCAAGAAGGGGATAGCATGGATACGGAGCCACCATTATTAGAAAAACTGCCATATATCGTCGTCGTCGTTGATGAATTTGCGGATCTCATGATGGTGGTCGGCAAAAAAGTGGAAGAGTTGATCGCACGCTTGGCGCAAAAAGCGCGTGCGGCGGGTATCCACTTGATCCTAGCAACACAGCGTCCATCGGTAGATGTCATTACAGGTCTGATCAAAGCGAACATTCCAACACGAGTGGCGTTTACCGTTTCCACCAAAACCGACTCTCGTACCATCCTCGATCAAGGCGGTGCTGAATCGCTATTGGGTATGGGTGACATGCTTTACCTGCCTCCGGGTTCGAGTCACACCATCCGGGTGCATGGTGCCTTTGCCTCTGATGATGACGTGCATGCGGTTGTAAACAACTGGAAAGCGCGTGGTAAACCAAACTACATTGACGAGATCATCAGCGGTGACCAGGGGCCAGAAAGTTTGCTACCTGGCGAACAAATGGAGAGCGATGAAGACCTTGATCCCCTTTTCGATCAAGTGGTTGAACATGTTGTTCAGTCACGTCGTGGTTCGGTTTCTGGTGTTCAGCGCCGTTTCAAAATTGGCTATAACCGTGCGGCGCGTATTGTAGAGCAGTTGGAAGCTCAAGGGATCGTCAGTGCACCGGGCCATAATGGCAACCGAGAAGTGCTGGCTCCTGCACCACCAAGAGAATAATGAACTTTCGTTTAGAAGGAGGAGTCAAAACGTGCAACTCCTTTTAAACCTTAGCCGTAAATAGGTATAAAAATGAAAAAATGGTTAGTTGTATTTTTCCTTAGCGCGTCAGCATTGGCAAATCCACAGCAAGAGCTTAATCAGAGATTAGGCATGAATGATGGCTTTAGCGCAAACTTCAACCAAACGGTGACAAGCCCAGAGGGTGAAGTCGTGATGGAAGGGGAAGGCAGCGTTGATATTGCCAGACCAAGCCTGTTTCGCTGGAGTACCTCTTTACCGGATGAAAACCTGTTGGTTTCGGATGGAAAAACCTTATGGTATTACAGCCCATTTATTGAACAGGTAAGCATTTACTGGCAAGAACAAGCTGTACAACAAACACCGTTTGTTTTACTCACTCGTAATCAGTCCAGTGATTGGGAAAACTATCAAATCACGCAAGATGGTAATGTGTTCACTCTCGTGCCGAAAGCGGCAGACTCTACCCAGGGGCAGTTCCAAATTGATATTGATGCAAAAGGGATTGTGCATGGTTTTAATGTCATTGAACAAGATGGGCAAAAAGGCATCTTCAAGTTTACGGAGATGAAGCTAGGAAAGCCTGCAGCTGCCCGCTTCACCTTTAACATCCCTGAAGGGGTTGAAGTGGATGACCAAAGGAACTAATCGCCAGTGTCAAATTACACCTTAGATTTTTCAGGGGACGAAGATTTTCGTCCCCTTGCTGCTCGTATGAGACCGGAAACGATCGAACAGTACATCGGTCAGCAGCATATTTTAGGCCCTGGTAAGCCATTACGTCGCGCGCTAGAGGCCGGCCACATTCATTCAATGATTTTGTGGGGGCCTCCAGGTACAGGCAAGACAACATTAGCGGAAGTAGCCGCAAACTACGCCAACGCGGAAGTTGAACGCGTCTCTGCGGTCACGTCCGGCGTGAAAGAAATTCGTGCCGCAATTGAAAAAGCACGCGAGAACAAAATGGCGGGTCGTCGCACCATCTTGTTTGTGGATGAGGTACATCGCTTTAATAAATCACAGCAAGATGCCTTCTTACCGCACATTGAAGATGGAACAGTGACTTTTATCGGCGCGACCACAGAAAATCCATCGTTTGAACTGAACAACGCATTATTGTCACGTGCTCGTGTGTATAAGCTTACGTCACTCAACAAAGAAGAAATCTCACTGGCATTAAACCAAGCGATCAACGATAAACAACGTGGTCTGGGTAATACACCAGCACACTTTGCTGATAATGTCTTGGATCGTCTGGCTGAGCTCGTCAATGGTGATGCGCGAATGTCTCTTAACTATCTTGAGCTGCTGTATGACATGGCAGAAGACAATGCTCAGGGTGAAAAAGAGATCACGCTAAAGCTATTGGCGGAAGTGGCGGGGGAGAAGGTCTCTCGTTTTGATAATAAAGGCGATATTTGGTACGACTTAATCTCTGCCGTGCACAAATCCATTCGCGGCTCAAACCCGGACGCTGCGCTTTATTGGTCGGCGAGAATGATCGCTGCCGGTTGTGATCCACTCTATATCGCGCGACGTTTGCTGGCCATTGCCTCTGAAGATGTGGGCAATGCGGATCCGAGGGCAATGCAAGTGGCACTTTCCGCGTGGGATTGCTTTACCCGTGTTGGACCCGCAGAAGGCGAACGCGCAATTGCACAGGCGATCGTTTACCTTGCGTGCGCGCCGAAAAGTAACGCGGTCTACACCGCTTGGAAGCAAGCGCTGTCGGATGCACATAATCTTCCTGAATTTGAAGTGCCTTTCCATTTGCGTAATGCACCGACCGGATTGATGAAAGATCTCGGTTATGGAGAAGGTTATCGATACGCTCATGATGAACCAGGGGCCTACGCCGCAGGCGAACAATATTTGCCTGCTGAAATTGCTGATCGCAAGTACTATCAGCCAACAAATCGAGGCTTAGAGAGCAAAATCGCTGAAAAGTTAGATTACTTGGCTAATTTAGACGCAAATAGCCCACAAAAGCGCTATGAAAAGTAGGCATTTTTGGATACATTTGTTCGGTTAATTTTTTCAACGTGCTCGACAGGATTGGGTGCGTACCTTCACAACAAAAAGCATAGGATTAACAATGCTGGATTCTAAATTACTTCGTACAGAGCTGGATGAAACAGCTGCTAAACTGGCACGTCGTGGCTTTAAGCTAGACGTAGAGACAATCGGTAAACTTGAAGAACAACGTAAGTCCATTCAAGTAGAAGTTGAAAATTTACAATCCACGCGTAACTCCATCTCCAAGCAAATCGGTCAACTGATGTCGGCTGGCGACAAAGAAGGCGCAGAAAAGATCAAGCAACAAATCGGGTCATTAGGCTCTGATTTAGATGCGAAAAAAATTGAACTTGACGCGGTGATGGCGCAGTTAGATGACATCATCCTTTCTGTTCCAAACATTCCTGCGGATGAAGTGCCAAATGGCAAAGACGAGAACGATAATCTTGAGATTTCGCGTTGGGGTGAGCCAAAGTCTTACGACTTCGAATTAAAAGATCACGTTGACCTAGGTGAAATGGGTGACGGTCTAGATTTCGCCAGCGCAGTTAAGATCACTGGTGCGCGTTTCATCGTGATGAAAGGTCAATTTGCTCGCCTACACCGTGCCATCGCTCAGTTTATGCTTGATCTTCACACTGAAGAACATGGCTATACGGAAATGTATGTGCCTTACCTAGTGAACGCAGACAGCTTGTTTGGTACGGGCCAACTGCCAAAGTTTGGTAAAGATCTTTTCCACACCGAACCGCTGACAGAAAAGGCAAGTGATGAAGAGCCACGTAAACTGTCTCTTATCCCTACAGCAGAAGTACCAGTAACGAACCTTGTTCGCGACACGATTTCTGATGAAGCTGATCTGCCGCTTAAGATGACTGCTCACACGCCGTGTTTCCGTTCAGAAGCAGGGTCGTACGGTCGTGATACTCGTGGTCTGATTCGTATGCACCAGTTTGACAAAGTAGAACTGGTACAAATCACCAAACCAGAAGATTCGATGAATGCACTAGAAGAGTTGACTGGCCATGCTGAGAAAGTGCTTCAGCTTCTAGAGTTGCCTTACCGTAAGGTGCTATTGTGCACCGGTGACATGGGCTTTGGCTCGCACAAAACTTACGATTTGGAAGTATGGGTTCCGGCTCAGAACACTTACCGCGAAATCTCATCTTGTTCAAACATGTGGGATTTCCAAGCGCGTCGTATGCAAGCGCGTTTCCGTCGTAAAGGCGAGAAGAAACCTGAACTTGTACACACACTAAACGGTTCTGGTTTAGCGGTAGGTCGTACCATGGTTGCTATCCTAGAAAACAACCAAGAAGCAGATGGCCGCATTGCAATTCCAACCGTACTTCAGAAGTACATGGGCGGCGCAACGCACATCGGTTAATTGATTAACCATAAAAAATCTCAAAACCCAGCCACTGTGCTGGGTTTTTTATTATCTCGTGGCTAAACAAAACACTCGGCACGCTGAAGTGCGGTTTCAATGGCGTTCACCAATTGTTCTATATGAGCCGGCTCGCTGATAAATGGCGGCATCATATAAATCAGTTTGCCAAAGGGGCGAATCCAAACACCTTGTTCAACAAACAGGGCTTGGACGGTTTCCATATTCACTGGGCGATGTGTTTCCACTACACCAATCGCACCTAACCAACGGGTGTTTTTCACCAAGTCGTATTCTTCAAGTTTTGGCAGTAACTCAGAAAACAGCGATTCGATTTGCTTGGTTTGCTGTTGCCATTGGCCTTGCTCTATCAACTCTAAACTGGCGGTTGCGACGGCGCAGGCGAGTGGATTGCCCATAAAGGTTGGACCGTGCATGAAACAACCTGCTTCACCGCCACAAACCGTATCGGCGACGTGTTTGCTGGTTAAGGTCGCGGAAAGGGTCATGTAGCCCCCAGTCAGTGCTTTACCGACACACAGAATGTCCGGTTGGATATCGGCATGCTCGCAGGCAAACAGCTTGCCAGTACGGCCAAAACCAGTCGCGATTTCATCTGCTATTAGCAGTAGACCATACTTATCACAAAGTGCTCGAACGCCTTTCAGAAACTCTGGATGATAGATACGCATTCCTCCCGCGCCTTGAACGATGGGTTCAAGGATTACTGCGGCTAATTCTTGATGGTGCTGTTCAATCTTCTGCGCAAAGTCAGTGAGATCTTCTGGCTTCCACTCATCCCAAAAGCCACCAGTCGGTGATTTCGCAAATATGTGCTCTGGTAAGAAGCCTTTGTAGAGTGAATGCATCGAGTTGTCAGGATCGGTGACCGACATTGCTGCAAAGGTATCGCCATGGTAGCCATGCTGTAATGTCAAAAATTTCGGCCTGCGCTCACCTCTTGCGTGCCAGTATTGCAAGGCCATTTTTAAGCTAACCTCCACGGCCACTGAGCCTGAATCAGCGAGAAAGACATGCTCTAGGTTATTTGGCGCCAAGGACAGTAACTTTTTACACAAATTGATCGCTGGCTGATGAGTGATACCACCAAACATCACATGGGATACTTGATCAATTTGATGATGTGCCGCTCGATTCAAGTGAGGGTGATTGTAGCCATGAATGGTCGACCACCATGAAGACATACCATCAATGAGCGTGGTTCCGTCTTCCAGTTTGATATACACACCACTTGCGGAGTTCACGGGATAGCAGGTCAGAGGTGTGAGAGTCGAAGTGTAGGGATGCCAGATGTGCTGGCGGTCGAAGGCCAAATCCATAATAAAATCCAAGTAAAAATAGATTAAAAATAAATCAGATGTAAACTTTGATTTATTTGCTAATGTTGACAGTTTATCGGGACTCGGTAGACTGTCAACAGAACAAAAATAGCAAGTTAACTATTACGCAAGGAATACACGTGGAAGTACGTCATAACTGGACTCATGCGCAAGTTCGTGAGTTGATGGAAATGCCTTTTATGGATTTGTTGTTTGAAGCGCAGCAAGTTCATCGTCAATACCACCCTAAGAACTATGTGCAAGTGAGTACCTTGCTTTCGATTAAAACCGGTGCTTGTCCAGAAGATTGCAAATACTGCCCGCAAAGCGCTCGTTATCAAACGGATGTTGAAAAAGAGCGATTAATGGAAGTGGAGCGTGTTCTGGATGCCGCGCAAAAGGCCAAAAATGCCGGTTCGACTCGTTTTTGTATGGGAGCAGCTTGGAAGAATCCGAAAGAACGCGACATGCCGCTGCTGACAGACATGATCAAAGGCGTCAAAGATATGGGGCTGGAAACCTGTATGACTCTGGGTATGTTAACCCCAGAACAAGCTAAGCAACTGGCAAGCGCGGGTTTGGATTATTACAACCACAACCTCGATACCTCACCGGAGTATTACGGTAACATTATTACCACACGCACTTATCAAGATCGCCTAGATACCTTATCTCATGTACGTGACGCAGGCATGAAGATCTGCTCTGGCGGTATCATCGGTATGGGGGAAAGCGCTAATGACCGCGCTGGGTTGCTTGTTGAGTTGGCCAATCTGCCTACGCATCCAGAAAGTGTTCCTATCAACATGCTGGTTAAGGTGAAAGGGACACCTTTAGAAACGGCTGAAGAGGTTGACCCGTTTGATTTCATCCGCCTAATCGCCGTTGCTCGTATTATGATGCCGACCTCAGCCGTTCGTTTGTCGGCAGGGCGTGAAAACATGAATGAGCAAATGCAAACCTTGTGTTTTATGGCGGGCGCCAATTCAATCTTTTACGGCTGTAAGCTGCTCACAACACCAAACCCTTCCGAAGATAAAGACATGCAGCTGTTTAACAAGCTGGGTATTAACAGTCAGCAAGTCTCACAAAAACCTGATGAAATTACAGAAAACGAATTGTTAGATCGCGTAGTCGAAAGCGTGGCTGCTCGCCCAACAAAAGACGATCTGTTTTATGACGCAAGCCTTTAACGAAAGAATCGCGCAAGCCCTGAAGCAGAGACGTGAACAGGGCTTGAATCGCCAAAGTGAAGTGATTTTCTCGGGAAATCAAACGGTTTTAGAACATCAAGGGAAGCGCTATCTCAATTTTTCTGCCAACGACTATTTGGGGTTGGCAAACGACCAATCTTTAGTTCGAGCTTGGCAGCAGGGTTTGAGTTTATATGGTTGTGGAAGTGGGGCATCACCATTGGTGACGGGCTACACGCCTGCACACAGTAATCTCGCGGCTTCCTTATGTGATTGGCTAGGGTATGAAAGTGCCACTTTGTTTGGATCGGGATTTTCGGCCAATCAAGCGCTGTTGCTTGCACTGCTTGAAAAAGGCGATCTCCTAGTGCAAGACAAATTAAATCACGCTTCTTTAATCGAGGCAGGGCTTTTGTCTCCTGCTAGCATGAAGCGATTTAAGCATAATGATCTTCAAGCACTAGATGCGATTTTAAACCGATCTGATTGCCCAAGTTTGGTGGTGACGGAAGGCGTATTTAGCATGGATGGTGATTGTTCACCATTGGCTGAAATGCACGCACTCACCCAACGACATTCGGCGAGCTTAATGGTGGACGATGCGCATGGTGTTGGCGTGCTCGGTGAAGAAGGTCGCGGAAGCTGTGCGCTCGCTAGTGTGAAGCCAGATTTTTTGGTGGTCACCTTTGGTAAAGCATTCGGCTTATCGGGGGCAGCACTTCTAACGGATAAATCCAGCGGTGATTTCCTTGCTCAATTTGCTCGTCACCACGTTTACTCTACCGCGCTTCCGCCTGCACAAGCTTTCGCGTTGACGCATGCCGTGGAGATGATTCGAACGCAGCAGTGGCGACGAGACAAGCTTAATGAGCTACAAACCCTTTTTGCGGAATATTTGGGGGAGCACGATAGTTTTGTGGCCACTCAAACGCCGATCAAACCGTGGCTTATTGGAGAGACACAACAAGCCGTGATGGTTGCACAGCGTTGCCGAGAGCAAGGCATTTGGTTGACAGCGATTCGTCCGCCGACGGTACCCAAAAACACGGCGCGCCTAAGAATCACGTTGTCTGCTAATCACACAAAAGAACAGATGCACACACTGGCACAAGTACTGCTGACAGTCACAGGAGAGTACTAATGGAAATGGCTAAGGTATCCTTTACTGCGGAGGAAGCGTATGTGGATAAGCTGGCTATTGCTCAAGCATTCGGTAAGGCGGCAAAAAGCTATGACCAGCATGCGGCATTTCAACGAGAAGTTGGACATAAGTTATTAGATAAACTGCCCCAAGATTTATCGGGCTTGCGTGTTTTGGATCTTGGTTGTGGCACGGGGTATTTCTCATGGCAACTTTTGCAACGAGGCGCTGAAGTCGTATGTGCCGACTTATCGCATGAGATGCTTGAGCAGGCAAAGGCCCGTTGTGGGCTAGAGTCGGTGTCGTATCGCGTTGCCGATGCGGAGTCTTTGCCATTCGAACGTGATGATTTTGACATTGTCTTCAGTAGCTTAGCCTTGCAATGGTGCGAGGATTTATCGCGGCCTTTACGTGAAATGAACCGTGTTGTAAAACCGCATGGCCAAGTGTTGTTTTCCACATTACTGGATGGCTCACTCAATGAGCTAAAGCAAGCCTGGGCAAAAATTGACTCATATCAACACGTCAACCGTTTTATCTCTGCCAATCAGGTAAAAATTGCGTTAGCGCAATCTCATAGTCATAACCATCATCTAGACTTGACCGATATCACAGTCTGGTACGAGTCTGCGTTTGCTGTTATGCGTGATCTTAAGGGTATAGGTGCGAACCATGTAAGCGGGCGCTCACATGGTTTAACGACAAGACAAGCGTTAAAACGAGTGGAAAGAGAGTACCAGACATTTCAGAACCATCTAGGTCATGTACCGGCAAGTTATAAGGTTTGTTTAGGGGTTATACAGTTATGATGAAAGCATTTTTCATTGCAGGTACGGATACCGATGTGGGCAAAACCGTGGCATCTAAAGCGATTCTTCACGCATTAGCGGCCAAAGATCTACGTACTATTGGTTATAAACCAGTAGCGGCAGGCAGCGATAAAACGCCAGAAGGTTGGCGTAATTCAGATGCCTTGCACCTGCAGAAAGCGGCGACAGTGGCCGTTGATTACGAGGACATCAATCCATATGCCCTCGAGTTGCCAGCGTCTCCGCACATTGCGGCAAAACATGAAAAAGTAGAGATTGACTATGCTGTGCTGAGCCGCAAACTTGCGCAGCACAAAGAGAATGCAGACGTCGTGCTTGTTGAAGGTGCGGGTGGTTGGCGAGTTCCAGTGTCAGACACTGACAGTCTGTCTACTTGGGTTAAGCAAGAAGATCTGCCTGTTGTGTTGGTTGTTGGCATCAAATTGGGTTGCCTCAGCCACGCCTTACTGACCGCTGAAGTGATCAAAGCCGATGGCCTCAATTTGGTTGGATGGGTTGCTAATCGAGTGAATCCTGGCACAGAGCACTACGCAGAGATCATTGATATGTTGGAAGAGCGTTTGGAGGTTCCAAAGCTGGGCGAAATTCCTTATATCCCAAGCGCCAAGCGTAAAGACCTCGGTAAATACATCAATGCGGATGTGTTACTCGAGCTTTAAAACATCAAAAGGGCTGCCGTTGGCAGCCCTTTCTTTATCAGGTCTTGTGCTTATTTGTCTTGAACTAAGCCCATAAGCGCCTGTTGAGTATCAGAGATTTGCTTTGCAACTTGCTGCTCAGTTGAAATGCCGAGCTGCTGTTTTGCCTCTTCTTCAGAAATCCCTAGGTGACAGCACAATAAATCAATAGCCATTTGATAGTTGTTAGCTTCTACCATGATCATGTCCTTTGTTAACATGGGTTTATTTCTGCTCTGTTTGAAACGCTTTTCATTGGCACAGATAAGACGATTCGACCTAGTTCAGAGCAGTATTGAATATCTGACATTGAAAATAGCACGAAGCCGAATAAGCACAATAAGACAAAAGTCTAACGCGTGAGAGGACGTTTGAAACAAAACGATGCAGAGAAATTCGATGATGTTGATTTCTAACAGATAAGCATCTTGGTAAACAAATGTTGCAATTTATCACTTAACCTTGTTTTTAAACAAATTAGACTATATCTATTAGCAAAAGAGGTCAGCTCAACTGGCCATCAATATAAATAAGCTTCTTTGGAGAAAAGTAATGAAGCGAGTCATGTTGTTTTTAATTACCAACCTAGCTGTGGTTCTAGTCCTCAGCGTTGTGTTGAACATTGTTTATGCTGTAACTGGAATGCAGCCAGGAAGCCTCTCAGGTTTATTGGTGATGGCTGCGGTATTTGGTTTTGGTGGTGCATTTATCTCCTTGATGATGTCAAAGGGAATGGCACTACGCTCTGTCGGTGGAATGGTGATCGAGAGCCCTCGTAACGAGACAGAGCACTGGTTATTGGAAACGGTGAGTCGCCAAGCTCAGCAAGCGGGCATTGGTATGCCAACCGTTGCCATTTATGATTCGCCGGACATCAACGCGTTTGCAACTGGGGCAAAGCGTGACGATTCGCTGGTCGCGGTTTCTACGGGTCTGCTGCACAACACATGACACGTGATGAAGCAGAAGCGGTGCTGGCGCATGAGGTGAGCCATATCGCCAATGGTGACATGGTGACCATGACGTTGATGCAGGGTGTTGTGAACACCTTCGTTATCTTCTTGTCTCGCTTTATTGCCAACATGGTGGCTTCTAATAACAGCGATGAAGAAGGTGAAGGTTCAAACATGATGGTGTATTTCGCGGTTTCTATCGCGCTTGAGCTGGTGTTTGGTTTTCTCGCGAGCTTCATCACCATGTGGTATAGCCGTCATCGTGAATTCCATGCCGATGCGGGAGCCGCCCGTCTAGTTGGTAAAGAGAAAATGATAGCGGCTCTAGAGCGTCTAAAAATGAGCCAAGAATCAAAACTGGATGGCACCATGATGGCATTTGGTATTAACGGTAAGCAATCTCTAACAGAACTGCTTATGAGCCACCCGCCACTCGATAAGCGTATCGCTGCCCTTCGCAATTTCTAATGATGCGACAAGTGAATCGCGAATCGATGCAAAGGTGAGCCAACTCATCAGCGAATTGGATTCGAAACAGAAAGCCTGGAGAACTCTCTCTGGGCTTTTTTCGTTTTGAGTGATCCAAATTTTTCCCCTCTCGTATTCAGTAGAAGTTATACAAAAAAACAATCGGTATAACTGCTTACACTAGTCTATGTTTTAAATGTGACTGTTTTTAAAACACTTTAACCATGGAACAAGGGAAATATGGACGCGATGAAGGTCGGTAATGTGTACCGAGCACTGAATAAAGACAATCTTCACTTACTGGCGGATGTATATCATAGAAACGTCGTGTTTGAGGATGCGGCACATCGCTTAGAGGGTTGGCAAGCGTTGGAGCTTTACTTTACCAATCTTTATGAAAACGTGGTTGACTGCCGTTTCGATATTCATGAGCAGCACCAAATCGACAATGTAGGCTTTCTTACTTGGACGATGACGTTACAGCATCCCAAACTCAAAAAAGGGGCCAGTGTCGAGGTTAAAGGCGTTTCACACCTCAAATTTGAAGCGGGGAAGGTGATTTACCACCGCGACTATTTTGACCTTGGCGAAATGCTCTATGAAAACCTTCCGTTACTGGGTGGGATCATTCGGGCCATAAAGCAGAGGTTAGGGCAATGAACTCAGTGCTCATTACCGGTGCGACATCGGGGATCGGCAAGCAGCTAGCGAAAGATTTTGCTGATGCAGGTGCAAAAGTGATTGCATGCGGACGCAATCGTCAGGTTCTCCAAGAGCTAGAAGATTATTCCCCCGCCATAGCAACGATCAGTTTTGATGTCACGGATTACCAGCAAACGCGAGAGGCATTATCGGTGCTGCCCTTTATTCCAAACGTTTGGATATTTAACGCCGGTGATTGTGAATACATGGACGATGGCATCGTTGATGCCCAATTGATGCAACGTGTGTTCAGCGTCAATGTTTTTGGTGTGGTGAACTGTATCGAGGCCAGCCAAACCCATTTTCAACCTGGACACAAGGTGGTGATTGTCGGTTCTATTGCTTCGGAACTCGCCCTGCCAAGAGCGGAAGCGTATGGCGCGTCTAAGGCCGCGATTGGGTATTTTGCGCGTAGCTTGTCGCTCAATCTTCAAGCCAAGGGCATTGATGTTGTCACTGTCTTTCCTGGTTTTGTTGCCACTCCGCTGACGGACAAAAATACGTTTGCAATGCCGATGATCATCACGGTTGAACAAGCCTCAAAGGCGATTCGGCAACAATTGGCATCCGGGAAGCAGCACATCTATTTTCCCGCTCGGTTTACCGCTCTTATTCGGTTACTTGCGTTACTGCCTTACCGTTGGCAGAAGGCGTTAGCTTCAAAATTAATTGCCCAATAAATTCAAAGGATAATGTATGAAAATTGCAATAATAGGTACAGGCATCTCCGGATTAACATGTGGCTACCATCTGCACAAAGCGCATGACATTACACTGTTTGAAGCCAATGATTACATTGGAGGGCATACGGCGACGATCGATTTTGCACTCAACGGTAAAGACTACTCAGTCGATACGGGGTTCATCGTCTATAACGATCGAACCTACCCCAATTTCATCAATATGATGGATGAAATTGGCGTGACTGGGCGTGCAACCCAAATGAGCTTTAGTGTTCGCAATGACAGCAATGGACTTGAGTACAATGGCCACACGCTGGCGACACTGTTTGCTCAAAAAAGGAACTGGTTTAAACCGCAGTTCTACGGTTTTATTTTTGAAATCCTGCGCTTTAACAAACTGGCAAAAGCGTCTGCGCACCATGACCACATTGCCCAACAAACACTTGGGGAGTTCTTAGATACGCATGGCTTTAGTGACTATTTTAGCGACAACTATATCTTGCCAATGGGGGCTGCGATTTGGTCATCGACCTTAGCGGATATGCGTGCTTTCCCTCTTACGTTTTTTCTACGTTTCTTTCTCAATCATGGCCTTCTTGATGTTACCAACCGACCACAGTGGTACGTGATTGATGGTGGCTCAAAAGCTTACATCCCGCCATTAACGAAGGGCTTCTCTGATCGTATTCGTTTGAACTGTCCAGTTGAAAAAGTGATCCGCGACTCAACGGGTGTCACATTATATGTTGCAGGAGCAGCACAACGTTTTGATCACGTTATTTTTGCCTGTCACAGCGATCAAGCGAGGTCGCTATTGGAGGATGCTTCCTGTGATGAAGCCTCGATTTTGTCGCGTATGGCATATCAAGCCAACGAGGTTGTTTTGCATACAGATGACAGCTTGCTGCCTCGCAGAAAGGCTGCGTGGGCATCGTGGAACTATTTACTCGATGGTAAGGAAGGAGAAGACACACGCTTACCTTCGTTAACCTACAACATGAACATTCTCCAGCACATTGAAGCAGAACATACGTTTTGCGTGACGCTCAATAGCAGCGACAAGATAGACGAAGACAAAGTTATCCGTAAGTTTGTTTACCACCATCCGGTATTTACCACAGAGTCGATCGCGGCACAGCAGAGACGAGATGACATTCAAGGGCGAAATCACACATGGTTTTGCGGTGCGTATTGGTACAACGGATTCCATGAAGATGGCGTTCGCAGCGCCTTGGATGTGGTGCGAGGCATCAACCTTGTGCACGCGAAAGAAGAGGCGACTTCTTTTCACCAAGGGGCGGCGTGAACATGGCCATCAGTAGTCGTCTGTTTGTGGGTAATGTTCGGCACCGCCGCTTTACCCCAGTAGAGCATAGTTTGAATTATCAATTGTTCATGCCAGCGATCGATTTGGACGAGTTAACGCAGCTTGAAAAAGAAGTGTGGGGGTTTGGCACTCGCTGGTGGCATTGGGCGCGATTTAAACGCAGCGACTATGTAGGGAAGGGCTGCCTCAAACGCGCAGTGCAAGAGAAAATCACAGAGCTCACCGGGGAGTCAGTCAGCGGTAGGGTTATCGCGGTGTGCCACCTCCGCTATCTTGGGCTCTACTTTAGCCCGGTTAATTTCTACTACGTTTTTGATGAGAAAGAGCACTGGCGCTATTTACTGGCGGAAGTGAGTAACACTCCTTGGAATGAGCGTCATTATTACGCTATTTCTGCGGATGAACATGACTCGTCTTTTGGCTGGAAACAAACCAAAGCATTTCACGTTTCACCCTTTAACCCCATTGAACAGTCTTATATTTGGCGACTTAAACCGCTCAGTGAAAAGTTACATATTCATTTGGAATGCCACAAAGAAAATAAACAGTTTGATGCCACCATGGCGATGAGTGCAGAGCCATTTTCTAGTAGCAATCTGCTAAAACGACTGATCGTAACGCCTATTCAAACAGTAAAAGTGTTGGTAGGGATTTACTGGCATGCGTTCAAATTATGGAAAAAAGGTGCACCATTTTACTCGCATCCCAAATACCGCTCTCCAGCCAACCGGACTGAGAATAACGACTAAACTGTGAAGAATAATAAATTTAGGGAGAATTCTGCATGTTAAATACTTCTTCGATGGCATTTACCTCTCCATTATCTACAGCACAAAAGGCGGCTAGGACTCTGATATTTAAGTGCTTACAGCGTATGGAAATCGGCACTTTGACGGTCATTGAAAGTTTTCAAAGTGACTCTCAAGAGCGTAGTGAACGCTTTGTAGGGGCACACAATCACAAGCCGGGTGTGGCCATTAGCGCAACAATCGAAGTCAAACACCCCGGCTTCTATTCTCGTGTGTTGAGAGGGGGGAGTATAGCAGCAGGTGAAGCCTATATGGATGGTTGGTGGGACAGTCCGGATTTAACTTCGTTAATGAAATTAATGGCGCTCAATCTGAATGCATTAGATGGATTAGAAAACCAAAGTAGCTGGGTCACCAAACTGCTTTACAAACTCAGTCATTGGAGCAATCGAAATACGCAGGAAAACTCGCGTAAAAATATTCATGCCCATTATGATCTTGGTAATGACCTCTACAGAGTATTCTTGGATGAGAGAATGTTATATTCGTCAGCCCTTTATCACTCGGATAGTGAATCATTAGAGCAAGCACAAATAAATAAAATGGATCGCTTGTGTCAGCAATTGCAATTAAAACCCAGTGATGAGGTGATTGAAATCGGCACAGGTTGGGGGGCAATGGCGATATACATGGCGGAAACCTATGGCTGCCGGGTGACAACCACGACGATTTCAGATGAGCAATATGACTACGCAAAACAACAGATTGCAGAAAGAGGTTTGACTGAGCGTATTCAGTTATTGAAGAAAGATTATCGAGATTTAACTGGGCAGTTTGATAAATTGGTTTCTATCGAAATGATAGAGGCGGTAGGTAAGCAATATTTACCGTCTTACATCAAGGTGTGCCAGTCATTATTAAAACCTGGTGGTTTGATGGCAATACAAGCGATCACTATCGCCGACCAACGTTACGAATATTACAGTAACAACGTCGATTTTATTCAAAAGTACATTTTCCCGGGGGGATTTTTACCGTCAGTGACTTCACTGGCTCAAGCCACGACCCAATACAGTGATTTAGTGATTAGAGATTTGTTTGATATTGGGATGGATTACGCAAAAACATTACAAGAATGGCACCGACGTTTTAACCACGCTGAAGAGCAAGTCAAAAGACTAGGGTATGATGAGCGATTTATTCGTATGTGGCGTTACTACCTAAGTTATTGTGAGGGGGGATTCTTAGCTCGTAGCATCAGTACCGTACACATGACGCTTCAAAGAGCCTAGTATCATGGCTCTTATTCTCGCCTCTGCTTGGTTCAATCTCGTTTGGTTTCTTGCGGTTATTGGCACCGAGCAGTGGCAATGGGTCACACTCTGCTTTGCCTTGATGACATTGGGGTATCAGTACCGAGTAGACCAAAAAACCTGGAAACCAACGCTGTTGATTGCCGTGGTCGGCTGCCTAGTCGACTCGCTCAATCAATATCTCTCAATTTTTCAGTTCACGTCGACTTTCTTACCCGTTTGGCTTTTAAGCTTATGGGTAGTTTTTGCTTGGTACGCTTATCAACTGAAAAGAATTTTGCTCCGTTTTGCTCCGTTTTACGTATTAACAGTAGGTGCATTGGGGGGCTGCTTAAGTTACTACGCAGGTTATAAACTCAATGCGGTGGCTTACGGTTACAGCGTGTTGATAACGGCATCGATTGTGTTTTTAGAATGGGCAATCATCACGCTCTTTATCATTAAGGTTCTTCGCCATGATGAGAAAAGCAAGTTGTGTCATTCGGAGTACGTTTCTTAGTCTTTTGCTAGGCGTTTCGTCTAGCTCTTATGGTCAAACAGGAGCAGCAGACATTGAGACTTGGCAGCAGTGGCAGACCGTTGGGGAGGCACGATTGAGCTGGTTTGTCTTTGATATCTATGATTCTAAGTTGGTTACACCAAATGGTGAGTTCGAGGTGAATGCAGATGTTACGCCACATCCCCTCGCCTTGGAGATTCGATACTTACGCGATATTTCACGTGAGGATCTACTCAGTGCAACGGAAGAGCAGTGGCAAAAGATGGGTATCACAGCGAAAAAACCGTGGAGAGATAGCCTCGAGCTGATTTTTCCCAACATCAAAAAAGGCGACAAACTGACCTACATTACTGATGGAGAAAAAGGGCGTTTGCTTTTTATTCGACATGACAGTGACAAAGCTGAAGTGGCCGGTGATGTGGCTGATCAGGAGCTTAACGATGCTTTCCTCGCGATTTGGTTATCGCCAAAAACTCAATATCCCTCTTTGCGAGCAAAATTAATCGGATGGAATCAATAAGATGAACAAACATAATGTTTTTATCGTCTTGCTTGTTATGACATTGAACGTTTTGGTCGGCTGTTCGAGTGACCTTAAGGACTACCAGCAAGCATCTCCAAAGTTTGAACTGTTTGAGTATTTTTCTGGAAATGTGAAAGCTTGGGGCATGGTGCAAGACTATAGCGGTAAACAAACCAGACGCTTTGAGGTTGAGATTGTTGGTTCTGTTGACAATAACACACTGACGCTCGTTGAAGATTTTGTTTTTGACGATGGTGAGATTGATCAGCGCATTTGGCGGATTACCCGATTGTCCGATGGTCGCTATCAAGGCGAAGCTGACGATATTATCGGCGTTGCTGAGGGAATGGAGCTGGGTAATGCACTGCAATGGCGCTATGATTTTGAACTGCAAGTCGATGGTTCAAGCTTGACGGTATCCTTTGATGATTGGCTTTATCGCCAAGATGAAAAGCATGTGTTTAATCTCACCAAGATTAAGAAGTTTGGCGTAGAGGTAGGGACGATTACGTTGTTCTTCCAGAGGCAATAAAACAGTTAGGAACGCTGCGCTCCGAGATTCGGGAATAGGAGTCTAGCCTTATCTCCGCCCTAAAGAAAGAAAGGGTTGACGCTTTCACGTCAACCCTAACAATTATCCGATTCTCGATTCTCGATTCTCGATTCTCGATTCTCGATTCTCGATTCTCGATTCTCGATTCTCGATTCTCTTACAGCTTGTCTGTCAGCTCGATAGCTTGACCGATGTAGTTTGCTGGCGTCATCTCTTTTAGACGTGCTTTCTCGTGCTCAGGAAGCTCAAGACCGTCGATGAAATTACGCATTGCTTCACCGTCTACACGCTTACCACGAGTCAGCTCTTTTAGCTTCTCGTATGGCTTCTCAATGCCGTAACGACGCATAACGGTTTGTACTGGCTCTGCAAGTACTTCCCAGTTCTTGTCTAGTTCCGCAAGAAGTGCTTCACGGTTGACTTCAAGCTTGCTGATGCCTTTAAGCGTCGATGTGTAAGCGATGATTGCGTAGCCAACACCCACACCAAGGTTACGTAGAACTGTTGAGTCCGTCAGGTCACGTTGCCAACGAGAGATTGGCAGTTTTTGTGCTAGGTGGCCAAACACTGCGTTTGCAAGACCTAGGTTTCCTTCAGAGTTTTCAAAGTCGATTGGGTTCACTTTGTGTGGCATGGTTGAAGAACCGATCTCGCCAGCAATGGTTTTTTGCTTGAAGTGGCCTAGTGCGATGTAACCCCAAACGTCACGGTCGAAGTCGATCAGAATCGTGTTGAAACGTGCCACAGCATCGAATAGCTCTGCGATGTAGTCATGTGGTTCGATCTGCGTGGTGTAAGGGTTCCAAGTAACACCGAGAGATTCAGTGATGAACTCTTCAGAGAATTTGTGCCAATCGAGCTCTGGGTAAGCAGAAAGGTGTGCGTTGTAGTTACCTACCGCACCGTTGATTTTCGCTAGGATTTCAACGTTTTCGATTTGCTTGTATTGACGCTCCATACGGTACGCCACGTTTGCCATTTCTTTACCCATTGTCGATGGAGAAGCTGGCTGACCGTGTGTACGAGATAGAAGAGGAATGTCACGGTATTCAACAGCAAGTGCTTTGATTGCGTCAATCAGGTTACGAATTTCTGGAAGAATGACCGTCTCACGTGCTTCTTTAAGCATTAAAGCGTGTGAGGTGTTATTAATGTCTTCAGAAGTACAGGCAAAATGGAAGAACTCGTTAACAGCGTGAAGCTCAGGAACGTCAGCGACTTTCTCTTTTAAGAAGTATTCCACCGCTTTAACGTCATGGTTAGTGGTACGCTCGATCTCTTTGATGCGTAATGCGTCTGCTTCAGAGAAGTTAGCAGCAAGATCGTCGAGGAATTGGTTTGCTTCTGCGCTGAACGCTGGCACTTCTGCAATTTCAGCAGTAGCAGCAAGCTTTTGTAGCCAGCGGATTTCAACGATAGTACGGTACTTTAGTAGACCGTATTCACTGAAAATTTCGCGTAACGCAATTGTCTTGCTTCCGTAACGGCCGTCTACTGGTGAAACAGCAGTCAATGCTGACAGTTCCATGATGTTCTCCTGAATTGGGTTTCAAAATTTCGCGAGCTTTATACCAATAACTGTGGCAATTGTCACGAATATTGCGCAAACGTTTGCGCTAAGGTGATTTTGACCAAAACAATTAGCTCGCGTCTGGCGCGAGCTAATGATGGTCGAATTACATTCTAGCCAGCAGGATCTGCGCCTGCTCAACCATTTTCTTTCTGCCGAAGATCAGATGGCGGCGTCGACCGCCAACTTGACGCCAAAGCACGGCACTGCGAATACCAGAAAGGAGTAACGCACGTACTTTGTGTTGATTCGATGTTTGTTGTAATACCGTCGGCGTACCTGTCACTTGGATTCGAGGGCCGATAGGGCTGATAACATCGAGGTAGATACTGGCCACATTGCTGATCATCTGTTCTTCAAAAAGATCATAGTGTTCCGTCTGTCTTTGTACCATCTGAATACGATCGCCAAGTTGTGACATCGCATCATTCCTGCCCATCAGTTTGCGCTCTAACGCCATCAAACTGATGAGGTAGCGAGTCACTTCGCTACCAGTGGGGGTACTATCAATCCCTTTTACTAAGCATTCCAAACCCAGTTTGAGTTGTGACTCATTGCCAAACACATCAAGTGTGTTGGCTGGATTGGTATTCAAAATTGCTTTAATAGAAGTTTCAAAGGCATCTTGATCACAATGTCCGTTTCTCGCGATTTGCTGAACTAATGCCACAGCTTGGCACATGCCAGCAAAAGCAATGGTACGGTCATAAAGTGTATTCGCCACGTAACGACTCCTAAGCTTGAGTATATTTAATGCGTTTCTCGATGATACCACCACCAAGACAAACATCACCTTGGTAGAAAACAGCGGATTGACCTGGGGTCACTGCGATCTCTGGTTCATCGAAAATCACTTTAATGTTTTCGTCATCAATAGGGATGATTGTACAAGGAATATCTTGTTGACGGTAACGAGTTTTCACCGTGCATTTCATCACATCGCGAATTGGCTCACGTTCTACCCAATGAAGCTGAGAAGCAATCAGGCCTTCGGACTTAAGCATAGGGTGATCTTGTCCTTGAACGGCAATCAACACATTGCGCTTAAGGTCTTTTTCTGCAACAAACCATGGTTCTTCGTTACCGCCACCGCCTTTACGGCCACCAATATGTAGGCCTTTACGTTGGCCTAGCGTGTGGTACATCAAACCCTGGTGTTGACCAAGCACTTCGCCTTCTGGCGACTCAATATTACCCGGTTGAGCTGGTAAGTAGCGGCTTAGAAAATCGGTGAACTTACGTTCGCCGATAAAACAGATACCGGTAGAATCTTTCTTTTTCGCGGTAATCAGACCTTGTTCTTCCGCAATGCGACGAACTTCTGGCTTTTCCAGCTCGCCAACAGGGAAGAGGCTACGTGCCACTTGTTCGTGACTTAGCGTGTAGAGGAAGTAGCTCTGATCTTTATTGCCGTCTAAACCACGCAGCATCTGTGGCTTTTCACCATTTTCAGGGAAAGAACGACGGACATAATGACCCATCGCGATGTAATCGGCATCAAGTACTTCGTCGGCAAATTCTAAAAACGCTTTGAACTTAATTTCTTTGTTACAAAGGATGTCTGGGTTAGGGGTACGGCCCGCCTTGTATTCGGAAAGGAAATATTCGAATACATTGTCCCAGTATTCTGCCGCAAAATTGATCTTATGTAGGTGAATGCCAAGTTTGTCACAAACAGCCTGAGCGTCGGCGAGATCTTCTGCCGCAGTACAATACTCAGAATCATCATCTTCTTCCCAGTTCTTCATAAATAGGCCTTCAACTTGATAGCCTTGCTGTTTTAGAAGATAGGCAGAAACCGATGAATCTACACCGCCAGACATACCAACGATGACTTTCTTTTGGCTGTTATCAGACATTACTCAACACCACTAAAATTAACTGGAGGCGAATTCTAACAGAAAGCAGAAACGGGTGACAGATCCGAGATCGCAATCACAATTCGTTTTCGCTGCTTTTTTCAGCAAAAGGACAAGCGAAAAGAAATTCCGCGCGAGCTCTGAGTGGGAATGTGGCATAGTTGGAAAAAATCCTAATGAGTAAACATCATGACTGACGAAATGCAATTTATGCAAGAGGCGGATCTTATCGAGATCATTGAAAATCAACTTGAAGATGGAAATCCAATCAAGGTCAAAGAAACGTTGATGCGCCTAATGATGACAGGCACGCCTCGTGAAGATGCGGTGGCGATGATGGCGTGTGCAATGTCAATTGAGATTTTCGACGTGATGAAAAATGACGGCGAGTTCAATTTAAAACGTTACAGCGAAAACTTGGATTGCCTGCCAGATTTAAGCTTTATGGAAGGTGAATAGCGCCTCGCAAAATAAAAAGTACGTAGCAAACGTTTGCTATAATTGCCTTTATTGCCGCCTATGGGAGTGCGAGTTAGAATCCGCACTTCTTTTAACCCCGTACTCAGACAAACACTATGAAATTTCCCGGACAGCGCAAATCAAAACACTATTTTCCCGTACATGCACGTGACCCATTAGTGAGTCAGGCGCAGGAAAGCAAGAAAATGACGCGTACTCATATTATCGGTATTGATCAAACTTTGGTGGATATCGAAGCGAGAGTGACGTCGGAAATGATTGAAAAATACGGTTTGAGTAAAGGGCACTCGCTGGTTATTGATGATGTGACGGCAGAAGCGCTATATCAGCAGTTAAAGCAAGAAAATCTGATTACCAACGAATATGCTGGCGGTACGATTGGCAATACGCTGCACAATTACTCAGTGCTCGCAGATGATCGTTCGACATTATTGGGCGTGATGAGTCAAGATATTAAGATTGGTAGTTACGGATACCGTTACTTATGTAACACATCAAGCCGTATGGATCTTAATTATCTGCAAGGTGTCGATGGCGCGATTGGTCGCTGTTTCGCGTTGATTACCGAAGATGGTGAACGCACTTTTGCGATTAGTGAAGGTCAAATGAACCAACTTCATCCAGATAATATTCCGGAAAAGATCTTTAAAAAAGCCTCAGCTTTGGTGCTCACCGCTTATTTGATTCGTTGTAAAGAAGGTGATCCAATGCCTGATGCGACGATGAAAGCCATCGAGTACGCAAAAAAATACGATGTACCTGTTGTTTTGACGCTTGGCACTAAATTTGTGATTCAAGATGACCCAACCTTCTGGCAAGAATTTATTCGTGACAATGTGACGGTAGTTGCGATGAATGAAGATGAAGCCGAAGCATTGACTGGGGAATCCGATCCTTTAGCCGCTTCAGATAAAACACTGGATTGGGCAGACATGGTACTTTGTACTGCGGGTCCGCTTGGTCTATTTATGGCCGGTTATACAGAAGACAGCGCGAAGCGTGAAACATCTCTACCGTTACTTCCAGGCTGCATTGCTGAATTCAATCGTTATGAATTTAGTCGTCCAACGAAAAAAGCATCTTGTGAAAACCCGATTAAAGTCTATTCACATATTTCACCGTATATGGGCGGTCCTGAGAAAATTAAAAATACCAATGGGGCAGGTGATGCTGCACTTTCAGCGGTACTGCACGATATGGCGGCAAACAAATATCACAAAGAAAACGTGCCAAACTCAAGTAAGCACGTGTATGAGTTTTTGACGTACTCATCTTTTTCTCAAGTGTGTAAGTATGCTAACCGTGCCAGTTATGAAGTGTTGGTACAACATTCTCCGCGCCTATCTCGTGGCTTACCGGAACGCGAAGATAGCTTAGAAGAAGCGTATTGGGAAAGATAATAAAAAGGCTCCGAAAGGAGCCTTTTTACTGATATCTAAAATGTATTAGATTTCGAAATCTTCTAGAGATTTACCCGCATCTAATTGAGCTTGGATTGCAGAAGGTGTACGACCTTGACCAGTCCAAGTTTTTTCTTCACCATTGGTGTCAACGTACTTGTATTTCGCTGGGCGAGGAGCACGTTTACCTTTGCTCTTCACTTTAGTTTCGCCAGCAAGTGCGCTGATTAGTGCTTCGACATCGATACCATCTTTAGCAATTTGTTCTGCGATAGCCGCTAGTTTCGCTTCTTGTTCAGCTTTCGCTGCACGTTCTTCTGCTTCCGCTTCTTGACGCTCTGCAACAACAGTTGTCAATTTATCTAGAGCTTCTTCTAATTGCTCAAGAGTAAGTTCACGAGAAAACGCACGTAGGCTGCGAATGTTCAACAGAGTTTTTGTTAGTTCAGACATAACCTTTCCTATATATTCGCTAAGTCGATTGTCTAATAATAATACCGAGAATTAAATTAAACAAACTAGATTAATTCTTACGATGCTAATATTAACGCGCAATACAATATAAGCAATATTAAAAGTAAAAAAATTAAAAAAGAATGATTATAAAATTTCTAAGACAGACGAAAGTTGTAGAAGCAATTCCTTCACTGAACAAAAAGCTATCTCAAAAATATTTTACGAATGATTAGATGGCTTTATAACAAAATGGTTCAATGGAAAGTGGTTTGTGATCTCATTTTTTCTATTATTAGTATCATGATGCAAAGAGAATGGATTAATGAAACGGCAATAGAAAACCTGTCTCATATTGATTTTTCAAATTTAATCAACTTAAGACAGATCTGTTGCAATGAGGAGCGTCATGAGTACAATAGCCGCTACCTGATGCGATAAATTAGATTATTTGTTGTTTTTTTAATCGGCAGATAGTTAAGAATTTGTTATCGACGTAGAGGCGCAATGGTAAAGAGTAACTATTATTGGGGTGATGCCAATGAATAATAGTGAAAGGTATCCATTGCCGAAGTGAATTGCATATCAAAGCAGTTTGCTGGGGTTGCATCCGAAAGGAACAATACTGCCATAGTATTTAATGTATAACTATGGAGCGCTACTGTAGGTTGGGTGAAGTGTTCACTTCCCTGTCGCTTAGTTCAACATAAGTAACGGACATCCTGTTTACTTTGTCTGCAGTAGATCTCTAGCCAAACTTTGGTTTTTGAAGATCATGAATTTAATAGATTTTGCTACATCTCCCATTTCACTTTTACCGCCGATAGTGGCACTGACGCTAGCCATTTTAACGCGTAAAGTGCTTGTATCGCTTGGTGTCGGTATTCTTCTAGGTGCAGTGTTACTGAATGATTATTCGGTAGGCTCTGCGGCAGCTTATATTACAGATAAAGTTTCAGCTGTTTTTATTGAAGATGGTGGCATCAATACTTGGAATATGAGTATTGTTGGTTTCTTGTTGTTATTGGGTATGACCACCGCTCTACTGACTCTTTCTGGAGGCACTCGAGCTTTTGCTGAATGGGCACAGACTCGAGTGAAAAGTAAGCGAGGTTCGAAATTACTAGCAGCGTTTTTAGGCGTATTCATTTTTGTAGACGACTATTTCAATAGCCTAGCTGTGGGTGCGATTTCTCGCCCAGTAACGGACCGCTTTTATGTTTCACGCGCTAAACTTGCTTATATTCTAGACTCAACAGCAGCACCAATGTGTGTGGTGATGCCTGCATCGAGTTGGGGTGCGTACATCATGACCATTATTGGCGGTATTTTGGTGTCACATGGCATCACTGAATATTCCGCATTAGGCGCATATCTACGTTTAGTACCGATGAACTTCTACGCGATTTTCGCCTTGTTAATGGTGTTTGCGGTCGCTTGGTTTGGTTTAGACATTGGTAAAATGCGTGAACATGAAATTGCCGCCTCACAAGGCCGTGGTTTTGACAATGACGCTGATACTGACCTAAAAGAAGCGCATGAAATTGACGAAGAGCTTGATATCCGTGAAAGCGATAAAGGTAAAGTGACCGATCTTGTTATGCCGATCATTGCTTTGATTATTGCAACGGTCGCTTCAATGCTCTATACCGGTGGCCAAGCACTTGCGGCGGATGGTAAAGCTTTTGACTTGCTTGGTGCATTCGAAAATACCAACGTAGGTACATCGCTTATTTATGGTGGTCTGGTTGGTTTGGCTGTGGCCTTGTTCACCGTGTTCAAACAAGGTCTTCCAGTTGCAGAAATTGCTCGCACTTTATGGATCGGTGCTAAATCGATGTTTGGTGCAATCCTTATTCTGATTTTCGCTTGGACTATCGGTTCGGTTATTGGCGACATGAAAACGGGTAGCTACTTGTCTACCATGGCACAAGGCAGTATTAACCCTCATTGGCTACCTGTGATTCTATTCCTGCTTTCTGGTTTAATGGCGTTTTCTACCGGAACATCGTGGGGCACGTTTGGTATTATGCTACCTATCGCGGGTGATATGGCGGGTGCGACAGATATCGCTCTTATGCTTCCTATGCTAAGTGCAGTATTAGCTGGTTCTGTTTTTGGTGATCACTGTTCACCGATTTCTGATACGACGATTCTTTCTTCAACGGGCGCTCGTTGTCATCATATTGACCACGTAGCGACTCAGTTACCTTATGCACTTGCAGTGGCGTTGGTTTCTTGTATTGGTTTCGTTGTATTGGGTATGACCGCTTCCGTTATGTTCTCACTAGCGGCTGCAACCATGGCATTCATCATCGTTTGTGCAATCCTCTCTTGGTTGTCAAAAGCAAAGATTGAGTCTTGCCAACAAGCGTAACATCTTCATTTATATAAACTTTGAAAGGGTAGCTTCGGCTACCCTTTTTATTTGTCTTATACAAATTGATATTTTTTAAAATAAAGTGTTGCAAAATAAGAGCAGCTTAGTTAGTGTGGTTATCAACGAAGCAATCAAGCTAAGAGCCTATATAAGTATGCGTAATTTTGTAATGAACATTCATCACCATCATCACCCAGTCTAGTCTTTCGGGAGATGTACGCATACCCGGGAGATAGGAAACTCCCGGAGGTGAAAATCATCAAATTCAGATTTTAAACCCTCGGGAGACCAACATCTCTCGAGGGTTTTTTAGTTTTCACTTTCATCATTTTCAAATTGAAGCACAGGGACAATGTCATGCAAACACAACGCTTAAGAATTGCAATTCAGAAAAAAGGCCGACTGAGTGAAGAGTGCCAAGGGCTCTTAAAAAAGTGTGGCGTTAAATTCAATATTATGGGTGAGCGTTTAGTCGTGCACTCAGAAAATATGCCGATTGATCTGTTATTAGTTCGTGATGATGACATCCCAGGGCTGATCATGGATGGCGTTGTTGACCTTGGTTTTATCGGTGAAAACGTGTTGGAAGAAGTGCGTCTAGAGCGCAAAGCCACTGGTGATGCTTGTCAATTTGAAACCTTGAGTCGTCTAGATTTTGGTGGATGTCGTTTGTCCATCGCGATTGATAAAGATGAAAAATACAATGGCCCACAAGATCTTGCTGGGAAACGTATTGCGACGACTTACCCACAACTGCTCAAAGCGTATATGGATCGACAAGGTGTGCCTTTCTCAACCTGTATGCTGACAGGCTCTGTTGAAGTTGCGCCTCGTGCTGGTTTGGCGGACGCAATCGCTGATTTGGTTTCAACAGGCGCAACACTTGAAGCCAATGGCCTAAAAGAGGCTGAGGTTATTTTCCAATCGAAAGCAACACTTATTCAACGTTCAGGTGAGTTTGCCCAAGACAAGCAAGCGCTTATCGAGAAACTGTTAACGCGTATGCAAGGTGTTCAGCAAGCCAAAGAATCCAAATACATCATGCTACATGCTCCAGTTGATAAGCTAGAACAGATCAAAGCACTGTTGCCAGGGGCGGAAGATCCAACCGTGTTACCACTGTCTGCAGAGAAACAACGAGTGGCCGTCCACTTGGTGAGTACAGAAAACTTATTCTGGGAAACGATGGAACAGCTCAAAGAACTTGGCGCGAGCTCTATTCTTGTTCTACCAATTGAAAAAATGATGGAGTAAGGCTCATGAGAACGGTTGTTTGGCAATCTCTTAGTGAGACGCAACAAGACGCTATTTTGGAACGTCCAGCGATAACAGAAGGTGCGAATATTACCGCTGCAGTAGCAGAAGTGATTGCGAAAGTCAGAGCAGAAGGCGATGCGGCGATGTTCGAACTGACGGAAAAGTTTGATCGCGTTAAACCAGAATCGATTCGAGTGACTGAACAAGAAATCGAGGAGGCTTCTGCTCGCTTAACTGCAAAAATGAAGCAAGCGCTTGAGCAGGCTTACGCCAATATCGCGAAGTTCCACAATGCCCAGAAACCGACGCCAATTAAAGTCGAAACACAACCGGGTGTGGTGTGTGAACAAGTCACTCGCCCGATACAAAAAGTGGGTTTATACATTCCTGGTGGCAGTGCACCGCTGCCTTCAACGGTATTGATGTTGGGTGTTCCTGCGCAAATCGCGGGTTGCCGTAAAGTGGTTTTATGTTCACCACCACCGATTGCAGATGAAATTCTCTATGTGGCAAAGCTTTGTAATATAGATGAAGTTTACAATGTTGGTGGTGGGCAAGCGGTAGCGGCGATGGCTTATGGTACAGAAAGTGTCACTAAGGTGGACAAAATATTTGGTCCTGGCAATGCGTATGTCACAGAAGCAAAACGCCAAGTGAGCAATGATTTTCGTGGTGCAGCCATTGATATGCCCGCTGGGCCATCAGAAGTGTTGGTGATTGCTGATGAAACTGCAGATGCCGATTTTATCGCCGCCGATTTACTTAGCCAAGCTGAGCACGGACCAGACTCTCAAGTGGTTTTGGTGACTCCATCAGTATTGATTGCAGATCAAGTAACGGATGCTGTGCAGAAGCAGTTGAAGCAATTATCGCGTGCCTCAATTGCTGAAAAAGCACTAGCGTCGAGTTTAATTATTATTGCAGACTCCTTGACCCAAGCGGTTTCTATTTCAAATTATTACGGGCCAGAGCATTTAATTGTTCAAACCAAAAATCCTCGAGAGTTGTTGCCATTGCTGGATAACGCAGGTTCCATTTTCTTGGGTGATTGGTCGCCTGAATCGGCGGGTGATTATGCGTCAGGAACCAACCACGTATTGCCGACGTATGGGTACACCCGTACGTATTCAAGTTTAGGTTTGGCTGATTTTTCAAAACGTATGACGATTCAAGAACTATCGGCTGAAGGTTTAAAAACACTGGCACCTACGGTTGTTACAATGGCAGAAGCGGAAGGGTTGGATGCGCACAAACGTGCGGTGACCATTCGTGTCGAAAAGCTGAATGCACGTGGATAAGGAGAGAGAGAAAATGGAAAAACTTGCTCGAAAAAGTGTACAGAAACTGACTCCTTACCTTTCGGCGCGCCGCATCGGTGGAACTGGCGATGTTTGGTTGAATGCCAATGAATCGCCATTTGACAATGAATACCGCACAAACTTTGCGCGCTTGAACCGTTACAGTGATTGTCAGCCGAAAGCATTGATTGCAGCCTACGCTGCCTATGCAGGTGTTAAACCAGAACAAACTCTGACATCGCGTGGCGCGGATGAGGGTATCGAATTGCTGATTCGTGCTTTCTGCGAACCAAATGAAGATGCCATTCTTTACTGTCCTCCTACGTATGGCATGTATTCTGTGAGCGCTGAAACCATTGGCGTTGAGCGTAAAACCGTACCGCTAACAGAGGATTGGCAATTAGACCTTGCAGGTATTGAAGCCAATTTGGACAAGGTTAAATTGGTGTTTGTTTGTTCACCAAACAATCCAACGGGCAACTTAGTGAAGCGAGAAGACATCATCGCCTTGCTAGAGATGACAAAAGACAGAGCCATCGTTGTGATGGATGAAGCGTATATCGATTTTTGTCCAGAGGCCTCAACCGTCGATTTACTTGCGCAGTACTCAAACCTTGCGATTTTGCGTACTTTGTCGAAAGCCTTTGCATTAGCTGGCTTGCGTTGTGGATTCACACTTGCGAATGAAGAGCTGATTAATGTACTTCTAAAAGTTATCGCGCCCTATCCGGTACCAGTGCCTGTCGCAGAAATTGCGACACAAGCATTGTCAGAAGCAGGGTTGGCTCGTGCCAAGTTCCAAGTGCTCGACCTCAATGCAAACCGTGCCTATTTGCAAGTGGGATTATCAATGATCGCAGGTTTAGAGGTGTTTGAAGGGTGGGGCAATTATCTGCTGGTGAAATTCCCTAATGGCGACGAGCTATTTAAGGCGGCTTGGGAGTCCGGCATCATCTTGCGAAACTCGCCAATCAAAGATTGCGTAAGAATCAGTGTTGGCAGCCGAGATGAGTGTGAGAAAACTCTGGGTTTCATTAGAAACTACTACTCATAAGTAGAGAAAGAATGAATTGCACTCGCTAAACAGCGAGAGCGCCAAAAGAATAGCAATAAGGAAGTTCGAGTGAGCAAACAACAAAAAATCCTTTTTATCGACCGTGACGGCACTTTGATCGTGGAACCACCTGTCGATTTTCAAGTAGACCGTTTAGATAAGCTAAAACTAGAGCCATTTGTTATCCCAAGCCTGTTGTCGTTGCAAGATGCAGGATACCGTCTAGTGATGGTCACCAACCAAGACGGCCTTGGAACAGACAGCTATCCGCAAGAAGATTTTGATGCTCCACACAATATGATGATGGAGATCTTTGAATCTCAAGGTGTGAAATTTGATGATGTTCTGATCTGTCCTCACTTTGAAAAAGACAATTGCTCTTGTCGCAAACCGAAATTGGGCTTAGTAAAAGAGTACCTTCAAGCGGGTAAAGTGGATTTCCAGAACTCGTTCGTGATTGGCGATCGTCAAACCGATCTTCAACTTGCAGAGAACATGGCTATTCGTGGCATTCAATACAACCCAGAAACCATGGGTTGGAAACGGATCCTGAAAGATCTGACGGTGAAAGCGCGTGTTGCTGAAGTGGTTCGCACCACGAAAGAAACGGACATCAAAGTATTCGTTAATCTTGATGAACAAGGCGGTAACGCGATATCAACCGGTCTTGGTTTCTTCGACCACATGTTGGATCAAATCGCCACGCACGGTGGATTCCAAATGGTGTGCAAAGTGGAAGGTGACTTGCACATTGATGATCACCACACGGTAGAAGATACCGCTCTTGCGTTGGGGCAAGCATTGAAAGAAGCACTGGGTGACAAGCGTGGTATTGGCCGCTTTGGCTTCAGCCTGCCAATGGACGAGTGCTTGGCACAATGTGCACTAGACCTATCTGGCCGTCCTTACCTTAAGTTTGACGCGCAGTTCAGCCGTGAGCAGGTCGGTGACTTATCCACTGAGATGGTGGTTCACTTCTTCCGTTCTTTGACGGATACCCTAGCGTGTACGCTGCACCTTTCTTCTGCGGGCAACAATGATCACCACATCATTGAAAGTCTATTCAAAGCGTTTGGTCGTACTCTGCGCCAAGCAATCAAAGTAGAAGGCACTGAGCTACCAAGTAGTAAAGGCGTGCTGTAAGGCGAGCGTAAGCAAGGAGAAAAACAGTGACAGAACAGAAAGTTGTCATTATCGATACTGGCTGTGCCAACGTCTCTTCGGTGAAGTTTGCCATTGAACGCTTAGGCTATGACGTAACGATTTCAAAAGATCCACAAGTTGTATTGTCGGCTGACAAGCTATTCCTACCGGGCGTGGGCACCGCCAGCGAAGCGATGAAGAACCTAGAAGAGCGTGATCTGATCAGCTTGGTAAAACAGGTAGAGAAGCCGCTGCTCGGTATCTGTTTAGGCATGCAACTGTTGGGAAAAGTATCTCAAGAGAAAGGGCAGAAAGCCGACGAGTTAGTTGAGTGTCTTGGACTTTGTGATGGTGAAGTGAAGCTGCTACAAACTGGCGACTTACCGCTGCCGCATATGGGCTGGAACACGGTGTCTGCAAAAGTAGGTAACCCTCTGTTCAAAGGTATTGAAGAAGGTGAGTACTTCTACTTCGTACACAGCTTTGCAATGCCAGTTGGAGACTACACCATTGCTGAATGTGAATACGGCAACTCGTTCACAGCGGCAGTACAAAGCGGCAACTACTACGGTGTGCAGTTCCATCCTGAGCGTTCTTCAAAAGCGGGCGCGAAGCTTATTCAAAACTTCTTAGAATTATAAAAGGGATTTAGTGTGATTATTCCAGCTCTTGATTTAATTGAAGGACAGGTAGTTCGCCTGTATCAAGGTGATTACGGCCAAGTCACCGAATACAAAGTCGACCCAGCAGAGCAGTTTAATTTGTACCACCAAGCAGGTGCGAACTGGCTGCACTTAGTGGATTTAACTGGCGCGAAAGACACAACAGCGCGTCAACTTGATTTGATTGCAAAGCTATTAGCAAGTACGCCAGCGAACATCCAAATCGGTGGTGGTGTGCGTACAGAGCAAGACGTGATTGATCTGTTAGAAGCCGGTGCTCAACGTGTCGTTGTTGGTTCGACCGCAGTAAAACAGCCAGAGCTTGTGAAAGGTTGGATGGAAAAATACGGCGCGGAGAAAATCGTTCTCGCGCTAGACATTAACATCGACCAAGACGGCACACGTAAAGTGGCGATTTCTGGCTGGCAAGAAGACTCGGGCGTGACCATTGAAGCGCTGATCAACGATTACCTAACGGTAGGTCTACAGCACGTGCTTTGTACGGACATTTCTCGTGACGGTACGCTAGAAGGTTCAAATGTTGAGCTTTATGTCGACCTATGTAAGCAGTACCCACAAGTGCAGTTCCAATCTTCAGGCGGCATCGGCTCATTAGCGGATATCGAAGCACTAAAAGGCAGCGGTGTGGCTGGCGTGATTGTTGGTCGTGCACTGTTAGATGGCAAGTTCACAGCAGAGGAGGCATTTGCATGCTGGCAAAGCGAATAATTCCATGTCTTGATGTTCGTGATGGACAAGTGGTGAAGGGCGTTCAGTTTCGTAACCATGAAATCATTGGTGATATCGTTCCTCTTGCTAAACGCTATGCGGAAGAAGGCGCTGACGAGCTTGTATTCTACGATATTACCGCCTCAAGTGATGGTCGTGTCGTCGATAAAAGTTGGGTTTCTCGCGTTGCAGAAGTGATTGATATTCCGTTCTGTGTCGCTGGTGGCATTAAGTCAGCAGAAGACGCAGCGCGCATTCTTGAGTTTGGCGCAGACAAAGTCTCTATCAACTCGCCAGCGCTGGCTAACCCGCAGCTGATTACTGACCTTGCCGATAAGTTTGGTGTGCAATGTATCGTCGTTGGTATCGATTCATACTACGACAAAGAGACCGGTAAGTATCAGGTTTACCAGTTTACTGGTGACGAAGAACGCACCAAAGCGACCCAATGGGAAACGCGTGATTGGGTGCAAGAAGTACAAAAGCGCGGCGCTGGTGAAATCGTGCTGAACATGATGAACCAAGACGGCGTGCGTAACGGCTACGACATCGAACAACTGAATATGGTGCGTGAAGTGTGTAACGTGCCATTGATTGCATCGGGCGGTGCAGGTGCCATGGAGCATTTCGCAGAAGCCTACCAAAAAGCAAATGTAGATGGCGCGCTTGCCGCATCGGTATTCCACAAGCAAGTCATCAATATTGGTGAACTAAAGCAGTATTTGAAACAACAAGGCATTGAGGTACGACTATGAGTGTGAAAGCCGCCGAAGTAAGTTCGCTAGCTGAGCGAATCAACTGGGAAAAGGTGGATGGTCTGGTACCTGCCATCGTACAAGATTTCCAATCAAGCCAAGTGTTGATGATGGGTTACATGAACCAAGATGCGTTGGCAAAAACGGGCGAAACTGGTCAAGTGACGTTTTTCTCTCGTACCAAAGAGCGTCTTTGGACCAAAGGGGAAACGTCCGGTAACGTGCTGCAATTGGTGAACATGTCGTTGGATTGTGATAACGACACACTGCTAGTGAAAGTAAACCCAATTGGGCCAACGTGTCATACGGGCACCACCACTTGCTGGGATGGTGATCCACAGGAAGAGTCACAAATGGTGTGGCTTCATCAACTTGAGCAGCTACTGGCTGCCCGCAAGAGTGCCGACCCAGATTCCTCTTATACTGCCAGTCTTTATGCTCGTGGTACCAAGCGTATTTCGCAGAAAGTGGGCGAAGAAGGCGTTGAAGTCGCGCTTGCGGCGACGTCGGGCGATAAGGCGGAGTTAGTGTGTGAATCGGCAGACTTGATTTACCACTTGCTGGTATTGCTGCAAGACCAAGGCCTATCGATGAATGACGTTATCAATAAGCTTAAAGAGCGTCATAAGTAAGATAGAGACAAGGTCAAGGTTGATAGGGACTAGGGCCCTAGTAGAGAGTGCGCAGGGACTCTGCGCACTTCGTTTTTTAGAAAGAGTTATGGAATTCAGGGCGCTTTACTTACGGAAAGGAAAGATTTAAGGTTTTTTAGAACCTAGAACCTAGAACCTAGAACCTAGAACCTTGTTTTCCCTTGGCTCTTACCCACAACATTTCTTAAATTTCTTACCGCTGCCACAGATACACGGATCGTTGCGGCCCACTTTCAAGCTACTTACAGATTGACTTAGACGCGGATCTGGCTCCGGCTCGTCTTCAGGAAAAGTGCCATCAATGTAATACCAAAGCCCGTCTTCTTTCACAAAGCGAGAGCGTTCGGTCATACAGTAGCGTTTACCGTCTTCATCAAAGTAAGCGTTGAACTCAACAAAGCCTTCATTCTCGTTGCTGCCTGCTTCTGCTTTAACTACTTCAAGCTTGCACCAATCATTCTCAATGGATTCCGCGATGCCTTCGCGCTGTTCTTCGGCATGGCAGCTTGGGTGGTAGGTATTCACAACGTAATCGACCAACCCCAATACGTGGGCACAGTAACGAGAACGCATCAGTTGTTCCGGTGTGATCACATTGGTGTGATGCTTATGGGCAATTTCACAACACAGAGCATAGGTACGGTTTGATCCGCAAGGACAAGAAGCAGCCATAAATTGAAATCTCAGCAAATAAAGCGATAAAACAAACAACCCCACTGTTGTGGGGTTGTTTGTCATTATAACGAGTTACGGTGTCTGCGACAGCAATTCTTGTGTCCACTCGGTTGCTTTACTATAGGCCATACACAACTGATGTTCGGAGATCCCCAGCTGTTGCTGATACTGACTCGCCAGTTCCCAATTTGCTTGTTCATAAGCGGTGATGGTGGACAGTATCATCCCAAGTTGGCCAGAGCGCTCGCTGAGTGCCAGTTTGATCTCTTCATCAACAGGAATGTCTTCGATAATGTCACCGAGAGGCTGGTCTAGCAAGGAATCAAGCAGAGAAAAAAGCCCGGTCAGGAAAGCTTGTCCAGGATCGTACTTGGTCGACATATGCCCTAATAGCAGTTCACAAGCTCGCGCGCGTTGAACGGCTAACGAGTAGAGTGAGTCTGGTTTATCTTCGTGAACGGACGCCACCGCGACCAGAGAAATAAATCGGCGTAGTTTTTCCTCACCCAAATAGATTAAAGCTTGGCGGAAAGACTTTATCTTTGCTGTAAGGGTGTAACCTGAGTTCACGTAAGTCATCAACTTATAGGAAAGCGTGACATCAATAGAAAATAGACGTTCCACTTCATTAAAATTGATGGGCTCATCTGCAATCTCTTTACACAGCTGAACGACCGTTAAAAAAGACGGGTTAATTCTTCTCTTTTGAATCATTTCAGGGCGGCTAAAGAAGTACCCTTGAAAATAATCAAATCCAGCTTTGATCGCTTGTTCAAATTCTTGGTAAGTTTCGACTTTTTCAGCCAAAAATTTGATTTTCAGTTTACGTAGTGAGGCAATAAACTGAGCGGCTTTTTCAATAGGAACGATGCGAATATCAAACTTAATGATATGGATATAAGGCAAGAAGCGTTTCCACGCGCGATTAGGAACGAAATCATCCAATGCGATGTGGTAGCCCGCTTTGTGAAGTTTGATAATGGCTTCGTAGAGCTCATCGGTTGGCTCACAATCTTCCAGGATCTCAATCACCAAGCTCTCTTTTGGAAAGAGCGTTGGTACCAAGTTAATGAGGCTCTGGTATGGAAAGTTCACAAAACCGAGTTTGTTTCCAAGCGTACTGTAGTGTGTGGAAAGGAAATGATCAGAGAGCAAGCGACTGGTCGCTAACTCTGGTTCAACTTCGGGGAAGGTATTTTTTGGACCATCGCGAAACAGCAATTCATAACCAATGGTTTTTCTGTTTTGATCAAGAATGGGTTGTCTGGCAACGTAGGAATACTTCAATTTGCTGAACTCTGTTCTGTTAAAGTGCTTTAGATTTGATGATAGCGACTTTTTCCAAAAGATCTATGTCGATTGTTACAGTTTGCTAGCGATGTTGTAGTAATAATTCACTCAGTAAAAAAAGGGCGTTGTTCTAACGAATATCCATCGGCAGTAACTTTTAAAACAGAGCCTTGGGAATACCAATCGCCTAACACAATGCGTGTTAACGGGAGATTGTCGTGTTCGAAGTGATGAATATTAGGGCGATGAGTATGACCATGAATCATCAACTTGACGCAAAACTGAGACATGACTTGAGTGACTTCTTGCTGGTTCACGTCCATGATCTCGAGCGACTTATGTTGCTTATCATCACGAACGCCAGACTGTACTTTGGCAACGATTCGTTTCTTAATAAACCAAGGAATCCGTTTGAAGATCCATTGCAGCCACGGCTGGTGCACCGTTTTGCGAAACTCTTGATATTTTAAATCGTCAATGCACAGAGTATCACCGTGAAGGATCACCACTTTTTCGCCATAAAGGTCGATGGTGCAGACATCGTCTAAGAGTGTTATTCCCGTTTCACGACAGAATCGTTGACCTAATAAGAAGTCGCGATTGCCTTGAATAAAATAAACGGGAACACCTGATGTGGTCAGTGCTTTAAATTCGTTGCGAATGCGTTCGGCGAAGGGAGTGCAATCTTCATCACCGATCCAAAATTCGAACAGGTCACCCAACACATACAGTGCTTCCGCGTTCACGGCTTCGTTACGCATAAATTGCACAAAGCACTCGGTGATGTCTGTGCGAGAAGGAGTAAGATGTAAATCAGAAATAAAAAGTGTTGTCATAGAAACAAGGGGAGGCTTAGCCTCCCCATAAACCTATCTCAAAAGATGATGAGTAAGATTACTCTTCGATGGTTGCGCCAGTGATCACCACTTCTTCTAGTGGTACGTCTTGGTGCATGCCGTAAGAACCTGTGCTAACGCCTTTGATTTTGTTAACCACGTCCATACCTTCAACAACTTCACCGAACACGCAGTAACCCCAACCGTCTAGGCTTTCGCTACGGAAGTCTAGAAATGTGTTGTTGTTTACGTTAATGAAAAACTGTGAGCTAGCAGAGTGTGGGTCCATAGTACGAGCCATCGCGATAGAACCGACTTTGTTGCTTAGGCCGTTGTTCGCTTCGTTTTTGATTGGCGCGCGAGTTGGTTTCTCACGTAGACCAGACTCCATACCACCGCCTTGGATCATAAAACCATCGATAACACGGTGGAAAACGGTGTTGTCGTAAAAGCCATCGCGGCAGTATTGAAGAAAGTTTGCGCTCGTTTCTGGTGCTTTTTCTGCATTTAGCTCAATCTTGATGTCACCAAAATTTGTGTGAAGGGTGATCATGCTGTTTTCCTTTGTGCTGTTTTGTTTAAAGTCAGAATTCTAGCCTAAGTTCAGGCTCATGCAAAACGAAGGACTAAGCAAATTACGCTTTTGTGTTGGAAGTTTAGTCGATTATCGTTTTTCAGCGGAATTGTTATTACCTAAAAACATTGTAGTTGGTATACTGCCGTTTCATTTTAGTTCAATCAATATACAGATAGAGATCATGTTGAAGATATATAACACACTGACAAGACAGAAAGAGGAATTCAAACCAATCACAGCCGGTAAAGTCGGTATGTATGTCTGTGGAGTTACCATTTACGATCTCTGTCACATCGGTCATGGCCGTACATTTGTCTCTTTTGACGTCGTATCTCGTTACTTGCGTTATTTAGGCTACGACCTGACGTTTGTGCGCAACATTACCGATATCGATGACAAAATCATCAAACGTGCGGCGGAAAACGGTGAAACCTGTGATTCATTGACTGAACGTTTGATCGGTGAAATGCACGCTGACTTCGATGCGCTAAACATGAAGCGCCCAGATGTGGAACCGCGCGCAACGCAATACATTCAAGAGATCATTGAGTTAGTTGAAAGACTGATTGAACGTGGTTTTGCGTATGTCGCCGACAACGGTGATGTGATGTTTGAAGTCAATAAATTTGACGAATACGGTAAGCTTTCTAAGCAAGACCTTGACCAGCTTCAAGCGGGCGCACGCGTCGATGTAGAAACAGCAAAACGCTGTCCTCTGGATTTCGTGTTGTGGAAAATGTCCAAGCCGGGTGAGCCTACATGGGAATCACCATGGGGGCCTGGTCGTCCTGGTTGGCACATCGAATGTTCGGCAATGAACTCGTCCATTCTTGGTAATCATTTTGATATTCACGGCGGTGGCTCTGATCTTCAGTTCCCTCACCACGAAAACGAAATTGCTCAGTCTTGCTGTGCCCATGACACTCAGTATGTGAATACTTGGATGCACAGCGGTATGGTGATGGTCGACAAAGAGAAGATGTCTAAGTCTCTAGGTAACTTCTTCACTATTCGCGATGTGTTAGGTCACTATGATGCGGAAACCGTACGTTACTTCCTAATGTCAGGTCACTACCGCAGTCAGCTTAACTACAGCGAAGAAAATCTCAACCAAGCTCGCGCGTCACTAGAGCGCCTATACACTTCTCTGCGTGGTTTGGATTTCTCGGCTGCGCCAGCAGGTGGTGAAGAGTATGTGTCACGCTTTACCGCAGCAATGAACGACGATTTCAACACGCCGGAAGCCTATTCCGTGTTGTTTGATATGGCGCGTGAGATCAACCGATTGAAAACGGAAGATCTGGCCAACGCCAGTGCTTTAGGTGCCTTGATGCGTGAGCTTGCTGACGTGATCGGCATTCTTCATCAAGATCCAGACGCGTTTTTGAAAGGTGACGCGGGCAGCGATGATGAAGTGGCAGAAATTGAAGCGTTGATCAAACTGCGTAACGATTCTCGTGCGGCGAAAGATTGGGCAAACGCGGATATGGCGCGCGATAAGCTGAACGAGATGGGTATCGTACTTGAAGATGGCCCTGAAGGAACAACGTGGCGTCGCAAGTAATTGCATCTTTTTAAAGGGCTGTTGATTCAGCCCTTTTCTTTATATTTTTTCATTTTCCAATTTTACTTAGGTAGTGCTCTGTGGCTCAGATGTATTTCTATTACTCAGCGATGAACGCGGGTAAATCAACGACTCTTCTTCAGTCTTCTTTCAACTATCAAGAGCGTGGTATGACGCCCGTTATTTTTACCGCGGCTTTAGATGATCGCTATGGTATTGGTAAAGTCAGCTCACGAATTGGTTTACAAGCTGAAGCGCAATTGTTTAAAGCAGACACCAATCTCTATCAAGAGATCGCTGCTCTGAATGAAGTGGAGAAACGCCATTGTATTTTGGTGGATGAGTGCCAATTCTTATCGAAAGAGCAAGTGTATCAGTTAACGGAAGTGGTCGATAAGCTGCACATTCCTGTATTGTGTTACGGACTTCGTACGGATTTTCTTGGTGAGTTGTTTGAAGGCAGCAAATACCTCCTTTCTTGGGCTGATAAATTGGTCGAGCTAAAAACCATTTGTCATTGTGGACGCAAAGCCAACATGGTTATCCGCACCGACGAGCACGGCAACGCGATTAAAGAAGGCGACCAAGTGGCGATTGGGGGGAACGATCGTTACGTGTCAGTCTGTCGTCAACACTACAAAGAAGCGTTGGGTAAATAACGGGGTCTTTGAGTACCCCTACCGACAAGAATGCAATGAAGCCACTCACATCACGTGCAGTGGCTTTTTTTCATTGGGGACTGCATTAAACGTGTGACTGCGTTAAATAAGCAGCGAAGTGAGCTTTTCTCGGACATATTGGTAAGCGGTTTCGACGTCATCGGGCAGCGGTTGTTCGGTTTGGAAGCCTTTTGCTGGATAACGTTTAATGCGCTCAAAGTCCTCAAGAAGCGCTTCAAGCACCAACATTAGAGGCATCTCTTCATTGATGTAATCAAAGAAGGCCTCTCCGGTGGAACTCACCAACAGGTGTGAGTAAGGCCCCTGCCATTGTTTCTCGAACGTCGCGAGGGCGCGTCTTTCCATAAAGGGTTTTTGGACCAAAATAAACGACTCAAACGCCAACCCCTTTTCGAGCAAAAGTTGCTCGGAAAAACGGACATTTTCACCAGTGTTGGAGGATTTTGTTTCGAGTAAGATGGCTTCCGCAGGCACGCCTGATGCTTTGGCTAGCTCGGCAAAAGTCTCAGCTTCGCTTTTTTCAAATAGCCCTTCAGTGAAACGTCCCTCACCACCAGAAAAGAGGATATAGGGCGCGTACCCTTGTCTGTACAAATTCGCAGCATGTTCAGCCACTCGAAGATCGTTACTGCACATCACGAGCAAGCAATCGACGGGGGTTAAGTGATGCTGCAATTGCATGTATTGCCAGAGCAGTTCAATTTGACGGAAAAGTTTCATAAAGCATCCAGCGTTGATTGATATTGAAATTGAAAACCCGATTGCAGCAACTTATCCACCACAATACGTTTGTCTTCAACGGCGACAACGGGTGGGAAATCAACGTCGAGTTGTGCAGATTCAAGCGCGGCTTGATAGAAGGTCGCTTTATCGACCGTCGTTGGCGTTGAGACGTTGAGCACTTGCTGGTCGACAGCACTAAGCGCAAACAAAAGTGCATTGATTGCATCGTCAAGATGAAGCATGTTAGCGGGCGCACGGCTGCTAATTTGTTTTAGATGAGGGACGAAGCGGGCAGGGTGGCGATTAGGCCCAAAGAGTCCGCTCAAACGTAAGATGGTAAAGTTTTTGCCTGAATCTAGCAGTGATTGCTCTGCTTGCAACATCACGCGTGCTTTGTCACTGAATAAGTCGCTCTCGCTGTTTGCCTTAGCGAGTGTTGCGTCGTCTTCCCTCATCTCGACGGGTTGATTTGGGTAAACCGTCGTCGAGCTGACCATAATGACTTTTTGTACCGCGCTATCCTTGATGCCATCGATGATTTTTTGCCACTGATGGGCATATTCTTCACCGCTACCTTTTCGAAAACCGGGGGGGAAACTGCCAACAACAATATCGATGGCATTGTTGTCCACGAGCTCTCGCACCTTCTTTGCGGCATCATCATTGGCGAGATTGAGTATGGCTTTGCTTTCTTGCGCCAAAGGGACTTCACGAAGGCTGTCTGTAGAGCGTCGAGTGACAATCACCTGATGTTTTAACGCGGACAATTGTTGAGCAAAAGGTAAACCCAGCCAACCGGCTCCAATGATTAATATCTTTTTCATCGCTATTTCCCAAATAAGTTACGCAGCAATCTACGCGTTTCTAAATGCACTGGATCAGAGTGCCATTTCTGATGTTGTATCACATCGATATTGGCTTGCCAGCCAAATTGCAACTGAGGATTTTGTATTTTCACCAAGCCGTGTTGTTCTGCGCCGATAAGGTGTTCTGGTAACAGACACCAGCCGAAGCCCTCTTTTGCCATCTCTAACAGCATAAAATAGTTATCAGCGTACCAAACGTCTGGGCCAAAGGCTTGATTCAGGGAGCTGAACTGAGCGTTCTTAGACCGTATGACCAATTGCCGATGCAGCTTGAGTTGGTCGCTATGCGTTAATGACATCGAAGCCAAAGGATGTTCAGTGGACACGAACACATCAAAAGCAACCGCTCCTAAGCTTGAGAAATCGATGGTCGATGGCAGTACGGTTTCACTCAAAATGATGCCGGTAGTCGCGCGCCCAGATTCCACCAACTCAATAATATCGGGGCTTGAAGCCGTTAAACACTCGATTTGTAGCTCTGGAAATGACGCCTCCAAGGTACGAAAAACGTGTGGCAACGTTAAAAGCGGTACACCTTCGTCGACGGCAAGAATCAGTTGCGACGCGCGAGGTTCAAATAGCGAACTGGCTTTATTAGAGAATCTCTCCAACTGTTCCAGAGTTGCTTTTGCGTAAGGGAGAAGTGCTAAACCTGACGAATTGAGTACAGGGTATCGCCCTGTGCGATCAAAAAGAGCCACCCCACAATCAAGCTCCATATTCATAATATGTTGGCTGATGACCGATTGCGCTTTACCAAGCGCCCTCGCAGCGGCAGAAAAGGAGCCTTTTTCTGAGGTAGTGACGAATGCTTGTAGTTGCTCGATAGTAAACATATCGCTTTTATAGATGGTATCTAACTTTTATGTATCTTAATGGTAGATAGAATGTGTGTGATTGAAAAGCATCAGTAAGAGGTTTTGTGATGACACAAGGTGAACGACTTTTTCATGCCGTGGCGTTTGAACTTTTGGCATTGGCGATTATTGTACCAGCGACATCTTTGATGACTGGAAAAGGGGCTTCGGCACTGGCTATTGTCGGGATCGGGCTGAGTATCTTTACCGTCATTTGGAATTACATCTATAACCAATATTTTGATCAATGGTTTGGTGAGAATCGAGCAGAGAGAGGATTAAAAATGCGTCTTTTGCATACGCTCGGATTTGAGGGAGGGCTCATCTTCATTACCATTCCAGTGATCTCTTGGTTCCTCAGCATCTCGATATTACAAGCCTTGCTGCTGGAAGCGGGGTTTTTGCTCTTTTTCCTATTTTACGCGACGGGGTTTAATTGGTTTTATGACCGCGTTCAACCCTATCAACGGGTGAATGCCTTATTTTCTCGCTAGACAATGCTCTGCGGGGTTCGCAATATTCAACAGTGTGTTGTTAGCACGCTCCGTCACCTAGCTAGAGAAACAAAAAGACTCGCTTTTGAATAAACCAAAAGCGAGTCTTTATTATTCTCAGTCAGTTGCGCTAAAGCATTATGCGCTTAATACTCTCAATGTTTTTTCTGCGTGCTCTGCTACTTCAATACCTTCGTCAGTGAGGTAGCCTCCGTCGATTTGAGTACATAGGCCCTTATCAAATAAACGTTTTACCGCGGCCTGAGCCGATTCTGCCGCATCTTTGTGCACTTTTATCCCTGTGGCAGCGCTACTCAAGTCAAATTGTAGCAATAGGTTCATTTCAGCTAAGTGTTCTTCTGTAAATTTCATACTCATACTCCGACAAATCTTTCCGCTTCAACTTAGTACGCTTAGGCAATAGTTACAATCATAAAGAGCGAGAATTGTTAGCCAGTCGGTAAATTCGCAAATTCTTCTCTCTTTCTATCGAAGTGATTGATAAGAAACGCTGTTTTATTATTCATCTAACCAATGCCACATATCATTATTAAGACTTTTATAATATATTTACGTGTCTATTCGAGATAACAGAGCGTAAGAAAACGCTCGTTTGTAATGATATTTTTGCGAGTACTCCATTTCTTCACGTTTAGCCTTTTGGCTGTTGATGCGAAGGGGGGACGAAAAATGCTTGCGCGTCAATGAGCTAAGACATAAAGGGTAACAGAATGAATAAAATGAAGTTGGCACTGGCGGCATCAATGATGCTCTCCATTGTGGGTTGTCAGTCTACGCCAGAAGAAAAACTCACCCAAGAGGTGACAAACGAAGTCGCTGAAAATGCGAGCACGCCGTTTGTTGGCATTCAACAATCGCATCAACAATGGTCTCAAGCTCTACAAGACAGCGGGAAGCTGGCGATCTACGCACCGGAAAACTTCAAAGATTTAACATCGGCTTGGAAAGAAGCCAGTGAGATCTACACAAAACTGGAAAAAGATCCTTCTCTAGCATCGAAAAGCTACTCTCTATTTTCTTCTGACACCTATGCGCAAGCGTATCAAGAGCAAATTAAGTTAGTGGATCAAAATTTCGCAGCGTTAGAAAAACTGAAAGCGAAAGCGGACGTGATCCTGGCAGATTCTATTGCTCAGATGGATTACCTGGCAGAGATCAATGCCGCGAAACTCTACGCGAATGATTACAACAAGGTGCTTTCTCAGTATAAGAAGCTATTTTCTTACGTTGTGGTTGATGAGCTAGAAGAAGCGCAAGAGAAACAAGTTGTTTTCCTCAATACCGCGAAACAGCTTGAGGTGAAGGTAGTGCACAAAACGTTCATTCTACCGCTTCAACAAGAGCTGAAAACTCTAAAGAAAGAAGATTTTAATGAAGTTGCGCCAGTGAGTTTTGCCACGGCGGAAAACGTAATTAATATTGCAGCAAATATTGCTCAAACCAATCCTCGTGATAAAGCCGCAATTGAGTTGGCAGTGGCGAACGCTCAGTTTGAGATCGAACACGTTAAGCAAGTCACGCATCAGGTGAAACTGTTGGCTTCTGTCGAAGACGATGCTTTTGAAAACTCAGTTTTAGAAATTGAAAACAAGTTGCTTGCCATCTCTAAAGCAGTCGATGGTTCTGATTACCGTGATGTGATGCTAAGAGAGCAAAGCGAGAAGATTCTTGCAAGCGTGAAACGCATGCACGAAGCAAACAAAACCACCGATTTGTCTCAGCAGGTGACAGAGCTTAACAGTAAAGTGAAAGTGCTCGAAACCAAGTCGGCTGAGCAAAAAACAGCATTGGAAAAAGCCAATCAACGTGAGCTGGCGTTAAATGCCCACATTGAACGCGAAGCTGCGCATATCAAGAGTTTGGAAGAGTTGGTCGCGAATCTGAAACTTCAGTTAGCGGCAAAAGATCAGCCTGCGTCTACTGTGGAACAGGCAGAGCCAGTGCAAGAGGGGACAGCATTAGAAGAGCAAGCTCCTCAAGTAGAAGAGGCAGCCCCTAAAGCCGAAGCGATTGAAACTGAAGAAGCAGCAAGCGACGTTGAGGCGAGTAGCGAAACCGCAGCGCCAGAAACGCAGCCAGAGAATGCAGCAGAATAACCTCAGAGCTTCGCTAACACTAATCCTAGAAAATGCCTCAACCATATGAGGCATTTTTGTTTCTTCGGTTTGCGAAAGCACGTTTGAATATCGGTGTCTCGCTGGCGTATTGGTGAGCCGTTTTTAACGTCAGCACAGAAACTGAAAGCAGAAGATGCTAATAGGTTGTCGCAACCTGGTTTTTCATTTCAACTCACTAAAACAACATTTTTTGTAAACATAAAAAATACCCCTTGAAAAACTCTGGAAAAGGAGAGATTATCCGCGCCACTCGAAATTGTTTCCAAATGTTAACCTGCAATGAACTTCAATCAATTTGACTCGCTATTACCACCACAGGCCGCGGAAAGAGCGGCAGAGATCGGTGAAGGGAAAGCGACCAAGGACCCGGTTAAATCATTTTTACTTGCTATTTCAGCGGGTATCCATATCGGTATTGCCTTCGTTTTTTATACCACGGTAACAACTGGTGGGGCGGACTTGCCTTGGGGAATAACACGCCTGATCGGTGGCCTAGCATTTAGCTTAGGCTTGATCCTTGTTGTTGTGACTGGTGGTGAACTGTTTACGAGTTCAGTGCTGACCTTAGTTGCACGTGCCAGCGGTAAAATCTCCTGGCGCGTTCTCATCAAAAACTGGTTTGTGGTTTATGTCGGTAACTTGGTTGGCGCCATTTTGCTGGTGGTTTGCATGTTGATCACTAAGCAGTACATGTTCGACCATGGACAGGTTGGCCTAAACGCGATGGCGATTTCACAACATAAGATGCACCACAGCTTTTTCTCTGCCGTAGCTTTAGGCATCATGTGTAATGTGCTGGTTTGTATCGCAGTGTGGATGACGTTCAGCGGCCGTACACTAACGGATAAAATTGCCGTGATGATTCTACCTGTTGCGATGTTTGTCTCGGCAGGTTTTGAGCACTGTATAGCCAATATGTTCCAAGTGCCGATGGCGATTGGTATCAAAAACTTTGCCCCAGCTGAATTTTGGCAAATGACGGGGGCAAACATTGCCGATTACGCCGACCTGAACATGATGGACTTTCTGCTGAATAACCTACTGCCGGTTACGCTTGGTAATATCATCGGTGGTGGTGTGTTTGTTGGCATGTGGTATTGGTTAATCTACCTGCGCGATTAATCGCTGAGTGACACTATTCACTGCGATTCTTAGATAACTAAAAAGCAGACGTTAAGTCTGCTTTTTTCGTTTTTCATACTCTTTAGAAATCACTTGGGTTTGATGAGAACTCGGTTGGTTGCGGAGGCAATTCAAAGGGCTTATCAATTAACCATTCTCGACAATCTTGCTCCAGCTCATCGTGGTATTGCTGTGAATACTCCATATTCTTCCTCTCCATTGGATGCTTTATAGGCAAGTTACGTCTCAATCATGACGGCCGTGTGACGATCTTCCTGCGTTTTTAAGACACCGACCGATGGGCGCTGAACGAGGTTATCCACATTTTCTGTGGATAACCTGTCGTAAACTTCGTGGGTATCTCGCTTCGGCTAAAAGTGATTAGAAAAGAGGTGGTTAGAAAAAGAGAGTAAACTGCTCATTTTGTATCCAGTGTGTTTATTTTCACTCGCCCATTTCTATCTAAACAGCGATGTAGCACCAGTTCTAAAGTGATGACAACAGAAAGGGTGAGGGTGACAAAAATCGCGATCATAATGATCAGTTGATATTTAATCGCCACCATCGGACTTGCGCCCCCCAAGATTTGTCCTGTCATCATGCCAGGTAATGTGACCAGCCCTGTCGCCGCCATTGAGGCAAGAATAGGAGCAAAAGATTTTTGCATCGCTTGCCTAACAAACAGAAGTGACGCATAACGTGGCGACGCACCGAGGGCGATCGCAGCTTCGTATTCATTTCTTCGATTACGATAGCAATCAAACAGATTTTGCAAAGCGACAATATTGCCACTTAAGCTGTTGCCCAGCAGCATACCAGCCAAAGGAATCATATATTGTGTGTGATACCAAGGTGTTGGCACGATGATGCCAACAAGCAACACTGAGAGTATTGGCAACATACCTCCAGCGAGCCCGAATAAGCTAGGAAAGAGTAGCTGACTTTGTGGCAAGTGGGCTTTACTGACAATGGAAGAAGCGCCAACAGTGAGCATCACCAATAGCCAAATCACATTGATGCGCCAGTCATTCAGGGTAAATAGGTACTCCAAATAGAAGCCCACTAAAATCAGTTGCAGTGCCATGCGGCCAACACTCAGCAGGGCTTCTTTCGCGATCGCCAGCTGATAGAAGTGGCTAATGATTAGCGGGATAACAAGGAGGCTGGAAAACGCTAAGAGTGCTCCCCAAGTGAGATCAATAACCGATTCCATACCCATCTCTTTCCATTGGTCATATCGGCATTGAAACGAATCTGAGGTGATATGGGAAGGCGTCTGATTCGATTTCTTGTCAGAAGTCACACTGCGTAAATCACGAACGGTGAGTCGCAGCGTATGTATTTCTTGAGTTGCTTGTTTGCTGAAATGTTGAACGGTTTTTGCATTAAGAGAGCCACTTTAGACTGCTATTTTGCCCTTTAGTATTCACATTGTGGTAACAATAAAATTACACAATCATCATGCGGATTGTTTTATTTTTGAGAGAATAAGAATCAGTCCAGCCAAAAAATGTCACTCTGCTAGCATTTGTGTTACGTGGTTGTTTTGTTTTTAACAATAATGCAAAAGACTTATTTCTTCACATCTATTCACAATTTTACACATGAAATATCAATCCGACACATCTCTGGATGAGCTCAAAAAAGTGTTGAATAACAAGGGTAGGGCGTAGGGAATTGATTGAACCACACATTGTGTATGGTCTAACATTTTGCATTAGATAGTGTTAAAAGTTTCATCCTGTTGGGGTGGGGCAACTGAAATTACTAAATACAAAATAGGCAAATGTATGAGTGATGTTAACAAAATTGAGAGTGCTGAAAAGCGCTCATTGGAGTGGAAATCTTTCCTCTTCATTACCGTCGTCCTCTTTCCAATCTTGAGTGTGGCGTTCGTTGGTGGATATGGCTTCATCGTTTGGATGTTGCAAGTTTTCTTCTTCGGACCTCCAGGTGCTCACGGCATGTAAGCCTGTGAACTTATCCCCACACTTTTGAAAAGATTTTAAGAGAGCAGACAATGAAATCATTGATCATTAAATTGTGGCGTACTGTAACGCGCCCAGCAGTTCATATCAGCCTTGGTGTGCTGACCGTGGGCGGCTTCATTGCCGGTGTGATTTTCTGGGGTGGTTTTAATACCGCGTTGGAAGCGACCAACACCGAAGAGTTTTGTATCAGTTGTCACACCATGCGTGACAATGTGTACCAAGAACTGCAAGACACTGTGCACTGGAAAAACCACTCAGGTGTTCGCGCGACCTGTCCTGACTGTCACGTACCACACAACTGGACGGACAAAATTGCACGTAAAATGCAGGCGTCTAAAGAAGTTTTTGCGCAAGTATTTGGCAACTACGATGAACCGGGCGTTTTCGAAGCTCGCCGTATCGAGCTAGCAAAACACGAATGGGATCGCTTCTCAGCCAACAAATCCCTTGAATGTAAAAACTGTCATAACTACGACTCGATGGATTTCGAGCAAATGTCTCCAACAGCTCGCATCCAAATGAAGCAAGCGGCAGAGAAAGATCAAAGCTGTGTTGACTGTCACAAAGGTATCGCACACAAACTACCAGCAGGTATGGATAGCATTGGCGGCATCGTGGGTGATCTAGAGCAGATGGCATCCAATACCGATTACTCTGTGGGTAAAGAGCTCGTGAGTGTTCGTCACCTACCAATCTACTTTGATGCACAAGGTCAAACCGAAGCGGGTCTATTGAACCCTGCGTCTACCGTAAAAGTATTGGAAGACAAAGGCGATTATGTCGAAATCGAGATCGACGGCTGGCGTAAAGCAAAAGGCTTTGGTCGTGTAATCCAAGAAGACTTCGGCAAGAACATCGCAGTGGCTTCGCTACTAAAAGAAGCGTCTATGGATGACAAGATTGTCACCACTGGTGAAGAGAAAGTGGATGAGCTGACTGGTCTTCCATGGGAAAAAGTGGCGGCGAAAGTTTGGATCAAGAAAGAGTCAATGCTGAACGACATCAACCCAGTATGGGAAAAATCTCGTGAAGCATACAAAACAAACTGTTCAGTGTGTCACACACAACCTGCAGAAGCGCACTTCGATGCCAATACTTGGCCAGGTATGTTTGACGGCATGCTAGCGTTCGTGAACCTTGATACGGATAGCGAAGCACTGATCTTGAAATATCTACAGAAGCACTCTTCAGATTATGCTGAAGGTCATCACTAATAAGCATTGGATGGAGTAATTTAAATGGCTATTACAAGAAGAAGTTTTCTTAAGGGTGTAGCAACCACAAGTGCTGCCTCTGTTATCGGTCCTAGCTTATTGGCGTCGGCTTCTGCAAACGCAGTAGAAACAACAGGAACTTGGAAAGTATCTGGTTCTCACTGGGGTGCGTTCCGCGCCCACATCTACGCGGGTAAAGTTCAAGAGATCAAACCGCTAGAGCTAGACCAAAACCCAACTGAGATGCTAAACGGCATCAAAGGCATCATCTACAGCCCTTCACGTGTGCGTTACCCAATGGTGCGCCTTGACTGGCTGAAAAAACACAAGTACAGCGCCGATACGCGCGGTAACAACCGTTTTGTACGTGTGACTTGGGATGAAGCGTTGGATCTGTTCTACCGTGAGCTAGAGCGCGTACAAAAAGAGTACGGCCCTTGGGCGCTACACGCAGGCCAAACAGGTTGGAACCAAACCGGTTCATTTAACAACTGTACAGCGCACATGCAGCGCGCTGTGGGCATGCACGGTAACTACATCACCAAAGTGGGTGACTACTCAACCGGTGCTGGCCAAACGATTCTGCCATACGTGCTAGGTTCTACCGAAGTATACGCACAAGGCACGTCTTGGTCTGAGATTTTAGAAAACGCAGACAACATTATTCTTTGGGCGAACGATCCAGTGAAAAACCTGCAAGTGGGTTGGAACTGTGAAACGCATGAATCTTACGCTTACCTTGCGCAACTAAAAGAAAAAGTGGCCAAAGGCGAGATCAACGTGATTTCGGTTGACCCGGTTAAGAACAAAACACAGCGTTACCTAGAGAACGATCATCTGTATGTCAACCCAATGACAGATGTACCGTTTATGTTGGCGATTGCACACGTTCTCTACACTGAAAACCTATACGATAAGAAGTTCATCGAAACTTACTGTCTTGGTTTTGAAGAGTTCATCAACTACGTTCAAGGCAAAACTAAGGACAAAGTTGAGAAAACACCAGAATGGGCTGCGCCTATTTGTGGCGTGAAAGCGGACAAAATCCGTGAATTTGCCCGCATGCTTGTGAAAGGTCGCACTCAGATCCTGATGGGTTGGTGTATCCAACGTCAAGAGCATGGTGAACAGCCTTACTGGGCAGCAGCGGTTGTTGCGGCAATGATCGGTCAAATCGGCTTGCCTGGCGGTGGTATCTCTTATGGTCACCACTACTCAAGTATCGGTGTGCCTTCAACCGGTTTTGCTGGCCCTGGTGGTTTCCCTCGTAACCTTGATGCAGGCATGAAACCTAAGTGGGACAACAATGACTTCAATGGTTACAGCCGTACTATCCCTGTTGCGCGTTGGATCGACTGTCTGCTAGAGCCAGGCAAAGAGATCAACTACAACGGTGGCAAAGTGAAGCTGCCAGACTTCAAGATGATGGTCATTTCGGGTTGTAACCCATGGCACCACCATCAAGATCGCAACCGCATGAAGCAAGCGTTCCAGAAACTACAAACTGTTGTGACGATCGACTTCGCGTGGACAGCGACGTGTCGCTTCTCAGACATCGTGCTACCAGCATGTACCCAGTGGGAACGCAATGACATCGACGTATACGGTTCATACTCAAGCCGTGGTTTGATTGCGATGCATCGTTTGGTGGATCCACTGTTCCAATCTAAGCCAGACTTCCAAATCATGAAGGAGCTGACTGAGCGCTTTGGTCGCAGTGAAGAATACTCTCGCGGTATGAGTGAAATGGATTGGATTCGCAGCCTTTACAACGATTGTAAGAAATCGAACGAAGGCAAGTTCGAGATGCCAGAGTTTGATGAGTTCTGGGAGAAGAGCGTACTGGACTTCGGCCAAGGTCAACCTTGGGTTCGTCACGCGGACTTCCGTCAAGACCCTGAAATCAACCCACTGGGTACACCTTCAGGCTTTATCGAGATCACGTCTCGTAAGATCGGTCGTTACGGTTACGAACATTGTCAAGAGCACCCAATGTGGTTCGAGAAATCAGAACGTTCACACGGCGGACCAGGTTCAGACAAACATCCGTTCTGGTTGCAATCTTGTCACCCAGACAAACGCCTGCACTCTCAGATGTGTGAATCTGAAGAGTTCCGTGCGACTTACGCAGTAAAAGGTCGTGAGCCAGTCTACATCAACCCACTTGATGCAAAAGCAAAAGGCATCAAAGAGGGTGATTTGGTACGCGTGTTTAATGACCGTGGTCAGCTTCTTGCTGGTGCTGTGCTAACGGACAGCTACCCACGTGGCGTGATTCGTATCGAAGAAGGCGCGTGGTACGGTCCCCTAAGCGAGAAAGTGGGAGCTATCTGTACTTACGGTGACCCTAACACACTGACTCAAGATATCGGCTCATCTGAGTTGGCACAGGCAACTTCTGCGAACACCTGTATCGTGGACTTCGAGAAGTTCACTGGTAAAGTTCCACCAGTCACCTCATTTGGTGGTCCAATCGAAGTCGCGTAATCGCAGCTTGATAATGAACGAGAAAAGGTCTGGCATACATGCCGGACCTTTTTTTGTTTCGATAACGCAAAAATAGAATTATCCATTACATATTCCTTCGAGTTCCTTCCCACAAATTATTTTCTTCTAGCGAAATACGCTCGCTGTTTTGTCGTTTTCCATATGATCTCAACAGGATGTACTCAATAAAGTGGGGCTATGGCTCAAAGAGTCGCGCTGCTATTGGTTTTGTGCGGTTTTCGTTAGGGTCTTTTTCGTCAGGAGCAAATGCCATGTTTTGGCCATTTAAAAAATATGATGTTGAGATGTCTCCAGAAGTGCATGGGGTGATCACGCTTGAAGGAGTGCCACAGGAAGGGATGACGGTTGTTCGAGAGTTGTTTTACGAAGGGTATAAAAAAGGGAAAACGGTCGTTGATGACACTCAAACCAACGAAAAAGGGGAGTTTTCTTTCCCCTCTATGACCATTCGCTCGAGGCTGCCAGGAAATATTTTTGGCGGAAGCTTAAAAGTCTATCAACAAATTAGCGTTAAATGTCAAAGTGAGAAAAAAGAGATTTGGGGCGCTTGGGCTCCAATAGAAGGAGCCAAGTCAATACGTTGGATGTTGACTCATCTTCACTGTGAGCTATCGCATTCGAAGCGCATTCATGAAGTCGATATCTCTCCTGTAGAAGAAAGGCGTGTGCCTGTTCACTCTATTTGCGGCTGGAACAGTCCGAACATAAACACATACATCTATGATCAAAGTACCTATACCTATATACGTTATAAGAAGACGCCGCAGTCCTAGAAACGTATTTTTAATGCTAAATAAAGAGTTAAATTAGACGCTGAGTAATTGGTTGGTCTGTATGCTTTGTGAGCGTTTTGGTGCGGTTTTTTTCGCTTGTATTTGGTGGGGTGTCATTGAAAGTGATTAAAACTGAAAATTTATATGCTGATTTTAGATTTATACTTTTTTGTGAATTATTGGCTGTTTTTGTGATTGCGTTCGCTAAAAATACAGTTAATCGATTAAATAGAGCGCGTTTTTCATTGTTTTTTAGAAAAATTTCCTTGCTCTAGTGGTTGTAATTTATATCTATTTGTAATGTTTTATTAGGAAAGTTTTGTCTTTGAGAATAATTTCGCCGCAACGGCTGACGCTTACGGGCTAAGTCGAGTGGTGAAAAAATCTATAAAATTGATAGGACAAAATAAAAATGAAAAAAACAGTATTAGCGGTGGCGCTATCTCTTGTTGCTGGTTCTGCGATCGCAGCAGACGTAAACCAAAACGTTTCTGAGCGTGCTCGTGAGTCAATGATCGACCTAATCCTTTCTGGCGAAGAATTCTCTGTTGGTGGTCAAGTGGCTGTCGGTGGTGAGTACCTAGAAGGTCGTAAAGTAAACGGCGAGAAAAAAGAATTTCACAACTACGATGTAACTGGTTTTGATCTATTCATCAACTACCAAAAAGGCAACGTAATCGGTCAGTTTGCAGGTGAATTCGATCTAGCTGAAAACTACTCTTCAATGGATGCTAAGTTCTCTGTGATCGACACTTGGGTTGGTTACAAAACCGGTTTTGGCGTAGCGTCTATCGGTTACGCAAACGACTCTGCACTTGATGCAGTAGATGGCGCAGCGGATCTAACTATCGAGTACGGTGCATCTGCATCTGACGCTTCTGACGTAAACCAAGTGATCAAATTTGAAGGCATGAAAGAAGGCTTCAAATACGGCATCGCTTACTACGGTGACCGCGAAGCAGACGCATCTGGTCAACGTGGTTTCAACGGCTATGTTGGTTTCAAAAATGAACAGTTCCAAGTTAACGCTGGTTACGAGAAGAACGACGAGAAAGCTGGTGGCACTGACATCGAGCAAATCTACCTAGTGAACGGTGTGGTGACTTTCGGTGATCTAGCTATCGGCGCGAATGTTGCGAACCACGAGCGTTTCAACGGTGATGAGTCTATGCTTTACAGCGCATCTGCAGGCTACACAATCGATAAGCTATACCTAGCTATCGGTTACGCAAATCAAGAAGCATACGAATCAAATGGTGTAGATTCAGAGTGGACTAACTTCGGTGGTTCTTACCAGTTCACTAACAAGCTGTCTGCACTTGTTGACATCAAAGTTGATTTGTCTGATGACAACAACAGCGATGATCTAGCAGCATTCTTCAAAGTTGCTTACGACTTCTAAGAACTTCCTTAGCAATTTATGGCCTGCATTGCGGGCCATTTAAAGCAGGACGCTTTTTTGGCGATAATCCACTGCCTTTTCTTTGACCCTCAGGATTCGAGGGTCTTTTCGTTTTCACACCAAGCGGATACTCTTTTCGCGATACCACTCACTTTTGCTGCTTTGTTTTGATCCCTAATGGGACTGTTTCTCAGTTTGTTGCGCACTCTTTCGCAAGGGGGAAGGTGACAAAAATGCATAATTTGATGGACGATAAACTGCGGATCTCGAACAAAGTCCTCGTAGTGAACCGTCAACGATTTTACTTTTGTTCGTGCGATTTCCTCCTCGGTGGTTTTCAGGATTTTACTCAGTTGAAATGCGGTGCTGCAGACCGGGTCGTGACGAATTTGCTGATAGGTTTCGAGTTCGTGGTTGCTGTAGGCACCTCGCCACCACAGCTGATGTAACCCCTGTGCTTGCCAAAATGGCACCTTGAGCAGTGAATTGACGGTGGCGACGGGCTCGCGAACGACATTAATAAACAACGCGTCTGGGAATATACTGGACAAATACTCGACACGTCCTGGGCCAGTAAATTTCATTGCTAAACGCGGTTTGCCTTGTGCTCGCAAATGCTGATTTAAATAACGACAAATCCGTTGCTTCTCCTCTGCACTGGCTCTCTGGTGAAGCAAAAATCCGCGGCTAAAATCGATCTCATCACGAGTGATCTTTTGCCACAAAGGCCAAGCTTCAGCGGGTCTGGGTAGCAAGTTATTGAGCGGTAACGTGTGATTAAGCTGCGCTTTTTCGCCGGATAGGTACCAAAGTGAGTTATTGGTGAGTCGGGTGAGCCAAGCAAGTGATGGTAGAGATGGAAACCACTCGCAGTAATTGTCTGGCCAGCCTAGGCTGTGGTGAGCCATAACAAACTCAGAAATAACGGTCGAGCCTGAACGGCCGGGACCGATAAAAATGATCGGCGCTGACAATCGTGTGTGATGATCGGGTTGGCTTGTCATCATGCTATCGTCCCATCTTAGTGTCGTTTTTGTGCTTGCTTTTAGGTTGTATGCAAAGCTTGCGCCAAGCAGAATTTTTATAAATAACAATTCGTTAGAGAAAATTGACTCTTCGGCGTTGAGTTATTCTCAATTTGATAGGCAATTTGAAAATCTTTGCCAGCAAATCGTGATGAAGATAACGATTTGTAGTGCTGCTATTGACTGATAATACAAGAAAAACACAGTGAGCAGATTTCATGAAAAGCCCTTATACCTTAGGCAATCACATCCCTTTCGAGGTGAATGATGATGAACTGGAAGTGACGATAAATAACAATGAAGTTCACTTCTGCTATCACGGTATGCACAACCGTATCATCGATGATCGATTTGAACTTTTTCGTATTCCTTTCAATTTTGAAGCTCAGGCTCAGCTCTTGGGGGACGGGTTTCAAATGTTGGCGCAGACCACAGGCAGTCGAGAGCAAGTGATCGACATCGGTCGTTGTCCTGACAATAACCCACAATATCGCCTTTATTCACAGCATGCGCCTAAGCGTTACTACAACTACTTAGTGATTGAGGAATCACAGGGTTACACCTTGTTTGGTTTTACCTCATGTCGGCGCTTCGCTGGCTATTTTGAGCTGGAACAGGCGGGTAACCACTGGCACGTTGTCGCTTATCTTGATGGTGAACAGACGGAAATCCAAGATTGGGAAACCAATACGCTGGAATCTGTGGTGCTGTTGGAAGGCGCGTCTTTGTCTGAGCTCTATGCTGAGTTTGCGCAACATATTGCGGTTCATCATCCGATCAGAGCAGGGGTGGAGCAGAATTCGCCAGTTGGTTGGTGTTCTTGGTATGCCTATTATGCCGATGTGAGCCAGCAAAATATCTTAGCGAATGTCGAGCAGATGCAGGGCAGCTTAGAGGCGCTGGAGTGGGTCTTACTTGATGATGGCTATCAGGCCTTTATGGGCGATTGGCTTACTCCTTCTGACAAGTTTTCAGGGGGAGTCAAACAACTGATTGCACAAATTCGAGCGAGTGGCAAAAAACCAGCGATTTGGCTGGCGCCCTTTATTGCTCAGCCTGAATCAGAGATCTTTCGTAAGCATCCCGAATGGTTTGTTAAACATCAGGATGGCTCACTGCTAAAAGCAGAGGACATCACTTATGGCGGTTGGCGCTGTACACCTTGGTATATCCTTGATACATCACATCCTGAAGTGCAGGAACACCTAACTCATGTAGTAAAAACCATGCGAGAAGAGTGGGGTGTAGAGCTCTTTAAATTGGACGCTAACTATTGGGGGACGCTAAAAGGGCAGCGTTACCAAAAAGGCATAACAGGTGTTGAAGCGTATCGACTCGGGATGGATGCGATCGCTCAAGGAGCGGGCGAAGCGTGGCTACTTGGTTGTAACGCGCCAATGTGGCCTTCTTTAGGATTGGTTGATGCCATGCGCGTTTCGGATGACGTTGAGCGCCACGCACATCGCTTCGAACAAATTGCCAAAGAGACCTTCTACCGCAGTTGGCAGCATCGAAAACTGTGGCAGATTGATCCTGACTGCGCAACGTTCACTTCGCTACCTAACCAAGGTGCGCAAAGGCAAGAATATGAATTTCACCGCAATGTCCTACTTGCGTGTGGCGGGCTGCTGCTGTCGGGCGATCCACTTCCAGAGATCACGCCATTCGCCAAATCTTGTCTTGCCAAATTGATGGTTCGTCAAAAGCACAATCAGAATGCGGCGAAGTTTACCGCGTTCAGTCTCAACCACGCCTTCTTGAAGCTAACCGAGAAAAACGATCTGCACTGTTTGTTCAATTATGACGGCCAGCAAGACAAAGAGTTTACGTTGATCTCTGATACGCCAGTGCATTGGTACGACTACTGGACACAAGAACGCTTAAGTGATGAGCCTTGCCAGTTGTTTGTGACCCAATTAAATCCGGGCTTGAATGCTAAAGCCATCGTCACAGCGTAAGCGCGCTTAGTCGTAGGCGTATCCATACAAGAGCCTCACTTTATAGAGGCTCTTTTCCGTTGAGATGATGGGGTATTTGAGGGTTGTTTGCTTTGTACAAACTAATATTCAAACAGGAAGAAATAACCATAACCCACAATAAAGGCCGGAATGGCAGAGTAAATCGTCGCGACCAAGGCCGCTTTCGGTGCCATTGCAATGGCAGGGAAGAGCGCGTCACCATCGTTTGAAATCGCGTTGGCGATCTGCGCGGAGAGCGGAGCGGCACCGGAGAGGTATAAGCTGGTCATGAGAATTTGTGGCCCGCATCCGGGCAACATTCCCACGGCAACCCCGATGAGTGGCATCCATACGCCCCATCCTGAGAACGTCACCTGTAAATTCAGTCCAGAAAAATAGCGAGTCAGCTCAAAGACGAGAAAGGCCAAAATCACCCAAGCACTGACGAAATTCGCGTCTTGGGCGGCTTTTTGAATCGGATGGGAGTCGACGATCTTTTCGTCTTCAGAGACGGCGGATTGATAGCTGCCGAGCTCTTTGGTCAATGCCCAAAGGAACATGCTGGTGACGGCGAAGATCGCGCCCATCCATTCGATGGTGTTTTCCTCAAGACCAAACAGCAAATTCACATCCACTTGAAATGAACCAAGCAGAGCGACGCCCGCGGCAGGTATCAGAAGCCATTTCCAAAACGCGCCCTGTAAGTTAATGGCTCGCTGTTCAAGTGGGGTGTGAGTGTTTTGCTTGTTTTGGCAACAATGTGGTTGGTTAGGTTCATCGCTCACTTTGGGCCGTAAAAAATCGTCGCCATGGAATGCGTTCACCACCATGCCAGAAAGGGTTCCGACTGCAATGCCCAACGCAATAACGCCGAGTCCAGTTACGGGTTTGGCGGCGAGCAGCAGAAAGGCGGCGTCGCCCATGGTTGAGGTTAGCACGGCGACAATCGCTCCAAAGCCAACTCGGCCGCTGATGAATTGCGTTGTGACAACAATGGCGCCGCCACAACCGGGCAGAGCGCCAAGTAAAGCGGCAAAAAAGACTTGGTAGTGGCGTGATGCGCGATAAAGTTGTGTCACTCGATTGGTGCGCGACATAAAGCCAGATAAATAGTGGTAAATGGCGAGCGTGGCCGCGACGTAACAGGAGACCGCCCAGAAAGAGTCAGAGAGAGTCGTCACGGTGATTTGTCGAGTCGTGTCACTAAGCAGCAACATCAAAAGGGCAACAGGCAATATCAACCGTTTATGAGCGAGACGAAACTGCGTCGGTTGCAGCAATGGGTGCGTTGAGCTAAAAAATTTCGTTGCGTTCATTGTTGCCCCTGATGCAAATAAGAATGATTATCATTATATAAAAGTGAGAATTATTCGCAATAGCTGGACGTCACTTTTCTTGGTGTCAAATCCACTCATTTCAGGTAAAGTATGCCCCTTTGTGAGCAACCCTGCTTTTTGGTTAAGCAGGAATAACGAGACTTGGATAGGAAAGATAATGATTCTAGTTGTAGGTCATAAAAACCCAGACAGTGACAGTATTTGTAGTGCCATCGTAGCCACTGAGCTGCTAAAAGCGCGTGGCGTTGAAGCGATGCCGATTCGTCAAGGCGAAATCAACCGTGAAACACAGCACATTCTTGAAGTAGCTGGCGCAGACGTTCCTGAGCTACGTACATCAGTAGCCGGTGAAACGGTGTGGTTGGTGGATTACTCAGATCTTGCGCAAGCGCCTGATGATATTGCTGAAGCTGAAGTTGCGGGTATCGTTGACCATCACCGTCTTGGTGACGTCATGACCGTAAACCCAATGGAAGCATGGATCTGGCCTGTTGGTTGTACTAACACCGTTCTGTTCAACATGTTCAAGATTGAAGGTCACGCGATCTCTGAAAAAATCGCTAAGCTAATGATGTCGGCAATCCTGTCTGACACCGTTGGTTTTGCTTCTCCAACTTGTACGCAAAAAGACAAAGATGCCGTTGCAGAGCTTGCGCAAATTGCCGGTGTTACCGATGTTGATGCGTTTACTAAAGATCTACTGATCGCGAAAACAAATATTGAAGGTCTATCTGCTGCACAATTGGTAGAGAAAGATCTGAAAGGTTACCCATTCAATGGTCGTGACGTGGTTGTAGGCCAAGTTGAACTGGCAACGTTAGAGCAAGTAGATGGCATGATCGAAGCACTAGAAGCGGACCTACAACGTCGTTGTGACGAAGATGGCCTTGCGTTTGCTGCTGTTATGCTAACTGACATCACGACAGCTTGGACTCGCTTGATCTACAAAGGTGAGTGGTCAGACAAACTGGCTAAGCATGAAAAAGATGGCCTGCTGATGATGGAAAACACGCTAAGTCGTAAGAAGCAAGGCTGGCCTTGGCTTCAAGTTGAGCTTGCGTAATCAGTCGCACAGAGTGAAAGAGTCTTGCTGGTACTAGGTGAGACTTTGCACCATAATGGAAACGCCCATTTGCCACGGCAAGTGGGCGTTTTTAATTGAATGTCGCCAAAAGGCAAAAGTGGAGAGGCGCAATGACCACACCATTATCCCAAGATCAAATTCGTACCATTAATAGTTACGATCAAGAGCAGCGTTTACGTTACTGCGTTAAGGAAATTGTCGCCCAGCGCCAAGTATGGATCCTCACTGATGAGCATGGCTGCGTGATGCTCAACACCGAAGAGGAAGAGTGCGTACCGGTTTGGCCAAATAAAGAGTTTGCCGAAGAGTGGGCCACGGGCGATTGGCAAGAGTGCCAAGCGGAATCGATCTCGCTAAACAAGTGGCACAGCCGCTGGACTCGTGGCTTAGAAGACGACGAGCTATCGGTTGTCGTGTTTCCGAGCATTAATGAGGAAGGGGTGGTGTTGTTCCCTGATGAGTTTGATTTTGAACTGAAAAAACAGGCGGCGAAGAGATAAAACGCTCTGGTCAATCACGGAAAATAACGGTGCGATTTAGCGCCGTTTTTTTATCGCCGCATAGCAATTTAACGGCTTTGAACCGCTCAACGATCAATACCCAATAAACTGAAACAGCTCGGTTTGCGTTGCTACATCGACGGATTGAGATAAGGTGCCATTCTCGGCAAAACGCGTGAGCAGTGTACTTAGTACTGGTTTGACTTCCGCCTCCGACATACCGGCCTTAATCTCCGGTTGATAAAGCAATTTGAGTAGGACGATATCGAGTGGTGAGAGTAACTCTTCTGGGGAATTGTCATTAAAAATAGAAGGGTAAGCCTGATCTGAATCGTTAGGCAGGCCAAGAACTTGCGTGATTTCTTCCACAATACAAGCGACTAATTTGCCGTGCTCGCGCGCTTTGTCGACAGGAATAACAATCGCAGCATAATAGATGGCACTTTGGCGGGTTTTAAAACCCGCTTTGCAAACCGCGCTGCCTAGATTGTTGGCAGATTTACGTCCCATGAGACGTTTGACTTCACTTTGATAGCTCGATTCTTGGGTGAACACCCAAACAACGTTGGCTTGTGCTTTGTCGCTGGTGGTCTCAATTGAGAGGCCCGTGATGGTGGACAAATCACGGAGGTGCATTTTTAATAGCGATTCATGCAGCGCTTTATCTGCGACCTGATGTTCAACATACACACGTACAGGCGTGTGCCATTTGCGAACTTTCTTTTCCCCAGGACTATATTCATTGCGCAATGCCACTTGAATGAATGCGTTGCTGACGAAGGCTGGCTGAAGCCACGTTTTTTCCAGTGCATGAGTGCCCGATGTCAAAAGTAGGAGAGCAATGCCAATCAGTGGTTTCACCCAAACGTTATTCATGCATTGCTCCTTGCTTCGCTGACTATTTTTTCATCACGCTAACAGATGGCTTCTAGTAGTGAGAAGGGGTTTTGTAGAAATGGTTTTCGACCAAACGTTGTGTAAGAGGATGCTGTGGATCGCTCAACACGATTTGCGTATCACCAGATTCCACCACTTCACCTTCATGCATTACCATCACTTTATCGGTGATGTGTTTAACGATACCGATGTGCTGTGATACATAGACAAACGACACGCCCATCTCTTCTTGCAGTTCTAAAAAGAGGTTGATGATTTGTGAGCGCATTGCCATGTCTAAGCCGTTTAGCGCTTCGTCGGCAACGATGATAGAAGGTTGTAGAATCAAGGCCCGTGCTAAGCAGACACGCTGCTTTTGCCCGGTTGCCAGCATCTGCGGATAAAAATAGGCGTGTTCGGGTAACAAGCCAACCCGCAACAGTGTGTCTTTAACCCGCTTTAGGCGTGCTTCCGGCGGCATGTTGGTGTTTCGCTTGAGTGGACCTTCCAAAATACGCCCGATTTGAATACGTGGATTCAACGAGGTGTTGGGATCTTGGAAAATCATCCGAATCAGTTTGCAGCGCGTGGCGTAATCTCGGTGCTCAAGTCGCTCGCCGTTGACACGAATTTCGCCAGAAGTCGGTTCCACCATGCCTGCCAGCATGCGGGCTAGTGTTGATTTTCCTGAACCATTTTGGCCAATAAAACCAATGGTTTGGCCCGCTTCTAGTGTAAAGCTGACCGGTTTCACTGCCTGCTGTACTTCCCGTTTAAACAAGCCTGAACGGGTAACAAAATTTTTCGACAGGTTTTCAACCTCTAACAACGCACTCATGAATCTTTCTCCGTGTTAAGAGGGAAATGACAGCTAAACTTATGATTTTTAATACGACGCGCATACGGAATCTCAACACACTGGCGCTGCGCGTATGGGCAACGAGGTCCCAAGCGACACCCGATCGGCAAATGTTGCAACGGAGGAATCGAGCCCGGCAGCGACTGCAACTTCTGCTTGTGAGGAATCCAATGACTAAAGTCCGGCATCGCTTTTAGTAGGGCTGCGGTATAGGGATGCTTCGGTGCTTCCAAAATACGATCTGTGTCAGCCGATTCCACCGATTGGCCACAGTACATCACCGTAATACGGTTGGCCCATTGGGTAATATTGGTTAAGTCGTGGCCGATGAGCAAAATCGTCGTGTTGTTCAACTGATTCATTCTGCTCAACAAGCGTAGGATCTGATTTTGCGTGATCGGATCGAGGTCGTTAGTCGGCTCATCCGCAATCAACAGTTTTGGCGCCGTGGCGATCGCCATCGCAATCATCACTTTTTGGCATTCACCATCAGTGAGTTCATAGGGATAGCTTTTCATCAAGCGTTGATGATCTTTAATGCCCACTTTATGCAAAAGTGCAATCGCGCGTTTTTTACGCCACTTAAATCGCTCCCACCACTTCCCTTCAAAAGTGCGTGATGGAATCGATTCAATCAACTGCTTGCCCACTTCTTCAGACGGGTCAAGACAGGTGGATGGCTCTTGGAAAATCATCGCGATGTCGCGAGCGATGACACGTCGTCTTTCACTTGGCGTGAGTTGCAGTAGGTCAATGTTGCCCAATCGCATGCGGTCGGCGGTGACTCTCCAGTTGTCTTTGCATACCCCAACGATGGCTTTGGCGACCAAGCTTTTACCCGAGCCAGATTCGCCAACGAGGCCGCGAATTTCACCTTCATTTAGCGTGAGGCTCATGCGATCAACGGCTTTCACCAAGCCTTGCGGAGTCTCAATTTCGATCGTCAAATGACGAATATCCAATAATGGCATTATTCGATCCCCGCATTGAGAGCTCGGCGTACGCCATCCCCGACAAGGTTGATGACGATAACGGTAAACATAATGGACAATCCGGGCAGTGTTACGGTCCAAGGCGCGAGATAAATCAGCTCCACGGAATCGCCAAGAATTGCACCCCATTCGGTGCTCGGTGCTTGTGCCCCCAGCCCCAGAAAGCCAAGCGCGGTGATGTCTAAAACAGCAACAGACAGCGCCAAGGTAATTTCGGTCGCAATCACGGTCAGTACGTTCGGCAAAATGGAGTTCCACAGCAAGTAGAAGCTATTCGCGCCATCGAGTCGCGCTGCCATGATGTAATCTTTTTCAACTTCGGTGTGTATGGCAATGTAAACCGAGCGAATAAAGCGTGGAATCAGCGCAAGTCCAACGGCCAACAACACGGTGAATTCGCCTACACCAAAGAATGCGACAAAGATGATCGCCAAAAGCAGTGATGGAATGGACATGACCGTATCCAGTAAGTGGTTCAACGTACTGGACAGGAGTCCACGTGTCATCCCTGCAAGAACACCGATAAAGCAGCCAATGATGGCGGCGATGGCAGTAATGATGATCGCGGCGCCTAAAGTGGGCTGCGTTCCCATAATGAGGCGCGATAGGATGTCTCGGCCTAAATCATCGGTACCAAGGAAATATTCGACCGTCCCCGCAGGGCTCCATGAAGGAGGTACCAGTAATTGCGCGGTTTGTTTTTGAGGGTCGTGCGGGACCAACCAAGGTGCGCTGATGGTAACCAGCAACAACAAGATCAAACACCACAATCCAAACATAGCGAGATTGTTATTGCGGAAGCTACGCCAAAAGCGCTCAAATTGAGTCGGAATATGCTCTTCCTGGTAAACACTATCGGTTAGCATACCATTCCTTCCTTACCAGTGGATTGATCATCGCGCCAATCAGATCGGACAAAATGTTGGCCGTGAGCACTAATGTCGCCACGACCATCACTCCCGCTTGAATCGATACATAATCTCGATTCGAGAGTGCATCTAGTAACCAACGGCCAATACCCGGCCAGTTAAAAATCGATTCCGTAATGATGGCCAGCGTCAGCATGCTGGAAAGTTGTACGCCAACTTTAGGAATAATGGGTGGAATCGCGTTGCGTAATACATGTTGGGTGACGATTTCTCGTGTGGTTAAACCTTTGATTCTGGCCGCTCGGATGTAGTTTTGACTCATAACGTCGGCCACAGAAGCTCGCATCAAGCCGATCACTTGTGTGGTTGGCGCCAGCGCCAAGACCAAGCAGGGCAGCACCATATGTTCAATGACGCTCTGCAGTGCATGAGCTTTGTAAGGCCCTTTAGCAAGAAACGCATCGATGATGGCAAAACCAGTTACGTGTTTGATTTCATAAAGTAGATCATAGCGCCCAGAGACAGGAAATATCTCGAAATGGAGAGAGAACACCATCAGCATCAATAGCGCGACCCAAAAAAGCGGGGCAGAGTAGCCAGACATGGAGACAAAGGAGATGGTGGTATCGACCCACTTACCTTGTTTCATACCTGCTATCGTTCCAAAAGGAATGCCGATCAAGAGCGCGACCAAAAAGGCAAAAAAACAGAGTTCCAATGTGGCGGGAAACACCACCGTCAATTCATCATAAATGGCGGCACCGCTTTTGCTGACGCCAAAGTTAAGTTGTGCGAGTTCGGAAAGATAAATACTCCAACCATGCCAATATTCGGCTTGAGCCCATACTGACTCTGGGTCTAAGCGTAAGATCGAAAAACCAACCATGGTTAAAATGGCCAGTGTAATGACGAATAAGTTAAGGCGTCTTACTGCATACCAGAACATCAATAAGCTCTCTCTACCGTGTCGAAAGGTTGGGAATTGAATGGACTGGATTTGAAGCCAATCAGCGATTTGTCATGAGCACGGAACTGAACGCCGTGTGCCAATGGAATCACAGGGAATTCCTCGTTGAGAATATTTTGCGCTTGACGATATAAGTTTAGGCGATAACGATTCTTTTCGGTTTCTAACGCGAGATCGAGCAAGAAATCAAAATCACTGTTACACCACATGGCAACGTTAATCCCCGCTCTTTCAGAGCTGCAAGAAAGCAGTGGGCGTAAGAAATTATCAGGATCGCCAGTGTCTCCCACCCAACCCGTTAGTGAAAGATCGCCTTGTGTGTGATCGGTAGTCACACGTTCGTTTCTTTCATCAGTAATAAGGGTTAAGTCGATGCCAATATCCGCTAGATTAGACTGAATCAACTCTGCTGTTTTTCTCGGGCTTGGGTTATAGACACGAGGCTCTAGTGGTACCCACATCGTTAGTGACAGTCCTTTCTCGTAACCCGCTTCACGCATCAGCGCAAGTGCGTAGTTACGATCAAAACGCACTTTGACGCTGTCTTTCTGGTATGCCCATGAGTTGGGCGGCAACAAGGTGTACGCCTTTGTTCCTGTTCCATAGTAGACGGAATCGAGGATATTTTGTCGGTTGATCGCGAGGTTCAACGCTTGGCGCACACGCACATCTTTTAGCGCAGAATGGCTGGTATTGATGGCGATGAAAGCAACGTTCATGGCCGGCGTTGCCGTCAGTTCCATATTGGGGTTGTTTTCAATAATTGGGATCTGGCTGGAAATTGGTGAGCGCAACACATCGCACTCGTTACGCAATAGTTTGGCAAGCGTACCTGTACCACGTTGTGAAATATCGAAAACCACCTGTTCCATTTTTACCGGGTTACGCCAATAGCCTTCATGGCGACGTAAACGAACCAAATCGTTAATTTGATACTCGTCTAACAAAAACGGGCCGCTGCCAACGGGATACATATCGATACGTTCTTTGGCATCTTTTGCCGCCAGTTGATTGGCATATTCGGCAGACAGGATCACCGAGTGCGCAGTCGCAAGATTAGAAAGAAACGCAAAATTCGGACGGCTGAGAATAAACTTCACTTGGTCATCGGAAAGGGGCACCACATCCACCAAAAGGTTGGCAAAGTCTATGCCAGCAAACCAAGGGTAGTTTCCTCCGCCAACGAGATGATAAGGGTGACTAGGGTCGATGATACGACGGAAACTAAACACCACGTCTTCTGCGTTAAGAGCGCGTGAAGGGGTAAACCAATCAGTGGTTTGAAACGCGACATTTTTGCGTAGGGTAAACGTGTATTCTGTGCCGGTTTTATTGACCTTCCAACTTTCAGCAAGGCTCGGAATAGGCTGATGCGTTTGTGGATCAAGCGTCAAAAGGGTATCGAAAATCTGCGGGCTGAGAGTGTCTGCCGTAATACCACTATCAATCAACTGAGGATTGAAGGTTTTAAGGTTGGTTTGCCCACAAAAAACAAAGCCAGTTTGGCGTACTTCTTTGTGGTCAATGTCTTTGCCACACCCGGTTAGTAAGCTAAAGCCTAATAATCCCAATGTGAGTTGTATTAGTGTTTTCATAAAATGAAACGTTTCGTATGTCTGTACGCCTAAGTTAGCGCCCAAAAGATCCGGCTAATTTATCATTTTATTCACCCCACTCCAAACATAAATTCTTTTTTGAGCAAAGCGTTATTGGGCCTTTCGAGCTGCTTTAAGTGTAACACTCCGGCGATATTTTGCTGTTGGACCTAGGTCTAGTTTTGTCCCACTAAGGCGTACTTTCTTACCATACCTCGGAATTGGTGATAGCTGAGACCCAGCAGTTCAGCGGCTTGGCGCTGGTTGAATTTACTGGCTTCCAAGGCTTGATTAAGTAGCTTAATGTCTTGCTCTTCTTGCCACTGTTTATAATCAATCGGGAACGAAAACTCGGTCGTTGCTGGTGGAGAGAGTTGATCATCGCTTGTCGAACTTGATGCAGTACTCGATGCATTCGGTTGGTCTTGTTCAGCCTCTCCGCTCTCCCAACCGGTAGCGAAGGGATTAAAAATCAGCTCATCAATTGGATCTGGGTTAAGGCCGTGGCGATAAATGGCCCGTTCTACGACGTTTTTTAGCTCCCGAACGTTGCCCGGCCAGCGGTATTGAGTCAACTGCTCATTAGCATGGGAAGTAAAGCCGACAAAATAGTCGAGTTTGAGTTCTCGGCACATTTTTATCGCGTAGTGCTCGGCGAGCAACAGAATATCCTCTTGGCGCTCTCGCAATGGCGGTAGCGTAATGACATCAAACGCGAGTCGGTCGAGCAAGTCAGCGCGAAACTGACCTTCTTCGGCCATTTTTACCAGATCCGCATTGGTCGCACACACCAAGCGAACGTCTGCGGTCAATGGCTGATGGCCACCCACGCGCTCATACTCACCGTATTCGATCACTCGTAACAATTTTTCTTGTACCATCAAAGGCGCAGTGGCCAGCTCATCAAGAAATAGGGTGCCACCTTCTGCACGTTCAAATCGCCCCTTATGTTTCCCCTTTGAGCCCGTAAAAGAACCGGATTCATGGCCAAACAACTCGGAGTCGATCAAACCTTCAGACAAAGTGGCACAGTTGAGAGAGAGCAGGGGCTTATCCCAACGTTTAGACAGGTAATGCAAGCGCTGAGCGATCAGTTCTTTCCCTGTTCCTCGCTCACCAATGATCAAGATTGGACGCTCAATCGGTGCCAGTTTTGACACTTTGTCGAGGACAGACAGAAAGGCAGGTGATTCTCCGATCAAGTTTTGCTTCATAAGTTCCTTCTTAGTGAGCGTTTGGGAAACGAAATTGGTTAAATTCACCAATATTTGGTGAAAATCATCATAGCATAGGCTCAGTAAGAGACAAGTTGAATTCTATTTTATTGAAAAATAAAGAAAATTAACTTTGGCATGCTTCTTGTTATAACTTAAATAACTAGAACACTGACTGAGTGCATTTTTAGATAAAAGCACGATATCGAGACTAATAGAGGAGTTCCATCATGGGTATTTTTTCTCGTTTTGCAGACATCATCAATTCCAATATCAGTGCGCTGCTGGATAAAGCAGAAGATCCGGAAAAAATGATTCGTCTCATCATTCAAGAAATGGAAGACACGCTGGTCGAAGTGCGTACCAACTCGGCGAAAGCCATTGCGGATAAAAAAGAGCTCGCTCGTAAAGTGGAAGCAATGGAAAGCCAAATTTCGGATTGGCAACAAAAAGCGACATTGGCGCTAACGAAGCAACGTGAAGATTTGGCGCGTGCAGCATTAATTGAAAAGCAAAAGCTACAAGACTTGATCAAAGGTTTGCATACAGAGCAAACTCTTGTGGAAGAAACCATTGAGAAACTGACTGGCGAAATTGGCAAATTGGAAACCAAAATTGCCGAAACGCGCGCGAAGCAGCAAGCTTTGATGATCCGCAATCAAACGGCTTCCAATCGTCGTGATGTTCAGCGTCATTTGAGTTCCGGCCGCACGCATGAAGCGATGGCAAAGTTTGAGCAATACGCTCGTAAAGTGGATGAGCTGGAAGCCGAAGCGGATCTCTACGCCAACTCAGGTTCATCAAAATCATTGGAACAGGAATTTGCTGAGCTTCAAGCTCAGGATGAAATTGAAAAAGAGTTGGCAAAGTTAAAAGAACAAGTGAACTCACAACAAAAATAAGCAAAGGAGCCATCTATGACGACATTTATGATTGCAGGGCCATTAATCGTATTTCTGATTTTTGTCGCACCACTGTGGCTATTTCTTCACTATCGCAGTCAGCGCAAAGTAGGTAGCGGTTTGTCGGACATAGATTTGCAGAAGTTGGAGTCTTTGTCCGGTCAAGCGGAAAAGCTTCAATCACGTATAGACACCTTGGAGCGTATCCTCGATGCGGAAAACCCAAATTGGAGACGTCGCTATGAATAGTCGAGAGCTCTATCGTGACCCAATCAACGGCAAATTGAGTGGTGTCTGCGCGGGTATTGCAAACTACTTGGCCATTGAAGTTTGGTTGATTCGGATTCTCGTGATTTCTGCGGCGCTGTTAGGCGGAAGTTTTCTGGTTATTCTGGCGTACGTTGCCCTGACATTTATGTTGGAAAAGCAACCAATCCAGTACCAAGAAGATTTAAAAATGCGCCATGACCATAAGCTCAAAGCCAAACCTTGGCAGCAAGGGCAAACGGCGGAATCCTTGTTGGCGATCCTTGAAGCGGATTTCAATCGAATTGAAAACAAAGTGCGTGATATGGAAGCGTATGTCACTTCCGATACCTTCAAAGTGAACCGCGAATTTAACAAACTTTAAGTTTGTTTTAGTAAAAATAATCCTTCTTGGGCAATTTTCATGAGAGCAAGGTTTAACCTTGCTCTCATTTTATTAAATTTCAGATATTTACAAAGCTGTTAACTGGAACAAAATCATAGTTTCATCTAAGGTATAGAGAACATTTTCTAACAGGATGATAACCATGAGAAAAGCATTGGTTTTTCTTGCTGTCGCCACAGCATTGGGAGGATGTGGTCGAGAGCTTCCTCCTATTCCCGAGCCCGATTCGCGGCCTGCCAAGTTATTCACGGTGTCGGTGGGTGACGCCAAATTTGAACGAACTTTTCCTGCTGTTTCTGAAGCGGGTGATAAGGCAGTTTTAACATTTCGTGTCCCTGGACAATTGCAGACCATTGACGTTACTGCAGGTCAAAGAGTGACAAAAGGGCAGGTTTTAGCCACCTTGAACCCAGATGAGTACGCGTTGCTGGCAAAACAAGCGAGAGCAAATTTTAAACTGGCGGATGTGCAATATGAGCGCTACAAAAAGCTTCGCGCCGATAAGGTGGTCTCTGAGCAAGACTTCGATCAAGCACAAGCCAACCACAACTCTGCGCGCGCTACGTTAGAGCAAGCTGAGGCCAACCTTCGTTACACTAAGCTGATTGCACCTTATGATGGCACCATTTCTCTTATTTCAGCTGAAAATCACGAATACGTTGCGGCCAAACAAGGCGTAATGAATATCCAAACCAATCAATTGATGAAGGTGATTTTCCAATTGCCAGATCATCTATTGGGCCGTTTCTCTCGGGGTGTTGAGCCGAACGCGGTGATGCGTTTTGACGCATTCCCAGGGAGCGAATTCCCCCTGCGCTTCCAAGAAATCGATACCGAAGCGGATACCAAAACCGGCAGTTATAAAGTCACTATGATCATGGAGCGTCCTGCCGATCTTGGGGTGCTCCCCGGTATGGCTGGTAGTGTCCACGTGAGTGCCAAATCTCAATCTGCCACACAAATCCCTACCTCTGCCATCTTTAAGCAAGATGAGAAAAAGTATGTTTGGCGAGTGAATGATCAGAGCATTGTTGAGCTCGCGGAAGTGGAGCTTAACGACAAGCGCGAAGTGGTTAATGGTCTCAATGATGGTGACCAAATCATTATTTCTGGTGTCAGTGGTATCGAGTCAGGGATAAAAGTTCGTGAATGGGTTAAAGAGCGAGGGCTATAACGTGAATAAATGGATTGGTTTAACCGCGTTGTCCGCCGCTTTACTGTTAGCCGGATGTGGGCAACAAAATCAGCCAGCCGCTATGGCTGACCCAAATGTCAAAATTGTCTCGTTGACTGACAAAGAGATGATCGACAGCCTCTATTTCCCTGCTGTAGCAAACGCTGCAGAACGTTCTCACCTCAGTTTTCGAGTCGCTGGAGAAGTCAGGAGCTTATACGTCAAAGAAGGGGATAGGATAAAAAAAGGCGATGTGATTGCTGAACTTGACCCCACTGATTACCGCTTAGACGTGGATAACGCGCAAGCAAGGTTCTCGGTAGTGGATAGCCAGTTTAAGCGCTCGGAGCCGCTGGTGAAAAAAGGGTTACTGGCAAAATCTCAGTTTGATGAGATCGCTGCGCAGCGCCAAATTGCACTGGCTGAACTTGAATTGGCAAAACTGCGCCTCTCGTTTACACAGTTAAAAGCACCTGTTGACGGCATCATTTCACGGGTCAGTGTTGATCAATTTGAAAACGTTCAAGTTGGGCAGCAAGTGGTCAACATTCACAGTGTTGATGAAGTCGAAATCTTAATTCAGCTTCCCGATCAGCTGTATGTCAATCAGCCCACCAGAGAAAAGCTTGAGCACGTTGATGCCCTAGTTCGTGTTCGCAGTGGAAATGAGTACTCGGCAAAAATCAAAGAGTTCACCACAGAGCCCGATCCAAAAACAGGCACCTTTACGGTCACGCTGACCATGCCGATGCCGGAAAAAGAGTACATCTTAGACGGCATGGCCGTTGAGGTGACTTCACGAGGAGAAGGGGTCGGGCTGGAGTTGAACTCGGGTATTCGTGTACCGATTGAGGCCATTTTTAATGCCGATGGGGATGAGCTGAATCGAGAGAAAAAATTTGTTTGGGTGTTAAACGCGGACAATAGCGTTAGCAAACGTCAAGTCGTTGTAGGTAAAGCGTCGAAAGAGAGTGCGCAAATTATTGAGGGGCTAACGCATTCAGAGCAAGTGGTGGTGGCGGGTATCGCACGACTGCGCGACGGCATTAAAGTGAATGTGATTTCTCAGGAGGCGAACAATGAGTGATAAACCAGTAGTGTCGCCTCAAAGCGATGATGAAGTAACGGGCGTCGCAGCGTATTTTATTCGAAATCGTGTGATTAGTTGGATGATTTCGCTGATCTTTTTGATTGGTGGGGTGGCTGCGTTTTTTGGTTTAGGTCGTTTAGAAGATCCGGCCTTTACCATCAAAGACGCAATGGTGGTGACTTCCTATCCGGGTGCCACACCTCAGCAGGTTGAAGAAGAGGTGACTTATCCGCTTGAGAAAGCGATTCAGCAATTAACTTATGTGGATGAGGTTAACTCCATTTCCAGCCGCGGGTTATCTCAAATCACTGTGACCATGAAAAACAATTATGGTCCGGATGATCTGCCACAAATCTGGGATGAACTGCGTCGTAAAGTCAACGACCTTAAAGGTCAGCTTCCTCCCGGAGTGAATGACCCGCAAGTGATTGATGACTTTGGTGATGTGTACGGGATTTTACTTGCAGTCACAGGCGATGGTTACAGTTATAAAGAACTGCTGGATTATGTCGATTATTTAAGGCGTGAGCTTGAACTGGTCGATGGGGTCAGCAAAGTTTCCGTCACTGGACAACAGCAAGAGCAAGTGTTTATCGAGATATCGATGAAGCGTTTAAGTAGCTTAGGTATTTCACCAAACACGGTCTTTAACCTGCTTTCGACGCAAAACGTGGTGTCTGACGCTGGTGCGATCCGAATTGGCGATGAATACATCCGTATCCATCCTACGGGTGAGTTCCAAAACGTCGATCAGTTGGGCGATCTCATCATCACCGAGAGCGGAGCTCAGGGATTGATCTATCTTCGCGACGTGGCCGATATCAAGCGTGGCTACGTTGAAGTGCCGAACAACATCATCAACTTCAATGGCAAACTGGCGTTGAACGTCGGCGTTTCTTTTGCACAAGGTGTCAACGTGGTGGAAGTGGGTAAATCCTTCGACCGTCGCCTAGCAGAACTGAAATACCAGCAACCGGTTGGCATTGATATCTCCGAGATTTATAGCCAACCGAAAGAAGTGGATAAGTCGGTCAGCGGATTCGTGGTGAGTTTGGGGCAAGCAGTAGCGATTGTTATTATCGTCCTGTTGTTCTTTATGGGTTTGCGCTCTGGCCTGTTGATTGGTTTGATTTTGCTGCTCACGGTACTGGGTACCTTCATCTTCATGCAGTATTTCAAGATCGACTTGCAACGTATCTCTCTCGGCGCGTTGGTTATCGCACTGGGGATGCTGGTGGATAACGCCATTGTGGTGGTTGAAGGGATATTGATTGGCACGCAAAAAGGCCGAACGCGTCTGCAGGCCGCGACCGACATTGTCACGCAAACCAAGTGGCCGCTCCTTGGGGCGACGGTCATTGCGGTGACCGCGTTTGCTCCTATCGGTCTGTCGGAAGATGCAACAGGTGAATACTGTGGCACTCTCTTTACCGTGTTGCTGATTTCTCTGATGCTGAGTTGGTTCACTGCGATTTCTTTAACGCCTTTCTTCGCCGATATTTTCTTTAAAGGCCAGAAAGTGAATGTGTCAGAATCGGGCGAAGAAGTGGACCCGTATAACGGCATGATCTTCGTGGTATACAAGAACTTCTTAGAGTTCTGTATGAAGCGAGCTTGGTTGACCATGATCGTGTTGGTGCTGGGTTTAGGCGTCAGTTTGTACGGCTTTACATTGGTTAAGCAGGCATTCTTTCCATCGTCGACCACGCCAATGTTCCAAGCCGATATCTGGCTGCCAGAAGGGACGGACATTCGAGCGACTAACACCAAGCTTAAAGCGTTGGAAAGCTGGTTAGCCGAACAAGACAATGTCGAGCACATCACGACCACAGCGGGTAAGGGTTTGCAGCGTTTCATGCTGACCTACGCACCAGAGAAGAGCTATGCCGCGTATGGTGAAATTACTACGCGTGTCACCAGCTATGAAGCCCTTGCTCCTTTGATGGCGAAATTCCGCCAGCATGTCAAAGATAACTTCCCAGAGATCAACTACAAATTGAAGCAAATTGAGTTAGGTCCAGGCGGTGGTGCGAAGATCGAAGCGCGCATTATCGGTTCGGATCCAACGGTATTGCGCTCAATTGCCGCTCAGGTGATGGATATCATGTACGCCGATGCAGGGGCAACCAACGTTCGCCACGACTGGCGTGAACGTACCAAAGTGCTTGAGCCACAGTTTAACGAAAGCCAAGCTAGACGTTACGGCATCACAAAGTCGGATGTGGACGATTTCCTTGCCATGTCGTTTTCGGGAATGGCGATTGGTATTTATCGTGATGGTACGACGTTAATGCCGATCGTTGCCCGTCTACCTGATGAAGAGCGTGTGGACATTCGTAATATCGAAGGGATGAAAATTTGGAGCCCGGCGTTAAGCGAATTCATTCCTCTTCAACAGGTGACGTTAGGCTATGAATTGCTTTGGGAAGACCCAATTATTGTGCGCAAGAACCGCAAACGCGTGCTGACGGTGATGGCTGACCCTGACATTCTTGGTGAAGAGACCGCGTCAACGTTACAGAAACGTTTGATGCCACAAATCGAAGCCATTCAACTTCCACCAGGTTACTCTCTGGAATGGGGTGGGGAATATGAATCCTCTCGTGATGCACAAGCGTCGCTCTTTACCACCATGCCAATGGGTTACCTGTTTATGTTCTTGATCACTGTGTTCTTGTTTAACTCAGTGAAAGAGCCATTGATCGTTTGGCTGACGGTGCCTCTGGCGGTGATTGGGGTAACAACCGGCTTGTTAGCGCTCAATACGCCATTTGGTTTTATGGCGTTACTCGGCTTCTTAAGCTTGTCTGGCATGCTGTTGAAAAACGGTATCGTATTGCTTGATCAAATCGAAATAGAGATGAAGTCAGGCAAAGATCCGTATGTTGCGGTTGTGGATGCTGCGTTGAGCCGTGTTCGCCCAGTCTGTATGGCGGCGATCACCACGATTCTGGGCATGGTGCCTCTGTTACCCGACATTTTCTTTAAGCCGATGGCAGTCACCATCATGTTTGGTCTGGGTTTTGCGACAATCCTGACACTGATTGTCGTGCCAGTGTTGTATCGTCTCTTCCACAAAGTGGCGGTGCCGAAATAATTAATCGGCCTAGGAATCTAAACGCCTTCACCTTGTGAGGGCGTTTTTATAAGGAATTAGATGATGGCAGAACAAAAAACATGTGCGTGGGCGATGAATCACCCTTTAGAGCGTGAATATCATGATTCGGAATGGGGTAAGCCTGTTTACGACGACACCGTACTTTTTGAGTTCATTACGTTAGAAGGTGCACAGGCAGGATTGAGTTGGATTACTATTCTGAAAAAACGTCAAGGTTATCGAGAGGCTTTTGAAGGCTATGATCTCAAACGACTCGCGCAACAGGGAGAGCAAAGGGTTGAGGCGATCATCGCTCAGTACGATGTGGTGAAACATCGTGGGAAAATTGCGTCGGTGTTTAGTAATGCACGCGCGGCATTGGCGCTTCAAGAAGAGTTTGGTTCACTGTCTAACGCTTTGTGGTCTTTTGTTGACCATCAGCCGATTGTTAACCAATGGCAATCAATGGATGAAGTGCCCGCGGTCACGGAGCAATCTAAAGCGCTCAGCAAGTTTCTTAAAAAGCGTGGCTTCAAGTTTGTTGGAGAAACCATTTGCTATGCCTTCATGCAGGCTGTCGGGATGGTCGATGACCATTTAATTCACTGCCCCAGCAAAGCATGCAGATAAAAAACAGCCCCGCAGAGATGAGGGGCTGTTTGATGTGCATCAGCGGGTGGGTCGCCTGATGAGGTAAACCGCCGTTAGCTGAGAGAGGTTTCTCTTTCAAGAATCAATGCGTTATAACGTTCAAACCCCGCTTCGAGATCGGCAATTAGGTCTTCGACATTTTCTAAACCAATATGCAGGCGGATCAAGGTGCCTTCAAAGTTCGGATTGGCGACAGTACGTAAGCTTGAGAAACTCTTTGGTTCATTGGCCAAAATTAAGCTTTCAAATCCACCCCACGAATAGCCCATGCTGAAGTGTTTCATTCCATCGAGCAGCGCTGTGGTTGCACGAGGGTATGAGGTCTTCAATACAAAAGAAAACAGGCCATTACCGCCAGTGAAATCACGGTTAAAAAACTCGTGGCCAGGGCAGCTCTCCAATGCTGGGTGGCGAACATGGTCCACTTCTGGTCGGGTTGCGAGCCATTGCGCGACTTTTAGGCTGGCTTGTTCGTGTTGACGCAAACGTACATCAATCGTTCTTAGACCACGCAGACCAAGATAGGCGTCATCCGGTGAGACGCACTGTCCCATCAAATAACTTTGCTCACGCAACTGATCCCAATAGGGCTCGCTTGCGACAGCGGTTCCCAGCATCACATCCGAATGGCCGACGATGTACTTCGTTGCTGCTTGAATCGAGATGTCTACTCCGTGCTCGAAAGGTGAGAAGTTGACACCGGCGCCCCACGTGTTATCCAACATCACGATGATACCGTGCTCATGCGCAATACGTGCGAGGGTAGGGACATCTTGCACTTCCATGGTAATAGAGCCGGGAGATTCCAAAAACAGCACTTTGGTATTGGGTTTGATGAGCTCACGAATGCCTTCTCCAACCATCGGATCGTAATAGGTGGTTTCTACCCCCATTTTTTTCATGATCTTATCGCAGAAATCGCGAGTTGGTTCGTAGCAGGTATCGACCATCAGAATGTGATCGCCGGTTTCGACGAAGGAAAGAATCGCGTTGGAAATGGCGGCGGTGCCACATGGGTAAAGTGCGCAACCAGCACCGCCCTCAATTTGTGTCATCGCTTCTTGAAAGGCGAAGTGGGTATGAGTGCCGCGACGGCCGTAAAAAAGTGTTTTGTTGGCTCGATTGACGGTCGCGTGGTGTTTGTCTGCCACTGTGTCAAAAACCACCGTCGACGCACGTTGAATTGGCGGGTTTACCACGCCATTTGTCCATTTTTTATCGCGTCCAGCGGTGACCAGCTTGGTTTGTTTGCCTTCCGACATGTTAATTCCTTGTCTATGAGAGAATGCCCTATTTAAAACATGGAGCGTATAGGCTTGGCAAGGGTTGCAAAGCAAAAACATCCCCGACAAGGGGATGTTTTCAAGTTGTCACTGTGGGTGAGTTTCACAGCAAAGGATTAAAGAGGTAGTAGAGTCGCTCTAAAAAGCGCGAGTAAAGCGAGCGTTTGTTCCATTCGCTCAGATGAACAGGATGAGCGCGCGATTTGTAGTTTTGTTGCAATTGGTGCATTTGTTGGGTGAAATGCTCATCATCTACCGCCAGTGTGACTTCAAAATTGAGCCACAAACTGCGCATGTCGATGTTGACCGTCCCGACGAGACAAAACTCTTGGTCGATGACAACGGATTTGGTATGCAGTAAGCCCCCATAAAACTCAAAAATTTTGACCCCAGCTTCCATCAACTCGCTATAAAACGACCGTGATGCCCACTGAACCATTAAAGAATCATTCTTATGAGGAATGATCAACTGAACGTCGATACCACGTTGAGCGGTCATTTTTAATGTGTCGAGCAGATTGATGCTTGGCACAAAGTAAGGTGTGGTAATCGTGACCGAGTGGTTCGCTTGGTTGATGGCGAGAATCAACACTTGAGAAATCAAGTTCTCCGGCATGCCGGGGCCCGATGGAACCACTTGAATGGGGTTTTGGTATTGCCTCGAGTCTAACGGGCATTCAGGCAGTCTGGGTAATTGGCGATGTCCAGTTTCTACTTCCCAATCCCAGCAATGAATGGCGGAAAGCACGTTCACCGTTGGGCCTGTCAAACGCACCATGATATCCACCCATTGCCCAACGCCGCTGCTTTGTTTGAAGTAGGCAGGGTCGACCAAATTCATTGAACCTGTGTAGGCAATCTCATCGTCGATAACGATGATTTTTCGGTGTTGTCTTAAATCGAGACGACGTAGAAAAATACGCCATGGGCTCACTTCTAGCGCTTGTACCACATGAATGCCTGCGTTTACCATCATCTGATGCCAATGGCTACGGAAAAATCGTGGACTCCCCGCTGAATCCAGCAACAGTTTGACATCCACACCTCGTTTGGCGGCTTGGATAAGCGCTGAAGCGACAGAATCCGCTAAGCCTCCGGGATGCCAGATATAAAACACCATGCGAATACTACTTTGCGCGTTTTCGATATCTTGAATGACGGAATGAAGAATCTCTTCAGGAGAACGTTGCAGAGAGAGCGTGTTACCGCTGAGTGCGGGTAAGCCCAGCCGAGTATTGCACAATTCGTCAATACGATAGATGTGGCGTCCCATCGACTCTGGCGCATGGGCTTGGCAGTCATTCAGTTGCGAAAACCAAGTGGCAAAGGGTGCAAACATCTCTTTGGCACGCTCGGCTCGTTTGCGGCCTAGATTTAGCTCACCAAACAGAAAATAGCAGGCGACGCCCAGCACAGGGAGAATGTAAATGATCATTAGCCATGCGAGCGAAACGCTCACGGCACGACGCTTTAACACGACACGGAACGTCACACCAGCAATCAGGACCCAATAAAGTCCGATCCCTGCGAGGGTGAGAAAATGGTAGAACTTGTCCATCGCTATCTCGTAGAAACTAGTAAACGATTCAGATAGTAAGCTGAAATAGAAAAATTAGAAATAGCAGCCTCAATAGAGAACCGAGTTCATATAGCGAAAAGTTGTAAAGATTTTGTAAAATTAAGGTTGATGAGGTGTTTGTGGCTAAAAAATCAGCACTTAATCGCGATAATGAAAGATAAGGTGGGAAAATAGACTGTTCGGGCTTCCAATTTTATTCTTAAACTGTTTTACTTGCTAGCAGGATGACGTCAAGCGAACAATGTTCGTGTGTAAAAAATTTTGTACATAACCTATTTAGACGCTCATCTGGATGCAAACACAACATATTTTTTGGAGATAGAGCGTGGATATGAGTAATACAAGTGCAGCACCACGTGACACGTGGGGGTCTAAACCAGGCTTCGTGATGGCAGCCGCAGGCTCTGCGGTCGGTTTAGGCAATATATGGAAGTTTCCTTACACAGCAGGTGAGAGCGGCGGCGGTGCATTCGTTGCGATCTACCTATTTTTCGTTATTTTTATCGGCTTTAGCGTAATGCTCACTGAGTTTGCGATTGGTCGTAAGACAGGTCTTTCTGCAGTTGGCGCATTTAAGTCAACGGATCGTCGTTGGACGTTCACAGGCGTATTAGGTGTATTCAGTGGTCTATTGATCATGGGTTTCTACCCAGTGGTTGGTGGCTGGGCACTGGCTTACATCTTCAAAGTGGGCGGTGGTCTATTAAGCACACCAGACACCATTGGTTCGAGCTTTGGTGCGTTTATTTCCGATCCGGTTCAACCTTTGCTTTGGATGGGTATCTACCTACTACTGAACATCGTAATTGTTATGCGTGGTGTTTCAGGTGGTATCGAGAAAGCGGGCAAGGTCCTAATGCCACTGCTATTTATCATCCTCATCATCGTATCGGTGAAAGGTTTGATGTTGCCAGGTGCGATGGCAGGTCTTGAGTTCCTGTTTATGCCGGACTTCTCAAAAGTAGACAGCAATGTTGTGCTGGCCGCTCTGGGTCAAGCGTTCTTCTCGTTGAGTTTAGGTATGGGTTGTATGATGACTTACGGCTCTTACTTGAAGAAGCAAGAAAACCTTGTACAAACCACGGGTATGGTTACCGCGATGGATACCGGTGTCGCTATCCTAGCGGGTGTGGCTATGTTCCCAGCGATGTTTGCTTTTGGTATGGAGCCAGCCGCTGGCCCTGGTCTTGTATTCGTTGTTGTGCCTCAGTTGTTCTCTGAAATGGGTGGCGTTATTGGTCTAGTTCTAGCGCTCCTGTTCTTTATCGGTTTGACTGTAGCAGCACTGACTTCTTCCGTTTCTCTTCTTGAAGTGGTGGTTTCTTACCTCATCGATGAGAAAGGCATGAAGCGTTCAACGGCTGTTATTTCATCAAGTATTGTGATGGCGTCTTTGTGTATCTTCGCTTCACTGTCACTCGGTGGTGTGGGTCCAAAACTGTTTGATACTGGTGCATTTGATATCTTCGACTTGCTAACCGATAAGATCTTCCTTGCGGTGGGCGGTATGTTGGTGTGTATCTTTGCTGGCTGGCGTTTGAGTCGCGAAGATCTTGAAAAAGAGATCACCAACGACGGCAAAGTTTCTTTCCCACTATTCGGTGTTTGGTACAACCTAGTGAAGTACATTATCCCTGTAGCGATTGCCATCGTAGCAGTGATGGGCATCAAGTCGGGCTTTGATAGCGGCAAAGGCGAGATCATGGTTCTTGGTATTTCCATCTTCGTCTTCGCAGGGCTACTGTCGAAGAAACTCTAAATTCAAATCCGTTTGAGTGATAAAAACCTCCTTCAAAAGGAGGTTTTTTTTTGCGACGCGTCACACTAAACATATTGATTAGCTTGTCGATATAAATGGTGATTGTTCTATTTATATTAAGAAGGGAAGTGTTGTGAAGATGTCAGTCAGGAAAAAGCTCTACGCTGGTTTTGGCAGTATTTTAGCCATTATGCTGGTGATGGTGACGACGATTTGGATAGAAGTGACGGAGTCGCATTCTGTGGCCAATGAAGTGCGTCAAGACGATGTACCAGAAGTGGTTTACTACTTAATTTTGGTGGATGAAGCGGGAGACGTCTACCGTGATGCGATGGGGGTTGTGACAGGCGTAGAAGGCGCAGTGCAAGATTACCGTGACAACAAAGGGGAGTTTGCGGACGCACTAAGAGAAGTGCGTAAGTTAGAGTCTCCAGGATCAGCGGATTATCGTCGTCTGGAGAAAATTGAAGCGCTGATGAAGCGATTTACTGACGATTTCGAAGCGCAGATTTTGACGAAAACCCAGCAAGGTGTGATCGATGAGTCACTGATCATTGCGTTACGTGGCCTATATCAAACCAATTTAATCCCCATTGAAAACATGCTTGATGAAGCGTCTACCGAAGAAATTGCTGGTGCAGATGCGGCCATGGGGGCCTTAGAGGACTCTCTATCTAATATTGAACGCACCATCATGATACTCACCGCGATTGGTATCGTCCTAACATGTACCATTGCTTATCTGCTTTCGAATTCGATTACCGTGCGCTTGAGTAAGCTAGATGAAGTGGCTCAACGTGTTGCTGGTGGCGATCTCACCGCAGAAGATATTGAAGATCGTTCAGGCGATGAGTTGGCTAACCTTGCCGCATCCGTCAATAAAATGCAGCATTCGCTTGTGAGTCTCATTGGCTCAATCTCTTCGGTCACCCGTGAAGTGCAAGTGGTGACTGGCGATCTCAATAATGTGAGCCGAGATATTGTTCAGGGCGCATCCGCGCAAGCTGACAAAGCGAATTTGATTGCCACCGCAGCCGAAGAGCTTAGCCTCACCATCTCTGAAGTAGCGCAACAAGGCACCTCAACGTTTGAGGAAGCCAAACGTTCAGAGTCTTCAGCCGAAGAAGGGCGAAAAGTGATCGTCGATATGGTTGCGAGCATTCAGCAAGTCTCTCAGCAAATGAGTGATATGTCGGTGCAAATGAACGCACTAGGAACACATAGCGAACAAATTGGTAGCGTGATTAAGGTGATTGAAGATATTGCAGCGCAAACCAACCTTTTGGCGTTGAATGCGGCGATTGAAGCGGCCCGCGCTGGTGAGTTTGGCCGTGGTTTTGCGGTGGTAGCAGATGAGGTTAGAGCGTTAGCTGAAAGAACCACCAAAGCGACCAAGGAAGTGGCAGATATCATTCAAGCCATTCAATCAGGGACGCATGATGCGGTGACTTATACTCAAGACAGCTGCCGTTTGGTTGAAATTGGTGTTGAGCAAAGCCAAGGTGCAGTCTCGTCGCTAGAGGCGATCGTGGCTGGAGCGGCGAATGTGCAAAGCATGGTGAATTCAATCGCGACCGCCGCAGAGGAACAGACCGCTGTGACCAAAGAAATCGCCTCTGACATCACGGCCATCAGTGACATCTCAGAGCAATCTCTTGCACTTGCCAATCGCAGCTCAGCCAGCGTGGCAGGGCTGGGAAGCAAAGTGGCACAGCTTGAACAGTTGATTGGTAAGTTCCGTATCGCGTAACACCGCCGCACTCTGGCTCTTTGGCTGGTATTCATGGTGATAAAGGGTATACTTCGCCCTTATTCTTGAAACCAGCCATTGACGCTTCATTGGGCTTAAACGCTTTTTACGCCATGTTTGACATACTCTTCACCCATCCCGATTTTTTAATCATCAACAAATACCCGCATGTTTCGGTACATAAGGACGATGGCGACACCATGTTGCTCCAAGAAGTCGCGAAAGTGAGTGGCGATGAGCAGCTTTACCTCATTCATCGTTTGGACAAAATGACTTCTGGTATTTTGCTGCTGGGAAGAAACAGCACAGCGGCCAGCGCGCTTTCACAACGCTTTGCGCAACGAGAGGTGGAGAAGTTCTATCTCGCCATTGGCGCGAAGAAGCCAAAGAAAAAACAAGGTACCGTTATTGGCGATATGGAACGCTCACGACGGGCCAGCTGGAAGCTGGTCAACAGTAAGCAAAATCCCGCCATCACTCAGTTCTTTTCCCTTGTCGGAGAACCGGGAGAACGTGCCTTTCTGTGTAAACCCCACACGGGCAAAACTCACCAGATCCGCGTGGCGTTAAAATCGGTAGGCTCAAGCATTGTTGGCGATCCCATCTACAATGCGGGCAGCGATTCCGATCGTGGTTACTTGCACGCGTTTTGTCTTGGTTTCCAATACCAAGGTGAGCAATACCTATTCGTGTGCGACCCGAGAAATCAACCTGCCCTGGGTGAGAAATGGAACAGCGAGGCGCTTAACCAAGCGATTGAACAATGGTTAACACCTTGGCAACTCAACTGGCCAACCATCAATAAATAAACGAATGAGTAGAGACAGAGATGCAAGCATCACACCTAACGACATTTTTCCAGCATGTCGAATCGCAGTTACAGCAAGCTCCCGATGAGATTCGCCGTCTTTTTCATGGGCGTGGCCGACGTTTTGAAGGGCTAGAACAAATTACCTGTGATTGGCTGCATGGCCAGCTGATCGTCAATCTCTTCAAACAAGTGGATGAGGCGTTCTTACAATGCCTAAGAGAAGGTTTGTTAGCCCTAACGCACACACCATTGTGGCAAGAGAAGCTTGGTCGCTGTGTGGTGATTCAGCACCGCTATGCCGATGGTGATCCAGCCGAAGTGTTGGTTGGCGAGTTGGAAGCGCGTCCTGTGGTTGTCGAAAGTGGCCTGAAATATCAATTAGATATTGGCCGAAATCAGAACTTTGGCCTCTTTTTGGATATGCGCTATGGCCGCGATTGGGTACGCGAAAATGCCAAACACAAAAATGTACTCAACCTGTTTGCCTACACCTGTGGTTTCTCTGTTGCGGCGATCGCGGGTGGAGCGGACAAAGTGGTGAACGTCGATATGGCCAAATCGTCGTTGTCGAAAGGGCGTGACAACCACAAGTTAAATGAGCACAACATCAATCAGGTTAGCTTCTTGGGATACGACATCTTTAAATCTTGGGGGAAAATCAAAAAAGCGGGCCCTTATGATTTGGTGATTATTGATCCGCCGTCGTTTCAAAAGGGCAGTTTTGCGCTGACCAAGGATTACAAGAAGATTCTTCGCCGTCTGCCAGAGTTATTGACAGACCAAGGTGAGGTGTTGGCATGCGTTAACTCTCCTGCAGTGAGCAGTGATTTCTTGATTGAAAGCATGAAAGAAGAAGCGCCTCAGTTGACCTTCCGTGAGCGTTTGGACAATCCCCCTGAGTTTATGGATATCGACAGTGAAGCCGCGCTGAAAGTGCTGCGCTTCAATTAACAGCGTATCCACCGCACGTGAAAACGCCCTCAATCGTGAGGGCGTTTGTTTATCAAATGCATAGCTTGTTAGTGCAAGCTCACGTCCAGATCCGATTCGATGTGCGATGAGCAAGCCAGAACATAACCTTGCGCAATTTCTTCGGCGGTGAGCGTTTCTTGGCTGATGGAACGCACTTGGCCATTCGCCACTTTGCACTTACATGAGCCACAAATGCCACTGCGACAAGCGACAATCAACGGCAGACCCGCATTTTCAAGTACATCCGCCAACAACTGACCTTTCTTGGCGTTGATGGTTTGGGCGAAGTCAGGCACCGAAATACAAACCTCTTCATCGCTCGCTTCCATAGCTTCGACTTTCTCTGGGGTAAAACTTTCGTGATAAAAGTGGTTCATGTCAAACCCCAAGGCTTGCAAATAGTCTTGCGTGTCTTGCATAAACTGATTTGGCCCACAGAGATAGATGGTACGAGTGGCAAAATCTGGCACCAAATCTTGCAGCCATTGCGCATTGAATCGCCCTTGTGGGTGCGTTGTACCTTGGGCATCTTTGAGCAGCAGCTTTAAGTGGAAATGAGCATAGGCCGACTGGCAGGTTGATAGGTGATCAAAATAGATCGTTTCTTGGGCTGAGCGGGCAATGTGAAGAAACTCAATATCGACATTCATCTCGTTACTCAGCCAATGTTTGGCCATGGCAAAAACGGGAGTGACACCACATCCAGCGCTGATCAAGAGTGCTTTCCCTTGTCCATTTAATTCACGTGGTGGGTGGTCAACACAATTAAACTCACCCGCAGGGGCGAGGGCTTGAACCGTATCTCCGATAAGCAGAGAGTCGATGATGAAGTTTGACACTTTGCCCCCCTCAACTCGTTTGATGGTGAACTGAAGGTATTCTTTACCAGCCAGCGAACTGATTGAGTAGGCACGAAATTCCATCTTGCCGTCGATCTCTACACCAAGGTTAACGAACTGGCCTGGCTTAAATTGAAAAAGCAGCGATTCAGTGAGATCAGCGAGACGGATGGAAACCGTGTCATCAGTTTCAAAAAACTTGTCTACGCATTGCAACGTTGCGGGTTCGTTGCCTTGCCATTCAAAAAACATAGAGCACTCTTTGTTGGGATAGAAGGAAGATAAGTGCCCTCACGAAGGAGGGCACGAGTGATTAAGCGGCAAGAATGGCGTTCAGATCGTCCTGAACATTACCGATGCTGCGCATATCAAACTTCTCTTGAATGATGGCAATCAGGTTAGGGGTCAAAAACGCAGGAGCCGTTGGACCGGTGTAAATGCCTTTCACTCCCAGTGCGAACAAGGTGAGTAGGATAACAATCGCTTTTTGCTCAAACCATGAGAGGACAAGCGTTAGTGGCAGTTCGTTGATACCACAGTCAAACTCTTGTGCCAGCGCCAACGCCAATTGAATCGCGGAGTACGCGTCGTTACATTGGCCAACATCGAGTAGGCGAGGAATGCCGTTGATGTCACCAAAGGTGTTTTTGTTGAAACGGAACTTACCGCAAGCAAGCGTTAAGATCAGCGTATCTTCTGGTGCGGCTTCGGTGAAGTCGGTGTAGTAGCTGCGCTCGGCCTTGTCACCGTCACATCCACCCACAAGGAAGAAATGTTTGATGTTGCCTTGTTTCACTTGATCGATCACCGCAGGGGCGGCATTCATCAGTGCGTTACGGCCAAAGCCGACGGTGATCATGTGCTCAATCTCATCGTGCTGGAAGCCCGGTTGTGCCAACGCAGATTCAATCACGGCACTGAAATCGTCACCTTCAATATGAGCGACACCCGGCCAGCCTACGATGCTACGCGTGAACAAACGGTCTGCGTATTGGCCCACATTGGGGTTCAGCAGGCAGTTTGACGTCATCACAATGGCACCCGGGAAGTTCGCAAATTCTTTTTGTTGGTTTTGCCAAGCACTGCCATAGTTACCAACCAGGTGTGGATATTTGTTCAGTTCTGGATAGCCGTGTGCCGGTAACATTTCACCGTTAGTGTAGACGTTGATGCCTTTGCCTTCGGTTTGTTGCAAGATTTTTTCTAAATCGTGTAAGTCATGGCCGGAAACCAAGATGCATTTGCCTTTGACTGGTTTGACGTTGACCGCGGTAGGAACCGGGTGGCCGAAGGTCGCGGTTTCGCCATGATCGAGCATTTCCATCACTTTGTAGTTCATTAGGCCAATACGCATTGAACAGTCCAGCAGCTCGCCAAGATCTTCAGGATCGGTGCCTAACCAAGCCATGATTTCGTGGTACTCCGCATAAATGTCGTTGTTGGTTTGTTCCAACACGCGTGCGTGTTCCATATAAGCGGCGGCTCCTTTTAAGCCATACAGGCAGAGTAAGCGCAGGCCAATGACGTCTTCATGAACACTTTCTTTGCCACGATTAACCGCAACTTGTGGGGCGAAGGCGAGAATGGCTTGTGCGTTTTCTGGCAGTTCAAACTCGGCAACCGCAGGAACCTCTGACAGTGGCGAGTTTGCCAATGAAGAGGCAGTGAGTACTTGGTCTTTTAGCTGTGCTTTAAATTGAGCGGCTTGAGAGGTTAATTGCAGAATACGTTCAGGATCGAAGTTAACGTTGGTCAGTGTGGAGAAAAACGCTTTTGGCGCCCATTGATTGATTTCATCGTTAATGATGCCGTATCGATGCGCTTGAGTCGCCCAGTAGGAAACCCCTTGTAATGAGTAGACAAGGACGTCTTGCAAATCGGACACTTCTGCGGTTTTTCCGCACATCCCTTGAGCAAAAGAGCAGCCTTTTACGGCTGGGGTTTGAATCGTCTGTTCACATTGAATACAGAACATAGTTGGCGTCTCCGGTGTCGTTACCCCTAAACGAAATGGGTTTAGGTTGTTGTTATTAGATTAAAAACGTTCACCTAAGAGCAGATTGCGTGCCAACTGTTATCTATATGAAATTAAAGAATTTATTTTTAAATTACTCATGCCTGTGATGTAAAAAAGACACGCTGCCCGTGTCTTTTTCACATCAAGAAATACTCAGTTGCTTACGCTTTAACCCCTAATTTTTTCCCCATCCGGTACAAATTGCCTCTGTCCATCTGTAGAAACTCTGCGGCTTTCGCCCAAATTCCATCCGATTGGGATAAAGCGTGTTCAATTAATTGTTTTTGATAGGATTCGACCAACTCTCTCATCCCTTGAGCTTGGTCAGGAAAGAGGGTGGATGTGTTTTTGACATCAAGTTGATTTGTCAGTGTCCCAATATGGTCGCTTCTGATGGTGGTCTGCCCTTGTTGAATGGCATGCAAAGCGGCGCGAGTGAGGGTGTGTTCTAGTTCACGAACGTTACCATACCAAGGAAGATGCTCTAATTGGTTCAAAAGTTTTGGGTGAACATGCAAGTTAGGCTCATTGAATTGATGGCGAACTTTTTCAAGCAGATAGCCGGCTAATACTGGGATATCGCCTTCTCGCTCACGTAGGGCTGGAACCTTGATTGGGAAAACATTCAGACGATGGAAAAGGTCGGCGCGAAAATGGCCTGTTTCGACTTCTTTCTCCAAATCTCGGTTGGTGGCAGCAATGATGCGCACATTCACCAATAGGTGTTTATCACTGCCGACTCGCTGCAATTCCCCTTGCTGAATCACGCGCAGCAATTTGGCTTGCAGTACCAGAGGCAGCTCGCCCACTTCATCAAGAAAAATAGTGCCCCCATCAGCCAGCTCGAATTTCCCTGCACGATGCTGATTGGCGCCGGTAAAGGCGCCCTTTACATGCCCAAACAGCTCACTCTCGGCCAATCCTTCTGGGAGCGCCGCACAGTTCACGTAAATCATCGGCTTGTCACTGCGATGTGATTGCGCATGAACGTTATGCGCCACCAGCTCTTTACCCGTGCCCGTTTCTCCCATGATCAATACCGCGTAATCTGAAGGGGCTACGGTGGTGATTTGTTTGCGCAGCTGATTGATTTGCGGGCTAAATCCCACCATTTCTCCTTGCTGAGATCGCGCTTGCTGGATCAGCGTTTGCGTGACGCTTTTTTGCTTTTTGTTTTGCGCTTTCAAGGCTTTGAACTGGGCAATATTGCGCAAGGTAGCCGCGGTTAAGGCGGTAAAGGTTTCCACCATCACGGGGTCGAGATAATCAAAGGCGCCGACGGTCAGTGCATCCATTGTTAGTACACCAACCAATTGGCCGTCGACATAAAGGCTGCTGCCAAGACAATCGTGCACATCGATACATTGATCTTCGGTGAGCAGCGAACCATCAAAGGGATCGGGTAGGGCGCAATCGGCATCAAAGCGCACCGTGTGGCGACTTTGTAAAATACGCTCTAAACGGGGATGGGTGGCGGGAAAATAACGCCGGCCTAATACCGCTGAGGATAAGCCCTTCACCGCAACGGGCGTAAGAAAACCGTCTTGGTCAAACACAAATAACGCGGCGGCATCACAAGGAAATACCGCAGCGATGCCATCAATCAAGTGTTGGTACTGTTGTTCGCTTGATAGGGTTGAACTTAAATTCAGTGCGATTTTCAACACCGCTTGGTCAATCGTTTGGGACATAACCGCCTCTTATGGGATTTTGAGCGGTTATGCTACCAAGCTGATGTCATTTGAACATCGCATTCAGGCAAAAGTTGATGTTCTATTGACGTCGATCAATTTGTCTTATTCCTCTTCATCAACCTGATTGAGGGTATGAAAGCCAGAGTAGATACGTGTCCCTGTCGTGAACCAACATGCCGCACCAAAGAGGTAAGCAAGTGTCGCGAAAGAGTGTGGGAAGAGGCAGAACAACACAAAACAGGCAATGGTTTCTGTGCCTTCGGTCAGCCCACTCATGTAATAAAGCGATTTGTTTTGATAAACCGGGTTATCAATGCCCCGTTTACCTGCCATTACCGCGAAAGCGAGAAAACTGCTGCCTGTTCCAATGAAAGAGAAAATCAAAAACGCGCCAGCAATGGCGTTTTGTTCTGGGTTGGCCAAGACAAAACCAAAAGGAACGAGCGAGTAGAAGAGAAAGTCCAAGCTGATGTCGAGAAAACCACCTGCGTCAGTGATCCCTTGAATACGTGCTAACGCCCCATCAAGCCCATCACAGACTCGATTTAAAACAATAAAAGCCAATGCCAGCAGGTATTGCTCTGCCATTAGGGCGGGAAGGGCAAAACAGCCTAAGACAAAACCGAGTACGGTGATCTGATTAGCGGTGACACCATAATGGTTGAGCACTTGGGCACTTTGCGTCAGCGGCCAACGTATCACTTTAATGCTAAATCTATCTAACATGGCACTGCTCCCAAGGCCAATGCAGCACTCGGCTTCCCGGCGGCACGTCATCGATATCGTGGGTCACCATCAGTGCTGGGATATTGGCCTGTTGCAGTTGGTTGATTACCCAGTCGCGAAATTGCACTCTCAGTTCCTTATCCAGTTTACTAAATGGCTCGTCGAGCAGCGCCATTTGTGGTTTGGCTAATAGCATTCGTATCAAGCTGACCCGCGCCCGTTGTCCCCCGGAAATTTGCTCTGGATAAGAGTCGGCTAACTCAGACAACGCGATTTTGTCGAGAGCATTGATCGCCTGTGCTTTTCGCTCCGCCCCTTTGATGTCGTTGGGCAGTGCAAACGCTAAATTTTGCCAAATATTCAAATGAGGAAAGAGCATATCATCTTGAAACAAAATACCCACCTGACGCTGGTGGGGGGCCAAAGGTGCAAGATCACGCTGGTTAAGCGAAAGCGTGCCTGAGTATTCAAATTCGTCACTCAAATGACCAGCGATAAGACTCAATAATGTGGATTTTCCGCAACCACTTGGGCCCATTAAGCTAACAATCTCACCGGCGTCAATCGTTAAATTGATGTCGGAAAACAGCGTATCGCCCGAGCGTTTATGGATGGCGAGGTTTTCGAGACAAAACGTCATGAGTTTTAGTGTCCTTAACGCGAGCGTGATGGCGGCGCGTTTGCAAATGTCCAATAAAGAGGGCAATAGAAAAGAAAACGAATGGCAGTATGGCTTGCCACAATGCGTAAATGGCAGTCACGCGACGATCTGAGCCGCTCGAGAGCGCCACCGCTTCCGTGGTAATGGTGGTGATGCGGCCCGCACCGAGGATCAGTGTTGGTAAATATTGTGCAAGACTCACGCTTGCCCCGACTGCCCAAGCATACAAAATAGCCGGCATCAGAATGGGCATCTTGATGCGAATAAAGACCCAAATCGGTGCTTTACCAAGACTGAGCGCAGCGCGTGTGTAGTTGTGGTTGTAGCTGCGCCAAGGGCCATCCAAAGCCAAATAAACAAGCGGAAACGCAAAAAACACGTGTGACCACAATACCCAAAGCGAATAGGCATCGGACGAGAGATAAAGCGTCGCAATTTGCAATCCAAATAAGATTGAAAGCTGTGGGATCAACATCGGCAAGGCAATCACATAACCTGGAAGATGAATGCGATGCTTATCGCGGTATTCATGTGCCACCAAGGCTAAAAGCACAGTCACGCATGCTGTAGCGAGGGCAAAAAGCAAACTTTGTTCTATGGTTGGCAGTACGTTTTGCCATTCGGCCTGCCAAAAGCGATCACTATAACGGCTGGGTAGAAGATCGGGGAATCGCCAGCGGTGGGCAACGCTCCAGAGCAACATCAAAGGAAACATGGTCAGTGCCAGTAACGCTGAAAAAGCAAAGAGTGTTTTTCCTGGCAGCGAAAAACCAAATCGACCGGAATACTGCCAGCGACCAAAATAACCCGTGATACTCTTTTCAAACAGTACGATCGCTGCCATAAGCAGACTGGCGATAACAAACAGAACCATCGCACCTGCGGCAGCTCTTGGTAATAACTCCAACTCAGGATCACTAAACCACTGCCACACCAATACGGCAAACGTGGCAGGATTCGTTGGGCCGAGGATCAAGCTGAGATCAACCACCGCAACGCCATAAGCCATTACAGCAAACAGTGGAAAACGCATTTTTTGTAGCCACTGAGGCAGGACTGTTTTCCACCAGAATTGTGCTGGTGAATAGCCCATGGAGGCGGAGACTTGACTGAGCAGAGCCACGTTTAACTGTTGCAAAACCGGCACGCTCATGAGCAACAAAAATGGGATTTCTTTCAGAGCGAGGGCAATGGTCAACCCCAATGCATACGGATCGTTGACAAACCAAGCATTATCGTCCGTTGATAGGCCCACATCCAACGTTTGCACTGCGACTCGCGCAACCAACCCTGTGGGAGAGAAGAGAAAGGCGAAACCGATAGCAAACGCCACGTGGGGCATCGCAAGCAGCGGAGAGAGTAGCGACTCCACTTTTTTCCAATGGCGGTTTTGCCACAAGGCTTGCAAGATTGCGAAAGTAAACAAGCAAGCCAAGTAGGTACTGAAAAGAGCACTAAACACCGTCAAAGCGATGGATTTTTCCACGCCAGTCCAAGTGAATACCGCCTCAAATCCGACCGAAGACAATTGGTGCAAGCCAACGGGAGGAATATAACCAAAAGACGAGAGTAACACGCCGAATAAGCCCGGAATAACGGGGGCAATGCATACTAAAATCAGTATCAAATAAGCGGCTCTAAACATCGTGCTCTCGTTTGCATTTGCTCTTGGTTGTAGTCGAATTAATTGCCGTAACGCTTTTGCCATTCGGCTTCAAGCGCGGTTTGCCAGCTTGGATGTGGCTCAGCAACCGATTTAAATAGGCGCGTATTTTTAGCGCTGCCGGTGAGATACTGATTCTCCAATACAGAGGGATCACCCCAAATCGACAGATCGCCTTTGCGTGACTGCGCTTCTGGACTGAGCAGGAAGTTGATGGTGACCAGCGCCCCTTCCGTTGCGTTTGCATTCCAAGGAATGGCGAGGAAATGAATGTTCGATAGCGCGCCTTTGCTCATGGCAAATGTCTTGGTTGATTCAGCTAGCGTGCCATTCGCTTGAGCGGAGTAAACCGCATTTGGGTTAAAGGTGATGGCTAAATCCAACTGGCCGTCATCCAATAGTTGAAAAGACTCAGCGCTGTCCGTTGGAAACTGTTTTCCCTGACGCCAAGCAACACGGTGAAACTCATCCAAATATTGCCAAAGTGGCTTAGTGATGAGCTGAAACTCTTGCTCGTTGACCGGTTTCGCTAATGCTGGGTCGTTATCCGTTAGCTCAATGAGCACCGCTTTCAAAAAACTGGTGCCGTGAAACTGAGGAGGGCGTGGGTAGCTGACGCGATTAGGGTACGCCTTTGCATAGCTCAGCATTTCTGAAAACGAACTGGGCGGATTGTTAAGTGTTTTCTCATCATGAATAAACACCAATTGACCCATACCCCATGGCGCTTCGAGCCCCAGAGTAGGTTCTGAAAAGTCGCTGTCTACTGGCAGCGTCTTATTGACGTATTGCCAGCTTGGAAGCTGTTCAACAAAAGGTCCGTAAAGCAGATCATTGTTTTTCATGGACTTGAAGTTTTCACCGTTGATCCAAACCATATCAACACTTCCGCCTTGGTTTTTTCCCGCCGCTTTTTCTGCGATGAGTCGAGTGGTGGTTTCAGCAATATCGGTGACTTTGACGTGCTTAAGCGTGACACCATAGCGAGTTTTCAGTTCGCCTCCAGCCCAACGAAGATAGTCATTGATCTCTTGGCTACCGCCCCATGCATGGAAAAAGACCGTTTGTCCTTGTGCTTTTTCTTCGATTTGTTGCCAAGAGGGGGTGGTAGCAAAAACGCTGGCAGAGAGTAGCGCGCCAGTCAGTAGTGTTGTCAGCCGTTTCATAACATTCCTTTCATGTTGAGCTTTATGTGTTGCAACCAGAGACCGTGCTTGTCTCGGTTTTCTTTCATTATGAATGAAAAAATTGAATTTATTGAAATGTTTACGAGTTTTGTGTGCAAGTTGTTCAGTTTTTGATGGTTCTATGAACAGATGCGGAGAAAGAAAGTGAAAGCCCCATGATGCAAGATGAGAGAATGTAGGAGGGGAAGAGAGGTATAGAGCCGCGAGATAATAAAAAGGACCGCGAAAAGCGGCCCTAAAAAATCGATCAAACTGGATTAGTTTTTCCAATCTTTCAATGTGAATGTGAGCGTGTGGTTGCTGTTTTTCAACACTAGGCTGTCTTTTGTAAGGGTGATATCACTCCAGTCAGACAAGGTTTGAGAAACGGCTTGCTCAGTGTTCATCGCGTCATCGATACACATCTTCATTGTCATGCCCATTTTTTCAATGCGGAACTGGTTATCTTTCAGCTCGGCTTGACCAAAGAAGTTATTACAACCCGCGTTACCATTAGCCATCATGTTTTCACCCACTTCAAGGCGAGGGGCTTGTTGATGCTCGTTGATTGTAATGGCGTTGCCATCAATGCTGACGAGTTCCCAATTATGGTGCTGTAAATCTTGAGCTGTTAATTGTTTCATGTTGTCACCGTTACTTACGCAAGCAGTCATTAGTAGAGGCATTGAAATAGCGGCAAGTAGGGTTTTTGAACTAAGCTTCATTATATTAACTCCGAATTTAGGGAACGTGGGAAGTATAGTTAATCGAACGCTGTATTTGTCAGAATACGGTCATAGTTTCGTATGAAAATTTGTCGTTTAAAGCAACCATGGTCATGTTTTCATTAGAGAATGCTTTCTTACCTCATGGAGATACGATTAGAGTGAACAGTGAAAGCGATAAGCAGCAGGAGGCGGTATGGAACAATTGGAGTTTTTCACTGTACCCAGCCCTTGTGTGGGGGTTTGCAGTGTCGATGACAAAGGTTATTGCAATGGATGCATGCGTAAACGTGAAGAGCGTTTTAACTGGCTAAACATGACACCAAGTGAACAGCTGCACGTGATTAAACTCTGTCGTCAGCGTTATCGTCGTAAGCTTGCACAAGGTAAAGATCCATCAAGCACAAAAGAAGAAGTACAAAGCCCACAGCAAGATTTATTTTAACTCTCCCTAGTACACATTTGAGATGTGTTGACTAAGGAGAGCTAAATGCATTCGTTGACGACTATTTTAGCCCCCACTTATCGTTTACCCACCCCCCGGCATGTTCATCAAAATGGCAACCGACAAATTTATGATTTTGTTCAACGTCATGCGTTGAATGCGTTTTGTCTGTCATCAGTTGATAGATGTAATTTGCCATAGGGTCGTTACTGGTTTGCAGTTCGCGTCGTGTCACCACTTCTCTTATGAGCTGTAGACGATAGGATTTGCTGGCTCGTTTCATATTTCTAACCTCCGTGAATACATAGCAGCAGTGTTTAAGGCGTAAAACTGCTCTTACTCGTACGTTAGTGGTACGAATTCTCTGGAGGCCATTTGAAATCAATCGCTTGGCATTAAATACATTGTCTCAGAGCAGATAGGCACGCCATCTCTTATCACGTATCTAACAGTTCTCAGAGACGTGAAATGAAACCTAAACGACATCGGTCTACACCTAAGTCGATAGCAACCTCCTCGTTTGGTTGCAAGCCAGCGACCTTGTCGAGGGTGGGTTGTTTAGGTACTGATCAAATTTAGAAGTGGGCCAACATCTCGTCAATGGTGTTTTGGTTATTTTTTGTTCGTTTTTTAATTTTGAGTTTTTCTTATAGCAAAGCGTTCGTTCAAGCGAGCCTTGATACCCTTGTGCGATTTTGTTCGTTGGTGAATGGCGATGAAGGATCAAGATGGGATCATCGCGCTCATGAAATTTGTATCGAGCGGCGTTAGCGCTATTCTAATAAGTGAGATTCTTGCAAATTTATTCATAAAAATTATGAATGGCGGACACGAACTACAGATGATGACTTTGATGCCACCTCTAAACGCCGTATCTTATAAATCATTATAATTTCTATAAATGACAGTTGGCGCAGGTTAACGTTAAGCACAGCTAAGGTGCTTATGAACTTGTTGCGAATGTTTGGAACGCTTATGCCTGTATTGCGACCTTCTCTGCGTGCAATTTTGTTATCAGTGATGCTGTTAGTGTCTGTTGTACCTATTGTGCTTTTTTCGTACTGGGCGGTTCAGCATGCACTTGAGAAAGAGTATCGAGCCGTGAATGAAAAGCACTTACTGCTTGCCAAAAACCTGAGTGCCGCTTTAGAGCGCTACAGCGTCGATGTGCTCTCGGTGTTTGAATCGATCAGCGATGAGTTTGATAGCAATGAACTCTCTGCCCAACAAATTAACCTTCTCCAGCAGCTCAATTTACATGCTTTGGCGCGTTATTCAAAAAACACCATGCAACGTCGAGTGTTGTTTGGTGAGCCCGTCTATTTTCCCAAAACCTTGGATCTCAACGCCGATCAAATCACGCGAGTTACCCCGGTGATTTCACAGTCTCTTCCTCAACCCACGATTTATCTCTATCGTGAAGATAAATACGGACGAGTTTGGGTGGCGGCGATGGCGAATGAGTATGTTGCTCAGCTTCAAGAGGCGGTGAGCTTTGGCGAGAAAGGGCATGCCGCTATTGTCGATAACACCGGAAGCGTCTTGGCTCATCCGAACAAAGAGTGGCAAGCTCAGGCGAAAAATATTGCCAAAATCAGTGTGGTAAAACGGATGTTAAGAGGGGAAACTGGCGTGGAGCGCTTTTATTCACCGGCAATGAAGGCAGACATGATTGCTGGGTTTACTGTGACGCAGACGTTAGGCTGGGGCATTATGATTCCTCAACCCGTGAGTGAATTAGATGCTGCAATCAACGATTTTAAAAAAGTGACGTTGGTGGTAGCCATCGCCTGTTTTGTCATCTGTTTTATCTTAAGTTGGCAGCTCTCGGGTCTGCTAATGCGGCCAATAAGGAAACTCACTAAACAAATTCAAGGAATGACGGAGAGCCACATCTCTCATTTGGAAACCATCGAAGGTTTTACTGGAATTAAAGAGACTCAAGCGTTGGTGGAAAGCTTCAATCTCATGGCTAATGAAGTGAATCGTGGGCGAAAAGAGCTCGAATTTAGAGTCTTAGAAAGAACCAAAGAGCTGAAATCGGCAGAGCGTTTCGCGCGTCATCTCGCATCACATGATTCTGTCACGGATTTGCCGAATCGTACTGCCGTGAGACAAGCGATAGCAAAATTCTTGGAGCGTAAGCAGCCGTTTTCACTGTTATTTATTGACCTTGATGGCTTTAAAGCCGTCAATGATGAGTATGGTCACCAAACCGGTGATCTCCTTTTGAAAGCGGTCGCTCAGCGGTTACTGGATACTGTGGGTCAGGAGGACATGGCGGCTCGTTATGCCGGAGATGAGTTTATCGTTTTATTGAAGAATCAATCGACGCAAGAAGCGACCCAAATCGCTCAAGCACTGCTTGAGACGATTGCGATACCAGTGATTGTGGAGCGCAAAGCCCTCGTCATTGGCGCAAGTATTGGATTAGTGACGGTTGACGTCGAGACGACGTCAACCAATGTGGATAGCCTCATTCACGAGGCGGATATCGCTATGTACCAAGCAAAATCCGCAGGCAAGGGAAGAGTTGTCCAAGTGCAAAAAGCCAATGAAAGCAACTGATCATCCACAAGACATCATCCAGCAAGGAATCCTAAATCTTTTTGCGCAAAATGCTTGAGGTTGGGGAATACGTCGAGCAATTGCTGCTCAGTTTGAATACCCATCCACTTTGCCACCGTGGCACCGATTTGTTCGACGGAGGTGGTTGGAATCATTCGGCCGCGATTAAAATCGTTTTCCCCATCAAGGACGAGGGAAGGCCATTGGCCATAAATCCGACCAGATTGCAGAGCGCCCCCCATGACCCAGTGATTGCTTGCCCAACCGTGATCCGTTCCCGAGCCATTGCTGGCAAGCCTTCGGCCAAAATCGGACATTGTCATGGTAGTGACTTGATGGGCGATCCCGGCGTTTTCAAGCGAAGTGTTAAAGGCGTCGAGGGATTGGCTAAGCTCAGCCAACAAGGTTTGATGGGCGACCAATTGGTTAGCATGGGTGTCGTATCCACCCATGCCAACGAAATACACTTGTCTTTGATGCCCCAGTTGTTCACTGGATTTGATCAATCTTGCCACGGTATGAAGCTGTTGGCTCAATCGGTTATCTGGGAAGTGTGGCTCCTCAGGAGAGGACTCTAGCGCGGCTGAAAGCTGATCTCGAATAGTAATAGAATCGCTCTTCACCTGATCAAAAGCTTGTGCAAATAGGCTATCGGGCTGCAGCGCCAAAACTTGGTCAAAGCTTTGTTTCCTCAACGTATTATTGTTTGCCCATAAAGTGGGCATGCCATCTGGGTTGATCAGGTTCGCGCGCTGCTTCTCACCATTCAGCCACTGCACATAGCCGTTGATGCTGAACGTTGGGCTCACTTCTAACTGCCCATTGGAAAGCACATCCATCATTCTGCCTGCCCAACCTAACGTGGAGGAACTGCCCGCCCAACCCCTTTGCCATTCAGCTTGTTGCGAGTTGTGTGAAAAAAGAAAAGGCGGTAGAGTGCGAGTGCCATTGACGAGCTCCGCTTTGGTTGTGGGTTCTACGAGTACCCCACTGTTGACAATGGGAATCGCTTTACCGCGGTTAACTAATCCTTGCAGTTCATTCATGGCAGGGTGAAGGCCCAAAGAGAGCGTTGAACCAGTGGCCAATGTCAGAGGCAATAGCGATTCTTTGGCTAACGCAATGTCAGGCCGAGCGCGGGCATATTCATCGTAATGGGCATCACTGGTCGGAACCAACATATTAAAGCCATCATTGCCACCAAATAAAAACACGCACACAAGCGCTTTATAATCATTGGTGGGTAGAGCGAAGCTGGGTTTGCTGCCCATCATCGATACCAAAGGTGTGGCGGCGAGAGCAGAGATAAATTGTCGACGAGTCACCATGCGTTGCTTACCTCGGTGTGAAATTCCTGACTGTTCAAAATGATATGCAGCGCATTACGCACTTTGGTGTTTTGTTGGTGCTCTTTGAGCTGATTTAAGTTCTGCTCAATGATGAGCGCAAGTTCTGGGCTGATTTGCTCGGAGAGAAAGCGTCGGCTCAGCTCGGCAATCAGCGCGGGATGATCATTCGCGAGCGCTTCTAACGGGGCGAGATTAACGACAATTTTCTTTGGGTTCTCTTCTGAATCGTATTGACTGTTTCCAGTAGCAGACCACATCTGGTTACTGATATTAATGAAGTTGTTCCAGCTTAGAATCTGAAATTCTGGCGCTACTAGGCCTTTTTCCTTCATTTGCGCATTTGGCGCGTAGTCCGGCGAGAAGAAATTGAACACACTCGGAGAAGAGAGAGGCGCTTGGCCAAAGGCGAAAAACGTACCATTGCTGTTGTGGTAACGTCCGGTTGGGTCGGCACTTTTGGCTTCGAGCGCACGGTAAAGATTGGCCATTGAAATCAGCGGCTCTTTCAAGCGCTCTGTTGGGCCATTGAGTGCTTCGGGGTCGAGCAAAATAGCTTGGATGACGGCTTTGAGATCGCCTCGTATGCCGTTGCCACTGTCATTAAAGGCCAAAGCCACACGTTCAACATACCGAGGGGACGGGTTGGACGTGACTAGCCTTTGGATAAGTAGGCGAGCGATGAATGGACCGGTATTGGGGTGGTTGGTCAACATTGCCATCGCTTGAGCCATATCTTGTTCAATGCTTTGCCCAGCAGGGAAGCGCTCACCCATGACGAACTTCTCATCGCTATCGTGTTTGTCCGCATAAGGTGCCATGGCTTGAAACCAATCTCCCTGCTTACTGGTCCAACTGCCATTACTTTTGTCCGCCAAGTGCCAACCGGTAAAGACTCGTGCTAAGTTTTCGATGTCATCTTGTGAATAAGTCGGGAGCAGGGCCCCGTTATTGAGTAAAGGGGTGCCATCTTGGTTGAGTTGGTACAGACCTATGCTAAATAGCTGCATCACTTCGCGCGCGTAGTTCTCATCTGGGAAGCGGTTCTTTTGCGGATCGGCGTGCTGGTTTGCCATCATCGAAAGGTAGTCGCCCATTACGGGATGGCGAGTTACCGCTTCCAGCAGATCACGATAATTGCCAAAAGCGTGTTCCAACAGCATATCGTAATAGTGTGTGAGCTCTTGCGCACGGCCATTGAGGCTGGCGCCATAACGTGACACAACAAAGATCTCACTCAAGGCAAAGGCGACTCGCTGGCGCAGTTGATCAGGAGCATGATTAGCCTGATGCCACCAGACTGCAACGCGATCTGATTGAGTGGGCGTATCGCCCTCAATCACATAACTTTGTAAGAGCGGAAGATGGAATGAGGGGGGCATTGAAAATTGCTGATCCAACCAAGCTTGGTAGCCAACTGACGCCATTTGTTGATAACTATTCGGGGTTGGGCCAAAGGTCGCTCGATAAAGCAAATCGTAGCGTTGGTTCGGTTCTAGACGGCTGGGTTCTGCCGGGGATGAGTTGCTGCTGTCACTGCCGCATCCCGATAACAGAGCACCCAAAAGAGTGACGGGTAGAATGCGTATTTGCCAAAAATTCATAGATTCCTTTCCTACTTGCTGGCGCAGTGATACGGCCAAAAAAAGCTCACCCTCGAAAGCGTTTCTCGTGATGTTTATCGAAGGAGGATTGCTGGCTGCTGAGCTGTCACACCAAGTAGTTTGTATATAAACGGTGATAGAGTAAAAAATTGAGCGGAAAGTAGCAGAAAGCGTGCGGTAATTAAAAGTGTCGATCAGGATTAATGTGCTGTTGCTTCAAGTTGCGTCGAAGCTGATTACAGAGAATGCGAGAGAAAATGCAAAGGCAGTGCAAATTGTAGAATGAAAAGGAGTAAGCCTTTTGGATGGTTTGCGTTTTGATGGTGCTTCTTAAAGAAGGCAGCGATGTGGGAGAGGATATAAAACGTAGGAAAGGGCATAAAACGGTGAAACCCCAGAGGTGGTAAGTCTCTGGGGTTTCGAATTTTTTAGATTGTTCGGATGGTAAGGCCGAGAATCTTATATATGCAAAAGGTTGGATTAAATCCGATTAATTCCCTGGTGAGGAATTAGATACGGATGAAGTCCATGTGCTCAACTTTTGGCTTGAACGCGTGACGTTGAACGTCTTGTGGCTTAACCTTAACTTCTTCGCCGCCGATCACTAGAGTGATTGCTTCGTAGAATTCAGGCTTGTCCATTTGGTTTACGATGTCATCGTGGTTTAGTGCTACTGCAACTGGTGCTGCTTCACCACCGTAAACAACTGCTGGGAATTGGCCAGCAAGACGTAGGCGGCGGCTCGCACCTTTACCTAGTTCAGTACGTACTACTGCTTCAAATTTCATAGTTTTACTCTCAAATTAGTAAAAGTTAATTTCATACTCTGTAATGCGACCTTACAGAAGTAAGTATGGCTTCAACGGGAAGTTTCCTGTCAAAGCGAGCGCGGATACTACCACTCAACCGTGCTTTGAGCAACTGATATTCCGCCAAAAGCGCTGTTTTATAGTGGTTTCTTATCGTCGCTAACCCTTTGCTGCCAGCTTAAGGGTTAAATTGGCGCGTAAACCGCCAAGTTGGCTGCGTTCTAGCGTAAGATCGCCGCGATAGCTGTAGGCCATTTCCGCCACAATATTCAGTCCTAGGCCGGTACCTGGCGTGGTCTCATCAAGGCGAACACCCCGTTTCAGCACCTGAGTGAGGTGTTCCTCAGCGATTCCTGGCCCGTTATCTTCGATGATGAGCGTAAGCTGGTCGTCGCTTGTTAGTGTGCTATGGACTCGAATTTGGCTGCGTGCCCATTTGTAGCTGTTTTCAAGTAAGTTACCCAGCATCTCGTCGAGATCGCTTTGATCGACGGCCACCTCCAGTTCACTGTCCAGTTCGTTGATAAGCAATAGATCTCGCTCGGCATAGACTTTATCGAACGCTATGGAAATGGCATCGACACGCTCAGAAGGGTTGGATTTCACCGAAAGAATATTCATCGAGCCTGCCATTCGAGCACGACCAAGATGGTAATCAATATGCTGCTGAATCTGTTCAACCGGTGGTAAGAGCTTGTGGCTTGATTCGACATCCAATTGGCTGATTTCGTTACGCAAAACAGATAGCGGTGTTTTTAAGGAGTGAGATAAGTTGCCCGCATGGTTGCGAGCACGTTGCAACAACTCTTGATAATGGAAGAGCAGGGCATTGAGATCATCGATCAGCGGCGATACTTCCGCTGGATAACTGGCTTCGAGCTGTTGTTGGCTACCGGCTCTTAGCGCTTTGAGCTCGCGTTGTAATTTCCCTAATGGTCGGAATGACCAAGCGATTTGCAAACCAATCACGGTCATGACGCCAACAAAGAGCAGACCGAGAATCATCCACAGTTGTCCGGTTAAATGGTCCAAGGTGGATTTCATCGGCGCTTCATCCATGCCAATCACAATGTGGACGGGTTTCACGTACTCAGGGAGAAATACATCCTGCTCTAACACAATTAAACGTTCATTTTTCGCCCCAAGCACCGTTTTTCGTATGGGACCTTGCTTGATTTGAATCGTGCGATCCCAAAGAGAGCGAGAACGCAGAGTTTGGTTGTTGATGGTTGCCGTCCAATATAGGCCGCTGTATGGCTGACTGAAACGAGGGTCAGAAAGTCGTGATGAAAGAACAATGCTACCATTCTTACCGGCTTCGAGGTTGGCCGAAATTTCATCTAGCGCCAAGCGCAGTTGGCTTTCCACATCAGTGACTAAATACTCTTTAACCAGCTTGGGAATCCCGACACCGGCAGCGATGATCATTGCGGTCACCCACAGGCAAGCCGCCAAAAACAGGCGGCTTTTTAAGCTGAGGTGCTTGAAAAGCGGTCGCTTAGTTGGCATTGAGCTGATACCCAAGGCCGCGAACGGTTTTAATGATATTGGGTGCGATCTTCTTACGAATGCGTCCAATGAAGACTTCAATGGTATTGGAATCACGGTCGAAGTCTTGCTTGTAGATGTGTTCCACCAGCTCAGTACGTGAAATCACTTTATCGGCGTTATGCACAAAATAGGCAACCACTTTGTATTCCAGTGCGGTCAAACTCACCGCCTGACCCTGCCACATCACTTTTGACGTACGTGTGTCCAAGCTCAGGTCTCCGATTTGCATTACCGGTGACGCGTTACCGGAGGCTCGGCGCAATTGGGCGCGAATGCGAGCGATCAGTTCAACCATTTCAAACGGTTTGGTTAAGTAATCATCGGCACCTGCGTTTAAGCCTTCCACGCGTTGAGTAAGGGTATCTCGCGCACTTAAAATAACCACTGGTGTGTTGATGTTTTCGTCACGAATGCCTTTTAGTACGGTTAATCCGTCTAACTTCGGTAGGCCTAGATCCAGCACTATTGCATCCCACTCTTCTGACGTCGCACGGTACAAAGCATCGATTCCATCTTGAGAAAGCTCAGGCACCCAGCCCGTTTTTTCGAGGGATTCAATAATCTGTTCGCCCAAACGAGGGTCATCTTCCACTACCAAAATTTTCATATGATCTTTCTCTATTTCTTGATGACGTCGTGTAAATTTCGACCTTTTATCTCAATGAGCTCCAAGGTGGTGGCGTTGTACTCCACTTTGATGATGTGATTATCATGGACCAATTTTAACTCATAGATCCATTCGTCATCATCTTCTTCTAACTCGACTTTGATCAGGCGACCATTGAGTTGTTTGTCGACGGTAGAATAAAGTTCAGAAAAAGGCTTGATCAACCCTTGCTGCACAGCTTGGTATACTTCGTTCTGATCTTCATCAAACTCGATTGCCGTGCCTTCTTTGTAGACGTCCTGTACAAGTCTGTGGCCATCTTGCTCAAGGTTTTGCGCCATGGCGGGCGCAACAAGGAGAGAAGAGAATAAAAGAGCGCAAGTGAGCTTACTATTTAACATGTTCTTACCTTGGTAAAGAGTGTGAGCCGAGTATAAATGAATAAAGATGAATCGAAAGTGAACCTTGTCTCTCCGAATCAGGCTAGCGCTCTTGCAGTTCATCTTCGAAAATTTTATCGCGCATCTTCCAAAAACGGCCACTTTTACGGGCGATGACAAATTGTGGCGGTCGGAATCGATGCTGGTGAGCCACAACTTTGGTTGGCGAGGCCTCTTCGAAAGGACGGTGTTTGTCTGCCAAGTGAGGTCGCACAAACTGATTCTTAAACAGCAATTTCTGTTTGGCGGTGGTTAAAGGCCAAAATTCATGCACTTGGGCTTGATTATCGCCGAGATAGCTGATTTTTAGCTGCGATTTGCCTTCAGGATTTTTATGCACACTCAACACCATCTCAAGGCATTCAAACACTAACGCATCTTTGAGATTTAACGCCTCTTTGAGCTTTTTATCTGGGTCCACTAAAGTGGCATCGCATTCGTGGCAGATGCGCGCTGCAATGTCATTATCAGCGCCACATTCACCGCAATATTTGGCGCGAAAGCGATAACCACAATGCTCTCGCTCTCCACTCTCTTCGTCAGTGAAATACCCTTGGCAGCGTCGGCCAAAGTGCTCTAACAAAAAGCCATTGCTGTCGAGCTTGCCCCAAAAGTTGTTATTAAAGCCGCAAGCAGGGCAGGGAATGGTGATGATCTCACTGTTTGAGTCTGGTTTGGGATCGCCGACTTCTGGTTGATAAAGGTCATAGCTGTTACCCGCGTAATCGAGCACTAAACACTCTTCTTTACCGGGGGAGAGCCTCAAACCACGCCCTACAATTTGTTGATAAAGGCTGATGGACTCGGTTGGGCGCAGAATCGCAATCAGATCAACATGGGGCGCATCAAAGCCCGTTGTGAGCACCGAGACGTTGACCAAAAACTTGATTTCACGCGCTTTGAAGCGACGGATGATCTCATCTCGTTCTGGTGTTGGCGTGTCACCAATGACGATAGCGCTGTCATTTACGGGCAATAAGCCGTGGATCTCTTGGGCATGACGCACCGTGGCTGCAAAAATCATCACACCCTGCTTGGTTTGGGCGAGATGAAGGATTTGCTCAACGATCTGCGGTGTCGCACGCTTGGCTTTATCGATCACCATATCCAGCTCTGCTTCTTTATAGCGGCCTGTGTTAGCGGGTTTCAACTGTGAAAAATCATACGCCAAGACGGGGGCGTCCATCATTCTGGCTGGGGTAAGAAAGCCTTCGTCGAGCAAATAGCGAATGGGTAATTCAAAAATACAATCGCGGAAAAATCGCGCGTCTTCGCTGCGAACTTGGCCGCGAGTGTGATACTGGTAAATCCAGCCGATGCCTAAGCGATAAGGCGTGGCCGTTAGGCCGAGGATTTTTATCCCCGGATTGAGATCCGTTAAATGGCTAATGACTTTTTGATAGCTGCTGCTTTTTTCTTCCGGTACTCGGTGGCATTCATCGATCACCAGCAGAGAGAATTGATTACGAAACTGCTCTAAATTTCGAACGACCGATTGAACAGAGGCGAAAACCACCTGATGTTGGGTTTCTTTTCGTCCCAATCCTGCCGAAAAAATCGAACCTTGTAAGCCATATCCCTCATATTTCGCGTGATTTTGTTCAACCAGCTCTTTTACATGCGCCAGCACCAATACGCGTCCTTTCGCCAATCGTGCTAATTCGGCAATCACTAAACTTTTGCCCGCCCCAGTTGGCAGCACAATGACTGCCGGCGTGGAATGGCGGCGAAAATAGTGCACAACGGCTTTGACTGAGTCGGCTTGATAAGGTCTGAGGGTGTACATGGAAACGATGAAATCACTCAACTATTCTTTGTGAGCTCGCTATAATACCCGACCTTAACCAGATGAGGTATTCATGCGTTTAGATAAATTTCTTTGCGATGCGCTTGGCGCGACGCGAAAAGAGGCCACTAAGATCCTAAAAAGTGGTGAAGTGACCGTTAACGAACAAGTGCAAAAAAGCGGTGCGGTAAAAGTAACGGAAGAGTGTGTGGTTGAATGGCAAGGGCGCGAGCTGGCGATGCAAGGACCGCGTTACATTATGCTTTACAAGCCTGAAGGTTTTGTCTGCTCGCATGAAGATGGTTTCAACCACACTGCGTTTGTTTTATTAGACGAAGTAAAAATGGATGAGCTTCATTTTGCAGGTCGTTTGGATGTGGATACCACGGGCTTGGTGTTGATCACCGACGACGGTAAGTGGTCACACCGTATTACTTCGCCTAAGCATAAATGCGACAAAACTTACCGTGTTTGGTTGGCGGACCCGATTGGCAGTGATTATGCAGAAAAACTGGCTGCAGGCGTACAATTGCGTAACGAAAAGGAGCTAACACTTCCAGCGCAGATGACCATCGTCAATGCGGATGAAAACGAAGTGCTGCTGACTATCCATGAGGGCAAATACCATCAAGTGAAACGTATGTTCGCGGCATTGGGTAACAGAGTTGAGCAATTACATCGTGAGCGTATTGGTGCGATCGAACTGGATGAAAGTCTTGAGCCGGGAGAATACCGTTACCTCACTCAGGAAGAAATAGACTCTGTTTGGAAATGATTTAGTTCCTATACGGAACTAGTGTTTCTGCCTAATCTGTATCACAATAGTTCAGCCTGCTGACATTTCTTTAACCTCTTCACGCAGGCTGCTATGGCATCACGCCATCATTTCCCTCCCAGAATTTCTAGCAGAAAGGACAACGGCCAACGTTTGGCAAACTGTTGTGGAACATGGGCAACGAGATTGTATTGTGACCGGAGTGTTGCGACGCAATCGCAACCAAAACGGAGCATTAATGACCAATCAATCTCAAGCCGTTAGCCAATCACAAATTAGTCTCTTTTTGTTTGCTGTACTCGGTGCCATCGGTGCATTGACACCCTTGGCCATCGACATGTATCTACCAGCGATGCCGACCATAGCACGCGATTTGGGCGTCGATGCCGGTGCGGTGCAGTTTACTTTAACCGCTTATACCGCAGGTTTTGCGCTCGGCCAGCTGATTCATGGTCCACTGGCAGACAGTTTTGGTCGACGTCCGGTTTTATTGCTTGGGGTGCTCTTTTTTGGCCTAGCGGCGGTGGTCAGTGCCACGACCAATGGCATTGATGCGTTAACGTATGTACGCACCGCGCAAGGCTTTGCGGGGGCCGCGGCTGCGGTGATCATTCAAGCCGTGGTTCGCGATATGTTTGATCGCGAGGACTTTGCGCGTGCGATGTCGTTCGTCACATTGGTGATCACTACTGCCCCCCTTGTCGCGCCAATGATCGGTGGGCACCTAGCCATTTGGTTTGGCTGGCGTTCAATTTTCTGGGTGCTGGCGTTTTTTGCCGTTATCGTGATCGCCCTTGTCTGGTGGCAAATACCAGAAACACTCAAGATAGAAAACCGACAGCCATTGCGCTTCAAAACGACCATGCGTAACTACTTAAAGTTATGCTGTAACAAAACAGCGATGGGGTTGATTCTGTCTGGCGCGTTCTCTTTCTCCGGAATGTTTGCTTTTTTAACCGCAGGCTCGTTTGTCTATATTGATATTTATGGTATTTCACCCGATCAGTTTGGCTATTTGTTTGGCTTGAACATCGTTGCGATGATCATTATGACCAGTCTAAATGGCCGAATGGTGAAGAAAGTAGGGTCGCATTTCATGTTGCGTTTGGGGCTGACTGTTCAATTGATCGCCGGTCTTGGTCTATTTGTCAGTTGGCTACTAGACCTTGGGCTATGGGGCACGGTACCATTCGTGGTTCTATTTATCGGCACACTTTCTACCATCGGCAGTAACGCAATGGCGCTATTGCTTTCTGGCTACCCTAATATGGCGGGGACGGCGTCTTCTCTGGCGGGCACATTGCGTTTTGGCACTGGCTCTCTAGTTGGTGCTTTGGTTGCGATACTGCCATCAGGAGTGACTTGGCCTATGGTGCTAGTGATGTCTGCGTGCTCTGTGCTTTCAGCACTGTTTTATTGGATTTTCGGAAGAAAAGCATAATGTCGAACTACACAAGTGAAATTCAGCGCTTAGTGAATACCGCACTCGCTGAGCTGGCTGCGGAACATCAATCGGGCAAATTGGTCGACGCACCGATTGCCAACAACCACTTTTTGGTACGTTGGGTGACCAAAGCGCTGAAAGGTCAGCGTTTCGACCGTTGTGTTGTCGCGGACTTAACTCGCTGGCAAAAAGCAGGACGATCGAAAGGAAATGACGCGGCGCTGTTGCCAACGTTCCAACGTATTTCTGCGTTTTATGCTTCGTTCTTTGCCCAAGAGGGCGCACCAAAAGCGATTACCGACAAACAGATCGAAGCTTTTCTCGATGAAATGGAAAACGCGGGCTGGGAAGTGTCGACTTCAGATCCGATTGTCGGCTGTGGCAAAGTGCAGATTTTCACGGAAGGACAGAACTCTTTGGCACTGTGCGCGCAGCAGTGCGAAAACTGTTTTGACGGCGAGCTATTAGTGAAACCGATGAGCTGGTTTGTTCGCGGTCACCATGCCGGTTTCGTTGAGAAAGCGAGCGCGGCTGGGTTTATGGTTCACAAGGTGACAGACTATAAATCTAACGTCAAATATCATGGTGAATATTTGGTGTTCCCGAGTAACCTCGGTAACCAGTTGGCGGAGATCCCGCTGAGCTTCACTGGAAAATAAACAAACGCCGCTTTAAAAGCGGCGTTTGTATTTTTAGCGCTTAGACCGATTTGAGCTGCTTAAATAGTTGGCAAACCACCGCCGTTAGATTGGGATCTTGATTCATGAGTAGCTTCAGTTTATCTACGGGCAGCCACATAATATCTGTCGGTGTATCCGAGACATACTGAGCGTTGGTTTTGCCAGTGAGCAGCGAGATCAAGGCAAAAGTTTCTCCCGGACCAATCGTGGTACGAACTTTCTCTAGGTTGTCATCGGAACGCGTTTCATAGAGTTCCGTGATGCTGCCGCGGCTGACAATACCAATTCGGTTGAGTGGTCGCTGATTCTCACAAATCAACTGACCCGCGTCATAGACGGTGTGTTCTATCCAACTGGTGAGCTCTTCACGAGTTTTGCTCTTCAGCTCTCTAGCCCAAGGAATGTCATTAATGAGCTTTTGCTCCTGCGACTTGTCAAAAATGGATTCTTTTTGCAGAGCTGCCATACGCTCTTCAACCATATTCAGCAATTTTTGTGCCTCAGGTTTGTCCAGTACTGCTTGTTTTAGTTGATCGTTGATCACCGCTCGCTCTCTGTTGAGCAGTAACCTTGTCGCGGCCTGGGATTGCAGGGCTTGGATAATTTCAGGAAAGCTCATCCGTAGCGATTCGATTCGCTCAAACGTGAGGCGTTTATTGAGCTCCACTTGTTGGCGAACCATAACGGCGATCTCGGCATCAGGTGCTAGGATATCAATGTGACTTTCGAGTGCTTCTTGAGCTTGGATAAAGCCACGAGCGACATCGTAGCCCAACGCCAAACGACGGAAATAAACTTTGAGCAGCAGCTTGTTCCAACTATTGTATTGACGAAGTGGTTCCACCCAAGCGGGCAAACGCCAAGTGGTAAACAACTCATTGCGAGGGCCAATGATGGGATCGCCATCGAGAGCATGTTCAACCGCTTCGACCAATTTGTTGGTTGCTTGTTTGCCAATCAGACCTTGAGAGAATTGTGTCCAATAGTGTTTACGTTCGGTTTCGAGCAGACGCCGCAAGTAAGCAGTGTGCAATTCATCCTGTGTGATTTCAGTGGGCGAATTGCACTCTTTGAGCACTTGTAATTTAGCGCCTTGTTTCACGGTTTCCCAATCAGCCCCTTTGAGAAAATCACTGGTCATCATCTTGGGTAGCATATCGTGCAATACTCGATTAATTTCGTGCTGCGCTTTGTCCACCGTAGCTTGCTTACCCGGGGGCAAGCTGCTCAGATTTAACCACTTCAAAACGTGCCCCATCGTGGAGCCATTAAACAAGATGGTTAACACCACAATGCCCGCACACAGAAACAGCACATGATCGCCAATCTGTTTAGGAATGATGTCGGAGGATGCTACGGTCATGGCCAGAGCCAGAGAAACCGCGCCACGCAAGCCACCCCAGCAGAGAACCACGGCTTTTTCGTAGGTGATGCCAATACCGATTCGTTTGAGAATGGGCATGAACACGGTGATGGAGCAGGCTCGTATTGCCATGATGCCCAGATAGAGAACAAAGAGTGCCAACCAAGCTTCTTTATCGTCGAGTGGTACGCGAATGGCCACCAAGATCCCAACAAGAAGAAAAATTAAGGTGTTGGCCATGTGAGCCATCATTTCCCAAAAATGATGTAAGAAGCCTGCCACCTCGGGGCTGATCCTTGTTCGCCCCACACTGGCAAACATAATCGCCAGTGTGACCACCGCGACCACGCCGGAAACATGGAAGTTTTCGGAAATAAAGAATGCCGAATAGGCGGCGGCAATGGTGAGCGAAATCTCAATCATAGGATCGTTAAACACCCGATCTATCCACAAAATACACAAGCCACCAAGGATAAGTCCGACGGCGAGTCCGACAAACACCACGACAAAAAACTGCGCGACAGCTTGCCATGGTGGCGCTGTGATCGCTTCGCCAGGGTTGCTGAATTCCATCAATACCCAGCCGTAAAAAAGGGAGAAGAAAACGATCGCAGTTCCATCATTAAGGAGTGATTCTCCTTCGATGAGCGTCTCCAATCGTTTTCTCGATGAGACTTCTTTTAGCAAGGCAACCACGGCTACCGGGTCGGTGGCACTGATGAGTGCGCCAAACATTAAACAGAGTGCCCAGCTCCACTGCCAATGTTCAGGTAACACCCATGCCACGAGTTCTGCGGTCAACCATATCGCCAGCATTAATCCGGGGACGGCGAGAATGACGATTTGGGTAAACATTCTGCGAAAGAGATGAACTTCCATCGCAAAAGCACTTTCGAAGATGAGTGTCGGTAGGAACAAAAACAGAAACAGATGAGGATCGATCTCAGAGGCAAGGCTTAATGTCTCGCCGATAAGCGTGTAGTTGTCGGTAAATGCGTTGCCGCGATGAGCCAAACCAATCGCGATACCGAGTATTAGCAGGGCAACGGTGTAAGGTACTTGGGAACCTTTCAAAAGATGCCGAACAAGGGCACCAATAAAAAGCGCAATAATGACAAAAAGCAGCGCTAAAAGACCGGAGTCGAAGTGCATAATCGTGCCTGATTTGTTTTAGTGATAATTCTAATAATAGAAACAAAGTCAGGTTTGGACCGAGATTGATACGGTTATGCCAAAAAGATGCTAACGAAAGCGGTGCTAATTGGTCGTACCCCCTCTTTCCCGTGAGGCTTTTTTGGCGATCGCTTTTACCATGCCATTAAAAATAAACAGGTGAGCAGGCATCATGGCGAACCAGTAAAGCAGGCCCGGAAAACCTTGCGGATGCCACCACGCGGTGACATTGAGCTCCCGATAATGACCATGATCGTGGATGGTAAATTCGAGTCGGCCTAAACCGGGCCCTTTCATGCCGAAAAACAGCGAAAGAAATTGCTGCTTTTCGCAGCGAATCACTTTCCAAGAATCGATATAGTCGCCAACTTTTAGCTCAGGACCGGCGGGAGAGCGTCGAACAGGGCGAGAGCCGCCAAAGAGCACATCGAGCCATTCTCGAGTGCGCCATAAGATATCGGCAAAAAAGTACCCCTCTTTGCGGCTGCCTATTTTTTGCACCCATGTCCAAAGTGACTCTGCGCTTGCTTGGGTGCGTATGCTTGCTCCCGCCTGTTTGGCGTAGTAACCGTAACCTGGCTGCCAACGTTGAAGTGCTGCTGGATCAAATCCCCAAACATTGCTTCTCACGAAAGTACCTTCATTTTCAACCGCTTGAGCCACAGCGTCTTGGTAACGAATCAGTGGTTGAGGGTATTTTTCTCGTATTGCTTGGGAGTTGGCAATGTAGTCGTGCTCTAAGCCCGCCAAAAGGGCTTTGCCGATATTGGAGGGCACCGAAGTGATTAGCCCAAGCCAATGAGAGGCAAGCCTCGGCGTGAGTAACGCAGAGCTGACCAAGCGGAAAGGGATCTTGGTGACTTGGCAAATGGTGCGAAATTGATCTCGGTAGGAGAGGGTATCGGCTCCACCGACTTCGTAAGTGTGATGCTGCTCTGGAGTTTCCTCCGCTAGACGCAACAAGTAATGATTCAAATTGTCGAGTGCGATCGGATTGGCTTTTGAGTCGACCCATTTGGGCGTGAGCAGAATGGGTAAGTGGTATACAAAATCGCGCATAATTTCGAAAGCCGCAGAGCCTGGGCCAATGATAACGCCTGCGCGTAGCTCGGTGACGGGGATATTGGCTTTGCGAATCACATCCCCGGTCATTTTTCTCGCCAGTAAATGCTGCGAGCAGCCCGATTGCGGTTGGATGGCACTGAGATAAATGACGTGCTTAACATCGCTGCCCACAAGTGCTTGATAGAAATGATCGGCAAGCGATAACTCGTAGTCGACAAAGTCGTGTCCATGGGCCATGCCGTGTACGAGGAAGTAAATGAGCTCAAATTGGGGGATCAGTGCTTGGGTTTGTTCTTGATCGGCCAGATCGAGGTAGTGAAAGCTCAGAGAAGGGTGGGGCAGCACTCGCGCTCGCAAATGATCGATATGCCTTGCCGCCGCCGTGACCTGATAACCTTGTTCAAGAAGCTGCGGGATCAACTGTGAACCAACGTAGCCAGAAGCCCCTAACACCAGCACTTTTTTCATTCCGTTTTCCTTAACGAGTAATGCACCTGTCTGAGTATTTTCATGTTGTCGCATTTTCATAGTCGACTCAAGTGCTTGCTGTCTACTTTGTCGGTAAGTGACTTAAAAAGGAGGGGGTTTGATTCAAGGCAAAAGAAAACCAAAATAGCGTGATGTAGGGCTCAAAATACTTCCGGTTATCAGGTTTTTAGTGTAGATTCTGGTTCCAATTTCTCAAAGCAACAAAGTGATTAGATCAATGCTACAACTTTCAGACCTATGTAAAGGCTATGTGGATGGAGGCGAGTTTCATCCCGTACTACAAGGTGCTGAATTGTCCCTAAAGCAAGGGGAACAACTTGCTTTGATGGGGGAAAGTGGCTCTGGTAAAAGCACTTTGTTGAACTTGATTTCCGGCCTCGACATTGTTGATTCTGGCGAAATCATGTTTCCGGGATTTGCTATGAACGATGCCCCAGAGCATCTGCGAACTGCCTACCGTCGAAATAATATTGGCCATATCTTCCAGCAATTCAACCTGTTACCTACACTCAATATTGCCGACAATATTCGTTTTTGCCGCCAATTAAAGGGCCTTCCTGATGATAAGGGGTTGTGGCGTCAAATTTTATCGGCTTTGGATCTCATGCCGCTTCTTGGGCGTTATCCGGAAGAAGTGTCTGGGGGACAACAGCAGAGAGCGGCCATTGCTCGTGCGTTGTATATGGAACCCAAATTGCTGTTGGCGGATGAGCCCACAGGCAGCCTTGATGAACGCAATGCCGAAGCAGTTATGCGCTTACTCACCTCGCTTACCCGTCAGCTAGACTGCACCTTATTGTTGGTAACACACAGTGAAAAAGTGGCCAAACACATGGAAGGGATGATTCGCCTGCAAGGGGGGCAACTGCATGTTATGGCCCGTAGTTAAGGCACTACTCGGTCACTACAGACGTTACCCGCTACAAATATTATTGGTGTGGCTTGGCCTCACGTTAGGCGTGTCTTTATTGGTTGGTGTCACAGCCATCAATCACCATGCGCAAGAAAGCTATCAAAACGGCGAGAAACTCTTCAATAACCCTCTGCCATATCGCATTCGCCCAAAACACAGCGCCAATAAGATTCCCCAAGGTTTTTATATTCAATTACGCCGAGCAGGTTTTCAGCAATGTACGCCATTTGATATGCACCATATCAAAACGGCAGATGGTATGGGGTTGATGTTGATTGGTATGGATCCGGTTGCCATGCTGCAGTTGGAGAAAGAGACCTCTTTAAATCGCGCCACCTCACTGGCGTTAATGAACCCGCCTTATCCCATTCTTATTAGCCAAGATCTTGCTGAGCACATGGCGTGGCAAGATGGCGACTTTATTGCTTTAGAAGATGGCAGCCAACTGGGGCCTTTACGTGTTGACCGTGAACAACGCTTAAATGGCAGCCGTATGGTCGCTGACATTTCATTGTTACGCATGCTAAAGCGCAGCTCAGGTTTATCGGTGATCGCTTGTGCAGAAATGCCGCCAGAGAAGCTAGAACACCTTAAACGTTATTTGCCCAATGGTTTGACGCTGGTTCGAAACAGCCAAGATGAACTGGAATCATTGACCAAAGCATTTCACCTTAATCTGACTGCAATGGGGATGCTTTCTTTCCTCGTTGGCTTATTTATTTTCTATCAAGCGATGTCGTTATCGCTTATCCAGCGTCAACCGCTTGTTGGTATTATGCGACAAACGGGTGTGACTGGCATGCAGCTAGCCAAAGCTTTATTACTCGAGCTGACCATTTTGGTTTTGGTTGCTTGGGCTTGTGGCAATGTTTTAGGGTTGTTTTTGGCAAATGAATTGATCCCTGCTGTGTCTGCTAGTTTAGGGGATTTGTACGATGCCAACGTAGGCTTGTCGATTGGCTGGAGTTGGGAGTCGAGCTTATACAGTTTGCTTCTGGCGGTACTTGGCGCATTGATATCGTGCTTGTGGCCGCTCATTCGCTTGTTGAAATCTCAGCCCATTCGTCTGTCCGCTAAGTTATCGTTGGTGCGTTTTGCAGGCAAAGAGTTCGCTTGGCAAGCTCTCGCGGCTTGTGGTTTCGCCGTAGCGGCGATTGCCGTTTATCAAGCACCGAAGACGCCAGAATCGGGCTTTACAATCATTGCATTGATGTTGATGAGTGTGGCGCTGTTCATGCCTTTTTTAATGTGGAAGGTATTTAACAGCTTCTCTTATACTTTGCGCTGGGTGAATTTACGTTGGTTTTTCGCCGATATGGCTGCCAGTATGAGTTATCGTGGCGTTGCCATGATGGCGTTTATGTTGGCGTTGGCGGCCAACATTGGTGTTGAAACCATGGTCGGCAGTTTTAGAGACACCACCGATAAGTGGTTAACCCAGCGTTTAGCTGCGGATCTTTACATTTATCCAACCAACAATTCTGCGGCGAGATTGAGTAACTGGCTTGAAGCCCAACCGGAAGTGGATGAAGTTTGGTGGCGTTGGGAGAAAGAACTGGCGGATGAGCGTGATATCGTTCAAGTGGTCAGTACTGGCCCAAGCGACGGCGAGTTGGAAGCACTAACCGTAAAATTGGGTGTGCCTAATTATTGGTATCATTTACATCACAGTAAAAGCGTCATGATCAGTGAATCGATGGCGTTAAAACTCGATATCCGACCCGGCGATTATCTCGATCTTGCAGCGCCATTAGGTGGAGGCTGGCTGGTCGTTGGGGTGTATTACGATTACGGCAATCCTTACAATCAAGTGTTGCTGTCTCACCGCAACTGGCTGTATGCGTTTGCAGGCTCTGGCAACGTGGGCTTAGGCGTGTTGCTTAAAGACAACGTCAATGGAGAGGGCCTCAAGCATCGCTTGGAAAACATCTTTAGACTGACGTCTGAACGAGTGTTTGATAACAACAACATTTATAGTCAAGCGATGCGAGTCTTTGATCATACCTTCGCTATTGCCGATACCTTAGGAAATATCACGCTGGTGATCGCCGTTTTTGGCCTTTTCTTCGCGACGTTAGCAGGAGAGATGAGCCGTCAAAAGAATATTTCTATTTTGAGATGTCTGGGTGTTTCGGGTAAAGAACTCATTATTCTTGGTGGTTTACAGTTATTTGTGTTCGGCGTGATTTCCGCCCTTATCGCGGTTCCACTCGGTATGGCGCTTGCCACGTTGGTGGTGGATATAGTGATTAAGCAGTCGTTTGGTTGGTCTTTGCAATTGCAAATCGATGTGATTGAGTACGGAGAGACCATTCTTTGGGCGATGATCGCGATTATGCTTGCTGGCGCATTACCCGTTATCCGTTTGGTTAAGAACACGCCAATGAAATCATTAAGGGATTCATTCTAGATGAAGTGGTTAGCTGGAAAATCCAATAATCTTGCATTAATGCTCACTTTTCTTTTAGCGGCTATGGTGACAGCTGCGATGGGCTTTTATTGGTCTCAATCCGCTACCAATGAGGCGCAAGAATATCGACTGAACAACTCTTTGGGCATACAGGACAAAACGATCTTTGAGCCTGTATTACCCAATAAAAAAGTCTCGTTGCCGGAAGATTTCAAATTTCATGAGCAATACCAGCATGAATGGTGGCACTATTTTGCAACGCTGCAAGACGAATTTGGTCAATTCTACACCGTCCAGTTTAGTTTGTTCCGCATCGCGACTGATGAAAGAGAAGTCAGTGGTTGGCAAAACCCTCAGCTTTATCTCGCTAACGTTGTTTTAACGGGAAAAGAAAAGATCTGGCGGGAGCAACGCGTGGCCAGAGGTGGGATAGGCCAAGCGGGGTCAACCAATAAACCCTTTCGTATGTGGATCGATAACTGGACATGGCGTTCGTTGGGTACAACGCCGTTTCCAGGAAGCCTAACAATAGCAACCGATGATTTTTCGCTGGAACTGGCGACGAGGACGGGTGGCCCATTTGTTCTCAATGGTGATAAAGGCTATCAAGTTAAACACGATCTCGAGTCGGTTGCGTCATTCAGCATTAGCGCTCCCTTTCTCGATGTAAAAGGCAGTATGTTCTTAGAAGGGCGTCGTATTGAAGTAACGGGCAATGCGTGGCTACAAAAAGAGTGGGGCAGCAACCTTTTCGAAGAAGGGCAGCAAGGGTGGGATTGGTTCACCTTCAACCTTGACAACGACAAGGCACTTAGCATCAGCCGTTACCGTCATCAAAGTCGAGTTCCTTATATTTTTGGTACGCTATCAACGTCGTCTGGCAAAGTCATACCGTTAACGGAAAAGGATGTGACGGTTTATCCGATCCTCTATACAACGCTGTCAGACGGAAAGCGCATTCCATTGCAATGGGCGATTGAAATTCCAAGTCAAGACATCTACGTGCAAACGAAAGCGGTACAGCAAGAGATGTGGTTACCCTTTTTGATTCCCTATTGGGAAGGGCCAATAAATGTGGCAGGTAGCAAGTCTGGAAGAGGCTTTATGCAATTAACGGGTTATTAAAACAATGGGCTCCTCATGGAGCCCATTGTTTTATCTGTTACGATTTATGAATAGTCAATCGCTTTACTAACATCCGGTTAACGAATTGGCTATAATCTTTTCAATGGCTTGAATGTCGATGAACTGAGAATGTGGTTGGCTGAGGTAATTGCTTACATCGGAAATACCGAAGTGAAATATCCAAACAAGCGATTATTCCTACAAAATGGTTATATATACACTGCTTACATTCTTCAAAGTTCGTTGATTACGATTATAAATAAAAGGGTGAAATCATGAACGATGTCATTCGTGACTTTTTCAAAATGGAATCTGCTGGTGGCATTTTGCTTGTGATCGCTGCCGCGATCGCAATGGTGATTGCAAACTCGCCTCTCAATGAAAGTTACCAAGCAGTTTTGCATACTTATGTATTTGGCATGTCAGTATCTCACTGGATCAATGATGGCCTAATGGCAATTTTCTTCTTGCTGATCGGCTTGGAAGTCAAGCGTGAATTATTAGAAGGTGCATTGAAATCGCGTGAAACTGCGATCTTCCCAGCGATTGCCGCAGTGGGTGGTATGTTGGCGCCAGCGCTTATCTATGTTGCTTTCAATGGAAACGATCCGGAAGCGATTAAAGGTTGGGCAATTCCAGCAGCGACCGATATTGCATTTGCTTTGGGTATCATGGCGCTGCTAGGTAAGCGCGTTCCTGTCAGTCTTAAAGTGTTCCTTTTGGCATTAGCGATCATCGATGACTTGGGCGTCGTTGTGATTATTGCGCTCTTCTACAGTGGCGATTTGTCGACACTTGCGTTGACGGTTGGATTCGCGATGACGGGTGTCTTGTTCATGCTAAACGCTAAGAATGTGACTAAGTTAATTTGGTATATCGTTGTCGGCTTTATCTTGTGGGTTGCGGTACTGAAATCCGGAGTCCATGCAACCTTGGCAGGTGTGGTGATTGGTTTCTCTATCCCATTACAGGGTAAAAAAGGTGAGCACTCTCCGTTGAAACACATGGAACATGCGCTTCACCCATATGTTGCCTTTGCTATCTTACCTGTCTTTGCCTTTGCTAACGCTGGTATCTCGCTTGAAGGGGTGTCTCTTTCTGGCTTGACTTCGATGTTGCCGCTGGGTATCGCGCTAGGACTGTTGGTTGGTAAACCACTGGGTATCTTTACGTTTAGCTGGGCTGCGGTGAAGTTTGGTGTGGCTAAATTGCCTGAAGGTGTGAACTTCAAACATATCTTTGCAGTGTCAGTGCTCTGTGGTATCGGTTTCACCATGTCGATCTTTATTTCATCGCTGGCTTTCGGTGGTGCAAATCCAGACTTCGATACTTATTCACGACTAGGTATCTTAATGGGATCAACGACAGCGGCAGTGCTTGGTTATTTCTTACTGCATGTATCGCTGCCAAAGACAGCGGCGGAAAGTGAGAAAGCAATCAGCTAAACGTCAGACTGCTAAACCATAGATTGATGCAATAAACTCAAAAGCCTCTGCAACTATCGCAGAGGCTTTTTGGTTTCTATTGGCTGTCTTAACTATTTGCCGTCTTAAATTGAGACTGAAGAGAGAGTGACAAACAAAAAAAAGCCCAGTACCAATAGGGTCTGGGCAGATACAAACATAGGAGTTAATAAGATAAAGCAGCAACGTAACAGAAAGTAAGAAACAAGTTTGACGGCCAGTAGAACTTTAAATTGCCCTTTTTGTTACATCTATTCAGACCCTGCCTTTTTTAAACAGTTCCCCATTTTTTTTTAAATTTTTTCTCCAGCAATTTTTAACAGAAAAACAGCCAGATAGAGTGAAGTCCTTGAATCTGGTCGGACCAATGTTGAAAAGTGTGATGTTAATTGCTTGTTAATTTATGGTGTCAAACGTATATTTCAAACAGTTGTTTGATACGGGTGATTAAAATGGCTCCAAGAAGCAGTACAAAAGAAAAAATCCTTGATGTAGCCGAAGGTTTATTTGCGGAATACGGTTTTAATGACACGTCATTGCGCACCATAACGGGTAAAGCAGGCGTTAATCTTGCGTCCGTGAATTACCATTTTGGCGATAAGAAAACCTTAGTTCGTGCAGTACTCAACCGTTACTTGGAGGCTCTGATGCCTGCGGTAAAGCAATCCCTGTCGCAGCTCAACAGTCAAGAGAGCTATACGATGGATGAAGTGTTTGAGTCGCTTCGATTGCCGCTAAGAGAGCTCAATGATGTCAGGCCCAATGGTACCAGCCTTTTTATGCTTCTCATTGGTCGAGGCTATACCGACGTGCAGGGCCATCTCAGATGGTTTATCACGACACGTTATGCCGAAGTGCTGGAGCTTTTTATCGCCTCCATCCTAAAAGCCAACCCAGCGTTGACGGAAGAAAAACTATTCTGGCGTTTGCACTTCACTTTAGGCACGTGTGTTTTCACCATGGCTTCTAGCCAAGCGTTAGTGGAAATTGCAGACAGTAAATTTAATCAACAGACCGACGTGAAATCTGTCGTTGATCTATTGATTCCCTATCTCTCAGCCGGCATGTCCGCTGAGTAGCTATTATTAAAATACAAACAAGGACCAACAGGTTCCACCAAGTGAACAAAAGGATCTGAACTATGTGCTCTCTAAGAAAAAAATGGGTCAGCGACCCAGCATTTAAAATGTTCAAAAAAGTACTTCCTCCTTTGTCTGAAACAGAGAAGGAAGCAATGGAAGCGGGAAGTGTTTGGTGGGACGCGGAGCTGTTTTCTGGGAAGCCAGATTTCTCCAAACTGCATCACTATCCAAAACCGACCTTGTCGGCTGAAGAGCAAGCTTTCATTGATAACGAGCTAGAAACACTGCTTGCAATGCTCGATGATCATAAGATTGTGAAAGAAGATCGTGATTTACCGAAAGAGGTGTGGGAATACCTGCGTAAAGAGCGTTTTTTCTCACTGATCATTTCGAAGAAATATGGTGGCCGTCAGTTTTCCGCACTGGCGAACTCAACCATAGTAACCAAAATTGCGACACGGAGTATCAGTACCGCCGTGACGGTTATGGTACCGAACTCATTAGGCCCTGGTGAGCTCCTTTCTCACTACGGTACACAGGCACAAAAAGATTACTGGTTACCTCGTCTTGCCGATGGTACAGACATTCCTTGTTTTGCATTGACGGGTCCAGAAGCTGGCTCGGATGCTGGCGGTATTCCCGATCAAGGTGTGGTCTGCTATGGCATGCATGAAGGCAAAGAAGTTCTTGGTATTCGTTTGAGTTGGAACAAGCGTTACATCACTCTCGCCCCTGTCGCAACCGTACTTGGTCTCGCATTTAAACTTCAAGACCCTGATCATCTGTTAGGTGATAAAACCGATGTTGGCATCACTTGTGCCTTGATTCCAGCCGATCATGAAGGTGTGGTGATTGGTGAGCGTCATGATCCTCTTGGTCTGGCGTTTATGAACGGCCCAACTCGTGGCCACGATGTGTTCATCCCGATGGACTGGCTGATTGGTGGTGCGGATTATGCTGGTAAAGGCTGGCGCATGCTAGTGGAGTGTTTATCGGCTGGGCGTGGTATTTCACTGCCTGCGCTTGGCACGGCCATTGGTCATTTGACCACGCGCACAACGGGGGCATACGCCTATGTGCGCAAACAATTTGGCATGTCGATCGGTAAATTTGAAGGTGTTGCAGAAGCGATGGGACGAATTGGCGGTTTGACCTACTTATTGGAAGCCACTCGTACTTTGACCACAACATCGCTCGATCTGAAGGAAAAACCTGGCATTGTAACCGCTATTGCTAAGTATCACATGACGGAGATGGCGAGAACGATTCTTGATGACTCGATGGATATTCACTCTGGCCGTGCGATTCAAGATGGTCCGATGAACTACCTAGCGACCCATTATCTTGGTATCCCCGTAGCGATTACGGTTGAAGGTGCCAATATTCTCACTCGTAACCTAATGATTTTTGGCCAAGGTGCAACGCGATGCCATCCTTACGTTTTGAAAGAAATGGAAGCAGCAGCGAACCCAGATGCCAAAGAAGGTGCGAAACAATTCGACGATTTGCTGTTTAAGCACATTAAACATGCCACGTTCAATACTCTCGGTGCCTTAGGTGCAGCGCTCACCGGCTCACGCTTTGTAAAAGCACACATGAGCGGCCCAACGCAACGTTACTACAAAGACATGACTCGTCTGAGTCGCGCCTTGGCGGTCAGTGCCGATTTCGCCATGTTAACACTAGGCGGTGAACTGAAACGTAAAGAGATGATTTCTGCGCGTTTGGGTGATGGCCTTAGCTATCTCTACATGGCTTCAGCGGCATTGAAAAAATATGAAGACGAAGGTCGCCAACAAGCGGATCTCAACTTCGTCCATTACGCAGTACAGCACTGTTTGCATCACGCAGCGAAGTCGTTGAACGAAGCCTATGCTAACTTCCCAGTGAAATATGTCGGTGGCGTGCTCAAAGGGCTACTATTCCCACTTGGCAATCACTTTGCTAAACCAAGCGATGAACTCTGTGTGGACATTGCGGAAGCGATGATGACCCCTGGCGTGCAGCGCGACCGACTGACCAATCTCTGCTATATCGGCAAAGAGAAAGAGGACAGTGTTGGTTTAATGGAACAAGCGTTTCTTGCTATGTATGACATCAAACCGCTGGAGCGTAAGCTGATGAAAGCGGCAAAAGATGGCAAAGTGGCTCGTAAAGGCTTGCTGGCTGAGCGTCTGCAACAAGCGCTAGACGCCGATGTGCTAACGCAAAGTGAAGTGGATAAAATCTTGGCCGCCGATAAACTGCGTTACCAAGCAATCCAAGTGGATCACTTCAGCTTTGACTTCTCAAAGACGCTTACCAATGCGCCTGAGAAAAAAAAGAAGTTAACTAGCGCGGCGTAGCGCCATCGCAGTGAAGAGACGAACCAAGCACCTCAAATGAGGTGCTTTTTCGTATGGTTAGCAATAGAAATCGGTGCATAGAGCTCCAACCACTTGCATTTTCAGCGCATTTTTACAGAAATTAGATGCGAATAGGCGACGAACCTTTTATCCTTACACAGTTTTTTAAAGGAAGTTGAATATGATCATCAAACCTAAAATTCGTGGATTTATCTGTACTACAACGCACCCAGTGGGTTGTGAAGCTAATGTAAAAGAACAAATTGCTTACACCAAAGCACAAGGCCCTATCAAAAACGCACCAAAACGCGTACTTGTTGTGGGTGCATCCAGTGGCTACGGCTTATCTTCTCGTATTGCAGCTGCTTTCGGTGGTGGTGCGGCCACTATCGGTGTTTTCTTCGAAAAAGAAGGCTCAGAGAAGAAACCAGGCACCGCAGGTTTTTACAATGCCGCCGCATTTGAGAAACTGGCTCGTGAAGAAGGTTTGTACGCAAAAAGCTTAAACGGCGATGCGTTTTCTAACGAAGCAAAACAAAAAACAATCGACCTAATCAAAGAAGATTTGGGTCAAGTGGATATGGTTGTTTACTCTTTGGCTTCGCCTGTTCGTAAGTTACCAGAAACGGGCGAGCTTATTCGTTCAGCGCTAAAACCTATTGGCCAAACTTACACCTCAACGGCGGTTGATACCAACAAAGACATCATTATTGAAGCCAGTGTGGAACCTGCAACTGAGCAGGAAATCCAAGACACGGTAACGGTTATGGGTGGTGAAGATTGGGAACTTTGGATTAATGCGCTAGCAGAAGCTGGTGTGTTGGCAGACGGTTGCAAAACCGTTGCTTACAGCTACATCGGTACTGAATTAACCTGGCCTATCTACTGGGATGGTGCGCTGGGTAAAGCGAAAATGGATCTCGATCGCGCAGCGTCTGCACTGAACGATAAACTCTCTGCCACTGGCGGTAGTGCAAATGTTGCTGTGCTTAAGTCTGTTGTGACTCAAGCAAGTTCAGCGATTCCAGTGATGCCTCTGTATATCGCGATGGTCTTCAAAAAGATGCGTGAAGAAGGCGTTCACGAAGGTTGTATGGAACAGATCTACCGCATGTTTAGCCAGCGTCTGTATAAAGAAGATGGCAGTGCGGCAGAAGTGGACGAGAAAAACCGTCTTCGCCTCGACGATTGGGAATTGCGCGATGATATTCAAGAGCATTGCCGTAACCTATGGCCACAAATCACCACTGAGAATCTAAAAGAGCTGACTGACTACGTTGAGTACAAAGAAGAGTTCTTGAAGCTATTTGGTTTCGGCATTGATGGCGTAGATTACGAAGCAGACGTTAACCCAGACGTTGCAACGGATTTTATTGCTATCTAGTTTCTATACCGTAGCACAGCATCAAACTGGGTTGTGCTACCGTCAACGAAACAGACAAATAGAATGAAAAAGGCGCTTGTAAGCGCCTTTTTTGTATCCAAAGAGTGTGTTTGGTTAGCTGAGTATGATCAAAATGGTGCCTGCTAAGGTCATTAAGATATTGGCAATCGCGTAAGTGCCGGCATAACCTAATGCTGGAATCGTTGATTTGGCGTACTCGTTAACAATGTCCATTGCGGGTGCACATGTCCTCGCACCGATGATGGCGCCAAATAGCAGTGCTCGGTTCATTTTCAGCACATAAGCCCCAACCAAATAAGCAAAAAAGACCGGGACGACACTGACCAAAAACGCGATACCAATGATCTGCGGACCGACTTGTGTCAGGTGTTCAAACATTTTTCCACCTGCACTTAAACCGATGCCGACCATAAAGATCATCAGCCCTAGATCTTTGACCATGTTCAAAGCCCCTTGCGGTACATAACCAAACGTTGGGTGGTTTGCTCGCAAGAAACCTAGCGTGATACCTGAAAGCAGTAGACCGACAGCATTGCCCAAGCTAAAAGAAACTTGGCCAAATGTCATGGTAACCAAACCGAACATAATGCCTAAGATAAAGAAACTACAGAAAGCGAGTAGGTCCGCGATTTGGCTGTGAATCGAGATAAAGCCGATTCGCTCTGCAAGGCCATGCACACGGCTTTTTTCGCCACTGACCTGTAAAATATCACCTTTCGCAAGCACGATATCGAGATCCATCGGCATCTCAATTTGCGCGCGGATAACGCGGTTAAGGAAACAGCCATATTCCGATAGATTGAGATCGGATAATCGCTTGCCTGCGATCGCATCACTTTTTACAACGATTTCTTCTTCGACAATTCGAAGGTCGAGAAGGTTACGGTCAAAAACTTCCTTGCCGTTGCGGAAGCTTGGATCCAGACGTGCATGGCTGTCGGGAAAGCCTACCAGCGCAATTTCATCACCTTCTTGCAAAATAGCATCACCATCTGGGTGGGCGAGGATGCCATGGCGTCGAATTCGTTCGATATAACAGCCGGTTTGACGATAAATACCCAATTCGCGTAGGTTTTTACCGTCAGTCCAGTTGATCAGCTCTGGACCCACTCGGTAAGCTCGAATAATCGGTAGGTAAACCTTACGTTGTCCAGAGCCTCCCAAACCACGCTCTTGAGCAATTTGCTGCGCAGAATCAGAGAGGTTTTGCTTTTGCAGTCTTGGTAGCAATTTAGCGAACATAATCATGCTAATAAGACCGACAAGGTAAGCCATGGCGTAACCCACAGACAAGTTTTCTAAAACCAGTGAAAACTCCATGTTTCTCGGGATGGTTGCCAAACCTGAGTTGAGCGCATCTTGTGCACCTACCAAGACCGGAGTCGCCGTTAATGCGCCTGCCATCATCCCCGCAGAGAGACCAAAATCGAGGCCCATATAGTGGCTAGCAAAATAGGAGATAGACACCGCTGTCACCAACACCACCATACTCAGTGTGAAGTAGTGTTTTCCATCGCGGAAGAAAATACCAAAAAAGTTCGGGCCGGCCTCAATACCAACACAGTAAATGAACAGCATAAAGCCAATGGTGAGCGCTTCTGCATTAAACGAGAAGCCCAAGTGACCCATGATGAGTGAAGTAATTAAGACACCAATTGAATTTCCTAATTGCATGTTTGCAATACGGACTTTTCCAAAGGCAAGACCAATAGCCAATACAACAAAAATCAGCAGTATTGGATTTTGTTGAAGAAGAAGTACGACGTCTATGTTCACGTTGTCGCTCAAAAGTTTGGTTCAGGAACAGGGTTAAACTCGGATTGTAACGAAATATCAATAAAAGATAAGTGAAATTTTTTAAGTTCTGTAATTAGTTACGTTGTTTTGAACCAGCGACAACAAAAAGCAATAAAAAACCCGCTTAGAAGCGGGTTTCATAGATTCGATTAATCGAACAGGCCAAGATGCTCTTTTGCGTAAGCTTCGAAGTCATCACAACCACCGATGTGCTGTTGATCGATGAAGATTTGTGGAACCGTTTCAACGGGTTTGCCAACGGTTTTTTCTAGGTCAGCTTTAGAAATGCCTTCCGCTTGGATGTCTACGTAACGGTAGTTGAAATCGTCGCGCTTTGCTTTAAGAGTTTCTGCGTGTTCTTTAGCACGAACACAGTAAGGGCATGCCGGACGACCAAAAATAACTACGAACATGTTCTTTCTCCTTTATTTTGATACCGCAACTATGCCCGATCCGTAAGCGGAAATAAAGAGACAAATGCCTGTTGTTTCGATAGGAAAAAACTATTGAATAAGAGTTAAACAGTTTTTCCAATCTGCAGTGTGAGGCGGGCTATAAAGTCTTATAAAAATTAAGGTTATTGGCAACAAATTGCACTTGGTCAATTTTTTTACGTACAAAGATAGGCAAAGTGAAACGACACCTAAGATTTTACTCGTAGTTTCTAATATTAAGAGGCAATGCAGTATGTTCCAGTTTATGACCGCAACACGAATTATTTTTGGCGAAGGCGCGTTACAGTCCTCACTCTCTATCCTCAGTCAGTTTGGTTACAGTGCTTTATTGGTCACAGGAAAAGATCTTGCGAGGGCGATGTCCATTATTGGCTATTTCAAATCACAGAATATTCGTTATCAGCATGTCGCGATCAGTGGTGAACCTAATATTACTATGGTGGAGGAAACGGCCGTCATAGGTAGAAAGTTTAAGCCAGACATGGTTGTCGCTATTGGTGGGGGGAGTGTTATTGATATGGGTAAAGCGCTGGCTGCGATCATCCCCAATCAAGGCGATGTGTACGACTACGTCGAAGTTGTGGGCAGAAATGTGCCATTAAAAACACAACCTATACACTTTATCGCCATTCCGACGACGGCCAGCACTGGATCGGAAGTGACGCGAAATGCGGTATTAAAATCGGGACAGGATAAAGTGAAAGTGAGTCTGCGCAGTCCGGATATGCTTGCCGATGTGGCGATTGTCGACCCGACACTCACCTATGGTACTGATGCCTATACATCCGGCCGTGGCGCGATGGATGCCTTTACCCATTTAATGGAAGCCTATGTCTGTGGTGAGCCGAATCCGCTGACGGATATGATATGTGAAGAAGGGCTACGACGATTAAGTCACTCTATCATTCCGGGTTGCTTACAAGATGATTACAAAGCGCGCTCAGACTTGGCATTTTCCGCAATGCTCGGTGGAATGGCGATCACCAATGCTAAATTAGGTGCGGCTCATGGTTTAGCTTCAGCCCTTGGTGGAAAGCTGGATGCACCACACAGTGTGATCACTGCGCAGCTCGCGCCACATGTGATGAACGAAAATATTATGGCGGCGCGAGAAGCGGGCAGAGCCGACGTGCTCACTCGTTATAAGTCTTTGGCTCGATTGGTCACAAAAAATGGTGACGCTAGTGAGTTAGAAGGCGTGGAATGGGTTAAAGGTGTCTTGGATAAGTTGCAGCTTCCTGAGCTGAGTCAGTTTGGTGTCTGTTCGACATCGTTTGATGCGGTCGCGGAAGATGCCTTGCGCTCAGTTGCGATTAAAGGAAACCCTTTGCCACTGACTAAAGCGAGGTTGATCTATATATTGGAGCAAGTTTGTCAGTGCCGTTTGCGTTCTGAGCAAACCCAGCAAGAAGCCACTGGATGCGCACAGTTTATCGAGAGTGAAGACTACAATCTCGAAATGGGGAATGAGATAAAATAACGGAGCCGTCAGGCTCCGTGATTCGTATTGAGAGTATCGCTTTCAACCAGAATTGGCTTGCGATTAGAAATGCGTAAGTTTGTCGTATCGGCTGTCTTTCAACGCCTCTTTGACGCGCTTGAGATTTTCTCTAAAACCGGTTCCTCGGCGTAAAGTAAAGCCCGTCGCAAGTACATCGATAACGGTCATTTGAACCACACGGCTCGCCATTGGCATATACACGTCGGTATCTTCTGGTACGTCGAGAGAAATGGCTAATGAGGCCGCTTTTTCCAAAGGTGAATCTTTTGCTGTCACTGCAATAACGGTTGCGCCATTCTCTCGAGCAAGATTTGCGATCTCCACTAAGCTCTTAGTGCGGCCTGTATGTGAGATGAGAACAAATACGTCATTGTCACTGCAGTTAATGCAACTCATGCGTTGCATCACGACATCTTCAAAACAAGTAATCGGGATATTAAATCGAATAAACTTGTTTTGCGCGTCTTTCGCCACGGCAGAAGAGGCACCTAATCCAAAGAAAGAGATGCGTTTTGCTTGAGTTAGCAAATCCACAGCACGATTCACTTGCATAGGATCTAAGCTATTTTTGGCAACATCCAAGCACGCCATAGTCGATTCAAAAATCTTATGCGTGTAGGCGTCAGGGCCATCGTCTTCTTCGACGTTACGGTTTACATAAGGGGTACCATTCGCCAGACTCTGTGCTAAGTGCAGTTTAAAGTCAGGGAAACCTTTCGTATCCAAGCGACGGCAAAAACGGTTAACCGTAGGCTCACTGACATCGGCCATTTTGGCCAATGTAGCAATGCTAGAGTGAATAGCTGTTTGTGGAGACGCCATGATTACTTCGGCAACCTTGCGTTCAGATTTACTGAAATTCTCCAGATTTTTTTGAATTTTTTCTAATGTGTTCATAGTGTTCACGAGGGCATAGAGAACAACTCGCTGATTTTATCATTGGGCAACGACTGCTCTTGGGCAAAGTGCATACCCCAATTGATAAACGGCTATCAGCGCCATGAAATGAGTATAAACCTATTACTCAATGGGTCTAAACCAAATAGCCATACTATTTGGTGAGAATTTGACAAGCCTCAAACAAAATTTTGTTTAAACTACAAAACTGGATGTTCAAGCGCGTAATTGCTCTTAGTCTGGCACAATATTGACGTCGAAGTTACAGCAAAACGAAAGAAAATTTCATTTTGCTGTTACTTGTTTGGACTCAGCTCGACTGAGTGCTGGTTAGAATGCCATCTGCTAACTTGTTGATTTTTGCCAACAGATTTGGCGCTTGATGAACAATGATATTTCTTTGTTCTTCCAACACTGATGCAAGGATGTCAAAGCTGGTCAGTGGGTTTGCCAACACAACGCGGAAAACAATGGTGTTCATGCGAGACCACTGTGCGGGGTTAAGGCGTGTGCGCGATACAAATGAGCGACCAGTCTCACGTTGGCGTTTTTGAGTGAACTTGGTGAGTTCATTCAGTAGCTCGTTGAGCTCTAATTGCTGTTTTGCGTTGGCGGCAGCTAAGGCTTGTTTCACTCGAGCTGGGATATAGCGATAGGTGAGCAGACAAAGCTCAGGTTCGGAGATCAGCTCAAAATCATCCTGTTGTTTGATCAAATCAGCAAAGTATTTTGCTTTTTCAATACTTTGATTGATGAGCAGCTCGTAACCGGGGCGGCTGATGATATGCATGCTGGCATAAACCAACATTGCCATGCCTGAACGAGAACCTTCAAGTGTGTGACTACCCAAATCTTTAGAACCTTTCCGCAGAATATATTGAGCGTGATGCTCGATCGATTTCATTGCGTTAGGATCTTTGAATAGCACCATTCCTGCGCCCATTGGGATATACAGTTGCTTATGCGCGTCAATCGTCACAGAGTCGGCAAGTTCAACACCATCGAGTAGGGAGCGATACTTGTTTGACATTAATGTTGCGCCGCCCCAAGCCGCGTCAACATGGAAATGACAGCCATATTTTTGGCAAATTTTTGCCATTTCTGCCAATGGATCGACGCTACCCGTCTCCGTTGTCCCTGCTACACCGATGACGGCAAATGCTTTGATGTTTTGCGCTTGCAACTCTTTAATTTTCGCTTCGAGAGCATCGGGACAAACACGATTGTTTTCGTCGGTTTTGATGGCCACCAAGCCTGCTTGGCCAATACCTAGAACATCCGCGGCTTTTTTTAGCGAGTAATGACCACGCTCAGAAACCAACACCGCAAGCCCTTCGTAGCCATAGTGTTTCATAGCACGGAAAAGCCCTTCTTTCTCAACACCTTTAAAGTCGCCTTGCGCACGTAACGCATTGTTACGTGCTACCCAAAGGGCCGTGATGTTGGCGATGGTTCCACCTGAACAAAACGCACCTAAGGAGTGCTCTGCACTGTGCATCCAATGAGAGTAAAACGCTTCATCTTGCGAATAAATTAAGCGATGTAACATACCTAAAACCTGACGCTCGAGCGGCGTAAAGGCTTTCGATGTCTCGATTTTTACCAAGTTTTGGTTTAGCGCAATCATGATTTTTGATAGAGGCATCAAAAAGTATGGGAGCGCAGAAGTCATATGACCGATAAAACTGGGTGACGATGTATGCACAGAGTGCGATACCAAAGTATTGAGTAGGTGCTCAGTATGGTCTGAGACAAAGGACGGTCGCTCTGGGATCTGAGCAGAAGAAAAGTCTTTCTCGATTTCACGTAAAGGCTTTTCTTCTGCCACGATGTGTTCACCGAGGAATTTGTTTAAGTTTTGTGAGAGCTTTGCTTCGATTTGAGTCAGTGTTGAATCAGGACCCTCTGGGATAGTGAAGATCTTCAGTAGGCTATCAAAGCTGACATCAGCGGTTTTTTGTTCCATTGCCATATAACAAATCGATTTAATTATACTAGTCGTTCGAGCGAGACAATCTAAACCAAAACGGGAACAATGTCCCGTTTTAATTAACAAATCATCGTTTACTGAATAGAAAGGGAAAGGCTTATTGACACTTAACTTCGTCTACTTTTGCAATGGCTTTATTGTATCGCGACAAGGCGGTGTCGATCTGTTGAGGATGGCTCAATAGATCGGCGAAAGCAGAGCGAAGCTCATAGTTTTTCTCATGATTTGCTGCTTGACGATCATTAAACGTGCGTTGTGCAATTTCACCAAGCTCATCGCTACGACTCGCCAGCTGTTTAATATCACTTTGCTCAAGCTGAAGCCAACTTTCAATCGGTTTATCGATGGATACTCGGCTTGGGTCATGTTTGAGATAATACTGCACGGCAGCTCGGTTGAGTTCGAAATGATGTTTTCGACCTTCTAAAAACCAGTTGCTGACTTCGGTTAAATCTGGGTATTTGCTGCTAGTGAGCTCAGCAAGATCTGAATACCAGTTTAGTGATGCATCGATGTACGCATCGTATTTTTGGGCCAAACATTGGTCATTCTCTGCCAATGCAAAAGATGATGTCGACGCTAGCATTAGAGCAACAACGAAGCGTTTCATAGTGATTCCTTTTTTGAGCGATATCCTTCCTACGTGAAGCTGCAGTGGATCGGGTTACGTTCAATGACCCCAAAAACACAGTGACCTATGCGTATGGAAGCCCATTGGTTTACCGTCTACCTGCAAATCCCAGTAGTTTAGGTGTGTTATTATTTTTGCTCGCTAGTGTAGCGGAAATGAATCCACCATCATGCGATCTAGCTAGCAAGTGACACAAAGAATAGCATTAATACCGGCACTAATAGGCTCAGAATAAAGCCACTTACTATGGCTATGGGAACGCAACGTACTCCGCCAGTTGTTTGAATCACAGGCAAAGTAAAATCCATCGCAGTTGCGCCAGCGTAGCCAATTGCGGTGCAGGGGCGAGAACGAATTAATAAAGGGATGACCACCAGCGCTAACAATTCGCGCAGTAGTTCAATCATAAAGGATGCTCCGCCGAAGATAGGACCAAAGGCATCTCCCATCAAAATACCCGCCAGTGAGTACCAACCAAAGCCCGATGCCATGGCAAGCGCCTGATAAGTCGGAATATCGAGAATTTTACCTGCAATTAGGCCACCAATCATAGAGGTACTTATGATGACTAAAGCGATGACCATACCTTGTTTGTTCAGGAGAATCTGCCTTAGGGTGAGGCCACTGTTACGCAGTTGAATACCAATAAAGAAAAGTAAAACGAAAAGAATCCACTCACTGGCGGTGTCTACCCAATCTAAACTGATCGGCAACATGAGGCCAATAAGCAGGCCGCCACCGACAACAAAAATAAGTTTTAAGGACTCCATCGCCATGGCTGAAAGGGGGGGCTTTTTTTGTGAGGTATCTGTCTCAACGGGCAAAAGACGATCAACAAGAGGAAGCGCTGCTAAATTACACAAACCTAAGCAAAGGAAAAAAGTGCCAGTGTAAGTGAGGATGACCTGTAAATTGGCGCTTAGGTTGTCCAACGCAGCCAAACTTAATCCCATCAGGTATAAAATCACATAGATAAGATGTGATGTAATCTTATTGATCCTAGCCAATGTAGAAGGATTAGCGATTGGTATTAAATACCCCACCACAAGTGGGGCGAAGATAAACAGCATCCCTGACAGCATGCAGGCTCCCGAGTGAAATTAGTAGTGCGAAATGTTAGATATATACGTGGGACGTTGAGTCCATTCAACGGTGTAAAACTATCATGAAATTAATGTGAAGTAACCATCACATCTCAATAGAAAGCCTTAAATTTTAGAATGCTAAGTTGAGAGAGGACTCAGTGAGGTAAAATTTATTGAGCTGATGAATGAATGATTGGTTGTGGGTGATATTATTACGTGATTTCATCCCAGTTTTCGACGAAATAACTGGGATGAAGACTTTACCTTAAAGAGAGACACGTTACCGATTGAATAACATCAAAAGTGTTTTTTATAAAAGCTAATGCGATGTCATAAAAAGGGAGGTATTAAAAGCCACTTGAATTAAGTACTTGATTCACCATTTCCTGGAATTCATCTTCTGATAAATTACTCAATTCAAATAACACCTCAGCACCCACTAAATTAAATTCCACTTCGTGGTCATCAATTCGTTCATCTTGGTTTCTAAACATTAATAAGTGGTTTGCGATACGCGCAATATCGAGATAAGTCACTTCCTGACGCTGAGAGCGATAAGCTTGATTGGAAGATACTTCGACGAAGTCACTATCAAACTCCCAGTTTTCCAAGACTAATTTACTGGTCGCAGCACAACGAGTTTGGAATATTTGTAGCGCGATTTGTTGGTCAAGGTAGTTTCCTTTATCCAGATAGAGGTGGTATTCATTGACCAAGCAAAACAGACCAATATCTGCAAGTAGGCCAACCAACAAGGCTTTTTCTGGCTCTAAATAGTCATACTTTGCTGCCGCATGTTTTCTAAAGGCATTGACGACCATCACCATTACAGCGCCCAATTGGCGAGAAACGGCGGCGCTGTTAATCAGTACCGCATTGCACTCTTTGTTGAGATTGACAGAATGCTTCAACTGTTCGATGGCCTGAGCGGTGACAATGTCTCTGACTCTTAGAATGCCGAGTCGAGATACTGCTGTGGTCAAATCGGTACAGGTGATATTGCGGCGATTAAAAATGACTGAGTTTGCCACTCTAATGACAATGGCGGCTAGCCCGGGGTCTTCTAAAAGACATTCAGCGACATCGTTGATGCCAGTGGATTCTTGGGTGCAAAGTTGTTGAATTTTTAAGACAACATCAGGGATTGGAGGTAGAGTGACTTTACCAGTAGCAAGCGACTGCTCGACCAGTTGAGCGAACTCAGTTTCCAACGCTTGAATCAGTAAGTCCTTATTATTCGGCAACCAGAAAAAAGATAAGTGTTCCATAGATATTTTGAGCCAAAGTGCTTTCGTACAGTGTACTAGTAGCGAGTTGATCAGTGCAAGAAATTGCCATCATGACAATAGTTTAATTGCTGCTTTTTCGTCCGTAGTGCTTAATGCAACGAAAAGTACAACATGCGCTATTGTTTGATAATGTGAATTGGATCTCATCAATAATGGAGAGGAAACTTTATTTGTGATGCGAATCCCGACTTATTTTTTTTCATTAAGTATGATTCGGGTTGCTGATAAAAATTACTTATAAATAATTTAAATACCTTTCTCTATCATTTTCGCTTAATTATAAAATGCTGCTATCTGGTGACATAACTAATCGGGGTTAATCTTTGAATTAGGAGTCAATGGATATGACAGAACAAGCTTTTTTTGACTACATCAACCAATTTGGTGATTTTCAGAAACGTTCAATGTTCGGTGGTATCGGCCTGTTTGCGGAAGATGCCATGTTTGCATTGGTGAGTAATGGTTGCTACTACCTTCGTGGTGGAGACAGTTTGGATGATACTTTTTGCCAATTGGGCTGTGAGAAGTATCGTCATGTCAAAAAGCAAACCACTGCTACTGTAAATTACTACGAAGTATCTAATCTACTTGATAATCGAGATGGTCAGTTGGATCGTTTGGTAAAGCAGTCTATAGCGTGCTCTGTAAAGCAACGTAATTTCCAAAAATCATCTGCCAGCCGTCGTTTAAGAGATTTACCGAACATGCAATTAACACTTGAACGCATGGTGAAAAAAGCAGGGATTGATGACGTTGAAACCTTTATGGAATTAGGAGCGATTGAAGTCTTTAATCGAGTTAAGCAAGCTTACGGTAATGACGTTGATGTCAAATTGCTATGGAAATTTGCTGGCGCGGTAGAAGGTATTCATTGGAAATTACTTCAAGAGCCCCGTCGTAAACAACTGTTGGCTGCATGCTGCTAGTCATCATTTTGCTCTCGAACTAAACCGCTGAATGATAACGCTGAAATCAAATGGTGGTTTAAAGCGCATAGGTTTGGTTCGAAGTACGCTCATTCTTGTTGTGATACATCTTGAAAGCGGGAGAGAAATCTTCTTGTCTATAAATGACACGAAATAAAAAACCGAGACAATGCTGCCTCGGTTTTTTCATTTGTACTTGTTCTACTTAAAGCAGTGATAGTATCAGCTATCACTTTTACCGACCTGCTGCGTCAAATCGTTTACGTATATATCTACGTTAAAGGTTCAAGCCACTCGTTCTATGAGAGCTTGAACTTCATCGTTTTTTAGAATTTAAAACGCGTTGTAAACATCAATTGATCATCGTAGAAGTCATTGATACGCGCTTCAACACCCAGCGAGAAAAGCTCAGTTGAATGGAAGCGAGCGTACACAGAGCCAATCCAGTCATCGTCGTTATCAATGGAGACGTAACCAACTTTACCACCAACTTCAAGTTGAGGACCAAGCCATTGGCGGATACCCAAGTTAAGTTCCATACCGATATCAGCACTGCTTGCTTTTGCTGGCTCTACAACACGCATAAGCATTGCACCAGTTAGGTCTGCCCAGTTATTGATAGGTGAGTGGAAACCAAAACCTGCAGCAGCGTCGAAGTCACTTTCAAATTCGGAATCGATACGGGCAATAATGTGCGCATTTGGGTGAACAGACTTGCTGTAGGCTGCACCAAAAGTCATTGGGCTAGCGCCGATACGAGCTTCGATGTAGTCGTAACTAAAGTTGCTCATGGTTGCTGGACGGTTTGGGTCTTCCTTGGCCATCACTTGGCTAGAGGCAATCAGCAGAGCTGCAGCTAGAATTGTCTTACGCATAACTATGGTAAACCTTCTTTATTTTGTTACTTCCCGGTTGAGTCTGGGCTGCTCAACCCATTCATTTCATTGCGACATATTAATCAACTTGTAGACAAGTCACCAACAAAAAATGCCATTGTTTTGTCGTCTAGCCAATAATTAAGCAATTCTGATGCCATTTAATGTGAGTCGATTCGAGTTAACAAGTGCTTGGTAATGAGTCAGTTATTCGCCGAAAGAACTTCGTTTCTCCGCCATTGCGTTGAGAATTCTCTCTGGATCTAATACCGATGTCCATGACAATAAATTGTCGTCATTTGCGATCACGTAGGAGGTCAACTGGTTTTTTATCGCGTTTCTCAGCTCGTCGCCGTACCAAGGTTTGGCGATATAAAAATCAAGGCTCGCATGATTCACCGCTTCAACGGTATCTTCCAAACCAGCTTGCCCCGTCAAGAGTACTTTTCTCGCTTTGCGCGTCGTTTCGCCGCGGCTGAGTTCAATGAGAAAACTGATCCCCGTTTGTTCTGGCATGATGTGGTCGCACAGAATTAATGCCAATGGAACGCCTTCGTCGTCATACTCTTCAATGACATTTTTGGCTTCTGCTACTGACTCTGCGCCCTCGAGCACAAAATGATCTTCAAATGGCGATAAATCTTGAAGTACGCTATCGAGCACTTCTCGTTCGTCATCAACACACAAAATCAAGTATTTATTCATGGGATGCTCCTTCAGAAACCAGTGGTAACCAGATAGTCATACAGGTGTACTGCGCTGGAATCGAATCCACTTCGATCCATCCTCCGTGACTATGGATGATTTGATGGCAAATAGACAAACCAATACCAAGACCAAAATTTCCCTCTTTTTTGGTGGTGTAGTTCAGTTCAAAAATCGTGGCTTGTTGCTCTGCTGGTATGCCACAGCCATTGTCTCTAAATGAAACCGTAACATAAGGTTTGTCATTGCGTGATTCAATTTGAGTGGTGATTTCGAGAGTACCATGTTCTGGCATGGCGTCGAGCGCATTTGAAATCATATTGGTCCACACTTGTTGCAGCGCGATTGGCTGGCAATAAATAGGGGGCAAAGAACAGTAATGTGTGGTCAGTTTGTGCAGTTTGAGGCGATTTTCGAAAATCACTAACGTATCTTCGATGCCTTCGTGGATATCGGCAATATGCGTTTTTTCATCATCTGCACGAGCATAGCCTTTTAAGCTCTTGACCATATCAGCAATCCGACTGGCACAAACGTCAATCGATCGCAGCGCGTTGCCAATCAAAAAGTAGTGTTCAAGGTGTTCTAGTTGACGGGCACCTTCCGTTGGGTGCTGCTTGAGTTGCGTAAGCAGTTCGTCGTCCTGTTCCAAACCTAGGGCGACTAATTTTCTCGCGATGTTTCGGTTGTCAACGCATGATAAAAGTTGGTTTGAGCGCTCTCTAAGCTCCGCGGTTGACATCGGTTTACTTGCTTTGGCACTTTCCAACACGGCTATCCCTTTCGTGGTTTGATTTGGCGCGCCGCTGGTTGAAAGTACCATTGCCAAATTTTGGTTGAGGTTTTCAATGCCTCTTAGAATTGCTGCGATGGGATTATTGAGTTCATGGGCAACCCCTGCGACTAACTGACCGAGCATGGCCATTTTTTCTTTTTCGATCAATTGTTGATGGGCAGATTCAAGCGATTCAAGGGTTTTCTGTAACTGCAGTTTTGTATTGATACTGCGTTGCAAACGCCGGTTAAAGTGTCGTAGCAACAGGTTGGTAAACAGAGGCAAAAGGTTAGAATCGGATTGCATCACTTGGGCAAAAACGTTGCGATCTAATTTGATCACTTCCGTCTTGGTGAGAGTGAGAGCGGTTGAGAACGATTTTTCTCCGGTAACAAATGACATGCCCCCAACGAGATTGCCTTTCTTATGTCGGACCACTTCACGTTGCATGCCCAATTCATCGCGTTTATACAGCGCGACTTCTCCAGAGGTAATGAACCAGAGGAACTTGTTCGCCTCACCTTCGACCGTCAACAGATGTTCTGGTGAATACGTTCTACAGGCTCTTGTTTCGTCTTTTTCTTGGAAAAAAGTTTGCAGTGCATTGGTGAAACGTTCCGTTAGTTCAGCGTCAGACAAGGTGTGATAATCGTGGATAAAGCCTGCTTGGTAGTGACGCATCTGATTTTCAATATGTGCACGTAGCAAACGATTTTGATCAAGCACGCTGCTAAAGCCAAGCAAATCTTCTTTTTCAAACTTAAGAATAAACTGAGTCAGCTCTTTTTGAACGGTTTGAAAAAGGACGTGATCAGGGAGGGGCTTGGTTAAACAGTGATCCAATCGGCCTTCATTGACCGCAGTGATGATCGCGGCAATGTCCGTTGAGCAGCTAATTAGAATGCGTCGGGCATCTTCTGTTCTGGGGTTGTGGTCTAAGCCAATCAAGAAGTCAACGCCGTTCAATTCACTGTGATGGCTTGCGATGACCAGCGCCATGGTTTGGTTCGCCTGCTCTAAATAGTCGATCGCGTGATGTGCTTCTTCAACTGAGTCTGCAGTAAATACATCAAATTTATGAGAAAACGTCGCCAATTCTTGGCGAAATTGCTCGATACTTATCGGATTGTTGTCCAAACACAAAATAGCGTAACGGTTCACAAAGCCTCATCTTTTAGCATAAACAACGACTAAGATAAGGTAACAGGAAGCGCGAGATCTGGTTGAGAGCTAAGTTTCAATTTCGTGAGTCATTCTGGTGTACTTAGCAATAGTCTGATTTATCTCAATGTTTTCACCTGAGTATAGATAGGGTAGACTCACTCAAAACATTCACAAATAAGTGACATTATGAACAACTTAAAGAAAATCGGTGCAGTTGGTGGTGCTATCTCATTGGCATTGTGTTGGCCATTGGCGGTGGGGCAGATTGGTCAAAATGTAATTGAAGATGCTGTTGCCAAACTAAATAGTGCTCAACTGCAAGCGGAAATTGTCAAGTACGACCGAGGTTATCGCACATCGGAAGTCACCACGCGTTACACCATTGTTGACCCTGTGTTAGTTGAGCAATTTGAAACGGACGGGCTTCCTTTGGTTTACGAAATGCAATCGAGATTAACGCATGGGCTTACCTCGCTTGACTCGGTTTCTGACTTGATGGGGGAGCAGGCGCTACCTCTGCATATTGAAGCCACCACACAATTGAATGGAAACACAGATTTTGTTGCCACGATTGATAGTTGGAATTTTGTCAGTGACAGTGAAGGGGTTGCGGTTTCTACCGCACCGATGAAGCTGTCTGGCAATGCCACGGTGTTGGGGGATGTCGATTTTGTGCTTGATGTACCGTCGATTCAGTTTGACTTCAGTAGTGGTGAATCGCTGCATGTTGGCAATCTGACAGGAAATGGCAAGGGCAAACACAAAAACGGTTACTGGTTAGGGCAACAAGATATTCGATTGGGCGAGTTTCAAGTCGCAGATGCCTCTGCTCAACCTTTGTTTGGCTTGTATGACGCTCAATATCTTGGTGAGACTAAGCCGGACACCAAAGGGGAGCGTTTGGCGAGCGTGTTCACTTTTAAGTCGAAAAAGCTATTGATGTCTGACGGCAGTGAAGTCAAAGATCTTAATCTGGACTTCTCTCTAACGAATCTGGATATGCAATCTTTCGATAAGTTGATGGATGTGTATCAAAACGCTGCGTCTCTTACGCAAGAAGAAGTGCAATCACTGATGCCACATATCGATACCTTGTTTGAGAAGGGCTTTGATGTGGCAGTGAAAAACTTATCTCTAAAATTGGGTGAGGGGATATTTGAGAACACCTGGAATCTGTCAATGCCTCAAGGCACTGCGCAAGTGACGCAAGATCCAATGCAAATCATGACATCAATGACGGGTGATCTCAGTACCTATTTCAGTGATGAGCTGGTGGCGGAATACCCATTTATCCAAGAAGGAGTGGATGAGTTGATGGTGATGGAAATTCTGCAACAAGTCGAAGGTGGCTATACCTTGAAAGCCAAAATCGCTGAAGGTAAATTGATGTTTGATAACGGACAACAGTTCCCACTACTCGCGCTATTGATGCCTGCGCTAATGCAATAATTGCGGATTCATTTGCTTAGAATAAAAAAGAGGTCTTAAGACCTCTTTTCTTGTTTTTCAACAGCGAAAAACGTGATATTACTTGCAGAGTTTTTATTACATCTAGCAGGAGCAAAGAGCGTCATGGAACAAAATACGGATAACGTATTTAACTTTAGTGCCGGACCAGCAGCACTACCGAAGCCTGTTATGCAGCAGGCGCAACAAGAATTGTTGAACTGGCAAGGGCTAGGCACTTCCGTTATGGAAATCAGCCACCGTAGCAAAGAGTTTATTGCAGTCGCAGAGCAATCTGAGCAAGATCTCCGCGATTTACTGAATATCCCTGATAATTACAAAGTTCTTTTCTGCCAAGGTGGTGCGCGCGCTCAATTTGCGGCCGTGCCGCTGAATCTGCTAGGTGACGCGACGACGGCGACCTACATTGATGCGGGCTATTGGGCAGAAAGTGCTGTCGAAGAAGCGAAAAAATACTGTCAGCCGGATGTCTTTGTTGCCAAAGCAGAAAAAGACGGTAAGCAAGCGGTACTACCTGCCTCAGAATGGCAAATTCATCCTGATGCGGCTTACGTGCATTTTTGTCCCAATGAAACCATTGATGGCATTGAGATCAATGATCTTCCAGTGACGGATAAGCCGATCGTTGCCGATATGTCTTCGACCATTTTGTCGCGTGAAATTGATGTCTCAAAATACGGTGTGATTTACGCAGGAGCGCAAAAAAATATCGGTCCTTCTGGTATTGCGATTGCCATTGTACGTGACGATTTACTTGGCTTGGCGAAAGAAGTATTGCCAAGTATCCTCAATTACAAAGTGTTGGCAGAGCAAGACTCGATGTTTAACACGCCACCAACTTTTGCTTGGTACCTATCAGGCCTTGTTTTCAAATGGTTGAAAGCACAGGGTGGGGTAAAAGCGATTGAGCAAGTAAACCGTGAGAAAGCGGCGATTTTGTATAACTACATTGATGAGTCCGATTTTTACATCAACAATGTACATCCAGATAACCGTTCATTAATGAATGTGCCGTTCCAAATGGTGAAACCAGAGCTAGACGCGAAATTCTTGAAAGAAGCTGAAGCATTGGGTCTCAAATCACTAAAAGGTCACCGAGTAGTGGGTGGCATGCGCGCCTCCATTTACAACGCAATGCCAATTGAAGGCGTGAAGGCGTTAGTCGATTTCATGCGCCAGTTTGAGCAAGAAAACGCTTAATTTCAGTGCGATAGATGAGAAAAACAAAGGGAAGTGCGTAAGCACTTCCCTTTCTCTTGTTTGCCATTGTCCTATTGATGGCTGAGTAATACTACCCAGCCATTTAAGAGGCGCTGGCGGTGCAGTCTACAGCGTTTGGTTGAGTTCGAAATAGCGACCACGAGCGGCTAAAAGTGCTTGATGGTGACCATATTCGACAATCTCACCTTGTTCGATTAGGCAAATGCTGTCCATTTTGTCGAGGTTGACCAAGCGGTGTGTAATGAAGAGCACGGTTTTTCCGTCAAAGTGCGCTTCAAGTAACTGCATGATCTGCTGTTCCGTCTGCTTATCTAAGCCCTCTGTTGGTTCATCAAGCAGTAAGATTGGTGCATTGTGTAGCAAGGCTCTTGCAATGCCGATACGGCGTTTTTCACCACCTGATAACTGGCGACCACCTTCGCCAAGCCATGCAGATAGCCCGTTATCGTCGAGCAGTTTTTCTAGCCCGACTTTGGTGAGCATGTCAGACAATTGTTCGTCGGTTGCGCTAGGGGAGGCCATCAATAAATTGTCTCGTAACGATCCGTTTAAGATATCTACACGTTGACTGACAACACTGATGGAGCGGCGCAGCTGGCTTTCACTCCACTCGGTGATCGGTTTTCCTGCGAGCAGGATAGAGCCTTGATTGACATCCCAATAACGATTGAGCAGTTGCAGCAAGGTTGATTTTCCTGAGCCCGTTTGGCCGACAATGGCCACTTTGTGCTGGGCTGGAATCGTCAAGCTAACATTGCTCAATGCCATACTTTGGCTATCCGGGTATTTGAATGATACGGCCTGATAGTCAATAGAGTATTCACTAGAGTGAGCCACATCCTCCTTGGCAAAATGGACTTCAGGTTCAGCCAGAATAACTTCATTGAGGCGACGGGCGGACGTTAGGGTTTGACCAAGGTGCTGGAAAGCGCCCGCAATTGGCATGAGCAGCTCTACGCTTGCCATGGTGGCAAAGGCCACTAGTGCAATCATAGGATCGGGTGCATTACCACCAACGCCATCTGCAGCAAGCCAAAGCATCAATACCAAGGTCCAACCGTTTGCGAGCATCAATAACGCTTGTGCCAAACCAGAAAAATGGGCATTGAAGTATTGGTTTTTCAGTAATTTCTCTTGTGCGTGCAAAATAGCGTGGTGGTAGCGTGATTCGGCACCAAAGAGCGTCAGTTCACTGTAACCTTGCAACCAGTCCAACGTTGCAACACGCAGCTCTGCTTTATTGTGGGTTAGCGCTTGTCCATTGCTTTTCCCTAGTTTGTAGAAAAGGACAGGCCAGAGCAGCAGTAACAGAGTTAGAATGGCACCCAGTGTCAGGCCCAATGTCATATCAAACCAACACAGCACGGCCGTTAAGCCCAGTATGCCAAGCGTGCCGACGACCATAGGGCTGATCAAACGCAAATAAACATGATCCATTGCGTCAATGTCTGCTACCAAGCGGTTAAGCAAATCGGCGTCACGAAGATTGGAGACTCGTCCTGGGATCAGCGGCGCTAACTTAGAGAAAAAGAAAATACGCAGATCAGTCAAGAGCTTGAAGGTCGCGTTATGGCTGACTACTCTTTCACCCCAACGTCCCGCTGTTCGTCCCATTGCAAAACCACGCACAAATGCCCCAGGCAGCATGTAGTTGAACGTTTCACGAGCAATGGTCAATCCGGCAATGGCTGCGGCAGAAAGAAACCAGCCTGACAAAGTCAGCAGGCCAATAGAAGCGAACAGCGTTAAAAATGCCAGTAGCATCCCTAGAGAGAGACCAAACCAGTGTTTCTTATACAGTTTTAGGAAGGGAATTAAATCACGCATCAAGATTCCCCTTATCAAGTTGCTTGAGGGCTTGGTTAGCCAATAACATTTCTTGGAACAAGCCTTCTTGATGAGCAAGTTCGTCATAACTGCCTGCTTGAACGATGTCACCAGCACGCATCACAAGGATGGAATCGACTTGTTTAAGCGGTGTTAATTGGTGAGTGACCATGAGCGCTGTTTTACCCGCTATTTGTCCTTCGAGGCCTTGCATCACCAAACGTTCGCTGCGAGCATCGAGACTAGCTGTGGGCTCATCGAGTAGCCAAAACTGGCCGTTTTGTACCATAGCTCGAGCAAGAGCAAGACGTTGTGCTTGGCCGACGGATAAGCCCCCAGAACGATCAGAAATGGCGTAATCCAATCCGTGCTGGCTGACAAACTCGGCAGCAAATGCATTTTCAAGTGCCACTTGGATATCGGTATCGCTGATATCCGACTTGCCTAAACTGACGTTGTCGCGAATAGTTCCATGGAGTAGCAGCGGATTTTGTCCCACCCAACTGATCTGGCTGCGCCACTGAGCAAGGTCAAGCTCCGTTCTTTCGATGCCATTGATGGTTAATGACCCTTGATAAGGCAAGAATCCCAATAATGCGTTAATCAAGCTGGTTTTCCCTGCACCACTGGGACCGACAAGCGCCGTGGTTTGTTGAGCGGCAATGTTAAAGCTCACTGGACCAAGTAGCTTTTTCCCTTCCGGTGAAAACACTTCTAAGTGTTCCGCTTTGATGGTGATAGGTTGACCTTGTTCAATTTGTTGCTCGCCGCTGCGCACTGTGCTGACGTCAGTTTCCAAGAACTCAACGATGCTCTCTGCTGCACCTACCGCTTGTTGCTTGGCGTGGTAGAAAGTACCCAGGTCACGAAGGGGCTGATAAAACTCTGGAGCGAGGATCAAAATAAACAAACCCGAAAACAGAGTGACGCCTGCCCCATAGTCGCCAAAGTTAAGTTCGCCGATAAAAGCAAAACCAAAGTAAACGGCAGTGAGAGCAATCGAGATCGAAGTAAAGAATTCGAGAACCGCTGAAGACAAAAAAGCAATTTTCAATACGTCCATCGTTCGAGTACGGAACACTTCGGATGCTCCACGCATCACTTCGACTTCAGCGTGAGTACGATCAAAAAGGCGAATCGTCGTCATTGCTTGTAAGCGATCATAAAAATGACCAGACAAACGTTGAAGCGCTTTGAAATTTTTTCTGTTGGCGTCGGCAGCTTTAATGCCGACCATCGCCATAAATAGAGGGACCAATGGCGCGGTAATCAAGAAAATGAGCCCCGCAGCCCAGTTGACAGGAAAAACAACAATAAGAATCACAAACGGCACCAGCACGGCTAAGGACATTTGCGGCAGATAGCGAGCAAAGAAATCCTGCATATTCTCAACCTGTTCAAGAACCAAGGTTGCCCATGCTCCAGCAGGCTTGCCTTTGATGTACGCCGGGCCGAGCTCTCGCAGCTTGTCGAAAATCAACTGGCGGATGTAGATACGAATTTGCTCGCCGCAACGGTAGCCAGCAATCTCGCGGCCCCATGAGCAAAGGGCACGCAGGCCAATCAGTGCTACAAGAGCGATGAAGTGAGTAATGAGCTGATGTTTGTCGACTTTCTCAATGATTAATTGATGAAGAATGGTGGCGAGCAAGGCGGCTTGTGCCAACAAAAACACACTTGATAGTACGCCAAGGCCAACGGCAATCATTAACCAGCGTTTGGCTAGTTTGCTTTGCTGTTTGAGCCACAGATTCAAGCTGCGTTGTTTCTTTTTATCCATCTTGAAGGCTTAATGATAATTGTTTTATTAAGAGGGGGCCTAGTATACAAAAGAAAGCCCGGCGGGAATACCGCCGGGCTGTAAGGATATGACACAAATGTGAAAAGTTATTTGTCGTTCAACGAGTCTAGGTAACGCTCTGCATCAAGGGCCGCCATACAGCCCGTGCCGGCCGACGTGATCGCTTGACGATAATTGTGGTCCATCACATCACCCGCAGCGAAGATGCCTTCGACACTGGTTTGTGTGGCGTTACCTTCCAAGCCTGATTTGACCAAGATGTAGCCATCTTTCATATCAAGCTGACCTTGGAAAATCTGGGTGTTGGGTGAGTGACCAATCGCAATGAATGCACCCATAACGTCTAGCTCTTCTGTGCCACCCGTTTTGACATCTTTCAGGCGTACACCCGTTACGCCCATCTCATCACCTAAGACTTCATCCAGAACACGATCAGTGTGCAAAACAATATTGCCGTTTTGGACTTTATCCATTAAACGGTTGATGAGAATTTTTTCCGCGCGGAAGCTGTCGCGACGGTGAATCAGATGAACTTCAGCCGCGATGTTAGAAAGATAGAGTGCTTCTTCCACTGCGGTGTTGCCGCCGCCTACAACCGCCACTTTTTGATTACGGTAGAAAAAGCCATCGCAGGTTGCACACGCTGACACGCCACGCCCTTTGAATGCTTCTTCAGACTCCAAACCAAGGTATTTTGCAGACGCGCCCGTAGAAATGATCAGTGCATCACAGCTGTAACTGGCCGCGTCACCTTTAAGCACAAATGGGCGTGTGGAGAAATCCACTTCGTTAATGTGGTCGAAAATAATCTCGGTTTCGAAACGCTCTGCATGCTCTTTCATGCGGTCCATGAGCCCAGGGCCAGTCAGACCTTCTGGATCGCCAGGCCAGTTTTCAACTTCGGTTGTCGTGGTTAGTTGGCCGCCTTGCTGCATACCTGTAATCAATACAGGATTTAGATTTGCTCTCGCCGCGTAAACCGCCGCTGTATAACCAGCTGGGCCAGAACCAAGAATTAGTAATTTACTGTGTTTCATATCGCTCATTTGCACTCCCTAGCGGGCAGTTAAGTTTCTTCAGATTGTATGGAAAAGTCACGGTCAATAAAAGAATAAACCAATAGGTTATAACGAATTTCTGGTTATAGGTTATACCCAAGTCACCTCGAGATGCGAGTTTCAGCGAGAGTTAACTGGTCTTTAGACAAGGCATTGATTTGACGGTCTCGTCATTCTACATCGAGAATCGATAACGCAGTATGGAGGCCAGTTAAACTCGCCTTTTGGAGCGCGTGTTCTGTCTCATTTCTGCGTCAAAGAACTTGGAAAGGACTCGCCATTCCGCTGCGTTCTCTTCCTTGAACTGAACCAGATTATGAAGCTCTGAATCCTGCATCGTAAAGTCACTTAGGTATATATAGCTAGCTTCATCTGTAGAGGGAGCGACGGATAAGGGTTTCGATTATAAAGAGAAATACTCTATCTGATTGATTTTTAAGCTTCAGTTCTTCCTAGCAGAATACTGAACTGCTTTTTGAAAATGTTAAGTTTTTGTTTTGGTGTTGTGTGTTGGTCTTTTCTTATATTCTGGAATTAAATGCTTTATTTTGTTCTTGGTTGGAATTTTTTGTGGTGTAAAGTTGATCTTGCGATATTTGGCATTATTCTGTCTGAGTTGTGTTTAACAATAAAATAACAAATGTATCAATCAAAGGAGTGAATGATGCTACATTCGCACGAGAGTACCCTACATTTAACTCAACTCAGCCGTCGCGCAATTGAACAGTTGTCGCCATCTTTTTCCAAGTTACCCCACACGGAGCATGCGGATGGCAAATTCCGTTTAAGACGCTATTCCGTCGTCTCCTTGCATCAAGGTAGCGTGATTGAGTTGGACAAGCATGACTTTGTACAGACTTCAGATATCAACCGTTTCCAAGGTGATGTGGTTCGACAGTTTTCTCCGATTGAAAAGAGCACACTAAACAGCGAAGGTTTTCGTGAAATGTGTCAGTTGTTTGCGGTGAAAAATGACCTGAGAGATGGACAGGAAATCGAAGTGCATCAAATCCGCATTACCGCAATATATGACGAGACGCAAGTCGCCCCTGAAGGCGTGCACCAAGATGGATTTGATCATATTGCGATTGTTGGTGTTGGCCGCAATAACATCGAAGGGGGGGATATCATGCTGTACAGTGATTTTCACTCTGAGCCGTTTTTTAGAAAAGTGTTGAATAATGGCGAAATCGCGATGCTGGCAGACAACAAGTTGTGGCACAACGCCAAACCCATTCGCGCTATTGAACAAGAACGAGAAGGTCATATGGATGTGTTTGTGTTGACGGCAAAAGGAATGGCACATGAATTGGTCGCCTAATCAAGTTCGAGCGCAGTTTCCTGCGTTGGCACAGTATCATAACCAAAGACCAGTAACGTTTTTTGACGGGCCGGGCGGATCTCAAGTACCGCAATCTGTGTTGGATGCCATGGTCGGCTACCTCGGGCATTTTAACTCGAACTTAGGCGGGCACTATTTTTCCAGTCACAAGACGGTTGAGGTAATGAAGCAAGCGCGCCAATCTGCGCAAGCATTACTCAATGCGCCATCGCAAGACAATATTGTCTTCGGTGCGAATATGACCTCTTTGACGTTTCAGTTAAGTCGAGCCATTAGCCGAGATTGGCAGGCGGGGGATGAAGTTATTGTCACCGCGTTGGATCACTATTCCAATGTCTCGAGCTGGGAGCAGGCAGCAGAAGACAAAGGCGTGACCGTTCACCAAGTGCGGGTTAACCCTGAAGATTGCACTTTGGATATGGAACACTTCAAACAGTTGCTCAATGCTCGCACAAAATTAGTGGCCGTCACCTTTGCCTCGAATACCACGGGCACCATTGTTGATATTGCGTCAGTGGTGAAGTTAGCTCGAAGTGTGGGCGCTTTGGTGTATGTCGATGCGGTGCACTATTTGCCGCACCACTTAGTGGATGTGCAAGCCTTGGGTTGTGACTTTCTTGCCTGCTCGGCATACAAGTTTTTTGGTCCTCATGTGGGCATTGCTTATGTCGCTTCCCCTTGGTTGGAGACGCTGCGCCCTTATAAAGTGGAGCCTGCCACGAACATTGGGCCGGGCCGTTTTGAAACAGGTACGCAAAGCTTTGAAGGCTTAGCGGGTGTGTCTGCAGCCATTGAGTACCTCGCTCAGTTCGGAGAAGAAGGTGCTAGTTTGCGCCAGCGACTAGAGCAAAGTTACGCGCTTTATGCTCAACATGAGCAAACATTAAGTCAGCATTTCTTGCAGCGTTTGTCGGCACTGGATGGGGTCACGTTATACGGCATCAACGACGCATCAAGTGATAAACGTACCCCGACATTTGCGATAACAGTGAAGGGCTATTCTCCAGAGTTCATGGCAAAAACACTGGGTGAGCACAACATCTGTGTCTGGAATGGTCACTTTTATGCCCTTGGCCTGATTCGGCAATTAGGGTTGGAGTTCAGCGGCGGAGTGATTCGGATTGGTTGCATGCATTACAACACGGTCGAAGAGGTCGACTTGTTGTTTAATGTTTTGGAGAGTATTGTCGATCAACCGAGTGCATAGTAACGAAAGAGCCAGCGAATGCTGGCTCTTTTGTATCATTAGGCTTCAAATTCCACTTCATAAGAGGTGAATTTGCGAACATTAATCACGCCCGTATCCAAAATCAGATACTGCCCCTTAATGCCTTGAAGTACACCACTCACCAGCGGATTTTTATCAAAGTTGTGCGACTTGATTTTGCTTGGATGTTGCTCCACTGGGTATTGGATGCTGGTGGTTACGTCCTGAAGAATCTCGATACTGTCATCGCCGTACTTGGCGCGAATTTCACAGATTTTCTCTTCAATCAATGGCAGCAGTTGTTGCGCTCGCTCTTCAAGCGGAAGGGGCGTGCCATCCCCTTTGAGTAACGCTTGCCAATTGGTTTTATCCGCAATGTGCTTCGCCAGCTCGACTTCAATCAGGCCGGAGATTTGGCGAGTCTTCACTTTCAGAATCGGTAAGCCTTGCGTCGCACCTTGATCGATCCAGCGGGTTGGGATCTGTGTATGGCGTGTAATGCCAACCTTAAGGCTAGAGGTATTCGAAAGATAAACATAGTGATCAACCATGCAGTGTGTGTCTGCCCATTCGGGTTCACGACAGGTACCTTGATCGTAATGGCAGGTTTCTGGCTTCATGATGCACATATCACAACTTGCCAATTTACTCATGCAAACATAGCAGTGACCTTGCGCATAGCTCTTCTTGGTTTTTTTACCGCATGAACAACAAAAGATGTTGCCTGTGTGGGTAAGGGTGATGTTCTGGCCGATAAACGGCGTCAACTCGATTTCAGTGTCTCCAACAGGCAATCGGTATTGCACCACACCCTCTAAAGTTGCACGCATTTTATCCAGCGTGCCTTTCGCATTTGTAGTCATGACATTACTCATTATTTGTTTTTGCGGAAGTATATACCCAAACGGTAACAAAATGCAGGTTGCGAGTCGGTTCGCGTTATCGCGATTACCATCCCCCATTGAGGTGATAGTGGTTATCCAGTGGTTTCGTTATTGTTATAAAACTTATTTAACAGCGTGAACCAGGTCGCATTTGCTTACATAACTGAACGCTAATTTACGTTGGAATTAACATCACACTTATTCCGCATGGTATAGTGTGTCGCTATTGAGAAAGGTAAAAAAATAACAATAAAAAGATTGACATTAAATATTAACTAGTGAGTTGAGTTGTTTTTTGGAGGCTGATGATGAAATGGATACATAAACTTATTTTTGCTCTCGCAATATGTACCATCAGTTTAGTCGCGCTTTATAGTGTGTTAGGTGACACGAGAAAACTTGTCATCACACCAGAACGTTTTGCTTATTTTGCCACCGATGATCGGGCAGCAGGCGGTATTACGACGACGGAAATGGCGATTGATGGCCAAACGATAGATTTAAGCTGTAACATGCAAACGGCTAACTACCCGTGGCCTTACTGTGGCATTTCGATTTTTACTGACACACTTGAAGCGACGAAAGGTATCGACCTTTCCAACTACCACACCATCCGGCTCAAACTCAGCTACGACAAAACGGGCGAATCCAATGGTCGATTACGCTTCTATTTGCGCAATTTTAATCCGGCTTATTCCACCGCAGATAATGAGTACACTTACAAATACAACGGCATGGAGTTCACACCGAGTGCCAGCATGGAAACCATTGAGATCCCGTTGGCGAACTTGCAAGTCATGACCTGGTGGCTAGCCGACAATAAGATTCCGATTGAACATTCTGCACCAGAATATTCCAACGTGACACGAATTGAGTTGGCGACAGGCTCAGGAGCGGCAAATGGAGAGCATCATATCCGTATTGAGCGCATTGAGTTTGAAGGTGCGTATTTAGCTCAGGAAACCCTGTTGTTTGCTTTGTTGCTTTCTTGGGTATTATTGGGACTGGCGTTTTCTTTGAATGAACTACGTAAAAGTAAACACACCCTAGCTGAGTCTCGCTTTCGCCAAGAGCATTTAAAAAAGATGAATGCGGATCTTCGCGCGCAGAATTACGAGTTTGCTGAACTTGCTCACCGCGATGCACTGACGGGCGCGATGAACCGTCATGCGGTTCGAACTTGGTTGGAGAAAAAAGCGCGTACCGTACGTTGGGGGCAAGAACAGCTTTCAGTTCTCTATCTGGATCTGGATAAGTTCAAGCGTGTCAATGACCGTTATGGCCATCAAATGGGAGACGACATCTTACGTGAATTCGTGCTGGTGGTCGCCAGTTCTTTAGAAGAAGGTGAACGCTTAGTTCGATGGGGCGGTGAGGAGTTTATCGTCTTTCTTCCAGAAACAACGCTGCAACAAGCAGTAGAAAAAGCAGAAATGATTCGTAAAAATGTTTCGAATCATCTTTGGGTGCATGGTGGCATGCTTACTTGCAGTATCGGCGTGGCGCAGATGCAGGAAGAACGGGTAACGGAGTTTCTTGCTCGTGCTGATGACGCACTCTATCAAGCCAAACATCGCGGCCGTAACCGAGTCGAAGTGAATTACGGTATGCAGAAGATAACCAGCGAATGCGGTTAGATCTCGGCAATTGCCTTGAACAGACTAAGCCATCCAGATTCGGGTGGCTTTTTTGTTGCTTGTTTTTGTATCGCTTATTGTTGCTTAGCAAACGTGTCATAGTGATGTTTTTCTAAAGTTCGCATTGAAATTGAAATTGAGGATCTGAGTGCGCATAGATAGCGCTTACTGTGCTCGGCAACGAGTGAGACACCCTCTAGAGAGCTAACATTCGAGCTATAAAAAAAAGGTGGCCGAAAGGCCACCAACGTGAAACTACAGATTCACCCGGGGGAAGTGAGGGTGCAGAGTATTCTCTAACCTGCAGTTGTAGTGCTCATTGATGTTTACCAGAACATCGTTGCGAATAGAGTCAGAGCGGCGATACATACGATGTTTAGTACCATACCAATACGCATCATCTCTTTTTGCTTGATATGTCCTGTTGCAAAAACAATGGCGTTCGGCGGTGTCGCCACTGGCAACATAAAGGCACAAGACGCAGAGATGGCGATCAAAGCAGAAAGTACAACAGGTGATAGCCCTAGTGCTTCTGCAATCGTGGCAAATACAGGTACCAGAAGCGCAGCGCTGGCGGTGTTACTTGCAAACTCTGTCAGGAAAACCACAAAGGTGACAACAGCAAGAATGGTCAACAAGATGCCAGCTTGCTCAAGGAATGCACCTAAGCCTTCTGCAAGGAATACACTGGTGCCTGTCGCTTTTAACACGTTGCTCAAACAGAGGCCACCACCAAACAGAATGAGTACGCCCCAATCGGTTGTTTTTTCGATGTCTTTCCATTCCACCGCACGCGAAACACCCAGCGCGACAATAGCGCCGATAGCCACAAGGGTATCAAAGCTCTTGAAGCCACCTAACATCGCATTGACTGGTTTAGAGAAAATCCACAGTGACACCGTTACAAGGAAAATCGCAAGGGTGATTTTCTTACCGTTGGTCCATTCCACTGGCGTGTGGTCCAGTTCAAAAGAGTGCTTAAGGTTTGGCTTGGTCATTGAATAAAGCACAATCAATGCAATTGGCAGTAACAAGATGGTGATAGGGAGACCAAGTTTCATCCAGCCAGTGAAATCAAGGCCAACTTCCGCTGCGGCAATGGCGTTTGGTGGGCTACCTACTAGTGTGGCGATACCACCAATCGAGGCGCAGTAAGCAATACCAAGTAAAACGAATAGGTAAGTGCTGTGACTTTTCTCTCTATCGAGTTTGCTCATTACCCCTAATACAAGCGGTAACATCATGGCGGTAGTCGCGGTGTTCGAAATCCACATCGAAAGCCCGGCGCTAACCCCAAAAAGCATAAACACCGCAGTCGACATCTTGCCTTTCGCTAGGATCAGCACTTTATCTGCGATGGCTTGATCCAATTTCTGTTTATGTAGCGCTGCGGCAAGCGCAAAACCACCCAAAAACAAGAAAATGATTGAGTTGGAGAAGTTATTCAGCGCAGCTTGTGTATCAAAAACGTCCATGAAGACGGCGAGCATCGGGACGAGCAGCGCGGTGATGCTAACGTGAATGGCTTCTGTAAGCCAAAGTACCGCGACAAAAGCAAGGATACTGAGTCCAACGACCACTTTAGGATCAAAAGGTAAGGTGGTCATCAAAGTAATGAACAGTAAGATATTGGCGATAAATATCATGCTGTTTCTGGTGAGTAACCAGTTCTTTAACGTAACAGCGAGTGCGGTCATAGCATGTGCTCCTTTTGCTTCGCCTCTGTAGGGTTATTGTTTTGTTTTTCTTGAGTGGCTATGCCACTTAAAAAGATGTGAGGCGTAAATACTGACTTGCGTTACGTGAATGTTATGAGTTTTGTAGGGCTTGTGTTGGTGATAATTAACGTTGTAATAACAAACTGTGAGGTTTAAAAAGTAAAAGGTGTAGATTTCTACCCATTTATTGAGAAAGGGAATCGGACCCTTCTGCTGGTGGTTGAGAAAGAGGCGTTTCTAATGGTTCGAGTGCAATGGGTTCTTGTGGACCAAGGAAGCGAGGTTGCGTGTTAATGACGTAAAGATCGATAAACGCTTTGACGCGAGCCAGTACTTCTCGACTGCGCATCGACCAAATTTGCTTGCTGTTACTTGGGCCGGAAACGGCCAAACAGCGAGCATTGATCTGATAAGCATTGGCAATAAACAGGGCTCGTTCACAGTGAAAACGTTGCGTGACGATGAGGAAATGATCGGAGGCAAAAATTTTCTTTGCGCGAACAATGGAGTCTAAGGTACGAAAACCTGCGTAGTCGAGGTGGATGTTCGTTTCGGGTACGCCTGCTTTGAGGAGATCTCGTTTCATGGTCCACGGCTCATTGTATGAGCGATGGGCGTTATCGCCACTCAGCAGCAAGTGTTGCACTTTGTTTTGTCGGTAAAGCTCAATGGCGGCATCAATGCGATGTGTGTAGTAAGTATTGAGTGTGCGACCGATGTATTTACTGGTTCCTAGCACCACGGCAACATCAAAACCTTCCACTTGATCATAGCTGGTGATGATTTTGTCGGAGGCCTGCAAGCTTACCCAGCGGTCTACGATAATGACAAATAATATCGCGCAGAGTATTGCAACGAGTGATCCCCCAATCAGCCGTTTTAAACTTATCCAACTTTTCAAACCGGCTAGGCGATGAAACACGACATATCACTCCATATCTTTCTAAGTCCACATCTTAACGGAAAGTCACAGAAGAGTTGAAGTCAATTTCTGGTGAAATCTCGCATTTTTGCTGTCAAAAAAGCCCTCGCGAAGAGGGCTGTTTTGACTAGGATTAAAACGCTGTGCGTTTGTAACGGCGGTATACCGGTTGCCAGAAATGTTGTTCAATAGCGACTTGCAGCGCATCGTCAGCAATTTCCAACGCCACACCTTGTTCGATGGCTTTTTTCGCCACTGCGTAGGCAATGCGTTTTGATACTGTGTGGATCTCTTCAAGTGGTGGCAGGAGCGCGCCTTTACCATTGATTGCCAACGGAGAACACGTCGCCAATGCGCGGCTGGATTCCATCAACATTTCGTCTGTGACGCGTTTGGCGTTAACTGCCAAGACACCCAAACCGATACCCGGGAAGATGTAACTGTTATTGCACTGTACGATTGGGTAGGTTTTGCCTTCATGAATCACAGGATCGAACGGGCTGCCAGTGGCTACCAATGCGTCACCGTTTGTCCAGCGAATGATATCCGCAGGTACCGCTTCTACTCGGCTAGTTGGGTTAGACAGTGGGAAGACGATTGGACGAGGGCAGTGCTTGTGCATCTCTTGAATGACTTCTTGAGTAAACAAGCCAGGAGCACCAGAAACCCCGATCAATACAGTTGGTTTTGCGTTCTTCACCACATCAAGTAGCGAGAAGCCATTGGCTTCGGTTTCCCATTTCGCCGTCACGCTGTGTTTTTGTACCAGACGTTGTTGGAAATCGAGCAGGTTCGGCATGCCTTCTTGCAATAAACCCCAACGGTCAACCATGAAAACTTGAGAGCGCGCTTTCTTATCCGAAATACCTTCCGAGACCATTTGTGCAATGATCGCTTCGGCAATACCACAGCCGGCAGAACCTGCGCCGAGGAAAGTAATGCGTTGCTCAGAGAGCTTGCTGCCAGCTGCTTGACACGCTGCCATCAAGGAGCCAACCGTTACTGCCGCGGTGCCTTGGATATCATCATTGAAGCAACAAATGCGGTTTTTGTAACGCTCAAGTAGCGGCATCGCGTTTTTCTGTGCGAAGTCTTCAAACTGAATAAGTGCATCTGGCCAGCGGCGTTGAACCGCTTGAATGAACTCTTCAACAAACGCGTCGTAATCTGCACCGGTAATACGCGGGTGACGCCAGCCCATGTACATTGGATCAGCAAGGCGTTGTGGGTTGTTGGTACCGACATCCAACACGATAGGCAAGGTGTAAGCTGGGCTGATCCCGCCACAAGCGGTGTAAAGAGAAAGCTTACCGATAGGAATGCCCATGCCGCCGATACCTTGGTCACCCAGACCAAGAATACGCTCACCATCAGTCACCACAATCACTTTTACGTTGTGGTTAGAGGCATTGTTCAGAATATCGTCAATACGATCACGGTTTGCGTAAGAAACGAATAACCCACGGCCACGGCGGTAAATATTGGAGAAGTTTTCACATGCCGCGCCCACGGTCGGGGTGTAAATGATCGGCATCATCTCAGTGATGTGATTTTGCACCAAGCGATAGAACAAGGTTTCGTTAGTATCTTGGATATTGCGCAGGTAGATGTGCTTATCCATGTCACTCTCGAACGCTTTGTACTGCATGTATGCGCGTTCAACCTGCTCTTGAATCGTTTCCGTGGTTTCAGGAAGCAGACCTTCAAGGTTAAAAGAGATGCGTTCTTCCGCTGAAAAAGCGCTGCCTTTGTTTAGTAATGGGGTACTCAGTAGCGCCGGACCCGCGAACGGGATGTAGAGTGGGCGTTTATCGTTATTCATTGGGTGCCTTAGTAGGGTTTTTGAGGAAACGCTAAAAATGATAACGGCTTCACTAATTGGTTGTAAATAGCGCTTGATATACATCAAATCAAACGCACAAAAAAAGTTGCTTTATGCGCGAAATATCAGCATTCAAACATCCACGTCCGAGCGTTTTAATACTGAATCACAGAGAAATGACCAGAGTACGCCCCTGTGATGAAAGTTTAAGGGTATACTCCGAAACACATTTAAACGCAGTGAAATTTTATGTCCACACTCCCTATCGACATCATCAAAGCGCAATTTGATCATCACCTTGGCCACACGCATCTTGTGGTGGAAGCTGAAACTGGTTCAGGAAAATCCACTCGCTTGCCATTGTGGGCGGCAGAGCATGGTCGAGTGCTGGTGATTGAACCAAGGCGAATTGCTTGTACGTCATTGGCTGAGTTTTTGGCTGAGCAATCTGGTCAGCCATTGGGGAGTAAAGTCGGGTATGCGATCAAACTTCAGGCCGCTTATGACGCGCAGACCAATATCGTGTTTGTTACGCCGGGTGTAGCGTTACGTTGGTTAGCGGAAGATGGTCTGGGTGCGTTTGATATCATTATCATTGATGAATTTCATGAGCGTCGATGGGACATGGATCTCCTCACCGCGATGCTCAAAGCGCAAAATAGTCATAGGCTGGTTTTAACCTCAGCGACGTTGGCGGGTGAAAAGCTGGCGAAATATCTCAACGCCGAACGTTTGCAATCTCGAGGTCGCTGCTACCCAGTCAGCATCGAATATAGAGCCAAAGAGAGTCACCTTTTGCCCAGCAAGAAACAGTGTGAGCATGACGTGATGGCCGCGATCAATGAAGTGTTACAAACCGATGGGCAAGATATCTTAGTTTTCTTACCCGGAAGGAAAGAGATTTCAAACCTTGCCAGTCAGTTGCAAGCACAACCCTCTTTGGTTGTGGCAAAGCTGCATGCCTCAGTGTCAGAGGAAGAGAAACGCATTGCTTTAAGCGTGCAAGCCCAGCGCAAAGTTGTGTTAGCGACCAATGTGGCGGAAACCTCGCTGACGATACCGAACATCACCACCGTGATTGACAGTGGCTTAGAGCGACGCACCATACAACGAAATGGTCGAACAACCTTGATCCTTTCCCATATTTCCAAGGCCAGTGCGGCACAAAGAGCAGGGCGTGCTGGTCGTGTTATGGCTGGCCAATGTTTGCGTCTGTACGGTGAACACGCGCCACTTGAACTTGCCACGCCCCCCGAACTGCAGCGAGAAGAACTCAGCGAGCCGATGTTGGCAGCGGCGTGTTGTGGCTATCGCTTGGCCGAGCTTGAGTTTTTAGATGGTTTGCCAGAGAAATCTCTTGTGCAGGCACACAAGATACTCAATGGCATGCAGGCCATCACAGCCGAAGGCAAAGTGACCGAGCACGGACAAAAGCTCTATCCCTTACCTGTTGACACGCTTTACGCCGACCTTGTCACTCGCATGCCAACCAAGGCACTCAAAGAGGCGATGATTGATCTCGCCGCTGGTCTCTCTGTCCCTGCGGCGCTGTATCAAATCAAGGGTGGCGAAGAGGTTGAGATACTACTTGAACAAGAGCCGCAACAGTGCGACGCCACGTTAATGATTCAACTCATTCGTGGTCAGCGCTTTAGTGGTGTGATCGTGGATGAAGGGGCGTTAGAGGAAGCGCGAGGCTTGTCTCAACAAATGCGCGATCTGTTTGAACTGCCCGATCTTGAAGTGAGTTCGAGATACACGCGGGTTGAACTGGTTAAGGCGATCGCTCGTTTGCATCCAGAGTTGGTCTTTATCCGCCGAACCAAACGACGTGAGGCGTTGGGGAATGGAAAGATGGAAATGATGGTCGGTCGCCAAAGCCGTTTCTCTGACAAACACGAGCTTGCTCTTGTGTTAGATAGCCATAGCTTGCCGGGGAAAGGTGTGAAACAGACGCTCAACTTAGCCAGCGTGATCATGCCCGCTCCGTTGACCTTGATTAACGAACTCGAGTTAGGGGAGTGGCGACAAGGGGAAACGCGCCCATCAAACGATGCGGTCGAAGTGGAGATGCAACTGGTTTACGCTGGTCGAGTGGTGGAGAGCAGGCTTGAACAACCTCAAGGAGAGGATGCCATTGAAACCATCGTTGCTCTGGTAAAAAAAGGCCAGTTGCTGCCGGATCTCTATGCGTTTGTCACGACACAAATGACGCATTGGCACTTGTATTGTGCGTTAGGCTTGAATGAAGAGCAACGCCCCATCGGATTACTGGACTTTGACCAATGGTTACGCGAGCAGCTTGATGCCATGGGAGTGAACGAAGTGGATGAAATGGCACTGTTTGAAAGCCATGATTTCCCGTATCGAGGGATCCCAGATTGGCAATACAAGGATTTTGCTGAGCAATTTCCGTTATCGCTCTCTTTGCCTGATTTACAGCTGACGGTGGAATATTTTCCTGCTGGCAAGTTGGTGCAAGTGGTCTTCGCTGGCGGCAACCGCAAAGGCGATCCTAAGCGTTGGGAATTGCCTCGTTTTTCCGGCTGGCGAGTGCAATATCGTAAAGCGAGTCGAGTGATTGATGTTCGTTAAAACAAGGGTTTCATTGTGTTAATGGTGGGTGAGAAATATTTTGTTTTGAAATGATTGGCTTGGAATAATATTTGCTTTATTGAGCGATGAATGTTTTCATTTGCCGCTTTATGGCAACTTGCTCAAGCCCTTATTTAGTGTTTGAAAGAGAAATAACCGTTCTCGAATAAATGGCTAAGCATCTATCACTGAAGGAACACAATGAAGTTTAAAGCGCTCGCACTGCTCTTAACCGCCCCTTTGTTTGCTCAGGCGAAAAGCCTCAATACCATTTCCAGTTATGAAGATAACTATGCGCTTGGCACTTATACCTCCGATATCAATGATGAAGCCTATGAAGCCAGTGGTTCCGGCATGGATAATTTGCAGCACTTCGAAGTGAAGTTTCAGCTCTCGGTTTCGGTTCCCCTCTATCGATTTAATAAAGCCACTGCCGTCGTGGGTTCCTATACGCAAAAATCCCTTTGGCAATTGGCCAATTCTGATATCTCTTCTCCCTTTAGAGAAACCAACTATAAGCCCCAGCTGTTTATTGCTCATCAAAGCAATATGCTGATCTTTAACCATTTGGAGGCGGGCTATAAGCACGAGTCTAATGGTCGTTCATCGGCGTTATCTCGTAGTTGGGATCGTCTCTACCTTGCTGCAGAGCGTTTGGATGGGCCGTTGGAGTACGGTGTGCACCTTTGGTCTGTGGTGGGGGATACATCAGAAAACCGAGATATTGAAGATTACTACGCACCGTATGAAATTTGGATGAAGCTTTACAGCGCGGCAGGCATATTTAATGCTCGAGGATTCTACAATTGGGATGACAGCCGTGGTGGCGTAGAAGTGGGCTATACCTTTTACTTTAATGATCTGATTGGCATCTACATTCAGGCGTACCATGGTTATGGTGAAACTCTGATCGATTATGACCACAATCAAACTCGGATCGGTGCCGGTTTCAAGCTGGTACGCTGGTAAGTAAAAACGATGCTCTCCCTCTCTTAAATGGGAGGGTATTTGTTTTAAACGCAAAATATTAATCAATCCGACGCATATCGTTAAAGGGTCTGAGTGACGATTGTTACAACTCTGGTTTTAATATTTCTTTTCCTCTCGAAACTAGGGCATAAAAGACCATTGTTTTATATCCTATTGCTATATCAAAACACTTGACTGATATTGAGTATGTTGTGTTGCCAATCTGTCGGGGGACAAAATGGAAAAACAGGGAAAGAGACACGTCGAATTCGACTACACCAGTTTTCTAGGGGCTTCATGCAGTAAAAAATGGACGTTTTTAGAAGCCTTAACCACCTTTGCTCCAGTTTTTGGTGTGATGTGGAAGAACAGTATTGCAGAGCTTTCAGAACCAGAAGATCGATTGTGGGACGCCGCCTTAAAGAGCATGTCTTCACGCCGTAGCGATGAATCCAACTTGGTGACGCTACTCAAACTGGCAAAACTGGAGGGGATAGACGAGCTGACGGTGGTGATGCCGTATGCGCTAGAGCCCACCCAGATCGACTTCATTCAAAATCGCAGCGAAAGCAAAATTGACTGCCGAGAACAAGATGTGTTCGTGATCCGCTTGAAAGATCTCAGTGAGTCTCAGTTTGATTAAGTAATGTCAAGTGACGAGAAAAAACGCCTGCAGCGATGCAGGCGTTTTTTTGTTTTGAATCGTTGGCGATGACTTAGTCAATCAAACCGTATTCGCGACCAAGGATATCGATGATTTCTTGCTTTGGATTATCGCTTAAGACGATCGCGCTGCCGGTAATTTTCTCTGCGATGTTGATGTAAGTATGAGACACTGCCATCAGCGCTTCTTCAGGCAGTTCGTTGTCGCGAGCGAGCGCTTCACGCTCAGGCATACGATCTTTATTCAGTAAAATATCTGGGTCAGGGAAGTAGTTAAGCAAGAATTGTCTAAAGCCTTCTTTTGAATTCTCAACAATTTTGCCTGCTTGATACTCTTGGGCATCCCAAATTCGTGATGAGTCTGGTGTACCCACTTCATCCATGTAAATCAGTTTTTCATTTCCAGCCGCATCCGTGACGTAACCAAATTCAAATTTGGTATCGACAAAGATTTGCCCCACGTTTGCTAATGCTTCACTGATCACACCAAAGCCGTCTTTCAGCAGTTTTTCGTAAAGCGCGATATCGTCGGCACTAGAGAAATTAAACGCGGCAAAGTTGTCAGCGATATTTTGGCGGGTGATATTAACGTCGTCTGCTTCCGGAACGCCTGGAATGCCTTTCAAAATGCCTTTTGTTGATGGCGTCATGAGCAGATCCGGCAGTGCTTTGTCTTTTTCCAAGCCTTCTGGTAGCTGAATACCACAGAATTCACGCTCACCCTTTTCGTAAGCACGCCACATTGAACCAGTAATGTACTTGCGGCAAATCGCTTCGATTTTCACCGGTTTGGCTTTCTGTACGATCCAGACAAAAGGATGCGGAATATCCAGAATGTGGCTGTCAGCAAGGCCATTTTCTTTGAACAAGCCAAACCAATGGTTTGAAATGGCATTGAGCGCAGCGCCTTTACCCGGTACGCCATTCAACCCGTGCTCTCCATGCCAAATGCAATCAAAAGCGGAAATACGATCGCTGATCACCATGATCGCCAATGGGGCGTCAGGGGCAACATTGTATCCTTTCTCTTTAATCAGTCGGGCACTGTCTTCTTCGGTCAACCAGTAAACAGAACGAACTTTTCCACTGTGTACAGGTTTATCGGTGCGGATGGGTAGGTCATCGTTGACGGCAAGTACTTGGTCAGCAAGGCTCATTTTGACATTCCTATCATAATTTCAAACGTCATGCGGGAAATGAATCGGACAACAAAATCTAACGGATTCATCGATTACCGGGGCATGATACCAGAACTATTTGAAGTCGCCAGAGAAAAAAGCAAACGTTTGCCTTGTTTTTGCCAAACAAAAAATGCCTCCCATTTGGGAGGCGAGATGCAGGATGGATAACGTTGAACTTGTTAGTGATACTTGTGTGCTCTGCCTTCAACGAAAAACACTTCACAGCCATACTCGCGAGCGAGATCGTTAAGCAAAGATTGGTTAATCAAATCGATTTGATCGGATGCGACAACCGCAGCGGCATTGCCAGAGCGAATTGCTTTCATCACGATCTCCATTTCAGTCATTGTCTGAGAAGCTTTCATCTGGATGACGTTCTGGCAGCGGATATTGGAAGCAGTAAGTTGTGCAAAGTCAGGTCTTGGGCACTCGGCTGTAAACAAAATCCACTGGTTTTGAGCGGAAAGATTAGCCAGCTTTTGCAACAACTGATCAGAAACATTCATAGGTACGGTTGGCTGAGCTAACACGTTAAAACGAGAATATGGTCGAGTTTGAGTTTGAATCTGCATCTTACTGTTCCTTTATACATGCTGTATGTGTATACAGTAGTTTTTTTAAGGCGATTGATCAACTCTTTTTGTTGGATTTTTCACCTAAACTGATTGTCTGGTGAAAAAGATATGTTGTTATCTGTTTGATTTTTATTGGTTTATATTTCGTTTGGTACGTAGTGATAAGTATGAGGATTTGTGACGAATATCACTGGTAGCTGAGTCGATTGGTAAGATGAACAGTAAAACTACTGTATAGCACTGTATAAAAGCGTGAATAAAAAAACGCCCTCAGCATAAGCAAGAGGGCGTCTTAGTCAGAAGTCGGTGTTAACCGTATAGCCAAACCGCGAGGGCGAAAAAGCTTGGTGCGAGAATAGAAGTAATGATGCCACACAGTACTAACGCTAAAGAAGAAAAGGCGGCGTCACCCGGTGCTTTCTCCACGCAGGTCGCTGTTCCGAGTGCATGCGAAACTGTCCCCATGGTGAGTCCACGTGCGATAGGGTGCTTAATGCCAAGCAAGTTATAGATTGGGTAGGCAAGGATTGCCCCAAACAGCCCAACGAGCAGCACCAGAATAGCAGCCACGGCGGCTTCGCCCCCTAAGTGGCTTGAGATTTCCATTGCAATCGGTGTGGTGACTGACTTACCAAGCAGGCTAGCGATCAAGCTAATGTCTGCCTTGAAGGCGACGGCAATGAGCATGGCGGTGAGCATCGACATCACACTGCCTAAAGTGCATGCTAAGGCAATGATTCGCCAATTGGCTTTAATTTGTGGCAACTGCTCATATAAAGGGTAAGCAAGGGCGACCACCGCAGGTTGCAACATGTAGCTGATCCATTGATTGTCCGCGTAATAGGTTTCAAACGGGATCTTTAACACCGTCAACATCGGAATCAAAATAGCGATACTGATCAGTAGTGGGTTAGCCAAAGGATTGTTGATTTTGATGGCAAGCCAACGGGCAAATAAGAAGACGGCAATAGTAACGAGTAACCACATGATTACGCCTCCTTACCAAGAATGCGCTGCAGCAGCCAACCAAGGCTGACTAATACGATGAGTGAACCACCAATCGCGCTGGCAATAATAGGTAAAGCATTGGCGATGAGCATGTCAAAATGCTCCATCAGCCCGACACTGATGGGCACAAAAAGCAAAATCATGTAGCGAATCAATAAGCTTGCGCCCGGTTTGACCCATTCGACTTTGACCAAGCCAATCGCCATCGATACGAACAGCACCAACATCCCTATTACACTTCCTGGCACTGAGGTTCCTGTCCAGTGCTGAATGCCTGATCCAATCGTCAGGGCTAGGAAAATAAGGCCAAATGATAGAACAAGGCCAAACAAATCTTTGGGGGAGAATTTCATAGTTAGGGAGTCATTTTTATAATGGGAGCCCTTTGGCTCCCAGCAATTATGAGATCAAGCTCTCAGTATAGCGGTACACGGATTTTAATATCGCCATTTTCTTTTCGTCACTTTCATGTTCGTGAACTAAGTTTTCCAAATTAAGCATGTACTCTTCAATTCGACTTTCGAAGTATTCGCGGCAATGATTCGCCCAACGGCGCTGTTCGTTCTCATCCAACGTCCATGGGTAATTGCGCGCACGGTAGCGAAACAGCAGCGGCTCGATGCGTTTATCGTTAAACGTGATGTCCAAAGCGGCAAGGTGCGTTGGATCGGTTTGGCGGATAATGTCCATCGAGGCTTTGTCGGCAGGCGAGAAGAAACCGTCGTACAACAGGGTATCGACATCATGACTTTTCTCGAACTCGCGTTCAATTGAGAACAGCTGCACCAACTTTTCTCGCACTTCTGGGTGCTGGCGAATAAGGGCTAAGTTTGCCAAACATTGTTCTCGGTCGATGCCGATATTGGCGGCATTCTCCGCAGTGAGGGTTTTGGCTGGTGCTAAAATTGGGCACTTATTCAAATGCACCAGTTTAACTGGCACAGGCAATAAATCGCCGAGCTCATCATGACGAGTGTAAAGACGCTCATGCAGCGCATCGGCATCCAAATCAAAGAGGGGTTGAGGATCTTTGGCTAAGTCGACCACAATCACCGCATTGTTGTTGGTCGGGTGCCAAGCTATTGGCACAATCCAACTGGTGTATTGGCATTCTCGGCCTAACATGCCAGAGACATGCATCAAAGGGGTCATGTTAACAATATCGATCAACTCATTGAGCTTACGCTTATGGCGCATGCTAAAGAAGTAATCAAACAATTTGGGTTGCGCGGCTTTGACTTTTTTCGCCATTTCGATGGTGGCGATCACATCGGCCATCGCATCATGGGCGTTACTGTGTTCAATGCCATTGGCCACAGAAAGGTGCTCCAGTTTAAAGCTGGTAAAGCCTTCTTCATTTTCCGGCCATTCCACCCCTTCCGGTCTTAATGCGTGACAAGCTCGCATCACATCAAGCAGATCCCAGCGTGAATTGCCGTTTTGCCAGCTCCATGAATAGGGATCGAGGAAATTGCGATAGCAGGTGTAACGCGTGACTTCGTCATCGAAGCGAATACTGTTGTAGCCGAGGCTAGTGGTGTTCGGACGCGACAACTCTGCGTGGATTTTTGCGATAAATTCTGGCTCGGGTAAGCCTTCTTTCTGCGCTTTTTGCGGCGTAATTCCGGTAATGAGTGCGGCTTCGGGGGCCGGTAAATAATCGGCAGGTGGGCGACAATAAATCACCAATGGTTCGCCGATGATATTGAAGTTTTCATCGGTACGAACGCCAGCAAATTGCGATGGGCGATCTTTTGCTGGACTGGTTCCCCAAGTCTCATAGTCAAAAAAGAAGAAAGAGGGCTGATTGTCTTGCTGCATTCGGCTTACCTAGCGTTCAAACGAAGCGTGTATTAGACCATTGTGAGCCCTTGCTGGCAATGAGTTCCCGTGTTTAGCGGTATTGTTCGAGCAATTTAACCATCTCGTTTTTATGCAAAATTTCCACTTTCTGTGGATGAGGTGCAAAAACACGATAGAGCATGGCTAGCGCGACCTCTTTGGCATCGATAGGGGTGTAATTGCGGAGCTTGCCGCGCATTAAGGGAATAAACGGGCGCATCAGGCGTTGCAACCATTTTTCATCACTGCGCGAGGCGTGGCGTTGGCCCTTGAGTGGGCCGGGGCGAACGATGACGAGCTGTTCAAAGCCCATGTTCATGAGAGCACGCTCCATCTGTCCTTTACATTTGAGGTAATGGAAGCGCGATTGTGCGTCTGCGCCGAGGCTTGATACCACGGCGACTCGCGTAACACCAAGCAATTTCATGGTTTGAGCGACTTGGCACACCAGTTCAACATCAATCTGACGCAATTGCTCTTGGCTTCCGGCTTGCTTTTTGGTTGTTCCTAAACAGATGAAGCCTACCGTGGGCCTCGCTCTTTCATCTGGCCAATCGGAGATGAGCAAATCGGGCTCGATCAGATTAACAAGTTTGATCGCTTGGGGAATGTTGACGGTAATTTGGCGGCGAGTTAAGGCGTAAAGTGTACTGATTGCTTCATGCGGTAAGATCTGTTCAATCAATTGTGACCCCACCAGGCCTGTTCCGCCAGCGACTATGACTGCTGTGTTCTCACCACGAATCGTCATCGTGTTGCTCCTAAAACCATCAAGAGGGTTATCTTGTTGAACTCTCTTGAGTTTAGCAATGGAAAGCGTTCGAGGGTTTGATGGCGGTAACAAAAGAAAAGGCCCGAAAGGGCCCTGTGTGGGAGTTAGGTCATCGACAATGGAACTTGTCGATTGCTCTGAGGGCGCTTCGCATTGCCACCCGATTTCTTCGGTTTACGACTTTGATTGGCAAACATAACAGGTACCTCAGTGTGTTGGAGACAGGATAATCCCTGCATATCCTATGCCATTATCTGAACACCGTTTAGGGGGCGTTGAGCGCTGAAACCGCGCGCTTTTTGCAAAAATGCGGTTTTGATTTGCAATTTGAGAAAATCGATGCGCACAGATGGCCACGGTTAAGTCGTGATCAGTAAAATGGGCGCTCAGCAGAAAATGGTTCTCGACCACCATTTCCGTCGATGAAGCGTATCTTGACTCTTTCTCCACGATCCCTTCGCCTGTACACTAGAGAACTTCTTGTTTTTACGCCATTTCGACACCAACAGGGACCGTTATGTTAGAGCAACAATTTGCCGCTGAGATCCAGCACATCATCGACAACAAAACCAAACCGCTAGGCGCACTGGGGCAACTCGAGCAAGTCGCCTTACAATTAGCACTCATCCAAAGCCAAGGTAAAGAGCAAGCGGCGACGCATATTGAGCTCAAGCAGCCGCAGATGCTGCTTTTTGCTGGTGACCACGGTGTCGCCGATGAAGGGGTGAGCATCGCACCGAGTGCGGTGACGCAACAAATGGTATTGAATTTTCTCGCAGGTGGTGCGGCGATAAACTGCTTTTGCGCACTTCATAACATCGACCTGACGGTGGTTGATTGTGGCATTTTGTTGCGTGTCGACAGTGACGCTCCGAATCTCATCTTACGTCGTTTGGGCTCACGCACCGCCAACTTTGCCATTGAGTCAGCCATGACGATTGAGCAAGTCGAACAAGCTTTGCGCAATGGTCAACAAATAGCGGCAGAGAAAATCGTTCAAGGCGCAGATTTATTGATGTTTGGCGAGATGGGCATTGCCAACACCAGCTCTGCCGCGGCGCTGCTCAGTGCGTTATCTGGCCACGAAGTGGATCACTGTGTCGGCAGAGGTACGGGCATTAATGAAGAGCAACTGTCGCACAAAATTAAAGTCGTGGCGCAAGGCGTAGGGCGCTGTGAAGGTCTATCGGTTAATGCGATCCTCGCTGAAGTCGGCGGGTTTGAGATCGTGACCATGGCTGGCGCGTTTATCGCTGCGGCTGAGCATAAAACCCCAGTGCTGGTGGACGGTTTTATTGTTTCGGTCGCGGCCTATATCGCGACGTTGCTGAAACCGGAGGTGAGAGACTACTTGTTGTTCGCTCATCGCTCTGAAGAACAAGGGCACCAAATTGTGTTGTCACTCCTTGAAGCGAAGCCTTTGCTGGATTTGGGGCTGCGTCTTGGTGAAGGAACAGGAGCCGCGCTGGCGTACCCACTATTAAAAGCAGCGGCGCAGTTTTATAACAATATGGCAAGCTTCGAAAGCGCAGGAGTAACGGTTTGATATGAAAACCTGGCAGTATCAGTACCAATTGTTTTGTTTGGCGGTGAGCTTTTTTAGCCGTTTGCCTGTGCCCAAATCAACACCGTATAGTGATGAAAGAATGAATCAGGCTGGGCGTTACTTTGCTTTAGTCGGTACATTGCTTGGCGTGCTGTGCGTACTGGTTTATGCGTTTGCATCGCTGTTTTTCCCTTATCAGGTGGCGATTGTCCTGATGATGGCGTTTAGCTTACTGCTGACAGGCGCCTTCCATGAAGATGGACTCACTGACATGGCGGATGGCATTGGTGGGGGGATGACGCTCGACAAACGCCTCACCATCATGAAGGACAGTCGTATCGGAACCTATGGCAGCGCCACATTAACCATGGCGCTGATAGGTAAGTTCGTTTTTCTCACCACGTTGGCACGTCAACCTGATTTTGGCTTGATGATTGTTGTCGCCTACACCTTGAGCCGAGCCGTTGCCGCCACACTGATTTACGACATGCCCTATGTCTCTGACAGCGATACCAGTAAAAGCAAGCCATTGGCGAATGCACAATCCTCCACGGAGCTGGCGATACTGATCCTCACTGGGGTATTAGCGGCAATCAGCTTAGGGCTGGGGGTCGGTTTGCTATTGATTTTATTTGCGATCCTCTTCCGCTGGGCATTCAAACGTTGGCTGCTGGCGCGTTTGGGCGGGTTTACCGGAGATTGCTTGGGCGGCGCTCAACAATTGATGGAACTCGGCATCTATTTGGTTCTGATTGCGGTGGTGCAGTGACGATGAGTTATTCAACCAACAAAGCGCTGGTGTTGGGTGGGGCTCGCTCGGGTAAATCTCGTTTTGCTGAACAGTTTGTGCGGCAATGGTCTCAACAACATGATGCAAAATGTCACTACGTCGCCACGGCGGTGCCTTTTGATCAAGAAATGGCAGAGCGCATTCACCATCACCAACAGCAACGTGGACAAGGTTGGTGTGAACATGAGGTGCCGCTGCACTTAGCGGAGCGACTCTCGCTGTTTGGTGCAGATGATGTGGTGCTGGTGGACTGCTTAACGGTGTGGCTCAATAACTGGCTGTTTGAGTTTGGTGAGCAAGCGAGCAACGAAAAACTGGAGCAAAAGGTTGCCCAGTTGGTATCCGTTGTGAAAGAAAGCACAGCGCAGATCATTTTGGTCTCCAATGAAGTGGGGTTAGGCGTGGTGCCTTTAGGGCAAATCAGCCGCCTATTTGTGGATAATGCAGGTCGTATGAATCAATCACTTGCTCAGGTGTGTGACAACGTCACCCTAATCGCAGCGGGGTTACCCCTTGTATTGAAATCGAGTGGTCATCAATAGGGAAAAGCGATGGAAGTGATCTTACTGCGTCATGGCAAAACAGCAGCGGAAGCGGGTTTATTTGGCCGAACCGATGCCAAGGTACCGGCGGATCGTCAGCAAGCGATTGCCGAAGCGTTGTTCGCTCAGCATGACGATGTTGAACTCATCGTGAGCTCGCCTCTCTCTCGATGCCATGAGTTGGCTGAGTTGCTGGGTCAACAACACCATTGGCCAATTCAATTGCAAGCAGACCTACAAGAGATGGACTTTGGTTTGTTAGACGGAGTGCCTTTTGATACTCAGGACTATCCGTGGCCTCTCCTCAACGCCTTTTGGCAAGACCCTGCCAATGCCTCTTTGCCAGAGGGCGAGACGTTGGCTGAATTTCAGCAAAGGGTAGTGCAGTGCTGGTCGCAAATCATCAGCACAGAACATCGCAAAGTGTTAATCATCACTCATGGTGGTGTAATTCGACTTATCTTAGCTCACCTTTTGGGTGTAGACTGGCAAAGCCCTCACTGGTATCAAAACTTGGCCATTGAGAACGCAAGTCTGACACACATAACGATTTTTACCGATAGTGACCAAACGCAGTTTCCGACAGTCAAAATGATCGGGATGCCTCTCTCTATCAGGGAAGAACAGACGAATCATCCAGTCGATTAGTCACAGATTCATAAGGAACACAGAATGACCGCGCCAAGCTGGGATCTTTCTATTGCCTATGCAGATTTAACCGATGTTCGTATCGAACAAGATATCGAACTGATCGAGCAGTGCATCAAACTGCTCAATACACAAGCGTCACAGCGTGAAGTGGTGAGCGTGATGCAAAATGCCATCGTCACCCGAGAAGCCGCAGGGCGTTTACTTTCGACGGTTTACACCTTTGCCAACTGTTATACCTCGGTGGATGTGACTCATCCTCAAGCCAAAGTTTTGGTTGGACGCATGGCCAAGCTTAGTTCTGAAATGGAACAGGCATTTAGCCCATACCAACTGGCGCTAATGCACGCAGATGACGATTTCATCGCCGACGTTTTAGAGAGCAACAATCCCGATGTGGCTGGTCAGGTATTCTCCATTGCGCAACTGCGCAAGCTGGCGGACCAAAGCTTGAGTGTGTCTGAGGAACAACTGCTTTCTGCGATGCAGGTGGACGGGCGCGATGGTTGGGGCCGTCTCTACGACAACCTGACTGGCACCTTAAAAATCACCTTAGATGCCGAAGACGGCACACAAGAAACGCTTGGATTTTCTCAAGCCGCCAGTCTGCTTTATGGGGCCGAGTTCTCTCGTCAAGAGCCAGCGTGGCGTGGGATTCAAAACGCAATGGCAACACATCGTGAAACCTTTGCGGCAATTTTGAATGCGCTTTCTGGCTGGCGTTTAACCGAATACCAAAAGCGCTCGCACCAACGCAATATCCACTTCTTAGAGCCAAGCCTTTATGAGAGCCGTATTGAGGCTCAGACCTTAGAAACCATGATCTCTGTGGCAAAGGAAAGTCGCTCGGTTGGCCAGAAGGCGGGGAAGCTAATGGCGCGTGTGCATGGCTTAGAGGCAATGAAGCCTTGGAATCACTTGGCCGCAATGCCAGCGTTTGATGGCGAGGCCAAAGTGTATGGCTTTGATGAAGCGATTGAGCTGATCCGCAATGCGTTTGCACAAGTCAACCCAGAGATGGCAAGCTTTGTTGATCTCATGGTGGAAAATGGCTGGATTGATGCTGCGCCTTCGGAAAATAAACGTCTCGGTGCGTATTGCACTAAATTAGCGGCCACCCGCACACCGCTGGTGTTTATGACTTGGTCGGGCAGCCGTTCGGATTTGCTGACTTTGGCCCATGAACTCGGGCACGCGTTCCACAACTGGGTGATGAAAGACATGCCCCTTTGTCAAACGCGTTACCCAATGACGCTGGCAGAAACGGCGTCTATTTTTGCGGAGAACATTGTTCAGGATTACCTGATTGCACAAGCCGTCACCGCTGAAGAGAAACTAGAAATGTTGTGGGAAGAGCTCTCTTCTGCTTACGCGCTCACCATCAACATTCCTGTACGTTACGAATTTGAAAAAGCGTTCTATGAGCGTCGTGCCAGCGGTGAATTGTCGGCGGATGATATTTGTCAGTTGATGAGTGAAACTTGGCAAGCGTGGTATGGCGATTCAATGTCAGAATCCGATCCCTATTTCTGGGCCAGTAAACTTCATTTCTCGATTTCAGAAATCAGTTTCTACAACTACCCCTATTTGTTTGGTTACCTTTTCTCGAAAGGCATCTACGCTCAGCGTGCGGCAAAGGGAGAGTCTTTCTATCGTGATTACGTCGCTTTGCTGCGAGATACAGGGGCGATGATGGCGGAAGAGGTGGTCGCGCAGCATCTGCAAATGGATCTGACGCAAGCGGATTTCTGGCAACAGAGCATCGAACGTATCCGTGAAAAAGTGGATGAATTTGAACAACTATTGGTGCAGATCGGAAAATAAAATTCCGTGATCTTGTTATAACGGAAATGGTTAGGGATGTGGTAGAGTTCACTCCCTAACATACTGTTATTGTTTAAGAAGTGTTCGGCGACGGTGATCTCAGTCAGCAAATCGTCCAGAATGAACGCAATTCTTGGCTTTTTGCGGTGAAAACTTCGATTTCTCTTGATAAGTGAGATCCTAGCAACATAAATGTTGTGTACATTTTATTAACATACCGCCGTGCAATTAAGGAGTAACGCATGACGAATTCTCTCTTTCGCCAATCGTTTTTGTCAGACACCCTCAATATGCAGCAATCTGTCGAGGCGAAAGCGACGACGTTAAGCAATGGGGTAAGATTGCAGCTGCATCAGCGTGGTGTGTTAGAAGTCATTCCGGCAAACAACAGCGCGGAAACGAAAAATATCATTTTATCGTCAGGGATCCACGGTGATGAAACTGCACCGATGGAACTGATTGACAAGATTGTTCACGATATCGAAACGGGCTTTCAAGATGTGCAAGCGCGTTGTTTATTTATCATTGCTCATCCAGAAGCGACCAATGCGCACACGCGTTTTATTGAAGAAAACCTCAACCGTCTGTTTGATGAAAAAGAGCATCAGCCAAGCAAAGAGTTGGTGATTGCCGATCAACTGAAGTTATTGGTGAAAGCGTTTTTCGATAACACGCCCGTAGAGAGCCGTTGGCACTTAGATTTGCATTGCGCGATACGAGCGTCGAAGCACTATTCGTTTGCGATCAGTCCGAAAACGCGCCATCCGACACGTTCAAAAGCGTTGGTCGATTTTGTCAACCACAGCCACGTCGAAGCGTTGCTGCTCTCTAATTCACCATCCAGCACGTTTAGCTGGTTCAGTGCAGAATACTATTCTGCTCAAGCACTGACGATGGAGTTAGGCCGAGTCGCTCGCATTGGTGAAAATGATTTAAGCAGATTTACCGCACTGGATTTAACCATGCGTGATTTGATCGCGGAAGTGACCCCAGAGCATTTGCCTAAGCCGGCCATTACTTATCGTGTTAGCCGCACCATTGTTCGTTTGCATCAAGACTTCGATTTCAGATTTGACGATCAAGTGGAAAACTTTACCTCGTTTATGCACGGTGAAGTGTTTGGCCACGATGGTGATAAGCCTTTGATGGCGAAGAATGACAATGAAGCGATTGTGTTCCCTAACCGTAACGTGGCGATTGGTCAACGCGCCGCACTAATGGTTTGTGAGATCAAAGCCCGCTTTGAAGACGATCAACTGGTTTACGATTAAGCTCTTTTGCTCTCAGGCTGCTTAAGAGCACTAAGAGAGCGAGTTTAATAGTTTATTTCTGAAAGGCTTAACGTTAGAGTTAAGCCTTTTGTTTAGCGAGCGAATTGAATCATTGCCCATGGAACTGCACCAACTGATAGCCCACAAAGAGAAGCGATGGCGAGCCACCTTATTGGTGATGTTGGCTGTGCTTTTGGTTCTCTCTGCTCTCTATTTGATGGTAGGTGAAGTCTTTCTTTCTCCGTTTTCTTCCTTGAGCAGCTTTGAACACAAGCTGTTGGTTGATCTGCGCCTGCCGCGACTGGTGGCGGCAATGGTGATTGGCGCGGCATTAGCGGTCTCGGGGGCAACGTTACAAGTCTTGCTTGGCAATGTGCTTGCTGAACCTGGTGTGTTAGGCATCTCCGGTGGGGCCAGTTTGGCCATGGTGATTGCGCTCTTTTTATTGCCTGTGATGCCGACGCCAACGGTGTTTATGCTAGCAGCGATCATTGGTGCCTTGGTTTTTACGTTGATTTTGGTGGGGATGGCAAGAGCGATGCACTTGTCGACCTCTAGAATGCTCCTCGTGGGGGTGGCGCTCGGTATTTTATCGGGCGCGTTTGTCACTTGGGCCTTTTATTTCAGTGACGACCTCAGCTTACGTCAACTGATGTATTGGTTAATGGGGAGCATTGGCGGGGCAAGTTGGCATCATCATCTGGTGACACTCGTGTTGCTTCCGGTCTTGGTTTGGCTCTGTCTGCAGGGCAAAACTTTGGACAAACTGATGCTCGGTGAAACGCACGCCGTGCAACTGGGCGTTGATGTGCACAAGGTACGTTGGCGGCTGATTTTGGCGATCTCCATCTTGATTGGCTGTGCGGTGGCCCTTGGCGGCATAATCAGTTTTGTTGGTTTGGTCGTGCCTCATTTGCTACGCATGGCGTTTGGTTCCGAAAACCGATTCTTGTTGCCGCTGTCGGCGTTTGCCGGGGCGACGTTATTGGTCTTTTCTGACATTTGGGCAAGAACTTTATTGGATTCGGCAGAGCTGCCGCTGGGGGTGATGACCACCACCATTGGCGCACCCATCTTTATCTGGATGCTGATAAGGAGCCACGATGCACATTAATCATATTAGTGTCGGCAATCGGCTTTTACCCCTGTCTTTTCAATGCGCTGCAGGTGAAAAAGTGTATGTGGCGGGCCCAAACGGTTCTGGAAAAAGTACCTTATTGTCAGCCATCGCGGGCACACTGAGCTCGCGCGAAGGCGCCAAAGGGGAAGTGTTGATCAACGAGACCTCTTTACTCACGCTGCCTTTAGCGGAACAAGCGATTTATCGGGCTTACCTGTGCCAGCAATCGAGACCGGCGTTTAATGTCGACGTGTTTCAGATGTTGGCGCTTTCGTTACCGGCTGGAAGGCATGTGACTGAGCCAGAGGTTCAAGCGGCTGTGCGTAGAGTGGTGGAGTTGGTGCAGCTGCAAGACAAGTTGCATCGCAGTGTGCAGGCCCTCTCGGGTGGTGAATGGCAACGCGTGCGTCTAGCTGCGGTGTGCTTGCAAGTGTGGCGCTCGTTAAATCCTTACTCGCAATTACTGATCTTGGATGAGCCTGCCGCGCCACTGGATGTTGCCCAAGCGAAGTGGTTGTATCAACTTATCGATGAAATGGCTGCGCAAGGCTTGGTGGTGATTGTCGCCAATCATGATCTCAATCGTGTTTATCAACATGCGGACAAGGTGTTGTTGCTCAACCAAGGCGTGTTAACCGCTTATGGCTCCGCAGACGAAGTGATGAGTGTGGAAAATCTACAACAGGTATTTGAAACGCCAGTGAAAAAAGTGGCCGTTGAGGGGCAGCCGTATTTGATTTTCACTTAGCTTTTATTGAAAGCCGATAAAAAGCCCGCACTTAGGCGGGCTAGCTTCATCAAACGGTTGGTTTGCTAAAAACGGATGGCCAACTGAGAACAGATGGCTTACTGAGTCAGCGGAACCAAGTCTGCAGGGCGGTAGTAAACCGATTTCAATACCTTACCAGCACGAATCGTTTTACCTTCGCCTTCGAAATCTTCGGCACATTTTGCAATCAGGTAATCACCTTTTTGCACCGCCATCAACTTAACACCTTGCTCTGCGTAGAACTTCTCAGTGTCGGCATATTCTTGTTCATTGCGGCACACTTTGCTCATGTTGCTTGAGTGCACTTCGTCCCAGCATGGAATAAAGTCGATACCACGATTTTTTGCGACGTTTAGCAGCAGATCAATCAAGTAGCTGATAGCAAGATTGTCTTCAACGTTTGCCGCGCCAAGGTGGACTAGGCGACCCATAAGCACGTAGACCGAATCAACAATCGCATCTGCTTGTTCTGTTTTGCTATCCGCTTCCGCCAACTCCGTCATCTCTTCGATGATCAAAGAAGTGTGTAGCGTATCCGCTTTTTCATCTAGGCTTTCTGGTGCAGCCACAGGCAAATCAAACGTGCTACGGAACTCAGTGATGTCACGGTAAAGGTGATCAAAAATGTCTTGGGTAAGTTGAGACAATTGCATGTGTTTTTCCAATAGTTTTACGTAAGGGCGAATGATACCAGAGCCTAGAGGTAAGCTCTATCCCCTTGCCAATTGAAGCAGCGGCACTTGTGGCTCAGTGCGCATGGTCGCTGCCTCAGATTTGGTTGATGTTCTTTGCCCTATGCTGTTTAGCGAAAAAGATAAGGGAATAGCTTTTTACGTTCTTCTTCATTGAGCGCTGAAACACGAGCAATGTTGGTGTCAGGGATCGATTCTGGGTCAGGGTAATGGCGCAGTACCTTTTCCATGCTTTCTTCTCGAATGAGATGAAAAATCGGATAAGGCGATCGATTGGTGAGGTTTTCATCGTCTTCTGGCTCGGCACCACCAAAACAGTAGTCCGGATGGAAGGTGGCCACTTGGAAAACGCCTTCCCAATCTTGTTGTCTGATCAAGGCTTCCACCCAATCGATGAAAAGATTGTAATCCCAAAAATCACTGAGCATGTTAGGGATAACAACCAGCGTGGTTTCTAACTCACTGGGCTCCGTTTGATCGAGCTCCATCAGCAAGCTGAGAATATCTTGCAGCAACAACTCTTCGTTATCGGCATCACTGACGTGGATTTTGATTTGCTGATTGCGTTGCGGTTTGGCGGCAAATGGGCAGAGATTTAAACCAATCACCACATCGTTGAGCCATTGGTTCACTTCTTGATGAATGGTTTGTTGTGTTGAGCTTTGAGTCATGATCTTATTCTATTGCGTGTTGAGGGGGCAGTATAACCACTCGTGGAGTTCAATCCTATCCCCTTTGACGACTCAAGGATGTTTGACCAAGGCCTCTTCCATGCGCGCGTATTTGGGTTTTTTCAGTTGCAGTATCACGGCAAACAGCAACACATACATACTCAGCGCTGCGATGATCACACCATTCCATTGCCAATGTTGCCAGCAATAGAGCAAGAAGAATCCGCCAAGGCTACCGCCTACATAGTAGTGCACCAGATACATCGCGGTTGCCGTTGCTTTTGCGTGAGTGGCTTTTTGCCCGACCCATCCATACGCCAAAGTGTGCGTGAAAAAAGCGCCGAAGGAAATCAGTACTAAACCGATAAACATGGCGGCTAAATGTTCAATCGAAGTGATTAGCATGCCAAACAAACTGATCGTTGCGCCCAGCAACATACCGCTGACCGGATGAAAATGTTGATTCCACTTTCCGGTGTATTTGGAGCTGATGGTACCGCCGAGGTAACACAAAAAAATCAATGAAGCGAGGCCAACGGGCAGGCCGTGCGGTTCTGCCACCAGGCGAAATCCCATCACGGAATAGAGGTTCACAAAAAGGGCAAAATTGAGTCCGCCGATCACCATCGCCAACCAAACTCGGGTGTGACGCAGGTGCTGGACGATGGTCTGATTGTGTTGCCATAAGCTGTGAGTGCTGGGGGAGAAATGTTTCTGCTTGGGCAGCAAAAAACTCACCGCAATCACGCCCAGTAGCGTGAAGACCAGCATCACCTCAATTGCGACCGTGGTACCAAACCAATCGGACATCAAACCGCCACTGATTCGTCCGCTAATACCGCCGAGTGAATTGGCCGCAATGTAACCGCCGATGGCGTGGCTAAACGCTTTGGGGTGCAACTCTTCCGCCATGTACGCCACGGCAACTGCCGCAAAGGCCGCCAACGCCACCCCAAGGAGCGCTCGGCAAATGACGATAAACAAGAAAGAGTCGTTAAGCAGCAGAGCGGCACTGCACAGTGGAATGGCGAACAAACCCGCCAACATGACCGTGCGTCGGCCAATTTTTTCAGACAACACCGCCATGGGGACAAGGCTAAGGGATAAACCCAGTGTGGTGGCGGCAAATACCCAGTTTACCTGTGTTTCCGATACCGCGTATTCCAACGCCAATTTAGGCAGCATGGGTTGAAAGAGGTAAAGATTACAGAAAACTAAAAACGAACCGAGTGCCAAGGCAATGGTGATATGGCGATACTGAGAGCTGCCGAGTTCGTACATCTTAATTCTCCTACTGATTTGTGAGCACAGTATCAGTCACGTCGTGATAAACAAAATATATTAAAAATATGATGACGATATATTTTTGATCTAGATGGAATCGAAACAACTCAAACAATTTTTGGCGGTGGCCGAAGAGAAAAATTTCACTCGTGCTGCGCAGTCTTTGCATATCGCGCAGCCTGCCTTGAGTGTCTCAATCAAAAAGCTCGAACAAAGCCTCGGCGTGACGCTATTTAAGCGTGATGACAAACAGATCGCACTGACAACGGAAGGGCAAACCTTGTATGAGCATGCCAAACGTGTCGTGCAGCAACTGCATGATGCCGAGTTGGCGATGAATGAACTGAAAGGGCTTGAGAAAGGTGAGGTGCGCCTTGGTGCGCCAAGCATGATGGGCAGCTACTTCTTTCCAGAAATTTTAATGGCGTTTAAAAGTCACTATCCCAATCTAAAATTGACACTGATTGAAGCGGGGACGCAGTCGATTCGTAAGATGCTGCTTGATGGGGATTTGGACATTGGTGTGATCACGGAAAACGACGTACCGGACGATTTAGAAATCGACCACCTATTCTCTAGCCAGATGATGGCGGTTGTCGGCAGTGAGCATCCGTTATCGCAACGAGCATCCCTCACTTTTGAAGAGTTTTTTCAACATGAACTGGTGATGTTCAAATCGGGTTATTTCCACCGCGATTTTCTCGATCACTTTAGCCAGCAGCATGGCATTGAAATGCAGTATTCTTTTGAAACCAATCTATTGCCATTGATTTTGAAGATCGTAAAGCGAGAGTTTGCCATTACTGCGCTGCTTCAATTGGTGACCGAGAATGAGAGTGGCGTGGTCGGCGTGCCATTTTCTCCGCCCGTCACTCTGAACCTAGCATTGGCTTGGCGACGTGGCGGCTATCTGTCGGTGGCGGATCGCACCTTTATCGAATTTATAAAGCAGTATGTTTAGCTGTAATCACTTATCGCCATACATGCGTTCAAAGTTCTTCGGGTTCCAACCAATCATCAAACGGTCACCGATTTTAAGTACAGGCACAGAGCGCGCACCAATCGCGTCGAGCTCTTTACGACCGCGATGCATCTTGGCATTACACAAGCGGTATTGAATGCCTTTGCTATCCAGATAGCGCTGCGCATCTTTGCAATGTGGACATTTGTCTTTGATATAGAGGACGACACGTTTCATCTTGTCTTGCCATGTAATGAAAAGGGGCGCAAGTGTAGCCAATTTCGCTGCGGACGAAAAGAAAAAGCGATGAATCAAGGGGCGGAGTCAGGTAAACTAGCGCGCTTTGAAAAATGATCAGGTCCGATTCCATGATGCATCCGTCACTTCGCTACATTCAGGGATACCCGCAGCATATCGTGCAGCAAGTGGCCCAATTGATTGAGTCACAACGTTTAATTCCTTGGTTTGATAAACGCTACCCTGTGCGTCACGACATTCGCAGTGAAAAAGCGTTGTTTGACTACGCGATGCAGATCAAGAACCAGTTTATGAAGAAAACGGGCCCCATCAGTAAAGTGGTGTACGACGGGAAAATTCATCTGATTAACAACGCGCTCGGCTTGCACAGTGTCGTCTCTCGCAACCACGGCGGTAAACTCAAATCGAAAAATGAGATTCGCATTGCCAATGTGTTTAAAGACGCGCCGGAGCCTTTGCTGCGCATGTTGGTTGTGCACGAGTTGGCGCACATTAAAGAGAAAGAGCATGATAAAGCCTTTTACTCTCTTTGCTGCTACATGGAGCCGGACTATCACCAACTAGAGCTGGATGCTCGTCTGTTTATGATTTACCTCGATTTAAAAGCTCAGGAAGCAAAAAAATAATGACGAACAAACGAAAATCCGCCAAGCCATTAGAGCCTGCGAAACGAGCCCCAAAACCGCGCACGAAAAAGAGTCGTGATCTCAGTGCGTCTGAATCGAGTTGTGATTTTGTCAAAGTTACGCGTGCTGGGCTGCATTCGCGCAACAAACATCAAGGGCGTTACGATTTTGCTAAGTTAACGCAGGCGCTGCCATCGCTTGCTCCTTTTGTGATCAAAAATCCTAAAGGTGAGGCGAGTATTTCTTTTTCAGATTCAATGGCAGTAAAAATGCTCAATAAAGCGCTGCTCAGTGCTTACTACCAAGTGGCAAATTGGGACATCCCAGCAGGCTATTTGTGCCCGCCAATCCCCGGGCGTGCGGATTATATCCATCGTCTAGCGGAGCTCTTGGAAGGAGAGGTGAAAGGTACATTTCCTCATGAGAAAGTTCAGGCGTTGGACATCGGTGTCGGTGCCAATGCGATCTATCCCATTATTGCGATTTGTGACTATCGTTGGCGCTACACGGGTAGTGACGTTGACCCTAAATCGATTGAGTCAGCGCAGCGCATTGCTGACTCTAACCCAGTGCTGCAGGGGCAGCTTGAGCTCAAATTGCAAGACCAGTCACAGCATATTTTCCAAGGCATTATTGGCCCCACAGACTACTTTCATGTGACGACATGCAACCCGCCATTTCACGCTTCGGCACAGGAAGCGGCGTTTGGCACGCAACGAAAATTAGACAACCTCGCCGCCAACCGTTTGAAAAAAGGTGTAACAGCAAAAGCTGGTTCACAAAAAATCTCGAAAAACAAACCTATACTTAACTTCGGAGGTCAAAATTCTGAGTTGTGGTGTCAAGGTGGAGAATCCTCCTTCTTGAAGCGCATGGCGAACGAAAGTGAGCGTTTTGCCCATCAGGTTTTGTGGTTCAGTACGCTCGTTTCGAAGAAAGACAACGTAAGACCTCTACGTAAACAGTTGGAAAAATTAGGTGTACGCAGTATTCGTGTCGTCGAAATGAGCCAAGGACAAAAGGTCAGTCGCTTTGTTGCTTGGTCATTTATGGACAAACAACAAAGAGGAGAGTGGATCAAACTGCGAGAGTGATGGAGACAATCATCCCGAGTTAAAAACGAATAGGTTGCGTAATAGGAGGGCATGCGATGGATTTTGAAATTTATCTACCCTGTCAGCCAGATTGGCTGTGTGAAAGCTTCCTGAGCGTTTTTACCATTCTGCTCATCATTGGCTTAATTGCGTTTATTCGGATTATTTACCGTGAATATCTGACGATTAAGAGAAAAACGAAGGTGCGTAAGTTACGCAATACGCACCGAAAAGATCGCTACAAAATCCGCAACTCAACCTCAAGACGTTGAGTCATGTGGGCGGTAAAACCATAAAAAACCTCTGCTTTTTGGGTAGAGGTTTTTTGTTAGTCGCGTCTTTTGAATTCATCCGCCAGCAATCGCTAGCTTTGGCGGGCAGTCAATTTGTCCAATTCACTCTGATACTTCTTCACCAGCGCCACATTGCCTGCTTTGCCTTCTAAATCGATCATCAGTTTAAGCGAGGGAATTTGCAACCCATAGCTTTGGTGGAAGCGCATCAAGCGTAGGCGCGCTTGGGGGTAGTTACCGGTATCGATTTCCAACTTAGCGAGGTTGAGCACCGATTTGGGGCGGTGTGGGTCGTAGTCAATCGCACGAGTGAAATAGGTTTGCGCTTTTACATTGTCGCCCGCCTTCAGAGCGCAAAACGCGGCGTTTTCATAACTGGCAGGAATCAAGTAGTAGTAAGGTTGCTCGATGGCACGATTAAACAAACGATCCGCTTTGTCATACTCGCCCTTTTTGCATAAAAACGTGCCGTAGTTGTTCAATACGTTGCCGTTTTTTGGGTGCTGACGAGCCGATTTTTGATAAATATCCTCGGCCTTGCCGTTTTCACCAACGCGCTCGTAGTAGTGGGCCATGGAAAGTTGCGCTCGGTAATAATCAGGAGCGTGAGTCAGGGCTTGTTGTAAGTTGTCATGGGCTTTGATCATCGCGCCATTTTCTAGATAGCCAAGCCCCAAGGCAATGCGAGATTCTGCCATGCCAATTGGGTCCGGATCTTTTTGTGCTTGGCCTTCAGTGACTGTGACACACCCAGTCAAAAGGGTAAGTGCTACCAATTGCGGCAAAAGAAGAGTTTGTTTTTTCATCGTTTTCGTTCTTTTTAATGTGGCCTGAAGAGATGATAAATCCTTGGGGTCTATTGCCTACCAATCGACATCGACAATGCGAGTCACTTTGCATAAACGATTAACGGGTATAAACGACAACAGGCCGCGTGAAAGGCGGCCTGTTGTAAAAGAACGGTTTGATTTCGTGTGGCGCTATTCGTCCTTAGTAAACGCTTCTTCGCTGAAATGATCGAGATCGTAAGGCGTTTGTTGGTAAACGCAGTAGTTCAACCAGTTCGAGAAAAGCAGATGGCCGTGGCTACGCCAGCTTGCAATTGGCGGATTATCTGGGTTGTCGTTGGGGTAGTAGTTAACCGGAATTGCCGGCTCCATGCCTTCACCCAAATCGCGAATGTATTCATTGTGCAGCGTGTGCGGGTCATATTCTGGATGGCCAGTAACAAAGACGTTGCGCTTGTCTTTGGTGGTGGCTAGGTAAACACCTGCATCGTCAGACGTCGCGAGAATATCCAAATCGGTGTGTTCTGCGAGATACTCTGGCGAAAAATCGGCGTAGCGAGAATGGGGCGCTAAGAAAGAATCATCAAAACCACGCAAAACCGGATGGTAAGGTTTGTGAATACGGTGGTGATATACGCCAGAGAGCTTCTCTTTACGCGTTTTCTTCGGCAAATCGTAGAGCAGTTTGAGCCCAGCTTGTGCTGCCCAACAAACATAGAGGGTGGAAGTCACATGGGATTTGGCCCATTCCATAATGGTTTTGAGGTGATCCCAGTAAATGACATCTTCAAACTGCACCAAACCAAGCGGCGCGCCGGTGATGATCAGGCCGTCGAAGTTACGGTTTTTCACCATCTCAAACTGACGATAAAAATTATCGAGATGTTCGGTTGGGGTATTTTTGCTCGGGCGATCGTCAATACGCAGCAACTCAACGTTAACCTGAAGTGGGCTGTTGGAAAGCAGGCGTAAAAACTGAGTTTCTGTCTCTATTTTTTTCGGCATCAAATTGAGAATCAGCACCCTTAGTGGACGAATCTCTTGGCTTGCTGCACGGGTTTCACTCATTACGAAGATGTTTTCAGTACGCAAAACATCGGCGGCTGGTAATTGATCTGGAATACGAATAGGCACAGCTTTCTCCCTAAGCTAATCTCTTTTAGACGTCTATACATCTAAACCTATCCTATTTTTTTTGTGATGTCGACAGGCAAAAGCGCGCGGAAGGGAATTTTATTGTGACAATTTTGCGAGAGAAAAAATGTGCACCTACCAAGAGGTGCACAGACGTGGTTTATGGGTTCAGTGCTTCGATGAGGATCAACTCGCGCTTAAGATGTTGTTTCTCTGTAGGATTCGCTTCCTCAATTTTGGCAAGGCGGGAAGTAATGGCTTCGTTTTTAGCCTGTGGATTGGTGAACACCAGTGCTTTGACATTAATTGAAGCTATGTTGGTGTAGCGACCATCTTCACTGGCAGGTACATCGATTTTGCCTTCGTTGATCAACTGTTTGACGATCGCACCTTCTTTCTCAAACCCCTGCAAACCAAAGAGTTTCCAACGTTGCATCGGTTGGCCGACGTATTGTCCCTGTTTCTGCTCGGTGAGGTAGCGAATGGTGAGATTTCGGATGGTGCCTTGTTCTTCACCGTATTTTGCTTCGGTATCAAACAGCACAGGGAAGGTTTGACCCTCTAATACGCCGCCTTTTTTGGTCAAATGACCCATACGGTAGCTATTCATGCCAATACGAATCTCGCTGTCGTCTAACACGGGTTTGCCATCGGCAAACTTGAGATCAGTAATGCGTTGGCCTGCTTGCTGAGTTAAGTCGATGGTGTAGGTGACGCCCGCGAAGAAGTCGTTGGTTGAGTACTTTGAGGCGCGTCTTTCAGGATTAAAGCTGTATGTCACATCCCCCGGTTGCACAGAATTGAAGTAACCAGCAGACCACTCCATGTACTGCTTCAACTCTTTGCCCGTCATTTGATAAACCGTGATTTCGCCACCCGCATATTGGTAGTTGTATGCGATGTCTTTAGCTTTGATGGGGCCTACGTCCAACTTGGCGTTGTCATTGTCAATTTGCAGTGCAATGACGTTGGCTTGAGGTGCGTAGAAAAAACTCGCTTCTTGGAAAAGTGCACTGATCCCTGTGTCTTGAACATGCACTTGCGGGATACCACGAATGTCGTTTTCTGGTACTAAATTAACACCAGTAAGCTGCGCCACTTCGCGGTTGGCCATTTCACGCAGACGCTTGTGATACGGTTCGTAGAGTGATTCCATCTTGTCATCCGAATCGACGCCTTTGATCTTGTAGGTGTAGCTGTCTTTGTTGATCAAGGTAAATTGGCCATTTTGTTCTTCAAACTGCAAGTCAATGCGTGACAGCGCGCGGCCATATTTGTCGGGCTCGGTGATGATGACGCCATTGACCACGGCTTTATCAATGCGCGTATGCATGTGGCCGGCCACAATGGCATCGAGCTCAGGGTTGCCGTTGGCAATGTCGGTGACACCGGTGTCTGCGATGTCGTTTTCATTGTCGAGGCCCATGTGGGCAACTAGCACAATCGCATCAACTTTGCCCTCAATCTGCTTGACGATTTTTTTCACTTCCAGCGTCGGGTTGGTGAAGGTCATCCCTTCAAGGCGATTGGTTCCTTCAGCGAAGACTTGCGTCATGGGGGTGTCCATTCCGATCACGCCGATTTTTATCCCACCACGCTCAATGATGGTGTAACCCGGCAAAAACGGGTTGCCATCAGGGCGTTGAATGTTGCCTGCCAGAGAGGTGCCTTTGAATTGGGTGAGAGAGCGATTAAGCACGTTCAAGCCAAAATCAAACTCATGATTGCCTAATACCCAAACGTCATAGTTCATCTCATTGAAGCCGAGCATCATCGGATCGATCGGCTCTTCTTTAAACGTTTCGACAAAGTTGCCTTGAATGGTGTCACCAGCGTCGACCAAGATGACGTTATTTTGTTCTTGGCGAATCGCTTTTACTTTGGTGGCGATTTGGCTCAGGCTGCCGCTCATATTGAGTTTGTCCGCAGCGTAGTCCCAAGGCATAAAATGGCCGTGAAGATCGGATGTGCCGAGAATAGTAACGTTATGGATATCGCCATTCGCGGCGAGGGCTGGAAAAGTCAGGGAGAGCGCTATTGCACTGGTTAACAGGGTCTTTTTCATTTGATTATCACGTTATTAATTAAAACCAAATGCATAGTAATCATTTGAATAGCAACTAAATGTGATGATTATCGATAAATCTATGAAAGATAAGCTCTCGTTTCATTGCTTTGCGAGATCTAAAGAACTTTCAACGCAATGGGTGATCAGAACTTGGATCCGAGAGAAAAATAGGAGAGGAAACAAACAACAGAGAAAACGCACTGGCGAGGCCAGTGCGTCGAAGGGGTTACTTGGCTAAGTAGTGAGTCAAAAATTCGGTGATTTTGACCATGTCCGTAATGGCAATGAACTCTTCCGTGGTGTGTACTTTTGACATGCCGGTGGAAAGATTGACCGTCGTTAAACCCTTGGCATTGAAGTTATTGGCATCACTACCACCTCCAGTGCCTTTGGTCATCGCGTCCACACCAATGTCCGCAAAAGCTTGCTTAATCTCCACGACGTGAGGATGGTCATCGCTAAGCACAAACGCGTTGTACGCACGGCTGGACTCAATCTCCACTTCCGCACCATGTTTTTCGGCGACACGCTCAAAAGTCGTGATCATGTGCTCGACTTGCGCATCGAGCTTTTCTGCATTGAGTGAGCGAGCTTCCGCGACAATTTTCAACTCTGGCATGACGATGTTTGTCGCCTGACCTCCGTGAACCGTGCCAATGTTGGCGGTCGTTTCCGCGTCAATACGCAACAACTTCATTTGATTGATGGCATCGGCGGCAACCATAATGGCGCTGATGCCTTCTTCTGGTGCCAAACCTGCGTGGGCTGGGCGGCCTTTAATCGTGGCGACGATTTTCTGTTGGCCAGGTGCCGCCGTGACAATAGAGCCAATTGGGCCACCAGTATCCAGTACAATCGCTTGCTGAGCAGTGACGTAGCTCATATCAAAATATTCGGAACCAAACAGGCCGCCTTCTTCATGCACAGTAAAGGCAAGCTCAATGGTTTTGTGCTGTTGATTCTGCTCTTTCAACAGACGGACCGCTTCCATAATGGCGGCGATGCCCGATTTGTCATCACCACCAAGAATGGTGTTTCCTTTTGAACGGATAATGCCATCTTCAATCACAGGCTCAATGCCATTTCCCGGCGCCACGGTATCCATGTGACAACTTAACAAGATGGAACCTTCAAGCTCACCCTCTAGGCGTGCATAGACGTTAAAGCCATTGGAGATGTGCTCTGGCACAGGCAGTTTGTGCACGGTAAAACCCATGTCGCCCAACTGTTCTGCCAGCGCTTCGGCAATCGCTTTTTCATTCATCGACTCACTGTCGATGCGCACTAACTGACAAAAATGCTCGATAAGACGTTCTTGGTTTACTGGAATCATTCGGCTGATCTCTCTTTTGCTGTGGGCAGCGCCCGTGTAGGAACAGAATGCTCCATTGTGCATAGTTGGCAGACAATAAAACTGCGTTGAATCAAATAAACGGACTGACTGACACAATAATGACGTTTTAAACAGCGAAAAAATAACCATCAGTCATTGGTTAACATAATGTTTACATTTGCGATGGGTGTGTAAATTGCCTCGTACAACGCAAAGGGGTAATCGAAGAAGGAATGACACGCTTTTGAGTCAAATTATGGTTATTGGCTTGTAGTGTAACAAATGCTTTACATTTTTGCGGGGGGATTGAGTTTTTCTTGAGTAGACAGGCGCTATTCCAATTCTTCTGACTCTGGTTCAAGTTAACAAAGTGTTAACCAAAATAAAAAGCAGTCTAAAAGGAGAAAGTCATGGTGGATGCAATCAACCCACTGGGCACAGACGGATTTGAGTTTGTCGAATACACCGCCGCAGATAACACAGGTATCGAGCAGCTTAAGCATTTGTTTTCCTCGCTGGGCTTTGCAGAAGTCGCCAAGCATCGCTCGAAAGAAGCTTGGCTATATCGCCAGGGCGATATCAACTTTGTCGTTAATGCTCAGCCGCACAGTCAGGCTGAGGAGTTTGCAAAAGTTCATGGACCTTCAGTATGTGGGATGGCATTTCGAGTGCAGGATGCAGCGTCAGCACTTAAGCACGCATTGACCAATGGCGCAGAAGAATACAAAACAGAAATCGGGCCGATGGAACTGAGTATCCCTGCTGTGTATGGCATTGGTGGCAGCTTGCTCTATTTTGTCGATCGCTACGGTAAGCAGAGTATCTACGATGTCGATTTTCGTTTTTATGATGACGCCGCTCAGCGCCTAGCGAAGTCGGATGTTGGCCTATATGAAATTGACCACCTTACCCACAACGTAAAACGCGGCAACATGGATACTTGGGCGGGATTCTATGAGCGTATTGGCAATTTCCGTGAAATTCGTTATTTCGATATTGAAGGGAAACTCACCGGTCTGGTGAGCCGAGCGATGACCGCACCATGTGGCAAAATTCGTATCCCAATCAATGAATCTTCGGACGATAAGTCACAAATCGAAGAGTTCATTCGTGAGTACAATGGTGAAGGCATTCAACACATCGCGCTCACCACGGACGACATCTACCAAACGGTTCAAACGCTGCGCGACCGAGGTATGGACTTTATGCCCACGCCGGATACCTATTACGACAAAGTAGATAGCCGTGTTGAAGGACACAAAGAAGATGTGTCTCGATTGCGTGATTTACGCATCCTGATCGATGGTGCACCGCTAAAAGATGGCATTTTGCTACAGATCTTTACCCAGACGGTTATCGGGCCTGTCTTCTTTGAAATCATTCAGCGTAAAGGCAATGAAGGTTTTGGCGAAGGTAACTTCAAAGCGCTATTCGAATCGATAGAAGAAGATCAAATTCGCCGTGGAGTACTCAATAATGCATAAATGGATCACCTTTCCTCATCGGGAAGGTGTCTGCTCCAAGCAGGCACATGCCGATTTCCCCGAAGAGGCAATTTACGAACGTGAAGCGGGGCGTAGTGGGTTCTTTGGCCCCGCTGCGCATTTTCATCATCAACATGCCCCAACAGGCTGGACCGATTGGCAAGGCGATTTAAGACCGAGAGCGTTTGATTTCACTCGCGTGACCAGCGCCAATCAAGCCTCTCCTTGGAGTGTGCCGCATTTGCTTCACAATCACGAATGTAAAGTTCGAGTCTGGAAAACCCAAACTAAAATGGAATTTCTGGCGCGAAACGCCGATGGCGACGAGCTGCTCTTTATCCATCAAGGTAAGGCCGACCTTTACTGTGACTATGGCCATTTGTCAGTAGAAGAAGGGGATTACGTGATGATCCCGCGTTCAACCAACTGGCGCTTGGAGCCGTCAGAGGCGATGTTTATTTTGATGATTGAAAACACCGATGCGGCGTATTCACTGCCAGAGAAAGGGTTAGTTGGTAATCATGCGGTATTTGACCCTGCGGTACTTGAAACGCCGTCGATCAACGACCAGTTCAAAGCGCAATACTCAGAGCAAGAGACGCGTGTGGAAGTGAAACGCCACGACAAGGTGAGCGTGATTACCTATCCGTTTAATCCATTGGATGCCATTGGCTGGCATGGTGATCTCTCTGTAGTGAAACTGAACTGGCGCGATATACGCCCATTGATGTCTCATCGTTATCACTTGCCTCCGTCGGCACACACCACCTTTGTTGGGAACGGCTTTGTTGTTTGCACCTTCGTGCCGCGTCCTATCGAAAGTGACCCAGGCGCGTTGAAAGTGCCGTTTTATCACAACAACGACGATTATGATGAAGTGTTGTTCTATCATGCGGGGGATTTTTTCAGCCGCGACAACATTGAAGCAGGCATGGTGACGTTTCACCCGGCAGGCTTTACCCACGGGCCGCATCCTAAGGCATTCAAAGCTGGCCAAGAGTATAAGAAAAAGTTCACCGACGAAGTCGCGGTGATGATTGATACGCGCCATGCATTAACGTTTGCACAAGAACTCGACAGTGTAGAAAACAAAGAATACGTCTACAGTTGGCGTGAAAATCAAAAATAACACGGACGACAGAACAGCAAGATTTGAGAAGGGAAGAGAGATGAAATTAGCAACCAAGAAGAATGAGCATCGCGATGGTGAGTTGATCGTCGTCAGTCGCGATTTGAGCCGTTATGTTTCCGCGGCTGACATTGCGCCGACATTGCAGCTTGCACTGGATCATTGGTCTGTGTGCGAGCCAAAGCTGAAAGAGCTTTATCAAGCGCTCAATCAAGGCGAGGTGACGGGAAGCTTGCCGTTCGAAGAGACCTTGGTCCATTCACCGTTACCGCGTGCTTATCAGTGGGCCGATGGCTCTGCATACGTCAATCACGTGGAATTAGTGCGCAAAGCCCGCGGTGCTGAAATGCCAGAAAGTTTTTGGACAGACCCACTCATGTACCAAGGGGGCTCCGACGCCTTTATCGCACCACGTGACAACATTGAATTTGCCAGTGAAGAGTGGGGCATTGATTTTGAAGGTGAAGTGGCGGTGATCACAGGTGACGTGCCAATGGGGGCCAGTTTTGCACAAGCAGAAGACGCGATTCGTCTCGTGATGCTGGTGAATGATGTTTCGTTGCGTGGCCTGATCCCTGCTGAACTCGCCAAAGGCTTTGGCTTCTTTCAATCCAAACCCTCTTCTGCGTTTTCTCCCGTCGCCGTTACTTTGGATGAACTGGGTGAAGCCTGGTATGAAAACAAACTTCATCTGCCGCTGATCTCAACCTACAACCATAAACCGTTTGGCAAACCGAATGCCGGCGTAGATATGACCTTTGATTTTGCCGATCTGATTGTGCACGCGGCAAAGACGCGTCCGCTGTCTGCAGGGGCCATCATCGGGTCTGGTACGGTGTCGAATAAGCAAGGAACCGATCACGGCACGTCGATTGAAGAAGGTGGTGTTGGTTACTCGTGCATTGCCGAAATTCGTATGATTGAAACAATTCGTGATGGTCAAGCCAGCACGTCATTTATGCGTTTTGGCGATTCTATTCGCTTAGAAATGTTTGATGCGCGAGGGCAATCTATTTTTGGTGCGATTGAACAACAAGTGAGTCGTTATCAGCATAAATGAGGTTGGTATGGAGACAAGTCTTAAACTCTATGGTTATTGGCGATCGTCTGCCGCCTATCGCGTGAGGATCTGCTTAAACCTGAAGCAGCTCCGCTATGAAAACCACTCGATTCATTTAGTGAAAAATGGCGGAGAGCAGCATCTCGCGCATTACCATGCTCTGAACCCCAATGAGCTGGTGCCCGTGTTGGTGGATGGGGATCTGGTACTCAATCAGTCGTTGGCTATCATTCAGTATCTCGATGATAACTATTCATCGACTCAAGTGATCCCGTCTATGGGGCCACTCAAGTATCAAGCGTTGGCGTTGGCGCAAGACATCGCGATTGATGTCCATCCTCTGAATAATCTTCGGGTCCTGCAGTATCTTGAAGGCAGCTTGGAGGTGGATGAAGAGCAAAAACGCTTGTGGGTGCGTCATTGGATTCATATGGGTTTTAAAGCGGTGGAAGAGAAGCTATTGGCTCACCGTAAACACTATGGCGAGTGTGTTTTTAGCGTCAGTTCTAGTCCAAGTATCGTCGATATATGTTTGGTCCCTCAGGTGTATAACGCTCTCCGTTTTGGCGTAAACATGACACCGTATCCCACCATCAATGCCGTCGTTGCCGCTTGCAATCAACTGCCCGCATTCGATCTCGCCAAACCCGAAAATCAGCCTGACGCTCAACTTTGAATTTACAGGTGGCGGTGTGATTCCTTGTTGGTAGATGTGTCAATTCGGGGCTACATTTACTTGCAAGGGATCACAATTAGGGGGCGTTATGTTCCGTTCAATTTTGTTTCTATTTGCATCCTTGTTGGCAGCAGTCGCGATAGCGAAATCGGATCTTCAATCGATCACTTATCTGACAGAAGAATACCCGCCTTATAACTTTACCGAAAATGGTGAACTGCACGGCATCGCTGTGGACTTGTTGGTTGCTGCAACGGCAAGGGCAACGCAACCTGTCGCTAAAGAAGACATTTCCGTCCAACCTTGGGCTAGAGCATACCGTACCGTGCTGATCAATAAAGACACGGTGCTTTTTTCGACCACGCGCACCAAATTGAGAGAAAACTTGTTCAATTGGGTAGGGCCGATCAGTGCCACTCGTATTGTTGTCATGGCTAAGAAAAGCGCGCAGATTTCCATTAAGCGCCCCAATGACCTGATTCAATATCGTATCGGTGTGATTCGTGATGATGTTGGTGAACAGCTCCTGCTTGAACTGGGCGTTCCGCGTAACTCAATGCAAGAGAGCTCCTATGCCTCTACTTTGGCGGAGCAACTTTACAAAGGGCGGATCGATCTTTGGGCTTATGAAGAAAATGTCGCGAAATGGTGGATATCCAAAGGTGGATTCAACTCTGCGGATTTTGAACCTGTGTATGTTCTGCAAGAAGGGGAGCTCTATTATGCGTTTAACAAAGACGTTGATGGCGCCTCAGTGAGAGCATTGCAGCAAGCCATTGATGCACTAAAACACACCAGCAATGATGAAAATCAAACCTTCTATCAAAGCATCGTGGGTAAATATCGCTAGCAAAGTGGGATTCGTGTTTATTGGCCAATGTTTAACGACGCCCAGCATAGGCGTCGTTCAATCATCTCATCATTAGTAGCTCAATCAACTCACTTTCGGTGCTGGGTTCGCGCGAGAGCTGAATCTCTTCTGAACAACCACCTTTCAACATATACGCTGTGGTGCCGCAATGATCGTAGTGATACCACTTTCCTTCGATACACACATCGGTGTAACAGCGTGGATCTTGTTTCAACTCCATGATTTATCTCCTACATCCCTGTCTTTTATCTGAACATGTCTTTGGTTAACAATTCATTAACCAAATTCACTGTAATCAGTGCTGCGCCGTGATTGTTTGATCTAAATCAATCTGAAACGTGAACTCTACCAAAGTAGTAACAAGCGAGCCTAGCTTGGGTGGGTTTTCACTTGTCATCAATCCGGTTTACACATAGTGTATTTAACAAGTAAGGCTATGTTTTGAGTGTAATTAACCGATGACGAATATCTTTATTATTGTCGCGCTACTGATTTTGTTTTTTTTCGTAATACAGAAATACGTCGTCAAACAGGATGATACCAAGGAATATGCCTATCGTTCGAAAGGCTCGGTGTTGAAAGGGCATGAAGTGGCATTTTTCAATGCATTGAAAACCGCGGTTGGCGAACATGGTGTTGTGTTTGCCAAAGTGAATATGAGTAATGTGGTTGCGCCACGCGATATCAATAGCAAAAAGCAGTTGTTTATCGCCAGCAACCGTATTTCACGTATGTATTTTGACTATGTGATTTGCGATCCGCGCACGTTTGAGCCACGTGTGATCATTGAATTGGATAACGGTAAAGAGCTCAACAAAGTCAAAGTTGAGCGGGAAAAGTTACTGATGCAAGTGTGCAAAACCGCCAATATCCCACTGATTGGTACGTCGATTAAGCACAGTTATCAAGTGGGACGATTAAGACGTTTGCTCGCCGCGCATATCGACTTGATTGAACCAGACAAAGAAGTGCGCTTTTGTAAAAAGTGCGGCAGTCCGATGATCATTAAAATTGCTTCCCAGGGAGAATTCAAAGGTCGCCGCTTTTTCACCTGTAGCCGTCAGCCAAATTGTACCTACACCGAAAACTACAATGTGGTGTTCGATGTGGATGAGGATGATTGATCTTTCATCCCTATACCGTCCAAAACGGCCTATATTGTATATAAGGATAAGAATGAGGGCGTTCTATGAGATGGTTTGCGATAGCGTTGTTCGTGTTTCACTTTTCAGCCGTGGCCGCTCAGCCCAAAACCTTGACTTTAGTTCTTCCCACCCAACTCGATGGCTCCCATCTTTTTTACCATGAGTTATTGCGCCAATCGCTCGATAGCATTGGCGTAAAGCTAACCATCAAAACGCCTTTTGAGCACATTCCACAAAAACGCTTAGTCAAGATGGTGGAGAATAACCAGCTTTCTTTGATGTGGTTACTGCAAACAAAAGAGAGAGATGCACAATACACTTATGTAAATGCGCCCGTCACCAATGGCTTGATTGGTAAACGCGTTTTGCTTATTCCCAAAGGCGCTCAGCCCCAATATGACTCAATCAATAGCCTTGATGAGTTACGTCAAAGTGGGTTAACGGCTGGGCTTGGTTATGCGTGGTACGATGCCGATGTGTGGTTGCACAATGATTTGCCATTTTATGAGCAAGATGGTGAGTGGCGAATGCTGTATAACAAACTCTCAACTCAAGGGGCCATTAACTATTTCCCGCGTGGTGTAAACGAGGTAATGGCCGAATCGAGACTCAATCCTCAGTTGGAAATCGAACAGCACTTGCTGCTTATTTATCAGCGTGATTTTCGTTTTTACTTAAGTGAAGGAGCAAAGCAGCACAAAGTATTGCTGGAGAGAGCACTGCTCAAAGCGGAGCAAAGTGGCTTATTGCAGCGGTTGATCGATCTATATTGGGCGACAGAGATTACCCAGCTCCAATTGAATAAACGCAAAGTGCTCAAGCTTGTCACGCCATGAAATGTGAATTAGATCAAATCACTAAAAGTGAAAAAGGCTAAAAACAGAGCAAAAAGATTAGGAATAGAGCAAACGGCACTAAAAGGGAAAAAATATGCTTGCGCCTAACACCGTCACTGGGTAATATCCTCCTCGTTCTCACGAGATGCGTCCGTAGCTCAGTTGGTTAGAGTATCGCCTTGACATGGCGGGGGTCGGTGGTTCGAGTCCACTCGGACGCACCATTCAAAAGAATGGTTAGTCGAGAACAGTGCGTAAAGCGTCCATAGCTCAGTTGGTTAGAGTACTACCTTGACATGGTAGGGGTCGGTGGTTCGAGTCCACTTGGACGCACCATATTCGTTCTTTTAGAACAAACACAAAGCCCGCTCAAATGAGCGGGCTTTGTCGTTTCTGCGTTCCATAGCGTGATAAGCATTTCAATTGCCTGCTTTAGGTTTATTTCTTACTGCCCCGTAAGCTTCCGCTTAATAAATTGCTGCCTACTGATGAACCACTACTTGGTTTCTACCTTGAGACTTCGCCATATAGAGCGCTTGATCCGCTCTTTTTACCATGCTTTCTACATTATCCAGTGTACTGAGCTCTGTTAGGCCAAAACTCATGGTTAAGTGCCTTTCTGGGAGTTGCACAAACTGGCTTTGTTCTATCGTCATTCGAATCGTTTCAGCGAGCTGCTTAGCACGGACCAGTTCGTATTGCGACAAAATGATCAGAAACTCTTCGCCACCATATCGAAACGCTAAATGCTGTTGTGGTAGTTGCGCTCGAATTGCTTCGGCGCAGCGTTGCAAAATAATATCGCCTTCTTGATGGCCATAAGTGTCATTAACCAGTTTGAAGTGGTCAATATCGCACATCATCGCAATCAATGGCTGCTGCCGATGTTGTGCAGACGAAATCAGTGCTGGCAGTTTTTGTTCAAGCCCGTGACGATTAAAGAATCCAGTGAGGTTGTCTTTGAGCGACATTTCTTGTAATGACGTCAGCAAACGTTCGTTGATTATCCAAACTAAGCTAAAGGCCGTGATGGTGACATTCAGCGTACCGAGTAGGTACGACAACTGGAGAATGTAAATACTGGGCAGAGATGCATTAAAGAAACGATCCTCTGGAACAAGAATAAAGTTGATCGCTCGGATGAGCTCAATAGTGCCGACAATGCAAAAAGACGTGACAATCACATTCACGGGCAAGCGAGTGTCATTGGCAGAGCCTCGATGTACATTGTACGCCGTCATATAAAGCGTCAAAGATAAAAATGATGAGATGATAATCAGCCGAGCATTGAGTGATGGGGCAAGATAAGTAAAGTAAATAAACGATAAAGTGAGTGGAACAATGAGGGCAAAGGAAAGGGCACTGAAGCGATTGTTGATTTGCCTAAACTGACTGAATCCATACAGAAAAAACGAAAAACCGGTATACAGCATCACATTAGCCGCGACGATTGAGAAAAAGTCGCTAACGACCCCTCGCAAGCCAATCAAAGCCGTGGCCATGCCAATGAGCGTTAAGGCACAAACAAACGTCATAAGATTGTGGCGTTTAATGTGGGCGCGATTGAACAGCGCGAGGCCAACGCCATAAGACAAACAAATAGCCGCTGTGATCACACACAAAGTTCTGAGATCAAGTACGAAAGTCATTCCCTGACATATTCCTCTTAAAGCAGTCAAAAGATTTTATGTTATCGCCCAGTTAGCGGCAAGTTAATGAGGGTGATATGTTCTATTTAGTGATCTTAAATCTTCTATGTGTTGTTTAAGTGACCAAATTGAAGAAAGAATGTTCTATTGCTTGTGTTCGCTCCTATTTAACTTGCACTCTAGTGAAGTTTAAACTCATATGTCATTCATTATCATGCTGTTTTCAAAGGAATAAATAGATATGGCCTTTTGGTTTGAAGCAAAAATGAGATTGTAACGAGACAAAACGACAGTAATTACAGAAAAAATAATTTTCTTATCTGGCGGTAAGATAGCCAAAGGTAAACGATTTCATTCTTTTTGTTAAAAACACTTGTTCTTTTCCAAGAACCAAGTATAGTGTTGCTCAGCTCTTACAAAGAGTGCATGTGTTAGATTAAGTAAAAGTTCCTTCTCAGTTAGTTCTCGATATACCTCGTTAAACCTGCGTAAACTTTCTCTCGATAGACCATTCATGCACTTGTAATAGCCAGAAATGTTTAATGTAAATTTTTAATAGAGGTCACTATGTCTGGTAAAATGACTGGTACAGTAAAATGGTTCAACGAGACTAAAGGTTTTGGTTTTATTTCTCAAGACAACGGCGGCAAAGATGTATTCGTACACTTCCGTGCTATCGTTTCTGAAGGCTTCAAAACTCTTGCTGAAGGTCAGAAAGTAAGCTTCAACGTTGAAGAAGGTCAAAAAGGCCCACAAGCTTCTAACGTTACAGTTATCTAAGCTTATTTTACTTGTGGTTTAACCACGAGAAGAATACTAAACGGGTGCTCGAAAGAGCACCCGTTTTTCGTTGGTATTTAGAGAAAGTTTATCTAAACGAATTTTTTGTGGGCGAGAGTAGAAGTGAACCCTATTGTTGTTAGTGTTGGCTTATTAATTTGTAGCAATGTTTTTATGACATTTGCTTGGTATGCCCATCTCAAAGAGTTGAACAATAAACCATGGATTATTGCAGCATTGGTGAGTTGGGGGATCGCACTTTTTGAATACCTTCTCCAAGTACCCGCGAACCGCATTGGATACACTGCACTCAATGTAGGCCAGCTTAAAATTCTACAAGAAGTGATTACCTTGATGGTTTTTGTGCCGTTCTCTGTGTTCTATTTACGTGAACCACTGAAACTAGATTACCTGTGGGCTGGTTTGTGTTTGGTTGGCGCCGTCTATTTTGCGTTTCGCAGTAAGTTTTCATAAAAAAAAGCCCCCTAGCGAGCATGTAAGCTAGGGGGCTTTGAGTGCAAGTCTGATAAGTGATTCGATTAGATATCGAAGCGATCCGCGTTCATTACTTTAGTCCAAGCGGCCACAAAGTCTTTCACGAACTTCTCTTTGTTGTCATCTTGAGCGTACACTTCAGCGTAAGCACGCAAGATAGAGTTGGAACCAAATACTAAGTCAACACGAGTAGCTGTCCATTTCACATTGCCGCTGTTACGCTCGACGATGTCGTAAGAGTTGCGACCGGTTGGCTTCCAGGTGTAACGCATGTCTGTCAAGTTCACAAAGAAGTCATTACTTAGTGCACCGACATTGTCGGTAAACACACCGTGCTTAGTACCGCCATGGTTTGTACCTAGTACACGTAAACCACCAATCAATACCGTCATCTCTGGGGCGCTTAAACCTAACAATTGAGCTCGATCCAGCAGCAATTCTTCAGGGTTGACCGCATAGTGTTGTTTCTGCCAGTTGCGGAAGCCATCTGCAATCGGCTCAAGGACTTCGAAAGATTCCACATCGGTTTGCTCAATGGTGGCATCGCCGCGACCTGCTGCAAACGGAACGGTGATTGCAATACCAGCGGCTTTCGCGGCTTGCTCAACACCCACATTACCTGCAAGCACGATGGTGTCTGCAACACTGATGTTGAACTCAGAGGCAATTGCTTCAAGGACATTAAGCACTTTCGCGAGTTTTTCTGGTTCGTTGCCTAACCAATCTTTCTGTGGCGCAAGTCGAATACGAGCACCGTTGGCACCACCACGTTTATCTGAGTTGCGGAAAGTGCGTGCGCTATCCCATGCGGTTGAAACCATTTCGCCGATGCTCAAACCACTGGCGATGATTTTCGCTTTCACTGCATCTACGTCGTAGTCTTTACGACCAGTCGGAACTGGATCTTGCCAAATCAACGTTTCTGCAGGGACATCTGGGCCAAAGTAGCGAGCTTTTGGTCCCATGTCGCGGTGAGTCAGCTTAAACCAGGCGCGAGCGAAGGTTTCAGAGAAGTAAGCGGGATCTTTGTGGAATCGCTCAGAAATCTTACGGTACTCTGGGTCCAGTTTCAGCGCCATGTCTGCATCGGTCATGATGGGGTTGTGGCGAATCGTTGGATCTTCCACATCAACCGGTTTGTCTTCCTCTTTGATGTTCACTGGTTCCCATTGCCAAGCACCTGCTGGGCTCTTCTGTAACCACCAATCGTAGCTAAATAGCAGATGGAAGAAGCCGTTATCCCATTGTGTTGGGTTTGTCGTCCATGCGCCTTCAATACCACTGGTCACCGTGTCTCGACCAATACCGCGCGACTTATGGTTGTTCCAACCTAGGCCTTGCTCTTCCAAATCCGCACTTTCTGGATCGGCACCTAAGTTTGCTGCGTTGCCGTTACCGTGTGCTTTACCAACCGTGTGACCACCCGCCGTCAGCGCGACCGTTTCTTCATCATTCATCCCCATGCGAGCAAAAGTCACACGCATGTCTTTGGCTGTTTTTAGTGGGTCAGGATTACCATTCACACCTTCAGGGTTAACGTAAATAAGGCCCATCATCACAGCAGCAAGCGGGTTTTCTAGGTCGCGTTCACCAGAGTAGCGGCTGTTTTCTGCACCAGATGGCGCTAACCATTCTTGCTCTGCACCCCAGTAAATGTCTTTTTCTGGATGCCAGATGTCTTCACGACCAAAGGCAAAGCCAAAGGTTTTCAGACCCATTGATTCGTACGCCATGTTACCGGCAAGGATCATCAAATCAGCCCAGCTAATTTTGTTGCCGTACTTTTGCTTAATTGGCCAAAGTAGACGTCGCGCTTTATCAAGGTTGGCGTTATCAGGCCAAGAGTTCAACGGAGCAAAACGTTGGTTACCGGTATCCGCACCACCACGGCCATCACCCACACGATAAGAGCCAGCTGAGTGCCACGCCATACGGATCATCAAACCGCCGTAGTGTCCCCAGTCTGCTGGCCACCAATCTTGGCTGTCAGTCATCAGCGCTTTGAGATCGCGTTTCAGTGCTTCAACATCCAGTTTTTTGAGCTCTTCACGGTAACTGAAATCAGCCCCCATTGGGTTGGATTTACGGTCATGTTGATGAAGGATGTCGAGATTGAGGGCCTTTGGCCACCAAGCGACATTGGATGAGTTTGAAGAAGTGGCGCCGCCATGCATTACTGGGCATTGGCCGCTGGTGTGGGTAGGTTTGTGTTCCATGTGTTGCTCCTTGTCGGTCGCATTATTCTAAGGGAGGTGTCAGAACGCCGAAGAATCAGTTGACGACGAGTGCTGCACCTTGATGAAACTAATCCTATGTCTTATGTAGGGTTTTATCTAATTCGTTGTCTCTATTCCTTTGATAGGTAAATTCTGTTTAAACATTCACAGTAAGGTCATGTTTTGAAACCACTCATCCGAAAACGAGTGGTTCGATAGGGGAGAACGCTAGATAAAACGTTCGGGATAGTCAGAGAAGATGGCATCCACTTTGTCGAGATAGCGGAACTTATCTGCCTGATTAACGGTATAGCACCAAATTTGATATCCGCCTGTTTTTAAATCGCGAATGTGTTTTTCTGTGATCCAGCGGTAGTTGAGGTTGCAACTAAATGCGTTGACTTCTTTGAGCACTTGCCGGTCTCGTTGGGACAATCGCTCACTGAGCACGCCGAGCTTGTAACCAGGGCAGTGCTGATGAAGCTGTAAGATGATGTCGTGACTAAAACTCGAGAGCAGAATTTTATCGGCGGTCAGGGGGCTTTTATCCAAAAGGTTTTTCAGATTCAAAGCCACTTCAGCCACATCGTGGTTGTCGACTTTCACTTCGATATTGAGCCCTAAATCGTATTCTGCCGCCAGATTGAGCAACGATTCCAAGGTCATGATTGGTTCGCTAGTAAATGCTTCATCGAACCATCCTCCAAAATCGAACGCTTGCAGTTCCTTCAAACTGTAAGCATCGACACGGCCTTTGCCGTTACTGCAGCGATCAATCGTATGATCGTGGCAGACGACCAACACATTATCTTTGGTCGGTTGTACATCTATTTCAACCCAGCTTAGGCCAAGATCAATCGCGGCTTGGACGCTAACTCGGGTATTTTCAGGGTAAGAACCAGCCACACCACGGTGGCCGACAATCATTGGAGGCATTGGGTTTCCTTAATTCAATCACACCTCATCGAGAAGGGATGAGCGTAACTTGGTGATCCTGACACAGCTGAAGAAACTCGGGTGTGATTTCATCCACAAAAAGCTTTTGCATTTCAGACAGTTCACCGCTTACTACCGGAGCATAGCGCCCTAATTTGCTTTTGTCTGCAACCAACCAGCATTGCTCGCTGCATTCAATAATAGCGCGAGTGAGATTCGCTTCTTCGGGGGTGAAGTCGAGCAGTTGCCCATTGTGTGTCATGCCACCGACGCCGAAGATGCCAATTTTAATGTTGAAGCGGCGATAAAAACGTGTGGTCACTTCGCCAACCGTATCTTCGTCAGAGTGTCGCACCAGCCCTCCAGCTAGATGCAAGGTGATGTTGGGGTTGCGACTGAGTGTCAGTGCGGCGTTGAGATTGTTGGTCACCACCGTTAAACCTGGGTGATCCAATAAGGCCTGCGCAACCTGTTTAGGTGTGGTGCCAATGCCTAAGAAAATGCTGCTGCCTTCTGGCAATTCAAGCGCCACTTTTTGCGCGATACGCTGCTTGGCGGAGAGATTGATTAGATCGCGATTGGTAAAAGAGAGATTGTCATTAGCGCTGGGAAGTGAGATGCCTCCATGCACACGACGCACCATGCCTTTATCGCTCAAGTCATTCATATCTTTGCGAATGGTTTGCACCGACACATCAAAACGCTCAGAAAGCAGGGCACTGGAAAGTACCCCATGGGTTTGCTGCAAATACGCGAGGATCTGTTTTTGTCGAGTGGATAAGCTCACTGCCAGCCTCATTGCTGTTGTCTCTGTTGCTGACGCGCATCGACAGACGACGATTGAGCTGAGATCGGAATGCGTTTTTCTTGTTCATCAAAGAGATGCAACTGTTCAACGCGCACCCAAATTGGCAGATTGTCACCGATGGTCAGCGGCATTTCTGCGGTAACCGCAATAAAGTCTTCGTCACCATACTCACCATTAATTTTGCCATGCACCAATTGATTTGGGCCCAAGGGTTCAACCACTTGGATGTTGAGACTCAGCTCGATGGCATCATCGACGGGTTGTAGTGAGGCGTGTTCGGGGCGAATGCCCAACGTGAGTGTGTTGCAGTTTAAGTTGGCATCGTATGGTACTGACCACTGTTTTCCCGCCAATTGCAATTTCCCGTCACGGATTGAGGCAGCTAGGAAGTTCATCGCAGGGCTACCAATGAAACTGGCGACAAAGGTGCTCGCAGGTTGGTGATACACTTCTGCGGGCGTGCCAATTTGTTCAATTTCACCTTGTTTGAGAACCACGATACGGTCGGCAAGGGTCATTGCCTCCACCTGATCATGGGTGACGTAGACGCTAGTGACGCCAAGCTCTCGCTGCAATTTTTTGATTTCCAGCCGCATGTGAGCACGCAAGGCCGCGTCGAGGTTGGAGAGGGGCTCGTCAAATAGGAACAGTTGCGGATCGCGAACAATCGCTCGTCCCATCGCCACACGCTGACGTTGGCCGCCAGAGAGTTTGGCGGGCTTACGATCGAGATACTCTTCAATCTTGAGCGTTTTGGCGACTTTGACAATTTTTTCCGCGATGGTGGCTTTATTGACGCCACGATTTTTCAGCCCATACGCCAAGTTGTCGTACACACTCATATGCGGATAGAGTGCATAGTTTTGAAACACCATGGCGATATCACGATTGGCGGGCTTTTCGTTATCGACGCGTCGACCTGCAAGGTGAATTTCTCCCGAGGTGATCGCTTCTAGCCCAGCGATAGAGCGCAAGATTGACGATTTTCCACATCCCGATGGGCCGACTAAGACAATAAATTCGCCTTGATGGATCGCCAGGTCGACACCTTTTACCGCTTGGTGGCCATTTTCATATGTTTTTACCAGTTGTTGAATGTCTAGCATTATTGGCTCCGCAGAAATTGAGCGGCGAATCGGATGAATATTGGAGTTCTGATTATTTTTCACTTTCTACTAATCCTTTAACAAACCAACGCTGGAAGATGACCACCACCAAAACAGGTGGCAACATGGCGAGGATCACCATGGCAAAGGCGTAGTCATAACGAGGTAAGCTGGTTTCATTGATGTTATTGAGAATCTGTTTGATGCCCATGACGATGGTGTTGTACTGCTCATCGGTGGTCATCATGATTGGCCAGAGATATTGATTCCAACCCACGACAAACATGATGATAAAGATAGCGGCCATCATGGTTTTGGACAGAGGGAACAAAATATCGATAAAAAATCGTATCGGCCCTGCGTTGTCGAGTTGTGCCGCTTCAAGCAGTTCATCAGGAATGGTTTTAAAAAACTGACGAAAGAAAAACGTGGCAGTGGCGGAGGCGATAAGAGGCAACACTAAACCGGTGTAGCTATTGAGCATGCCTAAGCGAGAAACCACCTCATAAGAAGGGATGATACGCACTTCCAGCGGCAGCAGCAGTGTGATGAAGATCAGCCAAAACCACGCGGTCGAATAGGGTAGACGAAAATAAACCAGTGCGTACGCTGCCATCATCGAGATGATAATTTTACCAATCGCGAAACCCAGCCCCATGATCATGGAATTGACGATCATGGTATGAGCGGTCACATTACCAGCAAAGCCCAAACTTTTGTTCCATGCCTCGGCGTAAACCGCTTGCAGATTGTCTCCTAGCGTCCATTGCAATCCTTCCGAGACGATGGTGTTTGGGTTGTGGGTGGAGCTGGCGAAGATCAGCCAAAGTGGCAGCAACATAAAGAGTGCGCCAGCGATCAAAATTAAGTGATCAGAGAGTCGATTACTTTTCATACTTGCTCCCTAGTAATGAACGCGTTTTTCGACAAAACGAAATTGCAGCCATGTCAGCAGCAGCACCAATACCAGCAGTACGACCGATTGTGCGGAGCTACCGCCAAGGTCTGCACCGACAAAACCATCGCGATACACCTTGTACACCAATGATGTGGTGCTGCCGCCCGGACCACCATTGGTCATGGTGTCAATTACGCCAAAGGTTTCGAAGAAGGCATAGGTTAGGTTGATCACCAAAAGGAAAAAGCCCGTTGGCGCAAGCAGCGGAAAGGTGATGGTCCAAAAACGTTTGTTGTCGCTTTGGCAGTCCAACAGTGCGGCTTCTCGCACGGCGTAAGAGATGGACTGAAGCCCCGCTAAGAAGTAGACAAAGTTGACGGAAACCTGTTTCCACACCGAAACCAGCACCAATGCAATCGTGGCGTCGACCGGATCGGTTTGAAAACTAAACTGCCAACCAAGGCGCTCGAAGAGATCCGTTAACACGCCAATATGAGGGTTAAACAGAAAGCCGCCAATGATCCCCGCGACGGCAGGGGCGACAGCGTAAACCCACGTTAAGGTGATGCGATAAGGGCCTTGGCCATGAATGATGTTGTCTGCTTTCACCGCCAACAACAACGCGAGCGCGAGCGAAAGAAACGAAACCAACACGGAAAACAGTAAGGTAAAGCCTAAGGATTCCAAATAATCACTCGAGGTGAACAGCAGTTGATAGTTTTCAAACCAAACAAAAGTGGAAGAGAGGCCCCATGGGTCTTCCAACATAAACGAGAGGTAAATGGCTTGTGCGGCGGGGTAGATAAAGAACACCCCGATGATCACTATCTGCGGCGCCAGCAGCAGATAGGGGAGCGGAGTGTGGGAAAAGTGTTGTCGGCGTTCCACGGTAATTCTCTATGTAAAACGGAAATAAAAAAATGCCGCCGACTCCAGAGAGCCGGCGGCAAAGGGGTTATTGCACGGTACGAGCAAAGCGGTTAAGCAGTTTTTCGCTTTCGTTTTCCACTTTGTTTAAGCTATTTTCTACCGTCGAGCGGCCAGAGAAAATGTTGTCAAATTCACGGTGCATCACTTCACGAACTTGTGGGTAGTAGCCTAAACGGTAACCTTTGGTCCACTCGCCATCGGGCAGGCTAAGCTGTTTTACCCCCACTTCTGCATCTGGGTTTTCTTGGTAGTAGCCAGATTGCTTCGTCAGTTCATAGGCGGCTTGCGTAACAGGTACGTAACCGGTGGTTTTGTGCCAGTACATTTGTGTTTCTGGCTTGGTGAGGTAATCAAAGAAAGCGGCGACGCCTTTATCTTGTTTGGAGCTATGGCCGTTTAAGGCAAACAGCGCGGCGCCTCCAATAAAGGTGTGAGTCGGCTTTTGTGTGATGGATTCCCAGTAAGGCAGATACGTTGTGCCCAAGTTAAACTTCACGCGATTACGCAAGCCACCAAATGAACCAGAAGAGCCCATCCACATTGCCACTTCACCACGCTCAAATGGGGTTTGGTTCGCATCCCAATCACTGCCGTAATACTTGTAGTAGCCTTTGTCTGACCACTCTTTCAACTTCTTCACGTGCATCAGCATGTCGTCGGTGCTGAACATGATCTTGGTAGAAAGGGCTTGGTAGCCGTTTTGTTTATCGGACAGAGGCAAGTTATGGCGAGACTTGAAGTTCTCAAACATGATCCAAGGCGTGAGAGATTGAGAAAAGCCAGCTTTGCCTTTAGAAGCCAACTTCGCGGCGACTTGCTCAAGCTGTTCATAAGTTTGCGGTGCTTTGGCGTTTACTTCGGCCAGCATGTCTTTGTTGTAATACAGCACAGGGGTTGAGCTGTTGAAAGGCATACCAATCATTTTACCTTGGCTATCAGCATAAAAGTTACGTACGCCAGCAATGTAATCTTGTGCGCTGAATGGGTAGCCTGACTCAATCATTAGCGTTTGGACAGGTTTGGCTACCCCTTTGCTGTTGATGATGGTCGCGGCACCCGCATCGAACACTTGCAGAATGTTGGGTGCTTGGCCCGCACGAAACGCGGCAATGCCCGCGGTGAGTGTTTCGGTGTACGAACCTTTGTAAACCGGTGTCAGTTTGTATTCATTTTGTGAGGCGTTGAACTCAGTCGCTAAATGATTGACCGTTTCACCCAGTTGGCCGCCCATCGCGTGCCACCAAGTAATTTCCGTGGTCGCAAACGCTGTTGCAGAAAAACCGCCAGACACCGCAGCGCAGAGAAGTCCGTTAACCCATACCTTGTTCATTTGAATGTTCCTTTTGCTTTCGTACGAGACTAATGTTGTTTCGTTTGAAGCTATGCTGGCGGAGAAATGTTGCAAAAACGTGCAAACTAGATGGCAGAAAAATGAAGCTTTAATGAAGTGAGAGAGAAAACTGAAAGAAGAAAGAAACAAAAAGTGAGGGAAAATACGCTTTTACATGGAGAGAAAATGGCTTAACACAAGGTTAAGCCACACATCCTTTAGGGAGTTCTTCTTGATCGAGATACCTATCGCGAATAGCGAGGAACTGTTCCAAATTATCGATTAAGGCACTAACGCATTCAGGATCAAACAGACGACCAGTGTTGGCTCTTATGTAGTCCATAACCGCATCCACCGACCACGCGGGCTTATAGGCGCGGCGACTCAGTAGTGCGTCAAACACGTCGGCCAGCGTGACAATTCGTGCTTCTAGTGGAATGGATTGTTCTGCGAGTTGATCGGGCAACCCTTCACCATTAAAGGCTTCGTGATGGTGACGAACAATGTGTTTGATAAAAGCCACTTCGTCATCAGAAACCAGTTCAGCGTTGGCCAAATGGATGACTTCTTCAATCATCTCTTCCCCATAAATAGTGTGCATATTCATGATCTGACGCTCTTCGGCAGTAAAACGTTTATCGCTAAAGAGAATGTGATCGGGAATTTTATACTTACCAATATCGTGAAATGGCGCGTAAAGGCGAATGCGATGGATGAATTGGTGGGTAATCTCGGGTTTCTGATGGGCCAGTAATCGTGCCAGCAATTCACTGATCTTACCCATGCGAATGAGGTGTTCTTTGGTTTCAGGATCGCGAGCATGGCCCATGTTCAGCGCAATGGAGAGGGCCGATTGAAAGTGCTTTTGGTTTTCATGTAAATGAATAAAAAGGTGCGCGACAAGATTGGAAAGAAAGGCAAAATCTTTTTGAATATTGTCGTTTGAAAAGAAGCTTGATGTCGCCGCGTTGTAAAAAATAAAGCCGAGAGTTTTATTGCGGTAGTTCAGTGGAACGGTATAGCTACTACGGTGGCCGATGCTCAATAAACGAGAGACACGCTCAGTTTGCACCATGGTGCTTAAATTATCCACGATGCGAATGCTGTTGTTGTAGGCAAGACCCGTGAGTGCAGAGTCAATCCTTAACTCATGATCGACATAATCCAACTGCTGGGACGTTTGCTTAGAGAGCAGGCGATCCTGCACATAATAGTTGGAGGCTTTTTTGTCACCGAGGAGCGCCACCGAAAAACGACTGAATGTGGGATAGCGCTCGACACAATGCAGGAAGAGTTCATCGAGTATGGTGACGATGTCTTTATCTTGAGCGGCGATGCTGTTCATCGCGAGATAATCTAACATGGGGCTTCTGTTCCTTTTACAGGCTGTTCCAAATAAAAATGGAACCTGCCTCGCAACTAACAGCTGAAAATGTATCAAAAATGCTACATGTGATTAACGAAAAATATCATGAAGTTAGAATTTCATCATAGAAAATGTGGTTAATGAGAACGGAGATGCAAAATGATGTGCACCTCTGCACAGTTTCTTTGAAATCAGGAAATTAGAAAAATCCCCCTCCACCATTAATGCGGGTAGAGGGGGCTTTAAGAAAGAGAGGGAGACGCTACTGTACGCGAAAGCGGCCGACTACATCGGTTAACGCATGAGAGGTGTTTTGCAACTCATCGCTGATGGAGGTCGATTGCGCGGCATTTTCGTTGAGCAGGCGAACGATTTCCTGAATCGCTGCCATGTTTTTGCTCACTTCTTGTGTCACCTGTCGTTGCTCCATGGCCGATGTTGCCATCAAAGTATTGAGGTTGTTGATCTCTGCGACTGAGTCGGTGACCACATTCAGCGAATCCATCACATGGTTGGTTCGCTCTGCGGTCTCTTCACAACGAGTCCGAGTGGAGCCCATCTCGTTAACCACGTTTTCGGTTGTGCTTTTCAACTTCGCCAGCATTTCGTTAATTTGAGCGGTACTTTGCTGCGTTCTCGCGGCTAATGCGCGTACTTCATCTGCGACAACAGCAAATCCTCGGCCTTGCTCACCAGCGCGAGCCGCTTCGATCGCTGCGTTGAGCGCGAGTAGGTTGGTTTGCTCGGCGATATCACCAATCACCTGAAGGACAGTGCTAATTTGCTTGGTATCATCACTCATGCGCGTAATGGTGTCTGACATTGCCACCACTTGAGTCACCAATCCGTTCACGCTCTCCACTGCACCCGTCACCGTTTGTTTTGACTCATCAGCATAACGGGTGGTGGTCTCTGTCAGGTGCGCGGCGTTGTCGGCGCTTTGCGCAATGGAATTAGCGCTGGCGCTCATCTCTTCAATCGCGGTAATGGCCTGTTCTGTCTCTTGGGTATGCTGATTAAGCGTGTGAAGGTTTGATCGCGACTGTTCACTTAAATTCACGACGGCGTGGTCGATTTCTTTGGAGGAATCGGCCACTTCAATGAACATCTGCTGTAATTTTTCAATAAACAGGTTAATTGAGTGAGAGATTTGGCCAATTTCGTCTTTGGATTCAATGGCCAAACGTTGGGTTAGGTCGCCGTTGCCTTGAGAAAGATCAGCCACCACCGAGTTGAGGCGGCTAAGCGGTTTAAAGGAAACCTGCAAAAGAATGACGCTGGAGACGATGATGACCGCGGCACACACCAAGAGCGCGAGGGTGATCATCCAGTTGAGTTGGTCAGTATTCGACTGAATGTTATCCAGATCGATGTAGCCGATAAGTTCCCAGCGTTGGCCTGCAAATTCCACTGGTCGGGCGATGGGGGTTAAGTTGCTGCCTTGTTTATTGCTAAAAATAACGCTGCCATTGGCGAGCAATTCAGCGTAGCTGCCTTCTGCCGCATAATCGGCGATGACTTGACTAAACTGACCCAGATTGAGAACAAAGAAATCAACCGAATCATCAATACGTTTGAGTGAAAAGGTAATGGAAGGTTCTCCATTGAGCATACTCACGGGGCTCACTACCGTGGCATCACCATGCGACTCGGCCAGGTTGATGTACTGTTGGGCATCTTCCTCGCTCATGTTTCCACTGTCATCGAATGCGTAGCCATTGACGATTTTAATGATCTTGTCAAAACCAGAGCTTTCCTTGGTTTCACTGATGTCCATCATGCTGAAATTGAGACTGTTTGCCAGCGCCAATTTACCGTTCAGTTCGTTTTCCAGCTTGCGCTGAATCAGATCCACATTATGCGTGATGTTTTTACTGTCAGTGTCTTGGATGTAACGGCTAATAAAATAGTTAGCGCTAAAGTAAGAGGTGATGATGGTGAGCGAGATAATGGCAATAATCAGCGCAATTATCTTGTTCTTAAAAGAAAGCGGAGTCATAACACTTTACATCCTTAAAAGTGATTAATGAAAACGAAGCATTCCTGCGTCGTAGAGTGGCTGTTCAATTTAATAATTGGCTCAATATTAAGTGAGCTGTGCCATTGTTGCAAATAAGTTGCATTCGTTTGCAGAGATAACTTGGAGCTGTGTAAGGATTAATGGTCGCTATGCATAGATTTTTACAAAGAAGTAGCCCGTGATGGCAAAAGAAGTCACGGTAACAAAACGATGGACCCAAAGTTTATTGAGGCGTCGCGCGACAACCGCAGAAACATAGCCACCGAGTAAACTGCCCAGCATGACAATGAAGCCATTCCACCAATCAATTGAACCATCGAAGATAAAGATGATCACGGCGATCAACGAAACACTGGTGGAAATCAGCAGTTTTAAACCGTTCATCGTAATGATATCGCGGTGTCCAGAAAGCGTAAGGTAACTCAACGTGACAATGCCCAACCCTGCGTTAAAGAATCCACCATACGCGGAAACAAGGACCAAAAAGAGCGCGGGCAGCCAAAGAATGATTGGGTGCTTAGGGCGGTCGGCACGATGACCGATTGCTTGGTTTATTCTACCGCCAAACACAAACAGTATGGTCGCAAACAGTAATAGCCAAGGGATGGCTTTTAAGAAGTCTGACTCACTGGTATTGAGCAATAGAAAGGCACCGAGCATGCCGCCGAGAAGGCTACAGACGATGGTTTTGAGCAGAATGTTTTTTTGCGCATAGAGCTCACGACGATATCCCCATGCACCGCTAATGTAACCAGCACAACTAGCGAACGTATTGGTTGCATTGGCCACCACTGGGGGAATTCCCACCGCCATAAGCGCTGGGAACGTGATGAAGCTGCCACCTCCCGCGATAGAGTTGAGCATGCCACCAAAAACCCCGGCAAAGAAAAGCAAAATGATGTCCATGTGTTGTGAGCGATCCTTCTATCCCTTTATCCCTGACGTTGTAGAGTCGTTGTCGACGTTCTGCTTTCCTCAAGTTAACAAACTGATTACATAACAGACATTAATATTATGAAAAACAGTGATCTCAACAGGCGAATTTTCCAACCTTGTCTTATTCTTTTATGGATAAAGATGCATATGGAAGCAATGCGATGAAAACAAAACTGTCAGTTGGTGTCATAGCGCTGTGCTTGCCTATGATGGCGCAAGCGATTGTGGCGGGTATCGATTCCAGTGAAAACTATGTGGTGAGTGTGGATGCCAGCTCGTTTGCGGAGCAATCCAGATGCGGAGGCACCATCATTAACTCGCGTTGGGTCTTAACCGCGGCTCACTGCTTAATTCAGTCCAAATCGACTCAAGAAACGTCAGATAGTAACCCCGAGTCATTTACTAATTACGAGATCGTGGCGTTAAAAGAAGTCACCGTGAGAGCAGGCATTCTCGACCTGTTTCAGTCACAAGTGGAACACATTTATGATGTCTCCCATGTGGTGATCCATCCAGATTACATGCCTTTAAGAACCACCAAGCAAACGGCTCAAGGAGAGGAGCTAGTCAGTACGGCTTATCAGAATGACCTAGCGCTTATTAGAGTGAAACGGGACTTACCAGCCACACCAGTCACCTTAATTAATACAACCAGTTATCAAGATTTTTTGACGCAAGTGGCAAGCTGGGACGATGCCATACGAAACGAAAACGCGCTGGTATTAGGATGGGGGACTGATATTCCTAACTCGCCAAGTGTTGACACGCCACCGCCCATTCCTGAGGTGATTCCACTTAAACAGGCCGATATCGCGATGGTTCCCATTGCGGATTGCTTCGATATGTTGGAGCAAGCCAACACGTTGCCGCTCTATATTGCCTCTTCAGCCGATGTGACCAAACTGTGTACGCTGCCAAAGCAGCTAATTCATATTGGCAATGAAACCTACGGTCACGGTGCGTGTTTGGGGGATTCTGGTGGGCCACTAGTGTGGTCGGATGGTGTGGGAAATCAGTTCCAAGTGGGTATCATCAGTGCATCGCCTTTGATCAATACCGTTTGTAGCTCGGTCACTTATCCCACTTGGTATACCAATGTGGTGACCTATCTCGATTGGATAAGTGCTTACACTGATTCGGCAACACCCCCCGATCAGCAAATCACTAAACCCACGTTTATGACGACGGCTAGCCAAGAAACGCCAGATGACAATACCACTGAGAGTGGAGGCCAAACCAACGAGTGTTCGAGTAATACGTCTGCCAGTGTTGGCGGTGGAGAGGTGGGTCTAGGCTGTGCAGGATCGGAAAGTAGCGGCAGCGTCAATTGGGTTAGCCTTTTAGGTTTATTGCTCTTTTGGCGCGCTCGTCGAAAAGCATGTGAATGAACGTCACCTATTCTTTTGCTTTGCTTGTTGATGAGTAAAGTGACCTCTTTCGTCGATGACATCAAAAATGATGTCATCGAACGTCTTTTGTTATCACGTATCTTTATCTTCTAACTCTTATCTCTTAACTCTTATTTTTTAACTCTGCTCTTTATTTACGCGACTTGTTTGGGGGCGTTTTTATTTATACGAGAAAAATATGGGTTACAACCGATTTTATTAAATTTCATTTAAATAAAGCGATATGACAAATGAGTTCTATATAAATAAAAAAGGATTGTGAGGATAATCAAAAACAAAATCTGCTAATAAAGTAGTATGCATAAAGACGGCTTATAGTTCGATAGTACTTTATTTTCATTTCCAGGAAGGATTTACGATGAAGGAATCACATAAGGTATGGGTTATTTCAAAAGATCCGGAGTGGGCGGCGTTAGTGGTTGCTGGATTATCACATACCTTTATCCATTATGAGTTTTTGGTGCAGTCGTCACTAGAGTCGCTTTGGCAATTAAGTGACAATACGCTGGTGATTTATGATCGCCTCACCTTAGGAAATCCTTCTCAATATTTAATTTCTCCCACTACACGCGGTGGCGCGTGGATCTTAGCCAACGCGACGCAGCAAGACTTGGATGGCGTGAAAGGGCTGATTTCACTTGGCTGGTTTGGCTTTTTAGAGGCAGAAAAAACGCTGGAAAACTTACATAAAGCCATTCGAATGGTGGCGTCGGGTCAATTGTGGTTCAGTCGAGAAGCCATGTCTTATGCGCTGCGTAATATTGTTCGTACTCAAGCTACATCCAGTTGTTCAGTGGATGTGATTGGCAGCAAATATGAACTGTCAGGCAAAGAGCAAAAAGTATTTCTTTATTTGCTTCAGGGGTATTCCAATAAAGAAATATCAGAACAATTGAATGTCAGTTTAAGTACAGTCAAAAGTCATGTATCACATATTTTATGTAAAACAGGAAAACAAAGCCGATCGCAATTAGCGACATTAATGATTGAGTAGTTCTATATACCCAAATGACTCAATTTCTAGGATTCAGAGCTTCATATTCTGATTCAGTCCAAGAAAGAGAATGCAGTGGAATGACGAGTTCCTGCCAAGTTCTTTGTATATTGTTTGTTTTAAATCAATTTTTCCTTCTAATTAGCCCTTCCTCATCCCTTTGCGTGTTTCTAACTGGTCAGATGACCGATGGTAAAAACGTCGTATGTGCGTAAATTTAACTTGCAACGAACGAACTACACCGCAGGAACACTATGTAAAGGAGAACAATCATGAAACGTTTAGCAACTTGTGTCGCGTTAACCCTTCTTTATTCCGCAGGCGCAGCCGCTAATTCTTGGGTTGTGAGTGACGAAGCACGCGCTGACTTTTTGGTGAAGTTTAGCGGTGAAGTGCCTAAGCGCTGTGAAATGAGAGCAAGTGAAGAGCTCGAAACGCTAAATTTCGATTTGACGCAAAAGTCAGATAAAAAAACTTTCGCGTTTAAAGCTTGGTGCAACTCTTACGGAACAAAAGGCACTTTGCTGGTAGATCCATATGCGTTTAAGAACGGCAACGGCGATGAAATTCCAATGGAATATTCATTCAACGACAAAGTGTCAGTGAAAGATGCAGAAACGGAAACCATGGCAGCACGTATCGTCGACACCATTGATGTCAGCAACAGTCTTGACAAGCAAATGTCATCCAAACACAAATTGACCATCCGATCGCTTCCTCATAAAGGCGCTCGTTGGGGTAAATACGAAGGCTACATGTGGGTATCGCTCTACCATATGTAATTCACTTTGTGGGGGACGACATGTCCCCCTTTAATTGAGGTGTCGTATGAAACGGATTTGCTTATTGACGATATTGTTCTCATTCTTTCATGGTCAAACACTGGCATTTGAGCTGTTCCCTATGGTGCAGTTTTTGGACGATGCCGGTAAAGGAACCACGGTTTTTTTCAAAATCACCAATACCTCTCTTGCTCCACTACCAGTGGAACTCATTCCAATCAAAAGAGAAGTCTCGCTCAACAACAATGAAACCTTGTCAGAAACCGATGAGCTAATGGTGTTTCCACCACAAGTGCTGATTCAACCTGGCAAATCGCAGAGCATTAAAGTGCAATACATTGGGGAGCCGAAGCAAAGCGCGGCGTCCTATCGTTTAATCGCCAGTCAACTGCCACTAAAAAATGAATCCAGTAACGACAGCATTCAAATGCTTTTCCGCATTGGCGCACTGATTTTTGTCTCACCTCAGGATGTTCGAACTGACTATTCAAGCCATTTGACTCAAGGCGAGAATGACGCGGCACAGTTAACCATTCGTAATGAAGGCACCAGTGTGCTTGAGCTGACCAAACTGAGCCATGAAGTCACTTGGCACAATCAGAAGATGAACTGGTCTTGGGTTGAGTTAGAACCGCTATTGCCAATGCAATATTTGGTTCCAAATCAAAGTGTTGTCGTTAATGTGCAATCTTTGCTGGTCAAGTAATCACGGCCTTAGGGGCCAAGTAGGTCGATCATGCAGCGATGGTGGTATGCATTCCTATTTCTCTGTTTATGCCCGGTGAGCGGGTTTTGTGCGGAATATCGGCTTTCATTGCCAGTTTGGTATTCCGAGACGCAATTGGGCGAATTGCCGATTGAAATTGAAGGCATGACGCTGAAATCTGTGTCAGCAGAGGCGCTAAATGTGCTATTGGCAGACAGAATTTCCGACGCTTGGTGGCGTGAGCGATTTGCACACCAAAGTGGTGATTTTATCCACGTCGACAAATGGCGCGCGCTTGGCGTTAATTTTCACCTCAACTTAGAGTCACTCACCATTGACCTCATGCTGCCGCAAGAGGCTTTAAGCGAACGCACCTTGAATGCTTCACAACAATATCCGTCTTTTCAAGCATCGGCGAGTGGCAGTGTCAGCTGGCTCAACAGCTTCAATTTTGCTTACAACCGCCATTGGCAAAATGAGAGTGAAAGCTGGTATTCGAGCATCGACTGGCTAAGCCAAATGAACGTGGGTGGCGTCTCTGGCATTAATCTTCAACTGGCCAATCACCTGCAAATGGATGAGGAGAGTCACGACTACGTTCGCGGAGAATGGCTGGCGTTTTACGACGATCCTGATCTGCCACTTCGCGCATCGGTAGGCGATGTGTTCAGTGGTGAGTCCGGCCATCTTTATGGATTGGCATTGGGGGGATTTACCGTAGAAAGCCGTTACGCCGATTTACAGCCTGAACGCTCGATCAGCCCGCAAAGCAGCCAACAGTTGTTGCTGCAAGAATCGGCAGAAGTTGAAGTGTATGTGAATGGAGAGCGAGTCTCCTCTGGCCGCTTAGAGGCTGGAAGGTACAACTTGCAGAACTTGATTTTAGATAATGGTGCGAACGAGATCACCGTCGTGGTGAATTACCTTTCTGGCCGCCAAGAGGTACTGACCTTTACTCAGTTCTACAATGCGCGCCTTTTGCAACAAGGTTTGCTGGATTACGCCTTTTCGGTTGGCCGACCGATTGTTTACCAAGAGCAAGGCATTAAATATGAAGACGCATGGCTGGCGACTGGCTATTTAGAGTATGGGGTGGCAGATTGGCTCACTTTGGGCAGCAATGCACTGTGGGCAAAAGAGGGCGGCGTGATCGGAATGCTGGCCACGGTCAGCAGTGGCTTGGGAAATATCACCAGTCGTTTTTCGTGGAGCCACACTCAAGAGCAAGGTTGGATAGCTTCTCTGGACTATGAAAATAGCGTGATTGGTAATGGCGAGAGTCAATCTCCCAATTTGCGCCTGGCGTATGAGTATTCCGAGCAATTTCAAAGCAAACCGTGGAGAGTGGGGGAAGAGGGGAATCAGTATTCTCAGATTTTGGGCAGCTATTTTTGGCAAATCAGCGACGCTGTCGATCTCACGTTGACAGGTCGCTACACCCTTTTTGACGAAAAAGAGGACGAAGTGCAGACCTCTGTGCTGCTTAACTGGCGTCACAAAGGGCTTACCGTTGGCCTTGGTTCAGAGTATGAAGAGTCAGCGCGATATGTTGAGGGCGATAACCGTCTGTTGTTTACGTTTGAATACAACTGGTATTCAGAACAAGAGAGCCACCGTATTGGGGCGTCGTACAACAGTTTGACGGAGCGAAGCCGACTCTACTTCAACAACGAAGGGCTCAACTATGTCGATGACATTGGCGTGCGTATTGAAACGGAGCAGGACCAAAGCATCAAGAGTCAAAAAGCCATGCTCAGTTATACGGCCAACCGTTTTCGAGTGGAAAGCGAGCTTGTTCGAAAACAAAACCGCCTCGATGACCAAGCGCAGTATCAAGGTTCCGTCAGGCTCGCGACCAGTCTTGGTATGGTGGACGGTGAATGGGGATGGGGCCGAGCGCTTTCTGGGCCTTTTATGGTGGCGAGCATGCATCCCGCTTTGACGGATGCGACCGCGTATTTGGATGTGGATAGCGAAGGGAGAGCCACCGCGCTGGCCACACCACGTATTAACGGTTTGATTTCGATTTCGCAGCCTTATGGCATCAATATCATCGAGTACAACGTGCACAACGCCCCGCTGGGTTATGACTGGGGTTCGGGAAAAGTCGATGTGTCGCCAGGGGCTGCGACAGGGTATCGACTCATCATGGGCTCGGATGCCTCGTACACGGTAACGGGTTTTTTGACGACAACCGAAGGTGAAGCGATCGCCTATCGTCAAGCGAGCCTGATAGTGGACGACAAACGAATGGCGTTTTTTACCAATCAACAAGGTCGATTCTACATTCAAGGCATCGCTCCCGGAGAGTATCGTTTAGAACTATCAGGTTTAAGCGCTGAAACTTTGTGGATTGTGATCCCTGAGTCAGACAACAGCTTGATCAATCTTGGTCAGATTAACGTGGTGCTGATGGACAAATCAGCACATTAAATTGGTAAGGAGGAGAAGATGGATAACTCTCTCACTCGGCGCATCACACGGGTGTTGTTTGGCACTCTGATCTGTTTTGTTTCCCAGCCTCTGGCAGCGGCAGAGCCTGCAACGCAAGCCTGCCAAGGCGAATTTGTTGTGCAGTTGTCCAGTCATCCTGTGGACAACGCAAGCAGTTCCGATAATGCATTGTGGTTCCAAGGCTATGTTGAGTTGGAAGGGGCGCTGCTCGCTTGCTCTCCTCAATTGGTGATTCACGCCAAAAACGGCTGGAAGGCGCCGATTGTTGGGCCTCAAGGCGCAGTGGCGTCTAGCCTATTGGATGGGCAAAGAAAAAGCCTGCATCGTGATCAGCAAGGCAATTTTATTTTACCACTCCATGGTCGAAAGAGAAGTGAGTTTTGGGTACATATTCCTCAAGGAAAAGTGCTACTTTCTGGGCTATATCAAAGTGATTTTGAGTTTAAAGTCAAGGCGGCTGGTAACGAGTTTGGTCGAGCCGTGTCTCTCAATTACCAAGTTAAACCTTTTGTAAGGGCGCGAGTGGAAAGCCGTCAGGGAGCACATGTCTCGGTGTCTGGCACCAACGTCAGTATTGATATGGGCAACTTAACCGAAAAGAATCAACGTCAACTCGATGTGATTGTGGTGAGCAATGGCAGTGTCAAATTGGAACTGGACTCGCTAAACCAAGGTGACATGGTCAACGTTAAAAATGCACGCTATAAAATTCCGTATGCCACTTCTCTTAATGGTCAGCCGCTAAGATTAAACGCACCACATTACTTGCGTCCTCATCAGCAGCGTGAAACACGCTTTCGCTTACAGTTCGAAAATACGCCTATGCCATCGGCAAGAGAAGGGCTCTATGAGGATGAAATGACCATCATGCTGACGGCTTTTTGAGTCGTCATGTTTGAGGCCGAACGCGAACAAAAAAACCGCCTCAATCGAGGCGGTATAACGTAGTGCAATATGGAGATGGTTATTGTTATTTGGTTGCTTGGGGGACGTTCGACTTTGCCGTGTTGGGCTTGATTTTCTGGTAGATCGCACCTAATAGCGGGCTGCTAACCATCAAAATCGCAATCACGGTGAAGGCCAGTGTTAACGGACGTTCCCACAAGAAGCTGATCTGTCCATCTGAAATCATCAATGCGCGGCGTAAGTTTTCTTCCATCAAGCCACCCAAAATAAAGCCAAGCAGCAGAGGGGCGAGTGGGAAGTTGGCAAGACGAAGCGCAATCGCTCCCATCGCCACCAGCAGCATCACAAACACATCCATGGTGTTAAATGAAACCAAATAAACGCCGGTGATAGAGAAGAACAGAATCATCGGTAACAGTACGGTTCTTGGTACTGCCAGCAAGCGCGAGATGTACGGGATCAGCGGCAAGTTCAGGATCAGCAGTACGATGTTGCCGACGTACATGGAGATGATCACCGACCAAAACACATCCGGATGGTCAACAAACAAGCGAGGACCCGGTTGAATACCATAAGCGATCAACGCGCCAAGCATGATGGCTGTGGTGCCCGAGCCAGGAATACCTAGCGTTAGCAGTGGCACAAATGAACCGCTTGAGGCTGCGTTGTTGGCCGACTCAGGCGCGACAAGGCCACGGATGCTGCCTTTACCAAACTCTTCGCGTTTCTCTTTCGGTGCCAAATTGCGCTCCATGCCGTAGCTGAGGAAAGCCGCGATGGTTGCGCCTGCACCCGGTAGAACACCGGTAAAAAAGCCCAGAATAGAAGAACGAATGGAGACGGGAGCCGCTTCTTTGATCTCTTCACGAGTCACTTTCATCGAGCCAATGTTGCTCATGCGCTCTTGCTCTTCGGCGCTGTTGTCTTGATCCGGCTTGAGAATGCCCATCAATGTTTCGCCCAAAGCGAAGGTCGCCATCGCCAATAGCAAGAAGCTGAAGCCATCCATTAAATCAGTCAGGCCGAACGTAAATCGTTCTACACCAACGCCTTTATCAATGCCGACGGTTGAGAGCATCAAGCCAAGGATGGTCATCATCCATGCTTTGATCACTTGTCCTTTGCCCGCAAAAGCCGCTACCGCAGAAAGCCCAACCAACATCAGCGCGAAATAGTCTGAGGATTGGAAACTGAGTGACACGGTGGCCAGTGCAGGTGCCGCCACTAACAGCATGATAGCCGATAGTGTACCGCCAGTAAACGAGGCGTAAGCGGCCAAAGCAAGCGCCTTACCCGCTTGGCCTTTTTGCGCCATTGGGTAGCCATCAAACGCGGTGACTACGGTTGAAGAACAGCCCGGAGCGTTGATCAAAATAGAAGAGGTTGAGCCGCCAAAAATCGCGCCATAGTAAACACCCGCCATCAAAATCATGCCCGAAGAGGGCTCTAGGCCATAGGTGATTGGGATCATCAGCGCAATGGCCGAGATTGGGCCTAAACCCGGTAACATGCCGATAAAGGTACCGACAAAACAACCAATGATCACCATCATCAGGTTCATTGGCATCACTGCGGTCGATAGACCTTGTAAAATTCCGTCTAACATAAAATCAGTTCCTTATGCCAATTACCAAAGGGTAAAAATCAGGCCCGGTTCGAGGTAAACATCCAGCCCCTTGGTGAGCAGTAGATAGAACGCCAATACGAATGGGAAAGAAGCACCAAACAAAACGCTTTTGCGTCGTTCGCCAAGTAGGTAGAACCCCGCCAACAGGAAAAATCCGGTGGCTAAGACGAAGCCAATATAGGTCAAGCCGAAGCCATACAGTGCCATCAGCACCAAGAAAGCGATCAACAGCTTCCAGTCAAACTTGGTCACAGCACCACTTTTGCTGTCTGGTTCGCCCGTCACTAACAGCAGCAACGAAAGCCCAATACCAATCACGGTAAGAATGAAGGGCAGGGTGCGAGCGTTGAACGGCTCGTATTCATCCCCCGGGAATAATGGGATTTGATAGGTTTGGTAGCCATAGCCCAAGCAGAGTAGAAGAAAAATCAACGCCCCGACACGGTCGCGACTAAGGAGAAACTCTGTTGAGAGCAGCTTATTGCTTTTAAACGAACTGGTTGGTAAATCCGACATATCCAACTCCAATCATTGAGGCAAAGACAAAAGAGGAAAAAGCCGTTATTGAAGCGTCAATGAAAAAGAGGGTCATCAACAAGGCGTGCTACTCGTGATAACAGGGACACAGTAGCAAGCAGGACTTTCAATAAACAAAGGAGTAGTTCTACTGCTCGTGGCAGCTCCTCAATAACGGCGAAACTGGATGGGGTTAGTACATGGAATGAGCCTGTCTAACCCCATATGAGGTGTTGCGAGCTTACTTGAGGAAGCCGAGCTCACGCATCAGGTCACCCATCTGCTTCTCTTGCTCTTCTAGGAAGGCGTAGAACTCTTTGTCCGCTTTGTAGTTGTCGATCCAACCATTACGGTCACGAACCACTTTCCACTCATCGGTGTTGTACATCTTGGTCAGAGCCGCGTTCCATTCGTTGATCTTCTCTTGGCTCGCCCCTGGTGCGGCAAAGAAACCACGCCAGTTAGCAAAGACGGTTGGGTTGCCGTATTCAGTTAGAGTAGGAATGTTTGGCGCCGCTTCGATGCGTTTTGGTGCGGTGATCGCCAGCACTTTTACTTGTCCTGATTTCGACATTTCAAGCACTTCGCCTAAACCCGTCGAAAGCAGTTGTGTCTCGCCAGAAAGCAGTGCGGCCATCGCTTTACCACCTGCGTCATAGGCGATGTAGCGTACTTTTTTCGCATCAAAACCTTGGCCTTTAAATGCCGCCGCAGCAACGAGGTGATCCATAGAACCGCGCGCCGAGCCGCCCGCGATTTTCACTTGCAGTGGGTTTGCTTCGAAATCTTTGACCACTTCTTCCCAGCTATTGTATTTGGAATCCGCCGCAACCACGATGGCACCGTAATCAGCCACGGTGGCAGCGACAGGCGTTAAATCGCGGAAGGATTGTGGGAAAACACCGCTCAGTGAACGCACAACGATCGGTGTTGAGTTGATCATCAGCGTGTCTTCTTGACGTTTTGCCGTCTCGATCAGGTGTGCAATGGCTTTACCACCGCCACCACCAGATAGGTTTTGGTATGAGACATTCTCCACCAAATTGGTTTTTTGTAGAACATCACCCGTACCACGAGCGGTCATGTCCCAGCCACCACCTGCACCCCCGGGGATGAGAAAGTGGATTTTTTCGATCTCTGCCGCGAAAGCGTTAAAAGAAAAAGAGGCGGCGATGATCGATGCGGCCAGTGTAGGTTTGAGTGCCTTAAACATGTTTCACGTTCCTTATGTCGGCGCTTCGGTGATGAAGCGAACTTACTGTTATCTGTGGTTCTTGTTATCAGTGCTTCCTACTCGCTGTGGCGGGTTAGGAATGATGAAAGGTTAAAAAGGTGTTAACGAATTGTCTCTAATAGGCAGTTAAAAAAAATAACGGTCATAAAGTCGATTTTGTTCATAAAGTTCACGGAAACTTTGGCAAAAAAACCAATATGCACTTGTGGTTATATGAGGTGGAGTAAATACTAAAATGCAACCTAATGCATTAGGTTGAATAACGATAAATAGGCTTAAAACTCGCATATTTGCCAATGGAGGGCAGCAATTATGAAGAGTTCATTGCGTCAGGCTAGAAAGTTTTCCATACGTTTTACCGTTGGTAGCATGTTTTTGATTGCGACCATGATGACGGCACTTGTCGCCATTTCTTTGCAGTACCACTTCGGTAAAGCCATGTCCCAAGAACAAGTGATGTCGAAATTGACGCTGGCTTCTGCCGATGTTAGTGACTATGTCAAAGAAATTGAACTGAGTGCCAGTAACAGCGCGCGGATCTTAAAAAGCGTTGCGATGGCCACGGAGAACAAATTCACTCAGCAAGAAATCCAAACTTTGATCACCGAGGTGCTCGAGGACAATCCGATGTTCTACAGCATCTACTATGGCAAAGAAAACGAGGATTTCTATCAAATCATCAATCTGAATTCGTCCCCCATTGTGCGAGAAAAAATGTCGGCAACGGAGAATGAACGTTGGGTGGTGATGGATATCCGAGGTGAGGGCATTAAGCGCACTCGTGTCACCCGATACTATGACGTGAATCGTGCCGTGACTCGCACCATTCGTGAGCCGAGCCGATACTTGCCAACGGAGCGCCCTTGGTATGATGCGGCGCAGGCGGATCGCATTACCAAGACAGAACCGTATCTGTTCCAGCATTTGAAGATCACAGGGCAGACCTATTCCATCCGCAGTAGCCATTCGGTGATTGGTATTGATATCGTGCTTTCCGCTGTTGCTTCTCACATGACGCCAGAAGCGATGGGGCTTAGCGAAGGGCAAGGTATTTCGGCGTTTTTATTCAATCGCAAAGGCGAAATCATTGCAGAAAGCCGTCAAGAGCAACGTGATGAACAACGAATGCCAGCCATATCGCCGATTGCACTGACCGCCGAGCAAAAAGAGGCCATTGTCGCGGCTGGGGTGCTTAAAGTCTCGAACCAACTCAACTGGATGCCGTTTGATTTTAGCCAATCGGGTGAGCCAAGAGGTTACGCGGTCGATCTTTTGAAAATGATTGCCACGATGACGGGGTTGCAATTTGAGTTCACTAACGGTTTCAGTTCGGCAGAGCTTAAGCAGCGTTATCACGATGGTGAGGTGGACATTTTAAACGCAGTGTTTGCGTCCGAATCGTTAAATGGCTTAACCAGCCAACCGTTGTTTTACCTTGAGCCAGCGGTGGCGACGCTCAATCGTGAAACCAATCAAAGCGGACATTCAATCTCGGATGCCAAGGTGCGCGTCGGCATGGTACAAGGGCAGAACTTTGCGCTGCAAAAGTCGTCAACAGAGATTCGTACCTATGCCGATTTGACCTTGGCATTAAACGGGTTGCTGCAAGGCGAGGTGGGGAGTGTGGTGCACAGCTATCACTCTTTGAAACAGCGTAAAGAAAGTAGCTTAGCTCGAACCATCCAGTTAGAAAAAATGCCGATGGCAGAGAAGGTCCCGGTATTTCTTTATCTCAACCAGACGCAACCTGCGTTGCTAGAGGTGATTAATAAGGCATTAAGCGAGCTCAGTGAGGCGCAAAAAGCGTGGCTCGCACAGAAATGGCTCAACCATTATCGCGACAACAGCTTTGTCCCTTACAGTGAGCTACTTGAAATGGCGGCTCAGCCAGATTTACACGGCGAGATGAACGTTGTCGAAATTGGCGGTGCGACACGCTATGTCTATTTGGTACCCATCAACAGCAACCAAGAATTTCTTGCTGTTGTGGTCCCAGAGGATGTGGTGATGGGCCAAGTGATGCAGCAGTTATGGCGCTCACTGGCGATCACGATCGCTGCGATGGTGATTCTATTGCCAACATCGTGGATTTTTGGCTCGCCAATTGTTCGCCCGATTTCTGCTTTGATTGCGCAAACACGCAAGATCAAACAACGACGTTTTGATGAGGTAGTGCCGGTTGAAACGCGCATCAAAGAGGTCTCGCAGTTATCTCAAGCGATGATGGACATGGTGGCGGAAATCAAAAAGCATCAAAAAGCGCAGGAGGAATTTGTTGAAGCTTTTATCCAACTCATCGCTGGAGCCATCGATGATAAGTCACCCTATACCGCGGGTCACTGTAACCGTGTTCCCGAGTTGGGGCTGATGTTGGCGAAAGTGGCGGAAGAGTGTCAAGAAGGTAAATTCAAAGCGTTTAAATTCAAAAACAATGCCGAGCGTAGAGAGTTTAGAATTGCGGCTTGGTTGCACGATTGCGGCAAAATAACGACCCCAGAGCATGTTGTCGACAAAGGTTCTAAGCTCGAAGCCAACTACAACCGTATTCATGAAATTCGCACTCGCTTTGAAGTGTTGTGGCGTGATGCAGAGATTGAATATCTCAATCGCCTGATTGCGGGAAGCGCTCCAAAAGAGCAGGCCGAAGCGCAACTCTTACAACGCAGAGAAAAGTTACAAGAAGAGTTTGCGTTTATTGCCCGTTGTAATGTCGGTGGTGAATTCATGCAACAAGAGGCGATTGAGCGAATTGAGCAAATCGCAGCGCAAACTTGGTTGCGGCATTTTGACGATCGCTTAGGTTTGTCTCCGTTGGAAGAATCCCGACTCACCACACCGTCTGCGCCACTACCAGCCATTGAGCCACTATTGGTGGATAGGGTTGATCACATCATTGAGCGCGACAGACCGATGCAGTTTGATGCCAAATATGGCATCAACATCGACGTGCCAGAGCACCTCTACAATTTAGGGGAGATTTACAACCTCTCGATTCGCGCAGGGACATTAACACGTGAAGATCGCTTCAAAATCAATGAGCACATGATCAGTGGCATTAAGATGTTGGAATCTTTGCCATTCCCCGAGGAACTTGCGCGAGTGCCACGCTACGCCTCGACTCACCATGAAACGCTCAAAGGCACGGGGTATCCGCGCAAACTGAGTGCCGATCAGCTCTCCATTCCGGAGCGTATCCTTGTGATTGCCGATATTTTTGAGGCGCTGACGGCGGCTGATCGCCCTTATAAGAAAGCCAAACCACTCAGTGTAGCTGTCGACATTATGTACAAAATGGCCCTTGATGAGCATTTGGACATGGATTTGTTCTTACTGTTCTTGAAAAGCGGAACTTACCTTGAATACGCACAGATGTTTTTGCGTGAGAAACAGATAGATAGCGTTGATATCAATAAATACATTAATGCCACTCTGGCGGCGTAATGGCGAATTAGAAGAGATGGTGAGCGCTTATACCTTAGTCTAAATTGTCGACAATTTACTTGATTGTCGACAATTTGATCGACTATTTTATATTCAGAGACAGACATTGTTGACAGATTGCAGTCAGGAAACGTATTTGAATATGAATGTAGACACCAAAGCCATTGGCAAACTTGCGGGCAGCGACAAGGAAAACACCAAATCCGAATCGCTGACCGAATCCTTGGTTGAAGCGATTGTGAATGGACAAATCGCACCGGGAAGCAAAATCTCGGAACCCGAGTTAGCCAAGCATTATCACGTGAGCCGAGGCCCACTGCGTGAGGCGATGATGCGACTAGAAGGGCTTGGCTTGATCGAACGTGTTCCTCATGTTGGGGCGCGTGTGATAACTCTTTCACCTGAAAAATTGGTGGAGCTGTATGCGGTGCGTGAAGCACTAGAAGGCATGGCCGCGAGGCTTGCCGCTCGCTACATCAGCCAAGAAGAGCTGTTGAGCCTTGAACTGCTATTGTCGACACATTCGAAACACATTGATGAAGTAGAAGGTTCCTCTTACTTCCATCAACACGGTGATTTCGACTTTCACTACCGCATCATCAAAGCCAGTCGCAACCGCGAATTGATCGCGCTGCTGTGTGACGAGCTGTACCACTTACTGCGCATGTATCGCTATCAATCACCGCGTGCCCAATCACGACCCAAAGAAGCGTTGGAAGAGCACAAATTCATTCTGCAAGCGATTCGCAATCGAGATGAAGAGTTGTCGGAAATGTTGATGAGAAGACACATCTCCGGCAGCCGAAAATTAATCGAACAACAGATCCTAAAGGATTAGAGGAAACGTGTTATGAGCTTAACTCCGGGGGCGAAGTTCAGACTCGCCGTACAACAAAACGATCCGCTGCAAATCGTCGGCACCATCAACCCTTATTGCGCCATGATGGCCAAACGCCTCGGCCATCAAGCCATTTACCTTTCTGGCGGCGGTATCGCTAATGCGTCTTACGGCTTGCCGGACTTAGGCATCACCACACTTAACGACGTGCTGGTGGACGTAGAGCGCATCACCAACGCCTGTGATTTGCCTCTGCTGGTGGACATTGACACTGGTTTTGGCGGCGCATTCAACATCGCGCGCACCATCAAAGCGATGGAAAAAGCTGGCGCAGCCGCGGTTCACATGGAAGATCAAGTGGCGCAAAAACGTTGTGGCCACCGCCCAAACAAAGCGATTGTTTCTCAGCAAGAAATGGTCGATCGCGTTAAAGCGGCGGTGGATGCACGAGTCGATGACAACTTTGTGATTATGGCGCGTACCGATGCGCTGGCGGTGGAAGGGATTGATAGTGCAATTGAGCGTGCGATTGCCTGTGTAGAAGCGGGCGCGGACATGATTTTCCCCGAAGCAATGAACAAACTTGAGCAGTATCAGCAATTTTCTGCTGCTTTGGCGCAAGCCACGGGCAAGCACGTGCCGATATTGGCCAACATTACCGAATTTGGCCAAACCCCCTTGTATGGTTGTGAAGAATTGGCCAAATCCAACGTGGATATGGTGCTGTATCCGTTGAGTGCCTTCCGCGCGATGAACAAAGCGGCGGAAATGGTCTATCGCCACTTGTTGGAAGTGGGCAATCAAGAGGCGTTAATCGACTCCATGCAGACGCGTAAAGAGCTCTATGACTATCTCAACTATCACGCGTACGAAGACAAGCTCGATCAGCTGTTTTCAGAAGGAAAATAATCCCAACGCGCTTTTTAGATGAGAGCAAAGTGGGGAAGCCCAAGATAAGAAAAACAAAAAACGGAAGTTCAAGAAGAATACCGTCGGAATTAACTTAATCCAATAACGTGAAACCGTCTGATGATAAACGCTCCACTAGAGAGCAACGTCAGACAGAAAAGGAGTTCAAAATGCCTAGTTCTTTAACGAAGAAAGGTGAGTTAGGTGGCGCAGGCCTGCGTGGTCAAAGCGCTGGAAGCACCGCTTTATGTACTGTCGGTAAAACGGGGACAGGGTTAACCTATCGTGGTTATGACATCACAGACTTGGCCAACCATGCGCAATTTGAAGAAGTGGCGCACTTGCTGTTACGCGGTCACTTACCAACGCAGCAAGAGTTGGATGCTTACAAAACTCGCCTGATTGGCCTGCGTGGCTTACCGGCAGAGTTGAAGCAAGCGCTGGAGCTGATCCCTGCTTCTGCGCATCCTATGGATGTGATGCGTACAGGCTGCTCTGTGCTGGGGAACTTAGAACAAGAAACCGATTTTTCGCAGCAGCTTGACGCGACAGAGCGCATGTTGGCGCTGTTCCCAGCGATCATTTGTTACTGGTATCGCTTTAGCCACGATGGCGTGCGCATCGATACGCAAGACCAATCGCAAGATTGCATCGGTGGTTACTTCCTCAAAATGCTCACGGGCAAAGAGCCCAGTGAACTGCATAAACAGGTGATGCATTGTTCGCTGATTTTGTATGCAGAGCACGAGTTTAATGCCTCTACCTTTGCCGCTCGTGTGTGCGCCTCAACGCTGTCTGATATTCATTCTTGTGTAACCGCGGCGATTGGCACTTTGCGTGGTCCTTTGCATGGTGGTGCTAATGAGGCCGCGATGGAGATGATCGAAAACTGGCAAACACCAGAAGAGGCGGAAAGCAACATCCTGCGCATGTTGGCCAACAAAGAGAAAATCATGGGCTTTGGTCATGCGATTTATCGCGAAAGCGACCCACGTAATGCTCTGATCAAACGTTGGTCAAAAGCCTTGGCAGAAGCGGTGGGCGATACCCATCTTTACGCCGTCTCAGAACGTGTGGAAGCGGTGATGAAACGCGAGAAAGATCTGTTTTGTAACGCCGATTTCTTCCATGCCTCGGCCTATCACTTCATGGACATTCCCACCAAGCTGTTTACGCCGATTTTCGTCATGAGTCGCTTAACAGGCTGGACGGCGCACGTGTTTGAGCAGCGCGCCAATAACCGAATCATCCGTCCAAGTGCTGATTATATTGGCCCAGATCACCAAGATTGGGTACCGATTGAACAGCGCTAGCGCCTAGAGATTGACCTCTCCTCGTCGCGAGGGGAGGTTTTCCGCCCTTTTGCATGGGAAGCAAGTCCATGAGCAATAAAAACAATACCTTATATCGCAAACCTCTACCGGGCAGTTCGCTGGATTACTTTGATGCGCGTGAAGCGGTCGAGGCGATATTTCCAGGCGCGTACGCGCGTTTGCCATACACTTCGCGCGTATTGGCAGAACAACTGGTGCGCCGCTGTGAACCTAGCGTGCTCACCGACAGTCTGAAACAGTTGATTGAACGACGTCGCGATCTTGATTTTCCTTGGTATCCAGCACGCGTGGTTTGCCACGATATTTTGGGCCAAACCGCATTAGTCGACCTTGCCGGTCTGCGTGACGCGATCGCCGAGCAAGGTGGTAATCCAGCGAACGTCAATCCTGTGGTGGAAACCCAACTGATTGTCGATCACTCGTTGGCGGTGGAATATGGCGGTTTTGACCCAGAGGCGTTTGAGAAAAATCGCGCCATCGAGGAGCGTCGTAACGAAGACCGATTCCACTTCATCGAGTGGTGTAAAACCGCGTTTGAAAACGTCAGTGTGATTCCGGCGGGTAACGGCATCATGCACCAAATCAATTTGGAAAAAATGTCGCCAGTGGTGCAGGTAAAAGAGGGCATCGCCTTTCCTGATACCTGTGTTGGTACCGACAGCCATACGCCACATGTCGATGCCCTTGGCGTGATTGCCATTGGCGTCGGTGGCTTAGAAGCGGAAACCGTGATGCTCGGCCGCCCATCAATGATGCGTTTGCCCGATATCGTCGGTGTGAAGCTGGTAGGTCAGCGTCAACCGGGCATTACCGCCACCGATATTGTGTTAGCCATTACTGAATTTCTGCGTCAAGAACGGGTGGTTTCCGCTTATCTTGAATTCTTTGGCGAAGGGGCGAAAGCACTGACGATTGGCGATCGCGCGACCATTTCTAACATGACGCCGGAATATGGTGCGACCGCGGGCATGTTCTACATCGACGAGCAGACAATCAACTACCTACGCTTAACAGGGCGCGAGCCAGAGCAAGTGGCTTTGGTGGAAAACTACGCCAAACACACCGGATTATGGGCCGACGATTTGCATCAGGTCGATTATGAGCGTGTGCTGGAGTTTGACTTGTCTCAGGTCACGCGCAATCTTGCTGGGCCGTCTAACCCTCATCGCCGTTTGCCCACCTCTGAATTGGCCAGCCGTGGCATTGCCGGGCAATACCAAGAAAAAGAAGGTGAACTGCCAGATGGCGCAGTGATCATCGCCGCCATTACCTCGTGCACCAACACCAGTAACCCTCGCAATGTTGTCGCGGCAGGGTTGTTGGCGAAGAAAGCCAACCAGTTGGGTCTCATTCGTAAACCTTGGGTGAAATCCTCCTTTGCACCCGGCTCAAAAGTGGCCAAGCTTTATCTTGAAGAAGCGGGGTTATTGCCCGAGCTCGAAAAGCTCGGATTTGGCATCGTCGCGTATGCTTGTACCACCTGTAATGGCATGAGTGGCGCGCTCGACCCTAAGATTCAGCAAGAGATCATCGACCGCGATCTCTACGCGACTGCGGTGTTGTCGGGTAACCGCAACTTTGACGGCCGTATTCACCCCTATGCCAAACAAGCGTTTCTTGCCTCTCCGCCTTTGGTGGTGGCGTATGCGATTGCTGGCACGATGCGTTTTGATATTGAGCGCGATGTGCTGGGGATGGATAGCAGCGGCAAAGCGATTTATCTGCGCGATATTTGGCCAAGCGACGAAGAGATCGACGAGGTCGTGGGCAGCTCAGTGAAGCCTGAACAGTTCCGCCAAGTCTACATTCAAATGTTCAAACTGGATGAAAGTGAACGTAGTGAATCGCCGCTTTACGATTGGCGTCCGATGAGCACTTATATTCGCCGGCCACCTTATTGGGAGGGCGCACTCGCTGGTGAGCGTACGCTTTCAGGCATGCGGCCTTTGGCCATTTTGGGGGACAACATTACCACCGATCACCTTTCGCCATCGAATGCGATTTTGGCCAGCTCGGCGGCGGGCGAATACTTGGCAAAAATGGGCGTGCCAGAGGAGGACTTTAACTCCTACGCCACCCATCGCGGCGATCACTTAACCGCGCAACGTGCAACGTTCGCTAACCCGAAACTGTTTAATGAAATGGTGAAAGAAAAGGGCCAAGTGGTGCAAGGATCGCTCGCTCGAGTGGAGCCAGAGGGGAAAGTTACTCGCATGTGGGAAGCGATTGAAACCTACATGCAGCGCAAGCAGCCATTGATCATTGTCGCAGGGGCGGATTACGGACAAGGCTCCTCTCGCGATTGGGCGGCAAAAGGGGTTCGACTTGCTGGCGTAGAAGCGATCGTTGCGGAAGGTTTTGAGCGCATTCACCGCACCAACCTCGTCGGTATGGGCGTATTGCCGCTGCAGTTTAAAGCGGGTGTGAATCGTAACAGCCTGCAACTGGATGGCACCGAGCTCTATGACGTGATGGGGGAAATCAAACCCGGAGCCGACCTCGCACTGGTCATCACTCGTACCATTGGGGAAAAAATCGATGTCGCGGTGACGTGTCGTCTTGATACCGAAGATGAAGTGCATGTCTATCAAGCTGGCGGCGTGTTGCAGCGGTTCGCGCAAGATTTTCTCTCCGAGCAAGGAGCGTAACGATGAAACCTTCTAGACAATCCTCTACGCATAGCTCCACCAAAAGCTCCCCGCAACGCGATGCGCGGATGAGCCAAATGAAAGTGCCTGCCACGTATATGCGAGGCGGCACCAGCAAGGGGGTGTTTTTCAACCTTGCGGATTTACCGCCAGAGGCACAAGTTGCCGGGGAAAAACGTGACCAACTGCTGCTGCGCGTGATCGGCAGCCCAGATCCTTACGGCAAACAGATTGACGGCATGGGCGGGGCGACATCCAGCACCAGCAAAACGGTGATTGTGAGCAAAAGTAGCCGCGCCGATCACGATGTTGATTACCTGTTTGGTCAAGTCTCTATCGACAAACCGTTTGTCGATTGGAGCGGTAACTGTGGCAACTTGTCTGCTGCGGTTGGCCCATTTGCCATCCATGCTGGCTTGATTGACGAAAAACGCATTCCTCAAAATGGCGTGGTGACGGTGAAAGTGTGGCAAGCCAACATTGGCAAAACCATTGAAGTGCACGTGCCCATTCAACATGGTTTGGTGCAGGAAACGGGCGAGTTTTCTCTTGATGGCGTGACATTTCCTGCTGCAGAGATCCAAGTGGATTTCGTTGACCCAGCCGATGGCGAGGGGAGCATGTTTCCCACTGGCAATTTGATGGATGATCTTGTCGTACCGGGTATTGGCACCTTTAACGCCACGCTCATTAATGCGGGCATTCCCACCATTTTCCTTGATGCTGAGGCGTTGGGGTATTTGGGGACGGAACTGCAAGAGCAGATCAATAATGATGAGCAAGCGTTAGCGAAGTTTGAAACCATTCGTGCTTATGGCGCGCTAAAAATGGGTTTGATTACTTCGATTGAAGAAGCAGAAGGTCGCCAGCACACCCCAAAAGTGGCGTTTGTCGCGAAGCCGAAAAGTTACCAAGCCTCAAGTGGCAAAGTGGTGGAGGCAGGAGAGGTTGATCTGCTGGTTCGCGCCCTTTCAATGGGCAAGCTGCATCACGCCATGATGGGGACCGCAGCGGTCGCGATTGGAGCAGCCGCTTGCGTGCCGGGCACTTTAGTGAACTTGGCTGCCGGTGGTGGCGAGAAACAAGCCGTCACCTTTGGCCATCCGTCTGGAACGCTCAAAGTCGGTGCTCAAGCAAAAGCCACTGAACAAGGTTGGGTGGTAGAAAAAGCTATTATGAGCCGCAGCGCTCGCATACTGATGGAGGGCTTTGTGCGTGTTCCCTCCGATCTCTTTGAATAAATCTTAGCTTACTTGTTCAAAGAGCAAGGTGAAAAGGACCGTTAAGACATACTGGAGGAAGCACTATGTCTGCTTATCAGAAAGAATATCAATGGGCGAAGCAGCAACCGGAAAGCTTTTGGCAAGCCCAAGCAAAGAATATCGATTGGTTTGAGTTCCCTAAAACCATTCTTGCCAATGATCCCAATGGTATTGAGCGTTGGTACCCCGATGGACTGCTCAATACTTCATGGTTGGCACTCGATTACCACTGTGAACAAGGTCGAGGCGATAAAGCGGCGTTGATCTATGATTCACCTGTGACCGAAACTAAGCAGGTTTACAGCTATTTCGAAATGCGAGATCGCGTGGCTCGTATCGCTGGCATGTTGGCTGACCAAGGCGTGACGAAAGGTGATCGCGTGGTGATTTACATGCCGATGATCCCAGAAGCGGCGATGGCGATGCTTGCCTGTGCGCGATTAGGGGCGATTCACTCCGTGGTGTTTGGTGGCTTTGCCCCAAATGAGCTGGCGGTGCGCATTGAAGATGCAGAGCCCAAAGTGGTGCTGACAGCGTCTTGTGGTATCGAAATCAACAAAGTCATCGCCTATAAGCCTTTGGTGGATAAAGCGATCATGGATAGCCGCTGGAAACCGGAAAAAGTGGTGGTACTGCAACGTCCTCAGTGTGATGCCCAGCTCAACAGCGAACGCGATCTTGATTGGCATCAAGCGGTTGAAAACGCGCTACCGCACGCTTGTGTTCCGGTATTGGCAACGGACCCTCTGTATATCCTCTACACCTCAGGCACGACGGGCAAGCCGAAAGGGGTGGTGCGTGACAACGGTGGCCATGCCGTGGCCATGAAGTATTCAATGAGCGCCATTTACAATATGCCGCAGGATGGCGTGTTTTGGGCCGCCTCTGACGTGGGTTGGGTTGTCGGGCACTCTTATATCGTCTATGCCCCTTTAATTCATGGTTGCACCACGATCTTGTTTGAAGGGAAGCCAGTACGCACGCCGGATCCTGGCGCCTTTTGGCGCGTATGCGAAGAGTATGGGGTTAACGTCCTTTTCTCTGCGCCAACCGCGTTCCGAGCGATTAAAAAAGAAGATCCACAAGGTGAGCATCTAAAGAACTATGACCTTTCCAAGCTTGATACGATTTTTATGGCGGGAGAAAGGCTTGATCCGCCAACCTTGGAATGGGTTCAAAGCCAAACGGCCAAGCCGGTGATTGACCACTGGTGGCAAACGGAAACCGGCTGGGCGATTGCAGGCAACATGGTGGGTATTGAGCTAATGTCCGTCAAAGCGGGGTCGGCCACCATGCCTATTCCGGGTTATCAAGTGGACATTCTCGATGAAATGGGGTTAAGAGCGGGGCCGATGCAGCAAGGTTTTGTCGCACTGAAAAGACCTTTGCCGCCAAGCTGCTTACCAACCGTGTGGCGCAATCATGATCGATTTGAATCGGGTTATCTGAGCCAGTTCCCAGGTTACTATGTGTCGGGTGATGGCGGTTATCTGGATGAAGAGGGGTATCTCTTTATCATGGGTCGCATCGATGATGTGATTAACGTGGCTGGGCATCGTCTCTCTACCGGCGAAATGGAAGAGATTGTTGGCGCGCACCCTGCCGTTGCGGAATGTGCGGTGGTTGGCGTGCACGATGAGCTCAAAGGGCAGTTGCCACTGGGGTTTGTGGTGCTCAAAGATGGGGTGAAAATCGACCCAACCGAGCTGGAGCAAGAACTCGTCGGCAAAGTGCGTAATGAAATCGGCGCCGTTGCCTGCTTTAAACAAGCCTTGGTGGTGGAGCGTTTACCTAAGACGCGCTCAGGTAAGATCTTGCGCCGTACCATCCGTCAAATTGCCGATGGTGAACAATACGCTGTGCCATCCACCATTGACGATCCAACCAGTCTTAATGAGTTGATCAGATTATTTCCAGAAAAATAAACGATTCCCACCCAATATTTATAGCGATATTGGGTGGGGCTTATCGTGTGATAAAACTAATTTATGATTGCCATATGATTTTTGTTCGATTTATATTGGTTCGTGTTTGAGTTTTTATTGCCAAATTGAGATGTTTTTAAATTATAATTGCTGGGTTTGTTGGTGTTATTAAATTTTTGAGATTGTAAAAATACGTACTTATGACTTTGTTAAAAATGTTAAATGAACGGGGTGTGTAGAAAATAATATTATTCTTTTAATGTTTAAGATGATTAACTAAATTAAAGCAGCACGAGTGTGCTGCTTTGCAAGTGAAAAAATTAAAAATCGATAGATTCAACTCTACCAGGGATATTATTTTCCACTGGGGTTGCTGTGGCAAAATCAAGCGGTCCACTATTTGTATCAACAATTACTGCTGGATCGGGTGCAGATGATTCACCTAAAAGATTCGGTGCATTTCTCGGTGTGGTATTAATTTTGTATACCGCAATGCTATCAGGAAGCAGGAGTTCTCCATTTTCGCGGAAGATATCCATAGGCTCAATTGTCGCGTATGTATTATCGTCGATCATCAGAGTACCACTTAGCACAAAGATATCCGGATTAGATGGGTGTTTCTGATGATAGACTGCATGACGTAAAAAATCATTCAATTCACGCTTTTTCAAAGTGCGGGTTACTTCTTGATAATCTGCGTGGTCCATTGTGATGGTGAAGATTTTTTCTAACTCTGCGCGCTTGGCTCGGTCGCCATTTGCGAGTTTATCCATGCATTTTCTCACGCCGCCATCGAGATCAAATGAGCTGTTGAGCATGATGCTGTAGCAAGCCTTATGAGCAAGAGTCATATTATAGAAAGCTCTCGGTGCTTTCTTTTTCAACCATGGTTTTCCGTTTTTTATCACCATACCGTAATTACCAGAGAAAAAGTCTATCGGTAGCACTCTGTCAACGACCATCTGATTTTTGCCATTTACCACTGAGACATTGCCCACTTCTTTAGGAATGCTGATGCAAGCTTCTGAGCCATGGGGGACGTTGATGCTTTGTTGAGGCTGAATGCCATTATTTGAGCGGGGAACAATAATATCAGTGATTAAAACCTGAATATCGCTTTTATTAACATTGTCTGTATTCGCGATGCAGAATTTATCTTGAACGAAACTTGGTGGTGTTTCACAATAATTTTCAAGTTGGTCATTACTTTCAGTTGATTGGCATTGAGCTTCAATCGACGCCTCGACAATGATTTTAGTCAGTGTATTAACAACGCCTAACGATGCACCCAACGCTCCGGCTTTTCCTGAAATAAACGAAACTTTATAGGGTGTGATATTACTTGTATAGGCGCTGATATTAGCGACAAATCCACCTACCTTATTGACGGCACGAATAGTTGTTGATGTGGCTGTTTCTTCTACGGGCTTTTGAGCATAAGATGCGGTTGAGAAAAGGCATCCTGATATTATCAAAGATAACGTCGTGTAACAAAATGAACTCTTCATTTTAGTTTCCTATTAAGATTAAATAAATTGATTTTAATCGTTCAAATGTATTGCTATGTAAAATTTACGTTTACTTAATAGCTTGCATTTGACTTGTTTAATTTTCGACATTATTTATTGCAACAGTATTGTTTTAATTTTTGTCTTATTATTTGAATCTGAATGGACAACGAAATGAAATTATCAATATAAAGGTAAGTTGTTAAATGACTTAATTGTTAATTGGCCTCAAGCTCGAAAAAACAACACAAATGGTTAGTGTTGCATTTGTCAATATTATCTGATTATAAAATTACTTTATAAGGTGGCGATGCTTGTATATTTTTACGAGAGATAGGACTTTTTGAGCAATTCACGATTTTTCAGTTTTCGTGATTATATTTGTCTTTACTCGATCCTAAGCGGAACTGTGCGTTGTTTATCAAAAGCGAGCACAAGATCTATTCGTTAATCTGCCATCAAGCGAAGGTTTAAATGATGTTCATCGCTGGATAGATTGATAACGCGACTGAAGATTCGAAAAACGGTTGCAAGGCAGGCTACAAGCAAACAGTTCAAGTGCTTAAGAAGGATTTTTACGCTCAGTTTCACTACAATGTAGACTTTATGAATATGTAGCAGATAAGCCATGAATAAAGTCGTCTTATCAGCGGCACGTCCTTCAGACCTTGAAGCCCTTAATGATTTGATGTTCGATTTGCATGATGAGCATCATCTACAGTGCCCTGAATTTTTTAAAAGCGCAGAAGAGATCGAGCAAGAGAAAAGCATTGCTCGCTATCTCGATGACCCTGAATGTTTGGTGTTTGTCGCCAAAGTAGATGAGGAAGTGGTGGGGTTTGTGTCAGGGCATTTTTGCGAGCTGATTTCGACAGTGAGCCGCCCTTTACCTATGGGCAGTGTCGATGAGTTATACGTTGGTAAGCCGTTTCGCCAACAAGGGATTGCTGAGGCGCTATTAGCCAAAATCGAACAAACTTTCCGTGATTATGGTGTTGAACAAGTGTTTGTTGAAGTGTGGGATTTCAACCAAACCGCGATTGCCTTGTACGAGAAGAATGGCTTTCAGCCGCATATCCACTGGTTGAGAAAATCGCTGAAAAACTGAGTGGTTACTCTGGGTGAGATCAACTCATTTTGCGCTGTTATTGCAACAGTCTCGCTTATGAAAAGACTATTACCGATTGATTTGTAAGATAAATATGTGAAACGGATCATTTTGTTGTGTGAATGTAACAAGATGTTTAGCTCGAATGTTGCACGTCTCTCGCAAGCTCTATAAATAATTTATAAATCGAGTTGGGAGGTCGGTTTTTATCTGCTTGTCTAATATGTGGCGCAATAAGCGCCCGATTAAACAAGAGGAAATGACATTGAAATCGACAGGGAAACTTACTCTGCTTAGCTTGATGATGTTGTCTGCATCGGTTAGCGCAGAGGTTCTTTCACAGACGCAAACAAACGTTTTTCAACAGAATGACATTCAGCCCCGTATCGTTGGTGGAACCCCCGCCAATGCCAGTGAATGGAAGTTCTACACGCAAATTGTCAGCCGTAACAGCAACCGCTCTTATTGTGGGGCAAGTTACATTGGCAATGGTTATGTGCTGACGGCTGCTCACTGTGTTGATGGCGATTTACCAAGCCAGATCGCCGTCAAAATCGGTGGCGTGGTTTACAACGGTACGGATGGGGTGCGATCCAACGTCAGCCAAATCTACATGCATCCCGCCTACAACAAATCGACCTTTGAAAATGACATTGCACTACTCAAACTTAGTCAAATACCGCAGGGTGTGACGGCGGTTGATATTGCGGCGGGCAGTTTGAGTCAATACGCTGCGGTGGGTGACTGGCTGACGGTGGCGGGGCTAGGTCGTACGACAGAAGGAGGCAGCTCACCAACGGTATTGCAAGAAGTGGATGTTCCATTGATATCGGATGCCACGTGCCGCCAAGCGGGGGGAAGTTACGCCAATGTGGGGGATGTAGCATTTTGTGCTGGCGTGCCACAAGGTGGCATCGATTCTTGCCAAGGTGACAGTGGCGGGCCGATTGTCATCAATCGCGCAGGTTCCATCACGCAACTTGGCATCGTCAGTTGGGGCATTGGCTGCGCTCGCCCAGGTAAATACGGCGTTTACAGTGATATTGCTGCGCTTCGCAGCTTTGTCGATGGCATTGTCGGTAATGTTACACCGCCTTCAGAGACCGTTTCAGTTGGCTATACGCCTTCTCAAACACTCACGGCATTCAATGTTGGTGAGTTGAAAAATCACACTTTCACGATCAAAAACACAGGCACAGGCAGCTTTACGGTTGACCGCTTGAGTGTGACCGGATCTGGCGTTGCTACTAAGCCAGTGATCAGTAGTGATCTCTGTACATTATCGACGCTTTCTAATGGCCAAACCTGTCGTGTCTCTATTGAGTTCGGGGCAAGCTCCGCGGGTACGGCCAAAGCGGCGTTATCATTTGAAATCGACAAAACCTCAACGATCTATCGCGCGGAAGTCTCGGCAAGCGCGAAAGATACCACCACACCACCAGATGGCACGTGCGCTAACGAATGACAGGCAAGCAAAGTCTACAACACGGGGGACGTGGTGAGCTGGGCTGGTCAATCTTGGAAAGCCGGCTGGTGGACTCAAGGGGATAACCCGTCTGACTCTGGCCCGTGGGGAGTATGGCAAGTTGTCGGTAGCTCAGATTGTTCGGGCTCTGGCACCACACCAACAGAGCCTCCAACGACGCCCGAACCGCCAACAACACCAGAGCCAACACCGCCAACCGATGCCAATGCTTATGTGGCGGGGACAAACTACAGTGCGGGTGACGTTGTGACTAATGTAGGCTCGACATACCAGTGTAAGTCATGGCCTTATAACCTATGGTGTGGTTCAACCCCGAGTGCCTATGAGCCAGGCGTGGGCACTAATTGGCAACAAGCTTGGACAAAACTTTAACTTACCCACAAGCCTCGTTTGCGAGGCTTGTTTCTTTTTATCGGCTAAAGACACAGAGGAGTGAAGTAGGGTGTCAACCGAGAGACGTGGCTATGGTTTGGGACGATAGATACGACGTTCAATACGGCTTTCATCTCGCAGATTGAAGTTAATTTAGGTCGAAAAATATCGAGTTTCCTGTCATTATTGCGCCAACTCTTTTGAGTAAAGAGATCTCGGTGTAGGAATCGATGGCTTCGTTCTCAAAAGATACAAATAAAACAATAGGTAAAGTAAAGGTTGTCTGGCGTGTATAAGCGGTCATTTTTCGTTGTATTCAGTCTCATTATTTCATTGGTGTATTCCACTTTCTCTTTTGCGACTTCTTCAACCTCATTACCTGAGGGATTGAAAGGGGCGCTGTGTATCGTCCGTGCAGATGACAAGTTGGTTTTAGTCAATGAGATCTTAACTCATCAAATTTCTCTTCCTGGAGGAACGATCATTGCGGGTGAGGACCCTGCGCTTACCGCGCAAAGAGAAACTTGGGAAGAAACCGGGCTGGTGGTTACCGTAGGTAAAGTGCTTGGCTACAATGAACAGGCGGTATTCTATGACTGTATTTCTGATTCATCGGTAGTGGCGTTTAACTTCAACAATAGTTTAGATGGCAATGAGCTTCCGGTTTGGTTCGCCCCACACTACGGCGTCGAAATTGCCTCTGCAATGCTACTGTCTCCTTTGGCGCTTGAAGCGAGTCAATACCGTTATCCGCAACAATGGCCAATGGTGCAACAGATGTTTGGGCAAGCGACGGATCAAGCGGTGGCCTACGTCAATGATTTGGTTGAATCAGCGCCAAGTTATCATCAAGTGGAGTTGGGTTGGTTAATGCAACTGCAAGCGTTTGTTGCATCGTCTCCAGCGCTGAGCGCATTGGGTTTGTTGCTCAGCTACTTCGCGATTTATCTGACTTCGCCTGAAATACTTTTAGTGGTAATGCCATTAGCTATGTGGCGTTTTGGCCGTGATTTCACCTATCAATTGTTTTTTGCCGTTGTTGCTACGTCACTGCTTTGCTTGGTTGCTCAACAAGGGTTTGCTCTTCCTAGGCCACATGTCTATTGGCCAGTGCTTGAGATGACGCAAAGTTATGGTTTCGGTTTTCCGAGCTTACCTATTGCGGTTTGGGCGTGTTTATCTGCTTTGATTTTACACCGACTAGGCTGGTTGCGAAGTGGACGAGCACTAAGATTGACTTCGTTAGTGATCAGCGTGGTGATGTTTGGCAAATTCTACTCTGGCGCCGCGTTTATCGCCGATATGATGATTGGTGGTTTACTCGGTGGCTTAGTGGCGTGGCACATCATTCGTTTGGATAGCAAACCGAATGTGAACGTCGCTCAGTTGCTTGGCGCAAAAAGCGTTTGGATTGCGATGGCCGTGTTGGCAGCAGTGTTAACCGCCATGTGGCCATTACCGGTGTTTTCCGCTTGGTTAGCCACATTAATTGTGATTTCACTGTTGGTGGTGTTTTTCAAAACCTCACAGGTATCACTCTCTCAAGGTCATACGTTGATCATTGTTGTGGCGTTGCTTTCCTTCAACTTGATCGTCACTTTGGCTCAAGGTGTTATCGCTTACAGTGGTCTCTATTCTTTCATTGTCGAGACTCTTCGTTATCCACTCATCGCCTTATTGTTTGCAGTTTTAGCAAAGCGTTTCAATCAACAGAATTAAGTGAAGAAATAAAAACGCCTCGGCTTTTTGTCCGAGGCGTTTTTTTACTCTTGGCAAATTAGCATTTGAACTGCGACACAAGGCGATCCAACTGGCCACATTGCTGTGATAGACGTTGGATAGCGGTCTCGGCATTTTGAACCACGCTCACGATCGCGCTGCTGTTGTCTGCAATGCGTTGAACGTTGGCGTTGACTTCTTCACTTACGCTGCTTTGTTGATTCGCTGCGGTGGCGATTTGTGTGTTCATCTCACTCATATTGGCGATAGCGCGCAAAATCTCTTGCAGAGAATGGGTTGCAGATTGCGCGGACTCAATCGTGGAGTCACTGCTGCGTTTGCTTGATTCCATTACCGATACCGCTTGGCGAGCGCCGCTTTGTAAGCGTTCAATCATGGTTTGGATTTCACCTGTACTTTGCTGAGTGCGGCTCGCGAGTGAACGTACTTCATCTGCGACAACAGCAAATCCACGGCCTTGCTCACCTGCACGTGCCGCTTCGATGGCTGCGTTTAGCGCCAGAAGGTTGGTTTGTTCTGCGATGCCACGAATCACGTCCAAAATAGAAGCGATGTTACTCACATCATCGTCAAGTGTGTGGATCACATGACTTGCGTTGTTGATATCGTCAGCAAGGCGGCGGATCGCGTCCACAGTGCTATCAACAATTTGACTGGTGTTTTGCACTTCTTGATCAGCGTTGTGGCTTTCTGTTGCGGCATCCGTTGCGTTGTCACTCACGCTTTGACTGGTTGCTTGCATTTCATGCACGGCAGCGGCCACCACTTCGCTTTCTTGCTGTTGGCGATAGGTTGAATCTGCAACAGAGCGAGTGATTTCCGTTAGCTGGTTCATTTCACTACGGACATTATTGGCCGTGTTCACTACCTGCTCAATGGTTGCTTGGATTTTGCTGACAAACACGTTAAACGCGCCAGCAAGTTGGCCGATTTCATCATTGCTATCCATTTTGATGCGTTGACGCAAATCGCCATCACCAGAGGCAATTTCATCCATGGCGGTACGAATATGTTCAATTGGCGTCACGATGGCTTTAATAAGGAACCAACACATCGCAGTCGCAAGGACAATAACAAATAGAGTGCCTAGTTCCAAAGTGCGTTCGGCTTGTGCGGAGGCATCATTAACTTGCTTTTGTAACTCTTGTTGTGATGCTTCAATCAGCTCTTTCACGACATTGAGTTGTTTACGAGTTGCTGAAAACTTCTTATCGAATGTGCCCTTGTTTTCATCGTAATACGTAAACCACTGATCCTCAGGTAGGCTGAGTAGCGTTTCGTAATCCTTTAGCCAGCTATTGGCCAGTGTGACTAACACGTCGAGCTCACGTTGCGCGCTGGAAGGCAAAAGTCCTGAATCGATTAACTTTTGCGCCGCTTTCATACGAGGAATAGCTTTGTGCGCGTTGTCTTTGTATTCAAACTGCTCGCGTTCAATTTCTTGTTTGGTATCAGAAAGAACCAAACCTTGGATCGCGGAAGTCGCCTGATACATATCACGATACGCATCTTCAATGGTGAAGAGCGTTGGCATGATGTCATCACGAAGGGTGTGAGTTAGCTCGGTTTGCTTTTGAGAAGCGAGAATATTCAACACAGAGCTAACGGCGAATAGAGAAATAATAAGAAAAACAGGGAAGATGATTTTTTGTTTTATTGAAAGATTAACAAACATTTAGTGCTCACTTTGTTGAGATTAAAGTAATCACACTAATGCTATCATCTTGGCAGTGTCTTGTACGGTAAAATTTGGTTGAGCAAGATAAAGTTTTAACTCGGTCCCAAAATGTGAGATAGACCAGAGGGCATGAGCCCTCCGGTAGGAGCGTCAGGCATTGAGGACAAACTTCTCAATCGCCGTTGCGACGCCATGGTCATTATTGCTGTCAGTGATGTAATCTGCGATTTGCTTGGTCTCTTCCATCGCGTTAGCCATAGCAATGCCAAGACCTGCGTATTTCAACATGTGATGATCGTTTTCGGCGTCTCCCATACAAATCACTTCTTCCGCGCGAATACCCAGATATTCCGCAATCGCCGCCACGCCAATTCCTTTATTACTGGCTGGGTTTAAAAACTCTAGGAAGAATGGTGCGCTTTGAACAATGGTGAACTCATCATGCAATGTGGCGGGTAGGGCGGCGATGGCTTTGGTGAGCTCTGAGGGCTCAGCCACAATCATGGTTTTGATGATTGGGTGGTCATCCGCTAAGGCATCAAAATTCATTTCGATAATATTGAGACCATTGATGTTGGCTTCAATATCGGTGTAAGGATTGTTTTGCGGAGTAATCAGGCCAAATTCTTTGCTGAACGCGTGTACAAATACCCCCAGTTTATCAGCCAAACGAGCGATTTTTTTCGCAGCTTTGCCATCGATGATCTGCTCATGGATGATCTCACCCGTTGCCACGTTCTTAACCATCGAACCATTGTAAAAAAGAACAAAGTCTTTGTCTGAGTCGATCTGTAATTCTTCCAGTTTGCTTTGCATCCCCTCTAACGGGCGGCCTGAAGCAAGTACCACGGTCACGCCTGCGGCGCGAGCTTGGCGAATCGCTTCCTTATTGGGTTCAGAGATCTGTTTGTCACTATTGAGTAATGTGCCGTCCATATCCAGCGCAATCAACTTGTACATGCTTACCTACACTTAATGAAAATGAAAAAGAGAAAAGAATACTGAGGCGTATGAAACTATAAAATGAGTCAAATTAACAATGAATTTTTTCGTTGAGAAGAGATTCATTTGACCTCGGGGCGAGTCTCATTTAAGGTCTGCGCCTTGCAAAAATTTTTAGGGTTGTAGTGACGTTGTACAAAGTTAACGAGATGTTTGAAACCATTCAGGGCGAAGGTGTGTTTACTGGTGTTCCAGCGGTTTTCGTGCGCTTGCAGATTTGTCCTGTAGGGTGCTCTTGGTGTGATACCAAGCAAACGTGGGAAGCAGCAGAGCAAGATGAACAAAGCTTTGCTGAGATCATCGTTAAAACAGGGGACAGTCCGACTTGGTGTCAAGCGGATGCTGCAGCTATTGTTGAGCAGTACCAACGTCAAGGTTACAGCGCCAAGCACATCGTCATTACTGGTGGTGAACCTTGTTTGTACGATCTCACCGAGCTGACACAAGCATTTGAAGCCATTGGCTGCCAATGTCAGATAGAGACCAGTGGTACTTACGAAGTCAAAGCAAGCGAAAACACTTGGGTGACGGTATCGCCTAAAGTCGCGATGAAAGGTAAGTTGCCGATCTTAGACAGTGCATTACAACGAGCCAACGAGATCAAACATCCGGTCGGTACCCAGAAAGACATCGACCAGTTAGACGCTTTACTGCTTCGTGCTCAAGTGCCTGCAACAACGGTGATCGCACTGCAACCTATTAGTCAAAAAGAGAGAGCCACTCAGTTGTGCATCGACACCTGTATTAAGCGCAATTGGCGTTTGTCGATTCAAACACATAAGTACCTGAGTATCGCGTAAGAGGGATTGTTTATGAACAAAGCCGTTGTGGTTTTTAGTGGTGGTCAGGATTCGACGACCTGTTTAGTCAAAGCACTCAATGAATTTGATGAAGTGCATGCCATCACGTTTGATTATGGCCAACGTCACCGTCTTGAAATCGAAGTGGCGCAAAATCTGGCGAAAGAACTGGGTGTGGCTGCACACAAAGTGATGGATGTGACGCTGCTCAATGAGTTGGCCATCAGTTCACTGACTCGCGACGATATTCCTGTATCTCATGAACTGCAGGAGAATGGTTTACCTAACTCGTTTGTTCCTGGTCGTAACATTCTTTTCCTCACTTTGGCGGGCATTTACGCTTATCAAATTGGCGCACAGACGATCATTACTGGAGTGTGTGAAACCGATTTTTCTGGCTATCCAGATTGTCGTGATGACTTTGTCAAAGCGATGAACAGTGCGCTTGTGAAGGGCATGGATAAGCCATTAGTGATCCAAACACCACTCATGTGGCTCAACAAAGCAGAGACGTGGGCGCTTGCGGATCAAAATAACGCTTTGCAATTGGTCAGAGAAAAAACCTTAACGTGTTACAACGGCATCGTTGGTGATGGTTGTGGTGATTGTCCTTCTTGTCACTTACGTAAAGTGGGTCTCAATGACTATTTAGACAACCGTGAGGCGATCATGGCTTCTCTAGTTGAAAAGCAGCACGCCGAATCTTAATAAACGAAACACAAGATGACGGCATTGCTGTTGAGTCGCGATAATTCTCTGGTGCTTTAGCGCACAGGAATTATCGCTTTTTCATTTTCTGTTCGATCAAATATGGGTTTAAATCGCGGCGTTGTAGGCATCAATGATGGTGTTACGGCCGTTTTTCTTCACCTGATAAAGCGCTTGATCCAGGATAGAATAGAGCTCATCGAAATCTGAAAGCGCTCTAGGAGTAGCGAGAAAAGAGAAACTAGCACTAGCAGACACTGCGGTATTCGATGGAGAAGCGACACGACACTCGCTAATCAGGTCATGTAACTTTTCAACGCGAAATTGCACATCGATATCTTCGACTTCTCGCAGCAACAAGATAAATTCCTCACCACCTAATCTGCCAAGAATATCGCCTCTTTGCAGCTCACCAAGCAAAGTTTTGCAAATAGTGATTAACAGCTTGTCTCCCGTTGGATGACCAAACTGATCATTGACCCATTTGAAGTTATCGAGATCAAACAGAATCAAAACGTTTTTGCTGTGTGGACGCTTTGCTGAGCTGGCTTGCTTAATTGCTTTGATCGCTGAGCCACGATTCAATGCTCCCGTCATCATATCGAGCTGAGATTGCTTTCTTTTTTGCTGACTGGTGAGAAAAAATAACCCAACAACGATAAGCGCTGCCGCGATCAATAAGCTATACAGTGATTTTTTCTGTTGGTAGTTTTGCAGCTCAATCAGTTTTTTGTCGTTGTCACTTTGCAACTGTGCAATGCGCAACTGGTATTCAAACTGCTGCTGAGCAAGATCCAACGCTTCAAGTGCACTGGTAGTGTCTTTGTCTCTTAATCGAAACTCGATCTCGGCATATCGGTGGTAACACTCGTAGGCTCGGGGAAAATCAGCCAGTGCCTTATAAGTCTCAGAAAGTTGTAGTGATGCTTTTGCCTGAAGCGAAAGAAAATCCATTGAAACCGCAGACTGATACGCTTGGTCGGCATGAGAAAGTGACGCCTGAAGTTCCCCTGCCTGTAAGTAGGCAAGGCTAAAGCGATAATGAATTTCCGCGCTTAAACGGTGATTTTGACCTAAGTTGGCTTCATTTAGCGCTTGATTAAGCAGTTCCTTCCCTTTAGCGAATTCCCCTTGTTCAATATACAGAGAGCCAAGTCCGGAATAGGTCATCGCGAGACCGAAGGTATGCTGGTCTTTACGTAATAGGGCAAGTGCTTGTTGATAATAACTCTCCGCTTGCTCGTGTTTATGCCAATCAGCATAGAGTTGCGCGAGGCTGTGTAACACTTGAGCGAGCTCTGTTGGCGTGCTTGCATTTCGTCTAATTGCCAAAGCATCGAGAAGGTAGTTTTCTGATTGTTGAAATTGGCTGACTTCACGCAACTGGTTGCCAATATCATTAAAAGCGCCTGAACGATCGGCGTTAGCGGGTAGGGTGCGCAGCATCTTCTGGTAGTTTGCTAGCGCAAGATGGGGCTCGCCTCGGTAGCTGAAATTGTTGGCGATGATACGATAGCTCAGGTATTTCGGCAGTAATGTACTGTCATTGCTATCTATCTGCTGTTGCAGCTTTGAACAGAAGTGTTTCGCTTTGTGGAGTTCACCTTGCTCGTTCAGCGTGTAGCAAAGCTGATAGTAAATGAGTTCTTTGGTGTTTTTTTCATCGAGTTGAGCGGCATGATTCAATACGGCTCGGAATTTCTCAACGGCAGAATCGTATTGCCCCTCTTTGCGCAAATACATTGCATCCACATAGAGAGCTTCTTGGCGAGCAAAGTGGCTATCTCGATGCTGACTTGCACCATAGTAGGGCTGATCTCTATTTGAAAGGTAATCAAACAGTAGCCCGCTGACGTAGAGCTTCTCGGCGCTCGGCAATAGTGCTGAGTAACGCTCTTGTAGCAAGTCAAAGGCTGCGCCGTCATCGGCTTTTAGTTTCTGTTGATAGAACTGATACCAATGATGAAAACTGCTGCTTTCCGCGAAAGCGGGTACGGAACAAAACAGCAGAACGATCCATAAAAGTAATTTACGTATAAACATGGTGCTAGAAAGGGGAAGCCAGTCGTCTATCTTATCTTTTACGTACGGAGAACGGTGTGATCCACTCGATAACTAACAATAAAATATGCATATGATTTCAATGTTTTTCGATAGAGCGAAGAGATTTAATGTTCCAATGTACAAAGACCAGCATTGTAATGCTGGTCTGAAATAGATAAATGAAACGAATCTGAAGATTACAGGTACATTTTTGCCAATTCTGACGGTTCGATTTCTTTACCTTCAAGTTGAGCATTCCAGTTAACACCAACAAGAACACCGTCTTCATCTAAGGTGATCAACCAATCTTCAACGAAGATGTCTAGAGGAATTTCTAACACTTCAAAGTCAGCCCACTCTTCAACGTTATGTGCCATAGCGTCTTCTTTGGTTGACCAGAAAGGCATAACTTCGCTTTGCTCAAACTCTGTTGAGTCACAAGCTAGCCATCCTTCTTCGTTACGCAAACCCCAAACCAACTTGGTGCTTTGAGTCTCTTCAATAAATAATTCTAGGTTTGCTTGGGTATCTGCGGTCAATTTGCTCATTGTAAAATCTCGTTATGAATAACCGTCGCTAAGAGTATCACTTAATCCAAGAGTTACCAATGCGAGATTAATTTCTGGGTAAAAGAAAAGGGGCGAAATGCCCCTTACGTGAAAAACTACTTCTTCGCTTTCGGTATGCTAGTAAAAATAGTCCACTCTTCTTTCACATCCCCTTTGTATCCTACAACAGAGGCGACGACACGTCGGTTAAGTGCGTGACTGACTTCATCTGTCCCTTCATTGGCTAAGGCACTATCACCGAAGCCGACGATACGTACTCGGCTTTGAGCAATACCATAACCAATCAACATTTCACGTACGTTATTAGCTCGGCGCTTTGAGAGATCTAAGTTATGTTCTGCATTACCTGTGCGGCTTGCGTAGCCTTGTAATTCGATTGAAGTTGATGGGTAAAGCTTCAAAAACTCTGACATCTCTTTAATCTGTTTACGGAAAACAGGATTAATTTTATCTGAGTCATTCGCAAACAAAACTCGGATTTGCATCTGCTGCGAGGTTTTAACGTAAGTACCACAACCGTCATTATCAATTTCAGCAGTACTTGGTGTATCAGGGCACAAGTCTCTCGCGTTGATCACGCCGTCTCGATCTTGGTCTTGCAGATCGGCAAGTTGATCGGCGCGTGGTGTCGCCAAGTAGTCGTACTCATCAGCTTTATCGCTTGCAATCACGGGCGTTGCCGCAAATGTTAAACAAGCGAGAGGCAAAATAAATGCTTTCATATTAGTACTCCACCCCTTCAACCCATTCTTTAGGAATATCCACACGCAGTGCATTTAACAGTTGGCCAGTTGCATTCATCACACGGAACTTAGCGTATTGCTCGGCATACTTCGCATCCAAGTAACCTTTACGTGCTTCAAATAGCTCGTTTTCAGTATTGAGCAAGTCCAGCAATGTTCGTTTACCAATGCGGTACTGTTTCTCATAAGCAATAACAGTATCTGACGCGGAGTCCACGTGATCAGATAAGAACTCTTTTTGTTGCAGAGTTAAATCCAAGGCACTCCACGCGAGACGCAAACCTTCTTCAACACTACGAAATGTGCGTTCACGTAAATCTTTCGCTTTGTTGAGTTGGTAAGCTGCACTTTCAGAGTTTGCAGAGTCAGTTCCGCCGTTATATAGGTTGTAACGCATGCGCAACATTGCGGTTAACTCATCGCTGTTTCCTTCTACGCCGCCGGCGTCATCACGCCAAGTTTGTGAGGCTTCAAAAGAAAACGTTGGGTAGTTGCGACCTTTGGTCTGCTTGTACTGATAACGAGCAGAATCGACATCTACTTGCGAAACTTTAATCACAGGGTGTTGATTAAACGCTTGACTGACCGCTTCATCCAAAGTGAATGGAATTTGAGTTTGGTCGGCGCGCGGAAAAATAAGCGATTGCGGCGTTTGACCAACAAGACGCGTGAACATGGTGTGTGAGTCAAATAAGTTATTTTGAGCTGCTGCCAAGTTTCCGTGTGCCTTTGCTAGTCGAGCTTCAACTTGTGACAGATCGGCAGTAGAGCCAATACCAGAATTCACGCGCTTTTTAATATCACTATAGATACGTTTGTGGGTAGCGAGGTTACTTTCTGAAAGGGAAAGAATTTCATACGCTTTAACAGAATCTAAGTAAACCTTTGTTACTTCAAGCGCTTTGTTTTGAGCATCTGCGAGTAACTGGTAACGAAGAGACTCGGCTTCGGCCGCAGTGCGATCCATATCGTTTAGCGTCGACGAACCATCCCAAATCAACTGGGTGAAGGTTAAAGAGGCTTCTTTTCGAGTGAGATCGGTAGATTCTCCCTCTGCTGGATTGATGGATTCATAACCAATACCAGCGTCTAAGTCGATTCGAGGTAAGTACGCGCCGGATGAGGCTTCATTGGCATAGCGTTTACTCACAAACTCGTTAAATGCACTTTTTAACTCAGGATTGGTCGCTAATGTAATCGAGATAGCTTGCTCCAGAGTTTGCCCTGTAGCAGGAAGTGTCAGCATTGCACCTAAGGCAAATGCATTTATTTGGGTCCACTTCACTGTGTTTCTCCTACTAATCTATTTGTACTAATTCTAAAGCATTAACTTGTACTAATTCTAAAGCATTAACTGTCTTAATTTTGAGATTGTTAAGGCAAATCGTCAATTTTTTAACACTAGTATTACTTGTGTGAATGTGCCAAAAGAGATGAAAAGTCTCATTTTCTGACATTGTAGTGGATTTATTGATCAAATTCTAACTTATTGAAATTGAATTATATAGCGTTTTGGCTTTTTTAACGAAGCGAATCAAACTGTGATTCTGCTTCAAAAATGAGACTGCGTGATCAAAGTCGCCAATAAGTGACGTAAATGTAAATTGGACGGGATTTTGAGATGTCACATCTATGTCGCTTTGATATATTATAGGGTAAGAAAATAGAACTAGTCTGCCAGTCAAAAAATTGACGAAAGTACTACAGTCATCTCAGAGGTTATTTATGGATTTCACAGCCTTCCTTGCAGGAGCGTCTCTCACTGCTGGTCGTATTGTTGTTCTGGATTTAAACGGCAACATTAAAATTCTTGCGCCAGGACAAGCCATTGCTCCGGGCGAATTAGTTATTGAAACGCTGGAAGAAACAGATGTACCCCAATTTCGCATTGCAACCGATGCTGGTGAAACCAACATCACTGATGACATTCAACAGATTTTTGCTGCGTTAGAAGAAGGACAGGACCCGACGCAACTGGGTGACGATTTTGCGACGGCCGCAGGCGAAACAGGTGGTTCAAGCTTAGTGGCTGGCGGAACGATTTCGCGTATTGGTGCAGAATCTTTGGCGAGTACGGACTTTAGCACTCAAGGATTACAAGCGCTGGGCTTAAACGAAGCACAAAGCCTCTCTCTATTTGATCTACTAAATGATGCTAACACAGCATTACAAGACATTGACTCCGTTGCACCATCGGCGCCGACTATCACACTAGATACGGACAGTGGCTCCAAAGCTGATGACTTTTTAACAAATGATGGTTCATACACGGTCACAGATATCGAAGATGGCGCAACTGTTGAATATTTTGTGGATGGTGAATGGACAACAACTGAACCTGTCGCTGTTGAAGGTGAAAATACCATTATTATTCGCCAAACCGATGATGCAGGAAATTCATCTGAGAGCAGCACGCTGACGTTTACTCTCGATACTACAGCGCCAGATGCGCCGCAGATTTCGCTCGATACCGACAGCGGCAGCTTAGCCGACGACTTCCTGACCAATAAAGGCGATTTCACCGTTGCAGGCACCGAAGAAGGTGCGACGGTGGAGTACTTTGTCAATGGTGAATGGACAACCACCGCGCCAATACCAGTGGAAGGCGATAATACGATCATCGTTCGTCAAACCGATGCAGCAGGCAACACTTCTGGCAGCAGCACGCTGACGTTTACTCTCGATACCACAGCGCCAGATGCACCGCAGATTTCGCTCGAAACTGACAGCGGCAGCTTAGCCGACGACTTCCTGACCAATAAAGGTGATTTCACCGTTACAGGCACCGAAGAAGGCGCGACGGTGGAGTACTTTGTCAATGGTGAATGGACAACCACCGCGCCAACACCAGTGGAGGGCGATAATACGATCATCGTTCGTCAGACCGATGCAGCAGGCAACAGTTCTGGCAGCAGCACACTGACGTTTACTCTTGATACCACAGCGCCAGATGCACCGCAGATTTCGCTCGATATTGACAGTGGCAGCTTGGCCGACGACTTCCTGACCAATAAAGGCGATTTCACCGTTGCGGGTACTGAAGAAGGTGCGACGGTGGAGTACTTTGTTAATGGTGAATGGACAACTACCGCGCCAACACCAGTGGAAGGCGATAATACGATCATCGTTCGCCAGACAGATGCAGCAGGCAACACTTCTGGCAGCAGCACACTGACGTTTACTCTCGATACCACAGCGCCAGATGCGCCGCGGATTTCGCTCGATACAGACAGCGGCAGCTTAGCCGACGATTTCCTGACCAATAAAGGTGATTTCACTGTTGCAGGCACCGAAGAAGGTGCGACGGTGGAGTACTTTGTTAATGGTGAATGGACAACCACCGCGCCAACACCAGTGGAAGGCGACAATACGATCATCGTTCGTCAAACCGATGCAGCAGGCAACACTTCTGGCAGCAGCACACTGACGTTTACTCTTGATACTACAGCTCAGGCTGGTACGGTTTCTGTTGATCCAATTACTTCAGATGATGCGATTACAGAAACAGAGAAAAATCAGACTATTACAGTGACTGGTTCAGCGATGGGTGGTGACATCAAAACTGGAGATATTGTTACCGCAATCATTAACGGTAACGAATACAAAGGTAGCGTTTCTGAAGACGGCTCGTGGGAGCTATCAGTAAGCGGTTCAGACCTTGCTGTCGACACAGCTTTTGAAGTTACCGTTAATTCAACTGATGCAGCAGGTAACGAAGTCACGTCTAAAGGTGAGTCAGTTCATAGATTTGATGACACGCCAATTAACGTGAACATCGACATTGATCCAATCACCTCTGATTCTGTGATTAATGCCCAAGAAGTAAACTCCTTAGTCACAGTGACCGGTACGGTAACTGGTGAATCTTTCTCGTCGGGCGTTGTTACTCTCACTATCAATGGCGTTGAATACACTGGTGAAGTTGTCGACGGTAAATACAGTATAGAAGTTAAGGGCTCAGATTTAAGCGCAGATTCAGATAATGTCGTCGATGCCAAAGTAGATGTTGTAAACACGGCGGGTAATATTGGCTCAGCGACTTCTACGGAATTCTACCTAGTTGATACGTTTGCACGTGGAACGATCAAGATCGACCTAATCACAGATGACAATGTGGTCAATAAAGCAGAAAGCGAAGGCCTAGTAAAAGTAACTGGCTCCGTTGGAGGCGATGCAAGGCCTGGTGATCAAGTGACCGTTGTGGTGAATGGTGTAACCTACACTACTTCGGTATTGAGTAATAAAACATGGGAAGTGTCTGTTTCAGGATCTGACTTAGCTCAGGACGACAAAGTTACCGCTACTGTAACGGGAGACGACTGGGCGGGTAATCCGTTTAGCGGCTCGGGTGAGCGTGATTATCTGGTGGATAACGTGGATGCGCCGACGCCAACGGTTGAGTTCCAAGGCATGGGTGCGGATGGCGTCTACAACCAAGATGA